>CAWAKR010000013.1:0-353176 GCA_963782755.1 Candidatus Acidiferrales bacterium
AATTGGCATCGATTGCGCAGGAGTCCAAAGACATTTGGAGAAATGAACAGGCCAGAGTCGAGAGCAGAGAGATTGGTGTAGCTGCAGCAATTTACCGAACCTAATTTCTAAGGAGAATAATCGTGAAGAAGCAGCTGGTAGCGGTGTTGGTAGGAATGTCTTTTCTGTCCTGTCCGCAGCTCGGGGCGCAGGCAACTGCTGGTCAAAAGACGGCGGGGCAGAGTTCAGAAACTATTTCAGATCAGGACATAAAGTTGTTGAGGAGTGATATCAAATCGCAGAAAAAGCAATTGATAGCGGAGAATCTCCAATTAACACCTGCAGAAGCGACAAAATTCTGGCCAGTTTACGATCAGTACCAAGCTGAGTATGCGAAGATCGGCGATGCAAAGGTTGCACTGATCAAGGACTACGCACAAAAGTGGGGTACGATCACAGAAGAACAGGCTGTGAGTTATCTGAAGCGGTCTCAAGACATTGAAGACTCTGTCATTCGGTTAAGAATGAAATATGTTCCCATCGTGAATCAGGTGTTGCCGGGGAAAAAGACCGCAACATTCTTTCAGTTGGACCGCCGACTCGGTCTTCTGTTGGATATACAGTTGTCCTCGCAGATTCCGTTAGTGCAGAGTCAGATGAAGTAAAGGCAAACATATGTGATTTGATTCAGTTGGTTAGAGGCTATGAATCCTTGAAAACAAATGGGGGACCCGTCGGCGCTTCTACCGGCGGGTTTTTCTTTTACATTAATTGAAGAAGACATCAATGCGCCATGTTAGTACCCCGAGGGTATCCAAGAATGAAGGAAGCCGAAGAGCAACCCACCGAGATCTGGTGGAAAGTGCCATCTCGACAGTGGACACGATTATTACAGGACCGTGAGGAACAAGTTTTTCTCGTCTTGACGCTGTTCATCGGCGCACTAGTGGGTGCCATCGTTGTTGCCTTTATCTTGATCACGGAGCGATTTGGCGCGCGACTCTACCCCATAGGTGGCGCTGCCTGGCGTCGGCTGTTGGTTCCAGTTACGGGCTCCTTGGCCATGGGCTATCTGTTATTCCGGTACTTCCCGGATGCTCGCGGCAGTGGCGTTCCGCAAACAAAAGCTGCCCTGTTTGCCCGAGAGGGTCACATTACGTTCGGCACGGTATTCGGAAAATTCTTCTGCACGTCAGCTACATTGGCAAGTGGGATCCCGCTTGGACGCGAGGGCCCGGCAGTTCAAGTGGGCGCAGGAATAGCGTCGGTGTTGGGTCGAAAGTTGGGATTGCGCCCCGAAAAGGTGAAGGCACTCTTGCCGGTGGGAGCAGCAGCAGCGATCGCTGCTGCATTCAACACACCCCTGGCGGCAGTGTTGTTCGCCCTCGAGGAAGTCGTTGGGGATCTTCATGCCCCGGTGCTGGGCTCAGTTGTTCTGGCCTCAGCTACATCCTGGGGCATGCTGCGCCTGTTGCTTGGGAATGATCCTCTGTTTCAAGTGCCGCAATACCAACTCGTGAATCCGCTGGAACTTGTTGTATATGGCATTCTAGGAGTTGCCGGGGGACTGGTGTCGGTGGCCTTCACTAAACTTCTTCTCGGCATGCGAGCGCGTTTTCTGCGATTTCCCAGAAAGACCCTATGGTTCCAACCACTAGCTGGCGGCTTGACGGTTGGCATAATGGGCTGGTTCGTACCCCAAGTGCTAGGTGTTGGCTATAAACATGTCGGTGAGGTGTTGAACGGCAGGATGGCGGTCAGGCTGATGGTCCTGCTCCTGGTCCTCAAGCTTCTGGCCGTAACAACCAGCTATGCCTCAGGCAATGCTGGCGGCATTTTCGGGCCTAGCTTGTTTCTAGGGGCAATGCTGGGTGGAATCGTCGGCAACGTTGCGCACGGTTTACTGCCTACGTATGTCGCGGCCCCAGGGGGCTATGCACTCGTCGGCATGGGAACAGCATTTGCCGGGATCGTAAGGGCGCCGATGACCTCCGTCGTCATGATTTTTGAGATCACGCGCGACTATTCGATCATCGTTCCGTTGATGATTTCGAATCTAGTGAGTTTCTTCATCTCGTCGCGGCTACAACCGAAACCCATCTACGAGGTTTTGGCTCATCAGGATGGTATTCATCTACCGAGCGACGAGACACGTCACCCGAAAGGAGGGCATCAAGTGGGTCAACTGATGCGTTCGCCGACGGAGACTCTGTCGGCAATGCTTCCTGTAGCCGATGCTCTCCAACTAACACTGACCAGTCGACAAACCTGTTGGCCAGTGTGCGATCACCGTGGTGTCGTGGGAATGACGAGCAAGCGCAGGCTCGAACGCGCACAGAAAGAGCACGGAACGTCCATGCTGCTTTCTGAGCTTATCAGGCCGCAAGCGTTTCCTCATCTTCACGCCGATCAGTCGTCTCACTTGGCCCTAGAACGCATGGGTAAATCTGGATTCGATCTCTTGCCTGTTGTGAGTCGCGCGGACATGCACAAACTCGAAGGTGTAGTGCTCAAGCAAGATATTTTGGAATCCTACGGCATAGGCACAGAGAATGAAAACTGATAGTTACTTCGAGTTAGCTTTCGGTACATGCTTCGAAGACAACTAGAATCGGAAAATACTCACTTGAAATGATTCGAGTCAAGATTGGAAGAACCTGAAACGAAATTTCATGGCCGACCACAGTGCTTTCTGCTTGGAGTGCAATGTTTTTTGTGCTGGCACTGGATGCTCATGTTTCCTATAACTCGATTAGTAAGATTGGTCCCCTTTGGTTCTTTGACAATTGAGCAGTCTAGCCATCAACCTGCTGAAGCTTATTCGCATCGTGGTCCCTCCTGGGTCGAAGCGGGTCTAGGCCGATCGCGGAGCTCCGGGCGTTCAATAAATCATCCATCGCCAATATTTTCGTGTGGTAGGGTTGACTGGGTTAAAGAAAATGCCCGTCCGTCACAGCTGTCTCGAATAGTTCACCGCAGAATCAGAGTGCAATATCTCCTATCCGGCCTTAAGTTTTGACTTTCACTGGAGCCCCTCCATGATCCGCTTCTTAACAAATCTGAAGCTTCGAAGAAAACTGATGATCGCCATGGTTCCGCTGGCGTTAATGGTGGCCCTGGCGGGTCTCTATGCAACCTTCCAAATCAAGTCGATCGATTCGAAATATGGCGAGTTGCTAGACAATGACGTCAAGTCATTGCAGACGGTCACCACGCAGCGGTCACATTCGATGCGGTTTGGCATGGTCTTGTACAACTTGATCGCCGAGAAGGATCGTGAGCGCGTTCGGGCACTCGATAAAGAACTGGACACTGTACAAGCGGATCAACAGGTTACTTTGGCCGAATCCCTTCGGCAAAGCCCCAGTCGCGCTGGCGAAATAAAAGCAGCAGCAGCTTTGTTCGAGAAAGCCGTAACCCGTTCGCGCCCCGTTCGCGTGGAAGCCCTGGCGGGTAACAACGAAAAGGCTATGGATCTAATGCGCGGAGGGGTCGATGCCGAGTTGTACCAAGCACGACAAGCTTCTATCGACTTGGTGGACGAGCTGCGAGCGTCGGTCGATCAAGAATCCAACGACCTTACGACCCAGACTCACCGCGCCATTATGATTACTTGGCTGGTCATCGGCCTCGGCCTGCTTTTATCGTACGCGGCTGCTTTCTATGTTATACAAACAGAAGTTGTTCAGGAATTATTGACCTTGCGCGGCAGCATTCAGGACCTTGCCGATGGCAAGCTGGACCAATCCATCCCTTATCTGGATCGCCGGAATGAGATCGGCGAAATCGGCCGAGCCCTACGAACGCTCCAAAAGGGCGCCCGAGAGCGTGAGACCCAGGGGTGGGTGAAGGGTGAAGTAGGATCGCTGTTGCGAAGCGTCCAAGCGGTTCAAGATTTTGGAGCGTTCGCCAGCACGCTCTTTTCCCAGTTGTCCGAATCCATCCCGTTGATCTACGGCGCATTGTATGTCACGGACGAAAGCCAGAAGCGATACGTCCGTGCCGGTGCATTTGCAATCAGCGATGCAGGGAGTCCACGTGAATTTGCACTCGGCGAAGGACTTGTAGGACAAGCCGCCGCCGAGAAGAGAACACTCACCGTGATCGCCGGAGCTGAGGTACAAATCACCGCCGGCATGGCGACAGTGAAGCCAACCGAATTGCTATTTCTACCTGTGATCAACCAGGACTTCGTCAACGCTGTCATCGAACTGGCTCCCGTTTCAGCACTAACCGAACGTCAGCAGGCTCTCCTTGATGCGCTTTTGCCTTCCCTCGCCCTCAGTGCAGAGGTCTTGTCGGGAAACATAGAGACCAGAAAACTCCTAGAACGAACACGGGCTCAAGCGGAAGATCTGGCCGCTTCGGAAAGGCAGATTAGCCGACGGAAAGAGGAACTGGAGGCCATCAACCAGGCGCTAGAAGCAACTGAGGTGGAACTTCGAAAAGCAAAGGAGGTGGCGGAGGAAGCCACCAAGATTAAAGCGGATTTCCTGGCAAATATGAGCCACGAAATCCGTACTCCGATGAATGCGATCATTGGCATGTCCCATTTGACGTTGAGGACTGAACTCAATCCTAGGCAAAGAGACTATGTGCGGAAGATCCAAATGTCTGGCCAGCACTTGCTGGGCATCATTAACGACATTCTGGATTTCTCGAAGATCGAGGCTGGAAAATTATCGGTCGAGAATATCGACTTCGATCTGGAGAAGGTGCTGGAGAATGTAAGCAATCTTATCTCTGAGAAAGCGTCGGCGAAGGGGTTAGAGCTTATTTTCGACATCGACCCCACAGTCCCGACGCAACTGAAGGGCGACCCGCTGCGGGTGGGTCAAATCCTGATCAACTTCTGCAACAATGCCGTGAAATTTACGGAGAGCGGAGAGATTGTCGTAAAAGCCCAGGTCCAGGAAAAAGACGAGAATGGCCAGTTGGTTTGCTTTTCGGTGAGTGACACTGGAATTGGTCTTACTGAAGAGCAGATGGGGCGGCTCTTCCAAGCTTTTGAACAGGCTGATGCTTCCACCACGCGCCAGCACGGCGGAACAGGGTTGGGTCTCGCGATTTCCAAGCGATTGGCGCAACTAATGGGAGGCGATGTTGGCGTAAGAAGTGAAGTGGGAAGCGGAAGCACGTTTTGGTTCACAGCGCGACTTGGCAATGGTGCGGCTTCTTCGCGTCGTGCTGCCAGGCCAGATCTGCGCGGGCGACGAGTGCTGATCATCGACGATAATTCGCAAGCGCGCGCCGTATTGTCGAGCATGCTTTCCAGTATGACTTTCATTGTGCATGAGGCGCCGTCGGGACTGGAAGGTGTAGAGATGGTGCGGCAGGCCGCTGAAATCGGCGAGCCCTATGAGATCGCTTTTGTCGACTGGCAGATGCCGGGTATCGACGGTATCGAAACAGGCAAACGCATCCGCGCGCTGCCCAACCTTGCTGTCAGGCCGCAATTGGTTATGGTTACCGCATATGGCCGGGAAGAGGTTCTGAAACAAGCCGAGGACAATGCCTTCGCAAACGTCCTGATTAAACCCGTCACACCATCCATGCTCTTCGACTCTGCCGTTGAAGTTCTTTCTACAGAACAACAGAAGGTCTTCGATGTCCCCGCTAGCCCCACTCTGAATCTTTCTCAGCTGCGCGACGCACGTGTATTGCTCGTCGAAGACAATGAGCTCAATCGCGAGGTCGCCCTAGGACTACTCGAGGATGCCCACCTGTCCATTGAACTAGCAGAAGACGGAGCAGTTGCCGTCCAAATGGTAAGCAAACATGAATATGATCTCGTACTCATGGATATGCAAATGCCAGTGATGGATGGAATTGCAGCGACCAAGGCGATCCGATCCAACCCCGAACTGCGCAGGCTACCCATAATTGCCATGACAGCCAATGTGATGGCCACGGACCGCGAAAAGTGCATTGAGGCTGGCATGGACGATCATGTCTCGAAGCCCATCGACCCCGATGAACTCTTCGCTACGTTGCTACGCTGGATTAAGCCCCGCACACCAAACAGCTCAAAGAGTAACAGCGTAACTGCAATGGTAGGACAGCCCGCGCCGCCTGGCATTCCTGACTCCGACTCCCTGGAGATCACTGGCATCGACACCAGGTCCGCGCTAAGGCGAACCGGCGGCAATCGAAAACGATATGAGTCGCTGTTACGTAAATTCGCAGAGCCATCCGCAGGAGGATTTGAGGAAATTGGGAGCGCCCTAGCAGCGGGTGATACCTTGACTGCCGCGCGTGCGGCGCATTCGTTAAAAGGTGCCGCCGCTAATCTTGGGGCGACCTCCTTAGCAGAGCTGGCGGGAAAGACGGAAACCGCGATTACGACGAGTCATGGCGTTGATGAGGCACTAGCGTTGCTTGCGCCCACATTCGATGCTGTCGTGGGGGCAATCCGATCCGCACTGCCTACTCCGGCCGTGACTGTCGAGGCTTCCGCGGATCCCGCCACTGTGAGGGAATCGTTATCCCACTTGAACAAATTGCTCAAGAATGACGATGGTGATGCTGCCGATTTCATCATCGACGTGCGCCCTGCTCTCTCCCGGGTACTGACCGAAACGGAAATAAGTACTCTCGCGGGCCTCGTAGGCAATTTCGATTTCGGGGCAGCACTCAAGTCGCTTTCAGACATTGCTGCGCGCCTAGCTCTCAAAATCGAGTGAAATAATGGCTCAAGTGACACAAACCTCGCTATTGATTGTGGATGACACGCCAATCAATCTCGTCGCGATTTAGAGGCAGCGCTAGACGGTTGCGAGTGATCAGCAAATTTATTGTCAGCTATTTGCGCCGAAACCCAGATGAAACTGCAGCAACGCGTCTATAGCTGGGCGTGAGGGCTTTATCGATGAAGCCACTGAATCTTGATGCATAAAATGAGACCTCGATCCCATTTTGAGAGAAGGAACAATCAGCGCATCCCCACACCCGTTGGACTTTGGGTTTACTGCAAACTCGATAATCGATGCACCACACTGCGCGCTCAAGACTTCAGTGTTTCAGGTGCTTTACTTGTGACCTACGAAGCTATCCCAGTTGGCACTCGGCTCGAGTTGCTCTTTTCGGTGCCGGAGGGTGAGATCCGCATTCTCGCAGCCGTCCGCTCTTTCACTTTGGGAAGGGGTATCGGTGTTGAGTTTGTCGGTATGGAAGCGAGAGCCTTTGACCTAGTTCTTAAGTTGGTGAAGCGCCTGCTTACCTGATCGTCGCCTATTTACACCACCGGACTTTTTTGAATTAAAAGCTTATTTGTAAACAGTCAGCTAGGCTGGAATATATCGACCATTCTACGAGAGTAGTTGCATGTAGTTCGATCCACAGAAAAACCGAGTAATGGAATAAAGAGGAGAACCGCCAAAAAAAAGGACGAAGCTGGCCTCCCGGCACCCTTGCCATGGCTACAGAAGTAATCTACTTCAGTTGGGCGAAGTGGCCTCGGCGATTTTGCGCATAGCATTCCTCACTGGCCTGCATGCAAAAGGGTTTTTCTTTGCCGAAGCTGACGGCGTTGAAACGCTGGGCGGAAATGCCGAGGCTGACCAGGTATTGCATAACGGCGTTGGCGCGGCGATCCCCCAGGGCCAGGTTGTATTCGGTGGAACCTCGTTCGTCACAATGACCCTCGATGGTGACGCGCATGGAAGGATATTTTTTAAGGAAGTCGACGGTTTTCCGCAATGGTTCGCGAGCTTCGGGACGAATTTCGGCAGAGTCATAGTTGAAATAGGCGTCTCGAACTTCTTCGAGGAAGAGCCGATCTAGAGAAGGAGTTTGCGGGGCTTCACTTATGACCGCGGGAACTGTGACGGAGATGCTCACGCTGGCAGCGGCGTTGCCGCCGGGGCCGGAAGCGATAATCGAATAGGTTGTGGACTCGGTAGGCTTGACAGTGACGGAACCTTGGGGCGCGACGGCTCCTACTACGGGAGCGATGGAAACTTTCTGAGCGTCGGTGGAAGTCCAAGAGAGGTGCGCAGCTTCACCCTGATTGACAGAAGGGCGGTCGGTAGAAATCGTGACCGTGGGCTTCACAGCGGTGGCAGGTGGCGCATTGGTGGCGACGGATTTACTGACGGGCTTCTTCGAGCAGCTGGCAATGAAGAATGCCACAGAGCATGTGGTGATAAGCACAACACGAAAGTACGGGCGGTAAACCTGAGTCATGCGAGTCCTCCTGGAGGTTCAGCTTCCCGTGTACAGCGGAGCGAAAGCGCCAGGTAACAAGAGAAGGCCGAGTCCGAGCATATATCGTACTGCGATATATTGTACAAGATGGGGAAGGAGGAATGCGGCTCACGTGGAGGAGTGGTGACTTATAAGAAAAGAGGGTGGGTTACTAAGTTTAAATCCGAAATGGAGAAAGCCAAGCAGAATCTAGTGGAATACTATCTAGAATTGGGACTCAATTCAAATAACGATTGCATCACTTCAGTACGAACCTTGGCAGGTATAGCGCCACAATGTCGGAAGATATATACCCCACGAAGGCACTGACAGTTCACTGTTTCGGTAGCAAGACCGGCATGTAAAAACTTATCTTCGATCGGAGCGGAAATACTTTCCGCCTATTAAAGCGGGACGGCTTTCTCAGCCGCACGTTCGACTCAGGCTACTGAGATATAACGTGTAAATCGTTCATCTTAATTATTACAATTTCTGCCAGGCTAGTCGGGAGCCTGCCCCTGGTTGCCACGATGGGTAACTTGTTTCCGACTATTGCGTATGTAGGGACTGAAAGAGGCTTATTAAATTTTGTGGCGAAACACGAATGATACCCCATCGCGGGCTGTCAATATCTGCAATGGCGAAAAACGCGATGCTTAAGACAAGCGGTAACACTAACAATCTCGTAGATCTCCCTCTGGCGTAGTGTGCACCATAGCCGACCAATAGGTTGGAGCAGATGGCAACCACAAACATTAGGAGCCAAGCCCCAGGTGGGATACGGTTCCACCAAATGGCCTGCGTGTATCCCTGCGAGTTCAACACATCGTTCATGCCGGACACGACTAGAGCTAGAACAGGCGTCGGCTCAGCCGTAGCGGGAGTCTTGACTAACGACCAAAGTTCACTTTGCAGTCGAGCAGTGTGGGCATTGATCTCCAGAAGTTGACGTTCACGGCGTGTTTGATAAAACAAGATTCGTTGGTCGAGATATTCCTTCAAAAGAACACGCACTCTCGATGCGTCGGCTTGAGGCAGTAGCTCCGCCCGGACGTACTCTGTTCCAATCGCGTTGGCCTCAGCCTCTTCGTAGGTTTTCCGCTGATCGTACCTGTTGACTGCCATTGATAAACTGAATCCGATGATGAGGCCGAGCATTGTCAATGTGGCAGTCACGATTAGGTCTAGATCCTGGCGCTTGGAATCCTCCAAGTTCGGTTGCCGTTTGCGGTAGGAGAGCCCGGTCCGCGCAGAAAGCCACATGGCAGCGAAAGAGAAAACTAAAACTAGTGTTGGGAATTTAGCTAGGTTGTCCATGGCTCGTAACCTTATGGCCTCATGTGGTCACTTTACAGCATGTTGCAGGAAACATTCCAACGTTTAGCTGGAAAAGCATTTGGGTTTGACGAAGTTCAATCGATTTGTCCGAACGCGCGATCATGCAGGCGGGATCAAATCTAAATGGTTTTTCTGTATACTAATAATTCGAAGACGAGCAATCATTCAGGAGTATTGCATAACAAATTGTAGATCTGCCGTCCCCATCATTGTGCTCCTCCTCACAACGGCAGTCGTATCTTCCGCGGCCGACCGCAGTTGGAAGGATTGGATCACGGACAGTCGTTGCGGCGCAGCAGGCGCCCATCCTGGCGACAAGGAATGTGCCAAGTGCTGCGCGAAGAAGGGAGGCAAATTCGTATTTGTTGATGACGCCGACAAGAAGGTCTATGCTCTCGACTCGCAAGATGAAGTTGCCTCCCACGCCGGTGAACATGTAGTGGTGAGGGGAATTGCGGAAGGCCACACCTTAAAACTATCAAATATCGAACAAATCAGATAAATGGCAAAGAAACCGATTCTCGAGCAAAAGAATGTTGGCGGCCGATAATTGGCCAAACATATTCAGTGGCTGAGAAACGTATTGTGAAGAGGGTTTGTGCTGACCGTTTCCCGCTTGTTTCTCTATCGTGGCGCGATATACTTGACCCGTGAAGAGAGCTATTTACGACTCCGAATACGCCGCGTTAGCAGAATTTAGATTTCGCATTCGAAAGTTTCTGCATGGCAGCGATGGCGCCGCCGAAGCAGCAGGCCTCGAGCCTCAACAGTACCAAATGCTCCTCGCTATTCGCGGACTCTCTCCTCATCACAAAGCTTTTATCCGAGAATTGGCCGATCGTTTGCTATTGAGGCACCATAGCGCCGTAGGTTTGATCGATCGCTTGGAAGACGGTGGTTATGTCCGCCGTTCCCGTGGCAGTCGCGACCAGCGGCAAGTCTGGGTCACGCTGCTACCAAAAGGGCGTCACGCCTTAGAACGGGTTGTACAACAACGGTTGCACGAATTACGCGGCAGCGGTCAAGCGCTCATCGATGCCCTGACTTCCATCTTAACGCAAAGCAACACCGTGGCACGTTCACAACGCAGAGTGACGAGCGCGCATGGCCGAAAGCGGAAGAATTGATCAAGTGCAGTTCGCATCTGCGGGCGCTCATCCAAGTTCTGGCTATGGTGTTAGCAACGAGCCATATACCGTGTTCGTTATCTGAAGAAAATTCATCAATTAATTCCGATCAAAAGGATTCAGCAGTCAGGCAGACCCACCAGCGAGATCACGTCCCGCCATAGAATTGCGCCGACTAAGACTATTGCTTTTATAGAAAACATCATAATCCTCATTTTTTAGACTCGATTGCCGCGATATAGCAATAGACCACTATATGTCGCCAAGATTTCTCGTATAAACACCCTTCAATTAGTCCTGATTCGATTCCACTGAGCCATTATTTCACTCAAGTTTGAGAGATAGCCGCGCGGTTGTGACTAGTAGCGAATTAAGTGCCGCCTCGAAATCGAAATTGCCAACGTGGCTGGCGAGTGATGAATAGGTCGAGTTGGGTTCGCCGGGAATCGCAAAACCTCTGCCACTGTCTTTTAGTAGGGCGGCGTCTCCGACATTATTCCACAACCCAGATCGTGAATCCTTTGCCTTGGCGGACAAGTTCTTCCGCAGGATGTGTGTTTATGAGTTCTCCAAGTCACGACAGCGACCTTCTTCCAATGACCCGCGAAGCGGCAGCAGAGGCAAAAGTTCAACTTTCCTTCGAGTTGTATGGGTAAGGCTCTCTCCTCGGGCTTTGCCCGCTGGCGTTTTTTTGGCCGACAGTCCATTTGGCCTGAATTGCAGGCGTCTCGATCTGATCACTCCCGGTGGCCCGGACGCCCGATTCGGAAGGAAGGAAGGAAGGCAGAGGATGACCTCGAGTCCCCCCTCTTCGAGAAGACGATCGGCTGAAACCATGAGCAAACAAACTCGCGTCAGCCACCCGATCTATAGCCTCCTACCCACGGAAGTCGAGGGGTTCAATTCCCTGGTAAAGCTTGCCCTGGACATGCGCTAGTCCTGGAACCATGCCACGGACGGAGTGTGGCGCACCCTTGATCCGATACTGTGGGAGCTCACTCAAAATGCTTGGGTTGTCCTGCAGACGGTTTCGCGGGACCAACTCGAGCGCGTCGTTGCCGATCCTGCTTTCCGTAAGAGCGTTGATGATCTTTTGCGAGCTAAGCGTCACGCAGCAGAGACGCCCGCGTGGTTTCAGCAAAAGCATCCGCAAGCACCTCTGACTTGCGTCGCGTATTTCAGCATGGAATTCATGTTGAGCGAAGCGCTGCGCATTTACTCAGGTGGGCTCGGTAATGTGGCCGGTGATCAGCTCAAAGCTGCCAGCGACCTCAGCGTGCCCGTCGTTGGAGTGGGGCTCCTCTACCAACAAGGCTATTTTCGTCCGGAGATTGACAAGGACGGAGCGCAGCAGACTCTTTACCCGTACAACGGCACGCCATGGAGTCAAGTTCTCAGCAAGAGATCGCGACTGGAGACGCCCTTTCAAGTCGTGCGTTGGGAGTCCCCATGCCGCCGAGACCGCAAGCAATTTTTCGCGAGTTACAAGGGAAGTTCGGATCACAAGCGGTTCCATTTTTCATCATTTTCCAATTGCCACTAATTTTATTTCAACTAAATGCCGCCAGCTCAGCGCGTTAGGGTTTGCCAGCGACAGCTTGGGAAGCTTGTCGTAGAAGCCTAAAAACGCGCAAATTGGCGGCAATTTGACGTTTTCCAAAATTTTCAGATGGATTCCAATTGGAGCAGTCGGAACGCGGCTATTCGGCGGAGTTGCAGCCGCCCTAGCGACGAGCCGCTAGCGCTGTATCGCACCCAGCAAGACCGGCAGTGACATGCCGAAGGTCGAGAACTTCGAAACCGTTTGGAGAGATGGAAGAGGGATTCGGAATCTTTGCCCACGCATCCCGACTTTTTTGGTAGCTCGCCCGGGCCTCTTCCCAATGTTGGCGCTTTTCGCTAAGTGATAGCGCTTGTTGGGCCCTTGCGGCCTCCACATCACCCATCCCTCCGAAGGCATCTGCGAGGGCATAAAGGACTTCCATGTTTTCAGCATCCGCAATAGAGGCAGACAACGCCATTTCTACGGCCTTCTGGTATCGCTCGGCAGCTTCGTTCAGCTCGCTTTTACGCAATAAGGCACGCCCAAGATGGCCGCTGACTGCCGACGTATTCAGAGTGTCTTCCATATCCTGGGGATCTGCCCTTGCAATCGTCGAGTACCGTTCAAGCGCCCGTGCGTAATACTTCAGGGCTTCGCTCGAATCTCCAATTTTCTCTTCCGCTTCACCCACCCACACTTCGACAAACGCCAATATAGTCCGGTCATAGGAATCTCCTGCGGACTCGGAAAGCTTCTCCGCCTCCGCAAGTGAGCGCCTCAGAACTCCCAGTCCCTCGCGCGGCCGGTTTGCCTCTACAAGAGCGTTGCCTATACTGGCGCGCGCAAGGATGACTCTTGTCCTTAAGTCCACATCGCTGGGATCCGTCATCGCCATTGGCTCGGACAGATGAAACTGTTTCTGAAAATATTCAATGGCTTCCTCTGGTTTACCACTCAGGACTAGCGCGTCACCGATGCGGGAATAGCAGGAAGTTAGCCGGCGCAGAACCAACGTGTTGTTAGAATCCCGCGCCAGTGGCTGCAAGATTCCCATCGCCTTCCGATAGTTCACCAGAGCCTGGTCGCGCTCACCAATTTTGACGAGGTCGTCACCGACAGCTAGGTATGCGCGCGCAAGGTCGCGGAGTGAATCGGTCACTCCATGCGAGCGGCTAGCGATCTGTTGCAACACCTCGAGAGCTTTGCGGTGGCTTTGCAGCCCTTCCTGAATTTCTCCCGCACTGCCCCGCGGTCCGTTTCCTGCCTGAACATCTCCCAATTTTTCGAATGATTCGGCCAGTTCAATGAGGATTGTCTGATCGTGCGGTGCGAGGTTTGCCGCGAACTGTGCTGTGGCGCAGGATTTCTTCAAGTTGTCCAGAGATCCACTCGTGTCCGAAAGAGAAATCCACTGCACTTCGCCAACCAACCGATAAATACGGGCCAGCGCAATCTGATCCGGCGCGTTGTACGGCAGCGCCGCCGCTACAGCCTGCCGAATAGACAATGCTTTGCGATAACTGGCAAAGGCAGCTGCCGGATCTCCGAGGTGAGCCTCGAATGCGTTCCCTTGGACGCTGCCTACTCGTTCATAGGCGGCCGCAAGTTCCCGCTGCAAGGAAATGTCCCCACCGGATTCATGCGAGAGTACATCAAGGTACCTGAGCGATTTTTCCAGAATCAGCTTGCGTGCTTGCGTGGCGCCGGGAAGCGTAGCAATAGAGTCATGCACCTCGAAGATGAGGGAATTGGCCAGACTTCGAACCTCATTGAATCGTTTCTCGGCGCGCTGGCGATTAGCTTCTGCGATCCGTGCTTCGCGCAAGATCACGATGAAGCCGGTGACGAGTGTCACAAGGATCATAGCTGAAGCGGCGACACCAGCTTTGTGCCGTCGAATGAATTTGCCTGCTCTATACGTCCATGTCCCTTTTCTCGCGATGATCGGAAGCCCGTCCAGGTGGTTACGAATGTCTTCGGAGAATTGATCAACCGACACGTAACGCCGAGCGGTCTCTTTCCGCAGTACTTTCAGCAATATGAAATCAAGATCGCCTCGCAGTCGTTGTTGAAGACGCAGGGGCGACGCTTCTCTGGCATTGCTGACGATTTGCGGAGTCAGCTCGCGCATCGCTCCACCTTCCAAAACGCCCTCCATGCGTTGCACGGAGGTGCTAGGCCGCTCGAGTTCGTTGCGCGTAATGGCTTCCGCCAATTTTGCCGGAGTGCGTGTCTCAAGACGATAGGGAGAACGGCCGGTGAGCAGTTGGTACAGCACGACCCCGAGCGAATAAATATCGGTGGCGGTAGTGATCGGTTCGCCACGAAGCTGTTCGGGGCTGGCATATTCTGGCGTCATGGGACGGAGCAATGTCGTCTCCGCAGCGCCTGAGGCGTCGAGGATTTTCGCGATGCCGAAGTCGAGTAGCTTCGGAACGCCGCCTTCCGTCACGAGAATGTTGCTGGGCTTGATGTCTCGATGAATCACTAGATGCTGGTGCGCGTATTGCATGGCCCCGCAGACCTTGCGGAACAAGTACAGCCGCGCGGTGATGTTGAGTTTGCGCGCGTCGCAATACGCGTCAATGGGGCAGCCTTCCACCAACTCCATGACCAAGTACGGAATCCCGTCAGGGGTGGTGCCGCCGTCGAGTAGCTTGGCGATGTTCGGATGGTCGAGGCCGGCCAGGATTTGGCGTTCATTGCGGAATCGCTCCAGAATGGACTCCGTATCGTAGCCGCTGCGAACGAGCTTGATTGCTACTTTCTTTTCATATTGTCCATCAGCCCGCACGGCGGAAAAGACGTCACCCATGCCACCGTGACCGATCTCTTCTACGATCCTGTAGGGCCCGATTCCGCTGCCGGGCCGAATGGAAAGGCGAGTGGCGCTTTGTCCCGTGCCGGCGACTAGAGTGTTGAGAAAACTGCTGCCTGCCTGCGCGTGTGAATCAAGGAGAGATTCAACTTCGCGCCGCAGCTCATCATCGCCAGCACACGCTTCCTCCAGCAACTGATTCCGCTGCGCCGCATCCAACGCGATCACATTTTCCAGGATCTCCGCGACTCTTTCCAATTTTTCGGGAGTCATGCCTGGGCACTCCGATTCATCTCTCGGAAAAGCCATGCTCTCGCCGTTGTCCAGCTGCGCTTTACCGTAGCCGAAGAAATTCCCAACGCCTCTGCGGTGTCGTCAATTGTAAGGCCGGAGAAGAAACGAAGCTCCACAATCTGGCTCTGCTGAAGATGCAACTGCGCCAGCCTATTCAGAGCGTCGTCCAGTGCGATGAGGTCCAAGTCTTTTCCCCTGCGGCCCACGAGATCCTCACTGAGAGTGAGCGTCAACGCGTGTCCACCACGCTTGGCCGCTTGGTGATTGCGGGCGTGATCCACGAGGATCTGCCGCATGAGACGGGCGGCAACTCCGAAAAAGTGGGCTCGGCTCTTCCACTCCGGCGGGTTCTGGCCGAGCATTCGCACATATGCTTCGTGGACCAGAGCGGTGCTTTGTAGCGTGTGACCAGGGCGTTCAAGCTTAAGGTAGTGGCGAGCAAGGCGGCGCAATTCCTCATAGACCAGTGGCATGAGGGCATCCAGCGCTTCCTGGTCCCCCGAGCGCCAGCGGGACAATAGGAGCGTTACTTCACTCGGAGTTTCATTCGGCACGGGTGCTCCGTCCGTCGCGGGGATGAACGAGTTGAGTCGAAGAATAGGGGCTTCCTCCCCAGTTGTCAATTCGCTTGAAAAGCTTGAAAAGCCTTGACTTAGAAGGACAGATCACATTCTCTGAACAATTTTGGGTCTTGGTGAGCCGATTCGCCGCGTTTTTCCGCATGTGTAAGTCAAAAGAGGCGGATCAGAAGTCCGCCCCTTTCTGCGCCTCTGCGAAGCGAGGGTTTTGCAAAGTCCCTTGCTGAACCCGTCGAACTACAGCCCCGTGGGCGCTCGTAATGGGGAATGGATTGAGAGACTGAATTTTTCCCGGAGGACCAGCGATGAAAGCGAATGCAAGGCAGTCATGGCTGTCGTTTGGATGGTTTGCGGCCCCGCTTGATGGTATTGCCACGAGGTGGACCCGGCGGCGACTGTGTCTTGCCCATCGAGACTTCCAGTGCTTTGCCAGTAGTCCCTACCGGTTACACACCTCTTACTCAGACGACACCGGAAACGTCCGGTTCACGATGGCCCCGATGCCCACTGCGTGAAGAAATCTGGCCACCCTAGACTCACTAGAAGAATCTGTGAAATTCGTGATAACGGAATCAATCCCTAATGGGCGGAGATCGAGGAACTTATGAGAGTTGCCAGTTCTACAAGATTGTTCGTCGCGGCGCTAGTGATTGGGATCGGAATGTGTTCGCTTTTAGCCGGGAAGGCGAATGCGCAACAGCCACCCAACTGCGCGCCATGGATAAACCAGGTTTCCTGGACGGGGACGATTTCCTTGCAGGGCACCGGACAAGTTGTGCGAGGTGACGGCAGCACTGAAAAAATAGACCAGTCCGCTACGGTCAGCTTCACCACGGACAACCCAGCCGGAGATGGCTGTTTCACCGGCATTCCACTTAACTGGATCGCGGGGGTCGGTGGGATCAAGAGCTATTCAGTGACCATAAACGATGAGGTAGACACCCCAGTCCTCAAGTGCGGAGTGAGAGTAGATACTTTCAAGGTGCTCAACGGCACCTACCCCGAAAACGCCGAACTGGTCATCGATCCATTTGCCGGAACCTATCAAGTGAACATGAACACCGCCGTCAACGCTCTAAAGTTCGATACAACGCTTTGCGATGGCTCGAAGCAACCTACCTTCATCTGGGATTCATTTCTCTACGGCCCGCGCAGACCGTACTTGGTTTCCGGCATCAAGCTGCCTAGTTCGGGGCTAACCCTCTCCGGCAGCGTAAGCTACCAGGATGTCGGGGGTTTTGAACTCATCAATGATCCTCCCGTCTCTTGGACGATTACCTGGAATCTGGTCCCGACGCCTTTGAACCTGGATCTTATCGTCTCGATTCCCAACTATGAGACGTGGCGGCCTGCAGGTGGCAAGACCGAGAAGGACGCCGGAGTTGATCCCGTAAGCGGCCTGCACTTCTTGGAAGTTGATGCCAAGCTTGTGAATAAGGATACCGGTGCACCGTCCACCGTTATGCCCGAGAAGCTAACTTATTCTCTCATCAACCCCTCGCGTGAATCAGGGGTTGCCCTGAACTGGCCTGCCTCCAGCGCAGCTAGTGGCAGCCCCGACATCACTTTTGACGACGTGATTAATCCGCTAGCCAATCTCAGTTCAGAAAACACCGTTGCAGATTTCCTCCCCGTCGATCCGTCCCGTTCAACCGCCTATCTGGTTTCCCACGATTGGGGTGGCTGGGCCACGCTTACGGTGGTGGCAACCGTTAACGGAGCCAAAATCAATGGCCATTTCCAGGGAGATACCAAAACTGACATTCTCCTTCCGAAGCGCCAGGCAAATTCCTTCATTGCGGACAGTTGGAAGACCGCGAACAACATATCGCTTCAAACGCCGGACAACGATGATTCGGAGAATGATCCGGTTGGCAACGGGCAAACTGGAGACGGATTCACGCTTTATGAGGAGTACCGCGGATTTTACATGGGATGTATCCGCAACGGCGGACCGGTAGTTCCGGAAAAGAACCCCAGTTCTGCCTGCAAGCATGTCGAGGGGGACCCCAAGAAGAAGGATTTGTTTGTTTCGAGCTTTCTTCTCACGCCGGGGGAATTGGGAATAGAGAAGTTTCGTGCGGTGACCGGTTTAAACGTTCACTATCGCGGTCTTTCTAGAAGTGAGATGGCCCCCGATCGGATCATTAACTTCAATCACACCCAAGGGCCTCACCTGCAGAACTCCCTGACTTCAGGACAGCATGCGCTCTACATTCATTGGAAAAAGGGTGTCGAGGCATCAGAAGCCGTTGGCGGGCCCGGTTTCCCACGGGATATCAAGGAGATAAACATTGCAACTGCTCCTAGCATCCTGAGACCGGAATCGGGCGGAGCACCGGGAGACAACTATTTTACAGCGACTGTGGCACATGAATTGGCACACTCTGTAAATGTTTGGCATCACGGTGAGTGGGACTTGGGGAATGTCACTTGGTATGCGGACAAAAACGGCCAAGTTTGGGAAACAGCGACACCCGCCAAGGATCAAAACGCCAGCGGCGGCGTGCCGGTCACGGTACTCCTGAATGAAACAGATGACCCCAAGTCAGGAATTACCTACACCCCCTACGAACTCGGCCTGTTACAGGCCTGTGCCCAGGACAACGATAATTGTCCTCCGCTACCGAGAGGCGTGGTTATAGATGTGGGAAATCACTTATGTGCCGGAACTGTTAAGCAAGGTGATCAACACAGTGGTGATCAGGACTGCCTGATGCGATACGATGCAGCTGATGCATACATTCCTCTAGGTTTCCCCAAGGTCAGATATCAAGTCAGCGAAGTCACCGGCTACCAACTCACGGATGTAGTGAAAGGTACGGCGGTCAACGACGCAGCAACACACCAAACAGGCATTGGCCCTTTGTCACGGTACGGAGATGCGGATTCTACCGACAATCGAGGTGAGTGTACCAAGCAGGTAGACGTAAACGATCTTCACGCTGCAATTAGCCGAAAAAGCACTCAGGCTTGTCCCGCACCATAGCCAACCAAACTGGAGGAGATTTCAATGCTGGCAACTTTCACAATCCGTCTGGTTCGCCTAATTGCATTATTTGCGGTTTGCGGCCTATGGAGTGCTTCGTTCTGCCGTGCTCAATCGCAGCCCGCAACTCCGATCCCGAACGTCTCCTTGTCGGTGAATGGACAACCGGAACCGGTAGTGCTGCAGGGAGAAGCGCTCATTTTCACCGCTGTGTTGTTTCACCCGAATATTTTTGCGAAAAGTGTCACCCCAGTAGTGATCAACCCGAAATCGGGCAGTTGGGGCAACACCGTGCAGATTCTCGTTACGGATAGTTCCGGAGTCGCGACGGCTTGGCCGCTGCAGGTGGTGGTTTCGCCTCCAGGTGCCCTTACGCTCGATGCTCAACAAACTGGAATCTTACAGTGGGTCCTGGAGCCGTTCGATGCCAAGAAGATTGTGCCTGGGAGCTATCAGGTTCAGGCTGTTCTTGATACCACTACATCTGCCGGAAGCAACGGATGGAATGGCAGCGCTTTGAGTGACGGCGCGCTGATTCAGATAACTGCACCAACCAACCCAACGGCCGATCAAATGGAGCAACAACTGGAATCGCAGGTGCTGTCAGAGCATCTCCTCGGGAACGACACACAGGCCCTATCGGACCTGGATCAATTGCTGATCCAATTTCCTAATTCTGTCGAAGCATTGGAGCTGAAGGGAAGGCTGTTAAACAGTCTCGGACAATCAAAGGCAGCGCTACAGGCTTACGAAGCGGCCATCGATTCTTTCTATTCGCAGCAAACCACGACTCCACAGGAACCGCCTACACAACTTCTGCGGCCTGCCGCTGATCTTCGCAGGGCGATCTATGGCAGCTCGAGTGGTTCTTCCCCATCCCCCACGACAGTAGTCTCATCGAGCGCCAATCTTGTGTACAGTCCAGCAAATCAATCGGTGAGCTTGACCGCGACGGTGTCAAGTACAGGTGGAGGCGTGTCTGGCGGGAGTGTAGTATTCACGGCAGGTGGCGTAGGAGCGCCAGTGACCTCGCTGCCAGTGGCGCAGGGGCACACCAGTGTCAGCTTTCTGGTTCCTGGAGGCACGAAAGCGGGAAATTATACGCTCGAGGCAAGGTTCATTGGCACGACGCTCTTTTCCGCCAGCAGTGACTCCACGCATACACTGAGCATCGGCAAGGCTACGCCCACCATCACTTGGAATAGACCTGTCGCCGTGCTGGCGGGAACAACTCTCAGCGCGACTCAACTCAACGCCACGGCGAGTGTTCCGGGGACATTTGTCTACCATCCGCCCGCAGGCACGGTTCTAACCGGCGGCTCGGCGCAGAGTTTAGGCGTGAACTTCACTCCAACCGACAGCGCCGACTACAACCCCGCCACGGCCTCGGTAGTCGTCGGTGTGACCGCGCCGCGACCAGGTGACCTGAACAAAGATGGGGTTGTGAATTGCGCGGATATGGCGATCGTGAAGGCTTCGTTTGGGAAGAAAACCGGCCAACCAGGTTTTGATGTTCGCGCCGACGTGAATGGCGATGGTGTCGTAAACGTGCTTGATCTTTCGTTTGTGGCTAAGCAGCTCCCCGCAGGCACGGCTTGTAAGTAGTGCGTACCTATCGTTTGATGAAAAAGGAGAAGCACATGCATCTTTTGAGATTGGTGGCAGTTATCGCGGGGGTATTCTTGGTGTCCGTATTTTCATCACCAATTATTGCAGATACGGTACTGACCGTCGTGCCAACGTCTTCCAGTGTGAGCACGGGTGACACGTTCGCAGTGGATGTGAACATCGCACAGGTCACGGACCTCTACGATTTCGAGTTTGACCTTACTTTTAATCCGGCAGTGTTGCAGGCTACAACAACCGTCATTGAGGGAGCCTTTCTATCCAGCGGGGGGTCCACATTCTTCATCCCAGGCACAATCGACAACACAGCTGGAACGATTACATTTAACGCAAACACGCTATTGACCACGATCTCGGGTGTCTCCGGAAGTGGCACGATTGTGGAATTTGATTTCACTGCTCTGGCCAACGGAACCAGCTCACTCGATTTCGCAAGCATTATCCTACAAGATTCTGCCGGAGCAGTGCTCGACTACTCGGCTAACAGCGGCTCCGTAACGGTGGAAGGATCGACCGCCGTGCCGGAGCCTTCTGTCCTGATGCTTCTCGGGGCTGGATTGTTATCGTTGGGACTCACACTGAAAAGGTTCATCCTGTAACTTGCAGCGGCTCATCTACCGGGTGAGCAAAAGCCGGGTCGTCCCCTGCAGTCTGAGTCTTGATCTTTTGTCGATATAGATTGAAAGCGACCCAAATGGAGCCGCTGTAGTTCGCAAAACTTCGGCCGGGCCCGAAACGGGGCGGTTCTTGGTGGAGTCGGCGTGAATACGATCATCGAACCGGTGCGGCAAGAAGACCCTGAGAGAGCGAGTCCGCGTGCGCGTGGAGCGCAGATACATATAAAGGACCAGCTGAAGGTAGATCCGAACTAGGCCGCTCGATCGTAACGGTGGTGGAGCCCGCCGAGTCGCTCGTGAGAAAGGACCTGACCCGAAGCTACAGAACGAATCCTGCCGTCAGGTGTTTCCTTCTCAAGTCCGAGATGCGTGCGGTCCTCATGGTGGTAACGAACATACTCCGAGAGCAATCGCTTCAGATGGCGTTCATTCAACGCAACAATCTGGTCCAGTAGGTCTCTTCGGCAGCTTCCCAGCCACCGCTCCGCGATGCCATTCTGCCAGGGACTTCGGAAGGAAGTTCGCCTGGGAATGATCCTTGTGGCTTTCACCGCTGCGATCACCTCGAACCCAAATTTCCGATCGCGATCAAAGATCAAGTATTTCAGAGAGGTTTCAAAGGGAAACGCCTCCCGCAACTGCTGGGTGATCCAACCGCTCGTCGGATGCTTCGTGACATTAACGTGCAGGATCCGCCGCCGATCATGACTGATGACGAAGAAGCAGTAGAGCACGCCGAACGTGATCGTTGGCACGGTGAAGAAATCCATGGCCGCAATGGCTTCCCGATGGTTGCGCAGGAAGGTCAGCCAGCGCTTGACCCGGTCAGGATCTCTCGGTGCTCGTTTCATCCAACGGGAGATGGTTCTCTCGGAAAGCTCAAAACCGAGCATGCGGAGTTCTCCATGAATCCGCGGCGCTCCCCAGGTTGGATTCTCAACGACCATCCGGAAGATCAATTCCCGAACCTCCTTCGGTGTCTGTTTCCTTCCGACCTGCCTCCGGACTCTGGAAATTAGCCTCGAATACATTCGAAAACCTGCCCGGTGCCAGCGGGTGACAGTTTCAGGCGTGACGACGATGAGAACTTTTTTCCATCCTGACCAGACCCGTCGAGTGATTACCCAGAAGAGCTTATCGAAGAGGCTGAGGCTCGGGCGAGGATGTCGACGCTTCAGCGCAACGAGTTGTTGACGCAAAGCGAAATTCTCGAGAAGGAGAGTTCGCCGCCTGCGAAAAAGGCGGCTCAGCATTACGAAGCAGAGCCCGACGAAGCTAAACATGGTCAGGATTTATAACAGAACGGTGGTGAGATGGCAGCAGCTATGTTATTGATTTCACGGTTGGCTGGAGTTTTGGCGAACCACAACTAGTTCCAATCATTTCGAACGAGGCACCCAAGGGCCAGTAAGTTGAGAGCGTGAGCTCTCCCGTCGCATTGAAACTGCCCGAACCGATCTCAAACCCGCCGCGACTAGTTCCCAATTGGAAAAAATTCAACCTGGTATTTGTCACACTATCAATAGAAATTTGAGAGGACGGAACGGCGATGGATAGTGCGGGAGTCATTTGCGATGCTCCAGCTTTATTTGTCATGAGAACCATGAGTTCATCGTCATCGGATTCGAATCCGCCAACGAGATTGCCGGTTGTATCATCAAGTTCGTACCCGCCATCCGCTGCCAGGACGTAGGTCGCAGTGGTTGTGACCCCGGTGGATAAGTCGCTGACGTTTATTGAATTGTTATTTACATCTACGGTTATCTGCAGAAAGTCCTCTACCGTGGAAGAACCATAGTACGTTTGAATTTCAGGTACCGTAGAGATCGGTGGCTTACTCCAATTCCCACAACCTAACAGTAGGATGCCGACGAGGCCACATAATGAGTTTTTGAATCGCACGGTTCAATGCTCCCGAGCAGTAATATGCAAAGTAGCCGCCAGCGTGACAGCTAATATCAACGCCAAACATGTATCCAGCTAAGTCGTTACAATGTCTGCTATTAAAATTGGAGAAGACTGCCGCAATTGACTGGGTACATTCCGCGATATGGACCTCGATTGTCCCGATTTCGTACGGCGGTCTAGAAATACGACGATCATGGAACCGCCCAAAAGTAACGAGCATCTGGGAGCTTAATCAGGCAGGTCATCATGCGACTGACAAATACTGGGGGGCTTGGTTGACGAACTCGAGGTGCTGCGGCAATAGACAAAACTGGCTGTACATTGGTTATATTGCACATACAGTAAACAACGCGCTTCCTAAAATACCATGACGCCTGTCAGCTGACGCAATCTGGACAGAGTGATGCAGAATCGAATCCTTGGGACTTTGGGATATGAGATCGTCGTCAGCGAGTCTCACTGGCTGAAAAGAGCCGCGCAGAATTATTGAACGAATATATTTATCTGGATATTAAATCGTTTAGTACACTCTGGTGTCACTTCTGGTGTCACTTGGATTGACAAATCCGGGCAGTGTGAGGCTGGCGTGGTCGTGACAACTTTCTCGCAACTACTTGAAATGGCGGGTCTTGGCGCGTTCTGGCAGAAGCAGTCATTTTCCTCTAAAGGGATTAAAAGGCCGCTGCTCTACCACTGAGCTACGCCCCTAACTTGTTAGCGCACAGCACGTGGTGAAGTGCTGTGGCGAAATCGAACTCTACGGTACAGCGTGTGGCTTCCTTTGGTTGACTTAAGGATACCATTGTGATCACAATGCACGAAAAAATGGCGCGAACAAACCCATGACCGGCGCGGCGAACAGTTGCCACTGAACCTGTCGTTCGCGACGAAAAATCGCCGTGAAACACAGAGCCTCACTTGCCGCCTCGTTCCCCTACATGCAGCAAGGCGTTCGATACAGAATCAACTCACGAGACGTGAATGGATTGTGCTTGGCTCGTCCGCGGGCACGAACTTCCTACGATCTGGTTTACCACGACCCCGGCGGGTTCGTATCCCTGCTCGATCCGACAACCGGGCCTCGAGGCTATTGTTGCCAACAGATGAGACCGGGCGGACAACAAAGAAGGAAGGCTACAGGGACCGCGTCGCACAACTACTGCAAATCCGTGCGCAGATCCTTGAAATGGCTGGACTCTGTCCGGTGCCGGCAGCAGCCAGAGCGATTTCCGTGCTCTCCTGAACTGTTTTGAATCGGGAAGTAATTGCAAAAGAGGTGGTTTACTAAAACGATTTTTCGCCGGATAGTATTCCTAGGGTGCAGTTGCGGAACACGGGTGGGAATAAACCGCTGGCACTCCATCAAGTTCGAAAAACCAACGGCCCGCTCCAGGCAAGGATAGGTGCACTATGAACCTGGAATTGAAATCCACGCGTTACTTCGTCATTTTTCTATTTTTCTCGAGCCTGCTGAGTTGCATGGCCTGCGCGCAGAGTCCTTCCGAACAAACGCCGTTTGTCGGCTTCCCCGTCCGGTCCGAGCTGGCGACTCTCTCGATTGAACGCCGCGTTGACGATTTGCTGCGGCAGATGACGCTGGAAGAGAAAGTTGGGCAACTGGCGCAATATTCCATCGGAGCGCCGACGGGGCCGGAATCCAGCCGCAATGACTACGCGGAAATGGCGGCTAAAGGGCAGATTGGATCTCTATACAATCTGGTGGATGCGAAACAGACCAATTATTACCAGCACATCGCGGTGGAGAAGTCGCGCCTGCATATTCCACTGGCGAACGGATTGGATGTAATCCACGGTTATCGAACGGTGTTCCCCGTACCGCTTGCCATGGCATCGACGTGGGATCCGCCCGTCGTCGAGAGGGCTGCTCGCCTGGCAGCGCAGGAGGCGAGCGCCGACGGGGTCCGCTGGACATTTTCGCCGATGGTGGACATCGCACGAGACGCGCGGTGGGGAAGAATGACGGAAGGCGCCGGCGAAGACCCCTTTCTGGGCAGCGAAATGGCGCGAGCATACGTGCGCGGTTACCAGGGAAAGAGTCTGGATTCAATCGACAGCGTTGCGGCCTGCGCGAAACACTACGTAGGCTACGGTGCGGCCGAAGGCGGGCGAGATTACAACACCGTGGAGATCTCCGAGCATACGTTGCGAGAATTCTATTTGCCGCCGTTTTACGCCGCGCTGGATGAAGGCGGCGCGACCGTCATGAGCGCGTTCAACTCCCTGGACGGAACGCCTGCTAGCGCGAATCCTTTCACCCTAACGCAAGTGCTTCGCAAAGAATGGCAGTTTCAAGGTGTGGTTTTGAGCGATTGGACATCGATTTCCGAATTGATGAACCACGGAATCGCGAATGACGGCGCAACCGCCGCCAGAAAAGCATTTAACGCTGGCGTGGATATGGATATGCAGAGCAATCTGTATCACGAATCTCTTGCCGAACTGGTGAAATCCGGAAAAGTAAGTGAGGCACGGTTAGATGAAGCGGTCAGGCGCGTGCTGCGAGTCAAATTCGCGTTGGGACTTTTTGAGAACCCATACACGGATGAAACGCGCAAGAAAGAAGGTCCGCTTTCCAGCGAAAGCCTGCAAATTGCCAGGACGGCAGCGGAACGCTCGCTCGTGCTCTTAAAAAATGTGGAAATCGGCGCTGGGCAACCAGCATTGCCGCTCCGCAAGCAAGATACGGTGGCGTTGATTGGGCCGCTGGCAGATGACGCAGGGGGCATGCTGGGGGCGTGGTCAGGCCGCGGACAGGCTGCCGACGTGGTGACCTTGAAGGCTGAGTTGATCAAGGTGATCGGAGCGGAGCATGTGAAGTACGCAAAGGGTGGAACGATTCGCGCCGCGAACGATCAAGAAATAGCAGACGCGGTTACCGCCGCAAAGAACGCGAAAGTAGCCATTCTGGCCTTGGGCGAGGATGCGCCAGAGATGACGGGTGAAGCGGGATCGCGCGCACATCTTGGACTGCCCGGACGCCAGGAAGAGATGTTGGAAAAAGTAAGCGCGACGGGAACACCGGTGGTTCTGGTGTTGTTCAGCGGAAGACCTCTAACACTTCCCTGGGCGTTCGAGCATGTTCCGGCGGTCTTGGAGGCCTGGTTCCCCGGCGTGCAGGCGGGTCCGGCACTGGTGAGTGTTCTGTTCGGCGAGACGGCACCGAGTGGCCGATTGGTTGTGAGCTGGCCGCGTGCGGTCGGGCAATTGCCACTCTATTACAACGCGCTGAATACCGGCCGGCCAGTTGGAAAGGTCGACCTGAATCGCCCACCGAAGGGTGCCGAAGAAAAATATGTGTCGAGGTACGTGGACGAACAAAACAGCCCGCAATTTCCGTTCGGGTATGGACTGTCGTACACGACGTTTCAATATTCGTCTCCCAAGTTGAGCGGAACCACGCTGAGTGCGAAATCGTTGAACGATGAATTGCGCAAGAGAAGCGCTGAGCGCACATCCGCGATTACCGTCAGCGCAGAAATTACGAACAGCGGCAAGCTGGCTGCAGATGAAACCGCACAGTTGTATGTGGGTCTGAGAGGCACCAGCGTTGCGGAACCCGTGAAGTCATTAAAGGCATTCCAACGTGTTTCCATCAAACCAGGCGAGACGAAGAAGGTCGTTTTTCAATTGGGACCGGAAGCGTTTGCGTTGTGGGGACAAAGCAATGCCTTTGGCGTCGAGCCCGCAAAAGCCATGATCTGGGTCGGTGGAAACTCAGCATTGGGCGAAGCTGCTTCGATAGAAATTGGTGAGTGAGTCCGGCTAGGAAAAGTTAGCATGACGCTTGGCATGAGTACCAATTTGATGGTAACTTACGCGAACTAAAGGCATTAGCGTAGCCAAGCGATTAGAAGGACTAGCTAAAAGGTACCTCTTAAATGGGTACCAACGGGGGCTGCCAGAGCCCCGAATCCTGCATCAAAATGTAACTTGTAGCGTTTTAACCAGACTGCAAATGCGGAGAAGAAGATTGCTGTGACAATCCCAGTCCTGAGGAAAACATCCCGGAGAGAACTGCTGAAACTGGCTGGCATGGGTGTAGCTATCGCGCCATTTGCGGCGAGTGTTGCGTTGGGGCGCGGCGTAAGTTCGTCGGGAACATCGTATGAGGGCACGGATGAGGAGTTGCTGGAAGAGATTCAGCGATCTGCCTTCCGCTTTTTCTGGAACGAAACTGATCCTCGGACCGGCCAAATTAAGGACCGGGCGCTGCTGAATGGAAACGATGCGCGGACGATGTCCAGCATTGCGGCCACCGGCTTTGGATTGACGTCGCTATGCATTGGGGACACCCGAGGGTATGCACGAAGGGCGGACATCACGAATCGAGTGCGCGCCACGTTGCGGTTTATTTACAACGAACTGCAAGGCGAACATGGGTTCTACTACCACTTCGTGGACATGAGCAGCGGCCAGCGCTGGAGAAAATGCGAGCTTTCCTCCGTGGACACTTCCTTGCTGCTCTGTGGAGTGCTGACAGCCCGGCAGTACTTTGAAGACAGCGAGATTAACGATCTGGCCACAAAAATCTACAACCGCGTGGATTGGCCGTGGATGTTGAACAAGGGCTATGCGTTTTCGATGGGCTGGAGGCCGGAGTCTGGATTTATCCGCTCGCGATGGGATCACTACGGCGAAATGATGATGATCTATCTGCTGGGAATCGGGTCTCAGACCAATCCAGTTTCACCGGAAACCTGGAAATCCTTCAGCCGCCCGAAAGTGACCTATGACGGAATCACGTACATAGCAGGAAAAGATCCGCTGTTCACACATCAATATTCTCACGCGTGGTTCGACTTCAGGAACAAAGAAGACGCGTACACAAATTATTTTGAAAATTCGATTCTGGCAACGAAGGCGCACAAACAATTCTGCCTGTCGATGAAAAACAAATTCGGAAATTCCTTCGATAATCTCTGGGGGATAACGGCATCCGATTCGCCGAAAGGATATACCGCGTGGGGTGGCCCCCCGTTGCTGGGGCAAATTGATGGCAGTATTGTGCCATGTGCGACGGGCGGGTCAGTTCCCTTCCTGTATGAAGATTGCATGCAGGTGCTGCGGACGATTCGCGGGAAGTATTCGCAAAAGGCCTGGGGATTGTACGGCTATGTGGATGCGTTTAATCCGACCACGGGATGGTATGACAGTGACGTGCTGGGGATCGATGTAGGCATCACCATGGTGATGATCGAAAACTACCGGACGGCATTTGCCTGGAATACCTTCATGCAAAACCCAGAAGCGCAATCGGCCATGCTGAAGGCTGGCTTTCAATACGCTTAGATTGTCTCTCCCTCAGCAATTCTCCTTCGATTTAGTTTGCGCCGAGCAACCACCGCGGTCCCGATGTGAGTGGCTCTTTAATGATTAATAAAGAAACCAAGCCATGCCGGGTAGTTTTGGGCTACAATCCAGTTTCAAAGGTGAAATTGCGCGTTGGGGTAGCGTGCAATTTTCCGTTAGAAGTTCTTTAAATCCAGAGTTTGTTTCAGTCGAGGAATCGCCGCAGGCATGAAATCAAAGAAGACCGCCCCCTGCACGTAAAAACGTTGCAGTCACGCTTAAAGCAGTGGCACAGCACCTAGGATTGACCGCTGGAACTGTATCCGTAGTTCTCAACAACTCCAAGAGCGCTAAATCGATCCCCGAGCATACGCGTAACAGGATATTTGAAGCGGCTCGTGAGCTGAACTATCAGCCAAACTTCCTCGCTCGTTCGCTGAGAGTCAGCCGGACATTTACGATCGGTGTCATCGCGGAAGAGTTTGGCGACGCATTTGGCGGGAACGTACTCAGTGGCATTGAGACACACCTGCGCGCCAACGACTATTTCCTGCTGGTGGTAGCGCATCGTCACGACCTGAAGTTGCAGCAAACTTACGCCCAGTTACTGACGTCTCGAGGGGTCGAAGGCCTGATCACGATCGACACGTCCGTGAATGAAGTCCCGTCCGTGCCGACAATCGCAGTAGCTGGCCACAAGAAAGTCGAGAACGTAACCAATATTGTGCTCGATCACCGGCGCGCCGCGGAGTTGTCTTTAGGCCATCTGAAAGAGCTGGGACACAAGCGAATTGCATTTCTGCGAGGCCAGCCGAAGAGTTCGGATTCTGCTGCGCGATGGGAAGCGCTGCAGGAAGTTGCGCGTGAATACGGCATTTCAATTCATCCAGAATTGGTGTTGCAGATCGAAGGAATGGAGTCTACTCCAGAACTTGGCTATCCCTACGGGAAGGCGTTGATTGCACGCAACATTCCGTTCACTGCACTGGTGGCTTATAACGACATTTCGGCGATTGGAGCGATGCGCGCATTCCAAGAAGCGGGCATGCAGGTGCCCGAAGATGTTTCGATCGTGGGCTTCGACGACATATCCATCGCCTCGTTTTCCATCCCCCCGCTGACCACAGTTCGTCAGCCCCTGGAAGAGATGGGCAGAATTGCCGCACAAACATTGTTGGACCGCATCGAAGGCCGTGGTCCACAACTTGCAGAGATCGCTGTCAAACCGATCTGGATCGCCCGGCGTTCGACAGGTCCGCCACGGACACTGTGATATTTCAATCACTTGAACGCATTTCAGAGCAAACGAAAACAACTGAAGCAACGATACTTTCTTTTTGAAACAGAAAATGCTTTTCACGGCGGCTGGCCTCCGCCAGATGGTAAACTGTTGTTGGAAGTACTACGGGCCCCCTCGTCCGCTCCGATCAGGTCACCTGCAAAAGGATAAACATCATGCCCCGAAAGATTGAAGTCACAGAGTTGATTCTGCGTGACGCGCACCAGAGCTTATTGGCGACGCGCATGGCCATGGAAGACATGGTTCCTGCCTGTGAAGATATCGACAAGGCCGGTTTTTGGAGCGTGGAGTGCTGGGGCGGCGCAACCTTTGATGCCTGCATACGATTTCTGAATGAAGATCCCTGGGAGCGTCTGCGGACCTTTCGGAAGTTGATGCCCAACTCTCGCCTGCAGATGTTGTTGAGAGGCCAGAACCTGCTCGGATACCGGCACTACGAGGACACCGTAGTCGATCGGTTTGTGAGCAAGGCTGCAGAAAACGGGATGGACGTGTTCCGGGTATTCGATGCCCTGAACGACGTGCGAAATGTGAAGCGTTCCATCGCCGCAGTGAAGAAAGCTAGCAAGCACGCACAAGGAACCATTTGCTATACGGTCAGCCCACTGCATACCGTGGAAGGCTACGTGAAGCTCGCGAAAGACTTGATGGAGCTGGGGTGCGACTCGCTGTGTATCAAAGATATGGCAGCCTTGTTGAAGCCAAAGCCAGCCTACGACATCGTTCGGTCAATCAAAGAGAGTCTTGGTGAGCAAGTGCGCGTGCATGTTCATGTTCACGCAACGACTGGCGTGACGCTGGTGTCTCTGATGAAGGCAATCGAAGCCGGTGCTGACGCGGTGGATACGGCAGTCAGCTCTCTTAGCCTCGGGCCAGGACATAATCCGACGGAGAGTCTCGTGGAGATGCTTGAGGGTACGGATTACTACACGGAGTTGGACAAGAGCCGTTTGCTGAAGATCAAAGAACACTTTGAGAAGGTTCGGCCCAAATACACCGAGTTTCTATCCAACATCACTGGCGTGGATACGGAGATCTTCAACAGCCAGATTCCCGGTGGCATGATTTCCAACATGGAGAGCCAACTGAAGCAGCAAGGAGCCGCCGATCGCGTTAAAGCAGTACTCGAGGAAGTTCCGATGGTGCGAAAAGTGGCAGGCTATCCACCGTTGGTCACTCCCTCCAGTCAGATCGTGGGAACCCAGGCGGTATTCAATGTGTTGATGGGCCGATACAAAGTAATCACGGCAGAGTTTGCGGACTTGATGCTGGGTTATTACGGAAAGACGCTGGGCGAACGAGACGCTGAAGTTGTAGCTCAGTGCGAGAAACAGACCAAGAAGACCCCCATCATGATGCGGCCGGCTGATCTGTTGAAACCGGAATGGGAGTCGCTGCGGACAGCGGCGATTGCCCTGGATGGTTGCGACGGGTCGGATGAAGATGTGCTGACGACCGCGATGTTCCCCAAGGTAGCGCCAAAATTCTTTGCGGAGCGAAAACAAGGGCCGAAGAGCGTGGCGAAGGATCCCAGCGCGGCTCCGAGTGCAACCAACGGAAGTTCCGCCGCGCCTGGAACGGGCCCCGTACGCGAAGCGATCAAGTACGAAGTGAAATTGGAGGGAAAAACGCATCAAGTAACGGTGTCTCCGGTATAGAGGGCCGAATACATGAAAAGCATGGAGCAACGCATCGAAGAGTTGCGGCGCCGCCGCGCCGAGGTAGAAGGATGCGGCGGTGCCGAGAGAGTCGAGAAACAACGCAAGTCTGGAAAACTCACCGCGCGCGACCGTGTTACCCACCTTTGTGATCCCAACAGCTTTCAGGAATCAGGATTGTTTGCAGAGCATCGTGCCACTCTATTCGGTATGGAAGGCAAAGCCTTTGCAGCCGATGGAGTGATTACCGGCGCAGGCACGATTCTTGGAAGGCGCGTGCACCTGGCCAGCCAGGATTTCACCGTGGCGGGCGGGTCGGCAGGAGAAGTGCATTCCAAGAAGGTTGCCGACTCCATGCAGCAGTCGATGAAAACCGGCACCCCATTCGTATTCATCAATGATTCAGGTGGTGCACGCGTTCAAGAAGGAATTGATTCCCTTTCGGGCTACGGGCGGGTGTTTTTCCAGAACGTGATGCTGAGCGGTGTTGTGCCCCAGGTATCATTGATCTGCGGCCCGTGCGCAGGAGGTGCCGCCTACTCTCCCGCATTGACAGACTTCATTATTCAAACGCGCAAGGCGCAGATGTTCATTACCGGGCCGAACGTAATCAAGCAAGTTACCGGCGAGGATGTCACAGCAGAGCAACTCGGCGGAGCGGACACGCATATGGCGCGCTCTGGCGTGATTCACTTCATCGCCGAAGATGATGCGCATGCGTTGCTTCTCTGCAAAAAGCTGCTGAGTTTCTTGCCAGCGAATAACGCGGAAGATCCGCCAGAACTGCCGAGCGATGGAAACGTGGAACCCAGCCCTTTGTTGAACAGTTTGGTACCGGCGGATTCCAAACAGGCGTACGACGTGCGCGAGGTGATCGCACACATCATTGATTCAAAGGATTTTCTGGAAGTGCAGGCCGGTTACGCGCCGAACATCGTGGTTGGTTTCGCGCGATTGATCGGCAGGACCATCGGGATTGTGGCGAACCAGCCTTCGGTCGTTTCCGGAGTTCTCGACATCAACGCATCCGATAAGGCCTCGCGCTTTATCAGGTTCTGCAATGCGTTCAATATTCCATTGGTGACGTTCGTGGATGTCCCGGGCTTCCTGCCGGGCGTTGACCAGGAATACGGCGGGATCATCCGGCACGGCGCAAAAATGCTGTTTGCGTACTCAGCGGCAACGGTACCGAAGGTAACGATCATCCTGCGCAAGGCGTTCGGCGGCGCGTACCTGGCAATGTGCGGGCGAGACATGGGGGCCGACCGCGTTTACGCATGGCCCACGGCCGAGGTAGCTGTGATGGGCGCTGAGGGTGCGGCGGAAATCGTGTTCAAGAAAGAGATTGATTCCGCAACCGACAAACCTGCCAAGCGCAAGGAGATGATTGAGAAATACCGCGAGGCTTTTGCAAACCCGTATGTCGCGGCAGGCCGTCGCCTGGTGGACGACATCATCGAACCAGAACAGACACGGCGCGTGCTGGCGCAAGCGCTGGAATTTCTGCACACCAAACGCGAGTTGCGCCCGCCTAAGAAGCACGGACTGATTCCTCTCTAAGAACTCAGGGAAACGCATGGCAAAACAAATCAAACCCGATCTGGAAGCAGAAGTTAAAGAACTCCGGCAGCGTATTGAAAAGCTGGAGACACTTCTTGCCGCTGCAACGCAGAAAGAAAAACAAGGCTCAGTCGCTCTCCCGCAGATACGCTCGGAAATTGCGCCGGACATTCTGCTGGCCATATCCGCGGCTGTAGCCGCATTCCTGGGCAAGCGGGCCACGATTCATCAAATTCGCCTGACCGGCACGACGGCCTGGGCGATGCAAGGACGCGCTACGGTACAGGCTTCGCACGGCATCGTTCGAGGGTATAGGTAAAACCAAGGTGAGTGACGCATGAAACTCAAGGTAACGGTAGACGGAAAAGTGTACGAAGTAGAAGTTGAGGTAGCGCCAGACCCGCCCCAGGTTCTGCCGACGTTTATGGTGCAGGGTGCGGCAGCGACTATACCCATAGCCGCGCCAGGAGCAGGTGCAGGCGAGGCGGCAACAGACGGATCGGTCGCGGACGAAAGCAAAGTATGCCGAAGCCCTATTTCGGGGATCGTGGTGAAATCCAACGTGCGCCCGGGGGAGACCATCGAAAAAGGCGACCTGTTATTTGTGCTGGAAGCAATGAAGATGGAGACGGAGATCACCACACCGATCGGCGGCAAAGTGGCCGAGGTAAAGGTCAATCTTGGGGATAGCGTAAAGAGCGGGCAGGTGGTGCTGGTATGGGCATAAATCCTCACGAAATACCGGGATTTCTTTTCTTCGACCATGTGGCGGTTTCGGTAAAGCAAGGCGATCTGGAGAACCAGGTCGGGGCGTATAAACTGATGGGGTTTACGGAGATTCATCGCGAAGATGTTCTTGGCAAAGACCAGGTGCGCGAAGTTTTGCTGCGCATCGGAGATGGCCCAAATCTCATTCAACTGTTAGAGCCGCTTTCGCCGGATTCGCCGGTGAGCAAGCAGATTGAGAAAAATGGCGGTCGCGGCGGATTTGCACACATCGCGCTGCGCGTGAAGGACATACAGAAAGCGTTCACGGAGCTGAAGCAAAAGGGGTTCAATATTATTGATGCCGCGCCCAGGCCAGGCTCGCGGGGCACCACAGTATTTTTTGTGCATCCGAAGACAACGGAAAAAGCCGCACTCGGCTATCTGGTCGAGGTAGTGCAGGAGGGCTGACAGTATGTGGGAGGAATTCCCGCCAATCTCTACGGCCGAATGGGAAGGCGCCATTCGCGCCGATCTTAAGGGCGCCGATTACGAGAAGAAACTTGTATGGCACACCGATGAGGGCATCGCCGTTCGCCCTTACTATCGGCGCGAGGATCTGCCCGGGACGACTGGTCAGGCAAGGTTCACAGGGGAATGGCGGACGGCTGCGCTAACGGATATTCCCAAGGATGCAATTCGGGCCGACTTGCTGCACGAACAGGGAGCGACTGCCGTGCAGGAAATTGGATACGCACTGGCGGCTTCCGCAGGAAAAGCAAACACCTTTGTATTCGCAACCGGTGGAAATTATTTCTTTGAAATAGCAAAACTTCGGGCGGCGCGACAATTGTGGGCGCGCATCTCGAAGGAACCTATGGTCATCTGGTCGCGGACTTCCCTCGCAAACAAGAGCCTCTACGATCCATCGGCTAATCTGATGCGGTGCACCACGGAAGCAATGAGCGCGATCTTCGGGGGTTGCGATGTTTTGGTGATTGAAGCCGCTTGCTTCCCTGTCCACTTGGCGGAAAGCCTGCCCCACGTACTCCGCGAAGAGTCGCGTTTTGACCAGGTTTCCGATCCCGGCGGGGGGTCATTCTATATTGAGGCATTAACTGCTTCCATCGCGAACGAAGCGTGGAAAGTCTACGAATCCGGATCGGCGGGCCGTGAAGGAGCTATTGCCACGGCGCGGGCAGCCAAAGAAAAAGCGGTCGCACAAAGAAGGCGCACCCTGGTGGGTGTGAACAATTATCCAGACCTCACGGAAACGCTGCCCGAAACGGCAAAACTACCCGAGTCAACCTGGCGCATGTCAGAACCATTCGAAAAGATCCGCCGCAAGGTGGAGACATCAGAAAAGCGACCGCGGGTCCTATTGTTACAACGCGGAGACTTGAGAATGCGCATGGCCCGGGCCAACTTCTGCCTGAACTTTTTTGGCTGTGCAGGATTTGATGTGCGTACATCCGACAAGTTGGAATTGGCGGACCTGGTTGTGTTGTGCAGCTCTGATCCCGAGTATTTAGCACTTGCCAAGGAAATTATTCCTAAAACGAAAGCGCCCGTTCTGGTGGCGGGGAACCCGAAAGAACAGATTGAAGCGTTGAAGGATGCGGGCGTGAAGGATTTCGTCTACGTCGGAGTGAACGCTGTCGAGGTACTTTCGAAGTGGCAAGAGGCTCTGGCATGAGCCGGCAAAACTGGAAGACCCAAGAAGGAATCGACGTCAAACCGCTGTACACGGCGGCTGACCTTGCGGGAATTGAGCATTTGGACTTCGCGGCCGGACTGCCTCCCTATCTGCGCGGACCGTACAGTTCCATGTATGCCATGCAGCCCTGGACGATTCGCCAGTACGCGGGATTTTCCACGGCGGAAGATTCCAACAAATTCTACCGCGCCAATCTGGCTCGCAGGGCAAAAGGGCCTCAGCGTGGCGTTTGATCTGGCCACGCACCGCGGCTACGACTCCGATCACCCCCGAGTGAAAGGCGATGTGGGCAAGGCTGGAGTGGCGATCGATAGCGTAGAGGACATGAAGATTCTCTTCGACCGCATTCCTTTGGATCAGATGTCCGTCTCCATGACCATGAACGGCGCAGTTCTTCCAGTGCTGGCGTTCTACATCGTTGCGGCGGAAGAACAGGGCGTGCCTACGCAAAAACTGACGGGCACGATTCAGAACGATATCTTGAAAGAGTTCATGGTCCGGAATACGTACATCTATCCTCCGGGTCACTCGATGCGGATTGTTGGGGACATTTTCCGGTACAGCTCCGTGAACATGCCAAAGTTCAATTGCATTTCGATATCGGGATACCACATGCAGGAAGCCGGAGCGACCGCAGATATCGAGCTCGCGTACACGCTTGCGGACGGACTGGAGTATTTGCGCACCGGACTCCACGCGGGACTCGATATCGACAATTTTGCACCTCGGCTGAGTTTCTTCTGGGCCATCGGGATGAACCACTTCATGGAAATCGCCAAGATGCGTGCTGCGCGCCTGTTGTGGGCAAAGATCGTGAAGCAGTTCAATCCGAAGAATCCCAAGTCCATGGCCTTACGAACACACTCGCAAACGTCAGGCTGGAGCTTGAGCGCCCAGGATGTTTACAACAACGTGATCCGCACAACCATAGAGGCCATGGCTGCAGCGATGGGCGGAACACAGTCACTCCACACGAACGCGCTGGATGAAGCGCTGGCATTGCCGACGGATTATTCCGCGCGCATTGCTCGCAACACGCAGATTTACCTTCAGGAAGAGACGGGAATTTGCCGCGTAGTCGATCCCTGGGGTGGCAGCTATTACGTTGAGTCGTTGACCGCGGAACTGGCAAAGAAGGCTTGGACGCTGATTCAAGAAGTGGAAAAGCTAGGCGGTATGACCCGGGCCATCGAAACGGGCCTGCCAAAAATGCGTATCGAGGAAGCGGCAGCCAGGAGGCAGGCGCGCATCGATTCTGGCCGCGAGACAATCGTTGGCGTGAACAAATATGCTGTTGAGGACGAGAAGCCACTTGATGTGCGCATCGTGGATAATGCCGCCGTGCGCGAAACCCAATTGGCGCGGCTGAAACAAGTAAAGGAACATCGAAACCAGAACGAAGTCGATGCCACTTTGAACGCTTTGACCAAGTGCGCAGAGACTGGCGAAGGAAACCTTCTGGAACTTGCGGTGAATGCGGCTCGTAAACGCGCTACACTGGGCGAAATCTCGCTTGCACTGGAAAAAACGTTTGGAAGGTATCAAGCGGTGAACCATACCATTTCCGGAGTCTATTCTTCTGAGAGCCGGCATGACCCGGAGTTCGAGAAAGCGCGCGCGTTGACGGAGAAGTTCGCGAAGGCGGAGGGGCGTCGCCCGCGAATACTTGTAGCCAAGATGGGACAGGATGGGCACGACCGGGGGGCAAAAGTAATTGCTACAGCGTTTGCGGATTTGGGTTTCGACGTGGATCTGGGACCCCTTTTTCAGACACCCGAAGAAGTGGCACGCATGGCCGTGGAAAATGACGTGCACATCCTGGGCGTCTCGACGCTGGCGGGTGGACACATGACGCTGGTGCCGGAAGTGATTCAGGAATTGAAGAGACTGGGCCGTCAGGATATCCTCGTTGTCGTGGGCGGCGTGATTCCTCCGCAGGATTTTGCAGCGCTTCGCGAAGCTGGCGCTGCTGGAGTCTTCGGACCCGGAACGCGCATTCCGCTCTCCGCACAGGAGATATTGCAAAAGTTGCTGGAGTAGCGATTGCGGACGCGCCGACTGGCCGCTGAACAATACGTTTCTGGAGTGCTGGCAGGCGATCTCGCTACCCTGGCCAGAACCATCACCGTCATCGAAAGCGATCTTCCCTCCGATGCCGAGCTTGCGGCACAAATTCTAGATTCTCTCCTGCCGCATACTGGAAAGTCTCGACGCATCGGAATTACGGGCGTACCTGGAGTTGGAAAAAGCACCTTCCTGGATAAGATTGGGCTGCACATTATCCGTGAGCGCGGCGAAAAGCTTGCGGTGCTCAGTGTGGACCCTTCCAGCCCAATAACCGGTGGCAGCATTCTGGGCGATAAGACCCGAATGGAAAAGCTGTCTGCTGAACCAAATGCATTTATACGGCCCACCCCTTCTCGAGGATCTTTGGGCGGAGTGGCCGGGCGTACGCGTGAGACGATGCTGATTTGCGAGGCAGCTGGCTTTAACAACATCTGGATCGAAACTGTCGGCGTGGGGCAGTCAGAAATCACGGTCCGCACGATGACCGATTTTGTTTTGCTTTTGTTGCTGCCTGGGGCCGGCGATGAATTGCAGGGAATCAAGCGCGGCATTCTTGAATTGGTGGACGCCATCGCGATCAACAAGGCGGACGGTGAACAGCTTGAACGGGCACGAATGGCAAAAGTTGATTATGAGAGTGCGCTGCATTTGTTCGCGCCGGGGGCGGGTGGTTGGACGCCGCCAGTGATGCTGTGCAGCGCGAATACCGGCGCTGGCATCGCGGAGATTTGGGAATGCATTTTGACGCATGAGAACTTTCAAAAGGAACATGGACTGCGAGAAACAATTCGACGCGAACAGTCCTTGTCGGCGATGCGGCAGATGATTTCAGCTGAACTGGAGAGTTCGTTTCGACACGATGCTTCGGTGGCAAAGAAGCTCAAACATGTGGAAATGGAAGTCCGCGATGGGCGGATGACCTCGTTTGCGGGAGCGCGGGCCCTGCTCGCTGACTTTCACTACTCGCCTAAAGTAAAACGAACGAACTGAATTAGTTCCAGGTCCTATTCTGCGGTTGCTCGCTCGACAAGCGGCAAGATTGCCGAGCGAATCCAGGAATCATCTTCTCCAGAAGGAACATTTTCAAACAGCCACCAGAACTCTGTGTGAGTGGTGGATTGCCCAGGGGCAAGATCGACAATGGGACCCAGGGTTTCAAGCTCGAGAAACTCCGGATTGGTAAATATCTCGAAATTGCACCCAAAATCGGGATAGTTTGCGCCAGGTATGAGTTTTGCTCTTTTCAGAAACAGCGAGCCGGAACGGTAGTAGGCTCCCCACTCGGCAGGATTGAAAAGTCCCGACATTTGCTCAGGGAAACGTCCCGCGGGCTTTTGCTGTTGTTCGAGTTGCAGGAATTCCCTGCCCATTTTCCAGCGAGAATCAGAAAAATCCGTAAAGGACCACAGCGTAAGCGGACCGATTGATTGATAATGATCCTTATCCATGGCAGCGCGGGGCGGAAAAGGAAGTATGGCGCGGCCACTTGGCCGCAAAACTGTGGGTGTCCAAGGTGATATCCGAGCAACGGTCTTGCCGTCATTAAAGATGGCATGCGACACGGTCACCTGCGTACCACTTTCCGCGAGTCGCACTGCCATTTGCTTGCGAAGACCAATGCCTGGGGAACTGCATTCGACAGGCGCGCTGAAGCGAAGTCCACCATCGATTTCGGCAACGTCCACGGGAACATTATCGGGGTAGTAGGTGCTCTCTATTTCAGGCCAAGCCCATAGCCGGTGCCCGCCGTAGAGGCGAAATTCCTGGCCTCCCGACTGGCCAGCCTGGTCAGCAAATTCGTGGAATTGATTTTCGCCGCCGCAAAAGCTGTAATGGACAACCCTTGGCCCTACATCGGCCAACACAATTAGTTCGACTTCACCGTTGCTCAGGGAATAGGCATTCTGCCAACCGCGATATTCCCTTTTTTCGATCCGTTTCACGCCAGTTCTTTAGCGAACTTTTGAATTTTTTCCCAGGCGGCTGCAATTTCGTGCATGTCCTCATCATCCCCGAGAAGCGCAGGCTGGGGTATCCAAATCGTTTCATAGGCAGCGCGGTGCGTATGCGGATACTCGGCATGCAAGAAAGGGTGCTTCTCGGTGGCTTGCGTGCCACAAAGCCGCTTGCGATATTCGCCATTTTGAAACACGTCCATGGCATGAATCGGGGGATAACTGGCCTGATTGGGCACGCCTTCTGCAATCATGGCGGCGATCAGGCGTTCCACCGTTGCATTGGCAAATTTCTTGGAATCCACGTGAAAGATGTAGGCGTACTGGCCGTTGCGAGTGCAACGATCATCGATCTTCTGCGGGGTGATGCCGTCAATTTGAGAGAGCAGCTTGTCCAGAAGGCGAGAATTCTTGTGCCGGAGTTTCGTCTGCTCATCCAGGCGCGTCAATTGCGCGCTGAGAACCGCGCCCTGCCATTCGCTGAGCCGGTAATTTGAGCCGTTGATGTAGTGGCTGTAGAACCATTCGCCCGGCATGCGTCCGCAATCGTGAACGCTGCGTGCCTGACGCTCGAAGTTGTCGTCATTGGTTACGATAATGCCACCCTCGCCTGCGGTCATCAGCTTGCTCGACTGAAAACTGAATGTGCCGCCAATGCCGTGTGAACCGATGCGACGGCCTTTCCATTCTGTGGCGTGAGCGTGAGAGCTGTCTTCGACCAGGGCGATTCCCTTTCGTTGCGCGATGGACTGCAATGCGTCGAGGTCAGCCGGGGCACCGCCCATGTGGACCGCGATGATGGCCTTGGTGCGCGAGGTGATGGCGGCTTCCGTGAGCTGCGGGTCGAGACAGTACGTTTCAGGAGAAACGTCGACAGTCACCGGAAGCGCGCCGGCGTAGAGAACGGCACTGGCTGTGGCGACGAACGTGTAGTCAGGAACGATCACTTCATCGCCATGCCCAATACCCAACGCGGCCATGGTGACTTCCAGTGCGGCTGTACCGTTCGTCACGGCGATAGCGTGTTTCGCGCCATGAAACTTGGCAAATTCCTGTTCGAAAGCGAGCGTCCTTGTGCCGGGAGTCCGCCACCAGACGCGGCTATCCAGCACCTCTTGCAGTGCTTTTCGTTCCCGGTCGTCATACTGCGGCCAGATGGGAAACGGCTTTTGCTTGGTTTTCTTACCGCCACTGATGGCGAGTTCGCCCATAATCCATCTCCTGACTAAATATCAGTACTGAACAAATCCTGTGGCATAACGAAAAGCCTCGACGAAGTGGCCATCTTTCTTGGGTTGCTCGCCGCGCATTTCCTCAATGGCTTTTGCCTTGTCCTTGGCGTCCCAGTCTGGCCGGTATTTGGTGACAGCCGGTTCGAACTGGCTGACCTGGACCACGCCGGCTTCAAATTTCAAATTTGCAACGCTATCGATGTTCACAAAATAGTTCGCTTCCTGTGGCGACGGATAGAAGAAATAGAGTTCCGGCACCCTGTAAGGCTCAAGACCCTGCTGAAGTTTCTGATTGGGAAAGTAGAGCCAGAATTCTGCCGCACGGACGGCATCGATGGTGTTGAATGCGGCCATGCGATGATCGCTCTTGTGCCAGCGTTCGTACCATTCACCGGGATCAACGCTGAGCAAAACGTCGGGGCGAATCCGGCGGATGATGGCAGTGGCCTCTTCCGTAAGCTTCGGTTGTGGGGCATATTCGAGCATTCCGTCGTCATAGCCCATCCACAAGATATTTTCCTTGGGCGTTCCGAGCAAACCTTCCGACGCTTCCTGCTCTGTGCGGCGAATGTGGGCCAGGCGCTGCGAATTCATGTCGGGATCATAAGAGCCCTTGTCGTCATTGGTGTATACAACGATGTAGACCTTATTGTGATTGCGGTTCAGCAGTGCAATGGTGCCACCGGCCCCAAACACATCGTCGTCCGGGTGCGGCGTAAACAACAAAATTGTTTTTCCCGTGAGTTCTTCCAGTCTCTTTGCCGGTTGCTTGGAAGAGTCTTGCGATGGAATGCCAAACAGAAGTGGCGCCGCCAGGAGCAAAACTGTAAACCACTTCATACAAACCTCCAGAAACTCAAAATTTGGATTTTTGTTATCAATTCATTCACGTGAATGAGCCGAAGCAACTGTTGTGAATATCGCAGTTCCCGCTTGACAGTGAACAGTACATGCAATATTAACTCGGTTCAACTGTGAACTTTTCACAGGATGACGGAGGACGCGTGATGATCGCCAAAGTTCGCCAAATTTCGATGATTCTTGCGTTTATTGGATTCTGCGGGTGTTTTATTGCCCCTGCAGCGCGGGCACAGGTAGATCGGGGCGCGATCGTCGGGACGGTGAGTGACGTTTCCGCATCGCGAGTTGCTGACGCCAAGGTGGCGATTACCAACACGGAGACGAATCAGGCGACACAAACCACCACCGACGAGGAAGGAAATTACTCTGCGCTCTTGCTGAAAATTGGACGCTATTCCGTGCGCATTGAGAAGTCCGGTTTCCAGAGCGCGATTGAGTCCAGTGTTGAGGTCGGCGTGAACCAGGTCGTGCGAGTCGACGTGACTTTGAAGATTGGTGCTTCATCGGAAACTGTCGAAGTCACGACAGCGGCGCCCCTGCTTCAGACGGAAACGTCTTCTTTGGGTACGATTGAGACCACGCGGCGAATCACCGACCTTCCTCTAAACGGACGGAACTTCATCCAACTGGCCTATCTGGGCCCCGGAGCAAACAGCGGGCAAACTGGAACGAACGTCAGTGGTGGTGTGTTCGAGAATGAACGGGCAAACGAGGCAATATCCGTGAACGGATTGCGCGTCTCGAATAACAATTTCCTTCTGAACGGCGTGGATAACAATGAATTCGGGCTCGGGGGGACGATCGTGCTTCCTCCACCCGATGCAATTCAGGAATTCCGAACGGAAGAAAACGGGATGAGTGCGGAGTTTGGCCGAGGGGGCGCTGCCATAAACGTAGTCACAAAATCCGGCACAAACCAGGTGCATGGCGGTCTTTATGAGTTTATTCGCAACGAAAAACTCGACGCCAGAAACTACTTCAACACGGATCAGCAACTCCCGTTTAAGCGCAATCAGTTTGGTGGGTTCGTCGGCTTCCCCATCAAGAAGGACAAGACCTTCCTGTTCCTGGACTATTCCGGTTCGCGATTGACGGAAAGTGCGCCTTTCTTTTCGACAGTGCCAACACTCGAAGAACGAAGTGGTGATTTCAGCCAGGTGCTCGGACCTCAAGCTACGGACTCGACGGGGACCCCAATTACAGATGCACTGGGCCGCCCCGTATATGTAAATGAGATTTACGATCCGACATCGTTAAGAACCCTGCCAGATGGAGGGTTGGTACGGGATGGTTTCGGATTCGACAAGGTTACGGGCCTACCGATTGAAGGGCAGGCCAACATTATTCCTACATCCATGATCGACACCGTGGGTAAGAATGTCGTGAACTACTATCCCGTCCCCACGGATAACACCACGTCAGTCAACAACTATCTGACGTCTCAAAAGCACACGAACAGTCAGAACGCTTTCGACATCAAGTTCGATCATCGCTTCAGCGAATCCGATCAGATTTTTGCCGCCTACAGTTTTGGAGACATCACCAGTTCGCGCCCGGCTTCGCTGGGAGATCTTGGAGGTTCGGACTGCTGCCCCAGCCAGAGCAATAGTCGCGCACAGCATTTTGGCCTTGGCTACACGCATGTGTTCTCGCCGCAAGTTCTGAATGACCTGCACGGTGGCTACTTCCGCTATGCGGTGAACGCATTGCCATTTAATTATGGAAATAACATCGGCACTGACGTACTGGGCATTCCGAACGCAAATCGCGGCGATTTAAACTCCTCCGGCCTTACCAACATCGACGTTTCCGGGGGCACCTCTCTGGGTGATTCACTCTATCTGCCGGAACATGCGTTCGAGAATATTTACCAGATCGCGGACACCGTGACCGTCGTCAAAGGCAAACATTCGATCAAATTTGGCATGGACTTCCGCAGGCAACAACGAAACTTCTATCAGGTAACGGCGCCGCGCGGATATTTCAACTTTTCCGGTTTGTATTCTGCAGACCCCTCAAGCTTCTCCGGTGGGCTCGGCTTCGCGGACATGATCATGGGGATCGCTCAGGCAACGGAGCAGGACTTCCTGCCGGGCCTTTATCCCACCCGGTATTGGGACCTTGCGGAGTTTGTTCAGGACGATTACCGCATACGATCAAACTTCACCATAAACGTTGGATTGCGCTACGAAACAACTTCGCCTGCGGCCGGGCGAGTGAGCAATTTTGATCTGACGACGGGTACGTTGAATAGCGCGTATGGTCCAACCCGCATCGCCCACGCGGGTGTGAATTTCGATAAATCAAACATTGCGCCTCGCATCGGCTTTGCCTGGTCCCTTCCACGGCACACGGTTGTACGCAGTGCATTTGGGATTTTCTATTCGGCAGAGGCCAATATTTTCGACGATCTGGGCTTGAATCCGCCGCAGCTCACTTTTCTACAAAGCACCTTTAACCCCGGGGCAGCAGTGGATCCTGCTCAGTTGATCAGCACGGGATTTCCCGACACGTTGCCTACTTATGACCCAAACAACCTGCAGGGACCCGTCAAGACGACAGGCGCGGAGCGCACGATTCCAAAAATCCTGGAATGGAACTTAACCGTGCAACACCAGTTCGGACAAAATTGGGTGGCGCAAATTGGATACGTAGGAACGCATGCCTATCGCCTGTGGAACCACGAGGCCAGCGACTTGAATCAGCCGCTGCAGCCACTCGACACGAACTTCTGCGGCCCCGACCCATCCAACTGTGAGTTTGCCAATTATGGAAGACCGTATTTCAATCAACATCCGAACATGACTGCCATTCTGCCGCTCGACTATGCCGAATTGCACTTGCGATATAACGCCTTCCAGGCATCTTTGAACCGGCGCTTCGCAAACGGGTTCAACCTGCTGGCAGCGTATACATTCGGGAAGAATCTCGGAAATGCCGACGGAAACGTAGGCGGTTACATTCAGGATTCGCACAATCCGAACAACGAATATGGCCCGGTTACGCCGGACTTGCGCCACCGCTTGTCGATTAGCTATCTCTACGAACTTCCGTTCGGGCGCGGCCGAACCTTCATGAACAGTGCAAATGGGGTTACGGACGCGATACTCGGTGGCTGGCAAATCGGCGGGATCTTCACACTGCAAACTGGCGAAGCAATTACCGCCGTGTTGTCGGGTGACGTATCGAATACCGGCAGCTTCAGCCCCAGACCGAATCAGATCCACAATCCAAACGACTTCTCGTACATTCCTGACATGTCCACATTTACAGACGTCTACGGGTGCACGCCGAACAAGCAGACACTGCAATGCTGGTACAACCCATTTGCCTTTGCAATTCCCGACCTGGCGCCAGGCCAAAATTCGGCTCACCAGTTCGGGAATTCCCGTATAGGAAATCTGCGCGGCCCAGACCTCATCGACTCTGACTTCGTCCTGCAAAAGACATTTCACATCCACGAATCGCAGGCTCTGGAATTCCGAGCTGAATTCTTCAACCTCTTTAACCATCCGAACTTCGGGCTGCCCGGAACGAATCCCGATGTGCCCGGTGGGAACACCATAACCAACACCTCCACCGACAACCGGCAGATCGAGTTTGCCCTGAAGTATACGTTTTAACCGGCTCCGCGCTGCGAAGCCACGTATTTGAGGAGAGTAATCGTGTCCAAGCTGATTCGGCTTATGTCTTTTATTTGTGCAATGCTCATTTGCCTGTGCCCCACCTTGCTGCACGCACAATCTGTGAAGTTGCACGTATCTTCAAAAGCGGGCGATCGCCTTTCTGCCAAGCCGGATGCGCAATTCGCTGATGGCAAGCCATCTGGCATGACGTTTGAGGTCGACGACTCAAAGAAGTATCAGAAGATCGATGGCTTCGGAGCCTCCATCATGGAAGCCGGCATCATGACTCTGAACACCCTTCCTGCGGACCGGCAAGAAGCGGTGCTGCGCGCACTTTTTGACCCGAAGGAAGGCGCCGGCTACACGGCAATGAAGACGCCGTTGGCCGGAACCGACTTCCAGTCGGCTGGCCCGTGGTTTACCTATGACGACACCCCGGGAGACGTGGAGCTTAAGAATTTCTCAGTCGAACGAGACTTTGCGCCGAATGGAGTGGGCACTTACATTCTGCGCGCCCGCAAATATGGCAAGTTCGCGCTGCAAGCGCCGATTGACTATCCGCCCGACTGGATGCTCTATGACGTGAAGACGCATCAGGATGTGCAACCGAAATACTATCCCGTCCTGGCGAAATATTTCATGCGGTACCTGGAGGAATACAAGAAACGAGGCATCGAAGTGGACTACCTGAGCCTGTTCAACGAGCCGGAGCAGGTTTACACGAAGATCAAATATCCGGAGATCAAAGTTCTATTGCGAGACTTTGTCGGGACCTGCGTTGCAACAGTCGGGACTGACGACAAAGTTGATGATGAGTGAGGCACCGGAACGCAAGGTAGCGTACAAGCGCTATCCCGTTGTGCTCGACGACCCCGCCGCGCGCAAGTTTGTTTCCGTGGTGGCGTATCACGGCTATCCCTACAATGATTTTCAGAAAGACTACGACAAAATTGCCGAGCTGAAAGCAAAGTATCCTGATATTCCGTTCTGGATGGACGAGGTTTGCTACGCCTATGAAGCTGGGTATCCGATGAGCAAAAAGTTACCCATCTATGAATTCGATGATGGCGACTTGTGGGGCAACATGATTTTCAGCGACCTTGAAGCCGGCACGTCCGCTTGGCTTTACTGGAACGCGATCCTTGACGAGACCGGCGGCCCATGGGCAGTTTCACCCATTCACGGCAATCCGGATCCTAACGCGCAGCACCCTGTCGTCATCATCAACAAGGAAACACACGAGATTACCTACACGGGCACGTACTACTATCTGGCCCACTTCAGCAAATTTGTGCGGCCGGGCGCAGTTCGTGTCGAAACGAAGGGAAAAGCCAAAGGCGTGCGTGTGATGACATTCCTGACGCCCGAAGGCGGTTACGTCGCACAATTGATGAACAGCCTGAAGCAAGATCAGGAAATCAGCCTGGTTTCAAAAGGCCGAACGCTTCAGGTAAAGCTTCCGGCTCGGTCGATTACGACAGCGGCCTGGTAGGCTGCAGCTACTGCTTGAAACGGCGAAGTATGAAAACTGCCTGCTTTGCAATCGTCACACTGCTGTTTTTTGTTCCGATTGGTCTCTGTGCGGACCAGCCCTGCCAACTGCGGGTGGGCATCGCGGCGTTGCCGATTACACCGTTTGGCCCAAATCCTGATTGGACTGGTCCTATCACTTCGTCTGGAGTTTGGGGAGATACGTTTACCGACACCAATCACAATGGACGATGGGATGCAGGTGAACCGTTCACAGCGGACAGGATTAACGGAACGATTGATCCACATTCTTCGGAACGTTACACGGGCATTTATCTTGCCGGATTCGGTAACGATCGCGTGGCAACGGGCAAGCATGATGATTTGTGGGCGCGAGCCCTGATCCTGGAATGTGGAACAGTGCGCGTAGCGATTGTCGCGCTCGACTTCATCGGTTATTACGCAAAGGCGGGCTACTACGGCCTCGATGATGCCCGCAAACAGATCGACTCCTCGTTAGGCATCAAGAACATCATCCTGACGAGCACGCACAACCACGAAGGACCCGACACGATTGGCCTTTGGGGACCAAATCTGGAAACGGATGGGAAGTTTCCCGCCTACTTGCGTTTCGTAGATAGCCAAATCGCAAAGGCAATTACCCAGGCGGCCAAATCCCTTACACCAGTCCGTATGAAGCTGGGGTCCACCAATCCGGCAAAGTCTCCCTCGCTGGCTGAAATGCAAACGCGTACAGACGGGCGTCCACCAAAGTTCTTCGATGAAGAGCTTCGCGTAATGCAATTTGTAGGCACGGAAGGCTTGGCCAAAGAGAAGACCGTGGCAATTCTAGTCAACTGGAACACCCATCCGGAGTCTCTTGAGGATGAAAACACTCTGCTGACATCCGATTTTCCGGGTGCAGTGCGGGGCGCTTTGGAAGAAAAGTATGGCGGCACCGCGATCTACATTTCGGGAGACATCGGTGCCGTGGAAATCGTGGGCGACAATAACCGCAGCACACGTACGAAGTTTGATGGGCATGAATTCCCTTTTGTGGCGGACAAGAAAGCTGCGACGTTTACATTCGATCGCATGCAGGCGATCGGGCGAGATGTCGCGCGCGCGGCTTCGGAGGCAATCGACAGGGGCGAGTGGAACAGTGTCAGCGCGTTGGAAATCGACAAAATGGAGTTCAGCGTCCCTATGGACAATCTCGGGTATCAATTGCTGATGCAGAAGAACGTCCTTTCGGCTTTGCCTGGGAGTGATGACAAGAATGATCCTCACCTGACCACCACCGTATATTCGTTGCGGATTGGCGATGCCCAGATTGTGACCGTGCCCGGCGAATTGTTTCCTGAAGTGTTCTATGGAGTTGAAAAATATAAGCGGAAGGATTGCCCGCGAGCCGATACGGGCCGTCCGAGCGAACCTGCCGTGCGAGATGCAATGACAGGGCGCTATAAATTCATCTTTGGACTATCCCCTGATGAACTGGGCTATCTGGTGCCGGGGTATGATTTTCGCGCCCCGACCTTCGATACCAATAAGGGCATGGTGGAAGCCGCCGATGCCTGCGCGGCAAATGGCGTCACAGCGCACTATCACGAAACCAATTCCGCCGGATCCCAGCTTGCAGCCCGCTGGGCGTGTGCTGCGATCGCACTGCTGACCGGTATGGCGAGCCCGTCTCCCTCGTGCGCGACGGGCGGAAGCAAAACGCCGCAGAAGTAGATTCCTTGTGGAAACGTCGGCGATCGTCAGGCCAACCGCTTCGGATTGAAACTGATGGAGTAGAATTAGCCTCGTAAAGCCAAGGAGCTCCTATGAAACATAGTTTATTTTTGTCAGGCGCACTGATTTCCCTGATATTTGCCGGGCATGCGGCGGCGCAAACGAAACTCTCGACAAAATGGGAAGAGCTGACCGCTGGAGAATTTCGCGAGGCGATTAACAAATCGCAAGGCACGTGTCTCTTGCCTTTTGGAATCCTGGAGAAACACGGACCGCATCTTCCCCTGGGCACCGATCTCCTCAACGTGCGCTATGTTGCAGAACACGCCGCACAGGAAGAGTACGCAATTATCTTCCCCGAATATTTTGCCGGACAGATTTTTGAAGCGATGCACGAGCCCGGGACAATTGCCTACAGCGCCGAATTGCAACTAAGACTTCTGCAAGAGACGACGGACGAGATGGCACGCAACGGCTGCAAGAAGGTGGTCATCGTAAACGGCCATGGTGGAAATGAACATCTGCTGCCCTACTTTGCCCAGGCACAATTAGCGAAACCCCACGACTACGTTGTTTATGTGCAATGGGGCCACGAGTCGCCAAAGAAGTCTTCCGAAAACAAAAGCGGGCCTGACTGGCATGCGGGTGAATCGGAAACGTCCAACGTTTTGGTAACGCATCCGAACCTGGTACACATGGATCGTGCCAGCACGGAATCGGGCCGTGACCAGAAGCGCGTTACCATGCCAGAGAGCGTGTATACGGGTATCTGGTGGTATGCCCGTTTCCCGAATCATTATTCAGGCGATGCATCGACAGCTACAAAAGAACAGGGTGAGGCAGACTTGCAGGCGTGGATAAGCACGGTGGTGCAGGCGATCAGAGCGGTCAAAGCCGATAGCGAGAGCTTGAAATTGCAGAAGGAATTCTACGAAAAAAGCGAACATCCCCTGGATGCCACACACTAAAGCAACTTAGCGGGCGCGACGCAGGGATTCAATCCAGTTCACCAGGATTTCATTGTTTGGCGATTCGAGATCAAAGAACTCAATTCCCATTCCCACTCTGGGCTTCACGATCCGGATAACCACCAGAGCCTCAAATACTTGTGCTTTGCGCGTCAGTTTCATCCGCGCGCGTGCATTCAAGGAAAGGGGTTTACTGGCACACACAAAACAGCCGCCCAAGGAGAGATCGGAAGTGACCCCGTCAACCTGTCTACCCGTTTCCAGGTCAATAAGCTCGGCATCGGCGGCAAAAGGGTAGCGAATCGTGTAACGGCGGTCTCGCACTCCCCCCAGACGAGGGGAAATAGAAGTAATGCGGTCTGGCATGGAGATTACCTTGCTCAAGAAAAACCCCTGGAATAAGGCATAAGTATGCATCTCCCTTGGGCGCAAGGGATCCGTTGCAATAAGTCTGGCCGAGCAGACCTCTTTTGAGAACCCCCTCGATAGCTGGATGCACCAAAAGGTAACGGCTAATGACTTCTGGCATAGAGTCATTGGCGACGCTATTAGTGGGAAAGACAAATGTGCAGCGACGGCGGGCAGCCCACCCGAATGGGCATGGTACGCTGAGTTGTAAAGGCGAAATCCGAAGACGAAACCTAATGCGCACGGAACGAATGCGTCAAAGCGACAGAGTCACGATGCAATTGCAGGTGGAAGCCTCGTGGACAGACGACCAGGGCGTGGCCATGAAGCAGCCCGCGCACACGCTGCTCATCAGCCGCAATGGCGGTGTAATTCGGTTGGTAGAAAAACTGTTCCCCGGGCAGGAAATTCTCCTTCACCGGAAACTCGAAGGCGACCAGACCAAGTCCGCAAGGGCCAGGATCATGGCAGAAATCGACCGTGAGCCCGATGGATTCATCTATGCCGTCGCGATCCTGGACCAGCGTATGGATTTCTGGGAAATCGAGTTTCCCTCTCCGCACAAAGCCGAAGAAGCACTGGCCCGGATGCTGATGGAGTGCAGCTTCTGCCAGCGGCGCGAAGTCGTCTATCTGAATGAGATGGAATTGAAATCGTTTGAGATTCGGCGATGCGTGGCTCGACTTTGTAAGCACTGTGATTCCCCTTCGATCTGGATTGAAGCGCATTCCGAGCCCAAATTTGACGAGGCCTTGCCCTCCCGGGCGGCAGTGGATGAGCGTGTTATCCCGCGTCGCAATCGGACCCGAGTGAAAGCGCGCGTGCTGGCTTGTATCCGGCGTCGAGGCTTTCAGGAAGAAGTTGCCGTTTGCGAGGACTTGTCCAAGGGGGGAATCAGCTTTCGCAGCCGCAACAAATATCCGGAGGGTAGCCGACTGGAAGTTGCGGTTCCCTACACGCCCGGAGCCGGTGCGATTTTTGTGCCTATTCGCATCGTGTTTTCACAACCCATCGCGGCCGCCGGACTTTTTCGCCACGGCGCTGCGTATGTTCGACCGCCCGAGTAATCAACATTTCATGAAGTCGTCGTGAGCCCAATCACTTGGCGGTCGATGCCGGTGTCCCCGCAATGATGGCTTGCCAATTGATGATCGCGTTCCAAAGCATACGCTGATCGCCACGGTTCAGATCGCGATGAAGCGGATTGAAATTGAATGTAACGACGTGGCCCTGGCCCACTGGCATATCGAGAATTGCTGGGCGTCCAATTAGATTTGCTTCTCCCCACACTTGCCCGCTGACCAGGAACGGTGCGCCATCACGTGCACCCCACTCCAACACAACGGCGCTTTTGTCGATTGGCCCATCGAGACAGGTAGTGCAGTACGCCATGCGCAACCAGCGGCGCGGAATCGAGTAGAGCGGAAAGTTCTGGCGGAACACGTAGGTCTCTGCAGGATAACCGTAGGCAATCGGATGTTCCGGCCGGTCAAAGGTAACGCGAAGATGCGACCCCGGAGTACGCGTGATCGCTTGCTGTGCCGCGGCGGATGAATCCGCACCGCCCCCCTGCGTGCTTCGTGGCACACCGCCAGAGTCGCGGCGCACACCGCGAATGATTCCGCCTTCGATTGGGAGCATGGAACCGCTGCCGAGGGTGATCATTAATCCGGCGCGCTCGATGAACTCCTGCAATTGCGCGAGCCCCTGCCAGCCAATTCCGCCGGTGATATCGTCGGACTCCGCAGGAGTGCCGTGGCTGGGCGTCTGTTCGGTCTTCTTGAACGGCATTGGTCCCCAGGATTTGGGAATGCCCTGGATCTGCTCGGCAAGCTCCAGATCCACGTGCCCGTAGAGCAGCACGTCAATTTTGTCGTGTAGATTGCCGGCGCGAATGTCTTCATCGCGCAAATAAATGTAGGGAATCTTGCGCTGGTCGAGAGAATAGCGCACCCAACCAATGGAATCCGTATCTGCCCACGGAACCCAGACTCCCAGGCGAGGCGCGTTCGCCGTGTGCATGGGGACATTTGGCGCGGAAGAGACGCTGGCAAAATCGAGACCAAGCTGTGCTGAGCATTCGCGGAGGGCCTCAGTAAGCCCAACTTGTGAAGTAGGCACAATCCAGGAACCCGAGCGGATATTGCGCACCGCCGGCAGTAAAGGGCTGTTCCGCAATTTTGATCTCGAATTTAGCCAATCGATAGCGTGCTTCCAACAGTCCTTCTTGCCCCGTATCCTTCAACAGGAAGACCGGCCCCGATCCTTCTATCCTCCCTTGCGGGTGAGGCGCATCGGCCAGCAACGAAAGATTGGCGTCTCGAATTGCGGCGTCAGCTGTGGGAATCGCCCGCAGGTGATAATGCGCCGGAAGCTCCCAAGAGATGTCATCGTACGGCTCGCTTCCGTCCTTTGGGTAATTCTGCGGAGCAAGTAGATCGACGGCGTAATTGCGGTAGGGTTGATCCAGTCTCACCACAAATGTACCGGGCGGATAATTCCCTTCCTTCAATTTTACTGCCGCGATGGCCCGACTAACTTCGATGTGTTGCGCCTGAAGTCGACTAACAAGTTGCGCCACGCGTTCCGGATCGCCTTGATCTTCCGGGATGAGGAAGGCATACGGTGGCTCGTCGAGGCCCTTGCGCCAACTGTGCAGACTCTTGGTATAGAAATTTCGTAGCAGCGTGCGTGAATTTATCGCCGCGTAATCGAGCGCCACTAAGGCACCAGTCTCGTTGTAATTCACGTTGTCGCGCGCCGACCAGGAGAATTTGGCGGAAGGCGGTGGAAGAAGCCTGTACCACTCGCGGGAAGTTTCCTCCGGTGAAAGCGACAGCGTCAATGTTTCGGCGGTTCCATTGCCAAAGGTTTCATAACCGCGGCCAACGGCATTGTGATTCATTGCCACGGAATCCAGAAAGAGATGCGCGAATCCCTCGCCGAAATTCCAGGTAGAAACTCCTGGCATACCCATGGCGGTCATGGTCTGCACTTCCTGAAAGCTCAACGCCAGGAACTCACTGTAGGTGATGGGATCGATGTTGGGATTGTAAGGTCCCGTGCCATTCCATGACATGAGCAGCGGCACGCTCTCGTGAAGATCGTGAACGACGACCGGGTGCCATTCGTGGAACATGCGGTGCACGGCCTTCGTCGTTTCGTGAGTCTGCTGGTGCGCGTCGCGATTGATGTCGACAAACGCATATTTCGACCAATACGGCGGAGATTGCCGCGGAAAAGTGTCGCGATCCGTCTTGCCTTTTAAAAATTTATAAAACCACTCCACTTGTTTGTCGCGGCCGTCGGGATTGGAAACTGGATTGATCAGCACTACCAGATTTTCGCGAATCCTTCGAATCATCGGTTGATCGGAAACGGCGAGACGGTACGCTAATTCCAGGACGGATTCGGTCGAGCCCGTTTCGTCCGAATGAAGCGCAGCATTGAAATAATAAAAGGGACGCGACTCCTGGATTAGCTTCTCGGCCGCGGCTGGATCCGTTTTACGAGGATCGGCCAATGCTGCATTTGCCTGCTTCAATTGTTCCAGAGCCTGAATGCCTTTCTCGTCCGCGATAGCAACGAGAAGGATGTCTCGGCCCTCTTCGGAATGCCCAATCGTGAAAACCTTTACGCGAGGAGAAGCGGCAGCCAGTGCTCGACAATAGGCATAGGCCTTGGCGGAATCTACCAACTCGCCAGGCGCCCCGGGTATGCGACCAAAGAAGGCGCGCGGCGAAGGCACAGTGGCCGAAGCGGGGATGTAGGAAACCCAAGGCGAGAGGAAGCGCGGCTCGGTTGTGGCCTTGGCGATGTCCTCGATGGAGCCGGGTTCGGCGGTATCAGGTGAAACAGGAGTTTGTGCGGCAAGGATTGTCGAAGCAAGAATGGCAAATAAACAGCCGAGGATCAGCCGATTCAACGTGCGCCTCCGCTAACGAAGAAACCGATAGCGAAGGGAGTGTACTACAGCCGCAGCAGGGCCGCCGTGTCATGTTCCAAGGAGAAAACAATCAGTCCAGTGCGGCAACGGCATCGCGCTCATGTCGACGACGATGCAAGTAGTGCATGGAAATGTTCAGATAGACCTGCCCACAGGGCGTTTCGATGCAAATGACCATCGCCTCGGTTTCCACATTTCCCGCAAGACCTGCATCACTCATATGAATTTCGGGTGGAAACACTTTGAATCGAAAACCGGCGTCATTCAGCAAGGTCACGGAATTTCCGATCACCATATTTGCGAGTTCGCAGACTGTTTCGCGCACCACCTGCTCACTGGCAGTCACAGGTGAGCCTGCGAGTGCGCTTGCCACGCGAACGGCCACTTCGGGTGCCAGATCGAGAATGACCCGACCCTCGATGTCGCCTTTGATCGCGATGAGCGCCGCAACACCCTTACGCCGGTAGGTCTCCTCTTCCATAGAGAGGTCAACAATCTTTGTCGGAGCCTGAAGCGACTCCGCAAAGACTGCGTCCGCAGCATTGATGAACGGCTGAATCAGTTCCATTCTCATGTGTGGTGTTCTCCCGCGAGCGCGACTGGCCCGCTCGTTGCATTCGGGTCATCTCCCAAAACGTAACGCAGAATCTCGTACAGGACTTCGGGCTTGACTGGTTTTTGCACGAAGTGCTTCGCGCCCTTCTGGAGCGCCGCCAGAATATTTTCCTGGTAGCCGACAGACGAGACCATCACTATGCGTGCGTCGGGATGCTGGCGCACGATCCGCTCGACCGCTTCAATGCCTTCCATCTGCGGCATCGTAATGTCCATCAGCACGATGTCTGCTTTCGTGCGGTTGTATTCCGCAATGGCGGTCAAGCCGTCGCCGGCTTCCCCGGCCACTTCGCCGCCGAAAAGCTCGATCATCTTGATAAGGTTCTTGCGGGCGAAGACAGAGTCGTCCACGACCAGATACCGTACCGCCTGGTTGTCGCTCCGAAGTAGAGGTGCAAACTGTTGCATAACCTTCTCCTTTGGCTCCGCACGCCCTCAGACGCGGGGAGTCGAAACTGTTGACCTGTCGTTCTTATCGACTTTTTCTTGCGCGTCCACTTTTTCGGAACTGCTGCGTTCCGCGCCATAGTGACCGATTAAAAATTGACCGAGACCATCGAGAGGAATAATCCTGGAAGCGTAACCTTTTGAAATTGCGGCGCGCGGCATTCCGGGCACTACGCACGTTTCTTCGCTCTGCGCGATGGTTACACCGCCGGCGGAACGAATTGCGCCGAGGCCCTCTGCACCGTCTTCACCCATGCCTGTCATCAAAATCCCCACTGCCGTGAGTCCAAAATCCTGGGCCACGGAATGAAATAGCACATCGACAGATGGCCGATGACCATTGATGGGTGGGCCATCTGAAAGAATGGCCATTTCTCCACGCGGCATGCGTCGAACCATCATGTGGCGGTTGCCTGGGCAAATCAGGACGCGCCCTGCAACCAGAAGATCACCGGATTTTGCTTCCTGAACATCCAGAGCACAGCATTCGTCCAGGCGCTTGGCAAACATTTCCGTGAATCCCTCTGGCATGTGTTGAATGACGACAAAGGATGCCGGAAATTCAGGTGGAATTTGCGACAACATGTATTGCAGTGCGTTCGGCCCCCCCGTGGAAATGCCAATGGCGATGATCCGGTTGGGCGGAAGAGCCGCGCGTTCTCGTTTCTTGTTGCGCCGCGGCATTTCCACTGCTGCTCTTGGGACGGATTTTGAACCACTGGCCCGCTTGGCGACCTTAATTTTCTCGATGAGCTGGTTGGCAACCGTTTCCAGATGCCCTCCGGCCGCATCCTTGGGCTTTGCCACAAAATCGATCGCGCCCAGTGCCAGCGCCTTAAAAGTGGAATACGCGCCCTCTTTAGAATGGGTACTGAAAACGATCACGGGAAGCGGAGCGCTCCGCATGATCATGCGCAATGTTTCAATGCCGTCCATGCGCGGCATTTCCAAATCGAGAGTCACGACGTCGGGCTTAAGCTCCGCGATCTTGCGCAGAGCGAATGCCCCATCCATGGCGGTTCCCACCACTTCGACGTCCGGATCTCGTTCCAGGATCAATGGAATTAGCTTCCGCATCAGTGCGGAATCGTCGACGACCAAAACTCGTATCCGTTCCTTCATGCGATGGCTCCGAGTGGTACGGATCGCGACAGTCGCGACAGAATTGCGGGCACATTCAGAATTAATACGACCGTGCCATCACCGAGAATCGATGCCCCGCTGACCAGATCGCTCGAAACAATTTCGCCAGGGAGAGCTTTAATAACCAATTCCTCTTCGCCAACCATGGTGTCAACGAGCAAGCCGAAGCGCTTCTCTGCTACACCGATGACGATCACGAAGCTCTTTTTCTTTTTTGTATTCGGAGGCTCAACGGAATGAATGCCTCGAATGGAATTGAGCCGCACCAGAGTCAGAATTTGATCACGCAGGCGCAACACTTCCCGCTGATCGACTCTCTGAATTTCCTGTTCAGAAATACGGGTGATTTCAACCACTGCCGAAAGTGGAACGGCAAACAAACGGCCGCCGACCCTGAACAAGAGAGTTTGGATACTCGCCAGTGTAAGAGGCACACGCAGCAAAATGGTCGTACCATGATTCTTTGTACTGGAGACCTGGACGGTACCCTTCAGGCGATCCAGAACCGTGCGCACAACATCCATCCCGACGCCCCGGCCGGACACTTCCGTAACTTCACTGGCGGTGCTGAACCCGGGCTCAAAAATAAGATTCAGGACGTCTTGCTCCGTCATGCGATCTGCATCGCCGGACTTCAGAAGCCCATTGCGAACGGCCTGCTGACGGATCAGGTCAAGATCGATCCCGCGACCGTCATCGCGCACTTCAATGACGACCTGGGTGCCCTGGTGATAAGCATTTAGGTAGACCGTGCCGCGCGCGAGCTTGCCAACACCGAGTCGCTCTTCCGCTGGCTCAATTCCGTGATCAACCGCATTGCGTATCACGTGCGTGAGTGGTTCCGCCAATGCATCAAGAATTGTCTTGTCCAGATCGGTGTGCTCTCCAGCAACTTCCAACGCAATATCCTTGTTACACACTTTGGCGATATCGCGCACCACCCGGGGAAAACGGCGGAATAGCTGTTCGACGGGAACCATGCGAATCTTCAGCACGCATTTATGTAATTCGTCTAATACACGCGATTGAAATGCCAGCGCTTCAGCCAACTTGGCGCGAATCGGATCGCGCGCGTGTTTTGCCTCAAATTCGCTCAGCGTCCGATGAAGCATGGACTTGCCGATAATCAGTTCCCCGACCAGGTTCATGACTGCGTCGATTCGTGATGCATCCACACGGACGGTGCTTTCTGCCACTGCGGCAACTGCGGAGGAACCCGCCTGCCCTTTTGCGGATGCGGTATCTATGGTTTCCGGATGAGCGGCGAACTCAGCGGCCTGTGCTTCAAGGATGTCGCCTAACAATTCATGTTCTGCAATTTCCGCCTGTGCCGCATTTTCAATGCGGACATCGGACACTACGGAAGGGATCCGGCAGCGGTGCGAAACATGGTCAATCGGGTGAGCGCTCGCCACCGCCGCTTCCACAATATCGACGGTCGCGGCCGCCAAATTGTCTTCCGGCCGCAATGCAATCACAGTGCCGCAGGCGTGAAGCACGTTGCGCACCAGTTGAAACGCAGCAGCTCGCATGGCGCTATTGGGATCGATGCGAAGCGCAATGTTGTAAACGTTTCCCCCGTTGAGCAGCGCTTCCGAGATCATCAAGCGTTCGTATTCACTCCACCGGAACAAGGCAGGCACTATCACGCCGGGAGCTTCTGTGACGGAATGTTTGACGCCAGGAGATTCCAGAAGATTATGGATCAACGCGCGCAGGGGCGCCGGCGAAGGTGGTTCGAGTTGTCGCTGGTATGCACTCAACATGCCTTCAAACGTGTCGACCGCCGACAGAACTACTTCAGCAAGCTTTGCACCCTGCGTTTGGCCAATCTGCAAGGAGAGGACGTCTTCGAGCTCATGAGCAATTTCGCTGAGCAATTGAAATCCACAGGCAGCGGAATCTCCTTTAAGGGTGTGGATCGCACGGCGCAGCCCGCGCAAAAGTTCTTCATCCGCAGTATGCTTCTCTAATCTCAGGCCGGCGTCGTTGATGACCTGCAATAGTTCCGACGCGCTCTCAAAGAAGAGCGCGCGCAGCTCGGAATTGCGATCATCGGGCAGAAAGCTCAAGAATTCACCTCGAGCCGCTTATACGCCGTACCGTTGTTCTCGTGAACCATTTTGAATTTCTGCGTCAGACCAAACAGACTCTCCGCGTGCCCGACGAGCAGATAGCCACCGGGATTGAGACAATGCCAGAACTTTTCGATCAGGCGCTTCTGCTCAGCTTCGTCAAAATAGATCATGACGTTGCGGCACAGAATAATGTCGTTGCGCCGGGGCAAAAATTCCGTTTTCAGGTTGTGGAAGTCAAACTGGACCAGATCTTTCAGTTGTTTTTTCACGGAGTATTTATCTCCGGACTTTTCGAAATATCGAAGCCGAGTGGTATAGTCCACCGGCTCCATCTGAATTTCGGTGTAAACGCCCTCCTGGCCAGTCCGCAAACTTGCATAACTTATGTCCGAAGCAACGATTTCCAGTTTCCACGGTGGAGGAATCAGCGGCTTAGGGGAAGGCATATCGAACGGCAACGGATTGCGCAGATAGTAGTAGGCCAGGGCATCACATACCAGGATGGCTACGGAATAGGGCTCCTGACCCGCAGAGCATCCCGCACTCCATACGCGCAGCGTCCAATCCCGCCGCTCCTGTTTATGGTGCAGGATCTCTTCCAGGACGTTTTTCTGGAGCAGATCGAGTTGCGGCCGGTTTCGAAAGAAACTCGTCTCATTGACAGTCAGATTTTCAAGAAGCAGCGCAAGTTCTGCTCTTCCCTCACGGCTGGTCAGCAGCCGGTAGTAGCTGTAGAAAGAATCGAGCTGGCAGGCCTTCAGACGACGCTGCAAACGGTCTTTCAAGAAGTGCGAGCGGCGTTCATCAAAGTACATGCCGCATTCCTGATAGACGAGCGTCTGCAAAAGTTTCAGTTCTGCTTCGGTAAGCTGAACCTGGGCGGTGATCGTTCCCATACGGGGTGCGTAGAGCCTGCTCTTAAGGCATCTTCCTGCATATCGCGGGAAGGCTACCTGGACAGCGCGACGGGCTCTGCGGCCTCCTCAAGTTTCTTGAATTCCGGCTGGCGAAGCAGACGCGCGATATCCAGCAGGATAATCAAGCGGCCTTTTAGTTTGCCCACGCCGGTGACATAACTGGACTCTCCCTCGGCAAATACAGTTCCAGGAGCCTCAATTTCCGAGGGGGGAATTTTCAGTACTTCGGACGCAGAACTCACGATCAAGCCCAGAAGTTTGCCTTCGAGTTCGACCACCAGAATGCGATTTCTCTTGTCGCTCTGGACCGTTTTCTCTCCAAAACGCTTCCGCAGATCCATCACCGGTATGATCTTCCCGCGCAGGTTGATTACACCTTCAATCGCCTCGGGAGCGTTCGGCACCGAAGTAATCTCCGGGACACGCACGATCTCGCGCACCGACGCGATACGCACGCCGTACGTTTCATTCCCGATTCGAAATCCGACAACTTGATAGTCTTTCTCCATGTGTCGCACTCGCGTCAGGACCGGCTCACTTCTGCATATTCGTATTCCGTTGGCTCGTTTGCCGGGGCGCGTCGTGTAGCTTGGCGATTGTGGATCGCGGCGATGACGGTTCTGACCGGCTCTGTCGACTACGAATTGGTCCATATTGTCGAGCAGATTCCTGGAGAGCTTAAGCATCTGCTCTGCCGCCGCGGAGAGCTCCGTGGAACTCGAGGCCGATTGCTGCACCAGTTCGCGCATCTTGTCCATCGCACGCACGACCGCCTGCGCTCCGGATGCCTGCTCTTCGACGGCGGAACTGATTTCCTGGGTAATTTCCGTTAACCGGTTGGTGGCCTTGGCGATTTGCGACGAGCCAACAGACTGCTCATTGGTTGCCGCGCCGATTTCCTGCGAGAACTTGTAGACTTCGGTGACAACGTCCGAAATCTTATGGAGCGCCGTGCCGAGATCGTTCCCGAAGCTGAGCCCTTCTTCCACGATGCGCGTGCTGTGCTCCATGTTCTCCACAGCCTGGCGCGCTTCGCGTTGAATGCTCTGAATCAGGTCGGCAATTTCTTTCGTGGACTGCGTGGATTTTTCCGCCAATTTCCGAACTTCATCCGCAACCACGGCAAAACCCAACCCGTGTTCGCCGGCGCGTGCCGCTTCGATAGCAGCGTTCAGAGCGAGCAGGTTGGTCTGCTCGGCAAGATCGTCGATAACCTCGATGATTTTTCCGATGTCGTCTGCGCGATGCCCGAGAATGTTGATAATTTCGGCCGAAGATTGAATGGAGCGGTTCGTCCGATTCAACCCGTCGGTGGTCTTCTCCATCGTGGCAATACCGGTTACCACTTCTTCACGCGAACGGTTGGCGATATCCAACAAAACCTTCGCCGTATCCGCCACGCGCTGGATCGACGTCACCATCTGGTCGATGGAAGCCGAAGTCTCCGCAACGCTGGAGGCCTGCACCTGCGTGTTCTTCACCACGTTTTGCACGTTGACGCTCATCTCGTGCATCGTGCTGGTCACTTCTTCAATGGCAGAGGAAGCCTGCACGCTGACTTTGGCGGATTCGTCCGCGGCGCCGGCCACCTGATTCGATCCCGCGGAAACTTGTGAAGCACCATCACGAGTCGAACGAACGATTTGTTGCAAGCCGTGCGACATGCGCAGGAATGCATTGCCGAGCGTATCCCGCTTGGAGCGCGGCGTAACTTCGACGGTCAAATCGCCTTCGGCCACGGCCATGGAAACTGTCGGCCATTTCCTTCAAGTAGGCCACCATATTGTTGAAGGTGGTCGCGAGAGCGCCAATTTCGTCATTACGATGTATGTCGATGTTCTGGTCCAGATCTCCGGAATCGCCAATTTCGCGTGCCACGGCAATCAGATGCTGGAGAGGCTCTGTAATCGATTTCGCTGTCCGGATCGCATTGAGCCCGATGAAAATCATCGCTCCGATGGTTCCGATCACGATGATCCCAAAGCTGACGGCAATCGCGCGTGACGCTGTCGCTTTCGACTCGTCCAGCGCCTTGCTCATGTCAGAATTGGCCTGGTCAAGCACCAGGGAAGATTTCGTCAGCCAGGACGAAGGATCTTTCTGCAGGTAAAAAATTTGCAGATCGGATACTGTGGCATCTCCAGAATCGACTTGGTGCCGCTTGGCCAACAGCGGTTTGGCAAAGTTGTCAGCCCAGCTTGCTTCCGTGCTTTCCACCTGAATCAGTGCGGTGCGCAGAAATTCGTTGTTGGTCTGAGATTGCCCGCGCTTCACGAGATCGCTGAGTTCAGAAAAACCTCGGTTGACTTTTTCTTCGTCGCGCGGATCACCGCTCAGAAGGAAATTGTTAAGGTTCAGCCGATTCAGCATGATCTGATAGCGCGTAGCTTCCGCCGTGCGCACACTTTCAAGCGTTGAGGCAGCTTCCGAGCTGGCCGACCGTGCTTTGTAGATGGTCACCAGGTCTACAACCAACAAAACGGCGAGAATCGCCAAAATTGTTCCGAAACTCTTGTAAAGTTGCTTTCCGATCGTCATTGCGTCACTTCCTCCACTCCCCAATGCAACAAATCAACGTCAACACCGCTCTGTTCACTGACAGCGGCGGCCCCCAACTCACTGATCTTTAAACGTAAACTCGATAACCTGCGTCGTCTCTTCCGGTGCCGGATCAAACCGCCACTCTTTCACGGCGTCCAAGCAAGGCTGTACAAGTACGGGGTGTCCTCCAAGTGCACGGGCGGCTTTCACGTGACCGTCTGGGGCTATCACCACTTCAACCTTCACCTTGCCACCGATGTTCATTCGCCGGGCAAGTTCCGGGTAATTCGGGTTCACTTTGCTCTTAGCCTTGCGCTTACCTTCCTCCACGAGCATCTGCTGACCGCTCGCCAATGAGGTCGCCAGCACCATTAGCCCTGCGCCGGCGAGCAATTTCTTTCCCCAACCAATGCGAGTCCCCACTTCATCCTCCTGGGCAAGGAAAACTATCCCACCGAGGAAAAGGCAAGTGGAATGCCATCGGCGAGGAAGAATTAGATAGAGGATGGAAGCGTTGCTTGGACCCTGTAACTAATTACAGTCATTAAAGATAGTTAATTGTATGAGCCTGATACATCGAGCCCTCTGGCGGGCCTCACGTCTCACGGAGCCCGAGAGTCAGGCCCGTGGTCTCACGCTGAGACGTTTCTTGTAAGACGCGGGTAGCCTCAGGTAACGAGTGCGCATCACATTCAGGATGAGCAATTGACTCACAATGAGATTGCTCAGTAGCTTGGAAGTGCGTGGCTTCTTAACTTGAGACACACGCAGAGCCCTTACCCTCTATGCGTGGACGAAAGATCACTCCTGCTCGCCGCAAACCTGCGGCTCGTGCCCGGACTCTCTCCGGACAGGCCTCGTCTGATTATTCCCAGGAACTAATGAATCTGGCCGTTGCGGCCGCCAACTCCCGCGAGTTGCCGGCCTTTTTAGCTGGATTTGCGTCGCGTGCAGCGGAAATGCTGGATGCGCAGTGGGGCGGTGTTGGCGAAATCGCTGGGAATCGTGTTGAACTCTATTCACCTGCCCAGGACTTTCCTGCCGGCAAAGTAGCTTGGGATTGGTTGTTGAGCAATATTTCCCTGGCACGGACTGGATTGCAGGTCTTGCCCCTCCCCGGAAGCACGACGCACTGCGCCTTTTTCCCCATTTATGCCAGCGACGGCGAGTTGATGGGCACGCTGTGCCTGATTCGGGAAAGATCTCAATTTACGGCGACACAGGAAAAACTTCTCACCGCTCTGGCCAGCCATGCGGCTCTCTCCATGGAGAAGGTCCGGCGATTTTCTCAACTTGAGCGCTCCAAGAAACAATGGGTTGAGGACATCGACGCGATCAGCGACTACATCGTCGTGCACGATCAAAGCTGGAAGATCGTTCGCACAAATCGCACTCTAGCGACGCTCCTCGGCAAACCGCCTGCGGCGCTGGTTGGCGAGCCGATGAACAATTTGAAGCACATCGCCGAAACCGGTAGCGCGCTTCCCTGCCCCTTCTGTCAGAACACAAAACAGTTACGCGAAGAATACATCGCCACGTCCGATGGCCGCACGTTTCTGGTTTCCACCTCGCGCGCTCCCGGCGCGGTGGAAGAAGAAACCCGCACCATCCACGTCTTAAAAGATATTACCGACCGGCGCGAAGCCGAACGTCGTTACCGCGAACTGTTCGACAGTATTCAAGAAGGTTTGTTTTTTGCCACGCCCGACGGGCAATTTCTGGATGTGAATGACGCCATGGTTCGCATGCTCGGCTACGAATCGCGTGAAGAATTGTTGCGCGCCGACGTGAGCCCTCATCTTTATCCCACTCCGGCGGCGAAGGAGCGCTTTGTTCGAGCCATCGCAGAACGCGGCGCCCTTCGCAACTACGAGGAGACATTGCGGCGCAAAGATGGCAGCTTGCTGCACACCATGCAGAACATCAGCGCGGTGCACGACGCTCAGGGCAAAGTGATACAGACGCGGGGCTTAATGCTCGATGTCACCGAGCAAAAAATGTTTCAGTCGCAATTGCAGCGCGAGCGCGATTTTAACCAGAAGATTCTCAATACCACGCAAAGTATGATTCTGGTCTTAGACACGGCAGGCCTGATCAGCTATGTAAACCGGCGTTGTTATGATGCCGGCTATAAAGAGGAAGAGCTGATCGGCCATCGCCTGGATAACTGGATCGAAGCATCCCACCGCACGGACTTTGAAGCCGCCCTTCAGACAACGGCGATGGGCCAGCAGGTCGAGAATCTGGAATTGCGCGTTGGGTAGAAGCGACGGCAGCATGGGCCATTTTTCCATCAGCCTCAGCCCCATGCGCGATGAGTCAGGCCAGGTCAACAGCGTGGTCGTGGTCATGACTGATATAACTGATGCTGCCCTGCTGCAGGCAAAGTTGGCGCACTCCGAAAAGATGGCCACCATCGGTCAGTTGGTTTCCGGCGTCGCTCATGAGGTCAACAATCCCCTCGCTGCGATCCTCGGTTTCACCGACCTGCTTCTGGAGAATCCCGATGTCCCAGAAAATGCCCGTGAGGATCTACGCATCATTTTGCAGGAAACTCAGCGCACCAAGGAAATTGTTCAGGACTTGTTGAGTTTCGCGCGGCAGCGGCCGGCACAGCGCGAAGCGGTCCAGGTGAACGCAATTCTTCGCCAAACCATTAAATTGCGCAGCTATGACTTCTCCAGCCACGGCGTCGAAGTAGTCGAAGAATTCGATGAGAGCATCGCGCCGACATTAGGCGACGGTCAACAGCTCCAGCAGGTCTTTCTCAATATCCTGAATAACGCCTATGACGCCATTCAGGAATCCGGAAATCATGGGCAAATCCGCATTCGTACGCGGCGGACAAAAGATTCCGTTGAAGTCGCATTCATCGACAACGGCATTGGAGTCACCGAGCCAGAACGCATTTTCGATCCATTCTTTACGACCAAACAAGTAGGAAAGGGCACAGGCCTCGGCCTCAGCATCTGCTACGGCATCGTGAGGGCCCACGGTGGAGAAATTCTCTGCTGGAATAACGCCCAGGAACCAGGCAGCACGTTCGTGGTGCGCCTGCCACAAACTTCGGAGTCGGCTTTGGCTGCCGCAGCCGCGAAAGAAGCTGCTCGATGACTTCTACGGTTCAAACGCGCGTCGTTGCGCCTATCCTGTTGATCGAAGACGAGGCATCCGTACGCGCCTTTGTGCGAACTGCTCTGGAGCGTAAGGGTTACTCGGTCGTGCAGGCCTCTTCAGGCGCGGAGGGTGTGGAACATTTGACGGCTTCGCAATTTGCGGGAGTGATTTCCGATATCCGCATGCCCGGTACTATAAACGGTGCGGATATTCACAAATGGATCCAGAAGAATCGACCGGAATTGGCCAGCCGCATTATTCTGATCAGCGGAGATACCGCCAACAGCGAGACACAATCTCTGCTGAGAGGCAGCGCAACACCCTGTATTGAAAAACCATTTCGGGTTCAGCAATTGATTTCAATTGTGGAGAAAACATTCGGAAAACCATGAGCGACGATCTGAAAATTAAACTTCTGGTAGTTGACGATGAGCAGAGCATCCGTCGGTTGTGCATGACCATTGGCACTTCGCTGGGCTTCTCCTGTAATGAAGCGGAGAGTGCGGAAGCCGCAGTCACGCGACTGGAAACTGATCCGCCGGACCTGGTCCTAAGCGACCTGAAACTTCCAAATCAGTCTGGCGTGGAACTCCTCAAGCAGATTCGCACCGTTCTACCCCGAACCGAGATAGCCATCATGACCGGCCATGGTTCCATCGAATCTGCCGTTGATGCCATGAAGTTGGGGGCCTACGACTACATCGAGAAGCCGTTTCGCGTCGAAAAACTCCGCCTGCTGCTCCAGCGCATGGCGGAAAAAGTCCGCCTCGTAAACGAAAATGCGTTTTTGCGTGAACGTGTGAGCGCGGATGAAAATCTCGATGGAATTATCGGTAGCTCCGCGGGCATGCAAGACGTCTTGCGCATGATTTCGCGATTGAAGGATACGCGGACTCCCGTTCTCGTCTCCGGTGAAAGCGGCACGGGTAAAGAACTCGTCGCACGCGCCATTCATTTCCGCGGCGCCCTGGCGCAGACGCCGTTTGTTGCCGTGGATTGCGGATCACTCGTCCCCACGCTCATGGAGAGCGAACTATTCGGCTACGAAAAAGGCGCATTCACGGGTGCCACCAAATCCAAAGCCGGCCTTTTCCAGGCCGCCAATGGCGGAACGATCTTCCTCGATGAAATCGGTGAGATCCCTCTCGAAATGCAGGCAAAGCTCCTGCGCGTTCTCCAGGAGAAAGAAGTTCGCCCTGTCGGTAGCAACGACCGGATCAGCATCGACGTACGCGTCATCGCCGCCACGAACCGCGATTTAGAGGCGGCTTATCGCGACGGAACATTTCGCAAGGATTTGTACTTCCGCCTGAATGTGGTTACCGTGCATCTGCCGCCTCTTCGGGAGCGTCGTTCCGATATTCCCGTGCTAGTCCACTACTTCTTGAATCGCTACGCACCGACGGCCCATGTCCAGGTAACACCAGCGGCGATGAAGAGCCTGCTCCAATACGATTGGCCCGGCAACGTTCGCGAACTCGAAAACTGTATCGCCAGGGCTTTAACTCTCGGCGACCAGGAAGTCATTGATGTGCAGGATCTCCCGCCCGCTATCCGCACTGAGCAGCCGATCAGTCACACCTTGGCTCCGGAAGATGCGGCTTCCCTTTCCACAACCGCGCTGGCCGAAATGGAAAAGATGACCATTCTCCGTGTTTTTGAACAAGCGCATGGAGACAAGGCACTTGCTGGCAAGATGCTGGGCATCAGCCGCGCCACTCTCTATCGCAAGCTAAAGCGGTACAACATTCCGCCTCGCGGCAGCGCAATTGCGGTCGGAGAAGAGACTGAGACTCATCCGATTGAACGGTAAGAGCGTCTCACTGCAAAACAAATCGAATCAGAATTCGCAACTCTAGCTGAGACGCAAACGTTTCAGTGTGAGATTTTCTCGCAAACACTCCAGAGCGGAATTTTCTAAGCCTCTTCATTTCTTATACTTCACTCGCCGGCAGACCTGAGCAATTTTTGGTGCTCGGCGTGCAATTTCCTCGGTGGGGCGATGTGCCTTCGCTCGGCGTCGGGTGTGTTTTATCTCGGGGTCGATCCTTGGACAATCGCAGGTCGGGCCACCTTTTCTGGCGCAGGGGTAAACCACGGGGATGTCACTGATTGCCGAGGAACGGGGATGTGCCGAACAGTTAGCCAGGTTTTTTCCGGCGCTCCCGGCAACTCGCATTATGGTCCGCGTGCAATCCCTGCGGCCGGGTCGCGAGAAGTTGCGGGAGTCGACTGTTTTGGAATTTGGCTCGAGTCAGTACGCTATTTTCACGACTTCGTTGCCTTTGGAATTTGATGAGAGCATTCAACTCGTCAGAGGCAACAATGAGCGGCCACGGAAAGCTTCCGTGATCGCTCTGCAGTACCACGAAGGACTTAAAGCAGTGGCCGTATGTTTCACAGACGGCACCTGCGACTGGATGACACAGCCGTGAGCAAAATGATTACGACACTGAATTTGCCAGCACCGCCAAAGGCCGATAGTTCCAGAAATTTGCAATGGGAAGAGAATCGGTCCGTATTCCCGATCTACATTGCCTTGGCAAAACACCTGCAGATTGAAATACCCTTTGCGCAAAACAAACGCGTCTTGCCGGAAAAAGCCGATCTCGAACTGTTCACCCAGGTTCACACCTGGCTGAACTCCATGGACCAGCAGGTACTGGTGCATCAACTGCGCCACCTTTTGCAGATGACCACGCTCAACGCCAGCGAGAGCGGCCTCCGCGCTCTGATCATGCGCCATCTGAAAAAGCCTGGAAAAACTCTCACCGACCGGGACAAGATCGACTTTCTTCTCGTGCAATATTTTGCGTTGTGCGCCCCGGCCAAGATTTTTCACAAGCAGATTGAGCTGGCCGATGTCGCACTGGTGATGAAGCCGGTTTTCGGCGAAGTCAGCACCGACCCGCTCTCCTGGTGCGAACCACTGGAGAAAATGATTGTCACGCTGCGGTCGTTCAAGGGGCTTCGCGACATTCTGAAGACTAATTTCATCGAACAAGGCCGCAAGGTGAAGGAATCCGCCGGCAACATGTTTTACGATCCAACGGCGTTGTTGGCGTTTGTGCGATTCAATTTTCTTCTGCGCCGTACCCTGATTGAATTGATGCACGCCGATCTCATCTACATCCGATCCGGCATCAACCATCTGGAATCAGCTGGCGCGAAAACCATCGATTGCCAGTCTTTCGGGCTGACATCCGCGGAACCCATTGCTAAGGTCCGGCAGTACGCCGACGACTGGAAACAACCCTTTCAGAAAGAATACACGGAACGCTCCGTCAATCAGGCCTTCGACAAACTTCTCTCCCTGCGCGCCGACATCGAACGTTCGGTGGAAAAGGTCCTGGGCAAATCAATCGAATCCGGCCCCAATAAATCCGGTTCGGCAAAACCAGAATCGGATCCGGTGAAGCCAGGCCCCTTGGCAGATCGTGCCCAGCCAATTGCGGCCGGCAAGCCGGAAGAAACTGTCCCGGAATTGGATTTCGAAACCTGCATGGAGCAAATCTGGGAGCAACTGATTTCTGCGCCTCCGTCCCGGGGCCGCTCCATGACCACCGTCAAGGTTGGCGGAGCACGATTGCTGATGTCCTCTTGGGAAGTGACTGCATTCGTTAGCGAGGACGGCTCTGCCGCGGAAGATCTTCGGCGAGCAGTTGTTGCACGAGCCATGGTGACTGCCGCGACGGAACAAGTTAAAACGTCTCCCAATTCCACAAACCTCGCCCGGGTTCTGCCCATTGCCCGCGTCGAAGTCTCCCGCTTACAAGAACGCGTCGAAGTTGCGAAACAAGCCAAAGATACGGAAGCAGCCGTGAATTTGGGTATCAGCACCAAGCGACTGTTGTCCGCGCTGGACGAAGCCGAAAAACTTTAGTTCCCCGCCAAGACGCGCCATCTGCGGGGATGCAGTACGGGAGCCATGCTTTTGAGAAACACAAATGTTCTGATTCTTACCGATGACGGCGAATTCGCCCGGCTCCTCTCCGCGTGCTGGCAAACGGAACGGCAGTTACCCGGCATTTCTGTGCTGACGAGTGACCTGTGGAAGGGTGGCGAAAGTTTCACGCCAGATTTAATTGTCATGGGTCCGCTGAAGGATGAAAAACTCTCCAGCGTTCTGCAATCCATCGAGCCCGGCACAGCCATCATCATCTGCGAGGCCTCCGAACATAAGGATTTTGCCGCTCTTCGCAAACGCTATCCACGCCTTCTCCAGGTTCCCCTTCGCGAAGATTGGACCCAGGTGGTTCTTCTGCTCGCGGGTGAGTCTCTTCGCCGCACAGAAGCGTTGAAAATTGCCCGGCAGGCTGAACGCAACGCGGCCATGAATGCCAACCAGGCCGTACTCGGGCGCTACATGATCGACATGAAGCACAACGTCAACAACGCTCTAACTTCTCTGCTGGGCAACGCCGAACTGCTTCTTCTCGAGCCCGGGCAGCTTTCCGCGCAATCCCTCGCACAGATTAAGACCATTCACACCATGGCTTTGCGCATCAACGAAATCGTGCAGCGATTCTCATCGTTAGCTACCGAGATGCGGGACGCTGAGACGGCTTCTCAAGCTGAGACGGAAGATCCTCGACTTCCTCAATTTACGCCGCGGTGAGCACCGCCAGCACAAAAGTAAGGGCTTTACCTTCAGACACTTAACAGAATTCGACAACTCTTGAGAATCTTTCCAGAAGCTGGCCGCTAACGTGCATTTTTCTTCTTTGGAGAACTACGCGGAGTAGATTTTTGTGCAGAAAAAAGTACTCATCGTCGACGATTCGCCAGCGCAAGTGAAGCTGATTCAGGGGCTTCTTGAGCCGGAAGGTTATTGGCCGGTCGGCTTGAATGATCCAAAGCGCGTGGAAGAAATGATCGCCATCGAACGTCCGAATTTGATTCTGCTCGACGTGGTGATGCCGGAAAGAAATGGTTTTCAGGTATGCCGCGAACTCAAAAGCAACAATGACTTCAATACGATTCCGGTCATTCTGGTCACTTCGAAAGACACGGCCAGTGATCGCTACTGGGGCCAGCAGCAGGGGGCAGATGCTTACGTGACCAAGCCATTTACCCGCGAAGATCTGTTACGTGCCGTTCGGCGTTTTGCATAAGGAGAAAAAAGAAGAGGAATGAGCGAAGAATTTCATCTGGTGCCACTGCCCGCTGATGCGGAGATGGGCGAACTGTTGGAGGCTCTCGGCCCGATTACAGAACGTCCGCCCGAATCGCAGTACTGCGTTTTCCGCAGTGGTCGCGAGCGCTTCTGCCTACCTGTGCTCGACGTGGAAGAAGTGGTGGAATGGCCGCTCATCACGCGATTGCCATTGTCGCCAGCCTACGTTTTGGGAATTTTTAATTTGCGGGGTGCGATCGTTCCACTGATCGATATCGCCCTGACCGAAGGCCGCCGCACTGGGTTGCTGCCGAAGCACGTCGTGGTCGCTTCCCTTCGCGCCGAAGGCCATCGCGACGAAATACGGATTGGCATCGCGGCCGACGAAGTTGTCGGTACTTATTCCGTGGTCGACGCAGAGGATTTGTTGGAGCAAGCACCGGAGAACGTGCCGCATTGCATTGGCATGTTGCGGCATGAAGACAGGCTGGCACTGGTCATCGACCTGCGCCGCCTGTTGGAAGTTTATCCGGGTCCGAGCATTTAACCAGTTTCGAAGAGAGTTTGGGAGGTAGGAATGAAATCGCGACTCAGTAGTCAAATCTGGACTTTGGCGTTACTCACCGGCGCAGGTTTTCTCCTGGTGGTGGGACTCGCTGTCAGCGCCGGGCGCACCGCCAAGGATGGTGGTCTGTTCGATGCGATTGCCACGCCCGCGGGGGCTGGAGCCATCGTCGTGGCCTTCGCCGTCACCATCTTGCTGGCGTGGAGGCTCGGCAGCGCCATTCTCTCACCTGTCAGCGAGCTGGCGGCATTCTCGGAACGCCTCGCTGCGGGAGATTCCAAGGCTCGCGCCGATGTCGGGTCGAACGATGAGTTCGGCTACATCGCGGAGAACCTGAATCGCGCCGTCGCTCGGGTTTCCAAGGCCGCCAACAATCAGGAAGCCACGGAATCGCTGCAGCGCAGCATTACGGATCTTCTCGCCGTCATCAACCAGGTCGCACGCGGCGATTTGACCCTGCGCGGCAAGGTTACGAACGACGCACTCGGCAACGTTTCCGACTCCATCAACTACATGCTCGAGAACTTCACCAAGGTTCTCGAACGCGTCCGCAAGGCCGCCATGGAAGTCACCGCTTGCTCCAATAACATTCTGGTTGCCGCCGACGAAATGCAGGCGGGCGCCACGCAACAGGACCAGGAAATCACCAATACGTCGAGCGCCGTGGAAGAACTCACGGTCTCGATGAAACAGGTGTCTAACAACGCCGAAGCCAGCGCCGAAGCAGCACGCCGCGCCCTCGACGCCGCCGAACAGGGAAACCGCGCGGTGCGCGATACGCTCGATGGCATGCAGCGCATCCGTTCTTCCGTGCAGGCCACAGCAAAGAAGATTAAGTCGCTGGGGGATCGCTCACTGGAAATTTCCGAAATCATTAACGTGATTAACGACATTACGGAGCAAACAAACCTCCTCGCATTGAACGCCGCCATTGAGGCCGCTCGCGCCGGTGAAGCAGGCCGTGGTTTCGCGGTCGTTGCCGACGAAGTTCGCAAGCTGGCAGAACACTCACGCAGCGCAACGAAAGACATCGCGGCACTCATCAAGGCCATTCAGGCAGAGACAAACGAAGCCGTGGTCGTCATGGAAGAAGGCACCAAAGAAGTTGAATCCGGTGCAACGCTGGCAGATCAGGCCGGACGCGCGCTCGACGCCATTTCCAGCGTGGTTCGCCAGTCGGCAGAACTCGTTCAGGAAATTTCTCTCGCTTCGAAACAGCAGGTGCGCGGTACGGAAGGTGTTGCGCACGCCATGCAGATCATTTCTAACATTACGCGCCAGACTTCACAGGGAACCCGCGGCACTGTGGCCACCGTCAGCCAGTTGGTGAAGTTGTCTGACCAGCTGAACGAAGCACTGGCCCAGTTCCGCGCCCAGTCGAAGCAGGGCAGTGTAGCAGCCTTGGAAGATTCGCAGCATCCCGTCCCAGCGGGCGTTTTACGGTAATACGATGAGTCGCTCCGGTGAATTGACCGGGGCCAGAGCGGGACGGTTATGAGCCACGGGGCGGTACACAGTTTGAGCGAACATGAATTGAGCGAGATCCGCACGATGATCGAAGAGCGGACAGGCATTCATTTCGACGAATCGCGCGAGAGATTCTTCTCCACGCGAGTCCGCGAGCATTTGCATGCCAAGGGCTTCCACCATGGCAATGAATTGGTCCGCTCTATTCGCAAATCGAATGTGGAGTACGAATCGCTCCTCGAGCGGTTGCTCACGCAGGAGACTTCGTTCTTCCGCTATCCCGCGGTATTCGATGCCTTTGAAAAACGGGTTTTGCCGGAACTCCACGCCAAGAAATTCTGGAAGAATCCGCGCACTCTGCGCGTGTGGAGCGCAGGTTGCTCCACGGGCGAAGAGCCCTATTCCATCGCCATCACCATCGTCGACACCCTCTCGCTTGCCGATGCCTGGAACGTCGAAATCCTTGCCACCGACGTCGGTCGCCATGCCTTGAAACATGCTGAGCGCGGTGTGTACTCGGGCCGTAGTATTTCCAGCGTTAAGGAATCACAACTAGGTGCCCACTTCACACTCGCCAAGGATGGTCATCAGGTGAAGCCGCGGCTGCGCAAGATGGTCACGTTCGCGCAAATGAATCTGGCATCTCCGGTCTATTTGGGGCGCATGGATTTGATTTTCTGCATGAACGTGCTGATCTATTTCACGGAAGAACGTCGCGCCGCGTTAGTACAGCGCTTCTATGAAGCTCTCGAGCCGGGCGGCTATCTCTTCCTCGGCCATTCCGAATCCATTTCCAAGATGACCGTAAAGTTTCAAGCCATCGTTCTGGGCGACTGCATTCTCTATCGGAAACCGCTGGCGGATGAATTGCAAAAGCCCGAACTCGTAGCGGAGGGCCGCGCGTGAGCACTCCCGACCGCGAAGCCGTCGAGCTGTTCCTCCAGGAAGCCTCGGAGCACCTGCAATATCTGCGGGAATACGTCAGTGTGCTTCAGGACGTTTCACCGCGCCACGAAGACATGGAGCGGCTTTACATCGCTGCGCATACGCTGAAGGGTACATCCGCGAGCTATGGATTTCCGCGATTCTCTGAGGTCGCCGGTAAACTCGCTCACGTCTTTCAATATGCCCTGAACGCACCACTTGGCGACGATCTCCACGGCCCGCTTACAGAATTTCTTTCGGATGGGATTTCCCTGTTGGAAACCAGCCTGATCGAAATCAGCGATACGGGCGAGGAAAACGTCGAAGATGTCGCGGCCTTCAAGGAACGCTATCGATTCGCCTTCCCTGTCGAACCGCCGCCGCTTAACCTGGCAGAGCCGGAAACTGAACCGCCCGCACCCGAATCACAGGACTTTTCTGATGCAGACGAACCGGTACAGACCGGCCTGACTGGCTCTTATTTTGACGCGCTGCCCGCGGACGACGAAGTCCCGGACGAAATCCACGAATTTTTCCAACCGGAAGCCGAAGAACATCTGCAGGTCGTGGGAGATTGTCTGCTATCTCTCGAAGGCAACAACAATCCGGAAGACATCAACCGATTGTTCCGCGCCATTCACACCGTAAAAGGTTCCGCCGCACAGGTCGGCCTGCGCCGGCTAGGCGCGATCGCTCATCGCGTGGAAGATCTGATCGGCAGGCTGCGTGATGGCGCGATTCAGCCCTCGCCCGCCGTTGTCGATCTCTGCCTGGCCTCCGTCGATGTTCTGAAGAAGACTTTGCACCGAGAATGGGTCGACGAAGCGGAAATGCGCTCTGGCGTAGATTCCCTGCTTGGCCGCATCGCGACGTTTGCTCCCCAAGAGGTCGGAAGAAGAGCAACTCGCTCCTGTTTCTGACGAAACCAGCCGCCACGGAACAGTCTGCCTTGGCCGCCAGCCGAACGACCCGCAGCGAAAACAGTTGGCTCGCAAACCCCGAAGCAAGCCGTCGCCTCGAAGTCGGTTCGCATCGCGCTGGGCCGCCTCGATCGCATGATGAACACCGTCGGCGAACTGGTCATCAACCGCACAAAAATGGTTGGCCGCGTCGCGGAACTCGAAAAACTGATCGACACGCTTAGCTTTTCCAAGGAACGTCTGCAGGGCAAAGTAAGCGAGTTCCAGGACAAGTACGAGTTCAACCGCATCAAGCCGATTCAGCCCGGTACCTCCTGGGCGAACCGGCAAACGCAGCAAATGCTGAACAGCGCCGCGGCCGGCGATGGCAGCGGGCTATTCAACGACTTTGGCGAACTGGAAATGGATCGCTACGACGATTTCAATATCCTTTCCAGGTCCATGACGGAAATTTCTGCCGACGTGAATGAAGTGCTTTCTCAGCTGGAAGGCTTCATTGGCCGCGTGGAAGGCGACATCGACGAGTTCACAAAGTTAGCGCACCATTTGCAGGACGAAATAACCGCCGCGCGCATGGTGCCCATCGGCACTCTCTATTCCCTGCTTTCGCGCACCGTTCGCGACGCCGCCAAGTCGGCCAGGAAACTCGTCGAACTCGATCTTTCCGGCAGCGAAACCGAACTTGACAACAACATCATCCAGCAGATTTCCGATCCGCTCGTACACCTGGTGCGCAACTCCGTTGCGCACGGAATCGAACGCTCCGAGGATCGCCTGAGCGCCGGAAAATCGGAGCAAGGCAAAATCATTCTCCGCGCCTACCATCGCGGCAACCATATTTACATTGAGGTGGAAGACGATGGACGCGGCATCGATTACGAACGCGTCAAGCAAAGCGCCATCGAATCCGGCCTCGTCTCGCAAGAGACAGCAGGCCGACTGACCGAGCGCGACTTGCGCGAAATGCTCTTCCATCCGGGCTTCTCCACGGCATCCACAAAGACCGAACTTGCCGGACGGGGCGTCGGCCTCGATGTGGTCCGTTCCAACTTGAACGCTCTCAATGGCGAAATCGAAGTCCAGAGCACCGCCCATCAGGGAACCAAGTTCACTCTGAAAGTTCCTCTGACCCTTATCATTTCGCCAGCGCTCTTCGTTCGTTGCGGTTCCAGCCATTTTGCGATTCCACTGGCGGTCGTGGAAGAAATTCGCCGCATCCGCGCCGATGAAATCGAGGATGTCGGCGGCAAACTCCTCACCAAGGTTCGCGATGTGGTAACCGAAGTCGTGCGCCTCGATTCTTATCTCGGCCTGCCACCGCTGGAGCCGATCAACGGCTATTTCCGCATGGTCGTGGCCAATGCCGGCACGCGCCAGGTGGGTGTGGTCGTCGAAGAAGTCATCGGCAAAGACGAAATCGTTATCAAGAACCTCGGCGAATACTTGCGCCGCGTAAAGCTATTCCCCGGTACGACTATCGCGCCCGACGGCAGCCTGATTCTGTTGCTCGATCTGAATCGTATGGTTGCCACAGAGCCAAACGAACGCCGCGCTGTCCAGGCAAGCGCCAGCGCCGCCCGTGTCTTCGCCCCTGGCTCCGCCGCAATCGCCATGGGCACGATTCCTACCGACGCCATCGACCGTGTCGAGCAGGAACGCGTGATCGTCATCGCCGACGACTCCATCAGCGTTCGCAAATTTGTTGGCCGCATGCTTGAAAAGAACGGCTTTCGCGTCAAGCTCGCCGCAGATGGTCTCGAGGCCGCCGAACTCGTCGCGCAGCACGGCTGCCATCTTGTGATCACCGACCTCGAAATGCCGCGCATGACCGGATACGAATTAATGGCGCAGTTGCGGCAAAGCCCGACCACGCGCCGAATTCCGGTGATGGTGGTGACTTCTCGCGCCGGCGCAAAGCATCGCGACCGCGCTTTGAAGGAAGGTGCGACCTCCTTCCTCACCAAGCCGGTCCAGGAAGATCAACTCCTCTTTGCCGTGGAGCAACTCATAGGGACGGAGGCGGCACGGCCTGTCGTGCCGGTTGGATAGACGAGCCATGGTCAGCACCCCACATAAGAAGTTTCGCGTGCTCGTCGTGGACGACTCTACCTTCATGCGCAAGGTTCTCGAGTCCATTTTCAACGCGGACGAGCATCTTCAAGTCGTCGGTCACGCGAAAGATGGCCGCGAAGCTATCGCTCTGTCTGAGTCATTAAAGCCTGATGTCATCACCATGGACATCAACATGCCGCACGTCGACGGCCTGCAGGCCACCGCGCACATCATGACCAGCAATCCGCGCCCCATCGTCGTGGTGAGTTCAGAGACGAAAGAGGGGGCAACCAGCACTCTGAAGGCGCTCGAGCTTGGTGCCATCGAATTTGTTACCAAACCCTCCAGCGGCATCGATCTCGATATGCAAAGTGTTCGCGAAGATCTCGTGCGCAAAGTTCGTATGGCGGCCAAAGTTCGCGTAGTCCGCACCGCTTCGCGTCAGGCCAGCGTTGTGCAGTCAAGCGCAGTCGCGTCAGCCAAACAGAATTCCCAGCCTGCACCTGTCTCATCGGCCCCCGCCCAGGCTGCCGGCACGGACTTTCGATTTCCTGTCGTCGTGCTCGCTGCATCCACTGGTGGTCCGGCAACCATTATGCGCCTGGCACCCGGTTTCACGCGCGATTTCCCTGCAGCCGTCTTTCTCGTTCAGCACATGCCGGCGGCGTTCACCACGCAATATGCCGTGCAGCTCGCAGAGTTCACCAACATTCGCGTGAAAGAGGCGGAGAACGCCGAAGCCGTCCAACCCGGCACGCTCTACATTTGTCCCGGCGGACAACACCTCCGCGTTACGCAAACGGGCCGCATCCAGCTCGATGCCACGTCTGGCCGCATTGAGGGCTATCTTCCCAATATTGACGTGACTTTGGAATCGGTAGCCGCCTTTGCCGGACCGATGAGCATCGGCGTTATCCTCACCGGGATGGGCGGGGACGGCGCGCGCGGCGCCAAACAGATCAAGGCGGCGGGCGGCGTGGTTTTCGCCCAGGACGAAGCCACATCTGTAATTTTCGGGATGCCAGCGGAAGCCATCAAAACCGGTGCCGTGGAACAAGTGTTGGCAATTGATGACGTCTATCCGGCCATTGAAAAGCGTGTGCTCAGCCTCAGCAAACTCTCGCCCGCAGGAGTACGCTGATGCGCTTTGAATCCACTCATAAACCGGCCCCTGTCCGGAGCGAACAGATTATTCTGTTTCGCAGCAGCAGCCAGATCTTTGCAATATCCTCCGCTTCCGTGCAAGAAGTCCGCAGCGTGGACAGCCTTGCGGGCGTTGCCACCGAATTGAGCGAGCCGAGCATTCGCACGGTACGACACGCCCTGCGGCGCGGCGAACGCTGCATTTACGTTGTCAATGTCGCGCTTCATTTTGGGCTTAAGCCATCACCAGCCGGACTGATCTTTTTGCTCCGCAAATCGCGCATCGCTCTGCTGCTGGATGGCATCGAGAAAATGACCACGATGACGCGTCTCCAGGCCCTGCCCGCGGCCTTCTGCCACGAAGAACGGCGTTGGTATCGCGGCTTGACGGTACTTGATCAGAACGTTCTACCGGTTGTGAACCCGGAGGGATTTCTTTCTTCCGACGAACTTTTTCTCTTGGATTTGGCCGCGGAAAAGGCTCATCGCGAACTCGCGCCTCCGCCGGTCGTGCCGGAAATTGGGTTAGCTCCATGACCTGGACCGACCAGATCGATTCACACTCCTGCGTTTTGCTGCGCATAGCGGAACGCACCTTTGCCTTAGCCGCCGACCAGGTTGCCGAACTTGTCGCCCCGAGCCGCATCTTTCGCTTTCCGCACAATACGAAAGAGCTGGACGGCGTACTCCTTCGCCGTGGACGCGTAGTCCCCGTTTGCGATCTGGCCGAAAAACTCACCGGCAAGCGCCTGACTTCGCGCCGGTTCTACTTGATTGCCTGGCGCCAGCAGGCTTCTTCTCGCGAGACCGTCGCACTCCCCGTTAGCGGTGAATGCGAACTGATCAAGGCCGATCTGACGCCCGCTGGGCCAACAGATTCCCCGCACGTCGCCGCTTGGCTTTCTCACAATGGCGAAGTGGTGGAAGTTCTTAATCTCAACGCCCTGACGCCGGAAGTCATTGCCGCGAAGTCTGCTATCACCCCAGATTCACTCCTGGAAGTGCGCGCTTGATCTTCCCGGGCAAACCCGCAAAGATTTTACTGATCGACAGCAATGTGCTGTTCGCCAAGCGGCTTGGCGACGCCCTGAAGCGCGAGGGTTTTGAGGTCATCTCCACGACCCAGCCGACTTTTGCGCTCACGACGCTTGAGTACGACACGCCGTCCGCGATTGTTTGCGCCAGCAACATGCGCGAGATGGGCGCACTGGAACTGGCCAAAATTGTCCACGCCGACGCAAAGAACGCCACGCTACCCATCATCGCCATGGGCGACGGCAGTCAACGCGCCCTTATGGAAGCGTTCCAAGCTGGCTGTGACGACTACATCGACCGTCACCTTGCGCCCGCGACGATCGCCAATCACATCAAGAACATCATCATCAGCAAGGTTGACGGTTTCCAACCAACGCAGATGTTGGGCCAGGCCGACACCAGCCTGAGCGGCAATCTGACGCACCACGACCTGACGGGCGTCATGCAAATGTTACAGCAGGCACATCAGACTGGCGCGCTAACCATCAACGCCGGCGAAACCGACGCCGTTCTTTTCTTTGACGCCGGGCAAGTGACGCACGCAGAGTGTGGCGCGCTTTTTGGCGATGAAGCCGTTCTCCACATTCTTAAGAACTGCGTGCAGTGCGGCAACGGCGTTTACAAGTTTGTTTATGGCGCCACTTCAGGTCAACGCAGTGTTTTGCGTTCTGCCACCGACCTGATGCTCGACGCCATGCGCGAGTATGACGAAACTGCTCGCGACACCTCAGAAGAATTAGCGGATAAGGAGGCTCAATGAGCGAAACCATCGCTATGCCGCCGCTTGGCAATGTCGAGACCCGGCATGTGCCTACTGTTTATTTCATCGACGACAGCGCAACCATGCGCGAAGTCATCAAGATTGCCTTCCGGCGCGAGAGCATTCACGTCATCACCTGCGCCGACGCATCTTCCGCCCTGTCACAGTTCGAAGAGCATCCCCCTGACGTGGTCATTACCGACGTCATCATGCCTGATCAGGATGGCTACTCCGTATGCAGCCATATCAAGCAAAGCCCGCAGTTCGGAAAGACACCGGTAATTTTGATGTCGGGCGTAGTCAACAAAAGTGTGGCGGATCGCGCCGTTGCCGTGCAGGCCGACGAATTGGTCCGCAAACCGTTTCAGCCGCAGGAACTCATCGGCAGAGTGAAAAACCTTTTGGGCCAATCGCAACCATCACCCCAAGCGAGTTCGCACGAGGATCATCCGCAGGCCGTTCCTTCGCTGAGCAGTCTGTTCACGGCTCCGCCGTCGACACCTCCAGCCCAACCCAAGATCGTGCCACCCCCACAGCAGCATATTGCTCCGCCATCGCTGCCCGAAACAAAGGGACCCGAATCTGTGTGGCCGCGCGCACTGGCCGAAGCTTTCCTTCAACAGAACCAGGCTGCGCATCAACCCGCTCCCCCGCCAAATACCCAGACAACTGCCCGCCCTCCGGCCGCCAATCCAGAGGCACAAAAACTACGAGCAGAAATTGCCCGTCTCGACCTGCTCATCAAAAAACTGCAAACCGAGCTTCAGATCGAACGTCAGTATAACCAGGCGCTCGAACTCCATGTTCGCAGTCTTTTGCAGATCGATTGAGTTCTATGCCCAAGCGAGGCTGAATTCCGCTTTGGCCATTCGTTTGGCCATTCGTCCAGTTGACGCATCTACCTGAATTGGATAGCCTCACCTTGCGCTAAATCTTTGTCAGCAAGGAGTTCGAGGGATTCATGAACAATAACCAGCCGAAACTCCTGTCTCGCCGTGCCTTCGCCCGCCGCGCGGCTTTCTACTCCGCTTCGGCAGCACTCATCACCGAAAGTACTCTCCTTCCTTCAGGGTCACAGGCCGATCCTTCAGCACAATTACCCGCGGACCTTCCCAAGCTCGCTCCTGAAAGCCAAGCAGAAGCAGAAGCCCGCTTCCAACTGGTGCTTAGCCGGCACGGCTCGCGCTTGAGCTGAAGAAGACAAGCGCAACATAAAAACACTCTGCTATTATTCCCAGCCCGGACTCGACCGTTTGCGGTCCTTCGCTCTCAAGAACGGTGATGTACCTGCCCTTTTCCTGAAACCGATCGTCGAACGAGAGAAGCCTCTCCAATCGAATCGTCCCGCAACTGCTCCGGTTGCCGCCCCAAAACATTCTTGAAGGAGCGTTCATGCTCGGACCTTCCGTGCTGTATCAATCTGTCGGCGAATTGGCAAAAAAAATCGAAACAAAACAGATTTCTCCTGTAGAACTGACGGAAAGCTACATCGACAGAAGTGAAAAGCTGGGTCCGAAGCTCAACGCCTACGCTCGCCTCACCCCCGAGCTTGCGCTCGACCAGGCGCGGGCCGCGGAAAAAGAAATTCAGCGTGGACACTACCGCGGCGCGCTCCACGGTATTCCCTATGCCGCCAAAGACCTCCTGTCCGTAAAAGGAATGCCTACTACCTGGGGCGCTAAGCCATATGCTGACCAGGTTTTCGACTATGACGCCACGGTCATCGAGCATCTGAATCACGCTGGCGCCGTGATGATTGGCAAAGCTTCCATGGTCGAACTTGCTGGAGGCATGGGCTACATGTTCGCTTCCGCATCGCTTCAAGGCGAAGGCAAAAATCCGTGGGACACGAACTGCTGGACCTGCGGTTCCTCTTCCGGCTCGGGTGCGATTGTCGCGGCGGGCCTTGCCGCGTTCGCTATCGGCACCGAAACCTGGGGCTCTATCATTTGTCCCGCGGCGTTTTGCGGAATCAGCGGCCTGCGCCCGACGTTCGGCCGGGTCAGCCGTTACGGCGCGATGGCATTGGCATATTCGATGGACAAGATTGGTCCGATGGCGCGCTCTGCCGAAGATTGCACACGCATTTTTGCCGCGATTGCCGGGCACGACCCGCTGGATCGCGACACCCTGCCGATTGACAAAGCCGCATTCACCTACTCGCCCTCCGCCGATCTCAAAGGTCGCACTCTGAAAGTTGGCTGGCTTACCAATGCGTGGAACCAGAAAGATTTCGATCCCGCCGTCGCAAAAGCAATCGACATTGCCCGCAAGATTCTGCATAAGCGCTTTCCCGGCATGCAGGAGGTCGCTCTTCCCGTCGGACCGTGGGAAGACGCCGCAAACGTGATCATGCAATCCGAAGTGGCCTCCGCATTCTCTTCCCTGATTGACTCTGGTCGCGTCAGTGAACTGACGGACCCCATGGGGCGCATCGGCGGTTACGTCAACCAGACAGTCTCCGGGGCTGATTACACGACCGCTCTGCGAGTCCGCGAAATTCTCCAGCAGAATATGCGGACTCTTTTTGAGTCTTACGATGTGCTGGTCGCTGCTTCGCAACCCGTTCCAGCAACCCCGCTTTCCTTGAACCTCTTCACCGGATTGTCGTTCCCCGATCCGCTCGGCGGCATTGGCAATCTCTGCGGACTGCCAGCTCTCTCCATTCCCTGTGGCTTCACCGATAAGAAACTTCCTGTGGGGCTTCAATTCGTCGCCAGGGCGGGTGATGACACCGCCGTACTCCAGGCGGGGCGCGCATTTCAACAAGTTACCGACTGGCACCGCAAGCACCCGAACGTAGTCTAGAAGTTCACACGGAACATGCGGTTTTCGATTGCGGAGAAAGTTAAATCAAGATGAGAACTTGGCCTTGCTTCCCAGCATTTCTCGCACGGTTCTCAACAGCGCTGCTCGACTAAATGGTTTCGTCAACAACTTCACCGAAGGATCGGCATCCGCCATTTCCGTGGCCGCGTGTTCGCTGTAGCCAGACATGAATACCACGTCGATTTCCGGCTGCTCCGCCTGTAACTGCACGGCCAACTCTTGACCGGTCATCCCGGGCATCACCATGTCCGTCACCAGCAGGTCGATTTTTCCTCGGTTCTCACGCGCTAACTGCAACGCGTCAATTCCATCCCGGGCTTCGATCACCTGATATCCGCCGGATTCCAGAAATTGCCGGGCAATTTCCCGAACGTCCGTTTCGTCTTCTGTGAGCAGGATCGTTTCCGTACCGTGCGGGACTTCGGCTGCCACCCGCGGAGCCACCGTATGCTCCTCTGCGTGATCCACGCGCGGGAGATAAATCTTGAAACAAGTGCCCTTGCCGACTTCGCTGTACACCCAGATGAAACCACCGCTCTGTTTCACAATTCCGTAAACCGTGGCCAGCCCCAATCCTGTGCCTTTTCCTTTTTCCTTCGTCGTGAAAAATGGTTCAAAAATGTGCGCCTGGGTCTCTGCATCCATGCCTGTTCCGCTGTCGGACACAGCCAGTTGCACGTATGGGCCAGGCTTCATCAACGGATGACTGATCAAGTAGGAGTGATCCAGGTCCGCATTTGCCGTCTCAATCAGGAGCTTCCCGCCGTTCGGCATGGCGTCCCGCGCATTCACCGCCAGGTTCATAATCACCTGTTCCATCTGGCTGGCATCGGCGCGAATTGCTCCCAGATCGACGGTCGTTCTCACGGCCAGTTCTATATCCTCGCCGATCAATCGCGGCAGCAATTTCCCCATCTCGTCCACGACCGTGTTCAGGCTGATGACCTGCAGTTGCAGCACCTGCATGCGGCTGAACGCCAGCAACTGCCGTGTCAACGCCGCCGCGCGATCTGCCGAGCGATCGATCTGTTGAATTTTTCGCGCAACGCTCTCTGTAGGCGGCAACACGTTCAACAACAACTCCGTGTGCCCCTTAATGACCATAAGCATGTTATTGAAATCGTGTGCCACACCGCCGGCCAGGCGTCCCACGGCTTCCATCTTCTGAGACTGCCGCAACTGGCTTTCCAATTGTTTCCGCTCGCTCACGTCCTGAGCGACTACCAACCGTACCCTTTTGTCGGCATACCACAGTTCGTGCGAGATGATTTCCGCCTCAAACACTCTTCCGTCACGGCTCCGGTGCATCCAGATTCCGTACTCTTCCGCCTCCGGCTTCATGGATCGCGCATACGCAAAAGCCTTTTCCCGTTCGTTCTCGGGCCGAATCCCGAGAATGGTCATGCTCTCGAATTCTTCGTGACCATAACCGTACAACTGCACTGCCGCATCATTCACGCGCAGGAATTTCAATGACTCCGTGTCGTAGAGCCACGTCGGCAGAGGATTGTGTTCGAATAGCAGCCGCAACATCGATTCGTTTCGGCGAAGTTCCTCTTCAGCGCGCCGCCGTTCAATCGCCAGCGCAATGTGGCCGCCCACGGAATCGAGAAAACCCATGTCTCGCTCGTCATAGGCGTTGGCATTGCGATAGTGCTGAACAACAAGTACACCGATCGTTGCCGTCGGCGTTTTCAGCGGCACTCCCAGCCATGCGGGCGAAGGAGATCCCACTAACTCCACTTCTTTTGCCTCAAATAGAATGTCGAATTCAGATTGGGGAATTAGTTTTGCATTGCCGGTCCGAAATACGTAGGCCGTGCAGCTTCGTCCAACCCTCTGCGGCGGCGGAGCCGTATCAAATTCGTCGGCAAAAAATGGAAATTCAAACGTGTCATCTTCCGGCCGATGCAACGCCACGAAGCAATTCTCGGCCGGCACGATACGCTTCAGCGCGGCGTGGATTCGCACCAGCAACTGATCCAGGTTCGATGTCTCATTCAGCGCGTGTACTATGTCCGCTATGACTTGCCGCTCTTCCTCCATCCGTTGCTGCTGTGTAATGTCCAGCCCGTTGACCAGGATGCCTTCCAGACCGCGCTCTTCCAGACGGTTCCGGAAAGCCAACTCGAACCATCGCCACGATCCGTCTTTGCAGCGCAGGCGGCAACGCTCCGTGGCTATACCGCCTGCACTTGTGGCAATTTCCTTCAGGCGTTCGCGGATCCTCTCAACATCCAATCCATGGACGATCGCGTGCAAACTCCGGCCCAGGAGCTCTTCCGGACGGTATCCCAATATGTTTTTCGTGGTGGAATTTGCAAAATGAATGGTTCCATCCGCGCCAAGAATGGAGATCCATTCGCGCGTGGAATCTAACAGAGTCGCAAGTTGTTGAGCCCCAAGCTGTATACCCGGCTCATTGACCAGTTTCTGTGCCATGGATGATGCTTCACACGCCAGGTTCTGTGAACCAGTTGCGACCGGCGGATGGGGCGGAAGCCTCCGACGAACAAACTTGTCCTGCAACTGCATTTCTGGATTCTGAGTCGAGCTATCTTTACATTAGAGAATTTCCATCGCACCGTAAATACTCCTGCCATGCCAAATTGCCAGAGCTACACTGTCCGAACGGACAGGTGTAGTTACGCCCTTCGTTCGCAGGGGAGCGCGATTTCTAATTAGGCCACTGTCAGTGGATCAGAAAACCGCTGAACGCGATGAGGATTCCCACAATGCCCAGGAGCATCCCTCCGTACCAGAAGGCTTTCTTTTTGGTCAGCAGCGTAAACGAGCAGATGATCAAGGCAATCTCCAGCACGACCTCGCCTGCCTCGTACCCGTCGCCTCGTTTTTCGACCATCAGTCGTTCACTCTTGAGCTTCTCCGCTTCTTTCTTTGCCTCTGCCTTCTCTTCGGTGTACCGCTCTGCTTCCTTCACGTACTTTTCTTGCAGGGCCGCGGCTTTTTCCTTGTCAACCGGCGTCAGCGTGGCAAGCATGTCGGCGCCAGTCTGCATCCCGTGCAATCCGCTATTCTTTGCCTGAAAGAAGGCCCACTGGTCCGACTCTTGCGTCTGCAGCAGCAACTCTTCCTTCGAAGCTCTATGGCCCAGCAGGGTAACCAGCGCCAGTAGCACCGCAAGAATGGAAAGCGTTACCGTCACTGGCATCGTGAATGTGTGCTCACCGGGGCCCTCATGGCCTCCGTGTCCTTCTAGAACATCGTGCATGTTGTTCTGCCCCCGAAGTGGTTTAGTTGGCTTGGCTGGAGATCGTTTTCAGCGCATCTTTTGCGGCTGATATGGTCCGCTCAATGTCGGCTTCCGTGTGGCAAGCCGAAACAAATGCTGCTTCAAATTGCGAAGGCGCCAGGAATATTCCCCGATTCAACATCTCTCGGAAGAACGCTCCGTACATCTTGGTATTGGATGTCTTCGCTTCTTCATAATTCGTGACCGCATTCGGAGTAAAAAACAGCGTCGATAAAGATCCAATGCTATTGATCCGCGCTTTGATTCCCGCTTCAGTCAATGCCGTGCGCAGTCCCTGCTCCCAATTTCCTCGTTAGAGCCTCAATCCCTTCATACAAGCCTGGCTTCCGCAACGCATGCAGTGTTGCAATTCCGGCCCGCATCGCCAGCGGATTTCCCGCCAGCGTTCCCGCCTGATAGACAGGGCCCAGCGGCGCCACATTGTTCATCAACTCCGCGCTTCCGCCATAGGCCGCCACCGGCACACCGCCGCCGATGATCTTTCCCATCGTGGTCAGGTCGCCTTGCACTCCAAGCACATCCTGTGCCGAGCCATTCTTCAGTCGAAATCCCGTGATCACCTCGTCCACGATCAGCAGCGCGCCATTCTTCCGCGTAATTTCTCGCAATCCCTGCAAAAATCCTTCGCGCGGCAACACCACGCCCATATTCGCCGCAACCGGCTCTACGATCACGCGGCAATTTTGTCTTTGTACTTCGCAAATATGCGTTCGACGCCTTCCAGATCGTTGTACGGCACGTTCAGCGTCAATTCCGCTAAGCGCCTGCGGCACTCCCGGGCATTCCGCAATCCCCAGCGTCGCCAGTCCCGATCCGGCCTGCGACAAAAAGCTGTCCGCGTGACCGTGATAGCAGCCCTCAAACTTCAGTATGAAGTCTCGCTTGGTCACGCCGCGCGCCAGTCGCACCGCGCTCATCGTCGCTTCCGTGCCACTCGAGACAAACCGCACCTTCTCCAGGAATGGAATCGCCTGCGTGATCAGCGTCGCCAGTTCCAATTCCAGTTCGGTGGTCACGCCAAAACTCGTTCCCTTCTGCGCCTGCTCCGCAATCGCCGCCGTCACCGCCGGATGCGCGTGGCCCAGCAGCATCGCTCCCCACGAACAAACGTAATCCAGCAATTCATTTCCATCCGCGTCGTAAAGATGCTGGCCGCTTCCTCGCTCAATAATCAGCGGTTCGCCACCCACCGAACGAAACGCGCGCACCGGGCTGTTCACTCCGCCCACCAGCACCTTTTCCGCTTTTTCAAATATTTCCCGCGAACGGCGTCGTTCGATTTTCTTTCCGCGCTTGTGTCGCACTCATCGCGGCACCTTTATCCCGGCTTTCAGCCAGCGCGCCACATCTTTCGCGTGATAGGTCAGGATAATGTCCGCACCCGCACGCTGAATTCCCGTCAGAATTTCCAGCACCACTCGCTTCTCGTCGATCCAGCCGTTTTGCGCCGCCGCCTTCACCATCGCGTATTCGCCGCTCACGTTGTACGCGCCCACCGGCACATCAAATCGGTCTCGCGCACCGTTCGAATAATATCCAGATACGCCAGCGCCGGCTTCACCATCACCATGTCCGCGCCTTCTTCCAGATCCAGCGCCACTTCTTTCAGCGCTTCCCGCGCGTTCGCCGGATCCATCTGGTAGCTGCGCCGGTCGCCAAATCTGCGGCGCCGATTGCGCCGCTTCGCGAAATGGCCCGTAAAATCCGGAACAATATTTCGCGGCATAGGCAAAGATCGGAATATTCTCAAATTTGTTCGCATCCAGCGATTTCGCGAATCGCCACCACCCGTCCGTCCATCATGTCCGAGGGCGCCACGATGTCCGCGCCGGCCCGCGCGTGCGAAAGCGCCTGCTCCGCCAGCAATCTCCAGCGTCGCGATCGTTCGCCACTTCGCCTGCTTTCGATCACGCCGCAATGCCCGTGATCGGTGTACTCGCAAAGGCAAACGTCCGTAATCACCAGCAGTTTCAGCTTCGCGCCTTTCGAATCGCCTCAATCGCCCGCTGCACCACGCCCGTCGGCGCCAGCGAACTCGCGCCCTTCGCGTCCTTCGTCTCCGGCAATCCAAACAGAATCACCGCGGGAATCCCCAGCGCTTCCACTTCCCGGCACTCTTCCACAATCTGATCCACCGACTGCTGGTAGACGCCCGGCATCGAACTGACTTCCTTGCGCACCTTCGTGCCCGGGCACACAAACATCGGGTAGATGAAACCCGCCGTGCTCAATCGCGTTTCGCGCACCATGCCGCGCAGCGCTTCCGTCCGCCGCAAACGCCGCGGCCGATCAATGGGGAAACTCATTCTTATTTCGCTCCCGCCGGCAGACCCTTGCTGGGCGCCTGAGAAAAATTCCACCAAGCGCATCCACTACCGCCACGGCGTGCACATCAGCGGAGGCAACAATTCTGCTCCACCGCTGCTTCCCGCAGCGCTTTCTGCCGTCACCGGGCCAACCGCCGCGAACGCGACACGCTCTCGACAAAATCACGAAACGCGCGCCGGTCCCACCATATCCCGCATATGATGCACCGCCGACGGGCTGAAAAATAAAATCGCGTCCGCGCCCTTCTCCATTTCATCGAGATGCTTTTTATTCTCTTCCTCGGTGGGGCGCAGCGTCCTGTAGGCCACAACTTCTGTTACCTCGGCACCATAGCCCTCGAGCGCTTCCACTAGATCGTGGTTTGCACGATCACTCCTGGGCAGCAGGACTTTCTTCCCCTTCACCGTGGCGGACAACTCCTCGGCAAGGGCAACTCCCTGGTGTTTTTTCGCGACATACGCGACTTCCAGACCTTCGTTTTGTGCAGCATCTGCCGTAGCCGGCCCCACCGCGGCGACCTTCACGCCCTTAATCGCGTCGCTTAGCGACAAGTCAATCACTACGCAACGATCCTGCATCGCTCTCAGCGCATTCTGGCTGGTCAAAAACACCCAATCAAATTGCCTGAGACTTCGCAGCGACTCGTCAAATTCCGATGGATCATCCGGCGGCCCAAAGGCCACCATCGGCAGCAGAACGGGAATCGCCCCGTTCTCCCGCAACGCTTTCACGATGGATTCGCTCTGCTCCACCGCGCGCGTAATCACGATCCGCTTTCCCTCCAGGTTTTTGCCGGTTTCAGCCACGCGCTCGATTTACCTCGTCCAGAATATTCCGCGCTCCGCCTTCCGTCAGCAGTTGCGCCATGTGTTCGCCCAATTCTGCAGCCTGCTCCGGTGGAGCGACGGCGCGATGCCGCACATATTGCACGCCATCCACGGAACACACTACCGCTTCCATCACCAATTCCCCGCGCTCAATCCGCGCCCAGGCACCCAGCGGCACCTGGCACCCTCCGTGCAACGCCGAAAGCAATGCCCGTTCAGCAATAATTGCCGTCCGCGTTTCCAAATCATCCAGCTTCCCCAGGATTTTCCCCGTTTCTTCATCCTTCACGCGTGATTCGATCGCAATCGCGCCTTGTCCCACTGCCGGCAACGAGATCTCGGTCGAAAGTGCTTCGGTAATCTTCTGGCTCCATCCCAGCCGGTCGAGTCCCGCCTTCGAGAGCACGATGGCGTCGTACTCTCCGCTCTCCACCTTGCGGAGTCGAGTGTCCACGTTTCCGCGCAGTTCACGAATATCCAGATCCGGCCGAAAGTGCCGCAATTGTGCTTGTCGCCGCAGGCTCCCTGTCCCTATTCGCGCACCTTTCTTCAAGCTGGCCAACGGCGTCCCGGTATTCGAAATCAGGCAATCTCTCACGTCGTCGCGCCGGCACACCGCCGGAAAAAACAAGCGCCCCGGCGTGTCCGTCGGAATATCCTTCACACTATGCACCGCCAGATCGACACTCTCTTCCAGCAGCGCCTCTTCCAACTCCTTGATGAATATTCCCTTCCCGCCAATTTGCGACAATGCTGACTGCTGCATCTTGTCGCCAGATGTCTTGATGATCACAATCTCCGTCTCTACGCCGGTGACCTGAAACAGTTGCTTGCGGATAAACTCCGCCTGCCAACGCGCCAGGATACTTCCTCTTGTTCCAATTCGGAGCGGCTTCACGGTTTCTCCCGGTCGGAAAGATATAGTTCACGTATCGCTTCCACGCTTTGGATCTTCTTGCGTAATTCTTTTTCCGAGCGCAATCGCTCCGCGGGCACAATCAACAACTTCTCGATCAATTCGTCCATCATGTTCCCGATATTATCTCGATCCTCGGCCGTAAAATGGTTCATTCCACTCAGCTTTTCTTGCAGGTAAGCGGCACGCCTTTCCTTCAGACTGCCCCTCAACGTATCCAGCACCCCAATCAATTCCACGCTCGCTTGCCAGGAAATGAACTTGCCTACGTGCTCCTCCACGAGCGATTCTGCCTTCGGCACTTCACTCTGTCGCGCGCTACGATTCTGCTGCACAATTTCCGTCAAATCATCCATCGTGTACAAATACGCGTTGTACAAGTCCGCCACAGTCGGTTCAATGTTTCGCGGCAAACCCAAATCCATCAGGAACAATGCCCGGTTGCCGCGCGCCGCCATGGCTTTTTCAATCATCGGCCGCGTCAACAGAGCTTCCTGCACGCCTACAGCCGACACAATCACGTCGGGCAGTTTCAGCGCGGTATCCCACTGCCCCCATTCGATCACTTTTCCTTTGTACTGTTGCGCGAACTCTTCGGCCTTTTCTTTCGACCGGTTACTCAAGTACAGGGTTCCGATGTTCCGGTCGCGCAACTGAGACACAACTTGTTCGCTGATCGTTCCCGCGCCCAACACCAGCGCCGTGTGGTCATTCAACTTTCCGAATATTCGTTCAGCCAGCTTGATTCCCGCCGAAGCGACTCCCATCGGCCGTGTACCCAACTCTGTCTCCGCCCGGACACGCTTTCCAATCTCCAGCGCCGCCTGGAACAATCGGTTCAAGCACCGGTCCGGTTACGTGCCCCTCGTGCGCGCGCAAATACGCTTCCCGCACCTGCCCTAGGATCTCCGCCTCTCCCAACAGCATCGATTCCAGTCCCGCCGATACGCGGAACAAGTGTCGTACCGCATCATGGTCGTAGTGGTGATACATGGAAGGATTCAACAAGTCCGACCGCACCGAATGAAACGTGCTCAGAAAATTACATAGCGCTCCGGCGGATTCACGATTGGCCGCGGCATGCACTCCATACACTTCGCTGCGATTGCAGGTGGAAAGAACCAGCGTCTCTTCCAGGATCCCCTGCGCGCGCAGTTCTTCGGCCGCCCTTTGCGCCTGTTCGGCGGAAAAAGACACCTTCTCTCGCACCTCTACGGGCGCTGTGCGAAAATTCAGGCCGACCAGGACAATTTCCATGCTGCTAATTCGTGCACTCCTATAGGAAACGGTGATGTTGCGACAGAAACAGATTCACGACCGTAAAGCTCAGCACCACCAGCACAAAATTGAAAACACACAGTCGAGATGCGCGTGCCCCACGCCATGCAGTCGTTCGTGCCAACCGGAAATAAACCACATAGAGCAGCAGCACCAGCAGCGTCACCAGATACTTCGGATCGAATGACGGGCCGCCCTCCTGTCGTCCCAGCGCCACATATCCAAGCGCCGTTCCCACCGCAATCGTCACCAACCCGACCAGCACGCTTGTGTGGCTCATGCGCTCCAGCAAATCCAGCGCCGGAAAGCGCCACACCACCTCACTCAATTTCCGCGTGCGCAACAGTCGTTCTTCCGCCAAATACATCAGGCTCAACACACACGACAGCGCAAACGCCGAGTACGACAAGATGCTCAACGTCACATGCAAGCGCAAACACTACACCTTTAGCCGGAATTGGTGCCCCGGGATGATTCGGCACCAGGTATGCCGCGAAGAAAAACACCAGGATGATCGGCACGACAAACGCGCCCACGGTTCGTTGCCGGTGGTAGATCTCCAGGCACAAATATGTCACCGCCAGCAGCCAGCCGAACAGCGACATTGAGCCCTGCAAATCGTGGTACGGCACTGTGTGCGTGCCCCTGGCTCGCAACAAGAGCGACACGTAGTGTGCCGCTAAACCCAGAAACATCAACAAGGTGGCAAATTTTCCGGTCAATTCCTGACCGGTATACAAATACCTGGTGTACAGGCCCATGCTGAGCAGGTACGCCAATACGGTGATCAATACAAAGGTGTGGGTCATCGGCTCGGTCCACGCCGATCTGGGTTAGTGCGGGAGCGCGCTTCTGCCCAGTTTGCGCGTTTCATAGGATATTTTCAGTATAGCTCAATCCCCTGCTGCTCGCAGGGAACTCACCGTCGCCTCTTCCGGCTGTGCTGCATTCATAATGCCTATCAGCACTTTCCGTCAATGACACGCATCATGGACCTCTTTCTTGCCTTTCGAGACGCCCATCAGCACCCCAGATTCCACGCAATCCCGTCAATGCCCCGCATCACAGGCAAGTTCACCGGCTTTTTGCTATCCTTTCTTTACCATATGAGCCATCAGGCCCTTTCTTTGACCCGCAAAGACCTGTTCTTGCGTGCTTGCCGTTGCCAACCCGTGCCACGCCTGCCCGTCTGGATGATGCGCCAGGCCGGTCGTTACCTTCCCGAATATCGCGAGATTCGTGCCAAGCACTCTTTTCTCGAGGTCTGCAAAACGCCGGACCTCGCCGTTGAAGTCTCCCTCCAGCCCTTCCGCCGGCTCGATGTGGACGCCATCATCATTTTCTCGGACATTCTGATCCCCGCCGAAGCCATGGGACTTCCCTTGGAACTGGGCGACGCCGGCCCCAACCTGCCCGAACCCGTCCGCACTGCGGCTGACGTCCAAAAGCTTCGTATTTTCGACCCGGAAGTGGAAACCGGCTTTCTGATGGAAGCACTGCGCCGGACCACAAAGCTGGCTGGACCAGACGTCCCGGTTCTCGGCTTCGCTGCCTCGCCATGGACACTAGCCTGCTACATGGTTGAAGGCCGCACCAAAGAGGGTTTCGCCACGGTTAAGAATTTCCTTTACAGCGAACCAAAAGTTTTCCGCGAACTGCTTCACAAAATCGCGCAGGCCACCATTCTCTATCTAAAGGCTCAAATCGCCGCCGGTGTGAGTGCCGTGCAACTCTTCGACACCTGGTGCGGCGAACTCAATATCCAGGACTACACCGAATTCGTCGTGCCCGCCGTTCAGGAGATTATCGCTGGTCTCGGCACTTCGGTCCCCGTCATCTACTACACCAAGGCTTCCCATCATCTTCTGCCTGCGATTGTGCGCGTCGGCGCCAACGTCCTCAGCGTGGATTGGCGCATTCCGCTTTCCGAGGTTCGCAAACTAGCCGGGCCGAACGTCGCCCTGCAGGGAAATCTCGACCCCGCCATCCTTTTCTCTTCACACGAAAAGATTCGCAGCACGACTCTGGACATCGTCGCTGAACTTTCCGGTCACGGGCACATTCTTAACCTGGGCCACGGCATTCTTCAGCACACGCCGGTTGAAAACGCTCAGCTATTTATTCGCACGGGCCAGCAGGCTGTTTTCAACGATGCCACTTGGCCCGTATCATCGCGCCCCTGAGCGCTCGAGGAGGTTTGCGCCTTGTCATTGATGAACCCAAGCATCCTGGAAATGCGCCAGGAACTCTCGGTCGGCGAACAATTCGTTGTTCGCTACAATCGCCCCGGTCCGCGTTACACCAGCTATCCCACTGCTCCCGTTTGGACCGATAACTTCGGCCCCAAGGATTTTGAAGACGCCATCGCCGCCGCCGACAAGAAACGTTCTCCCGTTTCGCTGTACATGCACCTTCCCTTCTGCGAGAGCCTCTGCCTTTTCTGCGCCTGTAACGTCGTCATCCAGAAAAACAAAGGTGTCACCCCGCCCTATCTCGCCATCCTGAAGAAAGAAATCGATCGGATCGCCCGCGGCGTCTCTCGCGATCGCCACGTAGCCCAATTCCACTGGGGTGGCGGAACTCCCACTTATCTTTCACCGGAACAGATTGAAGACCTTTTCACCTACACCAGAGAGCGCTTCACATTTGCGCACGATGCCGAAATTGGTATCGAAGTCGATCCTCGCGTCACGACACCTGCTCACATGGAATCCATCCGCAAAATGGGCTTCAATCGGCTCAGCATGGGCATTCAGGACTTCAAGCCGGAAGTCCAGAAGGCCGTCCATCGCATTCAACCCTACGAAGTCACACGCGATTTGATCGCGGCCGCGCGCCAGCTTGGGTTTGATAGCATCAACGTCGATCTCATCTACGGCCTGCCGTATCAGACCGCCGAAAGTTTCGCACACACCGTCGAGCAAATCGTCGGCCTCTCTCCCGACCGCATCGCCATGTTCAGCTACGCCCATGTTCCCTGGCTAAAGAAACAGCAGGGCTCTTTCGTCAAGTTTCTACCTGAAGGCATGGCCAAGTTCGACATCTTTCGCAGCGGCCTGCTGAATTTTCTGGAAGCTGGCTACCTCTACATCGGCATGGACCATTTCGCCAAGGAAAACGACGAACTGGCCGTCTCGCAGCGCAATCGCACCCTTCATCGCAATTTTCAGGGCTATACCACCAAGGCTGGCGCCGACCTCTACGGCATGGGCATCACCGCCATCAGTGGAATCCAGGATACTTACGCACAAAACTATCGCGACATACCTTCCTGGGAAAAGGCTGTCAACGAGAATGGCATTGCCACCATGCGCGGCTATCGTCTCTCGGCCGACGACATCCTTCGTCGCGAGGTCATCAGCCGCCTGCTCTGCCACACCGTGATCGTCAAAGAGGAAATCTCCAAACAGTTTGGCATCAACTTCGACGAATATTTCGCTCCAGAACTCGAACACCTGAAAATTCCGCAGGCCGATGGTCTTGTCGTCCTGAACGACAAGGAGATTCGAACTGCATGGCTGGGCCGCATCTTCATTCGTAACCTCGCCATGGTCTTCGATCCCTATCTTGAAAAACAGCAGCTTGATTCCAAGCCGCTGTTCTCGAAAACGCTCTGACGCGGCACACGCTACTCATGGCTACGCAAATTCAGGCATTCGTCATTGGAGCGGGAGTCTCCGGCCTCGCAACCGCCTACGCACTGCAGAAGGCAGGCATCTCTACACTCATCGTCGATGCCGCCTCACGACCCGGCGGCGTCATCCAATCCGTGAAGCGCGATGGCTACCTGCTCGAATGTGGCCCCCAAAGCTTCAGCGGCAACTCTCATATCACTTCCCTTTGCACCGACCTCGGTCTGCTTCCCGAGCGCGTTCTCGCCGATCCAAAAGCGCTTCGCTACGTCCTGATCGACGGCGCTCTCAAAGCCGTTCCCATGAGTCCAGCAATACTCACGTCATCTTTCTTCAGTGGCGGAACTCGCACCTCGATCATTCGCGACATTCTCGGCACGACTCGTGGCCCCGAACCTGACGAATCCGTCGCCAGTTTTACACGCCGCAAATTCTCCAACACGCTCCTCGATCGGCTCGTCGGCCCGTTTGTTTCCGGCATCTACGCCGGTGACCCAGAAAAACTTAGCCTACGCGCCGCATTCCCCATCCTTTACGAAGCGGAACAGGCCTCCGGCAGCATCATCCGCGGGGTCTTCAAGGTTCTAAAAGCTAGAAAAGCGAAGACGGATAACGACGCAGGTCCGCGTGAAAAACCCGTTCTGCAGACTTTCAAGGATGGAAACGAGAGTCTGATCCGCGCATTAGCTCAGGCGTTAGGCGACCAACTGACTTGCGGCGTGGAAGTCCTGGGCATCGAAGCTCTCGATTCCGGACGCGAGCCGCAAGCGCCACGATTCCGCATCACACTTCGCACACCCAAGGGTCAGGAAATCATCGAGGCCGAACGTCTCGTCCTCGCCACGCCAACCAACGTAAGCGGAAGGCTCCTCGCTCCCCTCGATCCAGCCTTTGAAACCAAGCTTTCTCCCGTGGAATACTCCGGCGTCGCTGTTGTCTCGCTCGGCTATCGCCAGGAAGACGTCGCGAATCCGCTCTCAGGCTTCGGCTTCCTGGTTCCCCGTTCTTCCGGATTGTCCATACTTGGCACCATCTGGAATTCTTCGTTGTTCCCTGGTCGCGCACCTTCTGGACAAGCCCTTCTCACCAGTTTTGTCGGCGGCGCCACGAACCCAGCCGCTCTGCGCCAGTCTCCCGCTATACTCGCGGCAAAGGTCCATGCCGAACTGACGCCAATCCTTGGCGTGAAAAAGGAACCAGTCTTCACCAACATTACAATTTGGGAGCGCGCCATCCCGCAATACAATCTGGGTCACACTGCGTGCCTCGCCGCTCTCAACGTTACCCGGGCAAAATTCCCCGGCCTCTATTTTTCCGGCAATTATTTAAGCGGCCCCGCCATCGGCACTTGCGTCGAACAAGCCATGCAAGTAGCTAAAGAAATCCGGATTAGCTTCGCCAACTGAATTTTCTTTGGTAGGGGCACAGCATCGCTGCGCCCCATGTCCGCACGATTCAAGGTTTCAATTTTTCGACTTTTCCGAACCCCATCAACTCAACCCACGCGTTCTGCAGGCCGTCGCACGGTCCTACCCGGAACAACTTCGTCGTCCCTAACTCCTCTTCCCATGCCGGTGCGCCAGCCGAATCTTCCTTCGCAACGCTGCTTCCCTCCACCGGCGTTTCTCCTCCGCTGTCTTCAAAATCAATGGCGGCACTGGCTTCGGCAGTTTCGTATGTTCGTCGATCGCCACAAACGTCACGAAGGCCGTGGTCGTCTGTTTCCTCTCACCGGTCAGCAGATTCTCCGAAAATACCTCCACGCCAACCTCCAGCGACGTGTGGAACACGCGGTTCACGTGCGACTTCAGCATCACAATTTCGCCAAGGTTCACCGCATTTCTGAAATCGATGTAGTCCACCGACGCCGTCACCACATAACTATTCGAGTGCCGGCTGGCCGCCATCGCGGCCACAATGTCCACCATGTGCATCACATGCCCGCCGAGCAGTTTGCCCAACGCATTCGTTTCAGCCGGCAGCACCACTTCCGCCATTGCCGATGCGGAAGCGCTCACCGGCTTCCCTTTCAGTTCCAACTCCGTCTTCTTTACTACCTGCGGTCTTCATCGCGCCCCTCGCTCACACTTTCCAGCAATTCGTCGATCCAATCCGTAACGCGTTTTCGGCAACCCAGCCACTCACCGTATAATACCCAAGACCATCATGACCGACCCAACTAAAGTCCGCCGCCAAAAACTCGAAGAGTTTCTCGCCCAAAATCCCAATGACGCCTTTGCGCGCTATGGCATCGCTCTCGATTCCTTCCGCCAGGGCGAACTCGATCTCGCCGACGCTCACTTTAAGGCTCTCCTAGCAAACAATCCCGATTATGTCCCCGCCTACCAGATGTATGCCCAGATGCTCGCCCAAAATGATCGGGTGGACGAAGCCAAATCTGTTCTTAACAAGGGCATCGAATCCGCCATCCGCGTTGGCAATCAGCATGCCCGCTCGGAAATGGAATCGCATCTGGCCGACCTTGGCTAGCCGCCTCCACTCAACCTCAGTCCTCCTCAACTCCCTGCAATCTACTGCTCCCCTATTGCTTTAGAAGCCGGCTTGGGTACAATGAATCGCGCTCTGATTCAAAAACATTTGCCATGGGAGCCGCGTGCACACTCTCTCTCGTCCAAACGATAAAGTTAAAATCGTCGAACATTATGATGTTGTCAGCCCTTACTACCAGGCACTATGGGGTGATCATCTCCATCACGGTTTCTGGATCACTGGCGACGAATCAAAAGAAACCGCCCAGGTTCAATTGATTGAGCATCTCGCCGATTTGGCAGACGTCAAATTCGGCTCTGACATTCTCGACATCGGCTGCGGAATGGGTGCCACGAGTCTCTATCTCGCCCAAAAATTTCACGCCTCGACCGTCGGCATCACCATTTCTCCCGTCCAGATCGATATGGCCACCAAATCCGCCGCAGTGGCTCGTGCCGATTCCAGGTTTCTCTTGATGGACGCCGAAGCCATGACCTTTGACAAACAGTTCGATCTTCTCTGGTCCACTGAGTCCATTTCCCACTATCACGATCACAAACAATTCTTCGCCTCCGCCGCCAAACTGCTCAAACCGGGCGGAACATTTGCCCTCACTGACTGGTTTAAGAAAGAAAATCTGACACCGGCCGCAACGCGCAAATTCATCGAGCCCATCGAACACGGCATGTTCGTGGAACTGCAGACCATGGATGACTACGCCTCCTTCCTTACCGCGAGCGGCCTTCACGTCACGCATCGTCAAATCCTCAACAAGAATTGCGCAAAAACCTGGGACATTTCCCTCGACATCATCAAGCACAAGTCTTTCTGGGACCTCGCCATGCAACACGGCCCGCAGTTCCTCACGTATCTCAAGGCCTTTCACGCCATGCGCGCTGGCTTCTCTTCCGGAAATTTTGTCTACGGCCTCTTTGTCGCTACCGCTCCTCAGGCGGCCTGAAGGAACTGCCTGATTCCACTTCAAGCCGCTTTTGCTATCATTCGTGTCAATCTTATGCCGTCGGATCGCATCCCACTCTTCCCTCTCAACGTCGTTCTTTTCCCCGGCGAGCAACTTCCCCTGCACATTTTTGAACCGCGCTACCGCCGGATGGTCCGCGAATGTCTCGACAACAAATCTCACTTCGGCTTGCTCCTCGCCATGCCCAACGGCGTAGTCCATGTTGGCTGCACCGCCGAAATCCTCGAAGTGCTCAAAACATACGAAGACGGCCGCATGGACATCATCACGGTCGGCCGCGATCTCTTCCAGGTCATCGATATCAAGACCGATGATTCTCTTCTGCGCGGTGACATCGACTACCTTGAAGATCGCGATTCCCTGCCCGACTCGACCCAGCGCAGGCAACTCATCGAACTTTATGAAACATGCCACACTCTTCTCTTTTCCAGCCTCCCCAAAAACCTCGAATCTCCCCTCTCGAACGAACTCTCCTACTCCATCGCTTCCGCTCTTCCACTCGACCTTCTCTGGAAGCAGCAAATCCTGGAACTCCGTTCCGAAGCCGAGCGCCAGGAACGCCTCGCCGCGTACCTTCGCGACTGGGCGCCGCATCTACAGAAAGAAGAAGCGTTGCGACAGCGCGACAGCGGAAATGGCCACGGTTTGAATTAGCTTTGTTCACCATTCGTCAAAATCTGCATCAAATGGTAGTGAGGCCGCTGGCCTCCCACATTGAGGGCCCATGACAGCAAGCACATCTCTTTATCCTTCTTCGGGGCCTTCCCGTCCCAAGACCATCGGCGAATGGAAGCACATCCCTGATTTCGACGCTCGCTCCACTTCCATTTCCGTAAAAAACGAAATCCGCCGCAACCTTCTTCGCCGAATCGAGCGCAACGAACCTCTCTTCCCTGGCGTCCACGGCTACGAAGACAGTGTCATTCCGCAGATCGTCAACGCTTTGCTCTCTCGTCACAATTTCATTCTTCTTGGCCTCCGCGGACAAGCTAAGAGCCGCATCCTTCGCGGCCTGATCCAACTCCTCGACCTCGAAATTCCCGTTATCGCCGGTTGCGAAATCAACGATCACCCGCTTCGCCCCATCTGCCGCTCCTGCCGTGAACGCGTCGCTGCCGAGGGCGACAGCACTCCTATCGCCTGGATGCCTCGTGATCAGCGCTACGTCGAAAAACTTGCTACGCCCGACGTCACCATTGCTGACATCATCGGTGACGTCGACCCCATCCGCGCCGCTCGCGGTGGCCGCGATCTCTCCGACGAACTCACCATCCACTACGGCCTGCTTCCACGCGCCAATCGCGGCATATTCGCCATCAACGAACTTCCTGACCTCGCCGGCAAAATTCAAGTCGGTCTGTTCAACATCATGCAGGAAGGCGATATCCAGATTAAGGGCTACCCCCTGCGCCTCCCGCTCGACGTTCTCCTCGTCTTCACCGCTAATCCCGAAGACTACACCGCTCGCGGCAAGATCATCACACCTCTAAAAGACCGCATCGGCGCGGAAATCCGCACCCACTACCCCGCTACCGTGCAGGAGGGCATCAATATCACGGCTCAGGAATCTTGGGTCGACCGTGATGACTCCATCAAAATCGAAGTTCCCGACTATCTCCGCGAAATTGTCGAAGAAACGGCATTTCAGGCGCGCGACGATAAACGCGTTGACAAGCGCTCCGGCGTCAGCCAGCGCCTCCCTATCTCCACTCTGGAAAATATTGTCAGCAGTGCCGAACAGCGCGCCGCCCGCACTGGCGAAAAGTTCGCAGTTGCTCGCGTGACTGATCTCTATGCCTCTCTGCCCTCCATCACCGGCAAGCTCGAACTGGAATACGAAGGCGAACTGAAAGGTGCCGAAACGATTGCTCGCGAACTCATTCGTGCCGCCATCGGCCGCGTTTTCAGCAAGCACTTCTCGAATGTCAATTTTCAGTCCGTTATCCAGTGGTTCGAACTTGGCGGCGAACTGAAAATTCCCGACGTAATCTCCACCGCACAGCGGTACCAGCAGCTTGCCAAGATTCAGGACGTCTTCGAACACATCGACAAGCTTGGTGTCACGAATCGCAAAGACGAACATCACGCCGCTGCCGCCGCTGAGCTAATCCTCGAGGGCCTCTGGGCCCATCGCCGCATTGGCCGCAGCGAAGAACGCGGATTCTACGCCGAGAAGCAACAACGCCCGCAGGAGCAACGCGAATCGCCAAACCGTCAGCGGCGCGGCTATAACTGACGCTTGACCAGGAGTACTCGGTAGCAGTTCGCAATGAGGGCCAGCAATGAAAGTCATCAAGTATGGAAAATATACCGGAGAACCAGCCGACGTCGTCGATCTCGATGAGTTGATGAAACGTCTCGGCGACTTCTTCCTGCAGAGTGGATTCGAGTCGCAATATTACGGCCTCTCTGAATTCGATGCCGCCAATTCCATGGAAGCCCTCCGCGAGGCGATTCTCCGCGCTCTTCAGGAAGGCGATCTCCTTCCCGATGAATCCCTCACCGACGAAATGCGCAAGATGCTTCAGGATCCCGGCGCGCTGAATAACAAAGAAGTCCGCGACATGATTCAAAAACTCGTGGATCGTCTCTCCCAGGAAGGCTTCATCAACCCACAGCAACCTCCGCAGATTACACCTCCCCCTCAGAACACCCCCGGTGGTCAACTCGGCCAGCCTCAGGAAAATCCCGAGGCGCGCTTTGAAATCACCGACAAGGCCATCGATTTTCTGGGTTTCAAAACTTTGAAAGATCTTCTCGGCTCGCTCGGCCGCAGCAGCTTCGGCCGCCACAGCACCCGCGATCTTTCCACTGGTGTCGAATCCGGCGGCGTCTCTCGCCCCTACGAATTCGGCGACACCATGAATCTCGATATCAGCCAGACTCTATCCAACGCCATCCGCCGCGAAGGCGCCAAAGTCCCTCTCGACATGCAGTATCGCGATTTGATGGTTCACCAGTGCGAGTACCAGAGTTCCTGCGCCACGGTCCTTCTTCTCGATTGCAGCCACAGCATGATTCTCTACGGGGAAGATCGCTTCACTCCCGCCAAACGCGTGGCCCTCGCGCTATCTCATTTAATTCGCACGCAATATCCCGGCGACACCCTCAACCTCGTTCTGTTTCACGACTCCGCCGAAGAAGTCCCGCTCAGTCAACTCGCTCGCGTTCAGGTCGGCCCCTACTACACCAACACGCGCGAAGGTCTTCGCATGGCCCAGCGCATTCTTCTTCGCCAGCGCAAAGATATGCGCCAGATCGTCATGATTACCGACGGCAAACCTTCCGCTCTCACCCTTGAGGACGGCCGCATTTACAAGAATGCGTTCGGGCTCGATCCTTTTGTCGTCGGTGAAACTCTCCAGGAAGTGAACAAATGCAAGCGCGCCGGAATTCTCATCAACACCTTCATGCTCGCCACCGATTACAGCCTTGTCAATTTCGTTCAGAAAATTACCGAAATGTGCAAAGGCAAAGCCTATTTCACCACTCCTTACAATTTGGGCCAGTATCTTCTGATGGATTACATGCAGCGCAAGACTCGCACGATCCACTAACTGAAATTCTGATTCATCTCATCGACACTTTCATGCGCAGGTGACACCGATCACCTTTCGCACCTTGCCTGTTTTGACGACGTAAACAATCCAGCTGTGTTACATCAAATTATTTTCTTCCCGCCATTTCTTTTTTCCCTGCTCAAAAATCGTTTTTTCCAGCAACATTTCGAACTCCGAATACGTCAAATAGGTGAGACAAGAAAAACCTCCGCAGATTGGCGGTCATCAATTAGGCCGCTGGCGATGAGGAATCACAAAGGAGATGTATATGAAAACGTCGAGGATCATTACCACTCTATTTGGGGCTTCACTCTTTCTCGCAGTGGGTGCATTCGCTCAGGAAAAGAGCATTTTAAAACTCACCGACACTATCAACGTCCAAGGTACCGAGCTTAAAGCCGGAACGTATGATGTTGAATGGGACGGCTCCGGCCCGACCGTTCAGGTCAGCATCCGCAAGGGCAAGAACAACATCGTCACCGTGCCTGCCACCTTGATCAGCAAAGAAACTTCAAACGCTGGTGGCGGCTACGGAGCCAGGAAAGAAGCTGACGGTTCTCGCTCGCTCTTCGCCATTTTTCCGCAGGGAAAGAAGATTGAACTGGAAATCGGAGATAAGCAGGCCTCTGCAACTTCAGCAAAGTAAATTCACTTCGCTTCGCAAGATCGCAAATCCCTTGGGCATGGTGCGCTCGGGGGGTTTGCTTTCTTTGTCACCTTTGTACCACTGGCTTGCATGCCAACGCCTTTACCTTCCGGTCTCCCCGCCACTTAAAAGAATTGGAATCGACACTCAATCCCCTCTTTCTTGCTCTTCCCTCTATGCTTTATCCTAAATTCAATGAACCTCTTCCGAAGAGTTGTAGAATGGGTTGACCGGAACAAACAAATGACCAATCTTGTGTCTGGACAAGTTGCACCTGATTTTTCTTTGAATGCTCTCGGCGGCAAGGAGTATTCTCTTTCCGAATTGCTCGCTCAGGGCCCTGCAGTATTGGCATTCTTCAAAATCTCATGCCCCGTATGCCAGTTTACTTTCCCTTTCTTGCAGCGGCTCCATGAGCGCTTTAGCGATTCCAACGCGACCTTCGTTGGAATTTCCCAGGACGATTCGCGCCCCACTCGGCGTTTCAACGACGAACATGGCGTAAGCTTTCTCACTCTTCTCGACATTCACCCCTATCCTGTCTCAAACGCCTACGGACTCACCAATGTTCCTACTATTTTTCTGATTGAACCTGACAGGACCATCACCTCAATCTGCATGGGCTTTAACAAATCCGATCTGGAAAATATCGCCGCCAACTTGGCGGAACGCACAAAAATCGCACAGGCGCCTTTGTTCCGCTCCGACGAAATCGTTCCCGCATTTAAACCTGGTTGAGGAAGCAAAAACTAGACCCGGTCGGGTCTCTCAAGGGTTTGAAACACCATCAGGGCGCGCTTCGATAGAACGTCGGGCACCCCATAGCTATTCTTCAACAATCAGTTCTTTGCCTTTATGCTTCACCGGCTTCTTTCTCTTGTCCGGGATGACGCGCGTCGTCGCGGGCGCAAGTCCGATCTTCCGCGCCAACCGTCGCGCCTCGGTTCCTTTATCCAACTTTTTCTTTCGCGATCTTGCCATGGCAACCTAACTCTTCTTCAATACGATCTCTTGCACCGCGCGGTGTCCCTGATCAATGGCTTCGTTCGTATACGCAAATACTCCAGCATCCGAATTTGCGATATGAATTCGCCCAAACGCCTTGCGTCCAATCTCATTCGGCGCTTGTCCTTCCGGCCAGACCGGATCGTAGAGCGAATTATATTCGTACGAATATCCGTGCGGCCAGCGATTCACGGTGATCGCTTCGATATCGCGTGCGGCCTCAAAACCTCCCGGTGCCAGAATACGTGTCATCTGGTCCCGAATATTCCGCTCAAACGTCGAAAAGTCCAACCCGAGTAAGATCGCCCGGCCAGTGCGTTGTTGCTCTCGTGCCGTTCTTCCGGGTCCAACTGGCACATACTGCAAATGCACCAGACATGGCTCATCCGAAGATTGCGGAAATTTGTATTCTCCCATGCTGACTGGAAAATCCAGATCAACCGCCCCGAAAAAACTCCCGGGGCATCGTGCCCCGTGAATCTTTAATTTCTCAAACGACTTCCAGTCCCTCAGTTGCACATTCGTGTAGGCCAAAGGCACTTTCACGTTGTACGCCAGTCCCTCTTTCTGCGCCTTCGACATTTCCGGGCACATAGTCGGAATCATCATATTCCAGCAGGCCAGAATGCAATGAGTCCCCTGCACCGCATACGCCTTCCCGCCACGCACATACGTCACTTCTGCGCCACTCGCATTCTCTGCACTGCCGATATTCCTCACATGCACAGCCGTGGAATTCAGTCGGATCCGCGTCGCAGACTTGTCTTCATCCAGCTTCGAGTAATCAAATTTCGCAGTTACGACATCTTCCATCGAATTCCCGGGCGCAATACCAGGTATCAGGGCGCGCACCAGTAGACGCGGCACGGAACCGATTCCGTCCGGGAAATGGTAGATGTACGCCTCATCATCCCTGCGTGTAACTTCCAACCCAATCCCCGGCCCATCTGTATCCGTAAATCCCAACCCGCTAAATCCAGGCATAAAACCAAATCCCGCCATGTCGCCCGCGGGAATCGCATCGATCCCCACGCCATACAGCCCGTACATGGATGTCTGCATGTACGTAATCACTCCCGGGTCCACCTTCGCATTCTTCAGTAGATAGTCCTTGTAACTTGTCTTCGCTAGATACTGCTTCTTCTCAGCGACGCTCATCCCAGACAGGTAATCCACTTTTTCCGTCTGAATTCGCAAAAGATCTTTTTGCACAGCGGCCGAGAGTGGCGTATTCGCCAGCGCCTGCGCCGAGGGCTTCCCCGACAGGCCTGTTAACAGCCGGTCGCCTCCGAAGGTTTCCTTATCGAAAAACACTCCCTCCGTCAGGCCGCGCGAGGAATAATATTTCTGGTCGTAATATTTTTCGAATCGCTGTAATTCAATCCCCAATTCCTTGAACAATTGTTTTCCAACCGGGCTGTACAGGTTGGGCGAGGTGATCGTCTGCGTTCCACCGTAACCAATCAACAGGCGGCTGGAAGTGTGAAACTCATTCCGCTTTGCGTGTCCCCCAAAATCATCATGATTGTCGAGGACGAGTATCCTGGACGCCGTTCCTGCCGCCTGACGGTAAAAATACGCCGCCGAAAGCCCGCTGATGCCAGCACCCACGACGATCAAATCGTATTTCTGTTCTTCTCTGACAGCACTGTCCCACTTCTTGCCGTCGCGCGCTTCGTGCGCAACTTCCCACGATCCGTCGTGGTCTCCTCGCATCCCTGTTCTTGTCGGTGGGTAATATCCGGGCTGCTTCTCCGGGTCATAAACTTCCCCCGCGCCAGATAACAGCTTGCTCGACACGGTGCCTTGATTCATCAGCGCCGCTCCAACCGTCATGCTGACCCCGTTCAGAAAATCGCGCCGGGTGATCTGCCGGTCCATCCCAAGTTCTCGATCGCGTCGTTCTGTCTGCTTTTCACTCTTCGTACTGTCAGCCTTCTGGCTCTTCACGATGCGATCCTCGCTGCAAAAAATCTTAGCTCACTTCCCCATCCTCTCAAAATCTATGGCTCCCCACTGATGGTGCCTGCGCTATACATTTTAGGGAGTTGGAGCTTGCGCTCCGACATTTGTGGCCCGAGGGTGTGGTCTTGAACCCCTCAGAAGCCATAATCTCTGTTGATTCCAGAAATTGACAATTCACCCAATTACTTCACGAAACTCAGCTTTACCCGAAACTTGACGTCGCCCCCTCGCCCACGTAACTTGGTTTTAGTGCCGATTCCAAGCATCTTCCTCAGCCGACCATCCTATCTTCGGCACAAGATCCCTCTGATCCTGGTATTAGCCATTTCCTTTGTATCGGCGCTGTTTCTTCCAGCCTCGTTGTGTCCGGAGTTGCGCGCCGCCTCGCCCGGTTCTCCACCCCTTCCTTCCACACCGGGCTGCACAATTATCTACGCTGGCTTTGTGGGTGCTCTGGAAACTTCCAATCATAAACACTCCGGCGTCGTCCAGATTCGCGACACCCTCCGCGGCGCCGATTTTCCCGACGTCTGCGCAGACTCATTCATTCCCATTTCTTGGACTTCCGGCCGGGATTGGATTCTCACACACTTTCCCTCGCACACCGGCGTTCTCACCGACTCCGAGCTCGAATACGCTCCACGCATCATTCTCGTGGGCCATTCCACCGGCGGGTGGGCCATGCTTAGCGTTGCCAGAGATCTTCGCGACAAAGGTATCCCTATTGAGTTAACCATCCAGATCGACAGCGTCGGTTTTACCGACTACACCATTCCCAAAAACGTCTCTACGGGCGCTATTTTCCACGCCTGGGACGCACTCATGTTTATGACCACGAAACACATTCACATGGAAGATCCGTCGCACACCAAACTCATTGCGGATGTGCTCGTAAAAGATGCCTCGCATCTCTCCATCACTCGCGATCCCCGCATTCGTGGATTAGTTTTGGATGCTGTCAGCAAACTCCGCCAACAAATTGCCGCTCTCCCCGCTTCTGGTACTCATTAGTCCCAGTTGATCAGAGGATGGATTTTCCGGGCAAAGTCAGTAGGGGTACCGCACTACTGCACCCCGTTGCCCGCTCGATTTCTAGATTGTCACGCCCGTCGGCCTGGTCTTAAAAGCTAAACGTCAATTGCAGGTCGATTCTCCGGTTCGATGTCGAATCGCTGAATGGCCGCCCCGCCAATCCATTCGATTCGCCAAACTGCGGTGAGGTCAAACTTCCGATCGGCGTGGCCAGGTTCACATTGTTGAAAATGTTCCTGACATTGACTCCCAACGTCAAACTATACCGGCGATTCGAAGCGACCGGTGGCCCGCCCGGTCCACCTCCAGGTCCCCCGCGCCCGGGTCCTCCAGGACCGCGCCCAAATGTTCCGCCGCTCATCGGCCCACCGCCCGCCCCTGCACTCGTGCCTTCAATCACCGGTCCGAATCCAAACGTCTTGCTGAATCGCAAATTCAGCGAGAATCGTCCTGGCCCTTCCCCGTAGTTGATTGGAATTGGAACGTAACCTGGCCCAGGTGTGGCTACATTGAAGCAGCCAAACGTAGTCACATAAGTCGCTGTCGAACACGACGGCGCAAAGACAGGCCGCAAATTAAATTGCGAATCCTGATATGGATCCGTTCCCGTCGTAACGTTAAATGGTACCCCCGAGCTTGCAATCAGAAATGGGCTGACTCGAATTCCCCGCATCAGAAGAATCGATCCTCCCATGAACACTCGATTCCGTATGTCCTGGCTTGCCCTTCCATAGTCCTGACTCAGATCGTATGGGTTCGATGGAAAACTCCCCGCTCCCGACGTGTTGCTGTTGTAGTAGTTCAGCGTGTAATAGCCGAAAAGCGATACTCTCGTGCCCGCCCGTATGCTGCCGTTCACGATCAACTGGTTTTGCTTGAATGTTCCTTCGGACTGGTACTGGAAGATATTGTTCTCGCCATCCGGTCGAATCCCGGTGGTAGGATCCGCCGGATTCAGGTTATTTGTATAAAACTGGTGTACGCCCCGCGAAGTTAAGTACGTAACCGCAAGATTTGCACTCTTCGTGAGCTGCCTTTCCAGCGTAATTCCCGTCTGCATTGTGTATGGCGCGCGTAGATTCGCATTCGTCTGATAGATCGTCTGCGTCGTACCCAGCGGCAATTGGTCGACCGGCGGAATATTGTTCAAATAAAAAGCCGGATTCTGCACCTGATAGCTTAACTGCGTGACGCCATTGAATCGTTCTTGTTGCAGCACCTCGTTATACAGAAAACGGTCGTAAAAGATTCCAAATCCGGCTCGCAATACCATCTTCGGCGGTTTCTTCGCGTTGCCGCCGATTCCCCACGCCACTCCCAGTCGCGGCGCAAAGCTCGCCTTGTCGCTGAAGTTATTTTGCGTCTCGAACCGCAAGCCGTAGCTCACCGTCACGTTTTGCCGGACCTTCCAGTCGTCCTGTGCAAACAATCCTCCGTCCACCCACGTCACCGCAGACGTGGGGGTCCCCGCCGTCTGCGTGTAATACGTCGGCAACGCCAGCCCTTCCTGGAACAATTGGTATTGGTCGATGCTGTTGAACGAAAACTGCCCCGTAAAGTTTGCCAGCGTCGAGTTCGTATCGTTTGTCACTCGCAGCCGGCCCCCAAACTTCATCGCGTGCTTTCCGTAATTCTCAAACAGCGTGTCTTGCAGTTCGTACCGGTTCTGTATGTCCTTTTCGCCTCCACCACCGCTCCCATTCCCCGTGAAAGCGCCATCCACTCTCACCGTGGTGGCGGGATTGACCGGCGTTGTTTGCGTGGTCTCTCGAATGAACTGGAACCGTACCTCGTTGATCCTGTGCGCGCCAAAAATCTGCGTGTCCGTCAGTTGAAACGTCTGCTCTGTATTCAGTTCATTTACGCCCGTCTCGGCCAGGTTAAATTGCCCAACGTCGTTGTTCTGTTCAGAGTCTCGAAAGTACTGGTAACGCGCCGTCAGCGTGTTGTTCGGCGTTAATTGAAAATCGAATCGCGGGCTCAGATTCGTTCGTGTCTGCGGATTTGCCACTGAGTCGCTGAACGGCACGATCTGATTACTCGCGTCCAGCACCGTTGCGCTCACAATCCCAAGGTTCTGGATTTGCCGCCGGTCAATATTGAAAAAGAACGATGCCTTCTTGTTAATCGCTCCGCCGACATTCCCGCTGTACAACTCCGAATGATAACTCGGCGACGAAGTCCCCTCCGGCACCACTTCAAATGGATTTCTCGCATTGAAAGCCGACGAATTGCCGTTCACCGACAACTGCCCGTGGAGTTTGTCCGTCCCAGGTTTCGTCAGGATTTCCACGCGCCCGTAGCCCAACTTGTCGTACTCCGACGAAAACGGATTCTGATTCACGCGGATTTCCCGGATCGACGCTTTGGGCGGCAATTGTCCGCCGGTAAATCCATCGATATAAATCTGGCCGCCGTTCGGTCCTGCCGAGGGTCCCGCCAGCGCCTGCAACTCGCTCTGCAACTCATCCGGATCATCCGATAACGCGTCCAGGTCTTTCCCCTGCAGCACAATCGTGTTCGCGTTGTTCGATGGATCCACACTCACCTGCGTACTCGTGTCGTTCACCATCACTTTTTCTTGTTGCACCTGGATGCTCATCTTCACGTCCGCGTGCGCCGTCTGCCCCGCGGTCACCACCACTCCCGGTTTCGTGAACAAAGCAAAACCCGGCGCTGTCACCTGAATCTCGTACGTTCCCGGCGGCAACTCCTTGAATTCATAGCTCCCATCTTTTCCCGTCGTGGCACCCTTTGCATCTCCCGCGCTGTTCGTCGCCAACACCGTCGCGCCAACAATCTCTGCACCCGATGGATCGGTCACCAGTCCACGCAAAATTCCCGTCGGCCCCTGTGCCTTCACCGCGCCAACCACGCACATCATTACGATCGCCGCGATACACCATCCGCGCAAAATCCCTTTGCAATATCTCTCAATCATTCAGGTTTACCGGTTCCTTCAATTGGATTGGCTTCTGTCGCCTCTCGTGCTTCACGGCGTTCCCGCATCTCCACCGCCGCCGTTACTCAGGCTCCATGGCGACAGAATCGAGGCCGCTTGCCCTTGTGAAGAGGCTTGCAGGATCGGCTCGACTCCGCCCAACAGCGTGATTGCTACAACTTTGGAATCGCTTTCGCCGGACGTGGCCACAATTACCACCGCATCCCCCTTCTGAAATTCGCTCAATGCGGTTGCTGGCAATCGGCCCAGCATCTGCTGCAAATCGCCGCCACCGTTTCCTCCGCTTCCAAAATTTCTCCCTTGACCGCCGCTACCGGCATTCCCTGTCGAATTACCCGCACCGGCGCCAGTACCAATATTGGCATTCGCACTTGGCGCGGCGGAGTCAGGTTTCCCCGCTGCTCCGTTGGCCGCCGTGCCCTCTGTAGGAGTTCCCTTCAATCGCATCGAAATCCGTTGTGCCATCGGCGCCGGCAACTTCCGGACCTGCGACTCTGCCGATATCTTCACTTCTACCGGCTTATTGTTCGCTAAATCCGTCACGGTCATCGTTCCCGCGTTGACATCCACGGCAACAATCGTGCCCGCAATATTCCGGAACGTTCCCGCAACAACCTCGTCCGCCGTCAAACTTCCGCCGTCTTCACTCTTCGTCCCGCGCGCTCGCAACTGGTCTCCCGCGTGAATCTCTGCCAGCGAGCTCGGCTTGGCATCATCAAATTTCACCGACCCAGGCGCGTACCGCCGCACAATCGTCGTTTTCGCCACATGTACTTCCACATCCTTCTTCCCGGCCGCTGTCATCGTTCCCACAGTGACGACGCCTGCGCCGGCATCCACGCCCTTCACCATGCCGCCGATTCCCTTCTTCTGCCATTCTTCCCGTTCGCGTGCCTGTTTCGCGGCCAGCTCCTCTTTCTTCATGCTGATGATCGTGCTCGCCACAAACGTTCCCGCATCATCGCCTTGCTTCCCTCTCACCAGGATCCGGTCGCCCGGTTGCAAATCGCTCAGTTGAATCGGCGTCGCGTCTTTTAAATCCTTCGACCCTGGGGGAACGCGCAAAAACTTTACCTCCGCGCCTACCTGTACCTTCACCTCTGCGCCCGCTTCGTTCGTCAGCACAATCCCACCGGCGCCAATACTCTTGATCGTTCCCACCGCAGGAGGAGTTTTCGCAGGAGCCGTGCCCACCTGCCCCGCTGCTTGCGCCCATCCCGCCGCCGGCATTAACCACATGGCGCACAATGCCAGTCCGAATGTCATCCCTGCGATCTTCCTCAACCAGCTCTTCATCTCACACTGCTCCTATCCATTCTTCCCATCCGCCAATTCTAAAGTTCCTTTACATCCTATGCGCATTCGTCCGTGCGAACCTGCGGATCACCACTGCGGTTGTGTAAATTAGACGTATCGGGCGGGAGCATTCGTTACATGAATCTGGAACACGAATTCCAATTCCTGGCGCGGCAAATTGCTTTGAAGCAGACAAATAAATCCCAAGTGGGCGTCTCTGCACCACTGACAATTTCAGAGCGACGCTCGCAGCGGCGAGTTGCGGACGTGTCGCCGGCTATTCCGTGGTTAGCTTTACCTCGGCTTGCTTATCCAGAGTGGCGAGAACCCATTGCTGCAGCACAGCTCGGAAGAGTGGCTTTATCTCTCGAAATACCAGGCCCAGTCCCGAAGGTTGCACGTAAAGGACAGTTGCCTCGGCCTCAAAATATTCACCGGAATGATGAATCTTCAACAAAACGGGTTTCTGCATCTCGTACGACGCGAAAGTCTCCACGAAACACCCACGCAAACTGATCTCTGTCACACGTCCCGAGACAAAAGAAGTGGGAGAGTTTGCTGGAGCGATCTCGGCATCTGCGCGGAACGGAAACCTCAACCCTCGACGCTCTTGGTTCATTTCTTCAGCCTAGTCCAGCGCACCGCACATGTCGAGGTCCTACGGATGTCCCTGCCACGAATCGGTTAGCAATTCCCACCGACGAGCGGGTTAGCGCTCTGAATTAGAATGATTCGTGCGCGCGATGATAAGGGGGCTCTACTTCAATCCGAAGTCGGCACATTAGAACGCGGAGAGAGGCGGGTGGTCCTCTGAATTCTGAGAATTAGTTTCTCTGATGATCGGCCGACCAGGTCACCATCACCTAGCCGGAGATCCGAACGACACCCACACCAATCGTCTTCCGTTCTCGCTCCGGGTATTTCTCCCGTGCCTTCTCCGCCTGCGCGCGAGACTTAAACGGCTTCGACAACGGCGTGAATTCAACTCCCACATATTTGTAAAGCAACCACTTTTCAATGGACTTTGGCATCCAAACTTTATAGCACAAGGCCAAACGCTCTGCTATGTGTTGCCCGCTGGCCTCAACTGAATGACTAGTAATCGTGCTCCATGACTGAGAGCCATCTCTCAAATGATTCTGTGGGAGGTCGGGAGTAGAAGGTCATAGCTTCATCCCCGTAGCGACGAGAGTTCCCGAGGTGTCGATTGCCAATCTAATGCTTTGGGCGCGGGTGCCACACCCTTTGGCCTCTGTTTCTACAAAGGGTGCGGGTTTAGAGTCAACCTCAACAATCAACCCACAAATATCAGCTCAAGACTTCTTTGGTTCTCTGGCGGAGGCGTGTGGAAGTCGAATCCACCATTCGACCCGCGAAGGGCCGAATCGCCGGCTTTGAAGGCCGGGAAGGTCACCGGACCCCATTCGCCTCCACCACTATTCTAAGCTATACACAATCCCGAACGGCAACTCGCTCCATCTTCACATTTGCCGAGAACGCCCATGAGCTCGGTTCCTGCCGTTGCATACTTCGCTGGTTACAGGTACGGTATTTGTCGAACTCGAAAGCCATTTCAGCCCCCATGCCCTCGACCAGCGAAATCATCCTTGCCCTTTTTCCCCCGGCAGAGCGTTCCAACAAATCCCTACGCGAACTCGCATCCCTTGTCGACCACCTCACCAGCGCCACTACGCTCAAAGCGCGCCTGGACGCTGCCGTGCAACTCGCCACCTTTAATCGCACAAGCGATCGTCACATCTCGCCACCGCTTTCCGCCGCCCTCGGCAGCGAGTTTGGCCAGGATGCTCGTTGGCGGCGTCAGGCCGTCTGGCTCTCCATCCTTGAACTCTCGCCAGAGATTCGTCGTCGCTATCAGGTGACCGTAGCCGCCCTTCTCGCCGAGACAAACGGTGTATCCCTGTTTGCCGATTCTGGTTTGCCCAGCGATCGTGGCCTCATGTCGGAACTCTCGAATCGCCTGTTCGCACTGATACTTCCCGCGCCTCGCGACTACCACGAGCTGGCCCGGCTCTTCGTCCGGATTTTTCCCACGCGCGATGAGGTGGAACATTTCTTCAGTCTTCCTCCCGAACACTTTGATCGCATCGTTGCGCTGGAGGCGCCCGAGGACAGCGTTTCCGAGTGGAAGCCCGTCGTGCAGTCGCTCCTCGACTCGTTCAACCTCCTTGGCGCGCGCGTGCAGGGATTGGGTCTGTCGGAAACACTCCGCGTTCGCAGCCTGCCCCGCCCCGTGCAGCAATCGCCTTTCTATCTACTCACTCACGCCGGCGATGATTTCGTTCATGGGGTTCAGGAAGGGCAAGATACTTCCGCCGTTGAGCAGGAATGGCGGAACTCGGTACAGGCCTGCAGAAATGAATTGCATACCATCGAACAAAATATGGACAAGCGCGGCGTCAATCTTGATGTCGTCTACGCGCTGGATGTAATCGCGCAGTGCCTGCACCGCATGGAATCCATCGCCGCCGTGCTTTCGGCAACTCCGGGACACCCGAAGCTCCTGGCCGTCCAACATTTCTTAAAAGAAGTAATTCGAGGCCGTCTCTCCGATCGCAGCATCACCGTGCTGCTTCGCAACAGCTTGAGTTTGCTGGCGCGAAAGATTGTGGAATGGGCGGGAAAAACGGGCGAGCACTACATCTCGGCCACCCGAGCGGAATATTGGGCAATGTGGCGCGCCGCGCTGGGCGGCGGGTTGCTGACCGTGGGTACGGCCGCCATCAAGATGTTCGTCACGCATGCCGATCTGCGCGCATTTCCGGAAGGCTTCCTGGCTGGACTGAATTACGCCATCAGCTTTCTGATTCTCCAGACGTTTCATCTGGCGCTGGCTACGAAGCAGCCGTCCATGACCGGCGCAACACTGGCCCAGATCGTGCTCCGCCGGGAAGAGGATTCCAGCGACGACGAGCTCGTCACCTACGTTGCCCGCATCTTTCGCACGCAACTTGCCGCCGCTTTCGGAAATATTATTGCTGTTGGCGCGGGTGCCGTCGGTCTCGCCTTTCTGTGGCGCATACTTTTCGGCGCACCGATACTCAACACAGAGGCCGCGGAATACGCGGTGACTTCTCTGAATCCGCTGCACACCGGCACGGTTTTCTACGCTGCGCTCACCGGCGTAATTCTTTGGCTTTCGAGCATTATCGGCGGCTGGATCGAAAACTGGGCCGTATGTCACCGCTTGCCGGAAGCCATCGCCGATCACCAGTTCGGCACTTATCTGCATCCCGACCGGTTGCAACGCTTGTCGCAAACTTTTTCCAAGAATATTTCTGGCTGGGGCGGCTCCATCGCTCTCGGCTTCATGCTGGGACTGACACCCTCGTTCGGACGATTCTTGGGACTGCCACTCGATGTCCGCCACGTCACGCTTTCCACCGGCACGGTCGCGCTCGGCGCCGTATCGCTCTCCCGGGAAACCATGCCAGAGGGCGGTTTATTCTGGGCCGCACTCGGCATCGCCGTTACGTTTGTGCTCAATCTTTCCGTCAGTTTTTATCTCGCGCTGCGCTTGGCGCTCCAGGCTCATGGCGCGGACTTGGGAGCGAATCGCGCGATCGTCCGCACGCTCTGGAGCCACTTCCGCCAATCGCCCCGCCAATTTTTTCTTCCGCCACCCGCACAAGTCGACACTGCGCCGGCCGAAGCCGACAACTAATCAAGTTGTCTGGATTTAATCGGTCGACTGGGGAGCAACCACCATTTCACTCATCGCCTGCACGGAGAGCGGCCGCTCATGCAGAATTCGTTCTGTCGCCTCCACGCGCACTTCGTCGTGAAATAGTTTCTGGAAAACCGAATCCGAAAGCAGATTGCAGATGGAGAGCAGAATCATTCCCTGATGATGCGCCATCCACGAATGCACAACGGCAAACGATCCTTCACCACCATCCGTTGCCGTGGTGTACTCCGCCGATTCGTGAAAACCATACGGCCCGTTCCATCCCAATTCGTCCATGGCTCTCAAGTTGTGAAGCGCTTCTCGCGGATTTGTATTCAGCGCCAATGCGCTGGCGTAGGGCGTTATCACAATTTTGCTCGGCGGATTCGCCTTCAATGCGAGCGGCGGAATTCCAAATGCGTAGTACTGAAAATGGCCACTGTCATTTTTTGCGATGCACGCGCCTTCCGAAATTCCCCACGGAATTTTGTGCTTGTGAACATAGGCTTTCTGACACGCCACTGCCCCGTTCAAACTATTCTCGAGCAAGGTGGCGGGAAAATGCTTCAACCAAAGCGATGGCATCAAGTATTCAAACATCGTGCCGGTCCACGAAAGCAGCACGGTACGTTTTGCATAGCGCGTATGTGTACGGCCCATCAGGAACCAGGCATCCTGCGGAATTTCATTTTTGGCGATGGCCACAAATACGGCGCTCCTGGCTTCCGAAGCCAGAAGGTCATAGAAACTTCTCTGTAGTTGATTCTGCGTCACGTCATATCCGACGGAGAGTGCTTTGCGCATAGGATCGTAAAACAAGCTGAAATCCATTTCACTCACGAGCGCGTCCGCTTCGTCTGCAATGTGCCGCAATCGCGCGCGCATCGCCGCCACATTTTCCGAGCATTTCCCGAGCGTGGCCTCCAGTGCCTGTACATCCGTCCCCGGTGGCACATTCTGCATACTCTTCGCAAGTTGCGCGTAATTGCGGAGCGTCAGGCTGAGAATCGTTTCTACTCTGCGCAGTTGCGGCGGCACGTTGCGAAACTCGGCAAAGTCCTGCAGGAACCAGGGCGTGAACATTTCTGCTTGAGCCACTAGATCTTTCAGTTTTGCACTTGCTTCAGAAAGCCACCAGACTCCCTCATCTGCATTCTTACCTTGGTCTGCAGAGATAGTTGAATCGATTCTCGCGACGAATTTCGTTGCCGTCGCAATCCATCGCTCGACATCGTTACCCATCGCGCTGATTTCGGTCCGGATCTTTTCCGTCGCCGCTAGAAGTTGCTTTCGCTCAGGCTGCTTCTTCATGAGTTCGATGGAGATATCGATGTGATCCAGGATCGATTCAAAAAGCGATTCGGAAAAAATCGGTTCGCTTTCGGCAGTCAAACAGCCCTGTTTGAGCGCCCACAGACAGCAGGCCAAGTTTCCATTGTCCACGCTGGAAACAAATAACGGCTGGAGCGGGGCCAGTGTCCGAGTGTCATACCAGTTGACGAGATGCCCATGAAAGCGCTCGAGCTTTCGAGTACTCTGCATGGTAGCTTCAGCCAGCGACACGAAGCGCGGAAGCGTTAGAAAGCCCAGATTGAACGCAGCATACTGTGCGTTGAAAAGTAGACCTAGATTGGTGGTGGAGACGCGCGTGGCAATTTCACCATTCTCTCCCTGGATGTTGTCGGGAATAAGCCAGTTCTCTTTTTCGTTGGAAAATTGGCGGAAATAGCGCCAGGTTTTTAGAGCCACTTTGCGCGCATAGGATTCGTCTTCCGGTTTCAAAGAGCTGACGGCAGCGCGCAACGGCCGATCGAGCCACTTGGCGGCAATTCGCGAGAAAAACCAGAGAAACAAAATTGGCGCAGCGACTGGCAGGGCTCCAGGACGGAACAAATATAACGCGCCTGCGATCAGGAGAGAAACAAACGGCGTCCAGGCGAGATAGATATCGACGGGAGTTTTTTTGCGCTTTTCCAGTTCGGATTGCGCGGCCGTTTCCCATTCCAGCAGTTTCTTACGACTGATGGTGAGGCGGAACACTGTTCTGATGATGGCGTCGAGTGTGACGAGTGTCTGGTGCAGCAGAAACGCGAGAAACACCAGAACATTAATCTGAGAGGTGATGAAATCGTCGATTCCCTGCTGAATGACCGCCCAGCGATGGGGAGAATTCCACTGCCGCGCAAGTGACAGTGCCGCCTGCAAATAGCTGGGCAACAACAAGAGGGCGAGAGCGGCAATCGTCCAACGTGCAGGAGATCCTGGCAGTACGAACCAGCAGCACAGAAATAAGAGGAAGGTGGCGGCTTCGATGACGCTGCGGCGCAAATTATCCAGAATTTTCCAGCGGGAGAGAAAACTCAGGGGATTGTCGACCTTTTCGCTACTCGCATCGGGCACCTTAGAGAACAGCCAGCGCATGATCTGCCAGTCGCCGCGCACCCAGCGATGCTTGCGGCGGCTGTGTGCGCTGAAATGAGAAGGATAATCGTCAATGATTTCGATCTCGGTTACCAGGCCAGTGCGAGAATAGGCGCCTTCGATCAAGTCGTGGCTCAAAATCGCATTTGACGGGAAACGATCTCGCAATACCCGCCGGAATACATCGACTTCGTAAATCCCCTTTCCGGTGAAAATCCCCTCGCCGAAAAGATCCTGGTATACATCGGAAACCGCGTTGGTATAAATGTCGAGACCTGTCTGCCCGGAATAGATGTAGGCCAAGCGCGAGCGATTCACGGAGTGGACGCTGATGCCAACCCGCGGCTGCAAGACGCCGTAACCTTCGCGAACGGTGTTGGTAAGTGGATCGACCAGGGCCTGATTCAGAGGATGAGCCATAGCGCCAATCAGGCGCTTTGCCGATTCCCGAGGCAACTGCGTGTCTGAATCGAGAGTAATGACGTAGCGAACATTCCGTAGCAGCGAAACACTCCCGACCTTCACTGGGAAGCGATCATCGCCGCCACGGAGAAGTTCATTAAAGTCCAAAAGCTTGCCGCGTTTACGTTCCCAGCCCATCCAGGTCTGTTCTGTTTCGTTGAACGTGCGATAACGATGCAAATGAAAGAAACATTCCTCGCCGTCCTTGCAGTATTTGCGGTTCAGCTCTGCGATCAACCCAGAGCACAAAGTAACGAGTTCGTCTTTTTCGTCGAATGGCTGAGACGAATCAGGAGGGTCCGTCAATAGCGCGAAGCAGAGGTTAGGGTCGACATTTCCCAGGTAGCGGATTTCCAGAGTGCGCACCAGATCGTGGATCTGGTCCCGGGAGATCAGCAAGGTCGGGACAGCGACGACGGTGCGGCATTCCGCAGGGATTCCCTCTGAAAAATCGAGTCGCGGAAGCACACGCGGCGGGAGTAAGAAGAGGATGAATGGGTTGATAACCTCAATCGCCGCTTCGCTTACCGGAAGAAAGAAAAGCAATGTTGCGGCCGCGAACGGAAAGCCTACAGGAATCCCGCCAAGAATAAACAACAGGATGGCAAAGATGCAGAACTCCACGCCAAGGAAATAGAAAAGCGCGGGGGCCTCCAGTAGAACAACGCGGACAAACGCCATACCTTCGGGCCGGTACTGGATTTCCTTTTCAAGATAGGCGCGCCCCTTGTCAGCGAGGTAGTAGCCCACATGGCCATATCTCTGCGCCTGCCGAGTACCAGCGGGAAATCGAGACATGCCTGCGCGAGCCATGTCGATGGCAAGTTGCGCAATCTCTTCTTCCGAACTTTCCGAATAACGAGCAAGTTGCTGAACGGCGCCACGGTAATGGTCGCAACTGCGAAAATCCATTCTGCTGTAGGCATCGACCGGATCACCACACAGGATCGCCTCGGTGGCGCTCAATGACTGAAAAATCTTTTTCCAGGAGACTTTGCGGACACGGTCGAGCGTCGCAAATAACAAATCGAACTCCGCCACGCTCTGACCGCCATCTTCCCTGCCGGGATTTCTGGACCACCGCGCTGAGTTGAAGCAAAAGATCGAGTTGCAGCAAGGGGTTAAGGAGCCAAACTTCCCCTATAGTCAAAGTGGCCAACTTCCTGAATCGACTTGCAAGTAGGAAGTGAACGAATCTTCCTGAAAATCGAAATGCACGGCGGACAGATAGGATTTCGCCGCCGCGAAGGCTCGAAGACACTTTTGGTTTTCAGGAGTGGACACTTGCGCTGCGGGCGATGTAAGGCGTAGAGCAGTTGCAACATCCGTCGCGGTCGACTGCAAGAGCATCTTTCCCGACTCGAGTCTGTCGAGTACAGCTTGCGGCAGCAAGCTGATCCCGTTTGCGTTTAGCAGCTTTTCTGGGAGCAGGCGCCAACTGCGCCATGGCAACTCTCAACTCCAACCGCAGAGTTCGAGTGTCAGTTGATTTGCCTTCCAGCACCCAACGTCTGGAAATGAGACGCGCTTCTCCGGCCAGAGCAACGGAACTCTCCTCGTTGCGGGCAGCAGCATGTCTGGTATCCGGATGAGGCGTCGCGCTGAAAGGAACTTGATCCATGGAGTCGTTCGTCGGTCTGGGAATGGCGGTCATTCCTGACGGTTTACCTGTAACTGGAGGCCTGCATGTCGAACATTTCGGCGTAACGTCCGCCCCGGGCCATCAGTTGGTCATGTCTTCCTTCCTCTGAGATTTTTCCTTTTTCAAGAACGATAATGCGATCCGCCATCCTGACAGTGGAGAAACGGTGCGAGATCAGCACCGACAATTTCCCTGCCGTGAGTTCGGCAAAGCGTTGAAAGACTTCATGCTCGGAACGCGCATCCAGCGATGCGGTGGGTTCGTCGAGAACCAGGATTTGCGCATCGCGTAAATAAGCGCGAGCCAAGGCGACTTTTTGCCACTCTCCGCCAGACAAATCAACTCCAGCATCGAAGCGGCGTCCCAACATCTGATCATAGCCGCCTTGCAGTTTCTGGATCACTGAATCAGCCAGGCTCTTTTTCGCCGCGGCTTCGATCTGCGGCAAATTGGAGCTTTCCTCGATGCGCCCGATAGCGATGTTTTCGCGGGCGGTCATGTCATAGCGCATGAAATCCTGAAAGATGACGGCGATCTGGCTGGCGTAATCTTCGAGGTCATATTCCCGGAGGTCCACGCCATCCAGCAAGATGGCGCCATCGGTGGGATCGTAGAGGCGAGTGAGCAGTTTGACGATGGTGGTTTTACCTTCGCCGTTTTCGCCGATGAGGGCAATACGCTCTCCCTGCTGCAAGTTGAGATTAAGGTCTCGGAGAACGAAACGAGAGGTTCCTGGATAGGAGAACGATACACTCCGAAATTCGATTCCCTGGCGGATAGGGCGCGGAACGGGCAAGCCGTTCGGCTTAGAGCGTACTTTGGGGGTGAGCGCGAGAAATCCCAAAAGGTCGGTGAGAAATAGCGATTGGTCTGCAATGCTGGAAAAGGTGGAAAAAATCATTTGGAGGTTGGCACTCGCGCCGGCGATGGCTCCAGCGAGAAACGTCAGAGTACCAACACTTAATTTTCCAGTGAGCGTCTGGTAGATCACGAATGCGTAAGCGCCGTAATACCCGACGGTGCTGAGCAGAGTGAGAAAGGTGCTGGCCAGGAAGCGGCGTTTGGCCAGGCCGACGTTCTGTTGATAGATGTCATCGGAAAGTCGGGCAAATCGTTCCGTCAGATAGCTGTTGAGCCCGAATACTTTCAATTCCTTGGCGCTGTCTTTGCTGACACCTAGAAAGCGCAGGTAATCCATCTGCCGTTTTACCGGGGTCTGGTGAAAAGCCAGGCTGTAGCCGAGGAAAGCAAAGTGACTTTCTCCCAGAAACGCGGGCAATACGCACACGACCAGAACAACCAGGAGCCACGGAGAAAAGATGACGATACTAGAAGCAAGTGCGATGGTGGTGATGATCTGCTGAACCAGTCGGCCCATCTGCTGAACCATGCCGAGCCGGTCGGTGGCTTGCACGCGGGCACGCTCTAACTTGTCCTGAAAGGCCGGCTCTTCGTAAGTGGCAAGGTCTAGCGAGGACGCGTGGCGCATGATGCGCACGCTGATGTATTTCACGTATTTGTCGGCAAAGAGCGTGTCGGTGAAATCAATCGTGCGATTCAGAAACGTGCTGAGGCTAGCGACAGCAAATTCGCCGCCCACCCACCACCAGAAGTGAGGACGCAAAACACCATGAGAAATGTAATTTACGACGGAGTCGATGATGATCCGCGCGATGCCCAGTAAAGCCAGGGGCATAAGCGCGGAGAAGATGCGAAGTACCAATCCCCAGGTGACGACGGACGGGCTGGCTTCCCAGACGATGGCCAGGACCGCGGGCACATTTTTCAACGCGTGCAGCCGCTTCGTCCAGGCCTCCTGAAAATTCTCTCGAGATCGCTCGGACGATTTTGCCATTCGATTTAAAAGGCGTGGTTTAGAGTATGCAGGAAGCCTGGTCCAATACTACTCGCTTCTTGCCAATGGGCGGGAGCTATTAGCGCACGAAGACGTGACGGAGCAAATACGCAGGAAGCCTTAGGCGCGGAGACGAGTTGCGACGCCAAACAGCGCAACGACCGCAAAGACGATGACAGAGGCAACGCTGAAGACTCCAGCAACAACGGACATGACATGAGTTGTTGCACAGGCCAGAATCACAAAAAGGATGGCTGCCATGATAGCAACAGTCTTTATATTTTGCATGGCCGAATTCCCCTCTTCACTTAACAGTCTCACCTGTAGGAGCAGGCAAGCGACCATTGCTTAATGATTGAATTAAAGGCACTTAAGAACGACGTTGCGTGCAATCTTGTCAAAATCGTGTAAATCTTGCTCGGATCCGAGTTGCGCTTTTGCGGATTCTATGAAGAATACTCGAAGACAGAAATCCCCCGCGGAGGAAATCGGAATGCTCTCGCCCTGGTTTGGTGAATTCATGGGAACACTTATTTTGATACTACTGGGCGACGGTGTTGTTGCCGGTGTCTTGTTGAAGAAATCAAAGGCAGAGAATTCCGGATGGATTGTCATCACGGCGGGATGGGCGTTCGCGGTGATGTGCGGTGTGTTTACGGCAATTGCTTGTGGAAGTCCGGGAGCGCATCTGAACCCCGCGGTTACGATTGGCGTGGCGCTGCAGACTGGGGATTTCTCGCATGTGATGCCGTTTGTGATCGCTCAATTGTTGGGAGCGTTTGTCGGTGCTTCGCTGGTCTACCTCCACTATCTCCCCCACTGGGAAGCGACACCCGATGTTGGCGCGAAGTTGGGAATTTTTTCAACGGGGCCGGCGATCCGGAATCTACCCATGAATTTCATTTCAGAGGTGATCGGCACGTTTGTCTTGGTTTTCGTAGTGGCGGCAATTTTTTCGAAGAAAGTGGCGATGGGAGGACCGGCCGCCGGTCTTGGGCCGTACCTTGTAGCTTGCCTGGTTTGGGGCATCGGCTTGTCGCTTGGGGGAACAACTGGATACGCGATTAACCCAGCGCGGGACCTGGGGCCGCGAATTGCGCACGCAGTATTACCAATTGCCGGCAAAGGTGGCTCGGACTGGGGCTATGCCGCGATTCCGGTGCTGGGCCCTTTGGTAGGCGGCGCGTTGGCTGGATTTCTGGCGAAAGTACTGTTGTTTTAGAAACTTTTGAACTTGTACAAATCTTGGGCTCACCACTGACTCGTTCGCTCTCGAAAAGTGTCCATTGCTTTTCGCACGGGTCACTGGTTCCGCGGTAGACTTTGCACACGGTCGCTCCGTCGAATAAGATAGCGTCACAACTGAAGTTCCAATAGCGAGGCATACATCGTCATGAGTCGAAAGGTGAAGTGGGGTATCCTCGGCACCGCCAATATTGGTGTCCGCAAAGTGATCCCGGCCATGCTGGATTGCGAGCACGTAGAGATTGTAGCAATCGGTTCGCGCTCGTATGAGAAGGCAAAAGCGGCCGCGAAACAATTCAACATCCCAAAGGCTTATGGGACCTATGAAGAGCTGCTTGCGGATCCTGAAGTAGAAGCCATTTATAACCCGTTGCCGAATCACCTGCACGGTGAATGGACTATCCGGGCGGCGAGTCACGGGAAACACGTGCTGTGCGAAAAACCGTTGGCACGAAACGTGGCGGAAGCACAGCGCATTCTTGAAGCAAGCGAGGAAAACCACGTAAAGATCTCGGAAGCGTTCATGGTCGTGACGCATCCACAATGGTTGCGCGCGCGAGACGTGGTGAACTCCGGGCGAATCGGAAAGCTTCGCTCCGCTTCGGGCTTCTTCAGTTATTTCAACGTTGATCCCGAAAATGTGCGAAACGTCGAAGATTTTGCAGGGGGCGCGTTGATGGATATCGGATGCTATCCGATCCGAACCTCGCGATTTATTTTTGGCGAAGAACCGGTGCGGGTATTTGGCTGCATCGAGCGCGACCCAAGTTTCAAGACGGACAGGCTAACTTCCGGGATATTGGAGTTTCCGCGCGGCCAGAGCATTTTTACAGCGAGCACACAACTGGTGCCCTACCAAAGGATGCAATTCTTCGGCACTGAGGGACGCGTGGAGGTGGAGATTCCGTTCAACGCTCCGACGGACAAGCCGTCACGCATTTTCATCGACAACGGGAAGGACCTCTATGAGGGAGCTAGCCAGGTGATCGAGACGGTCCCGATCTGCAATCAATATACGATTCAAGCTGATCTATTTTCCAAAGCGATCCGCGAAAATACGGAGGTTCCCAACACTCTGGAAGATTCCATGCACAACGTGGCAGTCATCGACGCGTTGTTCCGGTCGGCAAAATCTGGCAAGTGGGAAATTCCGGAGATTCATTAGACAGTCCAAGAAAACAGGGCGCCAGTACGCTGCGCCCTATTTCCGAATCGTTGCCGACAATGTACTTGAGACAGAGCTCTAGCCGCTCGGCCTAGTCGTAATACTCCTGACCAAGGTGGGTGATGAGGTCTTCGCCGACCATCCAACGCAAGGTGTTCTTCAACTTCATCGAGTTGGATAAAGAGGTCGTGCTCTGGATAGAGTTCCTTGGCGGTCATGGGCGACTTGAAGTAGAAGCTGAGCCACTCCTGAATGCCGCGCATACCGGCGCGCTGGGCCAAATCGAGGAATAAGACGAGGTCGAGGACGATTGGTGCCGCAAGAATGGAATCGCGGCAGAGGAAATCAACCTTGATCTGCATGGGATAGCCGAGCCAGCCGAAGATGTCGATGTTGTCCCAGCCTTCTTTGTTGTCGCCGCGCGGTGGATAGTAGTTGATGCGGACCTTGTGGTGAATGGTCTTGTAGAGCTCAGGATAGAGGTGTGGCTGGAGAATGAATTCCAGAGCGCCGAGCTTGGACTCTTCCTTGGTCTTGAAGGAACCGGGATCTTCGAGCACTTCCCCGTCGCGATTCCCCAGAATGTTCGTGGAGAACCAGCCGTTCAAGCCGAGCATGCGGGCTTTGAAAGCGGGGGCGAGAACGGTCTTGAGAAGCGTTTGACCGGTCTTGAAATCTTTACCGGCGATCGCGACATTGTGCTTCTGCGCAAGTTCCTCGATTGCCGGTACATCAACGGTGAGATTCGGCGCACCGTTCCCAAAGGGAATACCGCTGGTCACCGCAGCCCAGGCATAGAGCATGGAGGGAGCGATGGCCGGATGATTCTTTTTCATGGCCGCTTCAAATTTTTCGGCTGTCGTGTGAACGTCGTGCTGCTTCATGAAAACTTCGGTGGAGCCGCACCACAGCATAACCAAGCGCGAGCACTTGTGCTTCTTCTTGAAATCTGCGATGTCTTTCTTGATCTGCAGGGCAATGTCGTACTTGTTCTTGCCCTTCTTGACGTGAGTGCCATTCAGCATCTTCACGTATTCGTGATCGAAAGCAGCGCGCATCGGCTTGATTTTGGAGAGGAATCCCTTTACCGTAGCCAGGTGATGGGGATCGAGCACGCCTGCTTTTGCGGCGGCCTCATAGGAGCTCTCCGGAAAGATATCCCAGCCGCCAAACACGAGATCTTCCAGGCGGGCCAGGGGCACTAAATCCTTGATCTTCGGCGAACGGCCTTCGGTGCGCTTGCCCAGACGGATGGTGGCCATTTGCGTGAGCGAGCCAACGGGCTGCGCTTTCTTCTTACGAACGAGTTCGACGCCGGCCATGAACGTCGTCGCCACCGCGCCCATCCCCGGAAGCAGAATTCCCAGTTTTCCCTTTGGCGCAGCAATATTCTTTGGCTTATCCATGAAATCCCTCAGCTTTTCGTAGGTGGTCAACACTGGTCACAGCAGTTCGGAGCGAATGTTGTGGCCCAAATATACAATCTTGGGGGATGCGGAGAGGATATGCAAATGAAAAACCGAGCCAGAGCAAAATAGGATGAAAGACGAAAGCCGGAGCGGCTACTTCTGGTTTTTCAGCGTGCCACTCATATCTATTTCAATATTCACGATGGGTTGAACTTTCAGCAGGAAATTACTGGGATTTTTCAAACCCCATTGAATATAGGGCACGTCGAACTTTCCCGTTCCCTTCCAGTTTTCGCCATTTAGTTCGGCGTGGACGGGGACGTCAATTTCGTGACTTGCGCCATGCAACACGAAAGTGCCGTGTACTTTAAAATCGGAGCTTCCACTACTGGCGACCTTGCCTTCAATCTGGCTGGGGCGAAAAATGGCATCAGGATATTTGTCGCTTTGGAGGACTTCTTTGTGCATTTTTTCATCGCGCGAACTTGTCCCACTTTCACCACTGGTGGCGAGGACGACAATTTCGCCGCCGGCTTTGCCACTATCGGGGTCGAAATGCACGGAACCGCTTTTCAGCAAAAATGTTCCGTGAACGGTGTGCAGGGTGGTATCGACGGTGTAGTGGACTTTGCTCTGCGCTGGGTCGAGGGAAAGCACGACTTCCTGTGAAGTAGCCTGGGCCGTCGCCTGATGCTGTGGTGGAGTTGGGGAAGCAGACAGAAAAATAGCGATGCCAAACGTAGCGGCGGTCACTGCGACTCCTGATTTCCATCCTGAAATGCGCATCATTTTCCCTTTCGTCCACTCAAGCCGCGAGCAATCCCCAGCCCAACCGTGCACCTGCCGAAAAAATTGTTTTGACATTCGCTTTGCCACTGTGGATTGCTAGGAATTCACTGAACAAACCTGGAGTACCCGCAAGGGAGTTCAGTGCCCGCTCCCTGATAGTAGCGTTGCGACCCATGAGCAACATCAAGTTTCCCATCATCGTAGGGCGACGGGAGAGTTGCCGATGCGCGTGTTCATATTCGGACAAATCATTGCGCTTCAATCCTTCGGCTAGAGTTAGTGCCTGGCAGAAGGCCAATCGCAGTCCCTCCCCGGTGATCGCATCGACACTTCCGGAAGCGTCGCCAACAAGCGCAACGTTTCCGCGAGTCACGCGTTTCAACCGGTGCATAGAAGTGACTGCGCCGCGCTCACGGCTACTCAGTTCCCCATCGGCCAGACGGCTTTTTAGCTCAGGCATGGCATCCAAGGACTCAGTAAAATTTGCGTGATGCGGAGTTCTGGCGAGCATGACGACGCAGACTTCTTCCGCGGAAATGGGCGTAACGTAGCCTTGCGCATCGGGCCCCCAATAAATCTCCATGAAATCGGTCCACGGTTTCACGCGATAGTGGCGGCGACTGGCAAAACGCTCGCGGCGGTGCAGTGTGGGGTCGAGGCCACTCCAGCGGCGCACGCGCGAGCCACTGCCATCAGCACCAATGATCCAACGAGCCGCTACCTTGCCAGCTTTCAGTTCGACTCCGCTGGCGTCGATTCCGATTACGGGCGTCTTCCAGAACATTTCAATGCCGGAGGCATTCGCTTTGGCGACCAGCAATTCATGCAAAAGTGTACGGCGGATTCCAAGGCCTTGCCCATAGGGATATTCGGCGCAAACCTGAGTTTCGTCGCGCAGAAATCGAATGCCGCGAAAACTGAATCCAGCTTCCTTCGGAATTTGAATATTCAACTTAGCCAAGGCCGCTTGAGTTTCTGGGATTAAGCCCTCGCCGCAGGGCTTGTCGATCGGATGGCCAGAGCCATCCGCCACCATGACGGTAAAACCTTGCTGACGGGCAGCGATCGCCGCGACCAGTCCGGCCGGACCTCCACCGACAACAAATACGTCGACGTTTTGACTCATTCTGACCACTGCCTCCGGGGCACTTTGTGGAGCTGAGCGGAAGTCCACTAAGTTTTAGATATTCACAGCGCGACGCGCCAGGCCCAAAGCTTCCGTCCAGAACGACGGAGAACTGTCGGCGAATTCCACAACGTCGCGGATCGCAGCAACGAATCGATCCAACTGTTCTTCACTGACGACCAAAGGCGGAGCGGCCTTCAGCACCATAAAATTGTTCCCACAAATCTGGGTAAGTATGTTCTGCTCTCGAAACATCTTCATCACGAGGATCTGTCCGAACATGGCGGGGTGAACTTTTCGAAACCCTTCGTACAGTGTGCGCAGAACCATTTTCTTTGGCGCGGTAAACTCGATGCCAGAGAGCAGACCCATCCCGCGAACTTCCTTCACGATATCGAAGGGAGCGAGAGCCAGACGCAACTTCGCACGGAATTTTTCGCCGAGTTCCAACGCCCTGGCACCGAGATTTTCTTTTTCCAGAACATCAAGCGTGGCCAATCCAGCGCGCATAGAAAGACTGTTTTCGCTGAACGTGGAGGTATGAACGATGGCGCGGCGCAGCGAAGAATAAACAGCTTTGTAGACATTGTCTTTCATCAGCACGGCACTGACCGGCATCAACCCACCGCTCAAAGCCTTCGCCAGTATGACTATGTCAGGCTGGACATCGAACTGGTGCGCGGCAAGGAAGGTGCCTGTGCGGAACATGCCAGTCTGGACTTCGTCGAGCACAAACAAGCTTCCGTACTTTCGGCATAATTCCTGCGCCGATTCTAGGTAGGCCTTCGGCGGGACAACGATGCCTGCTTCGGACTGAAGTGGTTCGACAATGAATGCTGCGAATCGTTTTGTGGCGAGGACCTTTTCGAGGGCGTTGATGTCGCCGTAGGGAATTCCAACCGTGTCTTGCAACAGCGGGCCAAATCCTTCACGCCAGAATTCATCGTTCATCAGGGAGAGGGCACCCACCGTCAGTCCATGGAAACTGCTGTTTGCATAGATGATTCCGGGGCGATTGGTCGTGGCGCGCGCAAACTTGATCGCGGCTTCGACGCCTTCACTCCCGCTGCTACCAAAATAAACCTTTTTTAATCCGCCGCCCGCGAGGAGGCACAAGCGCGCAGCCAACTCGCCGGCGATCTCCGGAACATGACTCTGCAGCATCGCCGGACCGCTCTTCTCCAGCTCCGATTTCAACGCCTCAATGATGTTCGGATGATTGTGACCCGTGTTGTGCACGCAATAGCCGGAGAGATAATCGAGAATGCGCCTGTCGCCACTGGTGATCAGTTCACAACCCGAGCAGCGAACATACTCAACGTTCATTCCCAGCAGATTAAGCAACGCCACCCATTGGGGATTTACATATTCTTCGTAGGCTGAGATTCGGGCAAACGGTGAAACAATTGTTGCGGTTTTGGTCGCCATACTCGTCTATGGATGCACTCCTGGTTAGTGAAGATGCCTCAAGTTGGTCTCACAGAGGTAAATAAGGTGGCGCGGAGCGAAGAGGGCAGCACCCAATGACCGGAATGTGCGCTAATAGGGAGCGAACTGCTGTCATCAAGAATAACAGATTCTTATATGAAACAGCACTTCTATTAATTTGACTGATTAGCCTCCCTACCCTCACTCTAGTAGTTTGGGAGGCGATTGTTATGTTCTCCGTCGCCTCACAGAGCCCGCGTTTCGTCGCCCCAGCCTCGCTGGTCAGCTTCGTGATTCGTGGGGTCATGCGAATTAGCCCTGCGAATTTTGGGGCGCATATAAGCGGGTGATGGCGAGCCGATAAAGCAATCTGCAACTTTTCGGGCCATCACCGGATCAGGGTGATGGCTTTCGTGTTTAGGGCCCAAATGGGGATTTCTTCGGAGGATCGAGCGTGAGCGACAATCCACTCAAACAGCGCAGCAGGGCTCTTACCGACGGCGTAACTCGTGCTGGGGCGCGTGCGATGTTGCGCGCGGCCGGACTGAAAGATGAAGACTTCGGCAAGCCCCTGATTGGAATCGCCAACACCTGGATTGAAATCGGGCCATGCAACTACCACTTGCGTGAACTTGCCGTTCACGTTGCGGCTGGTATACGCGCTGCCGGCGGAACCCCGCTCGAATTCAATACCGTTTCCATTTCCGATGGAATCACGATGGGCACGGAGGGCATGCGCGCTTCGCTGATCAGCCGCGAAGTGATTGCCGATTCGATTGAGTTGGTGACGCGCGGAAATATGTTCGATGGCCTGGTGGTGCTGGTGGGCTGCGACAAGACGATTCCTGGCGGCGCCATGGCGCTTGCCCGCTTGAACATTCCAGGGCTCATGCTTTATGGGGGTTCGATTGCGCCCGGACATTTTGAGGGTCGTTCGGTCACAATTCAGGACGTATACGAAGCGATTGGCGCGCACTCCAGCGGAAAGATTACCGACCAACAGTTGAAAGAGCTGGAATGTTCAGCATGCCCCGGCGCCGGCGCGTGTGGCGGGCAATTCACCGCGAACACGATGGCGTTAGTGTGCGAATTCCTGGGCCTGGCCCCGATGGGGATTTCCAGCGTGCCGGCGACGGATGCGGGGAAAGCGCATGCGGGGGAACTTGCAGGCAAACTCGTGATCGAGCTGATTCGCAAGAATTTGATCCCCTCGAAAATCCTGACCAGAGCGTCCATTGAAAACGCGATTGCAGGCGTTGCGGCAACAGGTGGCTCTACAAACGCCGTGCTTCACTTGCTGGCCATCGCGCGTGAAGCGGGCATTCCGCTATCGATCGATGATTTTGATCCGATTACGTCAAAAACTCCCATCCTGGCGGATCTGAAGCCAGCGGGAAAATACGTGGCGACCGAAATGTATGAGGCGGGTGGAACTGCTCTGGTAGCCAAGCGCATGGTTGATGCCGGAATGCTGCGCGGAGAGTGCATCACCGTAACCGGACGCACCATCGCGGAGGAGGCTTCGGCGGCGAAAGAAACACCGGGACAACAGGTTGTGCGTACGACGAAAGATCCTGTGAAAGCAACCGGTGGCTTGCTGATTCTGAAAGGCAACCTTGCGCCGGAAGGCTGCGTGATGAAGGTTGTGGGGCACAACACACAGAATTTCAGTGGACCGGCGCGCGTGTTTGACGGTGAAGAAGCGGCCTTCGCGGCCGTGGGGAAAAATGAGATCAAGGCGGGCGACGTTGTGGTGATCCGATATGAAGGGCCACGCGGCGGGCCGGGAATGCGCGAAATGCTGGGCGTGACGGCAGCTTTGGTGGGTGCCGGACTCGGTGAATCCGTTGCGCTGCTGACCGACGGACGATTCTCTGGCGCGACGCGCGGATTCATGGCGGGCCACGTGGCCCCCGAGGCGTATAACGGCGGCCCAATCGCAGCGGTAAAAAATGGCGATACGATCATCTTTGATTTGCCAAAGCGCACGCTGGCCGTCGACATCCCGGATGCCGAACTGCAAAAAGCGCATGGCCACGTGGAAAGCGCCGAAGCCGCGCTTCTCGCAGGGTGTGATGGCCAAATACGCGTTGCTGGTCTCGTCGGCGTCACTCGGCGCCATCACTGTTGTGCCCGCAAGTTTTTCTTTCGGCAAAGAGTCGGAATCCTCGGGGAGAACTCTATGAAGATGACAGGTGCGGAAATCCTCTGCGAAACGCTCACTCGCCTGGGAGTCAAGCACATCTTCGGTTATCCAGGCGGCGCGATTCTTCCGGTGTACGATGCGCTCGGAAAATCGAAACTGCATCACGTACTGGTGCGCCACGAGCAAGGCGCAACGCATATGGCGGATGGTTATGCACGGTCCAGCGGCGGGATCGGCGTAGCGATGGCAACCTCGGGGCCGGGCGCGACAAATATGGTTACGGGAATCGCGACGGCGATGCTGGATTCGTCTCCGGTGGTGTGCATTACCGGCCAAGTCAGCAGCAAACTGTTGGGCTCCGACGCATTCCAGGAAGTGGACATCACCGGCATCACCATGCCGATCACGAAGTACAACGTGGTGGTATCGAAGGCGGAAGATATTGCGAGGACGGTTCGCGAGGCCTTCATCATCGCCCAATCGGGCCGGCCAGGGCCGGTGCTCGTCGACATAACGAAGGATGCGCAACAGGCTACTACGGAATTTGATTGGGAAGCATCGGCTCCCAAACTGCCAACGAAGCGCATCCGCCAGAATCACGACCAGGCGGAATTTGATCGCGCGGTGGAACTGCTGAACACTTCCAAACGGCCTCTGATCCTTGCCGGGCGCGGCATCATTCTAGGTAACGCCATGGACACCTTTAAGGAGTTCGTGCACGCCACGAATATACCGGTGGCGATGACGCTCCTGGGTATAGGCTGCTTCCCTGCTAAGGACCAACTGAATCTTGGAATGATGGGCATGCACGGTGAAGCCTGGGTGAATAATGCGATTCAGGAAGCGGATTTGCTGATCGCGGTGGGCATGCGGTTTGACGACCGCGTGACCGGCGATCTGCGTACGTATGCGCGCAACGCCAAAAAGATTCACCTGGAAGTGGATCGCTCTGAAATCAACAAGAACGTAAAAGTGGACGCGGCGATTATTGGAGACGCCGGCGAATCACTGCGTAATCTGTTGCCGCACGTCACCAACCGCGAACACGCGCCTTGGATTGCCCACATTCGTGAACTAAAGGGCGACTCTGCGGTGCGCGACATTCAGTCATTGCCTGATACCGGGCATCTGTACGCGGCGCACGTGATCAACGATCTTTGGAAAGCGACCGGCGGCAACGCGATCGTGGTTACCGACGTAGGCCAGCACCAGATGTGGGAGGCGCAGTATTATCACCACCACAATCCGCGCTCGCTGGTCACCTCCGGCGGGCTCGGCACGATGGGATTTGCGCTGCCCGCAGCGATTGGCGCCAAGTTTGCCAATCCGGATAAGGAAGTGTGGGTGGTTGTGGGTGACGGCGGGTTCCAGATGACTTCGTGCGAGCTGGCCACCATCGTCCAGGAAAAGATCAACATCAAGATCGCCATTATTAATAACGGATTCCTGGGCATGGTGCGGCAATGGCAGGAATTCTTTTATGACAAGCGATACGTGGCGACGCCAATGGTGGCGCCGGACTTTGTGGCACTGGCGAATGCTTTCGGAATTCGCGGGGAACGCATTACCACGCGCAAAGAGGTGGTTCCGACAATTGAAGCCGCGCGCCAGCATGATCAGGCAGTGCTGCTGGACTTCCGTGTAGAGCAGGAAGATTCCGTGTACCCGATGGTGGCGGCAGGCGCTTCACTGAACGATATGATTCGCAGGCCGAACAATCCGCTGGTGGAGACGGCGTCCGAGCCGTAGAGCAGGCATTGATTTTGGCACGGCCGGCAGAGGCGCCCGACGGAACCTGAATTTGGACTGTTCGCGAGAACAAGTTTTTGGAGAGAATGAATATCATGCAAACCATTGTTGCGTACGTGGAAAACAAGCCCGGCGTGCTGAACCGGGTAGCATCCCTGGCCCGCCGACTGGCCATCAACATCGACTCTTTGACCGTGGGACCAACCGAGAATGAAGAGATCGCACGGATGACGATCTGCGCGCACACGGATGAAAAGGGCGCGCACCGGCTTGAATCTTCGCTCGAAAAGCTGGTCGACGTGCTGCTGGCCGAGAACATTTCGGATCGCTCGGTCCTCGAGCGTGATCTGGCGTTAATCAAGGTGTCCGCCGACCAGCAGAACCGGCCGCACCTGATGGAACTGATTAAAGTGTTCCGCGGACGCGTGGTAGACGTGGCGCCGGAATCGTTGATCGTGGAGGTTTCGGGCACAGTGGACAAAATCGATGGGCTACTGGAAGTGCTGCGGCCCTTCGGCGTACTGGAGATGACGCGAACTGGACGGATTGCGATGACCCGTGGCAATGATATTTTGCGGCCACCAGCGCAGAATTCCGGTGCGACTGGAAAAATATCCGCTGCGTAGAAAGAACGGCACGGGCGAAGCAGCCTTTCGATCATCGATTTTAAGGCTCAGAACATATTGAACTCCCTAAGCCGCACGGCGGCCAATGAAAGGAAACACCAAGCAATGGCAAATCTTTATTACGACAAGGATGCAGACCTTTCTCTGATACAGGCAAAGAAAGTCGCAATCATCGGCTACGGTTCACAAGGCCACGCGCATGCCTTGAACCTGCGCGATTCTGGAGTTTCTGTTTGTGTCGGACTCCCCGCTGGGAGTGCTTCGCGCGCCAAGGCTGAGAAGGATGGCCTGACAGTGAAAACACCTGCGGAAGCGGCGGCATGGGCCGACGTGATCATGATTCTGGCGCCGGATACGCGGCAGAAGAAACTCTACAAAGAGGAGATTGAGCCGCATCTGACTGCTGGAAAGACGCTGATGTTCGCGCACGGCTTCAATATTCGCTTCGGCGCGATTCAGCCGCCAAAGAACGTTGACGTCAGCATGATTGCGCCAAAAGCGCCGGGACATCGCGTCCGCGAAGTGTTTACAGAAGGCGGCGGAACACCAGCGCTGTTGGCGATTCATCAGGACGCTTCCGGCAAGGCCAAGGCGCTTGCTCTTTCGTACGCCAAGGGATTGGGGACGACGCGGGCCGGCGTTCTGGAGACGACGTTCACCGAGGAAACCGAGACGGACCTGTTCGGCGAGCAGGCAGTGCTTTGCGGCGGGGTAAGCGAATTGATCAAGGCGGGCTTTGAAACGCTGGTGAATGCGGGCTACCAGCCGGAAGTTGCGTACTTCGAGTGCCTGCATGAGCTGAAGCTGATCGTCGATCTGATCTATCGAGGCGGATTGAGCTACATGCGCTACTCCGTCAGCGATACAGCAGAGCACGGCGATTATCACGCGGGCCCTCGCATCGTCACCAAAGAAACGCGCGAGGCGATGAAGAAACTGCTGGCGGAAATCCAGGATGGCAGTTTCGCAAAGGCGTGGATTGAAGAAAATGAAAAGGGCTGCCCGAATTTTCTGGCCAAGCGCGCCGCGGAGCAGCATCAGATTATCGAGCAACTGGGCCCGAAACTCCGCGCCATGATGCCTTTCTTGAATCCGATCGTTGCGCCGGGACTTGCTGAGGCAGCGGCTACAGCCAAGAAGTAATTTCAGGTCGTGGGGCAATTCGCTTGTTTGGATGAGGCGTCATGCAATGCTATGACGCCTTCTTCATTACCAGAGAAGTGCGGCAGCTTGACAGAATTCTGAATTTCCGTAGATTGGTTGACCTATGTCTAAATCTGCAACTATTGCCGCCATTAATTTATCGGAACGTATTGAAAAACTCAGCAGCAAGCGCCAGGAAATCATACGGCCAATCCAGGAGCACCCGCGCGAGTACGTCTTACTGAGTATTCGTGCGCTGGCAAAGAAACTAAAAACGGACCCCGCGACGATAGTCCGCATCGTCCAGGGGCTAGGCTTCGAAAACTACAGGCAGTTCCAACACCACTTGCACGAACTGTCGCTGGCCTTTGCTACCTCGCTCGATACCATGCAGCAGAGTGAGTTTACGGGTCGATCCGCCCAGCCCGCGGTGGATGCGGTGCTCCGCGACCAGAAAAATCTTCAGGGACTGAAGAACTCTCTGGATCCCGAGCGGTTCACACAGTTGGCAAAACGGATTTATTCGGCGCGGCGCATTGCAATCCTTGCTGTGGACCTTGCCACGGTGGTAGCGGAATATCTTGGATACCAGCTCAATCTGCTGGGGCTACCCGTATTTGTTGCGACGTCACATGGGTCGATCACCCACACGGTTCGCTCGTTGACAAAGCAGGATCTGGTGATTGCGATCAGTTTTCGCCGAGGGCTAAGGCCGACCGTGGAAGGTGCGGAACAAGCGCGATCACGCGGCTCCTATTGTGTGGGCATCGCGGATACCTATATCTCGCCACTTGCTCGCCATTGCCATGAACTTTTCCTCGCTTCGATCGATTCCCTTTCCTTTGGAGCGTCCTACACGGCTCCGATGGCGCTGGCGAATGCGATTCTCACTTCAGTTGGCGAATATAAACGCCCCCGTACAATGCAGATCGTTCGCGAATTAGCAGAAGAGCAGCGCACGGGTTCTCGTTGGTTCAACCAATAAATAGACTTGTGCTGAGGTAAGTTTCGGTTCCGTTCCGGAGTGAATTTCCGATATCATGTCGGCCGTGAAGACTCGACACGCGATTTCTCTGCCCAGGCTTGGTTTGTTTCTTCTGATTTGCACAATTGCCGCGAACCCTGCCGCGCTTTATGGTCAGACTGCAACTACTTCCTCAGGGCGACTGGAACCGGCGCCAAAGCCCGCGGACATTTCCGAAACGTGGAAAGAGCTCGTCGGCATTTACGGCAACGGCACCGACAGAAGAATACTTTTAGAACGTGATGGCAGGCTCTTTTGGAATGCCCCCGGAAACGTACCTGAATGGTCCGTGACAATTCGAGAAGATGGAACACTCGATGCCTCGCCGGGGGACGGCAAGGTCTCATTGGTGTTAGAACCGCAACGAAATCACGATGGCGGCGTTTCAGAACTCAGATCCGGGAAATCAGTCTTGCCCAGAGCCGACGCGGGAACCGACCCCAAGCATTTCTATCATGTGACTCCGTCGCGGCCATTAGAACAGTTGCGTGCGGAGGCGTTGCGCGATTCACCACCAGTTGAGAAGGGGCCGTTTCGGGAACCGGATCTGGTCGAGATCACTTCGCTTGATCCTGCATTTCAACTGGATATTCGATACGCGCACTCGAATAACTTCTTGAGTACGCCGGTTTATTCGCAGGCGCGGGCGTTTATGCAGCGGCCAGCAGCTGAGGCACTGCTGCGCGTCCTTCACAAACTACAGCCGTTGGGCTATGGATTGTTAATTCACGACGCCTATCGCCCGTGGTACGTGACCAAGATTTTCTGGGAGGCGACGCCAGCCGAGGGCCACATCTTCGTTGCCGATCCCGCCAAGGGATCGAAACACAATCGCGGCTGCGCCGTGGACATCACACTTTACAATTTGTCGACTGGCCTGCCGATAGAGATGCCCGGGCTCTACGACGAAATGTCGCCGCGGTCGTTTCCAATTTTTCCGGGCGGCACTTCCCTGCAGCGTTGGCATCGCGACCTGCTGCGCCGCGCGATGGAGTCCGAAGGTTTCACGGTAAACGAGGACGAATGGTGGCATTTCGATTACAAAGGCTGGAAGCACTATCCGATCTTGAACACGCCATTCGAAAAATTGGGTAAGAGCTAAAGGAGTGATCGCTTGCGAATTCTCTGGAAAATTACCGGTGCACTGCTGTTGCTGATTAGCGTGCTTGCGGGGCGCACGCTGGCGCAGTCTGTGGATACGCTGGAGAGTAGGATTCAAAGAGTAATTTCCCGGCCGGAGTTTTCCCGGTCAAATTTTGGAATTGAATTTCTTGACCTGCAAACGGGAGAGATCGTCTATGCCATGAACGCGGACAAACTCTTTGTTCCCGCGTCCACGACGAAACTGCTGACGGAGGGGACGGTACTCGCCAAACTGGGAGCCGACTACCGGTTTCACACTTCTGTTTACCGCACCGGACAAATCGACAAACATGGCACGCTGAAGGGCAATTTGATTCTGGTTGCCAGTGGCGACCCAAATCTCTCCAACCGCATTCAGTCGGATGGCTCATTGGCATTCGTCGATGAAGACCACTCTTACCAGGGCCTGGCCCTCCCCGGCGACCCGCTGGCCGTCATCAAGGAATTTGCAAAGCAGATTGCAGCCAAAGGAATTCGCAAAATCGAGGGTAGCGTTTTTGTCGATGCCAGCCTGATGCCAGATGGATTACCGGAGGGCGGAACGAACGTGGTGATGTCTTCGATCATCGTCAACGACAACGTGATCGACTTTGTGGGCACGCCAGGTCCGAAAGTTAGCGACCAGGCCGCTCTAACAGTTTCCCCGCAGACCTCCTACATTCACTTCACGAACAAGGTGGTTACCGGAGCAGCAGGCTCCAAACTGAACTTTGATTCTTCGGACCCGGTCACGAATGCGGATGGATCCATTACGATCGAACTCTTGGGCAACATTCCTTTGGGGAGTGCCGCACAAACCGCAGCGCTGCCGGTTCCGTCGCCTACGCAATTCGCGACCGCTGCGCTGAAAGACAGCATCCGCGCGGCGGGCATCGAAATCAAAGGCAAATCGGCGAGCGTATCAATCAAGGATTTCGGGGCGTATCGACGATTCTACACGCCAGAAAATCAGGTGGCTGAACACGTTTCGCCGCCGCTTTCCGAAGAAGTGAAAATTACGCTGAAGGTCAGCCAGAATCTGCATGCCGGTATGGGACCCTACTACCTGGGTCTTCTGGTAGCCAAAGACAGCAAAGATCCGATTCACGCGGGGTTCAAGGTCGAACGGGCATTCTTGACCGAGGCAAAGCTGGACCTGAGCGGCGCTTCCCAGGGAGACGGCGCGGGTGGTGATTGGGCCGATCTTTTTTCCCCAGACTTCATTTGCCGCTACCTTGCGTATTGGAAGACGCGGCCGGATTTTCCCGTGTTCTTCAAAGGGCTGCCGATTCTGGGGAAAGACGGAACGCTGGCTAAGATTCAGGTGGATAATCCGGGTGCCGGTCACGTGTTCGCGAAAACCGGAACGTTTGGGTCCGAGGATAAATTGAACGATCGAATGATGCTGAATGGCAAAGGGCTGGGCGGCTACGTGATGACAAAATCGGGTAAAACGCTGGCCTTTGCCGCGTACGTGAACCACACGCCGCTGGCGAATGAGCCCGAAATTGCGCAAAAGGTTGCTGGGCAAGCGCTGGGTGAAATTGCAGCAGCGGCATTCGACGTGAATTTACCTTAGGTGCGAGGGTGAGTTTGCAGAAAATGTTTTCCTCCAAAATTACGATCGTGGCCTTGTTAATCGTAGGATGTGCCTGCGCCATTCGTGGGAAGACCGTTTTGCTCGACGAGTCCGACAATGACACACGCGTAATGCTGTATGTCGGCGACACTCTGACCGTGAAACTCAAATCCAACGTCACTACGGGTTACAGTTGGAGCCCAGCTGCTCTTCCTGCGTCACTCGAACAGCTTGAGAACAAAAATGAACTCGGAAAGTCCGGCAAAGTTGGGGAAGCGGGTTTTCAGACTTTCTCTTTCAAGGCCGCCGAGTCTGGTGAAGCGCAGATTCTGATGAGATACTTTCGACCTTTTGAGAAAGACAAACCAGCCGCAAAGACTTTTCGTGTGTCGGTCTCGATAGAGGCGCGGCCACCGGTTCCGGCCAAGTAAGATTACCGGTCCAAAAGCGGAACATTTCTCCGGATCGGCGCGTATCTTAAGGCAGAGGCATTTCTATGTTCAATTCCTTCCCGGCACGAACCATTAGCTGTTTATTGGCAGTTTCCGTCGCGGGCGCTGCACTCTTCCCGCTCTGTGCAACTGGACAGGAGAAGGACGGCGCGGGAGTCGTCGTCAGTGGGAAAGCCAGCGCCAAGGATATTGGCCTCCCTCTCTATCCCGGTTCGAAGCCGCACAAGGACAAAAACGACGATTCGACAGGTGCGAATCTGGGCTTGTGGGGCGGTGGTGCAGGTTTCAAGCTGGCGGTATTGAAGATGGAGTCGAGCGACTCACCAGAAAAGGTCGCGGCATTCTACAAGAAAGCGCTCTCCAAGTATGGAAATGTGCTGGACTGCTCCAATCCTCCGAAGACCAAAGAAAGCGATGAAAAGGACGATTCGTCGAAGGTCTTGACGTGCGGTGACGACAGGCCAGAAAAGGGTGGCTTGGTCTATAAGGCTGGAACAAAAGAGAAGCAGCACATTGTGGGGATTCAGCCGAACGGCACGGGGAGCCTCTATCAACTCGTCAATTTAGGTTCGTGGGGAAACAAGTAACACCCATCGTCATCGGACAACTGGAGCGGTTACGACGGTAGTCTTACCATGTGATGACGGATTTTCGTAATCGGATATCTGATTTATCATTCCCCCATGACAAATAGACCAGAAGAATCTCTTCTTCGACTTGGCACTTCCTCGTTCACGGCGGAAGGTTGGGAGGCGTCTTTTTACCCGAAAGGCATGAATGCGCGTGACTACCTTTCGTATTACGCGACGCAATTCGACACGCTGGAAGTCGACGCGACGTTTTATCGCATACCCGCGGCCTCCACCGTGCAGGGCTGGTGCAACAAGACTCCGGCAAATTTCATTTTTGCACTAAAGACACCGCAAGAGATTACTCATGAGCGCGTCTTGATTGATGTCGACGACGTCTTCAGACAATTTCTTCATGCGACGGAACCGCTCGGCGAAAAATTGGGGGTGATCCTGTTGCAATTTCCTTATTTCAATAAGAAGGCCTTTGCGGCTCCCGCGGATTTTCTGGCGCGGCTGAGACCATTCCTCGAGAAATTACCAGGGCAGCCACGTTTTGCGCTGGAAATACGCAATAAATACTGGCTCGGCCCCGGGCTTTACGATTTACTGCGCAAACACAATGTGGCATTAACGCTGATCGATCATCCATGGATGCCGCGGCCAAAAGATTATTTTGCAAAAGGCGACGCACTGACCACGGACTTCACCTATATCCGCTGGCTGGGCGATCGCAAAGCAATCGAAGAGCTCACGAAATTATGGGATAAGACGGTAGTCGACCGTTCCGACGAGCTACAAGAGTGGGTCGAAGCGTGCCGCAATTTCCTGAAACGCAAGATTCGCGTATTCGCCTTCGCTAACAATCATTACGGGGGGCATGCCCCGGAGACGCTGCGTTTGTTCAAGACATTGATGGAGACAAAATGATCGCGCGGGAATTGCGTTGTTGTGGCGGAAGGTTCGTCGTCAGAATCTGATATCGAGCAACGTGATTGATTCGTTCAATCTCAACCCAATTTGGTCTTGCCCAGTTCCGCTACGCGCCGTTCGTAGATCATCTCGCACAGGCCTTTCTTGTTGTAGAAGCGGAACACGATTTTGTGTCCGGCTTCGATTTTTGCGCGCGATTTCAAAATGGTTCCAGTCAATTCAACCCAACTTCCGGTCACCAGGTAGACGCCTTCCCGCCCCTGCAACTCAAAGCGCCCGTCGCTCTTCAGCGACAATTGCGCGGCCTTGCACGGCACACTCTTACCGGCCACTTTCGCTTCCGCACACTCATACTCACCGATTACATCGGGGGTCTGCGCCTTGGCAACCTTCGAGGTCATCAACAGCCCTGACGCAAGGAATACCACGAGAAGGACCTGCCTCACACCCCTCGGCAACTTCATCATCGCCTCCACAGCACACCTCGGATTCAGCCACCCTGACTTATGGCTGAGAGCGGTGCAAGTAGTCGGCCAGTGCCGGTAATTACAACGCTCTCATAATACGGGACTTACATAGATGCACACTCTGAGCGGGTGGCAGTCTTGGGAACACCTCTGCACACTCCGCGCTGCAAACGGAAGTCTTTTGCCGTACTACGCGGTACGTACTAGACCTGGACTGTGGGGTGTTTGTTTATCAGTTGGTCCTCTAGTCTAAGGGTAATTCAGGGATCGCTTCACCGTCTTTCCGTGGGTCGGAACCGCCAAAATTGACTCCGGTGGCGAAGTCGCGAAGGACGGCTTGGCCCCCGCCGACTGCCGAGGAGAAGGGTCCGAGAACCTCGATCTTGTGGCCTTTGGCGGTCAGTTCCTCCCGAACTTTCGCCGAGAAGCGATTCTCCATCTGCACGTCGCAGCCACCAAAGGTGCGTTTGGTGAACCGCGGAGCTTCCAAGGCAGCCTGGATGTTCAGTTTGAAATCAGCGAGATTGGCAACGAACTGGGCGTGCGCCTGAGATTGATTCCAACCGCCCATGATGCCGAAGGCCACCCGGGTGTCTCCCTTCTGCGCAAATGCGGGGATGATGGTGTGCCGCGGGCGCTTGTGCCCGGCGAGTGCATTTGGCGATGCAGGGTCTAAGGTAAACAGCGCACCGCGATTGTGCAAAACAAATCCTGTGCCGGGTGCCACAATGCCCGAGCCGAACAGGTCGTAGTTGCTCTGAATCAGTGACACCATGTTCCCTTCCCGGTCGACCACGGTTAGGTACGTGGTGTCTTTACCGACCGGCAAATCTCCCGCCGCAACATCACAATGAGCATGATCGGGATCGATCAATTTCGCACGCTCCGCGGCCCACTCCTTCGAGAGAAGCGTCTTCACGGGAAGCTTCTGGCCGTGCGGGTCGCCAATATACTTTGCAAGATCGGCGTACGCCAACTTTTTGGCTTCGATCATGGTATGGAGGACCTTCACGGAGCCGAAGCTAGAGTCTTTCTGGCCGAGCGGGAATGCTTCCATGATGTTGAGCATTTCGAGGGCGGCAAGACCCTGGCCATTTGGCGGCAATTCATAGACGGTCCAGTCTCGGTAGGTAGTGGAGATCGGTTCAACCCACTCGGAAGCGTATTCCGAGAGATCCAGTGCAGTCATGGTGCCTCCACGGCGTTTCATGGCTTCGAGCATGCGGGTGGCAAGTTCACCTTTATAGAAACCATCGCGGCCTTTTGCGGAAATTTGTTGGAGAGACCACGCGAGATCAGGATTCTGAAAAATTTCGCCGGTTTTGGGCGGGCGATCGTTCGGGAGATATCGTTTTGCAGCCGCGTCGTCACCGCGTAGATCGTCAACCTTGCCGGCCCAATACGCGGCGACCCACTCTGTTACGGGATAACCCTTCTGTGCCGTCTGAATGGCGGCGGCAAGATCTTCGGACAACTTCTTGCGTCCGAATTTGTCGGCGAGCTTTTGCCAACCGTCGACAGCGCCGGGCACAGTGATGGCTTGCACGCCCGCTTGCGGCATTTCTCGCAATCCCAATTTGTGCAGCGATTCGATGGTGAGGCCCTTGGGCGCCCAACCGCTGGCGTTCAATCCATAAAGCTTGTTGGCCTTGGCGTCATACACAATCGCGAACAGATCGCCGCCAACACCATTCATCATGGGCGAAACGACGCCCATCATGGCGTTGGTGGTGATAGCGGCGTCAACTGCATTCCCGCCACTCTCCAAGATGCGCACACCCGCTTCGGCAGCCAGCGGAGATTCAGCCGCGACAATGCCATTGCGCGAGACAACCATGGATCGAGTCTGCGAGCGATCCTGTGCGCGGACGATTGCAGGGATCAAGAGACAAGCGATTACGAAGAAGATTCCGAGTTTAGAGAAAACGTGTGCCAAGGAGCCTGCTTTCTTTTCCCAAAATTTGAACGTTACGGCGCTTCAAAATTCGCTTAGCCTGCGGGCACTTTACAGCGTCTGGATAAGGCTCGCAAGCGGCTCGACACCGGATTCGGCGCGACCAATTCCCCAGCAATTGATGCTGGACGTATAAAAATCGCGGGACTGTTTAATCGCCACTCAACAGGCAGTTCATATATTGAGCGCAGTTCAAATCAACCTGGTTTCGTGTCCATCGATGTATTGCGCCGGTTAAGGCCATCTGCGAATCTTCAACCGTTCGGTCCCCCTGACGGAACGAACTTGGTAGCGGCGAAAGCCGATACCTCCAGCGGCAGTGGAGGGATGGACTCGGACGCGGAATCCCTCAACTGCCGTTTTGGTTTTCGAAGCATCAACCTTGTTATCCGTCCCAATTGCACATCAAACCCTTTAGCCATTTGACCGGCACACTTCTTTGGATAGAATGCTGCCGTGCCTGACATTACCCCTCCATCTCACCAACCGCCTTCATTGGAACAACTAGGCGCCAGCCTTCTTGCTTTACTCGCCGCGCGTAACGCCGATCCGTTTGGCATACTCGGCCCGCATCCGTTTGAAACGCCGCAAGGACGACGTTGGGTGATTCGTTTCTTCCAGCCGCGCGCAGCGGAAGGGCAGGTTTTGACCGGCGCCGAGACAAATCCGATTCCTGCGCGAAAACTCAGGCCTGAGGGAATATTCGAGGCATTGCTTCCGGGCGTGAGTGAATTAGCACCCGCACCCTCCAGTTACAAGATTCGCTTTCGCACGGAACACGGCGAAGTCACAGTTGGCCACGACCCGTATGCTTTCCCGTTCCTGCTGACAGAATTCGATCTGTATCTCATGGGCGAGGGCCGGCACTACGACACCTACGAAAAACTGGGCGCGCATCTCAAGGCAGTCGATAGCGTGGCAGGCGTTCATTTTGCGGTTTGGGCGCCCAGCGCGAAACGCGTAAGCGTGGTTGGGGATTTTAATCGCTGGGATGGACGCGTACATCCGATGCGTGCCCGCGGATCGTCAGGTATCTGGGAATTGTTCATCCCCGACCTGGGCGAAAACACCATCTACAAATTTGAGGTTGTCGGAGCGCAAGGCACGGTGTTGCCGCTGAAGGCGGATCCTTACGCCTTCTGCGCAGAACTGCGGCCGAACACGGGCTCGGTGGTCGCGCGCCTCGACAAGCATGACTGGAAAGATGGCGAGTGGATCAATCAGCGAGGGCAGAAGGAACTGGCTGGACCAGCCGATTACCGTTTATGAAGTACATCTCGGCTCCTGGCGGCGCATAGCTGACGATCACAATCGATGGCTCAGTTATCGCGAGTTGGGCGACCACCTGATTCCCTACGTGAAGGAGCTCGGCTACACGCATATCGAACTGTTGCCGATCATGGAGCATCCCTACGACGGGTCGTGGGGCTATCAGACCCTAGGGTATTTCGCGGCAACCAGCCGGTATGGTACACCGACAGATTTTATGGAGTTCGTCGATCGCTGCCATCAAGAGGGGATCGGTGTCTTCCTGGATTGGACCCCCGCGCACTTTCCACGCGATACGCACGGACTAAGCCAATTTGACGGCACGCACCTCTACGAGCATTCTGATCCGCGCCAGGGCTCGCATCCGGATTGGGGCACGCTGGTCTACAACTACGGGCGCAATGAGGTCCAAAACTACCTCATCTCCAACGCGCTTTTCTGGCTCGACAAATATCATATCGACGGGCTGCGCGTGGATGCCGTGGCATCGATGTTGTACCTCGATTATTCACGCAAACACGACGAATGGGTTCCGAACAGGTATGGCGGGCGCGAAAATCTGGAGGCCATCGAGTTCATCAAGCGATTGAACGAGGTCGCTCACTTGCGCTTCCCCGGCGTGCTGACAATTGCGGAAGAGTCCACGTCGTGGCCCAGCGTTTCTCGACCGACGTATCTGGGCGGACTAGGCTTTAGCCTGAAGTGGAACATGGGGTGGATGAACGACACGCTGAAATATTTCTCGAAAGAGCCGGTGTACAGAAAGTATGAGCACAACAAGCTGACGTTTTCGCTGTTGTACGCGTTCAGCGAGAATTTCATGCTGCCCTTCTCGCACGATGAAGTGGTGCATGGCAAGAATTCCCTGCTGCACAAGATGCCGGGTGATATGTGGCAGCAGTTCGCCAATTTGCGCCTGCTTTATGCGTATCAATATGCGCATCCCGGGAAAAAGCTGCTGTTCATGGGGCAGGAATTCGGGCAACGGGGTGAATGGACCGAAACGCGCAGCCTCGACTGGCATTTACTGCAGCACGATTCCCACCGCGGGATTCAGCGACTCGTCACCGATCTGAACAAGCTCGTGCAGGCCGAACCTGCGTTGCACGAAGTTGATTTTGAGTGGCAAGGATTTGAGTGGCTCGACGCCAACGATGCGGATAATAGTGTGTATTCGTTTATTCGGCGCGGCAGGAACGACGATGACATCGTCATCGCCATCCTCAACGCAACCCCGGTGGTTCGCTATGGGTATCGGATCGGCGTTCCGCGACCTGGGCATTACGAGGAAATCCTCAACACCGACGCGGCATCCTACGGCGGCGGCAATGTAGGCAATCTGGGCGGCATGAATGCCAGCGATCATCCGTGGCAGGGCCGCGTTCACTCGCTGGCTCTTACCCTTCCGCCGATCGCCGTCGTTTTCCTGAAGTGGCGGCCCAACTGAATTGACTCACGATCCAGTTGGGAACCTGCGAAGATCCATCTCCTGCCTGTTGTACCCTCGTGCAACCTTGTGCGTTGCTGTAAACTTCTAATGGTCAGGATTAAGAAGCTATCCAACGAGGTTTGCCGTGTATTCTTCGCCAATCGGTTTAATCAGGACCACCCGCCTTATCGGCGCAGCCGTTATCGGCGCAGCCGTTCTCGCCGCGGCACTAGGCCCCGCAGCCTTTGCGCAGCAACCCGGCCCGCTCCCCGCACCTGGACCGCTCCCCGGTGGACCTCCTCCGTCACATAACAAGCCTCCCCCGTCCCAGAGCGCTCCCACGCAAGACAATTCCTACCACATGCCAACAGCGCCGCAGAAGCTGCATTCGGCCGGCGACAATCCGATCACCAACGAGCCACCTTCGCAGCCGGTCGAGGAGATCATCAAGCGTTTCGCCCAGCGTGAGGCCGAATTCCAGCGCGAGCGCGGAAACTACACCTACTCGCAGACATTTTCGATTCAGACCATCGACGACGACAACCGGCCCGACGGCGAATACCGGATGAGCAGCGATATCGTGTTCACGCCTGACGGCAAGCGCTTTGAGAAAGTCACTTTCGCGCCGCCAGACACGCTTCGCCGCATCATGTTGAGCGAACAGGACCTCGACGACGTACGCAATGTACAGCCGTTCGTCCTGACTACGACGGACCTGCCCAAATACAACGTCACGTACGTCGGGCGCCAGCAGGTCGACGAACTGGGCTGCTACGTGTTCGATGTGGCTCCCAAGGTAATCGAGAAGAAGCAGCGCTACTTCCAGGGTCGAGTGTGGGTAGACGACAAGGACCTGCAGATCGTAATGACCGACGGCAAAGCGGTACCCGACCTGATCAGCAAGAACAACGAGAACGTCTTCCCCCGGTTCCGCACCTGGCGGGAGAATTTTCAAGGTTTCTGGTTCCCCACCTACACCAAGGCCGACGACTATCTCCATTTCCGGAGTGGCGACGTGCACATTCGCATGGTGGTGAAATATTCAAACTACAAGCGCTATGGCAGCACGGTAAAGATCGGTAGCGTGGAAGAAGTAAAGCCTTAATCGCGCCGGGACCCGTCCGGAAGGACAGTTATTCAGCAACCACAAATCAGTAATTCAGCGTACATCCACCCCGAGCATTCCTGTATCCTAGTACTAGTCGTCCTGCTCTTAGGCTGAGAGCACGCGGCCTCGCTCCTGGCCATACCGCCTACAGCCTACAGCGCATCTGGGCACCTCGTTGGGCGCCCTCCCTCGTGCGCTTTCTGTTTTCGATGGATTCGAGACGTACTACAGGGCTGTTCGATGAAGAGGCGTACTAGAAGTTTCACTACTGAGGAGCGAAGCAGCAAACGTGGGACAAGGTTCACAAACAACTAAGCCAAGTGGGGGCTCAAATACAGCCGCCCGTCGGCGGATGCGCTGGAGTCTGGGTGTGTTTCTGTTTTCGATTCCATTTCTGATCCTCTTCTCACCTGCCGCTTCTGCCAATTGCGAAAACATTCCCGTAGGTCGGACCTTCTGGATTCGCCTGCTCGATCCGGTCGCGTCCTACAGTTCAAAACCCGGAACGACGGTCCGTGCCGTCCTGATTCAATCACCCGAGTGTGACTACAACCCGGTATTCCCTGCCGGACTTGAAGTGGACGGCGAAGTCACATCCGTGCGCAAAGTAGGACTGGGTTTTGTCCACGATACGGCGTCACTTGAGATTCGTTTCACGCAGCTAGTCACCTCCGCGGGTGAGGTACTTCCCATCGCGGCGGACGTGGTGGAGGTCGACAATGCGCGCGAGACGACCCGCCATGGGGTCATTCGGGGAATCCGCGCGACCAACACGCCGCAGGGGCGCATCACCAGCGGCCTGATTCACTTGCCAACGTTCAATCCATACACCGATGTGGGGCTGATTGTTTACCGCGCCTTGACGGTTTTGCCGGAACCGGAGATTTATCTTCCGCCCGGTACGGATCTTCGGCTGCGCCTGAATGTGCCGTTGTACGTAGGCGATCAACCGGACCTGCCACGAGTTTCGTTTCAGATGGATGAGTATGAGCGTGGCGATGTGGAAGCCGTGGTGGAGAAGGTGCCGGATCGCACCACCACGCGGTCTGGCAAAGACGCCGACCTGGTCAACATTCTGTTTGTCGGTTCGCAAGAAGAGATTCAAGAGGCTTTTTCCGCCGCGGGTTGGTTGCCGGCCGATCGCAATTCCTCTCGCGCATTTTTCAAACAGTTTGCCGCATTCCTGACCTTTTCGAATTACGCCACGATGCCGATTACTCATCAATTGCTGAACGGACAGCCACAGGACCTGACCTGGCAAAAGAGTTTCAACAGTTACGGCAAGCGCGAGCATGTTCGGCTGTGGAGCCAGCAGGCCACGGTTATGGGTCAGCCGGCCTGGTTGAGCGCGTACACTAGGGAAACCAGCGCGGCCCTGTCCCTCAAAAATCACAAATTCATTCATCATATCGATCCGAATCTGGACGACGGCGTAAATATGTTGGTGCGCGATCTTTCGCTGACCGGTTGTGTAGCTTCCGTGCGGCAACTGCCCCGTCCGCAGTTGACGGAGACATTGATAAATTCCACGGGCGACGAAATGCGCACCGATGGAAACTTGACGGTCGTGCATCTAAAGAGCTGCAACCGGCCTATCATGGAATATACAAAGAACAATCCGCTGATTCTGATCCGGCCGCGTTCGCGATTTGTGCGTTATTTCCGCACGCAAGTAATGCTATATAAGAGCGACGTCATTCGCGGCAACATCGTCTACAGCGCTTTTGACCTTACGCGCATGAGCATTCGTTCTCTGCGCCATCGCCACAGCACCGATGCTGACGATGACTACGAAGATTTGCCGATGTCGCCAGTCTCTCCAGACACACTATTTCCACAGATCACGATTGGCGATTAGCCGCTGGCGCCCTCTCCATCCGCAGGGTGCAACCGTCGATTGACTTCGCTTAAGCGCTCCATCTACCATCACCTGACGGAGTTGGAGAATTTTTGCATTCCACCGAAACCTGGCCCGCTCCAGTTTCATCCAACCTGGGTATCTGACAGCCGTAGCGGCGCAAGGAGTTCCTTTTTTTGGCTTCGACTCGAGAAAAAATTCTAATCACCGTCACTGACCTTGTACTGCGCGAGGACCTGCACACCCTGTTCGCTGGCGCGGACTATGACGTGGCGCACGCCCAGTCTTCCACGGAAGCATTTCAGTTGTTGCGATCGGGCGGGTTCGACCTTCTGCTGCTGTCCGCGGATCCCTCAGACAGCGTTTTCTCTTCCACGCTGGCGGAAACGAATCCCGCCGCCTTGGCGGCAAAGACGCGGATCATCCTGTTGTCGCAGGCCAGTCCATCCGATCGGGCGCGCGCGCTGGACCTTGGCGTCGACGACGTGATTTCTCCACCTTGGGATCCCACCGAGCTCCTTGCCAGGGCCCGAGCGCAGTTGCGAACCAAGCGCGAATTGCATGCGTTTGCAGAAAAGACGCGCCTCGCGGAAGAAAGCTGGGAAGTGGCACAAACCGCGTTTCAAGCGCTGGCCGTCACGGAAAAGATGACACGCGACGCGTTCAACCTGGAACGCGCCCTAAAGATCGGTGTGGGCGCACTATTTGCTTTGGCGCTGCTGGTGGGCGGAATATTTCTGCTCTTTTCGCGCAGAGCTGACAAGGAGGCGCGCCAGGCGTATTCCGCAATTGCCCAGCTTGAGCGTGGCGTGCAATCTCAGCAGAAATTGTTGGCTGCAACGCAGAAGGCGCGCGAAGAGATGATCGCCACTGAATCTGTGCAGTCCAAAGAGTCGGCATCGCCGGCACTGGCTTCCCCCGTCAAAACACCTGCTTCGACGTTGGAATCTCCCGAATCCGTGATCCGCTCCTATGCACCCAGCGTGTGTCTGATCCACGTTTCCGTAGGCTTTGTGGACAAGAATTCAGGCCGGCCATTGCGGTATGGCGGAATCGGGCCAGACGGCCCATATAAGGACAGCGCAGGCAATACCATGTACACGCTGGAAGGCCGAACCCCGGAGGTGCGGGCGGACTTCTTTGGCACGGGGTTCATCGCAGGGCCCGACAAAATCCTGACCAATCACCATGTCGCGCAACCTTGGTGGGAGAATGATGAACTCGGCAACGTCGGCCAACAGGGTTTGCGGCCAGTGATTGCCACCATGACTGCGTATTTCCCCGAATCGCCAAACGGAATCCACGTGGAGATCGCTGAGATATCGAAGGACGCCGACCTTGCGCTGGTCACGGGAAAGCTCTCGGACCTGAAGAGACCCATGCTGAAGTTGGACCCAAGAAAAGAGGCGGCCATCAGCGGCCAACCCCTGATTTCCCTTGGTTACGCCACTGGACTGAGTGCGATACTGGCCCGGGCCAGCGACAACGCAGTAGAGGATATTGTTAAGGTGAGTGGCGGGGACCCCAAGGGCGTGATTGATGAACTGGCCAGGCGAAAACTGATTCGACCGCTAGTCACGCAGGGGCATATCGGCGACGTGCTGCAGGATCGCCTCGTCTATGATGCGCAGACCACCTCAGGCGGCTCGGGTGGCCCGCTGATCAACCAATCGGGGCAGGTGGTGGGTGTAACCTATGCCGTGGTGCGGGGTTTTGGCGGATCGAACTTCGGAGTGCCCATCCGATACGCCGAACCGCTGCTAAAGGCTAGTCAACAGGCCCCATAGACCGTGTCTTTCTAAATTACGGCTAAATTTCTGCTTAAGCCGGTACTTTGGCGGCCGGAACCCGCTGGGGCCTGGGCCTCGACCGGGGTCTGCCTGCCTTTTTCATGACAGCCAGCGAAACTTCTGGAACTTTCCCCCTACCTCGCTCGTATTCATCTGCAAGGGAGAACACTTCTATGAATCTTTCATCACGTGGAATTCTGAAGGCGGCATTTACCTTGGCATTGGCGACCGTCGTCCTGGCACCAGCCGCGACCTTTGCCCAAACTGCTTCGGCCTCCAAAGATCAATGGATTCATGTTCGCGTAGAGAATAAGGATAACAGCGGCGAGACCGTGCGGGTGAATGTGCCCATCGAGCTGGCGGAAAAGGTCCTGCCAGCAATCAATAAAGACAATCTGCACAACGGCAAGGTCCACATTGACTCCGCGCACCTGGAAGATGTCGATCTGCGTGCCCTGCTTGATGCCATTCGTACGTCCAAGGATGGCGAATACGTCACGGTGCAGAGCCACGAGAATGACGTGCGCGTGGCCAAAAGCGGCGGCTACCTGCTGATCCATGTCACCGACAAGTCTTCTCACAAGGCGGAGAGCAAAACCAAAGACGGCAAGGTAATCCCCGCGAGTGAATCTCAGGTTGAAGTCAAAGTTCCCATGAAGGTCGTGGACGCGCTATTCTCGGCCGGGAAAGATGAACTGGACGTGGTAGCGGCGCTGCATGCCCTGTCTGCGCACGGCGACATTGAACTCGTCAGCGTGAAAGATTCAGAGAATACCGTTCGCGTGTGGATCGATTCGAAAAATATTGCCGACTGAATTCAGGAAAGCGAAATCACTGAGGAGAATTTGTCATGCTACTTGCCGCTAAAGTCGCTCTCGGTCTCAGCGCCACACTGGCCATGTCCACAGCCTACGTATTTCACGAAGGCGTGATCAGCGTGGATGTGGACGAACATCGCGCGGGGGGCAGTCATGTCCACTTCTGGGTGCCCGCCACGGCGGTCAATGTCGGTCTGCATGCTGTTCCTCATCGTAATCTGGAAGATGCCGCGGGGAAGGTTCAACCGTACCTGCCATTGATCCGTACATTGGCCAAGGAATTGAAGAAATACCCTAACGCGGAATTGGTTGACGTCCGGGATGGTAAGGATCATGTCCGCATCGCGATCGTCGACGGAAAAATTCAGATCGATGCCATCGATCACGACCAGACCGTCCACGTGCGTGTGCCGATCGAAACCCTGGAAGACGTTTCTGACCGCCTCGAAGCAAACGTCCCAAGCATTTAAAGCAAGGATTAACCTGAAATTCGAAAATTGATCTGTTTCCGCCCGAGTGCCCCACTCTAGTCACATCAGGGTGGGGTACTTTGATGAGTAGTTTCGAATCCTGAGCGATTGATCGGCCTGACCCTGGCTAGTCCCCTGCTCCCGCCTCTTTGCTTGGTTGAAAATAGACTTCATCCTGAATCGCTGACTTTTCCCAACCTGCTCTCAACAATATTCCCCGGCCATTTTCAACCATGTTTGGGTGTCCGCAGAGATAGGCCGTGGTTTCCGATGGTCGCAATCCCCAGACTTCCGTGCATTTGCGGATAAGATCATCCACGCGACCACGCTCGCCAGTCCATTCTTGATCTTCCCAATGGCGGCTGACCGTCGAGACATACCGGAACCAGGCCGACTCCGCCGCAAATTTCTCCAATTCCGCGCGATAGCCAAATTCACGGGAACGGCTGGCGCCCTGTACACAAAAGAATCTGTGCTCGCCCGGCATAGGCGTGGCGCCTTTTTTCCAATCTTCATAAACGGTTCGCACATAGCTGACAAAGGGAGCTACGCCGGTGACCGTGGCCAGCAACAGATGATTCTTGCGCCCGCTCCGCAGGTCGAGCGTGAAGCGGCCCTTGGCAAACCTGCGCAGCAACAGGGGCGCTCCCTCATCCATGGAATGAAGCAGTGGCGATAATTCCCCGCCATGCACTCGTTCAACGAAGAACTCCAAGAGTTTCTCATAGGGAGAGGAGCACATCGAATACGCGCGTTCCAGTCGTTTGCCGTTAACTTCGACCCCGAGCGTAGCGTATTGGCCCGCCAAATAGGTGAATGGGCCGCCAGATTCCACACGCAGGATGAACAGGTCCTCGGCAACATCCTGCCGGGCAACAATCTTCGCATTCAGGTGTTTGTCGGAAGCCATCCAGTATCCCTTCAGCGATTCGGTGCGGGCGTTGAATAAACGATACGGACGGAGACGATGCCGCCCCTCCCACTTTGTGGGAATTAACTTTACCGAGTATTGCGCTATTCAGGCAACAGATGTCTTACGGTTTCTGAGCGTGTTCACGCTGCATCTGCTGCATCATCATCTGCGGGTCAAACTTGGTGACTGGACCGGTAATGCGGTCTGGCACCTCGGTAAGAACTTTGGTCAGCACCAAGGTCTCGTTCTTGCCGACCTCTTTTACCATGCCGAACGGCGAAATCTTGTCGGTGGCCCAAATCTCTGAGCCATTCTTATCGTTCTTCCAGTGCTCGCAGGTGAAGGTTCCCGCGGGAACGGTAACGCTTTCCGTACCGACCTGGTGCCAGTCCGCCATGTTTGCTTCCAGTTTATTTTCCCGATTGGTGTTGGGATTGAATGGCATTTCCATCGCAGGTTGACCGTGCACCTGCATGATCATTTTATGGAACTGAAAATCATCACGGGTGAGGAGCATCTTGCCGACCATGGGCTGCCCTTTATCGTCGGTGGTTACGAATTGCATCCAGAAACCTTCTTTGCCGTCTACGCTCTCCTTGCCCACGACTCCCATCTCCATGGTTCGTGTTTTCTCTTCCTTGGAACCAGTGCGAACCGTCTCGTACTGCGCGCCTTTTCCGACAACTGGATTGATAAACTTGGCGATCGCCGGCTTTTGAAATAGATTCATTCCCATCTGCGCATTGGCGCGACAAGCTACTCCCAAACTCAGCGCAACCAGCACAAAAACCACATAGATTCGCTTCATCTCGATCTCCTTGAGTAGTTAACCAGCACATCTCAGCGCGCTCAGACGGTTCCCGGCAGAGCACCAGTTCTGTTTCTTATCAGTTTCGATGGATGGAATCAATTCAAGGAAAAGCCGGCATGTGGAAACAGCCAACGTCGGCGAAAGTGTATGAAAATAAGCTGCTTGTCACTCGTAAGCGAGGGCTTCCACCGGGTCAAACCCAGACGCGCGAAGCGCAGGCACCGTCGCACCCAATGCCGCTCCCAATAGCGCCAAACCGATGGCGCCAATGACCCAACCCGGACTGAGCAAAATCGAAAGTCCCGGATTCGTCTGCTTCAGGATGCCTTGAGTGATAAATGTTATGGCGATGCCGGCTAGACTTCCTGCCAACGTAAGCACCGCTGTCTCTCCCAAAAGCATTTTCACGATATCGAAGCGAGAGAAGCCCAGGGCCTTCAGGATGCCGATCTCACGTGTACGTTCCAGGATCATGGTGTGCATGTTCATCAGCACGACCAGGAAACTGACCACCACTCCCAGCCCGACCATGGTGCGTATGAACGGTTTCAACTCCGGCAGATTCGAGGAGTTCATCAACGAAACATATTCCGACATGGATCGAATGCGGTTTTGCGGATTTAGTTTCAGGATTTCCGCCCGTGTGGCCTCGGTGTCGCCTTTACTTCGGACGAAAAACATGGATACGCGATTCTCCGCGCCGACTATATCCTGACCGCTCTTCAAGGGAATGAAGAAGCGCGCCCCCTTGCCGTGAGCCACGATGCCGGAAATCCTGAAGGGATGATTGATGAGCGTGACCGTGTCGCCGACCTTGAGGTGCCGCGTCTGTGCCACGATGTCGTCAGCAATGGCTTCGTCGGCGGCGTCGAACGGACGTCCGGCCCGAAAGATGAATCCCTGGCTCAGCGCGTTAAAGCGCTTGTAATCAATCCCATAAATTATCATCAAACTTTTGGGGTCGGACAGGATCAAGGTGGGAGAAACTTCGTCCACACCGGGCAACTTCTCAATCTGATCACCCAGGGACTGCTGCATGACCGCACTGGAGAATGCGAAGAAAATCGAGGAGTTGGGTGGCTGCACCAGAATATCCGCGCCCACGCCTTCCACACGCTTGCCCCATTCAGCGATCACGCCAGAGGTCAAGCCCACGATCATCAAGATAAGGACAACTTGAATGGCAATGGCGAGAATGCTGAGAAGACAGCGAAGGGGACGGGCAACGATGTTGCCCCAGAACATTTGAAAAAGTGAAAAAGGTCCTTCGTGAGTTTCAGCCATTGATTAACCGTAGCTTCAACTTTAGCAGAAGGATTTTGTGCCCGTCAAAACTCCGAGGAGAGCTTGTGGAGTGAGTTGTAGCACGGACATGACCGAAGCGCACCAGCTAAAATTTATTTTCTGTAAAGTTTTCAACACAATTGTTGATAACTTTGTGGAAAGCGTCGAATTTTTCCTGCTAACTCCGAAACTTTTCAACACGATGATACGGTTTGCACAATTTTTGTGCACAAATCTTTTTCAGGAAGCTGTCCGCAGGAATAATTTTGGCTCGAGTCCTGCGGAGAAAACATTTTCCGTGAAAATTTCGCTTGGAACAGGAACAGAACGCAGGCTTTATCCGTTCAGGCACATCGGGGACCGGCAATCACGGGTGAAAAATAATATTTTTCGAGCTTAGTACCACTGGGGCGGGCGTTCGAGATGTATCTTGATCGTCTGATTGGGATCGGTGATGTCGTACCACTTCCCAAACGTTTTCCATCCGGGCACCACAATCTGAATCAGCACGCGACCCATCGGCGGTTCGGGAATATGGGCGACTCCCTGCTGATTTGTTTTTACGTTGAGTTCCAATTTCTTGTCTTTGAGGACCGCGTGCTCTTCCACCGTCTTCACGTATACGCTGGCATTTTCTACCGGCTTGTTCGCTTCCCCTCCGGTCACCTCGATCTTCAATCGACTGATCACCCCCTGTGGCGGAGCCTGATCTTTCTTGGAGGCAGGCGGATCTTGTGCCTGATTCGCATAAAGTGAAACAGGACAAGAGCCTGCCAGGATTGTGGTCAAGAGTAAGAAGTGCCTTAGAATCTTCATAAGTGATGTTCATATCGTCGCTCGAACCTTTTGTCAGGTCAAGATGCGACTGTCTGCGCAAACGTTGTCCTGTCAGCCGGGGGATGGCTGTTCAGGGATTTGACTCAGCCGCCCTGCTCCTGTAATTTCCATTCGTTGCGTTCTGCGGCCACTTACTGAGAGAATTCTCTTCGCTCGCTGGCATCCACATTTCATCGGCACGGTTGCGGGCTGAAGCCGCTGCGGCGAATTTTCCCCATCGGGGAGCCGCTTCATGATTCAAGGAGAAGACATGGGATTTGCTACCAACGCCATTCATGTGGGACAAGAGCCCGATCCGACCACTGGCGCGGTCGTTGCACCCATCTATCAGACTTCAACGTACGTTTACGAAGAGTTGGGCAAATCAAAGGGTGGCTACGACTACGCGCGCACCAATCATCCGAACCGCAAAGCCATCGAACGCACGCTTGCCAAGTTGGAGGGCGGCCATAGCGCGTATGCCTTCTCTTCGGGCATGGCCGGCATTGATTCGGTGTTCCGCTTGCTCCGCCCGGGCGATCACGTGGTGCTTTCCGAAGCGGTCTACGGTGGAGTGTACCGACTGACCACGCAACTTCTGGTTCACTTCGGCCTGGAGTTCAGCTTCGTGGACACGACTCGATCCCGCCGTGGTGCTCGGCGCGCTTCGCCCCAATACGAAGATGCTCTACATTGAGACGCCCACCAATCCAACGATGCGACTCTCGGACATTTCGGCGATGGCCAAACTAGCCAACGAGCGGCACGCTACTCTCGTCGTCGACAACACGTTTCTCAGTCCCTATCTGCAGCGCCCCATTGATCTGGGGGCGCACATCGTCGTCCATTCGATGACCAAGTACCTGAACGGGCACAGCGACTCCACCGGCGGCGCTGTAATCCTCACCCGTCCTGAGGACGCGGAGAAAATCTACTTTATCCAACGCTCTGCGGGCGCGGGGCTAGCTCCCATGGATTGTTTTTTAACCTCGCGCGGGATCAAGACACTGGCGGTGCGAATGTTGCAGCACAATGCCAATGGGCAGGCCGTAGCGCGTCACCTCGACGCTCATCCCAAGGTGCGCAAGGTTTATTACCCTGGCCTGGCTTCTCACCCGCAGCACGATCTAGCGCGCAGGCAGCAGAAAGGCCCGGGCGCTATGCTGGCTTTCGATTTGGGAACGGAAGAAGCGGCGCGACGTTTCCTGAACAATGTGAAGCTGTGTTCGCTGGCAGAGAGCCTGGGTGGTGTGGAGTCACTGATATCGCTGCCTGCTCAGATGACTCACGCATCCATGCCGAAAGAAGTGCGCGATCGAGTTGGGATTACCGACAGCCTCGTGCGCCTGAGCATTGGTATCGAAGACGTCGAGGACATCATCGCCGACCTCGATCAAGCCCTGCTCTACATCTAGATGCTCTTAGACACTTTTCCAGTAGGGGTGCAGCCCAGCTGGTCCGCAAGCTCTCAGAGCTTTCTTACTTAAGGGATTGGGCCAACCAGGACAGATAAGCTTTCGATCCCCCCGCCACGTCCACGGCCAAGAATTCTGGTGTTTCGTAGGAATGCCAGCGGCGGACTTCCGCTTCCAGTTGTTTCAAGCGTTTTGCGCTCGTTTTGATCAGCAGCAGCCGCTCTCGTGCCTTTTCGACTTTACCTCTCCAGCGATAGATCGAGTCTACGGGTGAGGAAAGCACATTCACGCAAGCGGCCAGTCGTTTCTCCACCAGCGCTCGCGCGATCCTTCGCGCTTCAGCTGCCGAACCACACGTCACCAGGACAAGTCGAAACTTCGAGGCACTCGCCACAGCACCACCTCCGGCCACAATCTCCACACCGCCCACTTTACACGGGACGCCAAACTCCGGCTAGAATAGCCAATCATGGCTACTTCACCCATCAAATTTGGCACCAGCGGTTGGCGCGGACTGATCGCCGACGATTTCACCTTCGCGACTGTTCGTTTGGCTGTTCGCGCCATTTCCGAACATCTCACCAGCAAGAAGACCAACCCGACCGTCCTAGTCGGGTACGACACGCGCTTCTACTCGGAAGAGTTTTCGGCGCTGGCCGTCCAGGTGCTGCAAGAACATGGTATCAAGACGCTGCTCTGCGAGACGTTCACGCCTACGCCGGCCATCGCGTACGAAATTCAGCGCCGCAAGCTCGACGGAGCTATCAACTTCACGGCCAGCCACAATCCCGCGCAATATCACGGACTGAAATTCTCCGGGGCTGATGCGGGCCCCGCGCTTCCCGAGGTTACCAAGGACATTGAGGCACGCGTGGCCGCCATCGTCGCTAAGGAGGGCCTCGCACCCGCTGCTTCCACTTCGACGGCCCACGGTACGAAGAAAAATTTGGGCGAACTTGTAAACTTGAAGGCCGACTATCTGAAGCGGTTGAATGAACTTGTTCGATTCGATGTCATCCGCAAAGCCAATCTGAAAGTTGTCGCCGACGCCCTACACGGTGCAGGAGCCGGCTATCTCGACAAGGCGCTCTCCGATCATGGTATTTCCGTGGAAGCGCGCAGGACGAATCGCGACTGCCTTTTCGACGGTGGTGGCCCCGATGTTAGCGAAGAAAACCTGGCATCTCTCGGCAGGGCTGTTAAGGATAGCGGCGCAAATATTGGCCTGGCCACGGATGGCGACGCCGACCGCTTTGGCATTGTGGATACGGATGGCACATGGATTCAGCCTAACCTGATCCTTGCGCTCATCTACGACTACATCGTCGAAAGCCGCGGGTGGAAGTTGCCGGCCGCTCGCAGCGTAGCCACTACACAGATGATGGATGCCGCCGCGAAACTGCACGGCCAGACGACCTACCAGACGCCGGTGGGGTTCAAATACATCGGCCAGTTGATTCGCGAGGACAAGATTGCGATGGGCGGCGAGGAGAGCGCGGGCCTGACCATCCGCGGCCACGTGCCAGAGAAAGACGGCATCCTCGCCTGCCTGTTGGTGGCGGAAATGACCGCAGCACGCGGGGCTTCGATCTCGGAACAGGTAAAGGCCATGTTCAGGAAGCTTGGCAGAGAATTCCATCCCGTGCGCGAGAACCTGCATCTTACCGACGAACAGAAAGCAAACGCCATCAAGCGGGTAGCCGTGGACGCTACGACACTGCTGGGAAGAAAAGTTGTATCCGTGGATCGCACCGATGGCGCAAAATTCGTATTTGGAGACGGCTCGTGGATGCTGCTTCGTTTGAGCGGCACGGAACCCCTCCTTCGTTTGTACGTCGAAGCCGATAGCGCAGCGGCAACACAAAAGCTGGTGCACGAAGCTTCAGAGTGGATTCTTACGGGTTGATGAACATCGATTTACAGGGAAAATTTCAGAGTCTGCTGACCAATTACGGCCGGCACCTTCTGGTGGTGTTTGTAGCCGTGCTTCTGGTGCACGACGTGTTCGGCACCCACGGATTCATCGCCATGCACCGCAAGCAGCAGGAAATCCAAAAAGTGAAGACGGGCCTTGACCGTCTGAACAAAGAGAATTCGTCGCTCGAGCAGGACGTAAAGAATTTAAAGACTGATCCACAGACCATCGAGAAAATTGCACGCGAGGAATTCGGCCAGTCGCGCCCGGGTGAGGTTATCATCAAACTGCCGGCGCAGACACCGACTGAGTCTGCGGCGGTAAAACCCTGACCGTCTTCCCTTTCGCCTCGATCCTCCAGATCGACAGCGCCAGCATCGTCAGAAAAATGACAATCAGTCCGATCGTAGCCACTCCGATCGTGCACTCATGCTTGCGCAGTATGGAAAGTCGCCCATAAACGAATTCGATGTGCACCCAATAGACGAGAAGCGATGTCGTGCCGAGTTGAATCACAGGACTGAATCCCATTTGCCCCCAGCCGCGACTGCACCACGCATAGCCCACCGACATGAGGATCAGCAAGCATCCCGCAGCGCAGCATAAAAAATGTAGGGTCGGTGTGCCAGTAGTCGTGCATGGTGTATACCTTGACTGGCAAGGATTCGAGGAGCAGGGAGACCACGATGCCTGCGGCGCCTAATCCAGCCATGCGGGTGAAGAATTGCCATTCCTTTTTCCGGGCCGTTTCGGAGAAAAGTGAGAAGCCCGCCGCAAGACCTACGAACGCAAAAGCGCACCACGGGAATATGGGGAAGAGCCAGGATTGCGGCTCGTTTGCGGTGTGGATACCGTTGATGTAGGACTCCAGCGGCCACGGCAGAAATCGCGGCCTCCAGGCGCTCCAGACGATTGGCGTCAGCATCGAAATTATCGCCGCAGTTACAATCCCGGCGTACAGATTGCGCTGCCGTGCCAGTTCCGTGTTTTGGCTGCTTGTCATCCAGCAAACTATTCCCAACGCAGCCATCGACAATCCCAAAGTGTTGAGGATGTCCACGCGAAGCATATCTGTCCACGGCACCCATTTGTACCCGAGCGCATATTCTTGAATGCGGAACAGAATTCCCAGGCCGAAGATTTCGCCGCCGCGAAGGATGGTCTGCCGAGCGACTTCGTTGCGAGTCATTCCCTTTTCGCGGAGTTTCTGTGTAGTAAGTGCCACAGAGACTCCTGCCAGAAAAAGAAACAGGGGGGCAGGGAGAGAGCCCAAGAGCCGCGACCATTTGGCGAATTGCGTATCCTGCAGCTCGGGCCGTAACCACGACGCGTAGCAGTGCGTTTGAAACATGATTACGCACGCCAATCCACGCATCCAGTCGATGTATGCCAGTCGTTTCACTTCACGAATCCTGATTGCAGTGTACAGTCTTCAACGCCCACTACTTCTATAATGCAGCCGCCTTTGTGTAAAGTTTACTATCAGGAGTTTGCGTGAGGCGCGAGAGCGAATGAAACAACTGGGTGTGTGGGTCCTCTTGGGAGTTTGGGCGGTACTCTCGCTTGCGGGTGTTGTCTTCGCGCTCTGGCAGGGATACTCCGGCCGTGCTTTTGCAGCCACGGCCACGACTGCCGCGCTTCTCCTGCTCCTCATGCTGCTGTTTGCAGCACGAGGTGTGGCAGATCGCTTTGCGGCAACCTTCGGCTCCGGCGGCGGCTTGCTCCTCGGGGTTGTCGTCTTCCTTTTGTACGTGGTCTATTTGTTCGGCACCGGAACGTTTGTGCTCGGCCGGCTGGCGATTATGGCCGGTTTCATTTTCGCTCCGCTGGCTTTGGCGATGTCCGCACAAGGTTCCGCCCCGGGCTCCTGGCAAGACTTCCTTACGATTGCCGGCGTGTGGACCTTCGTCAAATTTGGTCCAGCTCAGTACCTCTGGCCTTATCCCGGCGGTCGTCTCGCGTATATCTTCACCGTGCTCATCGCGGTAAATGTTGCGCTTGCGACGTTCCTCCTGGCGCGCAAGACGAAGGGGATCGGCTACTCCATCGGCTGGGGAAACAATTGGTCGATCTACGTTCTGGGAAGCTACCTGTTCTTCGGCTTGCTGGCCATACCGCTCGGCATTTCCATGCGATTCATTGCCTTCGCGCCGCAATGGAGCCGCTGGGGTTCCTTCGTGGGTCTGTCCGTAGCCATCCTGGTGTTCACGGCGTGGCCCGAAGAGTTGCTATTTCGCGGTTTGCTGCAGAATCTTCTGGCACGGACTTCAAAGAGTGACTTCGCCGGTTGGTGGACATCTTCAATTTTGTTCGGACTCTCGCACATCACCAACGGGGGTTTCCCCAATTGGCGATATGTCATCCTGGCCACAGTTGCGGGCTTTTTCTATGCGTGGAGTTGGCGACGGACCGGTTCCATTTTCGCCTCCGCACTTGTCCATGCGGCCGTTGACGTAACCTGGCACTTTCTGTTTCGCACTTTGTAATGAGACGATCTTCCGTTCGATTCCCGACATGTCATCCATCGCGGGGCTGAGTGTTGGAAGAACAGATGAATTACGAAAACCATTCGCTCCGATAGGCGAGCCACCAGCAAAACGCCAGCAAAGGAATCGTTGCGCCGACCGCCCACCAAAAAGGCAGGACCAGGTCCGCCACCAGCCCCAGAGCCGCAAACGTCATCCAGAAGATCTTCCGCTGCATACAACCAGTCTATCCCGCAACAGGGCCTTTGCTGACACTGGTATTTCGCAGGTATCTGAGATACAAACTCAGACCATGCGCCGGCAGCCACTGCCAGGAAAGGATTGCCGTTCATGACCTACAACCACCTGCTCAACTCCATGGGCGAATTTCGAGTGCACAGCTACAAGACCGATGACGGCACGGTGGTGGAATGCCACGGGAAATTGACCACCGATCACGCCATGCAATTCCGGGATGAGGTGCGCAAGTTGATTGCCGGCGAGAAGAAGATAATGCTGGATTTGAAAGGCGTCCCGCAGATGGACAGCACTGGACTGGGCGCGGTGGCAACGCTCTATGTTTCCGCCCGCACGCGCGGCTGTAAGATTATCGTCGTCAATGCTTCGCAACCGATCCGCAAGCTTTTCAGTATTACCAATCTCTTGATGCTCTTTGAAGACGTCGGCCGCCATGGCGGCAAAATGATTTAGGGATTCAGCTAGACCGTGCCTTTTTGAGTCATTTCGAAATTTCTAGCGCACCACTCCGGTTAGCGGCGAAGAAGCTGAAGCATAGAGCCGCTTGGGCATACGGCCTGCCAGAAACGCCTTGCGGCCCGCGATCACCGCATCACGCATTGCTTCGGCCATTAATTCCGCTTGCGCCGCTTCCGCAATGGCCGTATTCATCAGCACGCCATCGGCGCCAAGTTCCATGGCTACGGCGGCGTCGGAAGCTGTTCCAACTCCCGCATCCACGATCATGGGCACCTCCGTAATCCGTTCGCGCAAAATCCGCAGGTTGGCTGGATTTTGTATCCCCAAGCCCGATCCGATCGGCGCCGCCAGCGGCATCACGGCTGAAGCCCCTGCATCGATCAATTTGCGAGCCGCAATCAAGTCGTCATTGGTATACGGCAGAACGACGAATCCCTCTTTTACCAGCACTTTGGTCGCTTCAATCAGTTGTTCCGTATCGGGGAACAGTGTCTGCTGGTCGCCGATGACTTCCAGCTTGATCCAGTTAGACAAGCCTACTTCGCGCGCCAGGCGCGCTGTGCGGATCGCTTCCTCTGCGGAGTAGCAGGCAGCAGTGTTTGGCAAAATGAATATTTTTTCGCGATTGATGTAATCGAGCAGGGATTCTTTGGACTTGTCGGTGAGATTTACGCGACGAACCGCAACGGTAACCATGTCCGCGCCAGAGGCGGCGTGAGCGCGCGCCATCTCCTGAAAGCTGCGGTACTTCCCTGTTCCTACGATGAGTCTGGAATTGAATGCGCGTCCGGCAATTACAAGTTGATCTGGCATGGGGCGTCTCCCAGGACAATTCTAGTCCTCGCAGGCCATACCGCCAAATGCTCAGAGTGATTGCAGGCGCGGCTTTCCGTCGCCCGCCCATGGCAAAAGCATATGGAGTGCGGGAGCCCTGCTCCCGCTTTCGCGCCGCATCATTGCTCACCAAAATCAAAGCGGCAGCCAGGCTGCCGCACTCCAAAGAACACTAATTCAGGGCCACGGGTCGCGGCTCGATCACATCGGAATAGAGCTTAGCGATCAAATCGTGATACTGCTTCTCTACCACGCGGCGCTTTAGCTTCATGGTGAACGTAAGGCTGCCACTGTCGAAAGTGAAGTCATCGGACAATAGCGCAAATCGTTTGATCGTTTCGTATTGAGCCAGGTTCGACGTCAACCGGCTCACTTCATTCTCAATCAATGCATACGCCCGAGGATGAGCCGCCAATTCCCCGTGCGAAGAAAACTTGAGGCCCTCTTCGGCAAGCTTGGCCGAAACTGTGGCGTGATTCGGAACGATCAGGGCCACGATAAACTTCCGCTGATCTCCCACTACCATCGCATTCAAGATGTAGGGGCTGGTCTTCAGCGAATTCTCGATCGGCTGCGGCGCCACAAATTTTCCGGCCGCCGTCTTCAGCAGATCTTTCTTTCGATCGGTGATAAAGAGGTACTGGTCCTTATCGAGGTAACCGATGTCGCCGGTCCTGAACCAGCCATCCTCCGACAAAACTTCCCGCGTCGCTTCCGGCAATTTGTAGTAGCCCTGCATCACGCAGGGACCTTTCGCCAGAATCTCGCCATCATCGGCGATGCGAATCTGCACATTTTCAATCGGCCGGCCCGAACTCCCCATCCGATTCTGCGGGTAGTTCGAAGTCAACACCGGCGAAGTTTCCGTAAGTCCGTACCCTTGATAAATGTAGATTCCGATCGACCAGAAAAATTCCGCTAAGTCCTTCGACAAGGGAGCCCCACCAGACATAACAATTCGCAGGCGGCCGCCAGTCCCTTCCCGCACCTTGGAATAAACCAGCCGGTCCGCCAGGGCCCATTTCAACTTCAGTGCGACGCTTCCCTTCTTTTGACCCGTGCGCCAGCCTGCGGCTTCGTGAGCCGTCCTGATGGCGAAATCGAAAATCTTTCGCTTGGCTCCGGTACTCTGCGAACCCTTCTCCATCAACCGAGCATAGATCTTCTCGAAAAAGCGCGGCACGGCCGCCAGCACTGTAGGCTTAACTTCCAGCAGCGCTTGCGCCACGTTTTCGACTACTTCCACGTAGGCAATCGGGCAGCCTCGGAATATGTACAGGTAATCCAACATGCGTCCATAAACATGTGCCAGGGGAAGGAACGACACTGCCAGATCCGTCTCTGGTTTGATCAGCAGTTCTTTACAGGAGTCCGAAACATTTGAGCTGAAATTCTCATGCGTCAGCATCACCCCCTTCGGTTCGCCGGTCGTGCCCGAAGTGTAGATCAGCGACGCCAGTTGGCTGGGTAGCACTTGTGCAGCGCGCATCCGGTAAGCAGCAATTTCCGCGTCGCCCGCAGTTGCGATTAACGTTTCATAACGCAGAAAATCCGCCGGGATGTCGTCCCCCGCGTTGGCTACCACCACGTGCTGCAAATCCTTCAGCAACTCTTTTATCTGCAGGAATTTCTGCAATTGGCTGGCACCGCACAGAAACACGATCTGAGCAGCACAGTGGTTCAGGATATAGGTCATCCGCTCGGGAGATTCGTTGAAATACACCGGCACGGTGACACCGCCTGATCCGCTGATGGCAAAGTCCGCGGTATGCCATTCCGGGCAGTTCGGCGCGAAGAGTCCCACGCGATCGCCAGACTTCACCCCCAGCTCGACAAAAGCATTTGCGAGACCTGCAGCGCGCCGAAGAAATTCTTTAGACGAGATAGCTTCCCAGTGCTCGCCTCGGCGCACCATCTGTGCCCGAGGAGACGGAAGTTCGTCAACAGCCTGCAGAAACCTGGAAGGAAGAGAACTGTAGTTCATCCGAGTTGTGAATCTATCCTACTCACAATTGGGATGCAATCCGTCTCTGGCAAGTCAACCCGATTCCAGACGCATGCTTAATTTGCTCGCGTTGGCTGCGCTCCCTCGCTTTGCCGCAAAATCGAGCCTTAGGCTAGAATGCTTAAGAAGCAGGAGTACAACTGATGAGCACCACAACACCTGTTCTGAATGATCCCGCCACCAGCCGTGGGCCATTTCGCGCTCCTCGTGGCACTGAGCTTTCCTGTAAAGGCTGGCAGCAGGAAGCGGCGCTGCGCATGCTCCTGAACAACCTCGACCCCGATGTGGCTGAAAAGCCCGAAGACCTGGTGGTCTACGGCGGTACCGGGAAAGCTGCCCGAAACTGGGATTGCTTTCATGCCATCGTCAAGTCCCTTCGCGCTTTAGAGAGCGACGAGACGCTGCTCATCCAGTCTGGAAAGCCCGTCGCCGTTTTTCGCACGCACGAATACGCGCCGCGTGTGTTGCTGTGCAATTCCAACCTCGTCGGCCACTGGAACAATTGGGAAAAGTTCAACGAGTTTGACCGTGCCGGCTTGATGATGTACGGCCAGATGACCGCCGGCAGCTGGATCTACATCGGCACGCAGGGAATTTTGCAGGGCACCTTCGAGACGTTTGCCGCGGCCGCACAACAGCACTTTGGCGGCACGCTCGCCGGCAAACTTGTCGTCACTGGTGGCATGGGCGGTATGGGCGGAGCCCAGCCTCTCGCTGCAACCATGAATGGCGCCGCATTCCTGGGAATTGATGTGGATGCCGAGCGCATCAAGCGCCGCGTCAAGACGGGCTATTGCGATGTGATGGTAACTTCACTCGATGAAGCGTTGCGCATTCTGAAAAATGCGGTGCGCAAAGGTGAGGCAACCTCCGTCGGTCTAGTTGGCAATTGCGCCGACCTGATTCCCGAACTTGCCAAGCGCGGCGTGGTGCCGGATATCCTCACCGATCAGACCAGCGCGCACGATCCAATTGGCGGCTACGTGCCGAATGGCATGACCTTGCAGCAGGCAGTTGAGTTACGCAAAACCAATCCACAGGAATACCGCAAGCATTCCATCGCAGCGATGGGGCAGCACGTCCAGGGCATGCTCGATCTGCAAAAACTCGGTTCCGTCACGTTTGACTACGGAAACAACATTCGCACGTTCGCCTTCGAAGCGGGTGTGAAGAACGCGTACGACTTTCCCGGATTTGTACCTGCCTACATCCGCCCGCTGTTCTGCGAAGGCAAAGGACCCTTCCGCTGGGCTGCGCTTTCTGGCGAAGCTTCGGACATTGCACGCACGGATCAACTGGTGCTTGGAAATGTTTCCGCAAAACGAGCACTTGAAGCGCTGGATCACCATGGCGCAGAAAAAAGTCAAGTTTCAGGGTCTACCCTCGCGCATCTGCTGGCTCGGCTACGGAGAGCGCGACAAGTTCGGCCTCGCGCTGAATCATCTGGTCGCAGAGGGTGAACTTAAGGCTCCCATCGTCATCGGTCGCGATCATCTCGACTGTGGCTCCGTCGCCTCTCCCTATCGCGAGACGGAATCCATGAAGGATGGCTCCGATGCCATCGCCGACTGGGCGCTGCTGAATGCGCTTGTGAACACAGCCAGCGGAGCCTCGTGGGTTTCCATACACAACGGCGGCGGCGTGGGCATTGGCTACTCCCAACATGCCGGCCAGGTCATCTGCGCCGATGGTACCCAGGAAATGGCGAAGCGCATCGAACGAGTGTTGACCAACGACCCAGGTATGGGCGTGGTGCGCCATGTCGACGCCGGCTATCCAGAGGCCATCGCCTTTGCGAAGAAGACGGGCGTCAAGGTTCCGATGCTATAATCGGTTCACCCCGCCGTACCCAGTCGAGGCAACAGAAAATCAGGTAGTCGAGGAATCCGCCCATGTATACGGTATTAGGTGCAACAGGAAATATTGGTTCGGTCATTGCCAGAGCGCTGCTTGAAAAAGGCGAAAAGGTTCGCGTTGTAGGGCGCCACGCCGGCACGCTTCAGCAGTTCGTTCAAAGAGGCGCAGAGACAGTAGTAGCGGACCTCACCGATATCGACGCGCTCACCGCAGCTCTCAGCAATGTGCGCGCAGCGTTCCTGATGATCCCGCCGAATTTGACTTCGCCGGACTATCGCGCCGATCAGGAGCGCATCAGCGATGCCATTACCGCCGCCGTCAAAGCTTCCGGCTTGCAGTACGCTGTGAACCTGAGCAGCATTGCGGCACAAGCGCCTTCGGGAACCGGGCCAATCGCTGGGCTGCACAGTGCGGAGAAAAAACTGGATGCTGTCGACAAGCTCAACGTCCTGCACCTCCGTCCCGCTTATTTTATGGAGAACCATCTGGCGGCCATGAACATGATTCAGATGATGGGCGTCTACGGAGGAGCGCAGAAGGCCGATCTGCAAATCCCCATGATTGCCACGCGCGATATCGGCGCCTACGCCGCCGACCGCTTGCTCAAACTCGACTTCAATGGGAAGCAAACACGCGAACTGCTCGGCGAACGCGAGCTCAGCATGAACGAAGTTGCCGCAGTTATGTCCAGAAGCTTGAACAAGCCCGACCTTCGCTACGTGCAATTTCCGTACGATCAAGTCGAACAGGTCTTATTGCAGTTGGGCACGCCGGCAAAAACTGCGGCATTGTTCATCGAAATGTTCCAGGGATTCAACAATGGCACTTGCGTTGGATTGGAACCACGTTCCGCCGCCAACACCACGCCAACGACGATCGAGTCCTTCATTAAAGAGGTATTTGCGCCTGCCTTTCAAGGCAAAGCCGCTACCGCGTGAATTTGGAGTGCGGCAGTCCAACTGCCGCTTTCCGCTCGTCCATCTAATCCGCAACCCCACCTGCAATCAGGCACGGCGCGTTTCCGATGTCTAAATCGATGAGATTGAGGACCTGTTGTATATACTCTCTTCACAGTGTCCGTGTGAAGTGAGAGGTTCATCTACATGAACTCCAGATGGAAGAACCGTAGCCATTCCTTAGCGGCCATAGTTTTCTTTGGTTCAAGCGATCAAGAACGAACATCCGATGGCCCGCCCCAAGTAGGCCAGCACAATTGGAAACAATTCCTGTGGGTCAATTTGTCGTTTCGTCCCGGTAAGATTCGCCGCCCAACGTGTAGCATAATCACACCGGAATATGCTCGAGGGTTCTGCCCCGGCCCGCCAATTCGTCCCAAAATGCATTTCACTGCCGTCTCCGGCATAATAGCAACGGCGTGAGCGACAGATTACTGATCACCGGCGCATCGCAAGTTCTCACCTTGCGCGGAGGAAATTCTCCGCGGCGCGGCACTTCCCTTTCCAACCTCGGCATCATCAAGGACGGCGCTCTACTCCTGAGCGATGGAAAGATCGTAAGTGTTGGCACCCGTAAACAGGTTGAGTCTTCGCCCCAGGTCCGCCGGGCCGAAAAAATCGACGTCGGTGGGCGAGTTATCCTTCCCGGCTTCGTCGATTCCCACACGCATCTGATCCATGCCGCCAGCCGCGCCGAAGAATATGAGCTGAAGATTCAAGGAGCGAGTTACGAAGAGATCGCCCGCAAAGGCGGCGGCATCCTCAATTCCGTAAAAAAACTTCGCGCCGCCACGGCGCAAGCTTTGAAGACCCGCGCTCTGGCGGCACTGCAGGAATTCTCTTCCTACGGCACCACCACGGTTGAAGCCAAGAGCGGCTACGGGCTAGACGTGGCCAGCGAATTGAAAATTCTTTCCCTGCAACGGGAGCTTTCCGCAGAGCAACCGCTCGAAATTGTTTCTACGCTGCTTGGGGCGCATGTTGTGCCTTCCGAATTTCGCACCACGGCCAATGGCCCGCAAAAATACATCCAGCTTTTGATTGAGCAACTGCTTCCCGAAGTTGTCAGCGAGAAACTCGCCGAATTCTGCGACGTGTTCTGCGACCGCGGAGCATTTACTCGCGAGCAATCGCGCCAGATTCTGTCCGAAGCCAAGTCCCATGGACTGACGCCCCGCCTGCACGCCGAGCAACTCTCCCATACCGGCGCCACGCAACTTGCCGTCAAACTCGGCGCTGCGAGCTGCGATCACCTGGAACAGATCACCGCGGCCGATATTCGCGCCCTGTCTAAATCGCAAACAGTCGCCACACTTTTGCCGGGCTGCGATTTCCATCTCGGATGGAAGCAATATGCCCCCGCGCGCAAACTGATCGATGCCGGAGCAATCGTTGCGCTCGCCACCGATTACAATCCCGGCACCAGTCCCACGGTCAGCATGCCGATGATTCTCTCGCTCGCCTGTACGCAACTGCGCATGACTCCCGCCGAAGCCATCACCGCCGCCACCTTCAATGCCGCGTATGCCCTTCGCCGGGAAAAACTCGTGGGCTCTCTCGAAATAGGCAAGCAAGCTGACCTCGCGGTCTTCGAAGTGGAGGATTATCGCGAAATTCCCTATTATTTTGGTATGAACCGTTGTTGGATGACCATCAAGCGCGGTGAGATCATTTACATGAAAGACTAGCGGCAGACTTTTTGAAAACGACCTATTCCTAGATAAGTGCATAAAGCGAGCAGGTAGCCCAACTCATGAACCGACTGATTGAATGCGTTCCAAACTTCTCCGAAGGCCGCGACCCCGCCAAGGTCGACGCCATCGTGCACGTCTTGAGCAGCGTGCCCGGCGTTTACGTTTTGGACCGCGAAATGGATGCCGATCACAACCGCTGCGTCATCACTCTCGCTGGAGAACCGGAAGCGGTAGGCGAAGCAGCCATCCTTGGAGCTGGCAAAGCTCTGGAACTAATCGACATGACCGTGCACACTGGCGCGCATCCTCGCGTCGGGGCTACGGACGTAGTTCCTTTCATTCCCATCGAAGGCGTCACCCTGGAAGATTGCGTGGCCCTGGCCCGCCGCGTTGGCAATGAAATCTGGAAGCGACATCGCATCCCCATCTTTTTTTATGAAGCCGCCGCCACTCGTCCGGACCGCGTCAATCTGGAAAACGTTCGCCGGGGCCAGTTCGAAGGCCTGCGCGAGGAATTGAAGAAGAACCACGAGCGCCAGCCGGATATCGGCGAGCCGAAGCTACACCCCACCGCCGGCGTTACGGTTGTAGGAGCCCGCAAATTTCTCGTTGCCTACAACGTCAATCTCAACACTTCGGACATTTCCATCGCCAACAAGATTGCCAAGGCGATCCGCTTCTCCAGCGGCGGACTTCGCTACGTGAAATCGATGGGCGTGGACCTGAAGGCGCGCAATCTGGCCCAGGTGTCCATTAACCTCACCGATTTTGAAAACACCCCCATGCATCGCGTCTACGAGATGGTGAAGCGCGAGGCCGCCCGTTACGGCGTGATGCCGGTGGGCAGCGAAATTGTCGGTCTCGTACCGAAAAAAGCCATTGAAATGGCCGCCGACTACTTTCTGCAACTTGAAAACTTTTCACCCGCGCAGGTTTTCGAGAACAAACTGGCGGCCGTACTAACCGGCGCTCCCTTGGAGTCGAAGGACGCGAAGTTCGCAACCTTGGCGCAGCCATTCCTGGATGCGGTGTCCGAGCCCACAGCCACGCCGGGTGGCGGCAGTGTCTCCGCGTTCGCCGCTGCAGCCGCGGCCTCGCTCGGTCAAATGGTGGCCGGGCTTTCTCGAAAGAAAAAGTCGCAGATCCTGCACGTGGACAAGCTTTCCAATCACCTCGACGAGTTGCGCCGAATCGCCGCCGAACTGACCGCCGCGATCGACCTTGATGCTGCTTCCTATGATGCCGTGATGGCAGCCTTCAAACTCCCACAAGGCAGTCCCGAAGAAATTCAGAAGCGCGAAGAGGCCATCCAGCGCGCAACAAAGGGCGCCGCAGAAGTACCGCTTGGAGTGGCGCAAAAAAGCGCCGAACTCCGTGATCGCCTGGTGCAACTGGAAACCATCTCTCCTGCCTCCATGAAGTCCGATCTGCTCGTGGCGCGTCTAATGGCAATAGCAGGAGCCAATGGGGCCCTTGCGAACGTCGAGATCAATCTGGATGGGTTGAAGGATGCCAACTACGTGGGCGCAATGCGCATCAAAGTTGATGAACTGCGCAAGCGCCTGGGATAATCCCCGCGCAATACTGTAAAATTGACTCTCGGCCCTGCCTCAAAGGAGCTCTACATGAAGTTTTCGAAGATTTCGATTCGCGCCCTGGCGGCCGTTGCCGTCCTTGTCCTGATCTCGGCGGCGGCAAAGCCCGCCAAAGCGGGAAGTCTCAGCGCGGACACCATCGGGCTGTTTCCCAAGGACGTCGGCGAATTTGCCTACGCCGACCTGAAGAAGGCGCGGACCATGCGGTGGTATCCCGCGTTGCAGGAGCAGATGCTCCCCGATCGATTCCGCCAATTTGAAAAGTTTCTGGCTTCGGCTGGTGTCGATCCAAACTCCCAGGTCGATGAACTGGCTTGGGGCTTGGTTCCTGAATCGACTGCCAAGGCAGAGGACGGCAAACCCACGGACGTTCCCAGCAGCGAACAGATCGTCGGCATTGCCCTCGGAAATTACAACCCATCTTCCACCGAGGCGTATTTCAAACAGCAGAAGCTCCCGACCTCTTCCAAGCGCGGCTATACCCTGTTCGCATTCGGATCCGGAGCAGGTCCCAACGACCTCTTTTTCTTCTTCATCGATTCCAGCAAGGCCGCCTTCGGCCATCGGCAACTGCTGGAAAAGTTGATCGAGATTCGCTATGGCGGCGAAGAAGGCCTTCTTCGCAACGACAAGATGTACAACCTGATCAATGAAGTGAATGGCTCCGGAATCGTCTGGGCCGTGCTCGATCCGGGATACACCCGGCTGGCCATGGGCCAACTCGCTCCCGAAGTTCAGCAGTTTCCGGAAGCCGCGAAACTGGTCAACCGCATGCAGTCCATGATTATCTCCGCGACTTCGAGCAGCGGCATCGAGGCAAAATTCCAGGCAGTCTGTGCTCTGCCGGAAGATGCCAACACGCTCAGCCAGTTGATGACGGCGGGACTCCTGCTAAAAAAATACCAGGCCAGCAAAGATAATCCGGAGCTAGGCCAACTGCTTGATCAGGCGAATGTCTCGCCTTCCGGGGAACGGGTGATCATTCGCATGTCGGTGACGGATGATCAGATGACCGCGCTGATCCGCAAGAACACTTTCGCCATCAAGATGTAATTGCCAATCTACGTTCGCAGGGGCACGAGAAATCGTGCCCCTTTTTTGATTGCAATCCAAGTTTTGTGGTGAAGACTTCCGAATGGCAGGTACTCGTACTTCCCTCAACTGGACAGCGGAATCCTCTTGGTCAAACGCATCTTGGAAGAGTCTTCCAGAAACTCACAGTCGATCTGATCTACGCCGGCTATCACCGGTTTCTCTTTCGTTGGTGGGCTGTTTTTCCCCGGGAAAGACACTTCAATTTCAATTCGATCGGTCAATCGCTGCAGCGCGATGTCGCAATGCTTTGCCGTGCTGTGGCAAGTGAAACAGTATTTGCACGCAGCAACCACCGCCGCCTGCAGTCCTAATATCTCAGAATTTTCCAGGCCCGCCGTGTCGGCCAGGTATCGCGCGGCTCCGCCCGCGGCCGCTGCCAGGCGTTCATCCGCATCCATTTGAAGCAAGATTCGTTGGGTGTGGGTCGCCACGTTTATGAGCTACTCGCCAGGGCTATGTCGCAGGCTTCCCTGCAGTCCGGACAATAATACAATCCATCCACGCAAAGCTTCACGTTTAATTGGCCCTTGCAGATGGTGCAATACTTGTCACAGTCGCAGCGTTCTTCAGGCTTGTCGCATTGCGAACATACAATTTGATGTCTCGCGGCCATGTTCGCCTCTGGCCAAACTCTACCTGAGCGCCATGTCACCGGCAAGTCTGCAGTGTGTAACTTTTTTCCTAACGACAACGGCAATGTTTGCGCTAAATCATTTAGATCTCCGATGATGCAAATCCTCGATTGGCAGGATTGAGATAAAAACTGTTCCAACACACAGAAACGTCTTGACTTTGATTGGCAATCAATACTATTTACGTCCCAACGCTGTGGTGGTTCTCGACGTTTCCAGGGTTTCGCTCCCCCTGCGAGTGGTCTCCAGGTGAAGTGCCTACCCAAGGTGGCGTTGTTTCACTCTCAATAAGGGCGTAAGTGTGCCCTGTTGAGGTGTACCTCCTCAGCGAAATGGGGGAGGACAAATGAATCGAGTGCGCACTGCACTGGTTGTGTTTTTGCTTTTATTATTCGGTTTGGCAGGCGGAGCGGGTACAGTCTGGGGACAGTCGGGTTCCACCTCGATCCGCGGAACAGTCACCGACGCGCAAGGTAAGTTAATTGAAAACGCTTCTGTAACGATCAGAGATCTTGAAACTGGCTTCACCCGGACTCAAGCGAGTTCCACCGGTAGTTTTAGTTTCGAACTTATCCCTCCAGCTACATACCAGATAGAGATCACAGCAGCCGGCTTCAGAACTTACCGTTTCGACAGACTGGTGGCGCGCGTAGGTACGCCAACCGATGCCAGCGCGCGGCTGGAAGTGGGCAGCACTACAGAAACCGTACTGGTCGAATCCGAATCGGCTCAAGTGCACATCAACACTCAGGACGCGACCCTTGGCAACAATATCGAAAATCAGCAGATCAACGCACTGCCTCTGGAAGGTCGTAACGTACTTTCCCTGCTCACTTTGCAGCCCGGCGTGACACCCGATGGTTACGTCGCCGGAGCGCGCAGTGATCAATCCAATATCACCCTCGATGGCGTGGATATCAATGAAGCACAAACCAGTGACATTGCCAGTCCGGTTCTGCGCTTGAATGCAGAAGCCATCGAAGAGTTCCGCGTAACTACGGTCAACGCCAATGCCAATGAAGGGCGGTCTTCCGCGGCACAAATCAACTTGGTGACCAAATCAGGCACGAACAAGTGGCACGGTGCTGCTTTTGAGTTTTACCGCGGCACTCTGTTTGAAGCCAACGACTGGTTCAGCAACGCGGCGGGGGTTCCGCGCACTCCGTTGGTCAGGAATACTTTCGGTGGCGCCCTCGGAGGTCCAATCCTGAAAGACAAGCTGTTCTTCTTTTACAGTTATGAAGGTCGGCGCGATGCGACCGCAGCTCCTGTCACAGAAGTCGTACCTCTGCCGAGTTTGGGTCAGGGAATCATTAACTACAACTACTGCCCCGATTCCGCATGCAACGTTACGCCGCAGGCTTCCTTGAGTTTGACGCAGAACCAGCAGGCCTTCGCCGCTGCTGGCATCAATCCGGCTGCCTTGTCCGCGCTGGCGGATGCAGCTGCCCGATATCCAGCGAACGACACAACCGTGGGAGATGGCCTGAATACCAGTGGCTTTCGATTCAATTCACCTACACCGGTAGCGCTGAATTCGCATTTCGCCAGACTTGATTACGCCATATCGTCAAAGCAGACTCTCTTTGCGCGCGTGAACGTCATCCATGACCTTTCGACAACAGCCAGTTGGTTCCCCGATACGATTGCGCCTCAGACTTGGAGCCATCCGACTGGTTTCGTCATCGGTCATACATGGACGATTTCAAACAATTGGGTCAACAATTTTCGCTACGGATACACCCGCCAGGCATTTACACAAGGCGGTGACAGCACTGGAAACGACATCAGCTTCCGCTTTGTTTTCCAGCCCACCAGCCAAACTCATACGCTGAGCCGAGTCACTCCGGTCCAAAATATTACCGATGACCTGTCGTGGATCCACGGAAATCACACCGTCCAGTATGGAGTGAATATCCGGCTGATCAGCAACAGCCGAACAAGTTTTGCCAACGCGTATGACAACGCCATCACTAATCCTTCCTTCTATCAGGGAGCAGGTGACCACATTACCGCCGATTTTCAATCCTATCTGGACGCTAACAATTTGCCGGGCGGCGCATCGGCAGGACAGTCTCTAAACTCGTTTTCCGAAGTGCAAAACGCGGCGACCGCCATCATTGGCAGGTTCTCGGAATATACCGCCGACTTTACCTTCAACAGGGCCGGCACATTGCAGGATGCCGGTACACCCACCAGCCGCGATTTTGCCACGCAAGCCTATGATGGATACCTCCAGGATGCCTGGAAGATCCGTCCCCACCTCACCGTAACTCTGGGAGTTCGGTACAGTCTCGAACGCCCCGTCTATGAGAAGAACGGCTATCAGGTGCAGCCAACTGTCCCATTGAGCACCTACTTTCAGAACCGCCTGAATGCCGCTAATCAGGGGGAAAACTATACCGAACCGATCGTCATCAATCTTTCGGGTCCCGCAAACAACGGTAAAGCTATGTACAACTGGGATACCAATAACTTCCAACCGCGCGTTGCGGTTGCCTGGTCACCGAACTATGCCGATGGCGTATTGCATTCCATTTTTGGGAATAGCGGCCAATCCGTGATTCGCGGCGGCTTTGCCCTCACCAACGACTACTATGGACAGGCCCTCGCGGTGGACTTCGACTTGAATAATACGTTGGGCTTCACCTCGAATTACACCACACCTGCAAATACCTACGACACATCCGCCGACAATTTGGCACCGCTGTTTACCGGCTTTAACCAGGATATTCGGTCGCTGCCGAATGTTGTGACTCCTCCCAATCTGGTCTTTCCCCAGTCGCAACCATTGGATGAGGGAGAGCGCATTGAATCGAGCATCGATTCAAAACTGCATGCACCTACCTCTTATGTCTGGAATGTGACCTTTGAACGTCAGTTGCCAGGCGGGTTTACCATAGCCGCATCCTATATTGGTCGGCAAGGTCGCAGTCTTCTGGCTCGGCGCGACGTTGCCGCATTTAACGACGTGCGCGATCCAAAAAGCGGAATGGATTGGTACACGGCCGGGACTATTCTGGAGAAGCAACGCCAGAAGGGCATAAACACCGACCAGATTGCACCGGTTCCCTTCTTTGAAAATCTCTTCCCCGCAGGCTTCGCGTCAATCGTAAACAACTATTTCGGCCTGGACCCGGTGTGCAGTGCTGACGATTCCAATCCTGGTTTCAACCCGAATTGGTCGAACACTCAGTTGTTCTACGCGATGCAGAGCCGCACACCAGGTAACCCGTGCGCCTTCTTTTCAGGTAACGACTGGACCGACACGCAAGCCTTGATGGATCAAGTGCTCTTTGATACCGGAGCGGGGCCTACCCGGTTCATGCAACAACAGTACGGCGCGCTGTCCGCCTGGAGCACAATCGGTAATTCCAGCTACCACGGGTTTACATTCACAGCTCGTCAACGTTCGCGTACCTTGTTGATGGACTTCAACTACACCTTCTCGCATTCCGCGGACGATTCTTCGGGTCTACAGTCCGCGGGGGCTTACGGTTCCGCATTTATCGTCAACCCCATCAATCAACGTAGCGGCTACGGAAACTCAGACTTTGACATCCGCCACCTGATCAATGCTTCGGCCATCTGGCAATTGCCCTTTGGCACCGGCAGGGCATTCCTGAACACCGGAAATAAATTCGCGCAGGCCGCCTTGGGTGGCTGGCAACTTTCCGGCATCTTCCGCTGGAACACAGGATTGCCTCTCCGGGATAGCACCGGCCTGACTGTGTCACCTTTCGACGATGCTCGTTGGGCTACCAACTGGAATGTGCAGGCCAACGTTACATCGACAAGCGTGCACACCTGCCCAAGCCGCACCGGAACGCCCAAGCTCTTCGGAGGCGCCGGCTGCGACATCACTGCCATCTATCAAAGCTTCCGCAACGCCTATCCAGGCGAAGCTGGCGCCAGGAATTACCTCCGCCAGCCTTCCTACATGAACGTTGATCTGGGGCTGGCCAAGTCGTTTGTCATGCCCTGGAGTGAGAACCAGCAACTGCAACTTCGTTGGGACGTCTTCAACGTTGCCAACTATCAACCGTTTGGCGCGGTTGACAGCAGCCGCACTGGACTTGGCATCGTACGCGATCCTGCACTGCGCGGTTCCAATCCGTCGAGCAACTTCTCAAACTTCACCAACATTCAAGGCGCGCCACGCGTCATGCAGGTCGGCCTGCGGTTCAGCTTCTAACGCCGCAGCGGCCCTACAATTCAAAGCCCGGAAGGCACACCGTACCTTCCGGGCTTTTTTTATTGAATATTGCCTGACCTCAGAATTCAACCGAGCTTCACTTCGCGCAACAACCCGGTGCTGACGTCGTAGACAAATCCGCGGACCACCACCTTCTCGGGAATCCAGGGGTGGCTGCGCAATTTCTCCAACTGGTGGCGCACATTCTCTTCGACGTTCTGGAAAGCGTAGAAGAACGCGGGTGACACCGCGGCGGTCCCGGTGCGGTTCTGAATCCTTGTGCGCAAATCCTGCTCGCTCGTGTGCATCAGCCCGCAATCCGTGTGATTGATCACCATGATTTCTTCCGTGCCCAGCAGATGGTGCGAAACCACCAGCGAACGCAAACTATCTTCCGTTACGATGCCGCCGGCATTGCGGATGATGTGGGCATCGCCGGTCTTCAATCCCATGGTCCGAATCGAGAGCCGCGTGTCCATGCACGTCAGGATTGCCAGCTTTCGCTCTGGGCGTGGCGTCAGCTTGCGCAACTCGTGAGTGCGCGCATAGATTTCATTGGCAACAAGAACTTCGTCGATGACACTCATAGCCGGGACAGTTTACCTTACTTCGCAGGTGTTTCGGTGCAGTTGGCTGGTTTCCTAGGACAATCGCGGCGAATAGTCAGTTAATGCCATGTATGTGGAATCGACTTTGTCCACAAGCTTGCCGTTCGCTTCGGATTTTTCTTTCACGCTCTTCCAATCGGGGTCGTCCTGAAACGCCTTCCAGCTTGCTGCAGCAGCCTCGCGGCTTGCGTGTTGCAGCACGTAGATCAGCGTGTTGCTTTTTCCTGGCTCGTCGACGGGCGTCCAGTACGCCACATTCTTCATCCCATGCTTCTCAAATAGCTTCACGGTGTGATCCCGGAATCGCGCCAGCAACTCAGGCAGCTTTCCGGGCGCAGCGGTATAAACGCGCAGTTCAAATACTGTAGCTGGTGAAGGTGCCGTGCCACCGTTGGATTGTGCTACCGCGGCCCACAGCGAGCCGGGGAGAAATGCTGCTGCCGGAATGGATTGGAGCAATGTTCGTCGTTTCATGCCCCGCATTCTACCAGACTCTTCTGAATAATTGTCGCCTCTCCGCGGTTTCCGGAATTTCCAGCGGCCTCCTTAATTGCTGACCAATCCGGTCTCGATCAGTCGAAAATCCTATCCATGCCAACCTTCATGAAGTTTCTAGCAGTTACCCTTACTTTCTGCGGCCCCAAGCGACGTAAATTGCTGAAGTGTTCCTAAGTGCACAGACGGCTCCCCGGATTGTAGTTACTGTTGTGACTCCGCAGCGTTCTCCGCAATAAAAATGAGAATGGCCGCAGTCGAGAAGAATGACATAGCTCACCTTTTCTCGACCAGAATCAAGGAGAAGAAAGTATGCTCGCAATAATCGCCGCAGTTCTGATTGTTCTTTGGTTGCTGGGTTTTTTTGCTTTTCACGTTACAACCTCATTCATTCACGTTGCCTTGGTATTGGGCGTCATCCTGCTCATCATGCATTTTATGCGTCGCGGGTCTGCAGTCGTCTAACCCGTCCCTCACGTAAAAGTGCCATTCGCAGTTCCCTATTTTCAGTCGGGTTACCTCTGCAGAGACAGCCGCATATCTCGCACGGGCAGCCCAGACTCGAACCACTCATTTGTTCCGAAACTTGAAGAGGAGGAATAGATATGAACGGACGTTCGCTTAAATTAAGAGGCTTGCTGCTGACTTTGGGTTCACTAACCGTTTGCGTATCGTTGACGGCCGCACCGTCTGCACGATACCAGGATACCCAACAGCCCGCGGCAGATAACACCAAGAAGAATCAGGACCAGACTCCCCCAACAGCGGACCAGCAGAAGATGAATGCTGCCGACCGCACCACCACCCAGAAAATCCGAAAAGCGATTCATGACGATAAGAGTCTTTCGACCTACGCTCACAATATCAAGGTGATTACGCAAGACGGAAAAGTTACCCTCCGGGGCCCGGTACGGACGGAAGAAGAGAAGTCTAACCTGCAGTCCAAAGCGGTTTCCGTCGCTGGACAAGACAACGTAACCAATGAACTCGAAATTGCACCTTCCAAGTAATCAGTAAGCGATCGCAACTGAATTTTAACTCAAGGAGAAAATACACATGTCAGGCAAAAAAGTTGGTGTGTTTGGAATTTTTTCAACTCGTGCCGCAGTCGATAACGCCGCGGATTCACTCATTAAAGCGGGCTTTCCGACTTCCGACGTTTCCGTGCTGTTGCCCGAGAGTCTTGGCGGTCCCAAGGATATGGGAACCGAGAAGACTTCAAAGGCTCCCGAGGGTACGGCTGTCGGCGTCACCACGGGCGGTATCATTGGGGGCACTTTGGGCTTGCTTGCCGGCGTTGGCCTGCTCGCCATCCCCGGCCTCGGCCCATTCATTGCTGCCGGCCCGATTATGGCAGGGTTGGCAGGTCTCGGCGTTGGTGGAGCAGTCGGCGGCGTAACTGGGGCGTTGGTTGGACTGGGCATCCCCGAATTCGAAGCCAAACGTTATGAAGGTCGCTTGCAGAAGGGTGGCATTCTCCTCTCCGTGCATTGCGACACAGCAGAAGACATCAAACGCGCCAAGGAAGTTCTGAAACTCGCCGGCGGAGAAGAAATTTCCTCCACGGGCGAAGCTTCCACGGGCTCCGCAACAGCAGATCAACACGCAGCCGCCAAGGCCGCATCCGGAAAATCCTAAATCAGCGGGAGGGAGTCACTGTTCGACTCCCTCCATCTTTTTCCAACATGAACTAGATGTCGGGGCAGTCCAGCCGACAGCGCCGAGATATCGTGCGCTAGAGCTTAGATTTCTTTAGAAAGAGGCCACCAGAATGAAACCAACTATCGAGAATCAGGCTGCAGGCAAAATACGCGAATTGCCGGGCAAGACAAATCAAAAAGTAGTTCCGCAAACGAGGATGGGTGCAATGACTCAGAACAACTGGTCAACTGGTGTAATTACATTTTCCTTCGGAGTCGGCGTAGGCGCGCTTCTCGCCTTGCTCTTTGCTCCCTCTTCCGGAAAGGAAACTCGCGAGCACATCGTTGACACCCTGGATCAAGGATTAAATGACGCGACATCAACGGCAAAGCGCTGGGCTCGTCGCGCGCAAGATACGGTCGACGAGGTTACGGCCAGCGTCACCGGCGCGGTTGAAGCAGGTGAAAAGGCATATCGGGCTGCCAGAGACGCCTGATTGTCTCTTGTGGCAATCCCATTTTTGGTGAGTGGTAATACCGTTCAAATTGATTTGGTGTAAGAGGGAGTGCTTATGAAAACCGAAAAAGAAGTGACCACTATCCAGTCCGTCGGTCCAATTACTCGCGAAGAATTGGTCCAATTGCTGAATGAAGATCTCTCTGGCGAATACCAGGCCATCATCTCCTACGTGGTCTACTCGCAGGTGTTGCGCGGCGCCGAATACATGAATATTGCCGGAGAACTCGAGAAGCACGCGGCAGAGGAACTGAGTCATGCGCTGATCATCTCAAAACAGATCGATTATCTAGGCGGCATGCCTGCGGTCCAGCCCAAACCCGTTCGAACCTCAGAGAAGGCCAAGGAAATGCTGCAATTCGATCTCGAAAATGAGATGGCCACGATTCGTCGCTATCGCGAACGCGTCCGCCAGTGCGATAGTTTGGGTGAATACGCCATGGCCGAGCACATCCGCGAAATCCTGATGGATGAGCAGGATCATCTGACGGCCCTCGCTACCGCGCTCGGAGAAGAAGTACCGATTATCACGAATGCGGCGAGCGCTCGTGCTGGCAAATAATTAGAGACGGAGTTTGACAACGCGAGGCCGCTCAGGTCGACCTTGATCGGTCTCCGATTGTTTTGTGGGAACGAACAATCGCTTGGTAACGCTCTAGGGTTGCGAACTTCGCACTGGCAATTTCGCTGAATCCCATGCGGTCACGCCGCCTGCAATCTCTCGTACCGCGCTGAAGCCCCGCTGCTGCAGCATGCTCGCCGCGATGGACGACCGGTAGCCCCCCGCGCAATACACCAGCAATGGTCGATCCACGGGCAATTCCGCGGCGCGTTCCCGAAGATGATTCAGCGGCATGCTCAGGCTGCCTTCGATATATTTCTGCTCACGCTCCCGCGGCGCCCGCACGTCGATCAAGATTGGCGGCTCGTTCGAGGACAATAGCTCCGCCGCGAGCGGCGGACTCAATCGTTCCGTCTTTACCGTTAGTTCAGGTCGCGATTCCAGGCTCTGCATACCATCCTTCAGATAGCCCGCCACGTTATCGAAGCCAATTCGCCCCAGCCTGACCGCCGATTCATATTCCCGGTCGGGACCCGCGACAATTACGATCGGATGCTCGCGGCTCAAGATCGTACCGGCCCATGTCGCATACTGGCCGTTCAATCCCACATTGATGCTTCCCACCAGATGCGCGGCAGCAAATTCTTCCGGTTCTCGTGTGTCCAACACTTGGGCACCAGCTGGCCTGAAGCCTCAGGACGCGCTCCAGGTCCAAAGGTTCCAGTTCCCTTTCAAGCGCCGCGTCCAGCGTCGGCCGTTCTTGACTGTTCAACACCGCGTCATACGTAAAATAAGGAGGCGCGTCGGGCTGATCGGTGGTGACCAATTCCACGAACTCCTTCTTGCTCATCGGCTGCAGCGCATAATTCACGCGCCGTTGCTCTCCAATCGTTGAAACCGTCTCTTTGCTGATGGCCTTTCCGCATAGAGACCCAGCACCATGGGCCGGATAAACCAGGCTCGCGTCAGGAAGTGGCAACAGCTTCGCGTGCAGTGAATCGAACAGCATCCCTCCCAAATCCGTGGCAGACCATCCCAGCGCCACGCGAAGATCGGGACGCCCCACATCGCCCACAAACAGCGTGTCACCCGTCAGTACGGCAAACGGCTCGCTGTCGCTCTTATTCAGATCGTAGACCGCTATCGAAATGGACTCCGGCGTGTGCCCGGGAGTCTCCAAGGCCTTCAGCCGCACACGTCCGAACTCCAAGACGTCGCCATCGGCAAGCGGTGTGAATTCGTAGCCTGCCTTTGCCCGAGCGCCCAAATAAATCTTCGCCCCGGCATGATCCCGCAACTCCAGGTGCCCAGCCACAAAATCCGCGTGAAGATGAGTCAGGATCACATGCTTGATTTTCAAACCGCGTTCTTCCGCAAAGACAAGATAACGCGCGATATCTCGTTGGGGATCGACAACCGCCGCCGTACCTGTCGCTTCATCAGCAATCAGATAAGAAGCGTGAGCCAGACAATTTAGATAAAACTGGTGCAAGATCAACCCGTGGCTCTCCTTACGTCTCTAGGCACAAAGAGGGAAACAACTTTTGAGCGATTGGCAGAGACTAACACAAGTGAAAGCGCTGTTCCACGCGATGGCCGCGAGAAACATTTACTCGAGCAAGCGCTTCATCAGTTTCAGAAGCAACTCAAACGCGCCGGCATCCATCCCGACAAACTCCACGCCCAGGCCCCTGCCTGCGGTGAACGACCGCACGGCGGCAGAAACGCGGATCTCGCCCTCCGGCACAGAGAACAGCAGTTCAAGCCGGGTGCCGACTGGAATTTTCTCTTCGGTAGCCAGCAACGCGCCGGATACGCTGAAATCCAGAACGCGCAAGGTGTTCTTCTGTTCTTTGAATTTGCACGAGGCCCACAGCCCCGTGGAGGTGGGGATTCGCTGGTTCTTTCTTCGCTCGAAATGCGATCGAGGTCTCATGTGGGCGCTCAAGAAACACTCGGAGACTGTAGGTGCCGACGGACTAGTGCCTTCCGTCGCAAAGTATAGCCCGATTTCTGCCCAATCCGACAAGTTCTCTTCCGATTACCAAACAATGGCCTGCTTCGTCTAAACGCTAGGGATTTAACGATGCTGCGTACGCCGCCAATTCGAGTTTGTCTTCGGCGGTTAACTTGACTACGACTGGCTCCATCTGGCCACTTGCGGCTCCCTTGCGCGCTCCCAACTGGAAATCGTACAACTGCCGCACCAGGTAGCTTGGTGAACGTCCGGCTATCCCCGGCACGAGGCCCTGTCCCCGCAATCCTTTTCCATGGCATGTCTCGCATGCAACGGTTTTGCCTTTTCCACCCGTCGTGGCCAAGGCTTTCCCTTTCGCCACGCTCCCCACCGGAACGTAGGCAATGAATTCGCTGTGCGTGTCTCGCGATTCGAACTGCTCCAGATCCTTCGGCACTTCGATTATGCGCTGCCCGATCGGCTCCGTGTCTTTTTCATTTATCGGAGCAAACAACCATCCCGCAACGTATGTCTTCGGAACCGATTTCGTTTCAGTAACCGTGATAATCTTTCTCGGTATCAGTTTGGAAAAGTACGCAGCCGCTTCCGCAACCTCCGTGTCTGTGGCGGCTTTGGCAATCGATGCCATCAACACCACAGGCAATCGCTGCGGTAATGCGCTCTTTCTCGCGCCACTCTTGAAATCGGCTAACTGCTCCACGATGTACCCTTGCGGCAACCCCGCAAGTCCGGAATTTTCCGGACCGCCCGGGCCATCTGCGCGATGGCAGAAGCCGCAGGCATACACATCCGGTTTTCTACCACGTGCCACCACCTCAGGCATCACAGGATGGTCATTCGGGTGCCAATCCGGCGCAAAGAAAAGATCCCTCAATTGCGTCAGTGTCCACCCCGCCGTGCTGTTTGGAACGTGCCTGACGCCCCCTTCATCCACCTCTTGCTTGTAGTCCGAGGCCGCTACCGGATACGCCCACGATGGCGGAGCATCCTGCTTCTGTGCCCCTATTCCGCAAGCCAGCGCACACCCCAGGGCAAGAATTGCCACGAATTTCTTCATAGTCTGATTTGCCTTGCGATCAAAATCCCGTCTTCAAAATTGTCGGCAATTTTAGCATCATCCAGTGCGCTTGTATTTCCAGCGGAAGACCGACACCTGACGGTTCACTTGCGCTCTCCGCCGAGCAGTGTTCAGGGTGTCGCAAGTGTGTTTGGTACGGAGCTCGGGGCGGAATGCGGAACATGCGTGCTCAACTTCTTAAGCACAAACTCCTGCAACAGGTTCGAGGCCGCACTTGCGCCGATTGAGATCAGCGTATTCTCAAACGTCAGCGCCGCGCCGTTCCGATCGCTGGCAGGATAATAGAGATTGGAGATGCCCCCTGCGGCCAGGTCTCCCAATATCTGCGAATAATTCGCCTGCCAGTGCCCATTGTCGCCCTTACAGATCACCGCATTGGCCAGCGCGTACATCACACGAGATTTCGTGCTTCCCGTACCCTTGTAGAAATAACGTGGATCCTGTTTGAACAGCGAAGGAAGGATGGCTCCTCCGATGAATGTGCTGATGGCAAAGTCCGCATACGTGGCTCCGTAGCGTTTCGCGTAGCCATCTGCTCCTTGACCGTATCCGCTGAATCGATTCTGCGCCTGCTCAATCCCCGCCACCGCCCCGGTTAATGCAAAACTGACCGGATCTACCGTCGTCTTCCATGCCAGTTGGTACTTTTGCTTGCTGCTCAACGGCGCAGCATCTGGAATATAGCTGACATAAAAATTTGGAATAAAGCCGAGCACCCGCTGTCGCTCTTGATCCTTCAACTGCTCTTGTGCAATCTCAATCGGTGAAAGCTCTACTCTGACTTCCGTAACATTCGTTGCGACCGTCAGCACGATCTGCGGCACTGCGAAATTCTCTCCGGGTCGTACGGCCCCCGAAGATTCCCCTGCCGCAAATCCTGACGCGGCAATGGACAACTGAAAAGGCCCGGGTGTGATGCCAGTAAACGAAAATTGACCATCCTCATTGGAAATTGCTTCTTGCGATTCGGTTTGCCCTTCACGCGTCAGCTTTACGCGCGCGCCGGCAACCGCGGTCCCACTTTTATCGACAATTGTTCCACGAATGGTCCCGGTTTGTTTTTGGTCCGTCGACTGCTCGCCGGAAGGTAACGTTCTTTCCAGTGAGCCCGGGGAATTGTCCTCAGTCGAGGTATCAATTGCATTTGGCTGAGATTGGGCCAGCGCACCTGAACTGCCAAGCACCAACGCCAGGCCTAGCAAGACTTCGCGCCAAGCTCCATGGGCCGGACCGCTGACAATGCCGCCAGACGGTCGTTTGCAGGGGACTATGTTGATGGAATTCACGCTTACCAGTTTAAGGCTTTCCGACTAGGTTCCAAAGGCCTGCCCGTGTGCGGTTGTTTCAGCCATACCTGCACGCGCGTCCAGTCCTCTACGGCTTTGATGCTCCCCTGGCCCCGTTCGGTTTCACGGCTAGGTTAGCCCGCAGGCGAACTATTTAGCACAACGGAATCCCACGAACTCGCGAGAGCCATTCGGCGGGTGGCTATCCCGATACTCGACCCACAAATTCACGGGAGCGCCCTCATAGCTCCCACCCCGAATCACCCGTCTTGTCCTGATCTGCAGAAAATCGGTTCCCTGCAGAAAATGTTTTCCTCCCGCAGCGGGATTTTTTTGTGGTGTAGGTTGTGAAGCAGGGTAGGGTCCCCACTCGTCTTCCAGAAATTGCCACACGTTCCCTGCCATATCAAACAGCCCATATCGATTCCGCAGGATATTTTCCCACGGCAGACGTTCCACCCTCAGCGCCTCCGAAGTTGGCGCGGGTTCGGTCTGGCATTTCATTTCCCCAGGGAAACAATCCGTTCCCACCTGCCGCGCGCGGAATATTCCCATTCAGACTCCGTCGGCAACCGCTTCCCCTCCCACCGGCAATAGGCCGTTGCTGCGTACCAGTTCACATTCACTACCGGATGGTCAGCCTTCTTAGGCAGACTATCCGCGTCCTCCCAGTTCTTCAGATAGTTTCCATTGTCCAACTCGCTAGATACGTGGCCGGGCCGCCACCCCGGATTTGCATCAGTGAATTTTTTAAACTGTGCGTTTGTCACCAGATTCTTGTCTAGATAGAAATCGCCCACACTCACCCAGTGCTTGGGGACTTCATCTTTGAACAGATCCGCTGAGTGAATCTCAAAAGTCTTTTCAAATCGGGGGATCTCTTCCAAATCGATTCCTACCTGTATCTTGCCCCCGCGGACAAATACCATCGAACTATCCGCGATGCCCACACTTCTAGTCCCTATCGAGTGCTTGGTCTCACTACTTTCAGCCCTTTCTTGGGGGAAACTGCGCGAGGGAATTGCCGCCATAGCCACAAACAAAAGAACTCGAATTGTCAGCTTTTTCTTCATGCAATGAACTCCTACCTTGTCTGCACGATAGACGTCGCGCGTGTTCATCGGGTAGGAACTCATTTCGGGTGCACGCACTCGCAAGAAGTGGGGCTACGAAGGCGCTTCCGCCTCCTGCAACTTGCGGCGCCAGTTTACCTGCTCGATCGGCCCGATTACAAAGACCACAGACAAGGCTCCAATTAACGCTACCACCGTCACGATGGCGAAAGCCCAGTAAAACTGGCCCGTCTGCTGCAATACAAACCCTGTGAGCGCGGGAGCTACGATCCCCGACAAGTTGCCAACGAAATTCTGGAAGCCCGTCCAGCGCCCGGCGGCTTTCGGCCCCGCCAAGGTCTGCGTAATCGCCCATAGGTTGGAAGAGCTGACGCCTAAAAATAGAATGCTTAAGATGACCGCTGCGACGCAATAGATGGGCCTCTGGACTCCGGCAAAACCAACCAAAATTCCTGCTACCGCGATTCCTCCCCCCATAAAAGTTTTGCGAACACGCGTGGTGGACGCTCCCGAAAAAATCCAACGGTCGGAAAGCCAACCCGAGAGCGTGGTGCAGCATGCTCCGAGCAAATAGGCAATTCCCCCAATCTTGGCCATTTGCTGCATCGAAAAATGCCGCTCCCGGACCAGATAGAACGGCAACCACGTAATCAGGAAATAGCTCACATAGTTATAGCAGAAGAGTCCTAGACAGGTTCCCCATGCCGATCGCAGGCCCAAAAACTCCAGTAAACTCGGTGCGCCTGTGGTATCCATAGGGGCAACCACCCGGTTTTTCGGCATCCATTTCGTCCACGGCAACAGCCACAGCATGCTTGCAAGCCCTAAGACAATAAAGAACGGCCGCCACCCGAATCGCGCCATCAACAAACCACCAAAAAGCATTCCGAAGCCTGGTCCTAGCATCGCCCCTGACGCAATTACAGAATTCGCCAGCCCTCGGTGCTCTTCCGCAAAATTCAAAGCGACGATTTTCGAGTAAGAGGGATACGCAACGGATTCTCCCCACCCCAGCAGCAGCCTTAGCACGAACAACACCGAGAACGCATGCACAAACCCCGTCGCCGATGTGGCAGCCGACCAGAGCAGGAACCCGCCCGCAAACACCCAGTTCACGTTGAAGCGATCCACGAGCCAGCCCGAACACAACTGCATGCAGGCGTACGTCCAGAAAAAGGCAGAGAGGAGAAAACCCAGTTGCGTCGACGATAGCTTCAATTCGTCTTTCAACATGGGTGCGGCGATCGAGAGATTTCCCCGGTCGACATAGTTGATGAATACAGAAATGGCCAACAGAATCAGGACGACGATTAGATTACCGGGAATGCCCTTGCTTGGCACTGACCTGGAGGTTGTCATGTGGATTGCGCATCATCTTCTCCAGTCACTCAGCCAATTGCAACTCATTCCTTCTTGGCATTGTTTCCATTTTGTTCTGCGCTGTAGGCTTTCCACGCCTGATCGATCACGTACGCACGAATCGCATCCGCATCCGCCACGTTCATACGTTTATTCGGAAACGCGAACTTTGGCGGATCCGCAAGTCCCGGCATACCTTTTTCCCAATGGCTGCCGCCCATCACGATCTGATACCAGTCTCTGTGTACATCCTCCGGGGCATAGCGCAAATCGGGAATCGCCCCATCGAGCACCCACGCACCACTGCCGTCAATCTGGGGAGAATGGCATCCCTCGCAGTAGAAGCTCACATAAAGTTTCGCGCCCTTCTTGATCGTTTCGGCATTCGCTTTCTGCACTGGTGGCTTCGGAACTGGCGGCACCACGACGTGCGGGAACGGGAACGGCACTTTGCCGCCCAGCTTGAAGGCATACAGTCGCACCGGTCCGCGTTTCGATTCTGGCGTAGCCATAGTGCGCGCCGGCGCGAACAGCCGCGAACCACTTCCCCATCCCACTGCAGTAATCACGTATTGCTCGGCACCTTGCGAAAATGTTACCGGAATCGATTCAATCGCTGAACCCGTTTTCACAGACCACAGTTTTTTACCGCTGTCGGCTGCGTAGGCAGCAAATTCTCCAGTTCCCTGCCCTTGAAAAACCAGATTTCCAGCCGTCGACAATACCCCACCATTTACAGAAATTTCTTCCTCCACCGACCATCGCGCCGATTGCGCAACCGGATCCCATGCGGTCAATCGCCCATAGAGCCCTTCACCGCTCTCTCCCGCTTCCACGGGCGCTTTGGTGTCCGCGCGACGATCCGTCGTCGGCACATACACCAGATTTGTCGCCGTGTTATAGCTCATCGGCCACCAGTTGTGCACCGTCCACTGTTGTCCGCCACCCTGTGACCGGGGAATGAGCACGGGCTTGCCGCTTTCGAGATCTACCGACGAAGCCCAGGTCGTTTTCACCATAGGTTTCGCCGAAATCAACTTTCCTGTCTTTGCATCGAGCACGTAGAAGAATCCGTTTTTCGGCACTGTCAGCGCAACGTGCCGTTTCTCTCCATTCAACACTAGATCCGCCATGACAATGTGATTATTTTCAGAGTGTACGCCTTCCGTGCCCGTCTGGTAATGCCACACGTATTCTCCCGTGTCCGCGTTCACCGCTACGATACATTGAGAGAATAGCTTTTCGCCGCCGGCCTTCACCGCGGCGAGCTCCCCGTAGTCTGCACCGGCCCCAGCGGTCCCAAAGATCACCAGCCCCGTGGCATCGTCATACGTGATCGCATTCCACACATCGCCACCGCCGACCTTCCACGAATCTTTTCCGCTCCACGTCTTAGCGGCCATCTCGAGTGCCTTGGACTCGAAGGGTTTTGATGGATCACCCGGCACCGTCCAGAAACGCCACACCTCTTTCCCGGTTTCTGCGTCGTAGGCAACAAGGGCGCCACGCACACCATCGTCAGAGCCGTTGAACCCCATCACGATCTTTCCTTTGGCAACGTGCGGAGCGCCGGTAATACCCGTCTGTGATGGTTCGCAAACCGTCGTCTCCCAGACTTGCTTGGCCGTGGCCGCATCGATAGCCACCAGACGGCAGTCGCCCGTACCGACATACACTTTCCCATTCCAGACCGCGACTCCAGCATTGGTTCGCGCGGAGTACGACCCGTTCAACGATTTGTTCAGCTTCACTTGCGGGTCAAACTTCCACAGCAGTTTTCCGCTGGCCGCGTCCACCGCATACACTTTCGACAACGGCGCGCTGGCGTAAATTACTCCATCCACGACAATCGGCTCAGACACAACGCCCATGCCACCTTCGATGTCCAATGACCAGGCGAGTCCGAGTTCGCTCACATTCTTGTCATTGATTTGCGTCAACGGGCTGAAGTGTTTTGAATCGTTGGTCCGCCCGTTCAGCAGCCAGTTGTTTCCGGTCCCCGCGTCGGCGCCGACGCGCGCGTCACTCACGTCGCCCGGTTTAACAGGCTTCTCCGGCGCTGCTTTGCAACCGGTTATCGCTGTAGCCAAGAGTACAAGTGCCGTCAGACTTAGTGCGTTGCGCGTTTGCATCGCTGAACTCCTTCATCAATCTCTGCTCGTGATCCCTCTCAATTGTGGATGGCTAATTTCACATTTCCGTGGATGACCGGGATTCTGACCGGCATGTTAGTGGCCCCCTGCAAGCAAAGTCAACGGTATACGCCTTCAGTTCCCCCGACGCGTCGCCCAGATTTTATTGCTTCCCGGGATTCTGAATACTCTCGTATACTCCGTGCACTGCACGGCGAGTACGACGGAGACTCCTGAATGGCCGAATCGTTTGCGCGAACCGCTGCGCCTGACTTACTTCATTTTGCGGATCGCACACGCCACCGCATCGCCCTCCGCCTTCTTCCCTTCCTTTTCGTCCTGTACATCACCAATTATCTTGACCGCACAAGTGTCGCCTACGCCGCCATCGGAATGACTCGCGAACTCGGATTCACCGACCGCGTGTTCGGATTGGCGGCCGGCGTCTTCTTCGTCGGCTACGTTGCACTGCAGATTCCAGGAGCAATTCTCGCCGAACGCTGGAGCGCTCGCCGCGTGATTTCCGCCACCATGATCGTCTGGGGATCGCTGACGGCCCTCACTGCTTTTGTACATACTCCTGCGCAACTCTATGTTGCGCGCTTTGTACTCGGCGCCGCGGAAGCAGGCTTCTTCCCCAGCGTCGTCATATACCTCAGCCATTGGTTTCTTCGCAAAGATCGCGCAAAGGCCACCAGCAACTTCATGGCCGCGATTCCCCTCTCGTTCGTTCTTGGTTCGCCCATTGCCGGTTGGCTCCTCAGTCGCCAATGGTTCCTTGTGCAGGGCTGGCGCTGGCTCTTCCTATTGGAGGGGCTTCCAGCCGTGATTCTGGGCCTCGCCGCGTTTTTCTACTTGCCAGACTGTCCCGCCGAGGCGCGTTGGCTTTCTGACGATCAGCGCCAGTGGGTGGAAGAATCCCTTCGCGCGGATAAGGTCGCTCTGCCAAAGAAGATATCCGTGCGGCAGGCCATGTGGTCAAAAACCATCTTTCTGCTGACCGCAGTCACCTTTCTTTACTACTTCTCCTCTTATATTTTCATTTTCTGGTTTCCTACCATGTTGAAACGCCTCTCTGGTTATTCCGACATGAATGTCGGTTGGCTTGGCGCTCTTCCCTATTTGACTCTCTTTTTTGCGATGCAGATCAATGGCTGGCATTCGGATCGTAGTTACGAGAGACGCTGGCATTCTGCTTTTCCCGGACTAATCGGAGCAGTCGGCATAATAGGCCTGATTATGCAGCCGCACTCTGTTCCGCTCGTCATGCTGTTTTTCATCCTCGTAGGAGTGGCAAGTGCATACCTACCGGTGTTTTGGGCCATTCCCACCGAAACTCTCGGTGAATCCACCGCCGCAGTCGCTGTCGGGATGATCAACTCAATCGGCAGCATCGCTGGGTTTGCAGGCCCATTTTTGTTCGGGTATCTGAATACGCGGACTGGATCCTATTCTGCCGGATTGATCCTGATGACAGTCGCTTTGCTCACCGGGGCAATACTCATGCTCCTTACTCCAAGAAGCTCGCAACCCCGGCTAACGTAAAACTCTTTTCCTTTGCCTCCAGAACATGCCCGGCGTAGGATGTGCCACACCCTGTTTCCAACTATCTACATTTAGCTAAGGAGCCCTGCCATGCACATGCATAATCTCAATCTGCTCGCTATTCTGGTCGCCGCGATCTCCACGATCGTTGTCGGTTTTATCTGGTACTCGCCCGTTCTCTTTGCCAAGCCCTGGATGCGCGAAATGGGCTATGACCCGAACGACAAAGCCAAGGTTGCAGAGATGCAGAAGACCGCCGGGCCGGCCTACTTCGCCTCGTTCATCGCCAGCCTGGTTTCTGCCTTCATCCTGGCTTTGTTCTTTCACGAGATGCATGTGCCAATCGATCCACTACGGACTGCTGATCGCTTTCCATGTCTGGTTGGGTTTCGTCGCGACCGTACAACTCACAGGGGTGCTTTTCATGAAGCAGAGCATGAAGCTCTTCGCGATCAACACAGGTTATCAGTTGGTTTGCTACCTGGTGATGGGTGCCATACTGAGCGTCTGGCAATAGCATTAGGCTTAATTCTTGCGGAACACCATGTACCAGGTGTCGCCAAATTCGCGCAGAAAATCGAATCGCTGCTCCACCTTTTCGTACAATCGGTACAACCGCCGCAGCAGCGATTTCGACGATTTCCCGCGATACGCCGAGTTGTTGGATTCCAGCGTGGACAACTCGAGCGAGAATCCGCGATCGGACATCATTTGCGTCATCTCTTCCGGTGTGTAAATCCGAATGTGACCGAAAATATCTTTGGCGACCGCCATTCGATCGGGAAGTTCGAGAATACTTCTTCCCTTCAACAGGCGGATCCGGTTTTCCAGTGAAGCCTGATTGGGCGAAGATGCGATCAATAGCCCTCCCGGCGCCAGATACTCGCTTGATCTCCTCCATGACAAAGTCGATCCGCTCCATCGGCAGGTGCTCCAGAGTCTCGGAAAGCGTGATCACCGAAAAATGCTGGTCGCGGAAAGGAAGCCGTTCGCGCACGAAATTCACTCCCACCAGGCAACTGTTGTATTGCCGAATCGTCTGCTGGAATTCCTGGCGGCTGAAATAGTTACGATCCGGATGTTCTACGCCGGTCCAATGAACTTTGGGATTGAATAGCGCCAGTGGAAAGAGCAAAAATCCATAACCGCATCCCAGTTCCAATCCCTCGCCTTCGATTCGGCTCCCCGTAGCGGACTGTACTAACGACACAAGCAGCGACACGCGTCGCACGTCCGGCCGAAGTTCTCCCGCCGTCGCCACGGCAAATTCTTCCGGCGACATCCCTGGCCGAGAATAATCGCCGAATTGTCTCAGGCAATCGCGAATGATGGGCTCGACAACTTTTTCAATTTCCGCGCGGATCATCTACATACCTGGAACCACGGCACCGGCAGCTCACTGCCGTGCTTGTCTTCCAGTGTATATACCAATTGATATAATAAGTAAATATAGAAATACGGCTAAGGAGGGGATTACGGCTTTGGCGGTCAGCTCATCTTTGTGGCGGGCATCGAGTTGAACATTACCTGGACGGCTCGGCGGAGCGGCTTTGCGCCGGGCGCCGGAAAGCACATTCTCCAGAAATTGGCCACATCCGACGTGAACTCAAACGCCACGTTCCGGGCCCCATCCCGCAGCACTTTTGCTGACACTACCTTGCATTCTGTCTTCTGGCCGCTGTTCGCATTGATCAACACCAGTTTCTGGCCCACGGGCACTTCCCGATCGAGCGCCATCATTCCTCCGTACCCGCTGACGGAGAGCGTCCGAGTCTCCACTCTGACTTTTTCTTTGTCTTCCGTCTCCCAGTGGACAATCAGATCCACGCACAATGCGACGCGCGCCGTGCGGCGTCGTTCTATCCTTCGAAAATGTAGTGTCCCCATGGCGGTGGGTACCTCGCTTACTAGACGTTTTGGCCAAACTTTATTAACCCGTTTATTTACAAGTAGATAGAGACTCGGAACGCCAGTAAATCGGCATCAGGTAGATCCACGATAAAACCGACATGATCAATACCAGGCCGTTCCACATCTCGCTTATCCTAGGGGTCAGTCATTCCATTGGAAATAGAGGGACAGTACCGAATTGGTATCGTACCCGGTAGTACCTTTGTTCCAGCACTTTTTGCGCAGCCCCGTGGACCGTCATTCGCCTCGACCGCTCTTCTCAGGCGCGCTTTCTCGAGGGGACGCTCCAGTGTCAACCAGGCCGCTAATGTCGCGTACTTTTCATCTTGCGACCACGGTGCGCCCAGCCCACGTCCAAGTTCCGTCACTCGTCGCAGCAAGTGAGGTGGCTTAACGGAAAATTCCTCGGCGCAATCAGCCAGCAGTTCTCGATCCTTGATCGTGGTTAAGCGCAATCCACAGCTCGCGATTCCCTCTCGTAGCGCAGCGCGGAACAGTTCACCGTCCGCGGTGTGAATCAGTGCATGGGAAAGCAGTATCTTCTCAAACTCCGGCAAGGGTCTGCCCGATGCCAGTAGCAATCCTGCACGGTCCAGCCGGTATCCGCGGTCTTCCAAATCACCCTGTATCGCCGCTATCCCCCGCTTCGCCAACTCTTCCGCCACACCTCGAACCTCGTCAACGAAACACCTGGCATCCGCCAGCGGCATCTTCTCTGCCGTGTGAAAGGGCTGCCGGAATGTGTAGCTGAAAATTTCCACCAGTTGCAGACGCTTGCGGCTTAAAACAAGTGGCTGCTGTTTTTCAACGGACACGGCCACCATCGCAGCCCAACCGGAGTGCACACGAAATCCAACCGCAGCTTTCTTCATGAAAACCTCCACGGTGGAGCATACGGGGGACCCAAGAATGCCTCCGCGTTCAATCGAGGTCAAGCGTTTCCCATCAGTCCCCTTGGCAGTTTTGCATCCGCTGGCGCTCTGAACCAGTGCAATCTCCGATCAGCGGATTAATGCGGCCAGCGTTTGTTCTGGAATTCGAAACGGTCTAGTGGCCGCAACACATCGAGTTGCCCTGTCAAAAGTAACAATCTGTTTGGGACAGTTCGTCGTGGTAGCGTGAGATCACCTGTTTTGACGTACAGTCTCCTCTGACCCATGACACGCGCACGACATTTAGTCATGCTTCTCCTGATCGTGATGTGCTGTGATCGGCTTTCCGCACAGACCACTGCGGATAAAACGCCTTCGGCTAAACCAGCTCCCTCAAATCCGTGGGATTTCAATTTGTCCCTCAGCGGCTACATCGTGCCGCAGGGGCAGTCTTACGCTTCGCCAACACTCACGGCTGATCACGACACCCTTCATCTCGAAGCGCGCTACAACTATGAAGGACAGCGCACCGGGTCGCTCTGGGCCGGTTACAACTTTTCTTTCGGCAAGAGAGTTACGTTCGACATTACCCCGATGATCGGTGGCGTCTTCGGTGACATAAATGGCGTCGCGCCCGGCGTGGAAGCCACCATTACCTACAAAAAGCTCCAACTCTACAGCGCCAACGAATACATTTTTGACACCAACACGAAATCCGGCAATTTCTTCTACACCTGGACGCAGCTGACCTATTCACCCGTTTCCTGGTTTGGATTCGGCTATGTCACGCAACGCACGCGCGCCTACCAGACTCCGCTGGATATTCAGCGTGGACCGATGATCGAGTTCACGCACAAGAAAATGACCTTTACCACGCAGGTTTTCAATATTGGCGAAGCCTCTCCCACGTACGTGCTCTCAGTCGGTTACACCTTCTAGCGGAAGTCTCTTTTGACCTTGGCGAAGTACCCTAAATTGCTCCACGGAGAATCGAATGTCTGGAGCATACTGTTCGCACCGATTACGCAAAGGCAATTTGCCGGAGGGCATCGTGACTCATCATCCACATTCGAAACCTTCTCAGCACGCCATCCCATCCGTCTCGCCTCCCGAGGGTTTCCGAATGCCGGTTGCAGATCTGATCGGCTTTGAAATTGGAAAGTTCGGCTCTGGTCACGCCATCACCACGCTGCAAACCGGGCCGCAGCACGCGAATCCGATGGGTACCCTGCACGGCGGAATTCTCTGCGATATCGCTGACGCGGCGATGGGCATTGCCGTCGGAAGCACCATCGAACCTGGCCAATCCTTCACCACCGTCGAACTGAAAATCAATTTCTTCCGGCCGGTCTGGTCAACCAAGCTGACCGCCGAGGCGAATGTCCTGCAACGCGGCAAAACCACCGCTTACGTGGAATGCTTCGTCAACGACGAAGCCGGCAAACTCGTCGCCAAAGCCTCCAGTACCTGCATGATCCTGCACGGCGACCGCGCCCAGGGCCGCTGACCTTACTCCATCTTCCATCGATCAAACGTCGTCGTCCTGACCGAAGAGACGGCAGGCTTTCCAGTTCGCAAGTGCAGAATCTCAACCCGAAGATTATTTGAAATCTTGTCCATCGCCTGCAATTTTGACCCCGTCTCAGCACGCGTGTTACCATGACTTTCCGCTCGGGTTAACAATGGAATCGGCTACGTCTCCCGCAAACCTCGCCCCTCGCAAGACGCCCCTCAATGGGGTTCACCGCCGTTTGGGCGCCAAAATGGTTAATTTCGGCGGCTGGGACATGCCCGTCGAGTACCCTTCCACTGGTGGCCTCGTCGCCGAACACAAAGCGGTTCGGAATTCTGTCGGACTCTTTGACGTCAGCCACATGGGCGACATCCGAATCCATGGCGCCAAACAACCGGGTGGTGCGCTCACGGCCGTTCAGCACATCACCATGAACGATGCTTCTCGCCTCGCCATTGGCCAGGCTCAATACTCCGCGATGCTCTATCCCAACGGCACGTTTGTCGACGACGTCATCGTACATCGCCTCGGCGAAGACGACTACCTCCTTGTCATCAACGCTGGCACTCGCGAAAAAGACATTAACTGGGTTCGTGACAACACTAAATCCTTTGACTGCCAGGTCGATGAACTCAGCGACGCCTACACGCAACTCGCTATTCAAGGCCCCAAGGCCGTCGATGTCCTTCGCAAGCTCACAGACGCCAATCTCGACACCGTTAAGAATTATTGGTTCACCCATGGCACGGTCTGCGGACTGAAGAACACATTGATCGCCCGCACTGGCTATACCGGCGAAGACGGTTTTGAGATTTACGTTGCCTTCTGATGTCGCCACCAGCGAACGTGTGTGGAACGAAGTCGTGGAAGCCGGCAAAGAGTTTGGCCTGATCCCCTGCGGACTCGGCGCGCGCAACACCCTGCGCCTCGAATCCAAGATGGCGCTCTACGAACACGAAATCAGCGACACGATCAACGTCTGGGAATCCGGCCTCGACCGCTACTGCCGCCTGGAAAAAGGCGATTTCATCGGCCGTTCCGCTCTCGAAAAGGCCCGTGCCGCAGGACTTACGCGCACTCTTGTTGGCCTCGAAATGGTGGAGCGCGGCATTGCCCGCGATGGTTACCGCTGCGTGAACGAACTGGGCGAACCCATCGGCAGTCATCACCAGTGGTTCGCCATCCCCTACGCTGTGTAAGAATATTGCGCTTGCGTATGTTCCCCCGGCATACGCTGCACTCGGTACGGCGGTTTTCGTCGAAGTTCGCGCGCAGAAATGCAAAGCCCAGGTTGTGGCAACACCCTTTTATAAACGGCCTAAAAAGGCAATCGCTTCCTGACGCACGACGGTCGGTGAATCAACTAAAGGAGTGGTGGAATGGCGTACCCAACTCAATATCGCTATACGAAAGAGCACGAATGGATCGATGTGAAAGGCGACATCGCCACCATCGGCATCACCGATTACGCCCAGCATGAACTCGGCGACGTGGTGTTCGTCGAACTTCCCGCGGTCGGCGCCACCCTCACCACCGGCAAAACGTTTGGTTCCATCGAATCCGTCAAAGCCGTCAGCGAAATTTTCGCTCCCGCCAGCGGCCAGGTCACCGAAGCAAATCCCGAATTACACAACAAGCCCGAAACCGTGAACACCGACCCTCACGGCGCCGCCTGGCTCGTCAAACTCAAGCTTTCCAATCCGTCGGAAATCAATTCCCTCATGGACGCCACAGCCTACCAGGCTTTCATCGAGGAGAAACAGAAGGAAACCTCCGCCTGATGCGCTATTTGCCGAAGAGCCCTATCGAACGCCAGGAAATGCTGGCCGATATTGGCGTTAAGACTGTAGAAGAACTTTTCGCTTCCATTCCTGAAGCCTATCGCCTGAAAGAACCGCTCAACTTGCCCGGTCCCCTCTCGGAATCGGAAGTCATCGATTATTTTCAAGCGCGCTCCAAAGAAAATTCTGTGGGCTACACGAGTTTTCTTGGCGCCGGAATTTACAATCACCTCCGCTCGGTCATCACCGATACTATTCTCCAGCGCGGCGAATTCCTCACTTCGTACACTCCCTATCAGGCCGAAATGGCCCAGGGCACGCTACAGGCCATCTTCGAATTTCAGACCATGATCTGCCAACTCACCGGACAGGAAGTGGCGAACGCTTCCATGTACGACGGATCCACGGCAACCACCGAAGCGGTGTTGATGGCCGAGCGTCTTACCAGCCGCCAGCGCGTGCTCGTTGCGCGTTCCGTCCATCCGGAGTATCGCGATGTGTTGCGGACTTACGCAAAGCACTCAGGCCTCAAGGTCGAAGAAATTTCTTACACATCTTCCGGAACGCTCGACCTGAAAGCGCTGCAATCTGCTCTTCGCGATGACGTTTGCGCCGTCGTCGTGCAATCGCCAAATTTCTTCGGCGTCATTGAATCACTCAAGCCGCTTGCCGACGCCGCGCACGCTTCCGGCGCTCTTCTTGTCACCGCCATTGCCGAAGGAATGTCTCTCGGCGCGGTCAATCCTCCGCGTGAAGCAGACATCGTGGCCATGGAAGGTCAGAGCTTTGGCCTTGCTCCCAGCTACGGCGGGCCGTTCGTTGGCGTGCTCGCTTCGCGCGAGAAGTTCGTCCGACAGATGCCCGGCCGTCTGGTTGGTCAGACCACCGATCAGGATGGACGCCGCGGCTTTGTGCTGACTCTCGCCACGCGCGAGCAACATATCCGCCGTGAGAAGGCGACTTCCAACATCTGCACCAATCAAGCGCTCTGCGCCCTAGCCGCCACCGTACACATGTGCCTGCTCGGCAAAGAAGGTCTTCGCGAGATGGCCGAGCAGAATCTTTCCAAGGCGCACTACGCGCTCACGGAACTCGAGAAAGTTCCCGGCGTGAAACGCACTTTCACTTCGCCTTTCTTCAACGAATTCACCGTGGAGTTTCCGCGTTCCGTAAAAATGGTGAACGCCGATCTGTTGAAGGACAAAATCATCGGTCCGTTCGTGCTCGGCTCCGCGTATCCCGAACTTTCCAAGCACGCCCTGGTTTGCGTCACGGAAACCACCACGCGCGCCGAAATCGATCGCTTTGTCGCTGCCGTAAAACGCGCTCTGGAACAACCGCTCTAGCTCAGGAGGAGTTGGCCGGGATCGCACCACTTCCCCGCCCTCGGATTCATGAAGAACGAAAATATCAATAAAGTTTCTCGCCACATCAGCCAGAACGAATGGCTGATCTTCGAGCATTCCTCCACCGGCAAACGCGCCTTCGATTTACCGCGCCTCGATGTTCCTGCCGTCGATCCGCAAAAGGCGCTTGGCGAGCACCATCGCGATTCCGGCACCGAAGGCTTCCCCGAAGTCAGCGAAATCGAAGTCCTTCGCCACTTCACGCGCCTATCTACCTGGAACTACGCGATTGATCTCGGCATGTATCCGCTCGGCTCCTGCACCATGAAGTACAATCCGCGCGTCAACGAATTCGTCGCTCGCCTTGACGGCATCGCCACGGAACATCCTTATCAGCCGCAGGAACTTTCGCAAGGCTGCCTGAAAATTCTCCAGCTTCTCGAAAAATGCCTGCTCGAAATTACGGGCATGGATGCCATCACCTTGCAGCCCGCTGCCGGCGCGCAGGGTGAACTCACCGGCCTGCTTCTGATCCGCTCGTACCTCGAACAGCAGGGCAATCCGCGCAAGAACGTGCTGATTCCCGATTCCGCGCACGGCACCAATCCGGCCACCGCGGTTATCGCCGGCTACGAAGTCGAAAACATCAAGTCCAACTCCGAAGGCCAGATCGATATCGAGCACTTACGCGAGCAGGTCACCAGCGACGTCGCCGCGCTGATGCTCACCAATCCCTCGACGCTCGGCATCTTCGAGCAGCGCATTCCCGAAATCGCCGAAATCCTGCACGCCAAAGGCGCCCTGCTCTATATGGACGGCGCCAACATGAACGCGCTGGCCGGCGTCACTCGCCCCGGCGATTTCGGCGTCGACGTCATGCACCTCAATCTGCACAAGACCTTCTCCACCCCGCACGGCGGCGGTGGTCCCGGCGCCGGTCCAGTCGCCATGAAGAAAATTCTCGAGCCATTTCTTCCCGTGCCGGTTCTCGTTGAAAAAGACGGTGGCAGACTCGCCCTCGATTTCAACCGCAAAAACTCCATCGGCCGCGTAAAAGCCTTCATCGGAAATTTTGGTGTTCTCGTACGCGCGCTGGCCTACATTCTGGCTTACGGCCCCGGCATCCGTCAGGCCACGGAAGACGCCGTGCTCAACGCAAACTACATTCGCAAACATCTCGAAGGCGTGTTCGACCTGCCTTACACGCGCCCTTCCATGCACGAAGTCGTCTTCAGCGACGCCCTTCAGAAGAAAAATGGCGTCAACACCATGGACATCGCCAAGCGCCTCATCGACTACGGCTTTCATCCCTACACCACGGCGTTTCCGCTGATCGTTCCCGGCGCGATGATGATCGAGCCGACTGAATCCGAATCCAAGGACGAGTGCGACCTGTTCATCGACGCCATGCACTCGATCGCCGAAGAAGCCGCCACGAATCCCGAACTCGTCAAGACCGCGCCGCACAACACCCGCGTCCGCCGTCTCGACGAAGTTGCCGCCGCGCGCAAGCCCATCCTCCGCTGGAAGCCCCAGCCAAAGCAGAGCGAAGCCGCCGACTAACCGAATATCTAGGTGCCGGGTCTCAGCCCGGCCGTGTGCTGGCCGATCCTTAGATCGGCTATGCCTTGCATTCTTCCCTGCTTGCGTAGGGACCGCCTTCCCAGTCGGTCCGTCAACTCAACCGCGGCGCGGACCCGGATGTGCACGTGTACTCTCAAGACGTTGTCATCCTGAGCGAAGCGAAGAGCTTTCGCTAAGATCTCTCCTTCAATCATCTCCCGCGCTATCCGCACTGCCAACCATTTCACCACGCGAACATCAAGGGCACACAACACACCGCGCCAACTCTTCAATTGTTACAATTGAATCAGAAATGGACGGAAGCACAGGTCATGAATTTCCCGCTTGATGCGTGGCTGCCAAAATCTGTAATCCTTCTTCGCAACTACAACGCGCAGAAATTCTCCGCGGATTTGCTCGCTGGCGTCACCGTCGGCCTCGTCGCCCTTCCCCTGGCCATGGCCTTCGCGATCGCCTCCGGCGTTCCTCCGCAGGCGGGTATTTACTGCGCCATCGTCACCGGCTTTCTGATCTCCGCACTCGGCGGATCCAGCACGCAAATCGGCGGACCAACCGGGGCCTTCGTCGTCGTCGTACTCGGCATTATCTCGCGCTACGGCCTTAGCGGCCTTTTCACCTGCACCATGCTCGCCGGAGTTCTCCTCGTCATTATGGGCATCACCGGCCTCGGCGCGTTGGTGAAATATTTCCCGCGGCCCGTGGTCGTCGGATTCACCAATGGCATCGCCATTCTCATCGCCAGCACGCAGCTTCGCGACTTTTTCGGCCTGCGCATGGAGCACGTCCCCGGCGATTTCTTTCATCGCATGGGTGCCATTGCCGAAAACTTTCACACATTGAACCTGACCGCCACTCTCCTGGGCCTCGTCTCGCTGCTGGTGATGATTGTCTGTGTCAAATATTTCAAGAAAATCCCCGGCGCCATTCTGGTTTGCTTTGGATCCACAGCCGCAGTTTACTTTTTACATCTGCCCATTGAAACCATCGGCACGCGCTTTGGCGGGATTCCTAGCGGTTTGCCGCACGTCGTAGTTCCTGCGTTACAGCCGATTCTACTGCTTCACCTGCTTTCTCCTGCAGTGACCGTCGCCATGCTCGGCGCGATCGAATCACTCATGTCCGCCGTGGTTTCCGATCGCATGAGCGGCGACAAGCACAATCCCAACGTGGAGCTCATCGCTCAGGGCGTCGCCAATATTTTTTCACCGTTGTTCGGCGGACTTCCCGCCACCGGCGCCATCGCACGTACCGCCACCAACATTCGCTCAGGCGCCAAAACGCCCGTCAGCGGCATGATTCACGCTATTACCCTTCTTGGCGGTAATTTTGTTCGCCGCCCCGCTGGTGAAGAATATGCCGCTCGCTGCCCTTGCCGGCATTCTTTTCATGGTCGCTTACAACATGGGTGATTGGGCGGAAATTCCTGAGATTCTGAAGCTCAGCAAGGCCGACATCACCGTCTGGGCCATCACGGTGTTTCTCACCGTGTTTGCGGACCTGACCATCGCCGTGGAAGTCGGCATGATCCTCGCCGCGTTCACTTTTATCCGCAAAATCTCCATCACGACTACTATCTCAAAAGTTACCGACGACTACGTGGAAGACAGTCGGGCACACAACCTGCAGGACAAGGAAATTCCCGAATACGCGGCGGTCTACCGCATTCATGGCCCATTTCTGTTTGGCGTCACCGACAAGGTCTCCACCATCACCGATCACCTCTCTTCCCTGCCTCCCATTGTGATTCTGCGCTTGCGCAATATGACCGCCATCGACGCCACCGGTATCGCGGCCCTCGAGGAACTTGCCGACATTCTTCACCACAGTGGACGTACCATGCTGGTCTGCGGTGCGCGGCCCCAGCCCGAATTCCTTATGCGTGAGTCCGGCTTCGAACGCCACGTCGGCGCCGAAAACATCTGCGCTAATATCGATGAAGCGCTCGCCCGCGCCAAACAAATCCACGACAGCCCTGCAGTCGAGGCTCGGTGAATTGTAGACTCTCTGTCAATTCGGTCACTTCCTTAATTTCTCCGATTTCGGGTTAATTCTCTGTTCCGAAACCCCTCTGTCGCCATTCATTAACAAACAGCCGCTAGGATCTTCTCCGGGGAAGTGACGTCCTCGTGTGTGTTTGCCTGCTTGGTCAATCTTGAGGAGAAAATCAGATGAAGAAATTCCTTTCGGCCGCCCTGTCGCTCTGCTTAACTTGCGCCACCATTCCAGCTCCAGCCCGTGCTCACGATGGCTGGGAACCGCAAAAAATCAAACATGTCTTGTTGATCAGTGTCGACGGCATGCACGCGCTCGATGTCGCCAACTATGTCCAGCAACATCCCGGCTCCGCCTTCGCGGAATTGGCCAGTCACGGTGTGACGTTCTCTAACGCGCGCACTCCGGCCAACTCCGACTCGTTCCCTGGATTGATGGCTCTCGTCACCGGTGGCTCTCCAATCAGCGGCGGTCTTTTCTATGACGTCAGCTACGACCGGACAATTTTCGCTCCAGGCTCCGATTGCTCTGGCCAGCCCGGCAATATGATGGTATTTGACGAAAGCATCGACTTGTACAAAACCGTTAACGGCTCGCCCGTCTCGCAGAATGTGATTGATCCAGCGGCGCTGCCGAAATTTATCGACGAAAACGGCAGATGCTCCGTTCTCTATCCGCACAATGCCATTCGCACCAATACCATTTTTGAAGTTGTGAAGAAAAACGGTGGCCGCACGGCTTGGGCAGACAAACATCCTGCGTACGATTGGGTGAATGGGCCGTCCGGCAAGGGTGTCGACGATCTCTACACCCCGGAAATCACCAACAACAACGGCTTCGACAACACCGTCAGCGTCGTCTGCACCGCAAACAACGATTGGCTCAAAGTTCAGGCCATCCTCAACGAAATTCAGGGCAAATCCAGTCTTGGCGTGCCCCGCGCCGGCATCCCCGCCGTTTTCGGTATGAATTTCCAGGCCGTCAGCGTCGGTCAAAAACTTGCTATCGACAACAAAGACGGCAGTTGCTCTGCCGACACCGATCCCACGATCAACAAAAAACCCGGCGGGTATCTTGACGGGGCGGGCACACCAACCGCGGTACTCAGCTATGGTTTGGGTTTTGTCGACTATTCGCTGGGCCAGATGATCAAGGCTTTGAAGTCGGCCGGCATCTACGACTCCACGCTCTTCGTTGTTTCCTCAAAGCACGGCCAATCCCCGATTAATCCGGCAAAGGTCAACAAGCCCGGCCACTTTGCTGATCTCGTTTTCGCTCTCGATAATAACAATCCAAGCGGCGTCATCATCAACAATGCCGGTAACAACTGCGCCAGCGGTCCTTGTGGATTTGTTATGGACGACGACATCGCCCTCATCTGGCTGCCTGACCAGTCGCAAACCGCGGCAGTGGCAAACTATCTCAACCAAAATGCCAAGGCGCTCTTCATCGATGAAGTTATGGCAGGAAATGAAATCAAATTGAAGTTTAACGACCCCCTAAAAGACAGCCGGACGCCCGACATCATCGTGCAGCCCGTTTACGGAACGATCTACACCACGTCCGGCAAGAAGAACTCGGAGCACGGCGGCTTCAGCTTCGGCGATACCAATGTCGGCTTGCTCATTTCCAATCCGAATCTGTCTCGTCGCACCGTCAAGACTCCGGTCACCACGGCGCAAGTCGCTCCTACAATCCTGAAATTTTTGGGAATCGATCCTGCAGAACTTGCCGCTGTACGCAGAGAAGGTACACCGGTACTTCCGTTCTTCGCAGAATCCAATGATGACGAGTAGTTGAACAAGGGGGTAAAAAGAAAGGGGCGATCCGGCAGGGTCGCCCTTTCTCTTGCATTACCTGCCATCCAAATGCCGCTTGGCAAAATCCTCGTGCTGCAAAGCTATCTCGTGAATCGCACGCTATCCAATACGCTCTCGAACGTCTTCTGGAATCGCCCGTAATCCGACTCCGGCGCCACACACACAAAATGCACCAATCCTTCTGGCCGTAGTACCGTCACCACCCAATCGATCTCTTTTCCGCCTTCCGGAGATTCGTTTCGCAGGAAAGTTGAAAGGGCGCGTTCCCCGTTCAACGTTACTTCTTTCGGCGCGCGGGCGATTTCCATCCCTTCGTTTTCCTGCCGCATCGATTCGATCAGCTTCTGGGTTGCGAACTTTAACGCATCGTCACCAGTGGGTGGCTGCCCCTCGATCTTCGCCAGGCTGGCAGACACTCCATAGGCCAATTCCGCGTTGCCTTTTCCGTTGTCGACGATCCCGCCCTCCGGCGCCACCGTATAATTCGAACCCTGTCCATACTTCTGCCAATTGTCCGGATACTTCATGGAAGCATTGCCCACCTGCAATTTCGTATAGTTGTCCGATGGCTCGCCCACCTTCACGGTTCCCGGCGCAGGGACCTTCACTCCGTCGCCACTCGCACTGGCTGCTGGCGCCACTTTTGGAGGGACGGGCAGGGCGGCCACTTCCTTCTTGATTGACTCGAATTCCGCCGTGTCTTTCTTCGCTCCCTCCGGCGCGCCGCCCATCTTTTGTATTTCTTCTTCTACGCGCTCGATCCGGTGGTCTGGGTTCGGATGGTCCGAGAAAAACTCAGGAGGATTCTTGCCGGCGGTCATTGAATTCAAATTCTCAAAAAATGCCGCCATCGCCCGGGGATCGTATCCTGCGTCGTACAGCACTTGCGTCCCCATAACGTCGGCTTGTGTTTCCGCACCACGCGAATACTTTAGCAACACGCTTCCAACGGCCAGTTGTCCCGCACCCGCTGCCGCCGCTCCGGCTGTGCCTCCCAGAATGCCCCCGGCTACACCCAGAATTCCGGTACCCAATTGTGCGTACTGCGCCTTGGTAGCCTGGTTGGTTCCGTGTCTCAACGCGACGTGAGACAGTTCGTGCGCCATCACTCCCGCCAACTGCGCCTCGTTGTCGGCCGCCTCGATGGCTCCCCGATTGACGAATACGTAGCCGCCTGGCAAGGCGAACGCGTTGATCGATTTATCGTTCACGCAGTGGAATTCCCAGGGGTACTCAATCCCATTGGTGTTCAACTGCTCCACCAACCGCATCCCCAGTTTCGTTAGGTACGCATCCACCTTTGGCGCGTTGCACAAGACCAGTTTCTGCTCCGCCTCAGTCGCAGCTTTTTTACCCAGTTCAATATCCTGTTGCGGGGAAAAGGAGTTCATCCCAGGCTTCAATTTCGTCCGATCGGCACTGGCAGCCGGCGCAAGAGCCAGGGCGAGCAGTGGTAAGCACGACGCACAGTTTGAGGCGATAGGGGCCTGCGTTCATCCGGCACTCCCAGAATAGAAAATTGGCCGCGGGGCGGGGCAGCTTTCTAAATTATACGTCGCCTGAAAGAAAGAAAAAGCCCGGACAGTTGCCTGCCCGGGCTTGGGGAGAGAGGAGCTAAATCTGTAACTAGGCAAGAATCTAGCGCGCAAATCGTGGCGCGGGTTCTGGTGGCAACTGCACGCCCGGCGCTTCCACCGGACGGCCACCGCGTGCCTGCGAAGCCTTCTGCGCCATCAGGGGTTCCGCGCGGCGGACCGGCATGGCCACGTTTTCGCCTTCGCGCACAAAATTCAAATTCAGGTTGTCGGTATCGCGATCGATGCAGATCAAGTCGCCGAAGTGTACCTGCTCGGTCGCCAGCAAGTTAGCCATTGGGTAGACCACGTGGCGTTCAATCGCACGCTTCAGGTGACGCGCTCCGTAGCGTTGGTCCGTGCCTTCCTCCAGAAGGAAGTCCTTCCCATTTTCTGTCACGCGGAAGAGAAACTGGCCCTTCGCCGTTTCCAGCACGCGCTGCTGCACCATGGTCAACTCGATATCCAGAACTTCTTCCAGCTGTTTTCTTTGCAGTGGATGGAACACCACCACTTTGTCCAGCCGGTTCATGAATTCCGGTGAGAACTTCCGGCGCGCCGCCTCAATCGCCGTGCGCTCCACTTTCACGTCCAGGTTGTCTTTCGGCTTGTCGTCGGATTTGATGAATCCGTATCCGCCGCCCATCAACTCCGTGATCTCTCCGCCGCCGAGGTTAGAGGTCATGAAGATTACCGTTTGCGACAGGTCCACACGGCGGTTATCGCCCAATGTCAACGTCGCCTTGTCCAGCATTCCCAACAGCAATTGCCACAAGGCGTCGCTGGCCTTTTCAATTTCGTCAAACAGCAGGAATGACAGCTTCAACTTGTCGGTGTGCGATGCCGCCAGCGCTTCCTGGGTGATCAGCGGATGAGTTTCACGGTGTCCCAAATAGCCTGGGGGCGAACCGATCAACTTGGCGATTTCGTGTGAGTGCTGGAATTCCGCGCAATCGACCTTGATGACTGCCCGGGGATCGCCAAACAAAATTTCTGCCGCCGCTTCCACGATCCGTGTCTTGCCAGACCCGGTTGGTCCGAGAAACAAAAGATTTCCCACCGGACGCCCAGGCGAGTTCAACCCCGCACAGAAAACCTGATAGAGGTCCACCAGCGCCTGCACGCCCTCTTCCTGCCCGACAATCTTAGCCTTCAGAGCGGCCTGAAAATCGCGAGTCTCGCTGCTGCGGATGCTGGGATTCAGTTGCTGTCGAACCGCTGCTCTCATGGCTTCTTCCCTCAGTGGTGAAGGCCCCTCGCCTCACCGTTTGCCCTAACAGTTACATCGGCGCTTCTGGGATGTACTCCAGTCGCAAAGTGAAAGAGAGCATGAGGAGTGCCATTTGTGGCGCAACTCACAAACTGCGGCAACAAGCGTTCACTCAACGAGATACAGAGGTTGCAGTTCTGGAAACTGTCTCACTTGGTGAGACTCTGTTTCATCGGAGCGCAAATTGAGAGCGCTGATACAGAAACTGTCACTCTACACATGACAAAAAGGGGCGCATCGACTGCTTGCGCCCCTGAACTTTAGAACAGGTTTTTGGTTTTTATTGGCGGCTATTTTTCTTTCGGTTCTGCACCGACTGCCGCGCGACCGCTTGTCCGGCAGCAGGCAACGCAGGTAGCGCCTTGGTCACTTCCGCCACCGCTTCTGTGGGAGCTTCTGTGCCCAAACCTTCATCGTTCGCTCCAACCGCGATAGCTGTCTCTTCCGTGGGCTCCACCAACAGCAGCGCCCCCTGACTTTCGCGCACAAACGTCAGTTCCTTGTGCACGCCATCCCAGTCGATGCGGACCAGATCGCCAACTGTAACTTGTCGCGTGGCCAGCAGGTTCGCCAGCGGATACACAATGTAGCGCTCTATCGCCCGCTTCAGGTGCCGCGCACCGTACCGCTGGTCGGTTCCCTCCTGGAGCAGGAAGTTGCGGCCCGCCGGTGTCACGCGGAACAGGAATTTGCCCGTAGCCGTGTCCAGCACGCGCTTCTGCACGTGGCCCAGTTCGATGTCCAGAACCGCTTCCAGCTCTGCATGCCTGCAGCGGTTGGAAGACCACGATCTTGTCCAGACGGTTCATGAACTCTGGCGAGAATTTTCGACGCGCGGCTTCCACGGCCGTCCGCTCCAGTTTTACGTCGAAGTTTTGAAGAGCGCCGTCTTCGGGCTTGATGAACCCGAAGCGTCCGCCCACCATCATTTCGGTGATTTCGCCGCCTCCCAGGTTCGATGTCATGAAGATGACCGTTTGGGTCAGATCTACCCGCCGGTTGTCCCCGAGTGTCAGCGTGGCCTTGTCCAGCATGCCTAGCAGCAGTTGCCAAAGTGCGTCGCTGGCCTTTTCAATTTCGTCGAACAGCAGGAACGACAGTTTCAGCTTGTCTGTGTGCGTGGCAGACAGAGCTTCCTGCGTGATCAGCGGATGCGTTTCCCGGTGTCCCAGATAACCCGGAGGAGAGCCGATCAGCTTGGCGATTTCGTGGGAGTGCTGGAATTCCGCGCAGTCAATCTTGATTACCGACCGCGGATTGTCGAACAGTATCTCCGCTGCGGCTTCCACGATCCGTGTCTTGCCAGACCCAGTGGGTCCCAGCAACAACAGGTTTCCCACCGGCCGCCCCGGCGAATTCAGGCCCGCGCAGAACACCTGATACAGATCCACGAGCGCTTGCACGCCCTCGTCCTGCCCGACAATCTTTTCACGCAGCGCTTTGTGGAATTCGTTCGTTTCCGCACTGCGTATGTTCGGGTTAAGCGAAAGTATTTCGGTGTTCATGACCCCCTCCTCACCAAACCGTCACGCATTTCCAAAACGCCCGCCAACCCGGTGCATCCTCTTCAATTCGTCCTTGCGGCCGAACTGATTCAGCTTCACCTGAATGGTGGAGTGCAGCAGACGTAGCTGTACAAGCAATTCCCGCGCCACCGCGGGCGATTCGGAAAATCGGACTACCGGCGGAAACAGGTCCGCCAAATCGAGATTCAGTTCACGGAGGGAATGCACAAGATTCTGGACGGCCGGGGACTGGGGGTCCGCCAGATTGATCTGACTATCCAACTGTTCACGAAGTTCGCGCCAGTTCAGATCCACAAACGGATGTTTCTTACTGACTTCCCGGACAACTTGATCGGTAATGCGCGCCCGTTCGCCGAGCTTCGCCAGGTGCAGTTGCTGCACTTTTCCATCGCGGCGCACGTTGTGCACCAGGTAGTAGGCGTTTCCCTTGCGGCGAACGAAAGCCATCGCTATTCCTTGTACTGCCAACGAGTGAGTAAATCGGCGGCGCCTTGCCTGGCGTGGCAAACGCGAGCGGTTGCCGATTTTGCTCTCGCTGTCTGTAGTGTAAGAATCTTCCACTACATTCGTCAAGGAAGAATGCGTCGAATTAGTAAACGTTGCGAATCTCCTGGATGCGTTCATCTTCGCTCAGCTTTCTTTTTTTGTGCTCACGCATTTTTCAACTGCATTTCATCGGCTTTTTTTCTAACGTCTGCTTTCCTCTTTCTTCTCTCACTTCATCAAACACGGATTCCTGCAAAGGGTCGCAACTCACCGCTTGCGTGCAAAACGCAACGCAAATATCATGCTGTTCGCTATGTCGGGCTGGGATCCTGTCTACAAACTCGTGAAACTAATTCCCCGCGGGCGGGTTACTACCTATGGGGCGCTCGCTAAATCGCTGCGCCTGCGGGGCGGGGCGAGAACCGCAGGCAGAGCGATGGCCGGTTGTCCCTCAGGACGAGGCATTCCCTGGCATCGTGTGGTCGGCGCTGGCGGAAAGCTGCTCATCCGCGAGCCCTACTCTTTAATGCAGCGCAAACTCCTCGAAAGCGAAGGCGTGCCGGTCCTTGAATCGCGCGTACGAATCAAAGAATGTCTGTGGACTCCACCTAAACCAAAACGTACTCACTCGTAAACCTTCCAAGTAGGGGTGCAACACTGCTGCACCCCAGCTTGCCCAAAAAGAAGATACTCGGCTTGATTCGTTGTTGTTTCGCACGAAACCAAGAGCCGAACGCGCTTTCTATTTTGCGATGTCCGCGACAACTGGGGTCCAGCGATGCTGGACCCCTATCACAAACCGCAGATATGCGGTCTCTGCTCCTTCCCACTGAACTTGTGTTAAATTCAGCGCGCGATGATTTCCTTGGGACTCCAGCGAATACGCATTGGAACGGCGACTCTTCCTCAATTTTGTATTTGTGCTACTTCGATTTTTCTGCTCGGCACCCTTGCGCTTCCCGCCCGCGCCGAAACCGGCCAGGCTGCCTGGCTCCGATATGCACCTCTCGACGCAAAGGAAGCTGCGCAATATTCCTTAATTCCTCGCAAGGTCGTCCACCTTGGCGATTCACCCATCTTGGATTCGGCGCAGCAGGAATTGATTCGCGGCCTTCATAGCATGTTAAGCGTTAAATTTGAGAGCGCTGACAGCCCCTTTTCACACAACCCCTTCATCATCCTGGCAACACTCAAGTCATATCGCGATATTTATCCCGAACTCCCCGCGCCCAAGGATTTATCCGACGATGCGTACTGGATTTCAGAGGTACCCCACCCCGGTTTTACGTCACTCGTAATAGTCGGCGAGAGTGATCGCGCTGTCCTGTACGGTGTCTTTGCCTTACTTCGCAAAATCGCCTGCAACGAAAAATTGACTCCTGTCTCCGAAACACAGAGTCCCATTAGCTCCATTCGCATGATCGATCAGTGGGACAACCTCGATGGCACCATCGAACGCGGATACGCCGGACCATCCATCTTTTTCGAAAACGGCCACGTCCGCGAAGACCTCTCGCGCGCCTCGGAATATGCCCGCCTGCTCGCTTCTGTCGGTCTGAACATTTGCGCCATCAACAATGTCAACGCGAATCCCCTGCTCCTCAGCGACTCGTTCCTTCCGCAACTTCGCCGCATCGCGGATGCCTTTCGTCCATGGGGCGTGCGCCTGGCCATCTCTGTAGACGTCAGCAGTCCGCAGAAAATCGGCGGCCTCGACACCTTTGATCCGTTGGATCCGCGTGTGGCAGGGTGGTGGCAGCAAAGGGTCGATACCCTCTACAAACAAATTCCTGACTTCGCCGGATTTGTCGTGAAGGCCGATTCGGAGGGCCGCGCTGGACCAGCGAGCTACGGCCGCACTCCCGCCGACGCGGCCAATGTAATCGCTCGCGCGCTGCAACCGCACGGCGGCGTGCTCTTCTATCGCAGCTTCGTGTACGACCATCATCTCGACTGGCGCAATCCAAAAAATGATCGAGCGAAAGCTGCCTACGATATATTTCACCCGCTCGACGGCCAGTTCGTCGACAACGTGGTCATCCAGATCAAACACGGCCCCATCGACTTTCAGGTGCGCGAGCCGGTTTCTCCTTTGCTTGGTGGCTTGCGGAAAACAAACGAAGCCATCGAACTGCAAATCACGCAGGAATACACAGGCCAACAGCGGCATCTCTGCTTTCTAGTGCCCATGTGGAAGCAAGTTCTCGATTTCGACATGAGGAACGAAAATCGCTCCACGTTAGTGCGCGATTTGGTTTCTGGCAGAGTGTATCGCCGCCCGATTGGCGGTCTCGCGGGCGTCGCCAATGTGGGCATGGACGCGAACTGGCTTGCGCATCCGCTGGCGATGGCCAACCTCTACGGCTTTGCGCGTCTCGCATGGAATCCGGAACTCAGCCCCGAAGCAATCGCTGAAGAATGGACGCGTCTGACGTTTGGCAACGAAGCCACCACCGTCAAGACTGTCGACACCATGCTGCTATCGTCCTGGAGCATCTACGAAAAGTACACCGGGCCGCTAGGCGCGGGGACGCTCACTGATATTCTCGGCGACCACTACTCACCGAACGTGGAATCCTCCGAACGAAATGGTTGGGGCCAGTGGCACCGCGCCGATCATGATGGCATCGGCATGGATCGCACCGTCGCCACCGGCACGGGCTATGTCGCGCAATATTCCGTCGATGTCGAGAAGCAATATGAATCACTGGCAACCACGCCCGACGAATTGCTGTTGTTCTTCCACCACGTTCCTTACACCTACAAACTTCATTCCGGAAAAACTGTCATCCAGCACATTTACGATTCGCATTACGACGGAGCCAATCAGGCTGCGGCGCTCGTCGCCCAATGGCAATCGCTGAAGGATAAGCTCGATCCACAACGCTACGAAGACGTCCTGCGACGCTTGCAGTATCAGGCCGGTCACGCCATCGTCTGGCGCGACACGATCTGCAACTGGTTCGAGAAAACTTCCGGAATAGCGGACGAGCTTGGCCGCCTCGGCAGAAGCGCCGTCGCCGAGCACGGCCGTTCGTGGTGCTGGCAAAAGCGGCGGCGCGTAGCTTCTCAGACACGCTGGGCAAAAGCAGAGCGTGTGAGAGCGGTGTCCAGCGCTGAAGCGCTTTCCAAGGCTGCCGAGTAGCTGACCGATCCTTCATCGCGAATGGGCGTGCCTTCTTCATCCAGCGATTCTGCACTCCAGATGGTACAGAGTTTCACTTCCCCGGTCTTTGCCGATCCGTCTGGTTGCTTGCCGCTGCGGCCGGCAAGCTCCTCTGCTCGTAAGGGGATCCCGGTTCCGTCCATGCCCAGATACAGGGTCTGCGGCAGTGCCAGAGCATCGGAAGGTTCGGTGCAATGGCGTTCGTCTTCAGCAACTTCTTCTCCAGGGCTTCTGCAGTTCTCTCCACCTGCTTGGCATCCACCGGCACACCGGCCAGTTCGGTTAGCAGCTCGCTGCCTTCCTGGAAGCTGACCATGGCTCCCACGGTGCCGATCATGCGCAGAACAGCCGGAGAGAGTGAGGTGGCGTCCATTCCCAAGGCCCGGTCGCGAGGACAGAACCCCCGCTCACATTCCCAACAGTAGTAGTAGGCACGCTCCAGTTTCAGCTCTCCGACCACACTATGAAAACTTTTCCATCGTCGTTCTACATAACGCGCCCGACGGCCACAGGCACAAGGCAACCAGCTGCCCTGGTGATCGGAATGGTCACGGTTAAATCGCTGTTCGAGTAAACGGGCCGCCATCTGCAGCGTCCGGCGCCGCATCGCCGTTTCCAAAGCCTCGAAGTCTATCTGCTCCAGAGCTTGGGAACCGAGAAGTTCTTCGATCTCCTGCGCGACCTCACCTTGCAGACTTGCGGCGATGGCGTTTTTTTTTAGTTTCCACTTCTCGAACGCCCTGGAGATCCTTTAGTCGTAGGTCACAGATCCGGTCGCTGATTTCCATCAGTTCTCGTGCCAATTCACGAAAGCGCTTGTACTCGGCCACTTGCTGCTTCGATTGCTCAACGGCTGGTCCGACAACACCCGTGGAAGTGCACAAGCCTTGGGCGTGGAACTCCGGGTAGCGCATACGTTCTCGGTTGATCTGAAAATAGTGGAGGCAACGGCGCGCGTCCTCGGAACGGGGTATGTGGCGTCGAATGGCCGTGAGCAGAGCTTGGAATTTTCCGGTGTCGAGTTCTTCCTTTCGGCGATCCACCCACTGGAAAGCTCTTGGTGCTGTGGGACCGTACAGAGCTTTTCCGAGTTCGCTCAAGTGTTGTTTGGCATGAAAGCGGTCGACGATCTGCACGGCCTCAGGAAACTGATCTGCCGCGATGTTCCAGATCCACGGAGCACCGTCGCCGAGCACGACCTGACGGGGTGCTTGCTCGAAGCGGCGGCGTAGGGCCTCGCGTCCGACGCGCTGGGCGAAAGGAGAACGTTCGGCAGCGGTGTCTGCTGTCCAAGCGCTCTCTAAGGCCGCCGAGTAGCTGACCGATCCTGCATCGCGGATGGGCGTGCCTTCTTCATCGAGCGATTCCGCACTCCAAATGGTACAGAGCTTAAAGCGCAAGCCGCGGTTCGGTGAATGCCGATTCTTGCGGTACCATAGAACGTTCAAACCCATGGCCACTTTTGTCCTGCAGGTAGAAAATCTCGTTAAGCGTTACGGCGACCTGGAAGCCGTGCGCGGTCTGAGTTTTTCCGTCTCCGAAGGCGAAGTCTTCGGCCTTCTCGGCCCGAACGGCGCCGGCAAGACCAGCACCATCGAAATTATGGAAGGTTTGCGCGTCCCGGACGGCGGCCGCGTCTCCGTTTGCGGCTTCGATCCGCAGAAAAACCCAACTGAATTGAAACACGAGATCGGCGCGGCGCTGCAGTCCACTTCCCTGCCCGACAAGATCAAGGTCATCGAAGCCCTTCGCCTGTTCGCCAGTTTCTACGGCCGTGGACGCAAAGTAGACGACCTGCTGCAACGCTTCGGCCTGGAAGAAAAGCGCAATGCCTTCTACAGCCAGCTTTCCGGTGGGCAAAAGCAGCGTCTGGCGCTGGCCATGGCGCTGGTCAACGACCCGAAGGTCCTGTTTTTCGACGAGCCTACGGCAGGACTCGATCCGCAAGTGCGCCGCGAGATTTACGACATCATCGAAGAGCTGAAGCGCGAGAAAAAAACCATCGTGCTGACCACGCACTACATTGAAGAAGCCGAACGCCTTTGCGATCGCGTGGGCATCGTCGATCACGGCAAACTCATCGCCCTCGGCACGCCGCGCGAACTCAAAGAACGTTCTGCGAACACCACGCGCGTGGAAGTTCGCCTGGCAAAGCCGGTGGACATTGGCGCACTGAAATCGCTCGAGGGTGTAGTGGACGCGCGCGAAGTCGATGGCGCTTACGTGCTGCACTGCCCGCGCACCGCTCCCGCCATCGTGGCGCTCGTCAAACACCTCGACGCGGCCGGCAACGAACTATCGTCCCTCGAAATTGCCACACCCTCGCTGGAAGATGTGTTCATCGAACTCACCGGAAGGAGGCTACGCGATTGACCAATCTCGTTACCCTCACGCGCGTGCGCATGCAGCTTGCCCTGCGCAACAAAATGTTTTTCTTCTTCAGCGTGGTCATGCCCCTTGGCTTTTTCTTTCTCTACGCCGGCGTGTTCGCTAAAAGCGACCCTAAAATGGTCCTCTTCTATCTAGGACCAGTTCTTGCTCTGAACGTAATGGGAAGTTTCTGGGGATTAAGCGCAACCCTGGTCATGTTCCGCGAGCAAGGAATCCTTCGTCGTTTCCATGTGACGCCTGTAACTTCAAGCGACATGCTTCTCTCCAGCATCATCGCGAATTTTGTACTCACGATTCCCACTGTTTCCGTGATTCTTTTGCTTGCCCGATTCGCATTTCATGTGCATAACTTCGGAAATCTTTGGGCCACTTTTTTATTCGTCTGTGTCGGCACGCTGTCATTCGGTTCGCTGGGTCTGGTGGTTGCAAGTGTCACGAACACCATGCAGGAAACTCAGGTGTTGAATCAGATTCTTTGGCTGCCGTTGATATTTTTGAGCGGTGCAACCTTGCCCGTAGCATTCCTTTCCAAGGCCGTGCAACGAGCCGCTCTGTTCCTGCCAGCCACGTACCTTGTCAGCGGACTGCAGCAGGCAACATATGCTGGCCAACCGCTTGCCACATTGTTGACTGAGTTTATTTCGCTTGCGGCATGGGCGGTCCTTTCGTTTTTTGTGGCATCGCAACTCTTTCGTTGGGAGCCGGAAACGAAGATTCCGCGTAACGCTAAACTCTGGGCAATCGCGACGGTCATCCCTTTTATCCTTCTTGGCTTCTGGGAACAATACAACGGCAGGATATTGTCTGAGGCTCGAGAGGCATTTGTCTCCGCGACCGGGCAGAGTGCCCCGGCAAACTCGACCGCACCCAATAAGTAATTTCCCAGTATTCGCTCAGCCACGCTCTCGACTCTTTCCGTATGCTCTGTCTTAGGCGTTTCGCCAGGCAGGTAATTTTGGTTACCACTCCAAATTGGCCATTGATGTCGCACACCTTTCGGGCAAACTTAATTGACGCTGCCTTCGCCACACTCTATTCTGCAATTGTGGGGTGGGTTCGCCTCACGCGCTAAAGGAGACACCACACCATGCCGGTACAAAAGACCGATAAAATTTGGCACAACGGGAAATTCATCAATTGGGACGACGCGCAACTTCACGTCCTTTCCCACGTGGTCAGCTATGGCTCCGGCATTTTTGAAGGCATCCGCTGCTACGAAACTCCCAGCGGCCCGGCTATTTTCCGCCTGCACGAGCACATGCAGCGCCTGCAGAACTCCGGCAAGATCTATCGCATGGAGTTGCCCTTCTCCGCCGACGAATTCAGCAACGCCGCCTGCGAACTGGTTCGCCTCAACAAGATGGGCGCGTGCTACGTGAAACCCATCGTGATTCGCGGCTACGGCGAAGTCGGTGTGAACCCGCTCGGCTCGCCGGTGGAATGCTACATCGCCTGCTGGAGCTGGGGCGCGTACCTCGGACCCGAGGCCCTGGCAAAAGGCGTGGACGTCTGCGTCAGCACCTGGGCGCGCATTGCTCCAAACACGCTGCCGGCCATGTCCAAAGCTGCCGCCAATTACATGAACTCGCAGCTGATCCGCATGGAAGCCATCATCAACGGTTATAGCGAAGGCATCGCGCTCGACACCGATGGTCATGTCAGCGAAGGCTCTGGCATGAACATTTTCCTGGTGCACGACAACACGTTGTACACGCCGCCACTGGCAGCCAGCATTCTTCCCGGTATCACTCGCGATTCCATCACCAAGATCGCTACTGACTTGAATATCCCCGTGAAGGAAGCCGTCATTCCGCGTGAGATGCTGTACATCGCCGATGAAGTTTTCTTTGTCGGCACGGCCGTGGAAGTTACGCCAATCCGCTCCATCGACAAGATCACCATCGGCAAGGGCGTAGCAGGCCCGGTGACGCACCGCATCCAGGAAGAATTCTTCGCGCTGACCAGCGGAAAGAAGCCCGATCGCCACAACTGGCTGACTCCGGTCAACGCACCCGTAGCCGCAGCCCGTTAGCCGCATCGAAAGCAGGGGCGACTTTATGCCGCCTTCTTGGGTTTTGCCTTTTGTGGAGTGCGGCAGTCCAACTGCCGCTTGAACGATCTCAGCTTATCTCGAGTCTCAAAAGCGGGAGCATGGCTCCCGCACTCCAAATTACTCCGCATACCCGTGTTAGAATCCTCTCGCGTTAGATGTTGCACGCTAGGCATTGCCCGGAGGCAACCGCATGTACAACCTCACGCAAAAACTAACTGCCGAGTTCCTCGGCACCTTCGCGCTGATTTTCTTCGGTGCCGGCGCGGTCTGCGTCGACTTCCAACTCCGCAGCAATAGCACCGGCGGCATCGGCCTGCTTGCCATCGCGCTGGCTCACGGCCTGGCCATAGCCATCATGGTTAGCGCACTCGGGCACATCTCCGGCGGTCATTTCAATCCCGCGGTCACGATCGGCTTCTGGGTTACCAAGCGGCTGAATACCCTCGACGCCCTTTCCTACTGGGGAGCGCAATTGCTCGGCGCCACGGCTGCCGCGTTCCTACTGAAATTGGTTATTCCGGTTGAAACCTGGCGTACCGCGGCACTCGGCACTCCTACCTTGATGCCTGATTTTCCGCGCTGGGGTGCTCTGGCTTTGGAATCGACAGCCACTTTCTTCCTGGTACTGGTGGTCTTTGCCACGCTGGTGGATGAGCACGGTACATTCCGCGCCGTCGGCGGCTTCGGTATCGGTCTAACCTACTTCATCGGGATTCTCGTATCATTTCCCTTCACGGGAGGCGCGCTGAATCCAGCGCGCTCGTTCGGCCCTGCCTTTGCCTCCAACCACTGGCTGAATCAGGGCGTCTATTGGATCGGCCCGCTGATCGGCGGCTTCCTCGCTGGACTGCTCTACGACTCGCTCTTCATCCGCAAGTCAGACGTGTGATTGCCCCACCTACAAATCGTTTCGGGAAACACTGGACCAAGCGCGGCTCACTCATCGTACTTTTTCTGCTAATTACTTTTGGCGTTGTTTCAGGCTGCAATCATAAGAAAGCGGCGATTACTGACAATCCGCGCGTTGCCAAGGACGCTCGGATGGAAGACATCACGTTCTTTAGCACCGCACTCCACGGCGACATGCAATACCGAGTGTTTCTTCCTTCCAACCTCCCCACAGGTCAGAAAATGACCGCCGTATACTTGCTCCACGGCGGTGGTGGAGGATTCCGCGACTGGTCGAACAACTCCGATGTTTCTGCGATGGTTGCCAATGGTCTGCTGCTGGTGATGCCAGAGGGAAAATCCTCGTATTACACAAACTCAGCTGAACATCCCGAAGATCGCTATGAAGATTACATTGTGCATGACCTCATCGCTGATGTAGAAGCACGCTTCCCCACTGCGTCCGGCCGACAAAATCGGGCCATCGTAGGTGTTTCGATGGGCGGATACGGGGCCATTAAACTCGGACTTCGTCATCCTGACTTATACGCCTTTGCGGGTGGCCTCAGCCCTGCAGTAGACGTTCCCAGCAGACCCTTCTCCATCAAGCGACCGGCACAATGGCGCTTTCATAGTTCAATTTTCGGGCCTGCGGGGAGCCAAACGCGACATGACAACGATCCGTTCTTTCTGGCTCGCAATGCGGATTCGAGCAAGACTCCCTATTTCTACATTGTCTGCGGAGATCAAGAGGGACTGCTCCCTCCCGTCAAGTCGTTCGCCCTCCTGCTCGAGCAGCGAGGACTACCTTCTGAGTTTCACGTCGTGACTGGCGGTCACAACTGGGATCAATGGAGCAAATCTGAGCCCGATCTATTCAGGAGCTTTCTCGAAAAGACAAATGCAAAGCAATAGCATTAGTCAGAAGGGCTCTTCACCGGGAGCGTGGGGTAGCTCTAGAAATCCAAACGCAATGCGACCTGCATCACGCGTTTGTCTGTGAGTGTGGCATTGGCCACGCCGAACGAATCGGGAAAGTCGATGCTCGAACTCACGGAATGCGGATCGTAGCGCACACTATTCGTTACGTTGAACACTTCCCAGCGGAATTGCAGGTTGACTCGCTCCGTGACCTTAAACGTTTTGTCCAAACCCGTGTCCCAGCTGTAGAAGCCATCGCCGCGAAGGGGATTGCGCGTGCCAGATTGCCCTGGCAGCGACACAATGAATGAATTGAACACCGCCGCAGGATTTTTGAACATTTGCGGGCCCTTCCCAGCTCGCGCAGTGGGAGCCGAGGCGACGAGTTGGCCGAATCCTTCGATGTCCCAGTTCGTCGGCCAACGCCCGCCGTTATCCATCATGAAGGGCAAGCCACTGGTCCAGCGGACGATTCCCGTAAGCTGCCAGCCTCCCAGAATCGCGTCCACAAATCGATTGCTGTCAGACATCCAGTGGCGGCCGCGGCCTACCGGCAATTCCCACAAGTAGTTCGCGTTCAGCTGATGGGTCATGTCGAAATCCGAGGCTCCGCGAAGCTGCGAGGGATTCCAACTGTTAATGATCTGCGCGTAGTTGTTCGCACCGGAAGTGGCCAGCCGTTCCGCCTGCGAAGTCCAGTCGATGGACTTGGAATAGGTGTAGTTAAAGTCCGCCTGCACGCCGTGCTGGAAATTGTGGCGCAGCACCAGTTCAAACGCGTTGTAGTTCGACGTGCCAATCGACCGCCACGCATATAACGCGGAATATTGTGAGTGGTAGAAGCGGAAAGGATCGTAGGTATGATCGCCGACGTTGATGCCGGCGCCGCTGAGGGAATCCGGCAGATCCAATTGGAAAAGGGCGTAGGTTTCGTTTCCGGGATTGTTCAAAAACGATTCGTACACGTTTTGCGTCGCGCTCATTACGCCATAGCCTGTGTCCACGTTCTGCAAAGTCGGAAAAAGAGTCTGCCAGTAGGCGATTTGCGGAATCTGGCTAACATCTGTTCCCGCCCTGGCCAATTTCGCCAACTGCGTTGCGGCCTGAAAATACGTCGTGCCAGCCGCAGCCAGATTTAGCGGCATGGCCACGTCTTGCTGCACTAACAAACGGTGGGCCAAGGCGTCCCACGTAGGAAAATTCCAGTGACGTTGACGGGAGTCAATTGTCGCGTGAACGACAAATCCAATCATGTGCGAGTACGGATTCTTCACCTTGTTGTCCACGCCCCAACTGATCGCGAACTGGCTCTGATCCGGTGTGGCTGGAAATCCGCCCGCAGGGGCCGCCGGCAAAAGGCCTTCCGGAATAGTGGATATTCCCGTGAACCGCGGCGAGGTTGTGGTGCTCAGCACACCCGGGGGATTGGAAATGTTGCTGGAGAGCCCGAATGATCCCGAGGTATCGAACGAGTTCACAATGGCCGCGCCAAAGTGGTCGTAGATCAATCCATATCCAGCGCGAATGGAAGTCTGCCCGGGCTTGCCGAAGATCGCAGCGGCAATTCCACCATCAAACGAGGGAGACCATGCCAGCGCAATGCGCGGTGAAAACGTTCCCCCTCCCGCAGACCAGAAATCGCTTTTGCCGTTCGATCGGCCATTCAAATCGAACGACACATTGTTTACATTGCTCGCCGAACCTCCGTTGGCTCCCTGCTGGGCGCTTGCAAGGTAATAGTCCGAAAGGGCGTAAGGACTGCACGCGCTGCCCGAAAGCACGCAGGGGCCAACCTGCAGGCCGTGAATTTCCGTGGGCACTTGCAGATAGCTGTATTTCAATCCGGCTGTAACAGTAAGCGTCTTGAAAACGCGCCAGGAATCTTGCGCGTACAGGTCCATTTCGTTCCAGTGATAGTCACGCTTGACCGGTGCACCCAGAGCCAGTGGATTTCCGCTGTGATCGTAGTTGTAGATCGCGTCGCCTTCCGTTACTACGCCCACAACATCCATGATTCCGCTGTCGTAGTTGTAGCCGAAGCTGGGATCGACGGCAGGAAAACCCGCAATCGCAGGATCGAGTGGCGAGCCGGAATTTGCCACTGCAGACGAGGGCCCCAGCCATCCCGTATTGATTTGTCCATCCGGAAAGGAATTCGCCGTGCTCGAACGGCTGTTGTGAATCACGCGCAGATTCGCACCGAACGAAAGGCTGTGCGCCCCCTTCGTCCACGAAACGTCGTCCACGAAATTGTTTACCGGAATGATGAAATCCTTGGAGCGCGAAAAAGATACCGGAGAGTCCAGACCCTGCAAACCCACCGATGGATCCGTAGAAATTCCGGAATTCGTCCCTCCCTGCCGCGTGAATCCCCATCGGAAATTGTTCACCAGGTTGGGACGCAGGATCGCCGTATAGCCGAATGCGAATCCCTTGCTGTTGGTGAGCGTGGTGCTGGAAGCAGGCTGCCCGGGAAATTGCGGTGCGCCCGGCTCCGTGTCATCCATTAAATTGCCGCGCCAGAACAGCACATTGTTCTTTGTGAGGTTGTAATCCAGTCGCGCGATGTACGTGTTGTAGCTGCGGTGCACCGTGCTGGCAAAGCGATAACCAAACGTATTGAAGCCGTCGCCAATTCCAGTGAACACATTTGCCACGGGATAGGTGTTCAGAACTGTTCGCATGGCCTCGTTCACACCCACTCCTTGCGGGTCCATGCTCAAGATCTGGTCCGGGCCCAACCGCAAAGTAACCGGGCGCAACCGCATAGCTCTTTCCGCTCACACCTTGAATATTTCCGCCCGGGACAAGTGGCGGTATCAAGGCCTCCGCTTGCGGTTTGCTGACACAAATATTGCACGACGCCATCCCGCATGCTGTCTCCAGGCACGGTACGGGTTTGCTACTTCGCCTTCCGCGTCGCGTCGCCCCTCATAGTTCACGAAGAAAAACAGTTTGTCCTTCAGGATCGGGCCGCCGATAGATCCGCCGAATACGTTGCGGATCAGTTGCGGTTGCTTGTTGGGCTCGTCATTGGCAAGTTGCGTCTGCTTGTTGAAATAATCGTTGGCGGTGAATAGCGCGTTGCGATTGTATTCGTACAGCGCGCCGTGAAATGTATTCGTGCCACTCTTGGTGACCAGTGTGACCTGTGCGCCGGAGCCCCGCCCCGCATCGGCGTTCGGATTGCTCGTGGTTACGCGAAACTCTTGCACGGAATCCTGTGTCATGCGCAACACGCTGTTGAATGCGTAGCCGTAGTTCTGGTCGTTCACGTCAATGCCGTCGAGCGTGACGTTGGATTGATCGCTGCGCGCGCCATTCACCGCGCCACTTCGCGAATCGCCGTTGTCGTTGCCGGCAAATTTGCCCAGAAAAGTCACACCAGGCTCGAGACTCAGCAACTCGACAACGTTGCGTCCCTCAATCGGCAACGTGGAGACCTGCTTCTCCGCAAATGCATTGCCCAGCGTGGCGTCCGTGGTGTTCACCAGCACCGCCGCCTCGCTATCCACGATCACTTCCTGTTTCATGCTGCCCACGGAGAGGGTGATTTCCACATTACTCGCAGTGGCCACCAGCAGTTCGAGCCCATCGCGGTGCGCCGGCTGAAATCCGGCGGCAGTGACTTCCAGCGAATACTTGCCTGGCTGCAACTGACTGAATTCGTACACGCCATTTCCATCCGTCTGCGTGGCCCGCTCTGCACCGGTATTCGCCAGTGTCAGCTTCACCTTGGCACCCGGTACAGCCCCGCCGCTGGCATCCACGACCCGACCATGCAAACTCGCCACGGACTGCGCGTAGGTTGAGCCGGTTACTATCCCAAGTACGGCCAACAAAAACACCAGTTTTCTGAACACGGAAATCTCCCTGTTGAATCGAGAACAAAATACTGCTCTTCCTCTTTGCTCGGAAGGTATTCAAGCGTCACACGGCCCGGAGCGGAGGCGAGTTCCGGCATTTTACACAAAATCGTTACAAAACCGAGCGTCTTTTGTTTTCGGCTGGGGGCCGGTCACCTTCTAGTAAAGTGCCGGTTTCATCCTGTCCCCTCGCTCAGGTAACTACACAGCAACGCCCGCTTGCGCATTTCTTGTTGCCCCCTGCCCTGAATGTTAGCTTCAGGAAGGTAACAAAAGGTAGCGGGGTGTCTGCACATGGCTCTAAGCATCGACGATCTATTGCGTCGCGCAGTTGAAAACAAATCTTCCGACTTGCACCTTAAGGTCGGTAACCACCCCTATCTCCGCGTCGACGGTCTGTTGACGCCGCTCACCGACATTCCCCGTATTACGCCGGAAGAAATGCTCTCCATGGCCTTCAGCATGATGACCAACCGGCAAAAGCAGAAATTCAAGGAAACTGCCGAACTCGATATGGCGTATGGCGTTGCAGGACTGGGCCGCTTCCGTGTGAACGTATTTCAGCAGCGCGGCAACGTTGGAATGGTTTTGCGCGTTATTCCCACCAAGATTCGTACCGTTGAGGAATTGAATCTGCCGCCGGTCATCGCCAAGATTTGCGAAGAGCAGCGCGGACTGGTGCTGGTCACCGGGACCACCGGTTCCGGTAAGTCCACCACGCTGGCGGCCATGATTGACCGCATCAACGCCAACCGTGCCGATCACATTATTACGATTGAAGACCCGATCGAATTTCTCCACCGCGACAAGCGCAGCTTCATCAACCAGCGCGAAGTGGAAGTCGACACCGCGAACTTTTCCACGGCGTTGCGCGCTGGACTTCGTCAAGACCCCGACGTGATTCTGGTCGGCGAAATGCGCGACCTGGAAACCATTTCTACTGCCTTGCTTGCCGCGGAAACCGGCCACATGGTTTTCTCCACGTTGCACACTTTGGACGCGACGGAAACCATTCAGCGTATCATCGCGGTCTTTCCCCCGCCCGAGCAGAAACAGATTCGTTTGCAATTGGCCGCCACGCTGAAAGCCGTCGTTTCTCAGCGCCTGGTGCGCCGCGCCGACGACAAGGGCCGCGTGCCCGCCGTCGAAATCATGATCGCCACGGGTTACATCCGGGATTGCATCATCAACTCGGATAAGACGCGCTTGATCCACGACGCGATTGCCGCCGGCACTTCACAGTACGGCATGCAGACCTTCGACCAGTCGCTGTTCGACTTGTACACCAAGGAATTGATCACCCTCGACGAAGCTTTGATGCGCGCGTCCAACGCCGACGAATTCAAGCTGCGCATTCAGGGTATTCGTTCCGCCGCCGACGCCGCGCGCGAAGAAATGGCTTCGCAAATGGCCGACTTCGAGCGCTTCGCCAGGAAGTAAGCTCACTGGTCTACAACTCACGGTCCGAGAATCTGACGAACATAGACTCTGTTGCCGTGTGGTCGCTGGGGTGTATCATCCCTGCGTTCTTCCAGCCGAGACAATTCCCTGCAAGTGAAGCAACAAGGAGATTCCTATGGATCACGTGATTCCCTTCCCGGGCCGCCGCCATTTTTTGAGAGCGTCTGCTGCGCTGACTACTGGAATTGCCGGCGCTTCGCTGATTTCAGTCGCCACCAGCGTATTCCGAGGACGCCGACGAGAACATCATTGGGCCGAAGAAAGGCTACTCGCCACAGCTCGGCACGTTGGTGTCAGAGATGAACTGGATGCGCACGACCATGCTCATGTCCGTAAAGGGCATGACGCAGAAAGATCTGGATTTTCTGTTGGACGCCAAGGCCAACACCATTGGCGCGCTTCTGATGCACCTGGCGGCGACAGAAACTTTCTATCAGGTGAACACGTTTGAAGGACTCGGCGGGGACAAGATTCCTGAATCGTGGAAAGAAAAATGGGGCATGCCGATGGAACTGGGCGAACCGGCGCGCAAAGGAATCAAAGGCCACGATCTGGACTACTACCTGAACATGCTCTCAGAGACACGTGAGAAGACCCTTGCCGAATTTCGCAAACGCGATGATGCGTGGCTGATGAGCGTCGACAAAACCTGGGGATGGGGTCCAACGAACAATTACTGCAAGTGGTTCCACGTGTGCGAACACGAATCAAATCACAACGGCCAGATCAAGTTTCTGAAAAGCCGTTTGCCGGGAGCAAAGCCGGCAACCGAGTAGTGGCGCGACTTGCGCAGCATGACAACGCTTGGGCGCAAAAAAAGAACTCACCAGGGCTGGGCCATGGTGAGTTCTTTCCTGGGCGGAGACAAATCTTCCTTACTTAAACCTGAAAACTTTCTGCGGACAACTTACTAATTAAAATACGCCGCGTTCTTGGCAACAAATGCCTGATGCTCGGCCGGCATTTCGTCGAGCGCGAAGATCGAGCCCGTCGGGCAGACCGGGATGCACGCGCCGCAATCGATGCAGTCATTCGGGTTCACATAGAGCTGCGGAGCCGTTGCGAAATCGGCCTCATCCTTTGTCGGATGGATACAATTCACCGGGCAGGTTTCGATGCAGTGCTCGTCTTTCGTACAGCTGTCAATAATCACGTAGGCCATGTTCAATTCTCCCCGGCGGTAGAGGAGCAATCGCGCTGCCAAGCTGGCAAACACGCAACTCCTGCTTTTTCAACGCGTCAATGGGATAAATTCTAATATCGGACTGTTTTGGGGTGTGTGATCTGGCGCACGTACTGCGGGTTATCTGGGCGCGCCCGCCTCCTAATCACTAGATCCGAGCCGCCGCGACTGCCTGCTCGATCGACTGCAATCCACGCAAAAACTCGTCTTCGGGCGGGTAGCCAAACCCGACGCGGAAGTGGTGGCGGTCTTCGTCGAACCAGTGGCCGGGGCCGACGGCGGTGTGCAATTCGCCAAGAAGCACGCGGTAGAATTTGTCGATGTTGATGCCCGCGTTTTGGCGGAAGCGCGGGAAGCAGACGGCGCCACCCGCGGGTTCCACCCATTCCAGATAATTCTGTTTGGCAATCCAGGAGCACAAAGCGGAGAAATTTTTCAACGTGCGATTCCTGGCGCGGCCGAGGATCTCCTGCTTTTTTCTGCAGGCATCGCAACGCGAGCTGTTCATCGACGATCGAAGTGCAGATGGAGACCTGCTCTTTCGCAGCGAGAAACAGTTCCATCATTTTGGGATCGCGGCACAACAGCCAGCCGATGCGAATTCCGGGAAGGCCGTACGCTTTGGACAACGAAGAGACGCTGATAACACGGTCGGAGAGTGTGGCCAGCGGCGGCAGCGGCTGGCTGAAAGCCATCTCGCGATACGTTTCGTCAAATATCAGCAGAGCGCCGCGCGATTCCACCAGACGGATAATATTTTTCAGTTCGTCGAGACTCATCATGGTGCCAGTAGGGTTGTGCGGCACCGTCAAGCTGAGAATCTTAGTGCCACTGGTTAGCCGCTTATCAATTTCTTCGAGGTCTACGCGATAGCGTTGCTCAAAAATCAGCGGCAATTCCACGACAATTGCTTCCAGGGCGCGCGGCGTTTCGAGATTCGTGGAGTAGTTCGGTTTGGCCACGACGATGCGGTCGCCCGGCTTAAGCAACGTGGCAGCGATCAGAAAAAGCGCGCCAGCGGCCCCTGCGGTCACAAGAACATTTTCAGGTTTCAAACCGGCGCCTTCAGCGGCGATGCGTTCGCGAAGCTCCGGCAAACCACGATGCGCGGGATAGGAGAGCAGCAATTCCTGCAAATCCAAGCCCAGGTCGCTGAGTTTCAGATCGCTGACGGAGCTTTCCGAAAGATTATTTTTGATTGTGGAATAGCCCAGCTCTTCGGGCGACTCGATTTCAATGGCCATGCGACGAAAGTTCATAGCCAAGGAATGTAGCACACCCGATTAGAGCGAGCCGGCGGGCGGAGCAGCATCGTTCAGAATGCGGCCACGCAACAGCGGCGCAACATCGAGCGATCCGGTGGAACTTTTCTGCAGCAACCATTCCGGTGTGAGTTCGATCCTCAGGAAGTTTTGTTGACCAGCGCGCACGTCGATCGGAGAAGTCGTCACCAGGCGAAGGTAGCGTGATCCGTCGGGAGAACGCAGCGCATGGAGATCGCCATTCGCCGTGAAGAGGCAGCCTGCGCCCGCAGCGCCGCACGAATTTTTCGAGGCAAGTTGCGTGGATTGCAAAGACTCGGGATTCGCCAGGCGCAAACGAAGCTGATAGTAAGTGCCCGCGGGGATGTGGCCCGAAATCGTAGCGGGCAGTACGACACTATCTGCACCGGAATGTGGAGTTAGTTGCAGCAGTAGCGGTTCACGCGCCAGCTCCGGCGCAATCTCCTGCCAGTCCGGGGAATCTTCGTCGGCCACTGCGCCGGGATGCAGTTCGACACCGCTGATGGTGAGATCGCACACTCGACACTTGTCGCGTGGCAGAACAGCCTGTGCAGATCGGGGCGAGTTGCGCGGTGACGCTCATGGCGGCTGGAGTCTGCAAGCCCGAACAAACGGCAGGAAGGTTTCCAGTGCCTACCGCCACTCCGGTGCCTGGGGCGTTGATCACCCCGACGAAGCAGGTGTCACTGTTGCATCCGCTGATAAAGAGAAAGCCGAAGGCCGCAATGAGGCCTGAAATTGTGCGGAAAGAAATGGACTTCGTGAAGAACGAAGGGTAGATCATGGCCAACTCACAATCCTCTGCGGAGAGGACCAAAGCTATTTTACGCCTGCAAATGGAAATGTGCACGCTCGCCACTAGCCACTCGCCGGTAGTTCTTCTATGCTGCTGGTATGTGGGGAAAACCACGACAGATTGAGACGGAGTCTGCATTATATGAAGCTGCGATCAAAATTCTGATGCGGCGCGCACATTCCGTACATGAAATGAAGAAGGCGCTGGCGCGGCGTTGCGAAGATGAAAAGCTGGTGAAGAGCGTAGTGGAGCGGCTAAAGGCGCAGAATTTGCTGGACGATGCGCGTTATGCGAAGCAATTCACGCGCTTGCGCACGGAATCACGCAAACAGGGCGCATTTCGCATTGCGCGCGACTTGCGGACACGCGGAATTCCCGACAAACACATCGAAAAAGCGCTGAAGGATTCGGCGGAGGAAAATGATCCGGCGGCGATGGTGCGGCACCGTATCGAGCGGAAATTGCGGCTTTTCCGCGGAGAAATCAGCGACAAGAAGATTGCGTCGCTGTATCGCTCGCTGGTTGCGGCGGGATTTCCTTCGGATATCATTCGAAAAGAATTGTTCCGCATCACACATGAAGAAGTGCCGGACGTGGAAGTAGAGTAGTTCGGAGTCGAAATCATTCTCGACAAAATGAAAATGTCGGCGGAGAAAAAATGTCGGCGCGCCGACATTTTCGCTTTCCTTTCGAATGCAAATGTTTTGCAAGAACTGCAAGTGTTTACTTATCACGTAACTACAGAATGCGTATAATGAGAAAAATCATGCTTGCTTTCGAACGCCAAGGCACAATGTCGGCGAAATGTCGGCCGACAATGTCGGTTTTGTCGGCGGGCAGGGCGAAACACAGCCAGGAGTAGCTGTGACCCATGGAGTGCGGGAGCCGGGCTCCCGCTTTTGCGATTGGTGATTCGGCTAAAGCGTAAAAGCGGCAGTTGGACTGCCGCACTCCAAACGCGGCCGCGCAAAGCCTCCACTACACACACCCGTTGATGGCTATGCGATAATCTTGTGTTCGGAATTGACGCTGGATTGAGGCTGAATTGACTGCGAACGGCAAGAATAAATTGAGCGGCAACGAGATACGCGAGAAGTTCCTGCAGTTCTTTGAGGGCAAGGGACACCGGCGGGTGAAGAGCTCTTCGCTGGTGCCGCACGGCGATCCCACGCTGCTGTTCACGAACGCAGGGATGAACCAGTTCAAGGATGTTTTTCTGGGGCTGGAGAAGCGCGATTACACCCGGGCCACGACTTCGCAAAAATGCGTGCGCGCGGGCGGCAAACACAACGACCTGGAAAATGTGGGGTTCACCAAGCGGCATCACACCTTTTTCGAGATGCTGGGGAATTTTTCGTTTGGCGATTATTTCAAGAAAGATGCGATTGCCTACGCGTGGGAACTGATTACCTCGCCGCAATGGTTCGCGATTCCGAAAGACAAACTGTACGTCACGGTTTTTGGCGGCGCGGAAGTGGCTCCGGGCACGACGCTCGGCGTGGATGAAGAAGCGCAGGGTTTCTGGCTGGAGCAGAGAGTCGATCCCGATCGCATCTATGCAATTCCGGGGTTGAAAGACAATTTCTGGGCCATGGGCGATACCGGGCCGTGCGGACCATGCAGCGAAATTCATTACGACATGGGCGCGATTGCATCCGACGAGGGCCACACCGACTGCCAGTTCCCGTGCGATTGCGGGCGCTACGTCGAAATCTGGAATTTGGTGTTCATGCAGTTCAATCGCGATTCCAGCGGCACGCTCACTCCCTTGCCGAAGCCGTGCGTCGATACGGGCATGGGACTGGAGCGCCTGGCTGCCGTGCTGCAAGGGGTGATTTCCAACTACGATACGGATTTTTTCACGCCGCTGATCGACCGCGCCGCGCAACTCACCGGCGCGGACGAAGCGAAGAGAACTGAAAAGCGAAGATCAAACGCACGCAGCGGCTTCTCTGCGCGTCATTGCGGATCATGCTCGCGCGACGACATTCCTAATTACCGATGGCGTGCTGCCATCGAACGAAGGACGCGGCTACGTGCTTCGCAAGATCATGCGCCGTGCGATTCGCCACGGTCGATTGCTGGGCGCGAGCAAGCCGTTTCTCTATGAAATGGTGAATAGCGTTCGCGAATTGATGGGCAAAGCGTATCCCGAACTTCTCGAGACCAACGCTGCGCGCGTGCCAGACATTGTTCTGAGCGAGGAGAATCGCTTTGGTCACACCCTGGATATCGGGCTCAAAAAACTGGAAGAGGAATTGAAACCGCTTTCCGCGAAGCCCGGCTCAGTGTATTCCGGTGAGAGCGCATTTCGTCTCTACGACACATACGGCTTGCCAATGGATTTCATTCTCGACGCCGCAAGAGACTTGGGAGTGCAGTTCGACGAAGCAGGTTTTGAGAAGGCGATGCACGAGCAGCGAACGCGGGCTCGTGCATCGTGGAAGGGCGGGTCGAAAGATTCTGCCAATCCGGCCTACGCGAAGATCGCAGAAACATTCACTACCGAGAAGGACTTTTACTCCGCGACGACGGCAAAGGATTGCCGGATTGAAGCAATCGTTACGAAAAATGGCGCCGTCAACGAATTGAAACCCGGCGAAAAGGGTGAAGTGGTGCTGGACCGCACGGTGATTTACGCGGAATCGGGCGGACAGGTGGCGGATACTGGAATGTTCTACGACCACACGGGGCTGCTGCCGCTGGCGGAAGTAACTAGCGCGTATTATCCGGTCGCGGGACTGGTGGCGCATCGCGTCACGGCGAAAGAGACATTGCATGTCGGCGATCGCGTAACCGTGGTGGCCGATGCCGAGCGGCGGGCGCGGGTGATTCGCAATCACAGCGGAACGCATCTGGTGCACGCGGCGCTCCGCAACATTCTGGGCACACACGTGAAGCAGGCTGGTTCGCTGAACGCTCCTGACAGGCTGCGGTTCGACTTTTCGCATTTCGCGCCGGTAGGCGTGGAAGAACTCCACGACATCGAGCAGCAGGTGAATGAAGAGATCCGTCTGAACACGCAAATCGAGACAGGCGTGATGTCTCTGGAAGAAGCACTCGCTTCGGGCGCACTGGCCTTCTTTGGCGACAAATATCCGGAGAGCAATGTGCGCGTAGTGACGATTCCGGATCCCCGGGCGCCACGCGGCTTCTACTCCAAGGAACTGTGCGGCGGCACACACGTACACCGTATCGGCGACATTGGGGTACTGAAGATCGTGAGCGAAGAGTCCGTGGCGGCAGGTGTGCGACGCATCGAGGCGGTAACGGGTCTGGGGGCTCTAGCCCATTACCAGCACCAGGCGCAGACCCTGAGGGAATTGGCCTCGAAGCTGAACGTCGCCGAAGACGGCCTGCTGGCCAGCGTGGAAAAGCTATCGCAGACGGCCAAGCAACTGGAGAAGGATCTGGGCGCACAGAAGCGCAAAGGTGCGCTGGACCAGCTAGAGACATTGTTTGGTCAGGCGCAGACCATCAAGGGAGTGAAGGCGGTCATAGGCGAAGTAGAGAATGTGGACCGGGAAGGCCTGCGTCAGCTCGTCGACTCGCTGCGTCAGAAGCTGGGTTCCGGAGTGGTCGTGCTGGGGATGCCAGACGGTGATAAAGTGGCGCTCATTGCGGGCGTGACCAAGGATCTGACAGCTAAAGTCCATGCTGGCAAGCTGATACAGACTTTGGCCAAGCTGGTAGGCGGTTCCGGTGGCGGACGTCCCGATTTGGCGGAGGCTGGCGGTAAAGACACAACTGCCCTAAAATCGGCCTTGCAAACAGTACCAAGCCTTCTCGAACCATTGCTATAATCCTTCCCGGTAGCAGAAGCGCCCAAGCTCCGCAGCTGGACGTGGCTACGGGTTTGTGGTCCGTGTGTTTTGTTGAGCTTCGCGGAGACAGGCTACTCTGAGATGTGGTTTTGTTGGCGGACCGCCTCAAAAGGCGGCCCCTGCAAATACCGGCTTCTTTAGAAATTATAGTAGAGATGCAACCTATGCCTTCCCCAAGGCGAATTCACGCCCAATCAAGACAAGCGGCAATACGTGTAGCCTTCGTGTTTTCTGCAGCTTTAGCTGGATTGCTGGCAAGCGCAAGGCCGGCCCAAGCTCAGATCATGTCGGTGACCAACTTTGACGGACGCCGCCTGTTCGTGAATTCAGAACCACCCTTGAAAGCGACACAGAAATCGCTGCCCTCGCATCCAAATATATACCTGCAGGGCGAGATGACTTTCATGGGCGGGAATCGGCGCCCGATGAGTATTGACCGGGACGGCGTGGATAAGTTGGTACGCGAAGCGGCGGAACGGCATCGAGTAGACCCCGCGCTGGTACGGGCGGTGATTGAAACGGAATCGAACTGGAATCCCGGGGCCTTTTCAAGAAAAGGGGCCATAGGACTGATGCAGTTGATTCCAACGACGGCGCAACGATTCGGGGCGAGCGACGCTTTTAACCCGAAGCAGAATGTGGACGCCGGAGTACGATATCTGAAGATGTTGCTAGAACGATACAACGGCAACCTGGACTTGGCTTTAGCAGCGTACAATGCTGGTGAAGGAGCGGTGGACAGGGCTCATGGGATTCCGGCTTATCGAGAGACGCGAAACTATGTACAGAAAGTGCAGAACGCGTATTACCGGCCAGGATCGGGACGGCTCGATACCGCATTTGTCAGGACCAACACCATCCATCGTGAAGTGGACCCCAACGGGCGCATCATTTTCACCAACGAACAATAGAGAAAAGTCTGCGGTCGATTGTGCAGAAAGCATTCCGGAAATGAAGTTCGGGGCAAAAAATTTCCACAAGACCTTCGCCGTCGTTTCGCTGGGTTTCACCCTGCTGGGATTTGGTGTTGTTCCCTGCCCTGTGCAGGCCGCTTCCAACAACACCAGCGTGAAGCGCGATGCGGCGAGCAACCAGTTTGGGCGCGCGGAGGAATTGCGCGAAACGTTGAACGCAAAGCCGGCGGAAAAGCGCACCCTGGCGGAATACAAGCAGGTCGTGAATTCCTATCGCCGCGTTTACATGATTACTCCGCACTCGGCGCAAGTGCCGGAAGCGTTGATGGCCGTGGGTGAGCTAGACAGCGAGATGGGCGATCGCTTTGGACGCAGCTATTACCAGGCGGCGGTCGATTCCTACCAATTTTTGATACGAGAATATCCGGGAAGCAAGTATGTTCCGGACGCAATGCTGCGCGTGGCTGGATTGCAGAAGGATCAGTTGGGCGATCCGACGGCAGCCACCAAGAGCTACCAGGATTTCCTGAAAAAATATCCCCACTCGCAGAAGAAGCGCGAGGTGCAGGAGTCGTTGGCAGAGTTGGCATTGATGAAAAATGCCGAGACCGGGCAACTGGATGCAAGAACTGCAACGTCCGCGCCTGTGAATGCGCCGCCGGCAGCGAAGCCTAAGGCACCTGAAGTGGCCGCGACGCGGACCGTTGCACCAGCGCCGACGCCAGCAACTGTGCCGGTGAGTGAAGAGAGCGTGGAAACGCCGAAATTGACAGGTAAGAGCGGCGGAGAGAGTGCACGTGCGGGAGAAGTTCCCCACATCAAGAAGATCAAAACGAATGTTACGCCGGGCAGCACCGAAGTGGTGATCGAGCTTGAGGATTCGGTGCAATACGCTTCTGGACGAATTGCCAGCCCCGACCGAATCTATTTTGATTTGCACGCGGCAAAATTGAGCCCCAACGTGGCGCACGGCAACGTGGCGGTCAGCGGCGAATTACTGACGAACGTACGCGTGGCACAGAACCAATCCGGCGTTGTACGGGTAGTGCTGGACGTGAATGGCGTGCAGGATTATGCCGCTACGCTGGTTAAGAAGCCGACGCGGTTGGTGATCGAGCTGTATGGAAGCAGCGTGCCGGCGAAGCAAGACCCAGTCGAGACGTCTGGGGTCGTCTCCACGTCAAAGAGCAGGGCCAAGGCTGTAGATACCGTGGTCGCGTCGCAAATGGCCTCGGCGGAAGCGGCAGACCTAACCGTTACGCCGGAAAAGACCGAGAAACCTCCGACTTCGGCAGGGGCAAAAGAAGTGCCTGCACCGTTCGGGACTCCAACGGGGGCAACCTCCCCCACGACTTCAGCAAGCACTAACACGAAAAAAGATCCCGCCTCGGGCACGCTGGTGCGCGCAAAGAATGGCAAGGGCAGCAAGCCGGACTTGATCCAGCAGACTCCGATTCCGCAGCTGACGCGGGATGGACAGTCAACATTGACACGCGCGCTGGGATTGAAGATTGGGCGTATCGTGATTGACGCGGGACACGGCGGACACGATACCGGAACGATTGGACCGACGGGGTTGATGGAAAAAGATTTGTGCCTGGATGTGGCGCTGCGATTGGGCAAGCTGATCCAGCAGAAACTGCCGGACACAGAGATTGTGTATACGCGGTCTGACGATACGTTTATCCCGTTGGAAGAGCGGACACACATCGCAAACGAGACGAAGGCCGACCTTGTTCGTTTCCATTCACGCGAATTCGAGTCCAGACCATGCGGCGCGCGGCGTGGAAACTTACTATCTAAATCTGAAGGGTTCGCCGGAAGCAATGGAAGTGGCGGCGCGGGAAAACGCGGTCTCCCAGGGCAGCATCCACGACCTGGAAGATGTGGTGAAGAAGATCGCGCGCACGGAAAAGATTGACGAGTCCAAGGAACTGGCGGAAGACATTCAGGATTCCCTATCCAAGCGGATTCAGAAGACGGCCAAGCCTGTGAAGAACCGCGGCGTGCGCAAGGCGCCGTTCGTGGTGCTGATTGGGGCGGACATGCCGTCGATCCTGACGGAGATTTCGTTTCTGAGCAATGCGGCGGACGAGCAATTGTTGAAGAAGCCGGAACACCGGCAGAGGATTGCCGAGGGTGTGTTTGCGGGCGTAACTTCTTACCTGCAGAGCATGAACAGCATGAACGTGGGCGCGACGGGGAAGCCGGTGAAGCCCGTGGTGGTCACCACAGTTGAACAATCCAGGAACTAAAACTAAGCTACTGGCATCTAAGAGACAGGTGCAATGCGAAAGCTGACCTATCTACTTCTGTTGGCGCTGATAATTTGTGCCTTGGGCACGAATGCTGCCGAACTTTCCCTGCTACCCGACCAGTTCGGGGCGTGGAACTCTGCGGGCCCGTCGAAACTCACCTCTGGGCAAAGCCTGAAAACATGGCTTGGGGGCGATCCTCGAAGAGAAGTCTTGCGAGAAGCGGGAGTTACCGCGATAGAGGAGAGAGCTTATCGCAACGGGAATGACGAGACCAATCTGACTCTCTTTAGCTTCAAGGATCCAACGGGGGCCTATCAATACTTTACCCAGGCGACATCGATAAACCATCGTGCTTACGCACTCGGAGACGAGGCGGCATTCGACGCCTCTACGGGAAATATCCTGATTGGAAATCTTGTGGTAACCGCGGGAAGTGCAACCGAGCTGAAACCGGAAGAACTAGCGGGGCTCGACAAATCCCTGCAAACGAAGGCTGACCATTCCCCATACCCACCGCTGAGGACCTACGTGCCCAGCAAGGATCGTGTTTTTGGAACGCAGAAGTTTGCATCTGGGCCAGCCGGATTTCAATCCGCTATGAGCCAACTTAACCAGGGAACCTTCCAGGAACTGGGCAAGGAAGTCGGGTTCAACAACGGCGTAGAAGCGATGCTAGCGAAGTATCAGGCGGGGAGCGAAGGTGGAGTGCTGATCTTGTTGGAATATCCGACTCCACAGATTGCAGAGAAGCAATTGCACCATCTGGAGAGTGCCCTTCCGGCAGCGGCAAAAAAAGCCGGGGTGAACATTGAGCGGAAAGCGTCGATGCTGTCGATTGTATTAGAAGCGTCTTCCAAGGAATATGCGCAGAGACTGCGCGACGCGGTGGATTACGAGACGCAAGTGACGTGGAACGAATCGAGTCATACGGCGACGGACCCGCCGATCGTCGTGGTGCTGGTGAAGATCATCGTATTCACGATGATGTTTATGGGCGTGGCGCTGGGGTTGGGGATTTTGTACGGCGGATTGCGAATTTTGATCAAGCGATCGTTCCCCGGAAAAGTGTTCGACCGGCCGGAAGATATTGAAGTGTTGCAGATGGGATTGTCGGGGAAAAAGATCGATCCCAGCGATATGTATTAGGTTGAATTCGAAACCAATCGGGCGGTTCAATGCCGCCACTACACGCGGCGTGGCCGATTTAACGATCGGCCGCTGCATTGCCACCCTCTAACGATAGAACTCCCTCAGGCGTCAAAAAAGAGAACGTAGCTTTCTGTTTCCCAACAATACGGCGCATGTCGTAATATGTAGTGTTGCTTAACGAGATTATGAGAACTCATACAGATAGACTGATGGCTTTTGGGAGCAAAAAAACAATCTCTGCCATGGGCGGATTCGGCTTTGCTGTATTGTTTCTTGCCGGTTGTGGAGGAAAAGCGGCAGACGGCCAGGCGACTGGGCCGCAAGCGATGCCCGTGCAGATACAAGTGGTGGAATCGCGGGAAATCACCAATTCCACGGAGTATCTGTCGATCCTAAAGTCGCGGCATTCGGCAAACATCAACCCCCAGGTGGAAGGCTACATCACCAAGATTTTCGTGAAATCAGGCGACCGCGTTGCGGAGGGAGCACCGCTGTTGCAGGTGGACCCGTTGAAGCAGGAAGCCGCCGTGCAAAGCCAGGAGATGGAACTCTCCGCGCAGGAAGCGGATGTACACCTGGCGCAAATCACCATGGAACGAAACAAAAAACTGGTGGCCGACAAGGTGATCAGCCAGGCGGAATTCGATAATGCGCAAATGACATATGAACATGCGGTAGCGCGCTTGCGGTCTCTGGAACATCAAGTGCAGCAGGAAAAAGTGCAGCTGCGTTACTTTGAAGTGAAAGCGCCGATGGCGGGAATCGTGGGCGATATTCCCGTGCGCGTGGGAGATCGCGTGTCGGTTTCTACCTTACTGATGACCGTGGACGAGCCTGGCGCGCTGGAGGCCTACATTTATGTGCCGGCATCGCGCGCGGGAGATGTGCGCGTGGGTTTACCTGTCAAGTTGCTGGATGACAAAGGCGCCGTCACCGTGGATACGAAGATAACGTTCATCTCGCCGCAGGCGGATCAGGAGACGCAAACGGTCCTGGCAAAAGCGGCGGTGCCCAACGCCAAGGCAAATCTGCGAATTGCGCAACAGGTGCGGGCGCAGGTGGATTGGGGCACGCGACAGGGGCCGGTGATCCCGGTACTGGCGGTGCAGAGAATCAACGGTGAGTATTTTGCGTTTATTGCTGTAAATGAAGGGAAAGGCGCCGTGGCCCGGCAAAAACAGATGAGCCTGGGCGAAATGACAGGAAATGATTATGCCGTGCTGGGCGGAGTGAAGGCGGGAGACCACCTGATTATTTCCGGCACACAGTTTTTGCAGGACGGCATGCCCGTAATGGAGATGCAGAAGGAACCCGGCAGGCAAAACAACGCGGCTGCGGGGCCAGAACCGGGCGCAAAAGCAAAGTAAATCAGCACAAGACGTAGATGTCATGCAGGTCTTTTCATAAAGAAGGCGGAGAGCGGATTTGTTTGTCGATTTCTTCATTCAGCGGCCGGTGTTCGCGACTGTCTGCGCACTATTGATCGTGCTTGGCGGCGCTATCTCTATTCCGACACTCCCCATTGCACAGTTTCCTGATCTAGCCCCACCCCAGGTGGTAGTCAGCAGCGTATATATCGGTGCGAACGCGCAGGCGGTGGAATCTGGTGTGACTATTCCCCTGGAACAGGCTATCAACGGCGTTCCGGGGATGAAGTACATCCAGTCGGCCAGCGGAAACGACGGATTCAGCCAGATCACGGTGACGTTTAACGTGACGCGCGACGTCGATCTGGCCGCCGTCGACGTCCAGAACCGCGTGAGCCAGGCGCTGGGCCGGCTCCCCAATGCAGTGAAAAATACCGGCATTATCATCACCAAGCAGGCTTCCGGATTTGTGTTCGGCGCCGGTGTCTATTCGGAGACCGGGCAATACAGCAGCCTTTTCCTGAGCAACTATCTGGACATTTATGTGAAGGACGCCTTGAAGCGCGTGAAAGGCATCGGCGACGTATTCATATTTGGCGAGCGCAAATACGCGATGCGCGTGTGGCTCGATCCGGCGCGACTGGCACAACGGGGAGTGGATGCGACGAACGTTTTGCTCGCATTGGAAGAACAGAACGTGCAGGTAGCGGCAGGACAGGTGGGGCAGCCCCCCTCGAATCCGAAGCAGGCCTATCAGATCAGCGTGCGAGCGATCGGGCGGCTAACGGATCCCAAAGAGTTTGAAAATATTATTTTGAAATCGGGAACGGATGGCACGCTGGTCCGTTTGAAGGATGTCGGACGTGCGGAGCTTGGCGCGGAAGATTATGGATCGCTGTTGCGTTTTGATGGACACGATGCCGTGGGTATCGGCGTCACACAATTGCCGGGAGCCAACGCGCTGGACGTGGACAAAGCCGCGAAGATAGAACTGCAGCGGCTGTCGAAGAATTTTCCTCCAGGGCTGAAGTATGCCATCGCGTTTGACACGACGGATGTAATCGGCGAGTCGATCCGTGACGTAATTTACACGTTGATGGAAGCAATCCTGCTTGTGGTGCTGGTTATTTTCATTTTTTTGCAGGACTGGCGCAGCACGTTTATTCCGGCGATCACCATACCTGTCTCGCTGGTGGGAACATTCATCTTCATCAAGGCACTAGGATTTTCGATCAATACGCTGACGCTGTTTGGCATTACGCTGGCTACCGGGTTAGTTGTGGACGACGCGATTGTGGTGATTGAAAACGTCGAGCGGCACATCATGGAAGGCATTACGGAGCCGCATAACGCCGCGAGCGTGGCGATGAAGGAAGTGGCGGGAGCGGTAATTGCGACTTCACTGGTGCTGATTGCGGTGTTCGTGCCTGTAGCGCTATTCCCAGGTACGACGGGCATCCTGTTCCGGCAATTTGCGCTGACGATTGCATTTTCGGTGGGCATTTCCGCGTTCAACGCACTGACGCTGACGCCTGCGCTCTCTGCCATTTTCCTGGGCCATCATCGTGAACGCACGCAGGGGTGGTTCTTCCGCCTATTCAACAAAACGTTTGAGGCTGGCGCGACGTTGTATCACAGGTCGCTCCATAAAGTGTTGGAGTGGAAGTACGTTGCTCTGCTGGCGTTTGTGGCCACGCTGGGATTGGCGTACTGGCTGTATATAAGGACTCCACAGGGATTCATCCCCGAAGAAGATGAAGGATATTTGATGGTGATCGTGCAGACGCCGCAGGGAGCCTCTCTGGAATATACGGCTGCGGTGTGCTCGAAGGTTGAGGCGGTGGCTTCGCAAGTGCCGGAGATCGACGGAGCGTTTACCGTGGTGGGATTCAGCTTCAGCGGAAGTGCACCGAACCGCGCCATCATCTTTATGAACCTGAAACCGTTCAAGCAGCGGAAGGGGCGCGAACATACCGCTCAGGCTATCCTGCAGAGAATGCGCGGACCGCTATTCGGGATCAGCGAGGGTTTGGCGATTCCATTTAATCCGCCAGCCGTGCAGGGACTGGGCCAATTCGGCGGTTTCTCGTTTCAAGTGGAAGATCTGGGGAGAAATTCCCTGCAGGAAATTTCCAACATTACAAATCAGTTGGTGGCCGCGGGAAATCAGAGCAAGGAAGTAACGGGGTTGTTCACGAGCTATACGGCGAATGATCCGCAGTACCTGGTAAATATCAACCGCGAAAAGGCGAAGAGCCTGCAAGTGCCGTTGAGCCAGATCACCGCAGCGCTGCAAGTGTTTATGGGCTCGGTGTACATCAACGATTTCGACTTTAACAACCGCTCCTATCGCGTGTACCTGCAAGCGGATCAGAAGTTTCGCGCGGAAGCAAAAGATATGCGGTCGTACTATGTAAAGTCCGAGACGGGGAAGATGATTCCGCTGGATGACGTGGTGCAGATCGAATCTACGGCGAGTCCACAGGTTATTTCGCACTTCAACCTTTTCCGGTCGGCGGAAATCGACGGATCGGCGGCGCCAGGATTGAGCTCGGGTACAGGAATTTCTGCCATGGAAGGACTGGCGAACAAGGTCCTCCCGAAGGGGATGACCTACGAGTGGAGCGGATTGTCACTGGAAGAGATCCAGTCTCAGGGAAAGGCAGTGATCCTGTTCGGTCTGGGAATGGTTTTCGTGTATCTGACTCTGGCGGCACAGTATGAAAGCTTCGTCCTGCCATCGATCGTGTTACTGGGCGTACCCGTGGCGCTGATGGGTGCGTTGGCGGCGGTAGCGATTCGTGGATTGACCAATGATGTGTATTGCCAGATTGGGTTGGTCATGCTGATCGGTTTGGCGAGTAAAAATGCGATTCTGATCGTGGAATTTGCGGAGCAGTTGCAGGAGCAGGGAATGTCAGTGCTGGATGCGGGAGTCGAGGCGGCGCGAATCCGGCTACGGCCGATTCTGATGACCTCACTTGCGTTTATTTTGGGAGTGGTGCCTCTGACGATTGCAACGGGCGCGGGAGCGGCGGGACGCGTGTCTGTGGGTACGACGGTGGTGGGCGGGATGATTGCGGCGACTACTCTGAACCTGGTGTTCATCCCGGCGTTGTACGTAATTGTGCGAACTCTCGTGCCGAGAAGAAAATCGTCGAACGAAGTGCAAGCGCCAGCGTAAGCCGTAGTAGCTCGAAATTCCAAAAAAACATAAAAGTCGAGCTTCTGCGACCCTCGGTCGTCAGGGCCTATCCTCTGCGAAAAGTGCAAGGGATCGGGCACGCTTCAAGCATTCGTTTGCTTGGAGTTTGGAGGACAAACCAAGAGGGCGGCGTAAAGCCACCCCTACGGGAGACGGAGACTGGCGGCGGTGAGCTTGGTGACGTTGGTGCTGCATTCGTTGCAGAAACGGTGAGTCTTCAGATCGATCCATTCCACGGCGTGAGACGGAGCCATCACGCACTCGTAGTCGTCACAGTGCGGCAAGCTGAGGGTGTGGCCAAGCTCGTGAATCGATTCTTTCAGTAGACGGTGGTGGAGAATCTTCTCGTCGACGGGCAGGCCATAAAACTCCTGGCGAAGCCGATGGTAGGAGACGACTGCAGCGTTTCCGTGCAGCTGAGCTTCGCCAAACACAAACGTGAGAATCGGAATGTAGAGATCGACGGGGGTGACGGCCAGGAGGCGTCCACCGCCGGGAGCGCACCGCTTTGCGACTTCCGCGAGTATTTCCGTAGAGGAATACTGTTGGCGCGTTACATTGTAGGCAAAGGCAGGGTCCGGCTCTGCGGGAAGTAACTCGCAGGGCAGGCGATATCCGGCAGTGAGCCCGGCGGCGAGGTCGGAGAGAACCTGCTGCGGGATCGAGCCGAGCGGCAGTAGGCGAATGCGATTCACAGAGCGTCCGCGGTGACTCTCTTCCAGCCGTATTTCTTGAGCTTGTTGTGCAGAGTGACGCGGTCTATATCGAGAAGTTCCGCGGCCAGCGTCTGGTTGCCTCTGCATTCTTCAAGCACGGCAAGAATGTGGACTTTTTCCATATCTTCGAGGGTGCGCGAAGTGCCACCGGCAATGGGGAGACGAAGAGCAAAATCGCTTTCGCGCAGCTCCGGTTCCTGTGCCACGACCATGGCGCGCTCGATGGCGTTTTCCAATTCGCGGATGTTGCCGGGCCACTGGTAACGGTCCAGAAGAGCCATGGCGGCAGGCGAAACGCGGGTGATGCGTTTGTTCATGCTGGCGGAGAATTTGCGCACGAAATGATCGACCAGCACGGAAATATCACCGCGGCGTTCGCGCAAAGGCGGCAGTTGTATCTGGAACACGTTGAGGCGATAGAAAAGATCGGGGCGGAACTTCCCTTCTTCGACTAGTTGCTCAAGATGCTTGTTGGTGGCGGCGATGCAACGGAAATCGACATGAATGGGATGTGAACTGCCAACACGAGTGATTTCCCTCTCCTGCAGGACGCGGAGAAGATCAGTTTGCGTTTTCAGGCTGATGTCGCCAATTTCATCGAGAAAGATGGTACCGCCATCGGCCACTTCAAAGCAGCCCTTCTTGCGATACTGAGCGCCGGTAAAGGCGCCTTTTTCGTGACCAAAGAGTTCGCTTTCGAGCAGCGTTTCCGCCAGAGCTCCGCAATGGAGTACAACCAGCGGATTGTAGTGACGAGGACTGGCGGCGTGAATGGCGCGGGCGACTAACTCTTTGCCAGTTCCGCTTTCGCCAGTAATCAGGACGGTGGCCTCGGTGGGCCCAACCGTCTGGATTGCTTCAAAAACGCGAACCATCACGGGGCTTTGCCCGACGATTTCCTGGGGACGGACGACGGAGGCAACTGTTTCGCGAAGGCGGACGTTTTCCTGTTCGGCGCGCTTGTGGGCGAGCGCGTTGTGGACGGTGTGAGCGATATCGTCGGGATCGAACGGCTTGGAGACGTAGTCATAGGCGCCGTTCTTAAGCGCGCTGACGGCGGTGTCGACGGAAGCATAACCAGTCATGATGATGACCAGCATCTCTGGATCGATTTCGTGCATGCGGCGCTGGAGTTCCACGCCATCGGTGCCGGGCATTTTGATGTCGACAAGGGCGAGGTCGAAGCGCTTTGCCGCCATCTTGGTGAGGGCGTCATGGGCGTTTTCGGCTACGGTGACATCGTAGCCCTCTTCGCAAAACCATTTGTCGAGGGAATCTCGAACGATGAGCTCGTCGTCGACGACGAGTAGGTTGGCTTTAGCGGTCATAGTGGCTCCTTGTCAAACTGCTGCGTGAACTGGCACTGAGGATGGGACGGGATTTCCCTGAATGGGCAAAGTGATTAGAAAAGTGGTGCCGTGACCGGGTTCAGAGGTAACGGCGATCTTTCCCGCGTGGCGTTCCACAATATTGCGGCTGATGGCCAAACCGAGGCCGAGGCCGCGGCCGTGTTCTTTGGTGGTGAAAAATGGTTCAAACATTTTGGAGAGTACATCGGGCGGCATGCCGACACCGTCGTCGCGGACCTCGATCTGGATATCGCTGGAGTTGGGAAGGCGGCGGGTGGAGAGAAAAAGATTGCCGCCGTTGGTCATGGCATCAATCGCATTGATGACCAGTGCGAGAACGACCTGTTCGATCTGGCCCTGATCGCAGCGGACCAGGGCGAGATCCGGAGTTAAGTGCAGGTGCAGCTCGATGTTTTTCAGCTTCAGTTGATGTTGAACGAGTCGAACGCAACGGTCGAGGATGGCGTTGAGGTCGGCCGGCTCCCTATTCATGGAGGTGGGCCGCGCGAATGTCATCAGGTTCTTGACGATTTCGCCGCAGCGACGGCTTTCCGACTCCACCAGATCGAGCATGGCCAGATTCTCTCCATTAGGGTTCGGCTCGCGTGAGAGACGCTTCTTCATGAGCTTGGCGTAGGTGAGAATTCCCGCGAGCGGATTGTTGATTTCGTGGGCAACGACTGCGGCGAGTTTTCCGATAGATGCCATACGCTCGACACGCAGCATTTCTTCTTGCGCACTGCTGAGCTGCCGTGTTTTTTCATCGACACGGGCCTCAAGTGTGCGCGTCCAGGAATTGATTTCCTCATGCGCTTCGAGCAATTGATGACTCATGGTGTTGAACGAATTGGCAAGATCCTTAAGTTCGCCGTTGGAGCCGACATGGATCTGGTAACCGAGGTCGCCGGAACCGATGGCGTGCGTGCCGACAGTGAGGGCTTTGAGCGGCCCGCCGAGCATGTAGCGGACGAAAGCGGCGCTCAGCAGTGCGACGCCGAGAACGCCAAGGAGGGTGTAGATGGCGAGCTGGCGCGTGCTTTCGGCAACATCTCGCTCACTGCGCGCTAGTGAAATATTGGTGTCGAGAATTCCCAGCGTTTTAACTTCAGCGGGATGCGCGTGACATTCAGCACTGCTGCAGGCAAGAGAATTCTCGATTGGATCGATCACACCGAGCGCGCGCTCTTTGTTGGGTAGACGGTAGGTGCGGAAACTCTGCTTCACCTCAGGCATGCGGATGGCAGTCTCGCCAGTAGGCGCAGCGTCTTGCGCCTTCATGCCCTGGTCTACGAACTTGTTAATTTCGGAAGGATCGGAAGAAAAACTGATGCGGCCCTGATCGTTGATGATGCGGATGCGAACCATTTCCGGCTCGTTGGCCATGTCCGTGATGCTGTGATAGAGGCCATCACGCTGGTTGCGCAGCATGTAGTAAGAGGTGTTGCGCTTGATGACGCTGCTCATGCGCGCGGCATCGGCGAGGACGGTCTGTTCCAGGTGCTGGCGATGCAGGCGGATGTTCAAGTAACCGAGCACGCCGAAGATGATGGCCATCGAGGAGACAAGGAGCAGAAGCAGTTTGGAACTGAGGCTGCCAGAGATCTTCTGCCAGCGACCATTGGAAGTGGGAACAACAACGCGTTCGTCAGGTTCCGACATTGGAAAGCTCCGGAACTGTCGCAGGTAATGGAGCAGTGGCCTTGGTCGTGGTTTCGGCAGATGAATACGCATGGCCATTTGGGAAGATGGGCAGGTACTTCACCGCGAGGGCAAAGACCAGGAAACCCATCGCAATGATGGCCAGCGTGATGGAGATTTCCGTCCACTTGGGAAAATAATTGCTGCCGGAAGCCGCGAGCATTCCGGTGATGGCAACATTCATGCGGTTGGTTACAAAACCGAGAAGAGTGAGGACCGAGCAAAGATAGAGCAGTGTGCGATTGGTGTGAACGCTACGGCGGAAGAGGAGAACCATCGGCACGATGAGCAAAGCGGCTTCCAACCAGAAGAGATAGGTTTCTGAGCGCGGCTGCAACAAGAGGTGAAGTACGTGGCGGCGCATAAGGTCGACCAGGCGGAGACTGAGGTAGAAGGAAAGGGCGACCGCGAGGACGCGGCCGAGACCGGTGAGGAGCGAGAGTTCCAGGCGCTGATGGAAGGCTTTGTCGGCGTGCCAGGATTCGAAGATGGTCATGGCCAGTCCAGCGCAGATTGCAGATATAAAGAAGAAGACTGGTTCCAGCGAGGAATACCAGAGTGGATAGAGTTTTCCGGGCACGATCAGGTAGAGACTGCCAAGTGAGGACTGGTGAAGCGTGGAGAGAATGACTCCGGCGATTACCAGAGGAATCATGATGGTGTGGAGAAATTCGAGTTGGCGGTGCAGGCCAAATTTCTCAAGCACGACCGGTAGAAACTCAAGCAGGAGAACAGTGGTGTAGAGCATCACGCACCAGGCGATTTCAAACATGACGGAATGGTGATTCCACATGACCAATGGATGCCATATGCGATACGGGCGGCCGAGGTCGAGGATCAAGGACGCGATGAACATGGAATAGCCGAGAAACGCCGTGAGGATCATGGCGCGGAGAACGGGTCGATAGCGTTTGAGGTTGAAGATGTAGACGACGGCGGCGAGAGTGAATCCGCCTCCGGCGAGAGCAACGGAGAAGAGTTTGAAGCCAACCCAGAGACCCCAAGGAAAATCGTCGGTCAGGTTGGTAGATTGGCCAAGGCCGTGGGTGAGACGATAGACCAGAGAATATAGGCCGGGGATCAGGATAATCACCAGGATTGCTTTCCAGAACGTGAACTTTGGCATTTTCATGGTCGTGTAGTCCTCATCCCTGATTCGCGGGGCGCGGCGCGCTTGGAACGCCCTCTGCCGCGGCAACTTCTACGCGACGGTTGCTGATCCACCAGATGCCGCCAAGCAGCACGGAGCCCAAAGCGACGACGTCTGGAACGTGCGTCAGGACGCGGTAGGTGAGTAGTGGCATGGGTTCGGTGGTCTGATCGGTACGGAAACCAAATTCTTCGAAGGGTACACTGGAGAGGAAAAGTACCGAAGTGCCGCCGACTTCGTTGAGGCCGTAGATGTGGTGGACGTAATTGTTGGGATTGTCCTTGATGCGCTGCTGGGCTTCAGCGATCAGTTCATCGCGATCACCGAACTTGGTAGCGCCCGTTGGACATGCATCCGCGCAAGCCGTTTGCTGGCCCTTCGCGACGCGGTCAGAGCACATGTCGCACTTTTTGACGAGCGGGAAGGTCTTGCCCCATTCATACTTTGGAACGAAGAACGGGCATGCCAGCATGCAGTAACGGCAACCCATGCAGCGCGAGGCATCGTAAGTGACAGGGCCCAAAGCAGTCTTCTGGAACGCGCCGACAGGACAGACCGAGACGCAACTGGGATCCTCGCAATTCATGCACAAGCGGCGCATGTATTTGTCATTCTTGTTCAGAACAACGGTGAATTTGTGTTCAGATTGCTTGGACTCAGCGGCGATGGTGTCGTTGTATGGTAGCCCATTGCGCTCGGCGCAGCCTTTTTCACACAGCTTGCAGTCGATACATAAAGTCGCATCGTAGAGGATGCCCTTGCTCATTGTTGCTCCCTGGAGCGACCTTCATCCCCGTTGAAGGACAGCCAGGCAGGAACCGGGGATCACTAAGAGTTTTCATAAAAGGCTCGGACCGACCTGCCGGCCGGCACGCGCAATCGCGTGGTTGCCAAAACTGGCGATTGGTCATCTGGACATTAGGGTCAAGCTGCGAAAGGCGAATGTCCTCGAGCTGTAGAGAAGTTCAGCAGGGATGACCGCGTCAGAGATGAAACCTTCCACGCTGTCGTTGACCCAAAGGGAGTATGAGTGAAAATGCAACGAAATCCAGTGAGGGGGGGCACCGTTGCGGGTGACGGGTGTCACCCTCGGTGTTGTCGAATTAAGCAGCGGAACATGTCGCAACTAAGTGGGGTAACGTAAAAGAGTCTTGAATTTGCTGGGGTTTTTGGGGCGATGGCCGCAGGCGCTCGGTTCAGGAGCGTATTGACTTCGAGGGGCGAAAGTAAGGACTTATTATGAGAGTCAATTGGTAAACCCATCGACGCTTGAAACGTGAGTCGTGTGCACTTTCGCACGACATGAATTCAAGAGATGGGCCTCAGCCCGGCTCTCACAGTTCAAGAATGCCATTAGGCTTGGCAGCAAAAAGAAAAGGCCCCGATCTTACGGAATCGGGGCCTCACCAGACGTGGATCAGACAGGGGTAGCGGCTGTCACGTCAGGAAGAATTCGCGAGTAATCTCTCCCCACTTTTCGGTCGGCAATTGAACGGTGAGGTCGTGAACAGCAACGCCACCATCTTGGGCAACTGCTCCGGCGAGTGCCGGCATGCGCATCTGCAAGCGGCTGGCGGCTTCGGCCATCCACTTACGTGCCAGGCTGCCATTCAGGAGATTGCGGAAGTTGGTCTGCAGATCGGGCGAAACGACGGAGACGAACCAGCCCTTGCCGTATGGATCCGTATTGGTCAAGGAGCTGTCGAGCAGCAGCGCGTCGTTCACGTTGGTGACTTCGCCTTCAACCGGAGAGACCAATTCTGTTTTCTGGCCGTCGCGGATGAGCGTGGCGAATTTCTGTCCTTGCCGAATCCACTGGCCGCGCTTTGGAAGCATGATTCCGTCCACTTTACCGGCGAGACGAGCGCCGAAATCATCGAGGCCAACGCGGACCAGAGTCGGGCTTTCTTGCAAAGCCCAAGTGTGTCCCTGGTGATAATTGCGATTGGCGGGGAGATCAAAACCGGCCACGAAGGTTGGCATGATGGGAGCAGCGGCGGGTGAAGATCTGAACGGCTGGCGCTTCCACAGTGACTTTGCCCTTCTTCATAAAGTAATCGATGGTGAGAAAGATGGCGAACATCGTAAGCATCAGAATGATTGTCATGGCGGTTCTCCTGTCCCCTTGTTGGGTCCCTATTTCCACCCTCTGTAAAGGCATTCGGCAGGCCAAACGGGAAAGCAACTTGGGAAGCTGCGGTAAGTGACGAGCATTGTGAGAGATAGGGCGAATCTTGAGAGGAAACGCGAAAAAAGATGTTGAAAGAAGCAGCGGGAATCGTTGAATAATTCAACGCATAAAATTAGAGAGAAGATGGAAGATTTGGTAAGAAACTGAAACAAAAGCAGATATTCCTGGACATTGCGGTGTAGTGAAATGCAATAGCGGTGATGTGAAATGCATCGGTAGAAGGTGTAGAGGTTGGAGTCGTGAAGAAGGCAGAAGATATATTCTGTAGTTGGGCTCGGAAAGACTTCACATAAAGCAATTTTGCGGACTTGGAGTCCAGCGATACTGGTGACTACGATTTGGTGGCGAAGAAATCGGAGATGGCGTTTACTACGCGGTCTTGGTTGACGTCAGACAGTTCGGAGTAGACGGGCAGCGAGAGGACTTCGTGGGTGGCTGTTTCGGAGATGGGAAAGTCACCGGGCTTGTAGCCGAGGCTCTTTGAAAGCGCCCTGGAGGTGTAGGCAGAGCGGATAGTAGATCTCTGAGGGGACTCCGGCGAGACGGAGAGACTCTTTCAAGGCGTCGCGGGAATGGGCGCGGACCGTAAATTGATTGTAAACGTGGTGGAATTTCGTCGACGGAACCGGAGGATAGGTCAAGTACGAGCTGAGAGACTTCTGATCAAAGAGTTGGCGGTAGCGGTCGGCGCGGTTCTGACGTCCGGTCTCCCACTGGTCGAGATGGCGCAACTTCACGCGAAGGACGGCGGCCTGCAGCGCATCCAGGCGGCTATTGGTGCCCGGGATTTCGTGGAAATACTTTTTCTTGCTGCCATGAACGCGGAGCATCTGCAGTCGTTCGGCCATCGCAGAATCGTCAGTGGTGACCAGTCCACCATCACCGGCACCACCCAGATTCTTGGATGGAAAAAAGCTGAAGCAGCCGAAATCACCCAGGGTGCCGACGAAGCGATTGTTGTAGCGGGCGCCGATGGCTTGCGCCGCGTCTTCAATCACCAACAGTTTGTGAGCACGGGCAATTTCGAGAATGGGGTCAAGGTCCGCAGGGAGACCGAATAAATGCACGGGCATGATGGCGCGCGTGTGCGAACTGATCGCGGCGGCAATTTTAGTCGGATCGATATTGAAGGTGACAGGGTCAATATCGACGAAAACGGGTTTGGCACCGACATAATCGATGGAGCCCGCGGTGGCAACGAAGCTGAAGGGTGTGGTGATGACCTCATCACCGGGGCCAATGTCAGCGGCCATAAGCGCGAGGATGAGTGCATCCGTGCCAGAGGCGCAACCGATGGCGAAACGAACGCCGAGTTTGGCGGCGATTTCCTCTTCAAACTGCTTCACTTCGGGACCGAGGATGAAGTACTGGGATTCAAGAACGCGGGTAACGGCGGCGAAAACTTCTTCGCGGATGGTGGCGAACTGTGCGCGGAGGTCGAGGAAGTCGAAGGCAGCGACGGGTGCTTTAGCGGTGGTGGCGGGCGATTCCATGAATAGTTGCTCCGAAGAGTAGTTTACGGCTTGAAGAGGAATTGTGGCCAGCGGGGATGGAGGAAGTGGAGCGCAATTGGAGAGCCAGACGTAACAGTGCGATCAAACCCGCTTGCGAGGAGGAGCGAAGATTGTTAACTGCAGAGGAGAGGGGCGTTTGATCGTAAGAGCCCAGTCCATTGCAAAAGACGCAAAGGATGGGGCACCCTCAAGTTCATTTGAGTTTCGGCGTTATTTGGGTGGGTTGGCGCGGAAGTATTCGTCGAGACCGGCTTGAACTTCTTCGACGCTGCGTTGAACATTTTTGTCCATGGCGGCGACAACCGCAGGCACCGTTTTTGCGGACGCGGGTTCATCGTGAGCGTAGGTATGGGTCCAGACGATCATGCCAGTTTTGCGATCGCGCAAGCGGACGGTGTATTTAAGGCGCGCGACAATTTCGGCGCCATCTACTTCGTTGAATTCATAGAGGTGACCCGCAAGGGCAAAATCCCCTCCGCCTTCGCCGCGCACAATCATGACCGAGCGAAAGTGTCCGGCAGAGCGAAGTCCGCGAACCAAGGCATCCTGCAGCATCTCGACGGGAGGTGAGACCCAGCGGTTTTCCTCGTAGAGGCCCAATTCATTGGGGCTGGTGCTGTAGACGATGCGCTCTTCCTGATAAAGATGAGAAGCCTCGAAGGAGCGGACCAGCAACGAGACATTGAGGGGCGCTGGTGGGCCGGCAGGAGACGCGGGGTAGCTAAGCTGGTAGTACTTGATCGGACGAGAGGAACCGCAGCCAGCCAGGGCCACGGCCACAGAGCCGACGGCGAGCAGTGTGAGAGAACTCGCGCGGAGGCTTCGAGAGAATTTCGCAAGACGATTCTTATTCATTGAGGAGCTCAAGAAGATTCTCATCGCTTATCTCCGGGTTTGCGATCACGTGGCATGCTGGAGTTAATCAAACTGGAAGGCCGGGCCTTGATGGTGTCGGTGAACTGGCGCAGATTTTCAGAAACATCGCGCAAGTTCAGAAGCAGTTGGTCGATATTGTCCTGGTTGGTATCGAGGGTCTGATTTAATTTATCAGAGAGTTCGCTGACATTGCCGAGTACCTGGCGCAACTGGAGGATCGCGGCGCGAATGTCCTGTTTATTGTCGACCACAATGGAATCGACGTGCTTGAGAGTCTCGTTGGCTTGATCGGTAGCCTTACGGAGTTGATCGATGAGCGGTTCGATCTTGGCACTGGCCGCATTGACGTTCTTCAGCGTGGATTGGATGGCGGGACGATTCTCTTTCAACATGCCGCGTAAATCGGCGAGGCTGGCGGAGACGTTGGCGCGATTCTGGTCGTTGAGCAAATCGTCAACGCGGTCGATGGTCGTTTTCAACTGCACGACGCGCGCATTGAGGTTAGCGATGAGTTCTTGGGCTTGCGGAGCCAACTTGTTGATCTGCTCGGTAAGATCGTTAAAACCGATATAGGGTTGCGAGACCAACTGCGTTCCGGAAGGGGCGAGAGGCGCATTCTGGGAGCCGGGCTTGATTTCCAGATGATTGTCGCCCAGTGGACTGAAACTCATAATGGCGACTTTACTGTCGGTCTTAACAGGCAGTCCTTTGTCCACCGAGAAGGTCATGTCGATCTTCGAAGGGTCGCCGGGATCGATCTGCATTTTCATGACTTTGCCGATTTTTTGCCCGCCGGCATAGTGAACCGAAGCGCCGGGTGTAAGGCCAGCGGCATTGTTGAACTTGGCGTGATAGACGGTGTCGGAGCCCGCGAACGCACCGGTGAGTGCGAACACGATAAAGATTAAAAGGGCCACGGCGACCAGGACAAAGATGCCAACCGAGATTTGTTCGCGTCTGGATTCCATCGTCAGGTGCTCTTCCTCTGAGGCGTCCCGCCAGGCTTCGGCTGAGACTCCGTCAGCATTTGCAGATAATCCAATTCCTGGGCAACAGCCGGCTCGGGGATGCGATCGAGAAACTGCCGAACCTTGGGATGGGTCGAGTTGCGCATTTCTTCGGTCGGGCCGATGGCGATGACATCACCTTTGTTGATCAGCACCATGCGATCAGCGATCAGGAAGGCGCTGGCCAGTTCGTGGGTGACGACGATGATCGTCATATGGAAAGCCTTTTTCAAATCAAGGATCAGATGGTCAATGCCGGCGGCAATGATGGGATCGAGGCCTGCGGACGGCTCGTCGAAGAAAAGAATCTCCGGGTCCATGGCCAGGGCGCGGGCAACGGCAGCGCGTTTTTTCATACCGCCGCTCAATTCTGAAGGCTTGTAATCCTCGAAGCCGGAAAGGCCGACTTGATCGAGCTTGAGCCGAACCATGATTTCAATGGTGGGCTCTTCCAGTTTGGTATGTTCGCGCAGGGGAAGGGCGACGTTTTCGCCGACCGTCATGGAGCCGAACAAAGCGCCACCCTGAAAAGACATGCCGATACGTTTGCGAATCTCATTCCGTTCGGCCTCGGAGATGCCGGCAAAATTCTGCCCGCGAATCCAGATTTCACCGGAGGTTGGCTTCTCGAGCCCCACCAGCGTACGGAGCAGAGTGCTCTTTCCGGAGCCTGAACCGCCGAGAATAACGAGTGTTTCGCCGCGTTGCACGTCAAACGTAATACCGTGCAGAATTTCACGGCCGGTGTAGCTCACGCGCACATCGCGCAAAGAGATCATCGGCCCGTCGAGTGAATCTGCCGTTTGCATCGGTGATTTGGAAGCCTGCGCCATGAGAATCAGTGCTCTCCCAAAAAGAAGAATAGTGTAGTGAATACCAGGTCAACGAGGATAACAAGGAAAATGGAAACAACCACGGCGCGGGTGGTGGAACGGCCCACCTGCTCGGCGCCGCCGCCGGTCATCAAGCCTTCGAGACAGCCAACAGCAGTGATGGTCATGCCAAACATAACGCTCTTGATGAGGCCGGTAGTGATATCGCGGAGGAACAGGGCGTCGAGGGAAGATTGGATGTACCCGACCCAGGTGAAATCGGCTTTAAGAACGCCGAAAAGGCTGCCGCCAATAACCCCCATGGTGTTGGCCCAAATGGTGAGGCAAGGGAGCATGACGACCATGGCGATGAATTTGGGTGCGACAAGGAAGTGAACGGGATCGATGGCCATGGTTTCAAGAGCATCGATCTCTTCGCTGACTTTCATGGTGCCAAGTTCGGCAGCAAAAGCCGAACCGGAACGGCCGATCACAATGATGGCAGTGATCAGCGGGCCGAGCTCGCGGGTCATCGAGATGGCCACGGCACTGGCGACGAAATTCATGGCGCCGAATCGCTGCAATTCGTACGCGCTCTGAAGAGCGAGAATCAAGCCGATGAAAAAGGTGATCAGGGAGAGAATCGGGAGGGCGCGGATACCCGCTTCCATGGCCTGCTCGACGGCTTTATTAAAACTGACCGGCTTGCCGGTGAACGGTCCGACAACCGTGGCATAGGCAGCGCGACCGGCCAGTGAGCCGAGGGCGCCGAGATAGGCGATTGCGTCGAGAAATGTTGCGCCAACTTGTCTAAGAAAATCCACGGATGCTGGGCACCTTCAGAATATTGGGGTAATACTACCCTAAGAAGCGAGCGCCTGCTGCTCGTCGTCAAAGATTTCGAAGATTTTCTGCAAGCGCGAGAGTTGCATGACCTCGCGAACAGAATTACTCAAACTGTAGAGGATCAGGCGCGAACCTGCGTCGCGCGATGCTTTGAGTCCTTCGACGAGAGAGGCGATACCGGAGCTGTCGATATAGCGGACGTTTTTCAAGTTGAGGAAAACCTTGGGGACCTTCTTTTCCTTGATCTCACCGAGGAGAGCCTTGCGCATTTGCGGGGAATGCGCGAGATCGATATCCCCGGAGATATCAAAAATGGTAAAACCATCCGAGATGCGGGAAGCGATCTGCACTGTCTATTCTCCTTCCGGCTTACTGACCTGAGCCGCCGGAACCAAATACTTAACCAAGCGAAGCTGATTCTTACCTTTTTCATGGCCAAATTCCACCCGGTCCATGCTTTCACGCATGAAATGGAGTCCCAGGCCACCGGGACGAATCTCGGCGAGATCGCGTCCCTTGAGTTTGTCGGGGTCGGGCGCGACACCGGAATCCTCAAGAAGAATTTCAACGCCAGCAACGGGAGCACCGTTTGTACCGCTTTCCGCGGTCAATTTCCAGCACGTAATCTCGATGGGAAGACCCTGTTCGCCTTGGTAGGAATGGCGGAGGACGTTGGCGAGAGCTTCGTCGACAGAGCGAACGATAGCGCGTGAATCTTGCGGTTGAAAGTGGAGAAGTTCCGTCACTCGTTCCAAAGTAGCTCGAACCAGACAAAGGGCTTCCGGATTGCTTTGCAAATGCAACTTAATCAGCAATTCTGGCGCGCCAACCTGACCTGACCTGGTACCTGTCCCGCCGCCACTATCCATAAGCCGTTTGCGCACATCCTGCTTCCCTGCCCGGGAGGGGTCCAGAATCGCTGGCCAATTGAGGCCGGAAACCCGGATGGGAGACGATGCCATTTTATAGGGCGTCTGACAACAAGAAAATGAAGTCGAAGTCACCGACAAAAATTAGGTAAAGCCGTTGAGAAATAAGTCGGTTCTAACAACTGAACAGCGAACCAGTGTGGCCAGGAATTTCCTTGTTGCTCAAGCACTACTTCTTCACTTCAGGGGGAGCTGTCAGAAGTGATTGGTCGGAATTGAAAATATCGGCGACGCACTTCCATTTGCCGTCCGGTTGTTTCTTCCAGACTTCGACAAGTTTCCCATGTTCTGTCGCGGGCTTGCCTTGTGGGTCGTTGGCGGTGATCTGGTAGACACCGACGACGTAGCCCAAATCGCCCGATTGAGAGACCTCCACCTTCGTGACCTGCCACTCGACATCAACTCCGAGAGCTACCAGCGGTGCCCAAATCGCACGAATGGACTGCTTGTCCGTCGCAATAGGAGCATTCGGAGGCATTACTTTGGCGTCATCAGTGTAATAGGAGAGAGTGCCATCCAGGTCCTTGGCTGCTGCTGTTTTTGACCATTGGGCGTCCGCAGCTCTAATTGCAGTTTCATCGGCGGCGCGACTGTCTGGCGGCACCTGCTGGCCGCATGCGGCTGTAAGCAAAACCACAGCGAGACCCAGGCAGTAAATCAGATGGGGACGTTGACTGTTTTCATGGCGAGTGGGCATTGGGCAATTCTCCTGGAACCGTGCGGGCGGCAAAATCAACTTCACAGCTCGTACTGGCCCACGATCCCGTACTCCCAAGGATTGCTGGGGAACGGATCGGTGCCTGGTGAGTGCGGGCTATTCTAAGGAGGGATAGGAAACGAGTCAACTAAACGTAGAGGAATTGACGAAGAGTCTAGCGAACCCGGCGTTCGATGCGCACGGGCCCGGCGAACCACGGGTCGTTGTTCTTTTCGATCAGGCTCGAGACGCTGATTTCTTTCACACCATTGTGAAGAGGATCGGAGTCGATACACTTCCCGTTCCCAAGTACGCAATGACGTGAACGCCATTCACAGCCAGAACGTCTCCGGCTTTTGCCTTGCTCCAATCCACTTTAGCTAGGCTCGCGGCTTCCAAGACTTCCTCAAGATTGCCTTCGCATCCCTCCCACAGTTGCTTGGCCTTGCAGTGGACCTTGGTTTCCGAGATGCGGTTGTGAGCGTTACAGATCAAGGCCGAACAAGTGGTGTCGAGATAGCGATCGCCATTGAAAGTCCGCAGCGAGTCGGTATAAGTCTTCGGATGAGCGAAGAAGACGCCGGCAATCGCGAGCAAGAAGGTGGCGAACTTCATGGGTCGGACTCCCCGTTTCTACAATTCGGACTCTTAACTTGCACTGTGGGTAACTGGCCTAGAAGAGGTGCAATGTGTCCGTGAGTACAGGTTAGCGGGGGTGGGGAGACTGACCAATGGTACAGGGGTCCATTTTGAAACACTGGAAGTCCCAAGGGAGGATTAGACTGTCCGTACTACAAGAAGTCAACTATCTTTTGCATTTACAGTAACATAGCTCGTAGTACCCGAGGTGGACCTAGGAAGTTGGGGCGCGCGGTACCTGTACTTCACCCAAGTCCCAGGAATTGGCGTGAGAGTCCAAGTACAGGTCCTGCTCGATTGGCAACGACACGACCAATGGCGGCCAATCAGGTTGCGGCTGGCCAAATCAGAGGTCGAAGGCGTAAAGGAGGAGTCGGGTCATAAAAAGATCCACGACAAGTACGACCAGGGAGGAGACAACGAAGGCCTTGATTGTCGCTCGGCCTACGCCAGCTGTTCCGCCCTCAACACGGAAGCCTTGATAGCAGCCGACGGTGGCAATAATGAAGCCGAAAACCAAAGGCTTGGTGAAGCCCAGGACAAGGTCACCAAAGATCAGGGCGTGAATGGCACGCGTCATGAATTGTTCCGCGCCAAGATGCAAAGTGACGCTGGCGACAAGAAAGCCGCCGAGGAGCCCCGCGCAATCGCCAACCGCAACAAGCAAAGGAAGGGTAAGCACGGTGGCCAGCACGCGAGGGGTCATCAGTTTGCGAATTGGATCGATGCCAAAGCCGCGCATGGCGTCGACCTGATCGCTGACCACCATGGAGCCAAGCTCAGAGGCCATCGCAGTGGCGTTTCTGCCGGCGACGAGAAGTGCGGTAAAGACAGGCCCAAGCTCACGGACGAGTGCAAGCGAAACGGCATCGCCGGTCAGGACGGTTTCGCCAAAGCGCGCGAATTGAGATGCTGCGTTTAAAACCACAACGCCGCCGACGCAAAGGAGCGCCACGAGGACGATGGAGAGCGAGCCGACACCGATCTGGTCCATTTGGTCGATAAGATCGACGAAATATCGCTTTCTGCCGAACATGTTTCCAACCGATTGAAAGGTAAGGAGCGAATAGTCCTGGATGGAATGAGTCCAGCCTTTCAAGGTATTCCCGATAGCGACGGGAATCGAAGCCGCAGTTCATAAGTACTCCCCTTAGCTGCGAGTGGACAGAGGCACAGTGCTGCAAAGACTAGCACGAGAAGAGTGCCAGAGCAGTGAAGTTACACCAGAATTGTACAAGTGGTGTCACTTGAACAGCAAAACACGCCACACCATAGGTGTGGATGCATGAGGACGCGGCGGATTGCGTTTGAGCAGCCAGTAGCCGGCCAAGAGCGGAGGTTCCGGCTGGGTATGATTGACGCTGCTACTGCTTGAAGACCAGCGCCGGGCCGCTGACCTTATCGCCCTTCAGCTTGACGGTGACTTCAACGCGATCGGCGATTTTGATGAAGGGGATACCGCTGTTCATTCCATACTGCTTGCGATCGAAGGCCATGGTGCCGTTGATGATGCCGTGCCCCGTCCCTTTGCCGTCCACAGTAAGATGCAAGGTTTCATCCTTGGACACACCGCGGATAGTGAACGTGCCGGGCACATCAAAGGCAGTTGGGCCCGTCTGAACGATTTTGGAGGAATGAAAAGTAATGTAAGGATCCTGGTCGGCGTTGAAGAAATCTTTCCCCTTCAGCTTGCCGTTTTTCATGTCGCTGCCGGTGTCGACGGTCGCCGCCTGAATCTTAATGTCCAAAACGCCTGAGGCAGGATCCGTAGAAGTGAATGTGAGTGTGGCATCCCACTTGTCGAAATTCCCGTCAATGGCCACGGAGGCCTTTACAGAAAATTTGACCGAGCTTGCTTTCTGGTCGATCACGAAGACTGGACCTTGAGCTTGTGAGAGTGATGGAAAAAGCGAAGAAGCCAAGAGCAGAAGGGCGGCTAGACGCATGGAATTCCTCCGTAGCGATCAAAAGTGGGGCGGCTATAGACTACACCATGCTTTCATCCGCGTCATGGGATTCCCATTGTCAGAAATGACAGGTACCGGAGAATAAGGAACTAGCCCGGCATCTAACCTGGAGGGGAAATTGGGACTCTAACGTTCACAGACTATGAAAGACACGCGAGTCCTGCTCACAGCTCTAGGCGGTCCTGAGGTCCTGAAGGTAATCGAAGACGAGATTCGCGAGCCGGGCGCGAATGAACTGCGCATACGGATTCTTGCTTGTGGAGTGGCCTTCGCGGACGTGCTGATGCGTCGCGGACTATATTCAGGGGTTCCTGCCATGCCCTACTCGCCCGGTTACGACATTGTCGGGGTTGTGGAGTCCTGTGGCGCTTGTGTGACCCAGTGGAAAACTGGCGACCTGGTGGCAGCGCTGACAATGACTGGCGGATACTCGCGTTACATCCTAGTGCCCGAGTCCGAAGCGGTCCGCGTACCCGCCGGATTGGATTCGGCTGAAACAGTCAGCTTGATTTTGAACTACACGACTGCGTATCAGTTGATCCATCGCATCGCGAACTTGCAGCGAGGGGAAAGCGTCCTGATCCACGGAGCCGCCGGTGGAGTGGGAACGGCCGCGCTACAATTGGGCTCGCTGGATGGTTTGAAGATGTTCGGTACGGCGTCCAAGCCTAAGCACGCACTGGTGGCGGAACTCGGTGGCATTCCCATCGATTATCGAACTGAGGATTTTGTCCAGCGTGCCGCTGGAGTGAATGCCGTATTTGATCCAGTCGGCGGCAGCAATTGGCGGCGATCGTATCGCGCGATGGGAAAGGGCGGACGCTTCATCGGGTACGGAATGTCCGCGGCCATTGAAGGCGGGTCGCCGGAACATGATGCTGGCGGGGACGAGCTTTGCTTGGCTGTGGTTTGCAGGGCTGCTGCCAGGAAAATCGGCGGCATGGTACAGCATCACGACGGAGAAGAAGAAACACCCGGAATGGTTCCGAGAGGATTTGTCGAGATTATTGGTAATGCTTGAACAGAAAGCAATCAAGCCCGTGGTGGCGGAACGGCTGCCACTAAGCGATGCGGTCCGAGCACATGAACTGTTGGAGAAGGCGTCCGTGAGCGGGAAGATCGTGCTGATGTGCCAGGAATAGATCAGGTGTATATGGCCGCAGAATTTCCGCGATCCCGCATGTAGCGACTAATCACTCGCTGAACGGATCGCCCTATGCACATGCTTTATATGTGGAGGAATAAGCCGCGCATTCTAATTTCATCCACGGCTGCGTGCCGGCTGGCGGCCTGCAAATGCGTCATGACCCGATGAATGTGGTTCTTCACGGTAAATTCCGACAACCGCAAACTTAACGCAATTTCCTTGTTCGTCATTCCTTTTGCGACCAGCGCCATCAATTGACGTTGCCGGCAAGTCAATTCATTGGCCGGGTTGACATGCGGACGAGATGCTTCGGGAGGAGGAAGCGCTCGATTGGCGACGTACTCAAACAATTGCATGCAGAGTTTCGGATTGCAACTTGCCTCTCCTCGCGCGACACCTTGAATGGCTGCAATGATTTCCGTCGAAGACGCATCCTTCAGCAAATAGCCACGAGCGCCAAGTCGCACCACTTGCAGGAAGGTCTGCTGATCGTCATCCATGCCAAACATCACTGGTTTGATTTTGTGGGGGTGTCCACTAGCCTCTGCCCCAAAGACAATTGCGCGAAGCGCGTGCAATGAACTTAGGAGCAAGACGTCGCACGCGACCACATCCAAATGTTCAAGTGCTCCGGCGCTATCGGCACTATGGCCCACCACAGCCAGGCCAGTACGTTTCCTAAGCAATTGCACGAACGTTTCTCTTAGCATCCGGTTGGGTTCCAGAACGTGGATCTTGATCGGAGCTTCGGTAGCGGAATTCATGGTCGAAACTGACTCACTCCAGACTCTGGCAACTTCTCGTTCTTATTCGCCGTTATAGGCGCGCGGCTCTCCGAGACTGCCCGCTGGCGGCAAATGTCGAATGTACAAAACGATCGGCCAGATCTCTTCGTCCGATAAAATTCCCTTCGCTGCCGGCATGCCCGATGGCCACAAGCCGTTTTGAATAACCCAATGGAGTTGACCGTCCGTGTAGGACTGCACGTTTTGGGACGCGAGAGAGGGTACGGGCGGAGACATGGCATCAGCGAACGGCACGCCGGTGTTTTGCGCATCCAAACCGTGGCACGCATAACAATAGTGTGAAAAATTCCTCTGACCTTCAGCAATCAGTTGAGGAGTCGCCTCCATCGGATTCTTCCAAGCTCTGTCGCGCACAAACAACTTATGTTTGGCAAGACTCACAACCCGAGTTTCCCACTTGCCGGGAGTCCGCGCCTGCACGCCGCGGGTGATCAGCGTTAGTCCTCCGAAAAAAGCGGCGGCTACCAACACGACGGAGAATCCGACAAACATGCTTCGAGCCGCCCGGTAGATGGTCATGGAACTACTTCGATTTCCAGGGTCATGGTTCCGTGGCCTTTTCCGCAGAAGTGCGCACACTTCCCGACGAAATGTCCTGCGGATTCAGGAGTGATCTGAATCTCGAGTACCTGGCCCTTTTTGATTTCGGACTTGATGTTCATCTCCGCTACCTTCAGTCCGTGCGTGACGTCGGAGCTGCGAAGCACCAGGATCACCGGCTCGCCTTTCTTTAAGGTGACCTTATCCGGGGTGTAGTGGAATCGTTCCGCGGTAATTTCAATTCGCTTGGGGGAATCTGCACGACCCGGGGAGGAGCACAACCCAAGAAAAATCGTCAAAGCAAGTACTGTTGGTCTCTTTGCGCTCATCACCTTTCCTTGAATTTGGGCCTAGGGTGCTATGAATTGCAGAAGTTTCTTTTCTTCTTCAGCGCTCAACATGGCGCGCACGCGCATATGCCGCACAACCGCAGCCGCTTCTCTAGGCGAAATGTCTTCTGGCGGGTTATGGCAGCGTGCGCAATTCACCTTGAAGAGCCGTTCGCCCTCGCCCCCCGGGGTATGGGTGGCTGAGCGCAGGCTTTGACTGCGCTTTCGCGGTAGAACTCTTCGCTGTGTTCTGTGCCAAACAAACACATACCCACAATAAACAAACCAAGAAAGCTGCTATGGATACCCGCATTTTCATTCCCTATCTCCCAGGCCACATTGGAAATAAAAACCGATACGTGATTCCGAATTCCCAGAAATTTGAGTCCGTCGAATGAGAGATAAGCTGTCGTCCGTAGCTGGCATTCAACCTGATGTCGTGCGGCAAGTAATAGTTCAGACCAAATTGCGGCTGCCGCGTGTTTGTAGCGGGCAAAGAATCGCCCGCGACTTGCTGCGAACGGAAAAACTGTTGCATGCGGAATACTGGTTCCAGACGGCCGATCGCTGAATTACCTCCTCCAAAGTGCGAAAAGCGGTAGGCCGCCTGAATCCAGTAGCCGTATCCGCTCAGCGAACGCGCCCATTCGCCCTTTACGTCAAGCGGCACACTGTAGGGAGTCCACGAAATATCGTTTCCAACTGAGCTCATATGCTGGTCCTGAAGAGTTCGCTGGTAAGAAGTTCCGATCTCCAATCGCGCATCGGGAAAGAACACACCCACTCTGCCTCCGGCCGCTCGTATTGACTGAAGATTTGAGATCGTACTGAGCGCTGAAAAGTAGGCGGTGTAATTCACAGCGATTCGCTGATTCGAAATCGCGGCACCACGAACCATGAAGCCATTGCTGTATCCGTCACCAGTTCCAATTGCGGCAAGATTCGGCGCGTCCTGAAATTTGTTGATCCAGATCGGGCTGATCCGCTCATTGAATATCCCGAACGGTGTCAAAAAGCGGCCGCCGTGATGGTCATGTGCGTATTGACGTTGTAGTCCAACTGCAAATACTCGAGTGTTCCGAAGAACTGTCCCTGGTACGGCCCGCTATTGCCATTCTTGTGGGATATCACTTCACGCAGGTCGGCTCGAGTCTCAATCAACCATTTCTCTCCGAGCGGAGCAACAACGACGGGCGCTATTACAGGCTGGAAGAAAGTATTACCCCCTTGCGTAGCGCTGAAGAAGCCAGCCCCCCCTGAAATTATGGGAACGTCGGACTGGGCGCTGGCTCCTTTTGGCGGGACAAACGCAACTAAAAGTAACAACCAAACTCTCACTGCCACCAACCATCTGCATCCTGCCGCCGTTCTCATTTGCAGCTCACAAGCATTCGCCAGTCTCGGCAATTCGTTTGGGAAGCCTTCGTGAGTGTCATCGAATTCACTGTGAACGAAATTGGCCGGGCATTTGTCATCACGACGTCAAGAGAGTGTCACTTTTGTCCATCGAAAGTCTTCTTCTTAGACCTTTGAGTGATCACTTTTCTGGGCCGCATAAACACAGGGATTGCAAAGAAGTGACATCGCGGTGACAAAAAGTTCCGCATCCAGATTTATTGTCACCGCTTACGGTCTCAGATAAACAAGGTGGATCGATGAATCGTAGTGCCACGCCTACTTTTCCAAGTGCCAGTTCCGGAGCAAGCAAATTGTGCGCGCTCAGAAGCGCTTGTGCGCAACTTTTCGCGAGCCGGCCGTTGTTCTTCTTTGTACGCTCTGTGTTTTTCTCTTGTGGACCCCGGCCAGCTATTCGCAAACTCCCGGCACGGGAGCCATTTCCGGGACTGTGCTGGATCCCTGGTGGGTTCCGTGATTTCTGATGCGCAGGTTTCCGTCATTAATGAGAGTACCGGCTTCGCTCGGCCAGTCGGTGCCGCACAGGACGGCCTCTTTCGTGCGACGCTTCTGTCGCCGGGCACATATTCCATTGAGGTGCGCGCGCAAGGATTCGGACCGCAAACGCTTCGTGCCGTGCATGTCGTTGCCAGTGAAATTACTTCCGTTGAGTTCAAACTGAAACTCGGCGCCACCAGCACCACGGTCATCGTGGAAGGCTCACCCGAATTGGTTGAGAGTCAGAGTTCCACGCTGGGCCGGGCCACCGACGAAAAAACCATCGTCTCTCTGCCGCTAGCCAACAGAAATTTTTCACAGATCCTAGCGCTCTCCCCCGGTGTAGTTGTGGGCGTTCCAAACGCGGGTGCTTTCGGTAGAAACACGCAGAACGTGTCCGTCAACGGGGCCAGACCACCGCCAACAATTTTCAGTTTGACGGAATCGACGCGAACAATCTGTCTGAAAACTCCGCGTCGGGATTCGATCCAGAGGTGGGCATCGCCATCCCCGGCTCCCGATACAATCGCCGAATTCAAGGTGCAGACGGGAATGTACGACGCTGGCTACGGCCGCAGTTCAGGAGCAAACGTCGACATCGTCAGTAAGAGCGGGACCAATGACTTTCATGGAAGCCTCTGGGAGTTCTTCCGCAATGATGCCCTCGATGCGAATGATTTCTTTCTGAACCGTAACGGCCAACCACGCCCAGTGCTGCGCCAGAACCAGTTCGGCGGCACAATCGGCGGGCCGATTAGAAGGCAAAGGACATTTTTTTTCGGCTCGTACCAAGGAAGCCTACAGAAAAATGGGCAGGCTCCAGGGGCGTTGCAGAGCACGTTTCTTCCTCTCTTAACCGACCACCGTTCTCCCGCCGCTCTTGGGCAACTGTTTGGCGGCCAAACCGGCGCGTTTGGTGGCGTGCCAGTTGCTCCCGACGGTTCCAACATCAATCCTGTCGCGCTAGCCCTTCTAAATTTCAAACTGCCGAACGGAAGCTTCGCGATACCAAACCCGCAGACCATTCTTCCCACTGGCATCGGCCAATCGACTTATTCCGTTCCCGGCAATTATCGGCAAGACCAGTTCAGCGTGAATCTCTATCAGTATTTGTTCCAATGTAACCAACTCTCGGGCCCGCTTCTTCTATTCTCAGGACGACTGACGAACCGTTCACTCCCTTCGCGGCCACGCTGCCGGCCGGGGCACACACCAGCCGGAACACAACACTATGTTTGTGCTTTCAGATACACATACTTTCAAATCAAACATCGTGAACGTCGCCAGATTTGGCTACATGCGTTTCAACGGATTGCAGACCGGCACCGATGCAATTTCCGCTGCCGACGTTGGCATGGCCACACCTTCCGGGCCCGCCAGTAATACCGGGTACACAAATTCAAAATCTGTTCACCATTGGGCCTTCTGGACAGCCTTTTTATTTTCAAAACACCAACACGTTTGTATGGCAAGACACAGTTTCAATCATTCGTGGCAAGCATAGTTTGCGCATGGGTGGAGAGGTCAAGCGCCACCAACTGGTCTTGAACGTTCCGTTTACGACCGCCGGTTTTCTTCTTTTTCAGAGCTTTCCCGATTTCCTGCTGGGCGAGAGCGCCGCGCAAATGGAAGCGGCCAAAGTAACTTATTTGAAAGTGTCGGCGGCATCCGGGCATTCCGGCAAGATCAGCGTTACACGGACTTTGCGGGATTCATCCAGGACGATTTTCACGTCAACTCCCTGTTGACCATCAACGCCGGTTTGCGCTACGAGTATTTTGGGCCACCAGAAAATGAATGCAATGGTCACCTGTCGAATTTTGATCCGAGCCTGGCGACCTCGCAGGTACCCTCGTCGGGAAGTTTCACTGGGTTTCTGCTTCCTGCAAACTACAGCGGAGGCGTTCCTGCGGGCGTCACGAAAACCCCGAACTCAGGATTCTGGAATGCCGATTATAGGGATCTCGGACCGCGCCTGGGATTCGCTCTTCGCTTGCCAACCGGCAAATCGGCAGTTTTGCGCGGTGGGTACGGTATTTATTACCAACGACTCTCGGGGGAATTGGTACTGCAAAATGTCGGGAACCGCCGTTTGCCGTAACGCAATCGCTGCTCGGTTCACTCAACGCGGCCGCAACGTTTCAGCAGCCATTCGCCCCGCCGCTACCGCCGAATTCCGCTTATCCCATCTTCATTCCGCGAACCCCGGGCAGCGCTCTTTTCCTTGCGGCAATTGCGCGCAACATCCGCAGTCCCTACACCCAGCAGTACAATCTCAATATTCAAACCGAACTGGCGCGCGATTTCCTCTGGGAGGCAGGCGTACGTCGGTTTCAAAATGACTCACCTGACGGGCTGCTCGGAGTTTAATCAGGCTTTACTCGCCACTCCGCAGAATCCCATCAATGGCGAGACCACCACTAGCAACGAAAACATCGCGAATAGAGTTCCTTTTCAAGGCGTGGCCGGCGGCTCTTACATCTGCGAAACATCATTCGATGCGAATTACAACGCATTGCAGACCAGCCTGACCAAGCGCATGAATCATGGTCTCGAGTTTCTGGTGAGCTACACATATTCGAAGGCTCTCGACTATACCAGTGGCACCGGCGGACTCTCCTCTCTCGATTTGAATTTTCTTGGCAACGACCAAACAAATCCTCGCAGCTCGCACGGCATAAGCGATTTCGACCGCAAACATCGGTTCGTGGCCAGCTTCTTGTATCAACCGCCGGAATTCAAACTGGGGCCTACATTTCTACAAACTGTGCTATCTCACTGGCAATTCTCGGGGAGTGGCGGTGTTGCAGTCCGGGTTGCCAATTACGGTCATCGACAGCACCGCAGGGTCGGTCTACGGGAATCTGGTGGGCTTCACGCGCGCGGAGTGCACCGGCGCAAATCCCGCTTCTTCTGGATCGGTTACGGCTCGGCTAAACGGCTATTTCAATCCCGCCGCGTTTGCTCCCCCTCCCGTCATCGGGGACGGCACAGGGTTTGGCAGTCGCGGCGTCAACATACTCCGCGGCCCGGATCAGCGCAATTCAGATTTTGGGATTCTCCGCAATTTTCCGATCAACGAAAGAGCGAACCTTGAATTTCGCACGGAATTTTTCAATTTCACGAACACGCCAAAGTTTGGACAACCTGTGAACGACTTTTCTGCCGGTCCGGCATTTGGGGTGATCACCTCAACCAGCGGAAATCCTCGCATTGTGCAATTCGCGTTGAAATTTCAGTTCTAGAAAAGCGCGAGTAGAATTCTAAATCGAGCCACTTGTTGGAATGGGCAGAACGTTTCAAAACGGAATCGCGGGAGGGCACTTTCAGAACGATGGAACTTCAACTGTCAGCGGTGGACCCACTGCTCTACGATTTCAGCTCCCTCTTCGAGCAACGTTTAATTTCGTTGGCTTTCCAGTGGAGATCTGGACCAACTCTTCGGAAATTCTTGCTGCCGCCGAGGAAAGTTGGGGCCTCTTCCGCAATGTGTTCACTGTGCCTCCTGTGCAAATACGCCTTGGGGTTCTTCCAGGTGTCTCTGCGGTGGTGTGCCCGCCTCCCGTCGTCGTCCGAGGTCAGCGCAACATGATCACCCAGATCGCGAGTTCCGAGAATTTTGTCGTCCTGGACACTCGCCAAGGGTTCGCCTTTGGCTGGTTGACCAACGCCGCTGTCGACAATTGCGCTTATCTTCGCTATCACTTTCTCGAAGGCACCGCGTGGATTCTCCTGGAAGCTCTCTACCTGACTTCCGTTCATGGAGCGTGCGTGGAATTGGACGGCCACGGAATCTTGCTCTGCGGCGATTCCGGCGCAGGGAAAGTCCACGCTCTCGTATGCCTGCGCGGGGAATGGGTGGAAATTTCTTTCTGACGATTGCGCCTGCCTGGTGCGAACTCGATCGGGCCGCGTCGTCACCGGCAATCCCTACCAGATTCGGTTTCGCGAATCCGCCATTAATCTGTTCCCGGAATTGATTCACGAGCGCGTAAATCCAGGCGTAACCGGAGAGTTGGCCATTGAGCTACCCACGTCCACGCACCGGCGGATCTCGACCATTTCCGAATGCCGCGTCGACTACATTGTCTTCCTGAATCGTGCCGAGCCCGAACCTGAAGGGCTATTTCAATTTCCCAAATCGACAGCATTCGCCTGGTTTCGGCAAGTAGTGTGCTACGGCGAGAAATCAGTTCGCGACTCTCATTTCACATCACTGCGAAATCTCCTAGGCGCGGACGTGTTCGAAATGCGGTACAGGCAGATGGATACGGCTCTTCGCTTGCTCGAGTTGCTTGTACGCCAGGGACCGGCCGCGAGTAGCGACCCACTCGTTGCCGCAGAAGAGATGAAGAATGGCTGAGGTCCCTTCATTCATTCTAGAAGCCTTGCAGCTCCAGGGTTCGCGCACCGAAACACTTGGCTCGGTGTCGGATGCAGAATGGAACCGGGTTCTCTCAGACTGGTACACGATACGACTAACTCTCCCGCTTCGACAGACCTGCGGCGAAAAACTGCCTTCGTGGGTTCGCGAGCGAATCGAGGTCTTTCTTGCCGACAATGTCTTACGGTTTGAGCGAATCAAGGCTAGCTACCTGCGCGCCGCTGAAGCAATGAAGCGAGCTGGCGCTGATCACGTGGTCATCAAGGGGTTCACACTTACGCCGGGCTATGCGGAACATCCGAAATTTCGACCGCAATCAGATATAGATCTCTATTGTCCATCCCCTTTACTCTTGCGCGCACGCAAGGCGCTTTATTCCCTTGGTTACAAATCGACCACCTATGGTCGTCATGTTCCTTCGGATCATCTTTCGGCGCTGATTCCTACAAACTCCTGGATCTGGCGCGGAAATCATTTCGATCCGGAGATTCCGATTTCGATTGAACTGCACACATGCTGCTGGGATAGCGAGCTAAATCGGATTCATCCGGCAGGGACCGAAGATTTTTGGTCGCGTCGGGTCACACGGACTGTCGACGATCTCATTTTCCCCGCACTCGACCCGTCGACAATCTCGCGTACACGTCCTTAAATCTTTTTCGCAGCCTTTTAAGAGATTATCCCGCGCCCGAGCAAGTCTACGGACTGGCTCGCTTTCTACACACCCAAGCCGATGATCGCCTCTTTTGGCAACGGTGGCGGCAGTTACATCACGATTCGCTACGGCGCCTCCAGGCAATCTCTTTCCGCCTGGCCTCGAAGTGGTTTGATTGCCGCCTTTCGGATGAGGCGCAAGAAGAAGTCGCACGTCTCACGCCCGCCGTCGATGACTGGTTCGGGCATTTTTCAACTTCGGCGCTCTCTACAAGGTTTTCCCGAAGGAAAGACGGTCTGTGGCTGCACTCAGAACTTCTGCAATCTCGAGCTGATAAGGTTGCCATCGTCGTTCAACGGCTAGTGCCGTTGCCCACTCGCGCGCCAACATTCAGTTCCATTCCTCGTGACTATGATTCCGAAGAGCACTCTCGTGAACGCTTCCCTGCTCGCTTGGCACACGCGGTCCGGAATTCTTTCCACTACATCTATTGGTTGATTTCTCGTGGTCTCTCCCACTATGTGCCGCTACCTATCGCACTCTGGCGGGGCCTTGGCTTTCATCTAGCGCGCAAAAATCTGGGCCGACCATTCTGGACATTCTTCGCCGCCTCTTTTTGTTTTGATTTAGGCATGACCATGTATTTCTTCTTGTACAACCTCTACCTGCTGGATCGCGGTTTCAATGCCACTTTTCTCGGGATGATGATGAGCGCGCTGAACATCGGCGGCATCGCCTGCACCATCCCCGCTGGCATACTGATCCAGCGCATTGGCATTCGAAAATCTTTGCTGATTTGTATCTTCACCGTCTCTTCAATTTCGGCCGTAAGGGCGCTGTATTCACCGCGCCCAGTTGTTCTCGCACTGGCGTTGCTTGCTGGCTTTGCAACCACCATCTGGGCTGTCGCCATTTCACCGGCCATCGCAACATTGACGGACGAGCGTAGCCGGCCTTTCGGTTTCAGCGTGGTACTCTCCTCGGGTATAGGCGTGGGCATCCTGGCGAATCTCGCAGCCAGCCGTTTGCCCGGTTTTTTTGTTCGCGTAAGCCCATCCCTATCGATGACCCACGCCAAGCAGGCGGTACTGTTTATCGCCTCCGCCATCGTCGCCTTGGCGCTCATTCCGCTTTCGATGCTTAAGATCCAAGCGCAACCTGCGTCCGAGCACAAGCTCTATCCTCGCAATCCATTCTTGCTACGTTTTCTGCCGGCTCTCGCGCTATGGAGCCTTGTCACCGGTTCTCTCAGTCCCTTAGCTAATGTTTATTTTTCTGAATACCTGCACACCTCGCTCGAACGGATGGGGATTATCTCTCCTTCTCGAACCTTCTGCAGGTGATCGGCATTCTTGTTGCCCCATTTCTGTTTCGCAAGCTGGGGGTCGTTTCGGAGCGGCTTCGACACAACTCGTTGTTGCTTTACTCCTGGGATTTCTCGCTGCGACTTCTGGAGCGCTGCCGCCGCTTTCCTCTATGTGGGATACATGGGCTTTTTGTGGATGAGTGAACCCGGAATGTTCAGCCTGCTCATGAGCGGTGTCGCGCCCAGTGAGCGTGCAGGAGCCTCGGCGCTTAATTTTCTGGTCATCTCGCTGGTACAGGCCGGAGCCGTCGCCGCCACGGGAGCATGCTTCACACGCTTTGGGTATCCACCTGTCATTGCCACCATTGCCGTGGTAGCGCTGGTTGATCGCCGCGATCTCCTTCTGGCTTCTCCTGGGAAGAACTGAACTGCTGGCTGCAGATCCTACCCACGAAGTTTTGGACACACCATAAACTGGTGTTTTGAGCGCTGTTGACCCAGTTTACAAAAGACATTGAAATCGATTGCGGGGAATCTCGCATCTACCTGACGCTAAATTATCTGGATTTCTAGGAGGAACCCGGAACGGGTGTCTGGAAACCCGGTTCGAAGTTGGTCGCGCTCATTCGTTGGCGAGTGGTTCGGTACCCACGCCAATTTTAAGAGGAGATTCGACTGGACTGAGGCGCAAGCACGGGAGTAACTGGCATCATCTTGCGCATCCATTGGGTAGCAAAATTACACGCATGACACACAAATATGCCTCCTAAAATCAGGAGAGTCACACCGAAAAATAGCAAGCTGAAGATGAGCCAGCAGACCAGGACCTCCCGAACATGATAGAAGCACAGCCCAAGTGCCAGGGCCCCGACGGAGAATTGCGACAGACGATGTCTGTGCCAAGTTTGACTCATGGAGTCCCTTTGTGGGCGCAACTTACACCACAAGAATTTCCGGAGGAAATGGTAGTTTGGAAGGCGAGGGGAGAAATACTGTCCGACCCAGCCCTTCATCGCGGCCAGTATTCACCGACCTCGCCATCCATCACGGCAGCTTAGTGAATGGCAAGTTCGTGCGCTGTCCCCTTCTATACAGTTCGTTTGATCTGCAGACGGACGATACGACTATTGCGGTTTCTGAGAAACGTATTAGGTGGAGCTGGTTTTTGCTGAAGCTAAATGAAGAGGACGGCGAGATGACAGATACTTTCCGACCCGCCCAGACCGGTCAATATCACTCTGTCCCACCGTCCAAACTCATCCTACGCACTGCCCTAGGTGTGCGCTGTTCACTTTTATACAGGTCGCTGAGACCTTCTTTCGATTGATCTCAGCTAGCTCATCGCAACGCGCCGAGGAAATACAGGACTAAAGCCACAACTACGACTGTCCCGACTATCCCGAGGCCCCCGCCGGCCCCCCATTTGGAATACCCGTAGTAGCCACCACCACCGCCGAACAACAGCAATAGAACAATGATTAGTAAAAGCATCGATATTCTCCTTTTAGGATTTCAGATTTGTCAATGCCAGTTTGAATGCATCACGATGGGCCATCTCGTCATGGCGGATTTCCTCAAAGCGATCGGCCGCTGCTCTGTCCCCGACGGCCTCTGCAGTCTGGGCGAATTCCAGGTACATGATTTCGACCTCATACGACTCGCCCTTGATGGCGTCTCTCAAATTGTCAGCGTCGCTACCAATTAACCCGGCGAGTTCCGCTTCTTCAGCAAAATGCTCAAAGCGCTCAACCTTGGCAGTCTTCTCGAACAATTCGGCCAGATCTTTGTTGCCATTCTTCCGGGCGTGCTCCGCATAAAGTAGGTATTTCACATACGCAAATGCCTCGCCATGCATCGCTGTAGAAAGATTGTCGATGGTCTTCTGGTCAAGATTTCGCTTGGGCGACGGAGTTTTCTCGGCCGTCGTGGTTTGATTCTGTGGTTTAACCGCAATATCCATATATATCTCCTTCATAATATTACTTTCATTGATCTAAACGGTGTCTCTTGGCCATTCGCAGCCCAGCGGGATTTGTCCGCGACTGGGCTGCTCGAATGGCGTCTTGATCTATCGTTCGCTAATTCGCGTAGACGCTTAAGGAGATGCGATCCTGGGGATAGCGGCGGTTGTATAGGTAATAGCCGTCGCCGGTATTGTCGATGTACATGTCGTCGTTGTCGTACCAGTTGTCCGACCAGTATTCGGGCCACGGGTCAACGACACTGAAAGAATAGCCGCCGTACTGGAATCGTGGATATCCGCCAACCATCGACACCGGATAGCTGCTCATCCGGAAACCGTGATCTGGACCAAAGTATCCGCGATAGCTGTCTTGGGGAATCTGGTAACCGTTGTAGCCGCCGCGTTGCTGCCAGTCGCGGTGCTCATTCTGCCAGTTGTGAGCACGGTGCTGCTGCCAGACTACTCCCCATCCACCAATTTCCCCGCCACCTACGTTGACGCTGATCGCGATGCGATCCCGCGGATATCTGCGGTTGTGCAGGTAATAGCCACCTCCGTAGTAGTCGACATACACATCGTCATTCGCGTACCAATCGTTTGACCAGTATTGCGGCCAAGGGTCAACGACATTGAAGTAATAGCCACCGTACTGGAAGCGTGGATATCCCCCGACCACCATCACCGGGTAGCTGTACATGTGGAACGCGTGGGACGGGCCAAAATAACTGCTGTAGTGGTCCTGGGGGATCCGGTCGCCGTGATAGCCACCACGTTGCTGCCAGTCACGATGCTCGGACTGCCAGTTCGTTGCGCGACGCTCCTGCCAAACACTCCGCTGTTCAACCTGCTGTTGGCGCTGCGCCTGCGGCGATTGCATTTTGACTTGCTGTGGACGGTACTTTTGCTTGTTCAGATTCTGTTGTTGTTGCTGTGCGTGCTGTTGCTGCTGCTTGTCGGCCTGAGCCTGTTGTGCGTGTTGTTGCTGCTGTTGCTTTTGTTGTTGATCCTGCTGACCCTTGGCCTGTTGCTGCGCGTGCTGTTGCTGCTGCTTGTCAGCCTGAGCCTGCTGTGCGTGTTGTTGCTGCTGCTGTTTCTGTTGTTGATCCTGCTGACCCTTGGCCTGTTGCTGCGCATGCTGTTGCTGCTGCTTGTCAGCCTGGGCCTGCTGTGCGTGTTGTTGCTGCTGTTGTTTCTGTTGTTGATCCTGCTGACCCTTGGCCTGTTGCTGCGCGTGCTGTTGCTGCGCATGCTGTTGCTGCTGCTTGTCAGCCTGGGCCTGCTGCGCGTGCTGTTGCTGCTGCTTGTCAGCCTGAGCCTGTTGTGCGTGTTGTTGCTGCTGCTGTTTCTGTTGTTGATCCTGCTGACCCTTGGCCTGTTGCTGCGCATGCTGTTGCTGCTGCTTGTCAGCCTGGGCCTGCTGCGCGTGCTGTTGCTGCTGCTTGTCAGCCTGAGCCTGTTGCGCGTGTTGTTGCTGCTGTTGCTTCTGCTGTTGATCCTGCTGCCCCTTCGCCTGTTGCTGCGCATGCTGTTGCTGTTGGGGTTTCGCCTGTTGTTGCTGTTCAGGCTTAGCCGGTTGTTCCTGTTTCTGTGGTTTCTCTTGTGGGTTCTGCCGAGCGTTTGCCGAAGCAGTTAGTCCCAGGAGCAGAAATACGATTGCGGTACTTAAAACTCCAATTGTTTTCATCTTTTCATCTCCATTACGTTTGTTCGTGCTCGCATCTTTGTGAATATCTAAAGCTGTTCGTTGGCCGCCCTCAATTTAGAACTCTCGAATCGCAGACCTCGGCTGAGCCGTTGATCCCCAAAGTCTAGGTTCCGAGATGCATATGGGAGAACGAATGAAATAGTCCAAAAACACTCAGGAGCCATAGAACCACGCAAATAACTACGACTGCGTTCAAAATGGACTTTATCGTTCCCTGCATTGGTAGATATGTGTTGACAAGCCAAAGCAGAACACCCACCACGACCAGAACAATAAGTATTTGAAGTAAAGGCATACTCGTTTGACCTCCCTCTCCTTCAGTCAGGCACACCCGCTCCCCCAGAAGGGGTAAACCTCTGATCCGTGTTTATCGGAGATTTGCTAGGAAACTGTTTGTTGAAGCATGGACGTGCTCCTTTGAGCCCGGTCCTTTAGTTAGGTCAAATGTTCTGAGGACATATGATCAATCCGAACTTAACAAGTTCTTTAGCAGCTCGCTGTACAGAAACGAACAGTCACCACATCGCCAATGTCGTTCAATTTCGGATTCCACAGGGCGGTCGAATTGCACGGAGCTTACGTCAGGCAGGAATGTACGGCACGGGAGGCCATTGCGAATCGCACTTAATCCGCTGACTTCTTAAGCCTATTCTCTGCAGGCCAGCAAGAAGTACAGTGCCGTAAGAAAATTCCTGAGTTTGGTCGGACCAAGGCATTTCAAAGCACTAGTCGTGCAGCACAACAGTAAGGAGGGAATCGTTCACATGAATTTCGCCGTTATATTCAATAAATCCCAGTTTCCTGAATTTGTTCATAAAGTAGTTTACCCGAGAGCGCGTTGTGCCAACCATCTCTGCCAGTGTCTCTTGAGAGACGTTTGGGAGCGTCTTGTGCGTTTGGCCCGGCACTCCGTAACGTGCCAACAGCAGCAGAGTGCGTGCCAATCGTTTCTCACTCGAGTTGAAGAGCTGGTCTACCAGGTCTGCCTCGACCCGAAGGTTTCTCGCCAACATGTAAGCGATGAACCGGTCGGAAAACGCGTGCTCCCCGTGGAGGACACGAATCATTTCATCCTTCTCAATGACGAGGGCAGTGGTGGGCGAGATTGTAGTTGCGGTCACCATATAGTTCGACTGGCCTGCTAGGCACCCTTCCCCGAGAAAGTCACCTGGTCCAAGAACCGCCACAACAGCTTCTTTACCAATCTTATTCACGACCGAAAGCTTTACTCCGCCTTCCTGAATATACATAACCTGCCTCGCCGATTCTCCCTGCGCGAAAACCGTTTCCTTCGCTCGAAACTTTTTTACATGCCTTCCCAGACCGGCAGAATCCAGAAAGAGTTTCACATCGAACGCAGGCCTTCGTAATGACTCTTTTTTAGGAGTGCGACGAGCCCCAGCGGGTACGGCGTTAGAGGGCATCATGGAGCATTATACCATGGCAGATAACTGCCTGTTCACTTTTGAACAGGGCCTGTCTAAACGCAGATCCTCGACGGTCCTTAATCGAACACGGCGAGCCGCCACGACTGCGCGGATTGTATCTGGTAGTCAACACTTTTTAGGTGGGTTCACAAAGAGATTACTTAGCGGGCGCGAGGTCCCTACCGCGCAATAGAATTTCGTTTGTCTCGACGAAAACAGCAGCATAATTCGAAGACGTCGAGCAGCTCATGACATTCAGCAAGAATATCTGCGAACCACCAGCGGTAGAACCTAAATCGGACAGTAGCCTCGGCGAATTCGCACGAATGGTGCTCCTTGACACAATTTCGGGGACGGACCCATTACGATCCGTCCCCGTCGCGAGCGCAATTGCTTCGCTCTTTGACTAAATTGCGATCCTGAGTAAATGCCGCAGGTACATACTGACTCCCAGCCCTGTTAAACCCACCAGGAAGAGCAATTGGGAGCCGGGCTCAGGAACTGGAACCGGAGACGGGGTCACCCAATCAGCCCAGTCTCTATAAATGTGATTTCCCAATGTGCTTTCGTGTATCGAGCCAAACTCAGAGATGCCTTCTTTGTGGTTAGCTGATTCAGTCGCAACAGCCAGTGGCATATCTGTTGAGGAATTCGTCGTGTTCTCAGCGAAATTATGGATTTGTACCGCATCGTTTCCGACGAGCACAACCTTCCCCTCTTCGAAGACACGCACGTCGGAAGTGCGGGTGAACGATGCATTCTGCAAAGATCCCTGTTGATCGAAACCTCCGGCTCCAGCCTTAGAATCAGAAGCGATATGATCGGCAAAAGCCGGCCCGGCGGTAATCAAAACCAATGCCAGGAATAACGAACTCTGTTTGAATTTCAAGTGACGTCTCCGTATTTCTAGCCGATTGGATGAGCTACAGTGGCTCACCCATAGTACGTGCAGCCAAAGACTTAGGCTGTCCACTTTTGCACAGAGGCCTCAGTCGATGCAGAACTCACAGCTTCTCTGTCCAAAAAAACACGCCGCGGCACACCCTCGACCCTCAAGGGAGAAGACTTCTTCTCGATGGAAGAATAGGAGACATGGTGAGGGCGCGACAATGGGGCAATTCAAGATTAATTTGCGTAATCAGATTCTGGAGGACAATTCCCCGGCAAGGTCGTAGACTTCCATGCACGAGAATCGGGCCGAGGCTTTGTTTCATATTCAAGTTCGATGGCAACCGCTGCCAGACAGGTCGCGCGCTCTATCAATTGGAACTCCCTGTCCGAGGGGCTTTTTCGATCGTAACTATACATCTCCAAATATCCTAGTTGTTCCCGGGCCTCCGAAAAAACGAGCTGCGTGCAGAAATTCGACAGTCCGAAACTGGCGGCCTTCATTGCGATTTCTGAAAGGTCACATTCGTCATCCCAAGGAAGAGAAAAGAACGAAATCACGCTGCCAATCTGGCAATCGAGTGCGCTGCAGATTCCATTCAATACGTCTTGAAGAGGCGCCCGCATGGAAATGGATTGCAAGATGTATTCTTCCTCTCTCATCAAATACCCGCTGCGCCCATCTAAATGGCACGGAGGCATCTGGCTTTGCCAATCATCGTGCTCGCTCAGACGGAGCTTATTCATGCGCAGCTCCGCTTGATCAAGACGTTTTGTTTCGAATCGCGGTTCTCGCGAATTTCCATAATCGAATCTGTAAACTGGAACTCTGAACTTTCATTTGACCGGACCAGCCGTGGCTTCAAGGATTTCATGGCATACAGGGCTCTGTCGGCCACGTAAAGAAGTGCACCGATGGAATCAGCGTCGCGAGGATAACCGGCAATTCCGAGACTCACTGAAAGCGCCGGCTCTTCTCCATCTTTTTCCAGCATTTCGCATATCCGGCGGGCTACCAGAGTCGCGGCGGCGATACCCGTCTCTGGCATGACTACCGCGAATTCGTCTCCGCCGTGCCGTGCCGCGGTATCGATGGACCGGCAGCAGTCCCGCAGAATCTGTCCCAGGCGGCAGAGCGCTCGGTTTCCTGCAAGGTGGCCAAATTGATCATTAATCTTTTTCAGGCCATCGAGATCCAGCAGCAAAATAGAAAATTCACGCCCCGTGCGCTTAGAGCGGCCGAGTTCGTTCTGCAACACCTCGAACAAATGACGATGATTTGCCAAGCCGGTCAACGGATCGCTCGAAGCCTGATGCCGGAGTAGTTCCTCCAACGCCCGCTGATCGGTGATATCGTCGACGATGATTTCACAGCCGTTGAAATGCCCTTGCTCGTCAAAGGCGTCGAGTCCACTCAACCGCACCTTCAGGAGCGTTCCATCTTTTCGCTTCCATTCCGTCTCGATCGGCTCGATTCTGGTGTTCAGTTCCGAGCTCTCGGGCAACGGCCGTCCGTTCCCCAAATCCAGTACAATCTTCAAGTCACGGCTTGCGGCAAGCAACTCCTCTTTGTCGTCATACCCCAACATCTTCACCAACGTCTGATTAACGTCGATAAACTTCCCGGAGGCATCTGAACGGCAGATCCCGTGTACAGGATTGTCGGCCAGTGCGCGGTAGAGTGACTGCGAATGGCCCAAAGCTCTTTCCGCCGTTTCCAGTTCCGCACGCAGGTTCTTCTCGTTGAGGGCGCGCCGGACGGCCATTGGAAGTTGGGCAACATTCTCGCGCGCAACAGATTCATAGGTGTCGCGCGCGTTCAGTTCGTCAATTGATTCTGTGGCGATAGAGACCGTCAGCAACACGATTGGGATGTCGCGCTGGATCTGATGGAGCAGTCGCAGGAGTTCTGATTTTTCAGATAGTTGGCTAGGTTGCTCGGCGATAATCAGGTCATAAGGCTGCGCCAGGAGTAGCTCTTTGCAGGCGTCTATGCCGGAGACAGTATCGGAACCAACTTCGAATTGCCCCTTTGCCAACTCTTCCAGGCAAACTCGGATAGATTCGGACTTACAGTCCAGGAAAAGTACGCGGATGGAGCGGTGTCTGTGCGAAGGGCTACCCTCGACATGAAGCTCCCACAAACCAGATCGGAATTTGTTCTGCGCCGGTGTTGCCATCGAATGTTACACCTAGAGACAAAGAGATACTTCTTTGGCTTTTACGTGGGCAGGCTGGAGATTGCCCCACCCGTGAAGTATGGGAGGCTTGGCATATGGTGTCTGTCTCGTTTTGTACAAGCCCCTCGCTGTCAATTCGAGGCAATTGGCCGGTGCAAGAGGATAAGTTGATTATGGATAAAAAGGTGGCCTGAATGAGTCTCAAGCTCACCTGTTCAAAAAGAAACAGACATACCCGCATCCGTAACCGAGAATTGCTCCCCCATTAGATGCCCAGCCGGCATAAGTGAGGATGGATATGACGAGTTGCCCTAACTGCGGCAGTCAACGGCTTCATCAGTCTAGACGTAAGGGAATTATCGAAAAGAAATTTCTTGCGATGCTTTTCGTGCGGCCTTTTCGTTGTGAAGTGTGTGATTCCCGGTTCTATCGCTTCACCTTCACAACGCATCCACATTCTGCTCGGACAGCGACAACTCATTGATAGAAATTGGTTGACGCGCCCAGTGTCCCGGATGCTGCCGCACCGCACGACTTCCACCCTACAAACGTATAGCCGTGAAATCCTATCTGTGTTTGTTTAATTACGGAGAACTACGCTGAGGAGGGAATCGTTCACGCGGATCACATCGTCATACTCGATAAAACCCAATTTCTTGAATTTGTTCATGAATAAATTGATCCGAGGCCGGGTTGTGCCAACCATCTCTGCCAGTGTCTCTTGCGAGACGTTCGGAAGCGTCTTTAGTGGTTCTCCCGGCGCCCCATACTGCGCGAGCATCAACAATGTGCGGGCCAATCGCTTCTCGCTGGAGTTGAAGAGTTGGTTGATCAAGTCTTCCTCGACGCGCAGGTTCCTGGCAAGCATGTACACAATGAAGCGGTCTGAGAATCCATGCTCCCCGTGGAGCACGCGCATCATCTCGCTTTTCTGGATTATCAACAGCGTAGTCGGTGCTATCGCGATCGCAGTCGCTACATGATTCGCCTGGCCCGCCAGACAGCCTAACCCCAGAAAATCACCCGGTCCGAGAATTGCCACGACAGCTTCTTTTCCGGACTCATTCACCACGCAAAGCTTCACGCTGCCTTGCTCTATGTAAAGAACACTATTCGAGGGGTCGCCTTGCCCGAACAGGGTCTCTTTTGCTTTAAGTTCGAGGAGCTTCTTTCCCAAGCCAACTGTCTTGAGATAGGATTCCACATTAAAGTCAGCGTATTTTGAGGCCGCTTTCAGGAGGGAACGGCGGAGAGGGACACCCATGCGTCTTTGGGCGGTCGGCGACATTTATACAAGATATTGTATGCTTCTGCCCCCCTCCTATGGTGTTCAATATTGCACACATGGACGAAGTCCGGCCCGGGGCCCATCCTTGCGTAGCGCTTTTGGGAATTCCTGTAAGTGCTTATTCTTGAAGGGGCTAGAGGGCTTTCTTCAGGGATTGGCGCACTTCCAGCCCCCCATCGTAGTCGATGTAACCCAGCTTCCTGAATCGATTCATAAAGAAATTCACTCTGGGGCGCGTGGTGCCGACCATTTCCGCAAGAATCTGGTGACTCAGCACCGGAATTTCAACGACTGGTGGACTCCTTTTATCCAGGTGGGCCAGTCGCAAAAGTACGCGTGCGAGCCGTTGTTCCGCGGAAGAGGTCAACAAGTGCCCCACATGTTGGTAATAGTCTTTCAGGCTGGAAAGCAGATAAGCTACCAAAGCATTGGATGTTTTGTTCTGCTTGCGAAGCATCCTCAACATGTTTGCTTTCTTGATAGTCCGTATGGAACTGCCCGTCAAGGCCACGGCAGTGGACATGCGAAGGGGATAGCCAGCGAGGCAGAGTTCCCCGAAAAAATCACCTACGCCGAGTATAGCGGTTACCGCCGGCGAATGATCTTTCGACCGGGTGGTTAGCCTCACGCCCCCCGATTGAATGTAGAACAGGGTTAACGCGGGCATCCCCTGCCTATAGATATTCTGTTTATTCCGGAACTGCGAAATGGTGCCACCAAGGCTGTTCCCGGAGGAGAATGGAGTGAGATGGGCATGACTCGGGCCCTTGCGTTTGTTTGCCTGCCGAATTCCCGCTTTGCGTCGAGACAAGTTAGGACCTTCCTGAAGACTTAGCGGATTCCCGCTCAGCTTTTTGTGAACAGGCAAACGCTTTGTTCGCGTGTTCAAGGGCTTGCTTGGAATGCTCGTGCCCGGTCTGGTGATCTTCCTTTGCGTGATGCGCAGCCGCAGCAAGATGCGCATGCGCGGCAAGCTCGTGGAATTCTGCGGCTCTTTGATGTGATTCGTTGGGCATGAAGTCCTCCTTCAGGAATTGCGTCAGCACTGTAGCGTCCCCTGGGTTTATTTGCTGCTCAATAAGAAACACTCGCTTCGCTTTGCAACCAGACGTTAAGAACGGACGAAATTCTAAACGCGGACCAAAAAGAAGCACATGTCATCGAATCCGAGCATTCAACGATCTGCCAGGTGGGCCGCGTTTGTGCGCTGATTCGCTGTCGCCAAGCGGACGGAGTTGGCCATGCGAGGTTCCGCCATTTCTTTCTTCAGGAGCGAGATGGCCTGTATGTCAAGCGCCTTCTTGGTTTTCTTTTTGGCCATGAAATGACTTTGGCATTGAACTGTGGACAAAACAGTTCAATTCGGAACAATTCCTGTGAAAATTTACAGTCTGGCAAGAAAATTACCTGGAGCGGCTACTGGGGTGACCAATCGCTCCAGAGCTAACCCGAGGAACATGTCTCCGGAATCCGGCGCCGTCGGAGTCAGCGCATTCCTCGCGTCTAAGAGGGGATGCTTACGGAATTTCTTGCCTCCACAACCAGCGGGGAAGTTCCCTCCCCTCAGCACACTTACTCCAGGCATGTTTCATATTGGACAGATTCTTTCTGCTTTACTGCCTAACATAGTTTCCTGAATCAACTCTTGTTGATTCGGCGCTGTCGAAAAAGAAACAGAGACCACGAAGGAGTACCAATGACCCCTGCCAAAGATCAAAAGTGCGCACATCCAGTTTGTTCATGCCTGACAACCTCAGGCGCCTATTGCAGTATCGATTGCGAGACGATGGAAAAAACGCCGGACATCGATTGTCATTGTGGACACTCAGGATGCAAAGGCGAAACGGATCATAGCCCTTCGTCGTCCCCTCAAGTTCGATCTTGAATTCTGTAAAGGAGAAAGACATATGAAGAACCTCAGATTGTACGCAGCCATGCTCGCGCTGCTCGGCTTCGCTTCGCTTGCCGGATGCTTTGGTACCTCTACGAAGTCTCCTGCAGTGTCCGACAACATCCGTCAATCGCTCGATCAAGCAGGCCTCAAAGATGTCTCCGTCGCTCAGGATCGCGACAAAGGCATTGTTACCCTGAGTGGTCAGGTAGCCAGTGATTACGACAAATCGCAGGCGGAAACGATTGCCAAGTCCTTCGCGGGTACGCAGGTTGTGGCGAATCAGATTGCCGTGGTTCCCGTGGGCGTGGAAAAAGAAGCAAAGGCAATGAATTCCGATCTTGACCAGGGCATCGAAAAAAATCTCGACGCCGCCTTAATCCAGAATAAGATGCACGACCATGTGAAGTACGACGTGAAAAGCGGTGTGGTGACTCTAACAGGTGAAGTAAATTCGCAGAATAAGCGTGACAGCGCCGAGCACGTTGCGATGAGAGTCCCGAACGTGAAGCAGGTCGTGAACGATCTGCAGGTCAAGAACCAGAAAGCCAGCTCGACACAGTGACGAAGCGGCAACCCCGCGTCCACCTGACATCGCTGCAGCCGGACTTCCCTTTCCAGCCTGACCTACCTGGCCGGTGATGGACGGGCTACACGATCTACCCGAGAGTGCCACAAAGGAATGTCCACCATCATCTTGATGTATGCAGTGCTTCGCCTTGAACCGGACACCTTATGTCTAATCTAGCCGCAATCGAGAGCGCTCCCGCCGAGCCCAGTAACCCGGGTCAGATGGAAATTGCTCTGCCCTTGCCCGCCTCGCCCTCCGAAAGACTTCTACACCGAATCGCGACTCTACTCTTCATACTGGTCGCGGGATTGCTCACAGTGTTCGGCTACTATGCGAGTTCGATTTGTATCACGGTAATTCTTGCTGCATTCCTGGCGATTCTGTTTGATCCCCTGGTGGTCCAACTCGAGAGGATTCATTTGCCGCGTAGTTTGGCCGCGGCGACCGTCGTGCTCGCCGGCATGGGCCTGCTGGGTCTGCTGGGATACGAACTTTACGGAAAGGCCGCCGCCTTTGCGGAAGATCTCCCCATTTACACTGCAAAGATTCAGCAAACCATCCTACCTATCAGCCAGCGGATTGAAAAAGTCCAACAAACTGCCGGGAGCCTGACCACCGAGGTACTGCCTAGCAAGAAAGTCACCGAGGTTCGTGTACGAGAATCCCCGAGCTGGCCGGCCTATCTGGTGCGCGGCGCCGGATCCGTATGGGGCGTACTCATCATTGCCGGCGTGGTTCCGTTTCTGACCTTGTTCATGCTCTCCTCTAAGGAGCACATGTCCACACGCATGAATGCCTTCTTCCACTCCAAGCTGGAATCGGACCGGTTCATCACCAGCCTGAACCAGATGGTCCGCGGATTCGTAGCGGGCAATCTCATTATTGGCTCCGTCATGGCTCTTCTTACCACTCTGGTTTTCTTAGGCCTGGGAATGCATGGAGCCGTCCCACTCGGGATAGCGAGTGGGGTCTTGAATCTTGTACCGTTCCTCGGTCTTATCTTTTCCCTCGCCCTTCCTCTTGCAGGAGCCATCCTGCAATTCAACACGCTGGAGCCGTTTGTCATCATCGTTCTGACCGTTTTGTTCTTGCACATCGTCTCCGCAAATTTTCTGATTCCAAAATTTATTGCCAATCGCGTGAGTATCGGACCGGTTGCGGCGACGGTTGGCATTCTCTTCTGGGGTTGGCTGTGGGGAGTGATGGGACTGCTGCTGGCTGTTCCGCTGACGGCGATGGTCAAGCTCGTCGCTGACTTACATCCGTCGTTGTACCATTTGTCCAACTTGCTGGCGCTGACCCCGCGCAAGGTACCACGCTGGGTGCGTTACGGCGAAACGATCGTGCAACGGACCATTCCCTTCTTCCGCAATAGTGCGGGAATGTTTCTATAAACTCCAACAGTGACATCCGCGCAACTTCGCCATTTCTCTCGACTCAAAGCGCAGACCTGGAAAAGGCTTTCACAGCGCGACGGGGCTGGGATGGGACCAGCCGCTGCTATTGCGACACAAGAGAGTAAAGAATCCGCAGGCAAGACAAATTGGGGACAATCGAGCGTTCAGCGCCCGAAGGTCAAAAGGACGCCCAGCCTAATCGATTGGAACTAAAGAGGAAATCTGGAGCCGAGAGCGAGAGTTGAACTCGCGACCTGCCGATTACGAATCGGCTGCTCTACCACTGAGCTACCTCGGCCCTTATATATTTACGATAGCATTCGCCGAAAAAGTGTGTCAATTCACGGAACAACAATTCAACAACATTGTGCGCAGAACTGTGTCCGCGGGCAGCTGGCAAGTGCAGTCATCTGCAGTAAGATTTGCCGAACTCCGTGAAGAAGCATAGACTTCGGGGGCTGGAAGCGAGGGCTTGCCTTAGTGTCCGAGCAGGAGGGCGCGTGCTCTACATTCTGATCATCGTAATCGTGGTGACGGCGATCCCCGCATGGATAACCGCATCGCGAATGCGGCGCAAGGTAACAAACACCCTGGGCCGGAAAGCGACTGATGCGGATTTGACCTCCATGACCACCTGGATGCAGGTCGCGCAAAGCGAAAAATCCGACGAGATCAAAAGCCCTCTGACGTGAAATGGGCTAGCGAGAAAAGGGATACATGGCCCAGCCGATGCCCACACCGACAATGAGGAAAAGCAAGAACGACCAGAGGATATAGCGAATGCGGTCGTTGGGTCTGCGCCTACCAAGATAGCCGAAGGCGATGGAAATTACCGCGGCGAAAAGCAGAAATGCCTGAATGTGAGAGAGGGAGAGTCCCGCGGTGGGATTCATGCTTTCCTTCCGCGCGCGGCTTCATAGGCATGCAAGGCCGCCAGAATGTTGAGGACACCAGCGGTGGCCAGGAAACGAGTGCCGTAGTCTCCTTGTGCATGAGATACGTCCGCTCCAGCACCCTCCAGAAAACGAGCAAAAAAGTAGAAACAGCCGCTGCCCATGTCCGCGATGTAACCGAGCGTGTCAAACGCATCGCCGCCGTTTGAAGTGAAGACATTGCCTTTCATGGAAGCGCCCGTATAAACGAGCAGACCCACTGCGATGAAAACGACGATGGCGCGTCCCCACATTCTTTGCAGGGCATGCCCAAGGCCGGGCACGAGCCAACCGGCAATGGCAAGAATCCACGAGCGTAGTTCTCGCTGGAGAGAGGACTCCGGTGGAGTGACGGGTGGAGCGACGGGCGGTGTTGGCTCCACGGCCGGTGATTGGAGTGCGTCTTCGGTCATAGTTAAAGGGTTCTTTTCCTCATCAAGCGAGTAGCGGCAGAATTTCTGTCTGCACAGCGCCGGTTACGCGCGCTTCGTTCACGTCAATGTAGACATCCACTTCGCTGCGAATGCCAAATTCCGGAAGGTAGATGCCGGGTTCAATGGAGTTACATGTTCCCGGGATCAGGTGGCGTTCGTCGCGCGTCTCCAAGCCATCTATATTGACACCATTTCCGTGAACGGACTGGCCGATGTTGTGGCCGGTGCGGTGAAAGAAATACTTTCCGTAGCCAGCTTTGTCGATAACGGAGCGCACGGCGTTGTCGATTTGCCAGCCTTTCAGGGGTTTCCCGGCTTTCACGCTGTCGAGAATCATGCTCACGCCACGATCGCGCGCTTCGCGAACAACTTTGAACACTTTTGCGAACTTATCGGGAACCTTTGCGCCGAGGTAACCGACCCAGGTGATGTCGTAGTAGACGCTGTCGGGAGTTTTCTGCTTGCCCCAGACATCGAGAAGCAGCAGATCTCCCTCCTTGATGGTAGCGGACTTTCCGGGGGATGGCCCGTAGTGTGGATCGCTGGCGTTTTGATTGACGGCCACGTCTGGACCCTCTTCGGTCTCGATTCCAGCTTCGGCGAATTTGCGGAGAATCCACTGCTGGAGATCGTATTCGGTGATGGGGGATTTTTCGCGGACCGATTTGGCGGCGTGCGCGAAAGCTCCTTGAACGGTGGCGTCGATGACTCGACCAGCGAAGAGGTGAGACTCAAGCTGTGGTCTCGTCCAGCACGCTTCGTATTTCTGAACTAGATCGGCCGACGTGACCACTTTCACGCCCGTGCTTCGCACGAGTTCGATTGTGCCCGCATCGACCATCGAGACGTAGGGAATCGCGTTCTTCGCGGAATATTGCATGGCCACGGTTTTGGCGCGCCCAAGAATCTTCTTCAGATTGCCAACCAGTTCACTGTGCGCGGAAAAATACAAAGTGTCGCCCGGCAAAGTGGCAAGCGAGTGCGTTTCAATTTTGTGAACCAGCTTTTTCGGCGTGCCTTTGGCAGGAATGAAATAGAACCAACGCCGGGTGCGCATGCCGGGAGGAAGTTGCAGGACACGAAGGGCGATGGGGTCGCGGCCACGGAAATCGTAGAAGAGCCAGCCATCGAGTTTGGCGGCACGCAGCTCCTTCTGGACATCGTCAATCTTCAGACTCATGCCGAACCTCCGCAGCGGCACTTACGGTTTCGTGCATTCCGAGGCCAATGCTTCAAGCTTCTTCCTGAAGAAGATTCAGGATTTGCTGGCGAGTAACGCCGCGAATTTCCACGCGCTTGATGCGGCTCTGTGCGCCGCTCTGGATTCTAACAGCGGATTTTGAGGTTTTCAAAAGATCGGCAAGGAATTCGGTGAGCGCCTCGTTCGCACGGTTTTCAAGCGCGGGGGCGCGCAGGCGAATCTTCAGCGCACCGTCCATGATGCCGGCAATTTCGTCTTTGCTGGCGCGGGGTTGGACGCGGACCGCCACCGTGATCGTGCCGCGCGCGACGTCTTCGGAAATATCGAGCAAATTCATCACTACCAGGCGCGACCGTATTGCGGTGGAGGCTCCAGTTCGGCACGGAGCAGTTTGGCGGCGTGGCGCGGCCAATAGGGATCGCGGAGCAGTTCGCGGGCGAGAAATACCATGTCGGCTTGGCCACTCCTGACGATGGTGTCTGCCTGCGCGGGATCGGTGATCATGCCGACGGCCCCCGTAGGAATGCCCGCCTGACTCCGAATGGCCGCCGCGAATTCGACTTGATAGCCGGGGCCAACAGGAATCTTGGCGGTTGCAACTGTTCCGCCACTCGAGACGTCGATGAGGTCGACACCGAGCGACTTGAGATGCCGGCTGAGTTCGATGCTCTGGGCAATATCCCAGCCGCCTTCCGCCCAGTCCGTTGCAGAGATCCGAACGAAGAGCGGTTGCGTTTCCGGCCAGATGATGCGGACGGATTTTGCAACTCGAAGAAGGAGTCGAATGCGGTTTTCGAAGCTGCCACCATAGGAATCGGTGCGGTGATTGGAGAGCGGCGAAAGGAATTGATGGAGAAGGTAGCCGTGAGCGGAATGAATTTCGGCCACCTGAAACCCTGCGGCGAGTGCACGATGAGCCGCAGCCTCGAACTGACCGACAATCTGGTCGAGTTCAGCAGTCGACAATTCTTTTGGAACGGGATAACCCGCGTCGAAGGCCAAGGGACTTGCCGAAACGGGAGTCCATGCTCCGTCGGCCGTGGAGAGCGGCTTTCCACCGCGCCAAGGTACGTCGGTGCTGGCTTTGCGTCCAGCATGTGCCAACTGAATGCCGGCTACTGCGCCTTGTTCCCTTATGAACTGGACGATGGGTCGCCATGCATCGACGTGCGAATCGAGATACAAACCGGTGTCACCGGGAGAAATGCGCCCGATATCGCTTACTCCCGAGGCTTCGGCCATGACCAGCGCCGCGCCACCGACTGCGCGACTCCCCAAGTGAACCAGGTGCCAGGTGGTGGGATGGCCGTCGACGGCCGAATACTGGCACATCGGTGAAACGGCAATGCGATTTTTTAGCTCGATCTTGCGCAGAGTAAATGGAAGGAACAATTTCAATGAATTCACCGCTCTCTTGAGGTGGGGATTGGATGCATCAGAGGGCAGGACGGGTGCCAAATAAGGCAGTGCCGACGCGCACTTCCGTCGAGCCTTCCTGAATTGCGATTTCAAAGTCGTGCGACATCCCCATGGAAAGCACGGGCAACGCATGATGCAAGTGCGACTGCAGTTTTTCCTGCAGCGAACGCAAATGAGCAAAATAAGGACGTGCTCCTTCGGAATTATCCGTAAACGGTGGAATGCACATCAACCCCTGCAGGCTCAAATGTGGAAGAGTGAGAACTTGTTCCGCGAGTTGCCAGAGGCCTGCTTCGGCTACGCCGCTCTTGGCTTCTTCGCCACTAATATGCACTTCAATCAGCACAGGTAGTTTGGCGGACGAGGATTTTTCAGCTGCGGCTCGGTCCAATTTTTGAGCCAGAGAAAAATCGTCGACGGAATCAACTCGATCGAAATATTTTGCGGCGCGGGCCGCTTTGTTGCTCTGAAGATGTCCAATCAGATGGAATGTGCAAGAAGAAGCGAGATCGACAAGTTCAGCGCGCTTCCCTTCCCATTCCTGCACTCGATTCTCCCCAAAATGACGCAGCCCCGAGTTGTGGGCTTCGCGAATGGCAGCAGCAGAATGCGTCTTGGACACGCCGATGAGGGTGATTTCCTGCGGTTGGCGATGGGCTTTGTCAGCGGCGGCAGCGATGCGCTCCGTAATGCTAGCTAGGTTTTCGGCGATAGACAGAGCAGGCATATGAATGAGGTCCTGCTGAAATCCTAACACGGGGACAAAGAACAACGCAGATGCTGCCAGAAAAACAATCGAAATATCCGAGTGGCATAGAATCGTTCGGGCGGAAGATTCGACGCACTGTTGAACAATTCCGGAAGTCCAGATTGCAGGCAATAGCTTCTAACGGGTACACTGACAAACAATTGGTCGCGCCCCCCTCGGCCACGGATCGGTGCTATGACAACTCGCGGAACACTAATCACAATTGAGGGAATCGATGGAAGCGGTAAGCACACGCAGGCTAGACTGCTTGAGCACTCGCTGACCGCCGCAGGCCACTCGGTATATTTCACCGGTTTTCCCCAGTACGACTCCTGGTTCGGCACCATGGTTTCCAAATATCTGAACGGAGAATTGGGAACGATGGGAGAAGTGGACCCGCGATTTGCTGCGCTGCTGTATGCAGGCGACCGCTTCGAAGCCAAGTCGCAACTGGAAGGCGCGCTCAGCGAAGGAAAAATTGTGCTGTGCGATCGCTACATCGGCTCCAACCTCGCTCATCAAGTGGCCAGAACGCCGGTCGAGCGGCGGCCGGAAATGCTCCGCTGGATTGAACATCTGGAATACACGATTTACGGTTTACCCCGAGAGAATCTGATCCTGTATCTGCGCGTACCTCCCGCTGAAGCGCAAAAACTGATCGCACGAAAACCGGTCCGAGCCTACACCACTGCGAAGCATGATCTGCAGGAGAGCGATCTGCGCCACCTGGAAGATGCAGCGGAAATGTACGACATGCTTTCGCGGAGCCGGCCCTGGGCGACGATTCAGTCCTTCGATGCGCAGCTTGGCTCGATGCGTCTGCCGGAACAGATATCGGCAGAGATGCTGGCAGCGGTGCAGGGTGTTCTGTCACCCAAGGGTGCAGCTTAAGCGATGGGATTTTCAGAATTTTCGGGTAACGAAAAAACTGTTGAAGCGCTTCGTGGCGCGTTCAGGTCAGGTCGCGTGCCACACGCGCTGCTGCTTACCGGGCCGAAGGGCGTTGGAAAGTACACACTTGCCCGAATGTTTGCTCAGGCTGCGAATTGCGAGCGATTGAAGGATGATTTCTGCGGGGAATGCGCGACCTGCCTGGCAATTGCGCCGATGGCCAATCTCGCGCCTCTGATCGAACAAGGATTAGCGGAACGGGGTGAAAGCGCTGATGCGGCTACAGTCGAGCGCGTTCCGCTGATTCTGCAATCACATCCGGATGTGTGGGCGCTGGTGCCCGATCCCGTTCGACTCAAGAGCCCCGTTGTGCGGCCGGTGCTGCGCATTGGACAACTTCGCGCGGTCCAGCGCGCCGCTTACTTCCACCCCATGGGTCGGCGCCGAGTGTTCATTCTGGATCATGCGGAAACGATGCGTTGGGATGTGGCCAGCGTTTTTCTGAAGATATTGGAAGAGCCGCCGGGAAACGCCACGCTGATCTTAACGGCCGCTTCCCCTTTTTCGCTGTTGCCCACAATCGTTTCAAGGTGCATGCAGTTTCATCTCGCGCCGCTTCCACAATCCGAAGTGGAAAGCGTCTTGAAGTCGCACTCTGACCGAAAGCCTTCAGAAATCAGGCTTGCCGCACAACTTTCCGAGGGCAGTCCTGGCGTGGCCATGGAGATGAACGTTGAGGATGTTGTGGAGAAGCGCCGAACGGCCTATCGTATCCTGGAGCGGGCCGCTCGCGGGCAAGGTTTCGCCCAGTTGTTTGAGACACGGCGGCTCTAGGTAAGGATCGTGGCTCTTCCTTTGAAGAGATGGTTGGGATTTTCTACGGGCTGCTTTCCGACCTGTTAGAGCTGACCTCTGGCATGAACACACCGCAACTCCGCAATCCAAACCTGGCCAAAGAGCTAGAGGGCTTGGCAAAACTGATTAATTCTTCGTGGGTATTCCGCGCTATAGCCGCCGTCGATGAAGTGGCTGGCGGTGCGCGCCGGAACTTGAATCGGCAACTTGGGTTAGACGCCATGGCAGCTTCGCTTGCTGCGAAGTGAGCCACGGGACTGTACACTGCGCGACTAGTGGAAAACCAGTAGACAATTTGCAGACAAATAGAAGGATGGAAGTTCCCGAAGAAAAAGCGCCATAATAGCGGTACCAGCGAAACCGAATTCACACGCCTTGCATCTAAAACGGTAGAAAACCCTTCTGCCCCCGAGGAGCAATCTATATGGTGAATCGTCGGATGTTCCGTCCCAGCTTTGCCGAAGCCAAGGAACAAGCCTTGCCGCGGCCTCAGCACAATAACAACGGGCCTGCGCCCAGCAAGAAGCCGGCTCCTCCCGAATTGACCCATGCAGAAAATTTTTATTGGGTAAAGCAGATGCAGAGCCGCACACCGATGCTGGTGGTGCTGGAATCCGGCGAGGAACTGCGCGGTATTATCGAATGGTACGATCGCGACTGCATCAAGCTAACGCGACAAGGCGCGCCGAACCTGATGATCTTCAAGCGCTTTATCAAATACGTGCACAAGGACGATGAAGAATCGGCCCGCGGTGGGAACGAAGAGTAACGGACTAGGTTAGTTTCCGCAGGATGTGCCCGGCAGCCGCCGTGAAGGTCATTGATGCTTTTGCGGCCAGCGAACCCGATTCATTGAAGATTTCGCACTCCACGACGATAAAGTTCCTGCCCGCGCGTAACACTTTGGCCTCCGCTTTCACGACACCTCCGGGCACAGGCTCCAGATAATTAATCTTCAGCTCAAGCGTGGCTAGTTCAACTCCTCGGGGAATCACCGTGTAGGCCGCGATGGCCCCCGTGGTGTCTGCCAGTGCCGCTAGAATTCCGCCATGCACGACGCCATGAATCTGTTTGTGGCGAGGATGAACGTCCAGACGAAAAACGGCGCGACCGTCGTGGACACTTTCCACGTCGAAGCCGAGCAGTTCGCTGGATTGGCTTTCCTTCATCCTTTGACGGACGAGTTCCGTAATGCGCTTCTCTTCTTTGCTGAGCCTCCGGGGGCTATGCTTTCGGATACTCGGCTTTCGTTTGGCAATTTCTTGCGGCATGCGTTGCAAACTCCTTCAATAAGCGGTCAAGCCGCCATCGACTGGAATGGCTGTACCGGTCATCCAGGAAGATTCTTCTGACGCCAAAAAGACGGCGAGTCCGGCAATATCCTGCGGCTGGCCAAATCGACCGGCGGGGATTGTGGCCATGCGAGCTTCCTTGGCTTGACGCCCAACTTCGGAACTATCCCAAAGGTCGCGGACCAGATCCGTCTCAACCACCGATGGACAAATGCAGTTCACACGGATCTTATCGTTCGCATGATCAAGGGCCATGGCCTTTGTCAGGAGTGTGACGCCACCTTTCGAAGCGCAGTAGGCGGCGCGGTCCTTTACCGCTACCAACCCAAGCACTGAGCCAATATTGATGATGGACCCACCTCCGGCTCGGCGCATGGCAGGCAGCACCGCGCGAGACATCAGGAAGGGACCTTTAAGATTAGTGGTTATGAGGCTATCCCATTCCTCTTCGGAAATAGTTTCCACGGTGGACACGCTGAGCGCGCCCGCGTTATTCACCAGGACGTTCAGTTTGCCAAACTCTTTTTCGACTTGGGCAACGGCATTCTCCGCGTCCGAGGATTTCGTGATGTCGCAAACGACAGTAATGGCTTCGGCTCCGGCAACATTCGCGCGAATTTCTGCAGCGGATTCCTCGAGCTTGTCTTTCCGCCTGCCAATCAGGGCGACCTTGGCGCCTTCCTGCGCAAGGGAGCGCGCGATGGCGCGGCCTATGCCTGTGCCTGCTCCGGTCACGATAGCGGCTTTGCCTGCCAGCCTTGTCACGTTATTCCTCACTCGCGCGTCTAATCGGTGTACGATTCCGTAGTCAGCGGTCGCATAAAGCAACGGCGTGAATGTAACATTCACGTCAGTCGCCCCGCAAGGAAGCGCGAAGGATCGGCACCAAAGAAAGAGTTCTTGAGGAATCATGCGCATAGGGATTACCGGATATCCGACGTACGGCGGCTCGGGCGTGGTGGCAACGGAATTGGGACAGGAACTTGCCGCGCGCGGGCACGACGTGCACTTCATTACCTACGCACCACCCATCCGCATCAATCTCAATCATCCGCACATTCACTTTCACCAGGCTGCCGTGGTGTCTTACCCGCTGTTTGACCACTCGCCGTATACGCTGTCCCTGGCAGTGAAGATGTTAGAAGTGTTCGAGCAGGAGAAGCTGGATATTCTTCATGTGCATTACGCGATTCCCCATTCGGTGAGCGCGCTGCTGGCGCGCCAGATGGCCGCGCCGCGGCGGCTGCCGTTTATCACCACACTGCATGGTACGGACATCACTCTGGTAGGCAACAATCACAATTTCTTGCCCATCACAAAATATTCCATTGAGCAGAGCGACGGCGTCACTTCCATCTCGCACTATCTATTGAAGCGGACGATTGAGGAGTTCGGCATCAAGCGGCCGATCGAAGTGATTCCCAACTTCGTAAACTGCGACCTGTATTGCCGGATGCCTGATCCCGTGTTGAGGGCGGAATGGGCTCCCGATGGCGAGCCAATCCTGATGCATCTTTCCAATTTCCGGCCGGTGAAGCGCATTCTGGATGCCGTGGAAACGTTTGCCCTGGTGCGCGAAAAGATGCCAGCCAAACTGGTGATGATTGGCGATGGACCAGATCATGCGGCCGCGGAAGAGTTGGCGCAAAAGCGTGGTGTCCGCAAAGATGTGCTTTTTCTCGGCAAGCAGAACGAGGTGATGCGCAAATTGAGCCAGGCGGACCTGTTTCTACTTCCATCTCAATTGGAATCGTTCGGGCTGGCTGCGCTGGAAGCGATGGCCTGCGAAGTTCCAGTAATTGCCACAAATGTGGGTGGTTTGCCTGAGGTCGTCGAAACGGGAGTGGACGGATTCCTGGTGGAACCAGGCGATGTTCAGCGGGCAGCCAAGCACGCCATCGACATACTGTCGCGGGCAGATCGAGGGCGTTCCATGGGCGAACTGGCACGAAAACACGCGCGAAAGAAATATTGCGCCAACGATGTGATCCCAAAGTACGAGCGCTATTACGAGCAGGTCCTGGAACAGAAGGCATTAGCGGTAGGCTGATCAGTTCAGCGCTCACCGACTGCTGTTTCCACCTCTTTTTGAATGTGTTGAAGTACCCGCATGTGAATCCGATGGATGATGTAATCCGACCAATAATGCCAATATTGTTCAGGCCACAAGGCGTTGCTATACCAAGTTGTTCCAATTAGAAGCGTCTTCCCGTCCGACAGTCTTGTCAGCAAGAACTGGCCCTGATGGGAAACAAAATACCCGTGGAGATGTGCAGGCTCGAGGCGGCCGTACGGACTCAATTCCTGCAAGGGAGCCGGATTTTCGGACACGCTGAACCGGAGCAGTCGCGGTTCATCCCACACCTCAATCGGTTCTACAAAAGCACCAGTGGAAAAAATGCACCTGCGCACCGCCTCGTTGCCAGTGCCGTGCATCTCTGCCCTGATCGGGTAGGCAATCCCTGATCGGAAAAGCGCTTCTGTGGGGGGCGGGATTTCCGTAAATGCGATCACGCTTTTCCACACGTCTTCCGGCGGAGCATTGATGATGACTTGCGATTCCACCTGAAAGGTATGTGGTTGAAGTCCAGCACCATGCTCCACACCCAAGAGTCCCGGAACAATCAGGAACATCATCGATAGGGTTGCCGTAGCGCTCCGAGAGCTTATTTGTTGAATTGAGTGACCAACAAGACCCCCGAACATTGCCAATCCGATTGCAATTGGCGCGGCCATAAGAACACAAATCACCCCTTCAAGGGCAACACCGATTAATCCCACACCTAGCAGTGCAACCGACAGAAATGACACATAGAGGCAACTGCTCAAGCTTCGCGGTTCACGGTGGCAGTAAAGCAGCACGGAGCCGAGTCCCATTGCAAATGGCAGGGCCAGAAATAATCCCAAGCCGTACGTCTGGAAAACATTTGCGCCGAGGTAGGTCATGATTATTCCAAACGGCAAGATCAGCAAGAGAGACATGGCTGCACTTCCGAACTTTCCCCGAGGAAGTATTCTTGCCAGCAAGTCGGAATGCCGTTGAGTCAGGCGCGATTCAATAGGCTCCTGCTCCGGTACGAGACAGAGGAATGCGAGGAAAAGTACGTTGAGAAAGGGGACGAAAAAGAGCACGACCAACCATACTGGTAGTCCTGCGTTCCGCAGACGCTTACTGGTCAGGGTCACTCCAATCCAAATGAAGGGCAACGCAAGAAGAACCATGGTCACGAGGAACTTTTGGTTCGGAGGAGAGATTTGATTGAAAGAAGTGAGTTGATCCAGCGGGAACCAATAGCTGAAAATCGTCCAGTGCTTTCCAAAACCAACGATAGCCACGAAGCGATCCAGATTGAGTTTGACAAAGAAAAGTAAAATGCCGATGAGCGCGAACTTCCCACGGCCTATCTCGCCATCCCACCGCCAGATGCTCTGAACGCTTTTTGACATTTGCGATCTCCTAATTACCTTGCTCGAGCTGAATCAGATCCTGGGAGAAACTTCACAGGAAACCGAAGGGCACTTGCGCCGAGCGGCCACCGAGCTGTAGGCGGCATCTAGAAGGGGCGTCATGCCGGGGATTCTGGACAGCCAGACGAGAGGCCGAGCCCACCAAATTTGTCGAGCGACGGCGATAACAGCGCCGGCTCCACCGAATTGGCGGCCGTCGGAATGTAGGAATTTCAGTTCACGAAGTAATTCAACAGAGCTTAGGCCCAGCAGTGGGCCGACACGGGGATCTTGTAGAGGTGCAACGGCCAAACCTCGACTGGCCAATATTGGTGCCAGCCAGCGGGCGATTCTCGTACAGAAGCCGCAGTCGGCATCGTAGAAGAGCCAGCCATCCGCATGGCGCCCTTTGCCGTCGGTGTACTCGCTGGAGAGGGAGATCATGTTCGAGACCTCATAATCAGTTCAAAAAACGAAGACAGCTCAGCCAGACAGACTTCCAGCCTCTAACCAGGCTTAAAGTTCGGTTCGTTTGCAGACCGTCTCAGAGGGCGGCATAAAGCCGCCATACGGGAAATGCTGGTTAGCCTGCGCGCTTTTTGTCGGTGCCGAGTAGAGTGATAACCTTGCCGCGGAGTTTACCTACACCCTTTAAAGCGCCAACCGGCATGCGCAGGACCTCGTCGAACAAGCCTGTCATGGTGGTAAGGAACTCGAGCATGGTTTCCAGGCGCTCGCGGGTATAGGCGTCGCCCTGGGTGGCGGACTTCAGCTCTCCCACGCATTCCGCCAACACGCGCAGGGTGGGATCGATTTCGCGGCGCTTCCGCTCTTCCGAGACGGTGCGAAAGATCTCCCAAACGTCTTTGGTGGTCTCAAAATGGTCGCGGCGGTCGCCCAGTACGTGAACAACACGCGCGATTCCCCAACCTTGGAGCTCACGGAGGCTGGTGCTGACATTCGAGCGGGCCACGGCCAAGGTGGTGGAAATATCGTCGGCGGGCAGAGGTTTCGGGGATAGAAACAGTAGCGCATGAACCTGGGCCACTGTGCGGTTAATACCCCACTTCGTGCCCATTTCTCCCCAATGCAGGATGAACTTCTGGGCGACGGGGGTAAGCGGCTCTGGTGCGGTACGGGTCTGGTCGTTCACAACGGCCTCCGGCGATGGATGTGGCGCGCAGCTGATGCTGACAGGAATGGGTGGTGTGACTTATGAGGTACGTTCACTCATTTCTGTCACAACAGAATATACAGTACATGGAGAATCTCGTCAAGCCTTTTTGTGGGCTTTTTAGAGTCTGCGAGCTCAGGTTGAAGTTGGCTAATGGGCGGGCCGCCTCGCAAGGCGGTCCCTACTAGGACTCTAGAACACGCTGACTTCTGGGATGGCAGGGACTAATTGCGGGATGTCAATCCGGATGAGCGTTCCCTGCCCGGGATGGCTCTCGATCTCCAGGTGGAAATCGGTGCCGTAGAGAACGCGCAGGCGTTCGCGGACATTGCTGAGCCCGATGCCCTCGACGTATACGTGCGGCATCTTTTCCTCGGAGATCCCGACACCATTGTCTTCGATTTCAATGCGCAGGCGGCCATCACGCGTAAAAGTGCGCAGGCAGATGCGGCCGCCCTCGAGCTTTGGCGCGAGACCGTGCTTCAGGCTGTTCTCCACCATGGGCTGCAGCAACATGCTGGGAATAAAAGTTTCCAGCGTGTCTTCGCTGATCTCCTTCACGATGTCGAGGCTGTCTTCACCGAAACGAGCAACTTCAATATCGAGATAGTCGTCGATGAAAGAGAGCTCTTCGCGCAGGGGCACAAAGGTTTCGTGTTTGCGCAGCAAGCGGCGCAGGATATTGCTGAGTTTCAGTACGACGCCACGCGCGGTATCGGGATCCATGCGGATCAGGGCCGTGACAGTGTTCAACGTATTGAAAAGGAAGTGCGGATTGATCTGGCTGGAGAGCGCGTCCATGCGCGCGCGCAGAAGGAGTTGCTGGTGGCGCTCGAGATTCATCTCGATGCGCGTGTTGTTCCAGATTTTCAGCGGCGCGGCAACGGACATAAGCGTGCCGATGATGACCACGCCGAGAAGCCAGTTCCATTGCGGGTCGATGGCGAAAATCCATTTCGGTTTGGTAGCGAGAACCAGGGCGACGCGACCCAGTTCCAAGCCCACGCAGGCGAGAAGTGGCACCATCTCCCACGACATTTTGGCCTTGGTGAGCAGACTCATCAGGGCTTTGGGAATATTCAGGAAAGTGAACGGGCCGAAATTCCAAAGAGTCTCTTTATCGGGGATGAGTTGGCGAATCAGTCCCCCGATTAGGCCGGCCGTGGCGGCGGCCGGCATGGCCAGCCACTCATGAGCCATCAGCGCTGGAATGGTGATAATCGCGCCGCCAATGGGCCCGACAACGCGGCCGCCAAGGAGTCCCATGAGAAACGCGCCTTCGAGGGAAAGATCGGCAAATTGGTAGGCGCGGCTGACCAGGCGAAGGGTAACGCCGACGATCAGGGCGGGGGTCATGAACAGCATCAGTTTGAGCTTCTGATCGGAATCGCGCTCTTCTGTGAACAGGACGCGGCGGAACGTGTTCCAACGGGCCAGTAGTGCGGCGATGGAAGAGGCCACGCCGACCTTCAGCAGCAAGGTAAAGAGAATTTCGCGTAGTGATTGCCCGGTGTCCATAGTTGAGCGACGATGCGTTTACGCTAGCCAAACCACGGGGGAAAGTAAAGAACGGCGACGCGGTATTTTGCGGAGTGGTGACGAGAAGAAAAGGAAGCGTTGCGTGAACTGATATACTGAACGTTCCTATGGGTAACAAAATGAAAGCCGGCAAGGCGAAAGGCAGAAAGCAAGGCAAGGCCCGGCAGGTTGCAGAGGCCGCGTTACCGTCGAAATTCGGAGTGTTCACGATTTACGGGTTCGAAGGCGATGGACCGCAGGAAGAGGCGGTCGCGCTGGTGCGCGGAAATGTGCGCGGGCGGACGCCGCCGCTGGTGCGCGTACACTCGCAGTGCCTGACGGGAGACGTGCTGGCATCCCTGCGCTGCGATTGTCGCGCTCAACTGGAATTATCGCTAAAGAAAATCAACCAGGCTGGGTGCGGAATTCTGCTGTACTTGCCACAAGAAGGGCGTGGCATCGGGCTGATGAACAAGTTGCGCGCCTATCAATTGCAGGACGGCGGCATGGATACTGTGGAGGCAAACGAATCGCTGGGGTTTGCCGCGGATGCGCGGGACTACGACTTCCCCGCGAAGATCCTGAAAAAGCTTGGCGCGACGCGAATCCGGCTGCTGTCGAACAATCCCGATAAAGTAAGCCAGTTGGAAGCGGGTGGAATCAAAGTTGTGGAGCGAGTGCCCTGCCAACCGCGCGTGTCAAAAACTTCACGGGCGTATCTGGAAACGAAGCGACGCAAGATGGGGCACTTATTGCCGGGGATATAGGAACAATTTGGGACTTGGCATGATTTGCGGACCACCTCGGAAAGCGGCCCCTACAAAAGTACTTCGAAGAGTCGTGCTGGAGAACGGATGACTCCCATCATTCATCAAAAAGTCCGATTTAGAACCAGCCCGAGGCAATTGATCGAGATGTATCTGGATTCGCGAAAACATTCCCTTTCTACGGGCGCTCCTGCAAAGGTAAGTCGTAAACCGGGCGGCACGTTTGCGGCCTTCGGCGGAGCAATTGGTGGAAAGAACATCGCAATCGTTCCCGGAAAAATAATCGTTCAACTGTGGCGGGCGAACCATTGGAAAAAGGATGATTGGTCCGTGCTGATTTTGACGTTCACAAGCGTGACACGCGGCACGGAAGTTGATCTGGTGCATGTGGGCGTGCCGAAATACGACCACAAAGGCGTCAGCGAAGGTTGGCCGAAATACTATTGGAGGCCGTGGAAAAAGTATTTGTCGGCACAAAAAGCCTGAGCAGAAGCGGAAAGCGCCTGCCGCAGAAGGCGGCACTTACACAAGCGGGATTATCCGCCGCCTACGAATTGGACGATTTCAAAGCGATCCCCTCCCGTAACCATCGTTTCTTCCCATTTCGTTTTGGGCAGGATCCGCAAATTGTATTCGATGGCCACACGGCCAGCGTTCAAGCCAAGTTGATCGAGAAGCGTAAGAACTGTGGAGCCGGCGGGAGTCTCGCGGCTCTCCCCATTTACCAGAATTGTAATCGCGTTCGTCATTGGGGTGATTATACCGAAGATACTTTGGGTTTCGCACGCAAGGCGAATCGCAGATGGCCGCGTGCCTCTTTTTCCTCGGCGTGGATGGCAATTGCGGCTTCCGCAGAAGTAATTCTCGGCATGGCAAACTCCACCAGGGCCATCCCAGCGGCACCCGAGACCGCGCTGTAAATTTGCTGCTCCGCGCTGCCGTCAATATGCACTTCAATCTTCGCCCCGTCGACAGGAGTGCCGTCATCCTCCTTCACCAGCAATTGCAATGCGGCGTTCTTTCCCGAAAGCCAGGACCTGGAATTGGAAAGCTCGATTACCAGTTTTCGCGGCTCACGCGCGACAGTCACCGGCACGCTCTCCGCAGCTACTGGCTGAGTTTCTTGCGCCGGGTGATTTAGTGCCTCACCCGCGGCGTGCTGCGCTTCACTCATGGCCGAGGTCGGATGCGGAATCGCGAGCTGTAGCGCGCCAGAGTGCATTTCTTCAAGCACGGTGTGGTGCTGCTCATCCAGGCGGAGTTTCAAGGCCTGGCGGCGGTCATCGTCAAGTGGTAACAAATCAAAGTAATTGTTGGTGCGGCGGTGCAGCACTCGGCCACGAAAATAGACTGTAGTATCGATCAGCGCGTGGGCCTCACCGCGATCTTCGGTCTGCACGTGATAGGTGGTGCCCGCAAGTTTCACGTTTGTGTTATGACCGAAAACCATGGCGATGAGCCTTCTCCGCGTATAAGAATTTTCAATCGGGAGTTTTTGCAGAAAACCACCAGAACATTTGACCCAGTGGCTCCCGAATCGCTATTATAACCCTTCGACTATGACCTCCCCTGGCCTACATGCTTACCTGCCGCTTCTAATACACCTGCTCGTGGCCGCCGTCCTTGCAGGGGCCCTGATTGGCATATCCACGTTTATCGGCTGGAGACGTCCGAGTAAGGCGAAAAACGCACCGTACGAATGCGGTGTGGAACCGACCGGCGACGCGCGCGAGCCTTTCTCCGTGAAGTTTTACCTGGTGGCGATGGTCTTCATTCTGTTCGACGTCGAAGCCATCTTTCTGTACCCCTGGGCCTATATTTTCAAGGATTTAGCACGAAACGCGGCAACGCGGTGGTTCGGCTTCATAGAGATGATGTTCTATGTGGCCATTCTGTTGGTCGGATATATCTATCTCTGGAAAAAGGGCGCGCTGGACTGGCATAAGTCTCAGAAAGAGCGCTAACCCTTCGAGTCGAGGATCTCGCTAACGTGACGCAGCTTGCAAATGCAAACGCTAAGGTTGTAGGTGAGCGCCTACGTACCTGGAACGACAAGTCTGTAGCGGAAATTATAGAATATCGTGGAGAGATCACGATTGTCGTGCCGAAAGAGCTGCTGCGCGCAGCCGCAAACTTCTGCAAGGTTACTCCGGAATTGAATTTTAATCTGTTGAGCGACGCGACCTGTGTCGACCGATTCCCCATCGAGCCGCGTTTTGAATTGAATTATCAGCTTGTATCGATCCCGCGGCGCGAACGCATTCGCCTGCGCACGAGCGTGGCCGGGCCAAACCCAGTTGTGGATTCGCTGATGCCGGTGTGGCCGGGCGCGAATTGGCTGGAGCGCGAGATTTTTGATCTGTTCGGCATCCAGTTTGAGGGACACACGGATTTGCGCCGCATTCTGCTTCCTGACGGATTTCAAGGCTTTCCCCTTCGGCGGGATTTCCCGACAGAAGGACAACGCTAGTGGCCACGCCCTCGGAAAGTGAATCATGACCACGGTTGAAACAGCAATCGGTACCGCGAAAACAATGGTCCTTAATATGGGGCCGCAGCACCCGTCAACACACGGCGTATTGCGCGTGCTGTTGGAGCTGGACGGGGAAAACGTGGTGACTTCGGTGCCAGACATCGGCTATCTGCACACCGGGATCGAAAAGAGCTGCGAGGATAAGACGTATTCGCAGGCGATCACGCTAACGGATCGCATGGATTACCTGAATCCCCTGGGAAATAATCTGGTTTATTGCCTGGCGGTTGAAAAACTGCTCGGGCTGGAAGTGCCAAAGCGCGCACAGTACGTGCGGGTGATGATGGTGGAATTGCAGCGCATCTCTTCGCACCTGGTATGGCTCGGAACACACGCCATCGACATGGGGGCGATGTCGGTGATGCTGTACTGCTTCCGCGAACGCGAAGAAATTCTTAAGATTTTTGAACGATTTGCCGGCCAGCGCATGATGACCAGTTACATCCGCATTGGCGGCATTGCGCTTGAGCCACCCTCCGGTTGGCGCGAAATGGTGAAGAAGTTCGTCGATATGATGCCGGCGCGGATTGATGAATACGAAGCGCTGCTGACCACCAATCCTATCTGGCAGGGACGCTTGAAGGGTGTAGGGTATCTGCCGCCCGACCAGCTGGTGGCCTTGAGCACGACGGGGCCTGGCCTGCGCGCTGCAGGCATCGCGTATGATAACCGCAAAGCGTTTCCATATTCTTCTTACGAAGAATTTGATTTTGCGGTGCCTACCAGGACGGAATCTGATTGCTACGCGCGGTACATGGTGCGCGTGGCGGAGATGCGCGAAAGCATAAAAATTGTGCGTCAGGCGATGGACAAGATTACTGACGAGGGACCCATCAAGTCCGACGCGCCGGGCATCGTGCCGCCGCCGCGCGAGAAGATGAAAACGGAAATGGAAGCACTGATCTACCATTTCAAGATTTTCACAGAAGGCTTTTCACCGGCGCCCGGCGAGGCGTTCGTGGCCGTTGAGTCTCCTCGCGGCGAATTAGGCTGTTTCGTAGCCAGTGACGGTTCACCCAAGCCCTTGCGCGTCCATTTCCGCGGCCCTTCGTTTGTTAATTTGCAGGCGCTGCCCTTCATGGTGCGGGGCCAGCTGATCGCAGATGTGGTAGCCAGCATCGGCACGATCGATATCGTGCTCGGGGAAGTGGACAGGTAGAGACCATGGAACTATCACCCAAACTCGCGGCGAAATTCGAGCAACTGCAGAATCGTTATCCGGTCAAGCGCAGTGCGCTGATTCCGATGATGATGTATGCGCAGGACGAATACGGATACATCACCGACGAAATGGTGAACGAGATTGCCGGGCGCCTGGACTTGCGCCCCGTGCAAGTGGAAGAGACGCTGGCGTTTTATTCCATGTTGCGCCGAAAGCCGATGGGAAAACATCACGTGCAAGTCTGCACCAACGTCGCGTGCATGCTGCGTGGCGGAACGGAATTGCTGGCGCACGCGAAGAAGCGCCTGGAAATAGGCCATAAAGAGACCACACCGGACGGCGTGTTCTCGTTGGAAGAAGTGGAATGCATCGGCGCCTGCACGGGGGCGCCCGCCATTCAGGTGAACTACGATTTCTATGAGAACGTAACACCACGGAACTTCGATCGCATGATCGAGGAGTTGGACAAGGGGCAGCGACCCGCTCCCGTGCCAGTTATTACCGGCGCATTGCACGAACGCAACAAGCTCGAAACTCCGCTGATCAGCAAGCGCTGGGGCATCAAGGATTCCTTCAAGATTGATGTTTTTCTGCAGAACGGCGGTTATCAGGCCCTCGAAAAGGCGTTGAAGCAGATGACGCCGGACTCGATTATCGACGAAGTGAAGAAGTCCAGCCTGCGCGGGCGCGGCGGAGCTGGTTTCCCCACGGGCATGAAGTGGTCGTTCGTGCCGAAGGATTCGCCGAAAGCCAAGTATGTAATCTGCAACGCTGACGAATCGGAGCCGGGTACCTGCAAAGATCGACCACTGATGGAAATGGACCCGCACCAGTTGATCGAAGGGATCGTTATCGCGGGACGCGCCATCAACGCGCATCACGGATTTATTTATATTCGTGGGGAATACCGGTACGTTCTGGACATCGTCGATACGGCGATCGAAGAAGCATATTCGCGCGGCTACTTGGGCAAGAATATTCTTGGCAGCGGAGTTCGACTTCGATTTGCTGATTCACACCGGTGCGGGCGCTTATGAATGCGGCGAAGAATCGGCGCTGATGGAATCGCTTGAAGGCAAGCGTGGCAATCCGCGCATCAAACCTCCCTTCCCCGCCATCGTTGGCTTGTACGGCTGCCCCACCATTATTAATAACGTGGAGACGCTAAGCGCGGTGCCCTCCATCATTCTGGAAGGTGGCGAGGCCTACGCAAATCGTGGCACCCCGAAAAATGGCGGCACGCGACTGCTGTGCGTTTCCGGGCACGTCAACAAGCCCGGCATTTACGAAATTCCGCTGGGCATGAACATGAAGAAGTTCATTGAAGAAGTTGCCGGCGGAGTTCGTGGCGGAAAGAAATTGAAGGCAGTCATTCCTGGCGGCAGTTCGTGTCCGGTATTTAAAGCGGACGAAATCGATATCGCTATGGATTACGACACGATTGCCAAGGCTGGCTCGATGTTGGGTTCTGGCGGCATGGTAGTCATCGACGAAGACACCTGCATGGTGGATATGGCGCGCCGGATTATGCATTTCTACGCACATGAATCCTGCGGCTGGTGCATTCCGTGCCGCGAGGGAACGTCCTGGCTGAAGAAGATGCTGGACCGTTTCCACGCTGGGCTGGGACGGCCGGAAGATATCGACATGATTGGCGAGCTTTCCAAAAATATGCTGGGACGCACCTTCTGCCCGCTCGGAGATGCAGCGGCCATGCCGACCATCAGCATAGTCACGAAATTCAGGAATGAGTTTGAAGAACACTTGCAGGGAAAGTGCGCGTATAAATCCGCCGAAGCGCTCGTCGGTTCGCGATAGGGACCCATGGCAGAGACAAAATTAATTACGTTGAAAATAAACGACCGTGAGGTTCAGGTTCCGCAGGGGACCCTGGTGATTGAAGCGACACGGCGCCTGGGCACGGAGGTGCCGTCGTTCTGCTACTACCCTGGATTGTCGCTGCAGGCCGCTTGCCGCATGTGCCTCGTCGAAGTGGAAAAAATGCCCAAGCTGCAAACCGCATGCACATTGGTCGCCAGCGAAGGAATGGTGGTGCGCACGGATTCCGAGCCAGTGCGAAGCGCGCGCAAGATGATGTTGGAATTCCTGCTCACTAACCACCCGCTGGATTGTCCAGTATGCGATAAAGGCGGCGAGTGCGAATTGCAGGACATGGTTTTCCGCTACGGGGCGGACACCAGCCGTTTCGTCGAAGAAAAAATACATCGTCCCGAAGAAAAATGGTCGGACCTGGTGTATTACGACGCGCCCCGGTGCATTCTGTGCTTCCGCTGCGTGCGCGTTTGCGACGAAGGCATGGACGTGAAGGCCCTTGGCGTTGGAATGCGCGGAGCCAACTCCATCATCATTCCGAACGGCGGCGATCACCTGGATTGCGAAGAATGCGGCATGTGCATCGACATTTGCCCCGTGGGTGCGTTGACGAGCGGCACCTATCGCTACAAAACGCGGCCGTGGGAGATGCAATACGTCTCGACGATCTGCACGCACTGCTCCAATGGCTGCAAGACCACGCTCAGCGTTCGCAACCACGAGATTTTGCGCGCGAACAACCGCGATCTTTCCGGTATCAACAAGGATTTTCTATGCGTAAAGGGACGCTTCGGTTTCGATTTCACCAGGCATCCTGAGCGTATCAAGCAACCGCTGTTGCGTAGGGGCGAGAAACTTTATCCCGTGTCCTGGGAAGAAGCCGCTCAGGCTGCCGCAACTAAACTGAAAGAGATTCATGCGCTCAGCGGGCCGGATGCCATCGGGTTCATCGGCTCGAACCGTACCTCAAACGAAGAGAATTACCTATTGCAGCGATTGGCGCGCGCCACGTTCGGCACCAACAATATTGATCATCACCGTACCGCGGATTACACCGGACTCGTGACCGCATTGGGCGATCGCGCGGGTGATGCCACGCTGACAATGGCGCAGCTTTACGATGCAAAAGCAGTTCTGGTGATCGGCAACGATCCTTCGAACCAGAATCCTCTCGTGGCGTGGCAGATTCGTTCGGGAATTCGCCATCACGACAGCAAATTGTTTGTTCTGAATTCGCGCGACATCAAACTGGAGCGCAAGGCTTCTCAATTTGTACACGTTGCCGCGGGCCAGGAAGCCGAGGCGGTGCGCTGGCTGGCCACAGGCGAAGGACAACTACCGCAGGGCGTGGCCGAGCAACTGGGCACTCTGAAGCAAGCGCTCGAAGCGGAGCCTGAAGTCGCGATTGTGTTTGGCTCTGAAATTACCGGCACGGCGATCGCTCATTTAGTGGAGTTCGGATCGAAACTGCAGGGTCGCGTGGGCTACATGGCGCTGGGCGATTACGCGAACTCGCGTGGTGCTGCTGACATGGGCATGCTACCGGATCGCCTGCCCGGCTACGCCTATCTTGATAACACGATCGCCTCCGGTTCGCTGGTCAATCAGTGGGGCGGCAAGCTCCCGACCAAACCTGGTCTGACAGCACCACAAATGGTGGAAGCAGCACAGTCGGGCAAATTGCAGGCGCTGTACGTGGTCGGCGCGAATCCCTTCAAACATTTTGGCAAGTCTGGAACTGGCCGCGGAAAGCTCTCGTTGCTGATCGTGCATGAGATGTTTTTGACGGAAACCGCGCAACAGGCTGATATTGTTTTCCCGGCCGCATCGGCATACGAAAAAGACGGCACGGTTACCAACACCTCGGGCGAAGTGCAATTGCTGCGCAAAGCCGGCGAAGTAATGGGTACGCGCTCGGACTTCGATTTGCTGCGCATCCTTTCGCATCAACTCGAACGCCTGGCGCTGGGCAAAGCCTTCCACTACAAGAATCCCGCGGCGGTATTCGAGGAGATTCGCAAGACGGTCGCGGGCTACAACCTGCAGCCGGCGGGATTGCTGACCGGCGGCGCGGAAGCGACCAGGCTGCAATTCTCGAAGAATGGACACGGCGCGTACGACGTGCCGGTCCAATTGATTCGTTCGGCGAACGATACCCTTTTCACCAGCGGCACGCTCGGCCGCTTCTGTACCATGATGCAATCACTGCCGGAGGCTGAAGCCAAGCCGTGAACGAATTTCTGACCCAATACGCGTTTCTGATTGTTCCGATCATCAAGATTGCCATTCTTGTATTTGTGGTGCTGACTGTCGACGCCTATCTGACCTGGCTCGAACGCAAAGTGATTGCTCATATCCAGGCGCGATGGGGGCCGCACCGCGTAGGGCCGCACGGTTTGTTGCAACCTCTGGCCGACGGCGTGAAGTTCATATTCAAAGAGGATCCGATCCCGGCGAACGTCGACAAGATTGCCTATTTCGTCGCGCCTTTCATCACCTTGATGCTGGCACTTACCTCGCTGGCGGTAATTCCCTTCGGGCCACAGAAGTTTACGATCTGGGGCTATGAATCAACGGTTGGGATAGCTGACAGCAACATCAGTTTGCTGGTGCTCTTCGCGATTACCGCGCTGGGCGTTTACGGCATTGCCCTGGCCGGCTGGGGCTCTAACAGCAAATACTCTTTGCTGGGCGGGCTGCGCAGTTCCGCACAGATGATCAGCTACGAACTTTCGCTGACTCTTTCGGTTGTGGGCGTTCTGCTGATTGCCGGCACTTTCAGCTTGCGTGAAATCGTAGGACTCCAGGGTGATGGCGGTCAAGGGTCTGCTCACCTGGAATATTTTCCCGCAGATCATCGGCTTCACCTGTTTCATCATTTCGGCAATCGCGGAGACGAATCGCGTGCCGTTCGACCTTCCGGAAGCGGAATCGGAACTGGTTGCGGGCTTTCACACCGAGTACGCCAGCATGAAGTTCGCAATGTTTTTCATCGCGGAATACACCAGCATGATTTCGGTGTCGTGCCTGGCCACCATTCTCTTCTTCGGCGGCTGGCTCTCTCCCTTTCCCACCGGATCGGCATGGGCCTTCACACACTACCTGCCATCGCTGATTCTGATTCCCTTCGGCTTGTGGGTAATCTACGACGGACTCCGCTACGAAAACACGTTCGGGCGAATTCTTTTGCCGGGAGTAGGAACCGCGTTTGCGGCGATTGGCGCTGCCTTGCTGCTGTTTCCACAAATCAATGAGATGGTTCAGGGACCATTCTGGTTTTTCGCCAAAGTCTTCATTTTCCTGTTCGTGTACATCTGGATGCGCGGCACTCTGCCACGCTTCCGCTATGACCAACTGATGAGCTTCGGCTGGAAATTCCTTCTACCGGTGTCCATTGCCAACGTCGTTCTCACCGCCACGGCTATTCTTCTCTGGGGAAAGCTCTGATGACCGCGCCGATCGTAATTTTCTTCTTGCTCGCCGCGATCGCCATTCTGGGCGCGGTTAGCCTGATTTTGCAGAAGCATCCGATTCACAGCGCGCTCTCGCTGATCGTGGTGATGGTGGCCCTCGCCGGCCTGTACCTGCTGCTTGGTTCGGAATTCGTGGCCGCGGTGCAGATCATCGTCTACGGCGGCGCCATCATGGTGCTTTTCGTATTTGTCATCATGCTTCTTAACGATGGCGAAGAAGAGCGCACAAATTTTTCGAAACTTGCAACGTTTGCAGGTATCCCGCTGGCTCTGGCAATTGCCGGACTAATCGGGGCCGCCATCGTGCACTCGAGCGCTACTCTGCCGGTGGCCCAGGCGAATGCCACGCTCACCAACACCAAGACGCTTTCCATGCTGATCTTCACGGAGTTCGTTTATCCCTTCGAACTCACATCCTTCTTGATCCTCGTAGCCATCCTGGGCGCCATTGTGCTTGCCCAGCGGGAGAACTGACATGGTCCCGACAAACTACTACGTGATTCTGAGCGCCATCCTTTTCGGATTGGGCATCGTGGCTTTCGTCTTCAAACGCAATATCATCACCCTTTTCATGGCGATTGAGCTGATGCTGAATGCCGTCAATCTGGCGTTCGTGGCCTTCAGCCGGGCGCTGGGAAAGCCAGATGGCGAAGTTTTCGTCTTGTTTGTAATTGTGGTGGCGGCCGCGGAAGCGGCTGTGGGACTTGGAATCATTATTCTGACTGCGCGCAACCGCCGTTCGCTCAACGTGGAACGCGCCAATCTCTTGAAACTCTAAATGCCGATGCCTGAAAAGCCGATACTCGAATTTCTATGGATCATCCCGCTGCTGCCGCTGCTTGGCTCAGCCATCAACGGATCTGTTCGGCTCAAAGTGGCCCAACAAGATCGTAAACACGGTCGCTCTCGGCTCGACGGGACTGTCGTTCCTGTGCGCGCTCGAAGCGGTGCGCGAATTCTTCGCCGGCGGCCAGATTCCCTTCCGCAAGGAATTCTTCGACTGGATCGTGGCATACAACGATCTGCGCATCGGTTTCGACCTGCAACTCGACCAGTTGACCGTCGTCATGCTGATGGTGGTCACCGGCGTCGGCTTCCTGATTCACATCTATTCCACCGGCTACATGTCGCACGAAGGCGGCTACTATCGCTTCTTCTCTTACCTGAATCTGTTCATGTTCTTCATGCTGATTCTGGTGCTGGCCGCCAACTTCGTGCTGCTTGTTCGTCGGATGGGAAGGCGTTGGCCTCTGCAGCTACCTGCTGATCGGCTTCTATTTCCTGAAGAAGTCGGCCTCGGATGCGGGCAAGAAGGCGTTTATCGTCAACCGCATCGGTGATTTCGGATTCATGCTGGGAATGTTCCTGCTGTTCCGCACGTTTCACACTTGGATTTCAACGCGGTTTTTGACGCGGCTCACAAACTGCCGCCCGACGCCATGGGCCAGTTCGGCACATTGACCGTAGCCTGCCTGCTTGCTCTTCATGGGCGCCACCGGCAAATCCGCGCAGATTCCCTTGTACGTATGGCTGCCGGACGCGATGGAAGGCCCCACGCCCGTCAGCGCTTTGATCCACGCAGCGACCATGGTGACTGCGGGCGTTTACGTCGTGGCGCGCTCTCATGTGCTGTTCACGCACGCGCCCACGGCCATGTACGTGGTGGCCATCATCGGCTGCGCCACGGCGTTCTTCGCGGCCACGATTGGGCTCGTTCAATCCGACATTAAGAAGGTTCTGGCCTACTCCACAGTCAGCCAGCTGGGCTACATGTTCCTGGCGTGCGGAGTGGGAGCGTTTGGCGCCGGAATCTTCCACCTGATGACCCACGCGTTCTTCAAGGCACTGCTCTTCCTTTCCGCCGGCAGCGTGATTCACGCCATGGGCGGCGAGCAGGACATGTGGAAGATGGGCGGCCTCTGGAAGAAGATCAGCATTACGTTTTACTGCATGCTGGCAGGCACGATCGCCATCGCGGGCTTTCCTCCATTCGCCGGTTTCTTCTCGAAGGATGCGATTCTGTTCGGCGCCTACAATTCCGAACCCGGCGGAAAAATTCTCTACGGCGTTGGTTTGCTGGCGGCCATCTTCACTTCGTTCTACATGTTCCGTCTGATATTCCTGACATTCTTCAGCCAGGTGCGCTACGACGAGCATAAGGTGCATGTGCATGAGTCGCCGAAGAGCATGACCGTGCCGCTGATGATCCTGGCGCTGCTCTCGCTGGTGGGCGGATGGTTCGCGCTTCCTTCGTTCTGGGGCGGCAAGAACTACTTTGCGGATTTCCTTGCACCGATTTTTGGCGCGGAGGAAGTGGCCGGCGTCGACGCGGCAGCAGCGCATTCTCTCGAGTTGATGCTCTCCGGCGTTGCCGTAGTGGCGGCGGCCATCGGATTGATTGTGGCGTGGCGCATGTACGCCAAGAACGTCAAAGGAAGGCACTTCCATCGGGCCTGCACAAGGTGCTCTTCAACAAATATTATGTCGATGAGATTTATCAGGCTGCGATCGTCGGTCCGCTGATGTGGCTCTCTCGCAACGTCTTCTGGAAGGTTGTGGACACGGGAATCATCGACGGCACGGTGAATGGCATCGCCAGTGGAGCCACCTCGGTAGGCGACACCGTTCGCCACACGCAATCTGGTAACACGCGCAGTTACGCTGTGTGGGTCGTGATTGGAGCCATCCTGGTGTTCGGAATTATCTTCTGGCCAATTCTTCGGCCCGTGATCGGAGGCGTGCGCTAATGATTCCTAGCGGACATCTCCTTTCCGTACTGATCTTCTTCCCGGCGTTCGGCGCACTGGCACTCTTGTTGCTGAAATCCGATGACGAAAAGTGGATTCGCCAGCTGACCTTCGTCATCTCGTTAGTCGAATTCCTCTTCTCGCTGTTGCTGTTCTGGGCGGTACCCATTGGCGCGCAGGGCTATTCCCTCGAAGAATTCCACAAGTGGATCGTCGCGCCGCCCATCAACTATCACCTCGGCGTGGACGGCATCAGCATGTTCCTGGTGATTCTCACCACGTTCCTGACGCCCATCTGCGTTCTGGCTTCGTGGAAAGGTGTGCATCATCGGCTGAAGGAATTCCACGTCATGCTGCTGTTGCTGGAAGTCGGCGTCATCGGCGTGTTCCTCTCTCTCGACTTATTCCTGTTCTTCGTATTCTGGGAAATCATGTTGATTCCCATGGCCTTCCTGATCGGCATCTGGGGCCACGACCGGCGCATCTACGCTGCTGTCAAGTTCGTCCTGTACACGATGGCGGGCTCGATCCTGATGCTGGTCGGCATTATCTGGCTCTACAACGCCACCGGCACATTCGACCTGCCCGCGATTCAGCAATTGCTGCAAACCGGCACGCTGCTTTTGCCGGCTCGCACGGAGATGCTGCTCTTCCTCGCTTTCTTCGTGGCGTTCGCCATCAAGGTGCCGCTCTTCCCGCTTCACACCTGGCTGCCCGATGCACACGTGGAAGCGCCGACCGCCGGCTCGATTATTCTGGCGGGCGTGCTGCTGAAGATGGGCACGTACGGCATGATTCGCTTCTGCTTGCCGCTGTTCCCGGATGCATCGCACCGCGCCGCGCCATGGGTCGGCGCACTGGCGATCATCGGCATCATCTATGGCGCGCTGGTCGCGCTGGTTCAGCCCAATCTGAAGAAGCTAGTCGCCTACTCGTCGGTCAGCCACCTTGGCTTTGTGGTGCTGGGAATCTTCGCGTTCAACAACATCTCCATGCAGGGCGCGGTCTACCAGATGCTGGCGCATGGCATCTCCACCGGGGCGTTGTTCTTGCTGGTCGGCATGCTGTACGACCGTCGCCACACTTTCGAAATCTCCGAGTACGGCGGACTGGCGACGCCGATGCCGCGCCTGGCGGCGTTCTTCCTGTTCGTCGCGCTCTCTTCGCTGGGCTTGCCGCTGCTGAACGGATTCGTCGGCGAATACCTGATTCTGCTTGGCACCTATCAAGTGCACTGGAAGTGGGCCGCCTGGGCCGCGACGGGCGTGATTCTCTCCGCCTGCTACCTGCTGTGGGCCTATCAGCGGGTGTTTTTCGGCGAAGTGACCCACGCCAAGAATCGCGAACTGCCCGACACCTCTTCACGCGAAAAGTGGCTGCTGGTGACCATGGCCGTGGTCACCCTCTGGATGGGCGTTCAGTCTCCCTTCTTCACGAGCCGCTTTGCCGCTTCTTGCAAGACAGTTCTGCAGCAGATGAATCACAACGTAATGCACGAAGCCGCTGCCCCGCCGGTGGTAACGCCGCCCATTGGCAGCCCCGCCGCAAATGCGGCTGAATTATCTACGGAAAGGTTGGCTCGCCGCTAAATGAATTCTCCCGTCAGCACTCCCGACATTCTTCGCATCCTGCCGGAACTCATCTGGTGCGGCTTTGGCGTGCTGCTGATGCTCTTGCAGCCGTTCCTCAAGAATCGTCAGGGGCTCACCCTTTTCGCCATGGTGGGCACGGCCATCGGAACGCTCAGCACGTTTTTTGGAATTCCCGGCGCGGGATTTTCCGGGTTGATTCAATTCGATCTGTTCAGTTTGTTCTTTCACTGGCTGGTTGGACTGGTCGCGTTCCTGGTGATTCTGGCTTCCGATTCCTATCTCGAACGCGAAAACCTGGAATCGGCCGAATTCTACGCCTTGGTCCTGTTCGCCACCGCCGGAATGGGTGTACTGGCTTCCGCGCAAGAATTGCTGACCGCCTTCATCGGCCTCGAGATGTCCTCGATCTCCAGCTACATTCTCGCCGGTTACCGTCGCGATTCCATCAAGTCCAGCGAATCGGCAATGAAGTATTTCCTGCTTGGTTCGTTTGCCACGGCGTTTTTTCTGTATGGCATTGCCATGGTCTACGGAATCACCGGCTCGACAAATCTGATGAAGCTGGCCACCGCCGATTCTTCCAGCATGATACTGCGCCTGGGCTTGACGCTCATCCTCATCGGTCTCGGCTTCAAGGTTGCGATTGCGCCATTCCAGATCTGGACGCCTGACGTTTACGAAGGCGCACCAACCCCGGTTACAGCTCTGTTCTCTGCCGGACCAAAGGCCGCGGCGTTTGCTCTTCTTCTGCGCATCTTTGCCAGCGTTGATGCGGCCACCGGCTACTGGTTCTGGGCTTTCTGGATTCTCGCGGCGCTGACCATGTTCGTCGGCAATCTCGGCGCGTTGGTGCAATCCAATATCAAGCGCCTGCTGGCTTACAGCTCCATCGCGCACGCGGGGTACATCGTCGTGGCGCTCGCCGCGGTCACTTTTGTGAAGGCCGATGTGGATGGCGGCGCCTCGCGCGCGTACGCGGCTGTTCTGTTCTACTTGTTGAGCTACGCGCTGGTTTCCGTCGGTGCGTTCACCATCGTTTCCGATCTGGGCGGCCGCGGTGAGCGCTACCTCAACATCGACGATTTTGCCGGGCTCGGCACGCGCCAGCCGTTCACGGCGGCGGCGCTGAGTCTGTTCCTGCTTTCTTTTCTTGGCTTGCCGATTACTGCCGGCTTCTTCGGAAAGCTCTACATCTTCACCGCGGCCGTCCACTCGAATCTGATCTGGCTGGCGATCTTGATGGCCATCAACAGCGTCATCGGCGCTTACTACTACTTGCGCATCATCGTGGTGATGTACATGCACGAGCACAAAGGCCCAATGCCGGCGGATGCTCCTGCAGGACTCAGCGTGACCGCAGCGATGGTCGTTGCCGTCGCGGTGCTGGCGACTCTTTATCTCGGCCTTGCGCCGAATCATGTACTTGGGCTTGCCCTATCGCAGGGCTTGATGCTCTCCGCCCGCTAGCCATAGAGTGCGGGAACCCAGTTCCCGCTTTTGCGACTCAGAATCATCGACATCGTAACCGTACGCAGTTGGACTGGCACACTTCAGTAGACGTCTCTTCGCGGCCGCTGCAGAAAACAGACGTCCGTTTGACGAGCTGTTTACCAGATGCCCGGAATCAGGCGATACCGTACCCGCGCCGCATACTCTCTCATAGCCAGGCAAGCCTTTGCGGAGCATCGCCTCCTCCAGACTCGTCCGCCGAAGGAACAACAGCACCAGGGGAACGCAAATCATCAGTGTCGACTAGCCATGAGCCCAGCGCAAGCCCGGTGAACACCATGTATGGAATAGCACCCGCGTAGCCGGGATGGCGGACGTACGCATAGGGACCCTTGTCGACGACAGCTTGCTGACGATCGGGCTGCAACCTTACGGCGGAAGAGAAAAAACGATTGATGAGCAGCGCCCAGCTTAACAAGGCGTATCCCAGCAGCACGATCACCAGCGCCGTGATCTGCGCAGCCGAAGAGACTGGAGCGGTCCAGTGGTAGCGGCCAACATCGAGGCCTGCCAGCACTACCAGCAGTACGCTAAGAACTGTGCTGGCAATCTTGAACACGCGGTCTTGTTCACCCGGGCCCGGTTTCATCCTTTCACCAATCAGGTCGGGGTTCACGCGCAAAGAAGTACGCTGAAAACTAGTCCCAGTCCCAGATTGAGGCCAAAGTACCACCAGGCCAGCGGAAGGTCTGCACGGCCCGCGGAGGCAAAAGAAGATAGCCGCCCATACCGCCAGATAAATGATGAGGAAAAGTATGCCGCGAATGGATTTGTTCGTAGAGCCCCCTGCGTTGCGACCTTGCACAATTATGGACCTGGGAAGCGAGCGAGGTCTGTACGAAAGGTTGCTGTCACTGAAATCGAGGTCCTGCTCTTGTGAGCGGACCGCCGCGGAAGGCATCCCATACAATAGAAAAAGCCCGCCTCGCTATTTCGAGACGGGCTTTCTTGAACTACACCTGAAATCGATCGGTTACATCTTCAAGTAGAGAACGATCGCAATGACGAAGGTCAAAAGCGAGAGCGTTTCGACGAAGACCAGACCCAGAATCATGGACGCCCGGATGGCATCGGAAGCTCCGGGATTGCGCGCCATGCCTTCGCACGCCGCAGCGCCGATTCTCGACTGTCCGATTGCTCCGCCAAACGCGGCCAACGCCATCCCGAATCCTGCGGCGATAGCCAGGTAGGCTGTGTGAGCGTTGCCGGTCTTCGCACCGGCTTCCTGCGCGAATGCAGCCGGCGCCACCATGGCCACCAGTACAAGCGCGACTAGTACGATTGCGATTTTCTTCATTACTGCCTCCTTAGAATTACCGTCAGTTGGTGGTTCCCGGATCTACGCCCTGCAACCGGTCTCACACTGGAACGGCACAAACCAAACTTTCTAGTGCTCGTCTGCCGTGGCCATGCCGATGTAAATGGTGGGCAGCACGGTGAACACATAAGCCTGAATTACGGCCACGAAAATGTGCAGGGCGATAAACGCCAAGGGAATGAAAATGGGCAGTATCGCCAGGACGAATCCGAGCGGTGCGAACTTTTCCCAGCCAAACAACGTGAGTTTTACAAGCAGGCTCAGGAAAATCGCATAAAGCAGATCGCTCGCAAAAATGTTGGCCCAAAGGCGAACCGTGAGCGACAGCACGCGCGCGGTGGTGCTCAGGATTTCCACCGGGAACAGGAGAATTGCCAGGAACCAGTCCGCAACCTTTCGCGGGGATCCGGCAAAGGTGAGAAGATAACCTCCCACGCCGTGATGCCTCAGACCCTGCCAATTGAAATACAGGAAAGTAACAACGGCGCACCCCAGGGGAACAACCACAATGGCTGTCGGTGCGGAAAAAGCCGGGAAAACACTGAGCAGATTCGAAATCAGAATAAATAGGGAAACGGTCCCAACCACGGCGACGTGCTTCAGCGGATTGTGGGCCACGTTTTCTTTCAGCAAATCGCAAACACCAAACTTCAGCGGGTTTGTCAGCAACAGTTCGGCTACCTGCTGCACGGCACCAGGGCGATCAACAGAAAGTCGCGAGCGCACAATCAAGGCAAACACTGTGCCGATGACCAGCGTGACTATCGACATCACCACGTATTCGGGAATCGGGCGCTCGTAATCCGCCGGCTGAAGATGCAGTGCATGCAGCAGCCATAGCGCGATTGGCGCAAATAGGTGGTTAAACCACTCGGTGATCTGGCTTATTCGTTCTTCCATTCGTCAGTCCGGGGGATGCAGGATTTCGTACACACTAACCGCAAAGGTGGCCGCTCCCAGCGCACACAGTCCCAAAATCATGCTTAGAACGGGAGCATCTATTAATTTAAAAATAACATACACGGCCAGCGCTATCAACAGGTAGCGAAACAGCGCCCGGAAATAGGTGCCGATGGGTACGTAGATCTTTTTTTGCGAGGCCCGGGCCTTGGCCGCCTCGCTGAACGCATCCATGCCCTGCTTAAGCCAGCGAAAATTGAACCAGGCAAGCACAGCACCGATGAATATTCCGGCTCCCCAGAGCCGCCCATGGAAATAGCCGACTGGTACAGCCGCTATGGCGCCGAGAATGAGGGTGGCATGCGCAATCCATTTTTCGGACCATCGAAAGCGAGTTAAGTTTGGCGGTTGCTCTGGCACGGCTTACGTCATTTCGCAACACGGCGTAGAACTTCTCGCAAGCCTGCAATAAAACCCACAACGCCCAGGATAATCATTATGAATGGTTTGGTGTGCAGCCACCGGTCCAGGAAGAATCCCAACAGCCCGCCAACCACAATGGCGCCGACCATGACGAGGGGCAATTCCGTCGCGGTGGCATATTGCTGAGAGAAATCCTTCGCCTTCTCAACAACCGGCGGCAGATTGGGATCGCGCGTTTCCTTATTGTCCGAGGGCATAGCGAGCCAGATGCGTGAATGGTTCAGGATACAAGCCCGCCGCAAGAGTTACAAACACCGTCACGATCAGTACGAAGAGTTGCGCGCTGCTGATCACTGGAATCGGCGCATCGGCGCCGGGCTTCTTCAGCCAGGCATGCACGATGACGCGAAAATAATAGTAAACGGCCGGCACGATGTACAGCGCCGCCAGCACCGCCAAAACGGGATGGTGCGACTGGATCAGCCCCTGGAAGATGAAATACTTGCCCATGAACCCGGCCGTGGGCGGAATGCCCGCTAGCGACAGCATAAACACCAGCAAGAGGAGCGCGGCACCGGGACTGCGCTGGTACAGGCCGTCCAGAGTCCTCGATCTCATCGCCAATCAAGCCACGCTGGCGCAACACAACGATAATGGCGAAGGCGCCGATGGTCATGAAAGCATAGGCGATCAGGTAGTAGAACAGTCCCACGATACCGATTTCATTCCAGGCCACAATGCCCAGCAGAATGTAGCCCACATGCGAGATGGACGAGTACGCCAGCAGCCGTTTGAGATTGTTCTGCGTCATCGCCGCGAGGTTTCCCCAGGTGAGCGAAGCGATGGCGACCCCGCCGATAACGTAGATCCATGTGGGTTGCGAGGAGACAAATACGCTGGTTAACAAACGCAGGAACATCGCAAAACTGGCCGTCTTCGAAGCCACGCTGATGTACGCGGAGATCGGTGTCGGTGCGCCCTGATACACGTCCGGAGCCCACTGGTGGAACGGCACCGCGGCAATCTTGAAGAACATCCCCGCCGCCACCAGCACGAATGCCAGCAGTGGCAGCATCTGCAGAGCAAATGGATCCATGTGCAACGCTTCCGGAAACTGAGCGGCAAAGAGCTGCCGGATCTGCTCCCCGGCCGCTCCGGGCTGCTGGCTGGCGGCTACTGCTTCTGCGATGCGGGTTCTTTGAACCATGGCGCCGGATATTTTCGCCAGATCGGTGGAGCCGCTTAATCCGTAAAGCAATGAAAAACCGTAGGTAAGAATGCCGGTACTGAACGCGCCAAGCAGAAGGTATTTCAAAGCAGCTTCGTTGGAACGCTTCTCGCGCCGCAGGAAGCCGGTCAGGACGTAGAAACTAAGCGCCATTGTTTCCAGGCCCAGAAAGAGAACGACCAGGTCCATCCCAGACGACATGAACATCATGCCAATGCAGGCCAGCAGGATCAGTACGTAGTATTCGCCCTCTTGCTCCTCCTCGATGTCCAGAAACCGAATGGAGAGCAGGATCACCAGCGCTGTGGCCGCAAGGAAAATGACAGCGAAGATCAAAGAAAAACCGTCGACGATGACACTGTCGCGAAATCCAGCCAGTGGGGTCGGACCCATCGGGCTACCGGTCCCCGCGGAAAACTTCTTATACTGCATTACCAGGCCAAGTGCGCTGGCGGCAACACCCAGCAGCGCGAGGTAGGCGTTGTAATGCTTCTCCTTTTGTTCCAGCAGGAAATCGAAGATCAGGATGCCCAGTGCGAACAACAACAGTTCCATCTGCGGCAAGATGACCAATCCATCGCCGTGGATGTAATTCAGAATTGGATCAAGGAAGGAGTGCATGAAGTTCCCTACTTGACCTCCACATTAGTGGGAGCGGCCGGCGGCGCAACCGGAACCGCAGGCAACGCGCGGTTAGCTTGCGCATAAAAGCGTGGATTCACTTGCTCCACAATTTTTTGCACGGGCTTTTCGATATAGGCGAAGAACGGTTTGGGATAAATTCCGATCCAGAACGCCAGGAACACCAGCGGCAGAATCACGACATACTCGCGCAGGCTCAAGTCCTTCAGCGTCTTGTTCGCTTCGTGCGTAACGGCGCCAAACATGGTGCGTTGGTAGAGCCACAACAAGTACGCGGCACCCAACACGATGCCGAGTGTCCCCCACGCCGCCCACGCCTTGTTCACCACAAAGACGCCCTGCAAAATAGTGAATTCTCCGATGAAGCCGTTCAGCAGCGGCATGCCCAGCGAACTGAGGCTGATAATGAGATATACGGCCGCGAAATTGGGCATCGGTGTTGCCAGTCCGCCAAACTCCGAAATCAGGCGCGTGTGCCGGCGCTCGTAAAGGAAGCCAACCAAAAGGAAGAGGGCCCCGGTCGAAATGCCGTGATTGACCTGCTGCAACACGCTGCCCGAGAGCCCTTGCGGGGTCAGCGCAAAAATTCCTAGGGTGCAGAAACCAAGATGGCTTACCGAACTGTACGCAATCAGCCGCTTCATGTCTTTCTGCATCAGGCAGACAATGGCGCCATACACGATGCCGATCAGCGAAAGCACGATCAGAATGTGGATGATTTTGCCGGCCAGCAAAGGGTCCTTCGGAAGCATCGGCAGCGAGAAACGCAGAAAACCATACGTTCCCATTTTCAAAAGCACACCGGCCAGGATAACGGAGCCGGCCGTTGGCGCTTCGGTGTGCGCATCCGGCAGCCAGGTATGAAACGGAAACATCGGCACCTTGATCGCAAAGGCAAAGAAGAAGCCCCAGAACAGCCACACCTTCAGCGAGTCGGGAAATTGCTGCGCAGTCGCCAGCAGTGCGGGGATGTTGAACGTTTGCACGCCGGTAAGCTTCGCGGCGTTAAAGTACAGCGCCAGGATGGCCAGCAGCATCAGCACCGAACCAGCCAGGGTATACAGAAAGAATTTGATCGCGGCGTACAGACGCCGATCGCTGCCCCACACGCCGATCAGGAAATACATCGGCACCAGCATCACTTCCCAAAAAACATAAAAGAGGAAAAAGTCCAGCGACAGGAACACGCCAAGCATGCCGGTCTGCAACAGCAGCAGGAGAATGTAGTACTCCTTGGTGCGCATCTGGATTGCATTCCAGGAAGAAAGAATCGCGATCATCCCCAGAAAGGTGGTCAGCATCACCAGCAGGAAGCTGATGCCATCAAGTCCCAGTGAATACTGTGCGCCAAGGTAAGGAATCCACTCGGCCGTCTCGCGGAAATTGTAGTCACCGCTTCCCACTGGGAAGCGCAGCACCAGCGGGATCGACACCACGAAGCCCAGCACGCCAAACAGATTGCCAACCAGGCGGTGAGCAGACAATGAGCCGCGCGGAACGAACATGAGCAATAGCGCGCCCACAAGCGGCGTGAAGAGGATCACGCTGAGTAGATGAGTTTCAAACAAGTGCAGCATGCCTTATGCCTTTCAGTGCGGAGAATGCACCCAAACCTGCATGTGACGGCCGTAATACGCCAGCAAAACCACCAGCCCCAGAAGCATCCACATGGCGTAAGACGAAAACACGCCTGTCTGGAGCATGCGGATGGGTACGCTGAGCGACCGCGTGAACTTTCCTGCGAAATTGACCAGCCCGTCGACAATCCATTTGTCCCACCACATCGAAACCCGCGAGAGGAACCGCGAGAGCCAACCGGCGCCATCGACGCCAAGGCCATCTATAATTTTCGCGTCGACCAAGCCCAACGCGATGCTCAAGTCCTTGATGCGATTCACGAACAGCGCGTCGTAGATTTCGTCGACGTAATATTTATGCAGCAGAACGCTGTGCAGACGCGGCCACGCCGCGGCGATTTTTTCGTGCATCTTCGGCTTTACGAGGAAGATTTGGTACGCGAGCCAAATGCCCGTGCCGGCCACCGCCACGGAAACCGCCATCAGCAGGTATTCCTTGAACAGCGAATGACTTCCCAATTCAACCGCGGACGTTTCCGGGATCACTCCGCGGAGAACCGGCTCAAGGAATATGCCGAAGGTGTTCTTCTCTCCCCACAGCACGGGAAGCGCGAACCAGCCTCCGATAATCGAGAAAAACGCCAGAATCGTCAGCGGCACAGTCATGGTCTGCGGCGATTCGTGAATATGGCTTTCGATTTCGGGCGGAACGCGCGATCTGCCAAAGAAGGTAAGGAACAACAGACGGAACATGTAGAAAGCCGTGAGGCCAGCGGTGATCAGCCCAACGATCCACAGGAATAGATATCGATCAATTTCCGCAGAACGGTGAAACGCGTGACCGAGAATTTCGTCTTTGCTGAAAAATCCTGCGAATGGTGGCATGCCTGCGATGGCCAACGTGGCAATGAGGAATGGCCGCGAGGTAGCCGGGATGGCGTTCCACATGCCGCCCATCTTGCGCAGGTCCTGTTCTCCGGAAAGCGAATGGATGACGCTGCCAGCTCCAAGGAAGAGCAATGCCTTAAAGAACGCGTGGGTCATCAGATGAAAGATTCCAGCCGCAAACGCGCCCACGCCGAGTGCCAGAAACATATAGCCCAATTGGCTGATCGTCGAATACGCCAGCACCTTCTTGATGTCGGTCTGCACCAGTGCCATCGAGGCTGCATAGATTGCTGTGCCTGCACCGACGACGGCAATCAGATCCATCGCGATAGGTGCCAGTTGGTAGATCGCATTCATCCGCGCGACCATGTATACGCCAGCCGTGACCATCGTCGCCGCGTGAATCAAAGCGCTAACCGGCGTAGGCCCTTCCATCGCGTCGGGTAGCCAGACGTAGAGGGGAATTTGCGCCGACTTGCCGGTGGCACCCACAAACAGTAGCAACGCAATCACGGTCAATACTGGCGCGCCAAACGCCAATGAATGCTGCTCAACCAGCGTGGCAAGTGACTGCACAATTCCAGGGAAACCGCTCGGGTCGGCCAGACCTTGCGAAGTGAAACGCACCGTACCAAACGTTGTCGAAATCAGGAAAATGCCAAGCAGAAATCCCGTATCGCCGATGCGGTTGACGATGAACGCCTTCTTCCCCGCGTCCGAAGCCGACTTCTTCAAGAAGTAGAAACCAATCAACAGATAACTGCAAAGCCCCACGCCTTCCCATCCAACGAATAGAAGCAGCAAGTTGTTCGCGAGAATTAGCGTGAGCATCGAGAACATGAACAAGTTCAAGTAGCCGAAAAAGCGATAGTAACCGCCTTCGTGGCTCATGTACCCGATGGAATACACGTGAATAAGAAACCCCACGCCGGTGACTACCAGCACCATGACGCACGAAAGCGGATCGAGCAGGTAGCCCCAATCCGCAACAAAATTCGTCAAACCGCCGTTCGCAGGCATCGCTCCGGGAGTAATCCACTGGAACAGAATCACTTGCACAAATCGCTGATCTGGCGCCGCGCCAAGCAGTTGCAGAACCGCTCCTGCCGCATGAACAAAAGACAGAAACACGCTGCCAACGCAAAGAAAACTGACCGCTGATTTTGGAATGTGCCGCCCGATAAACAACATCATTGCTGCAGTAATCAGCGGAAACAGCGGTATCAACCAGAGATGCGAGAGGAAGTAGCCGGAAGGCGTCACGCGCGCGCCTCCTGCCCGCAGCAAGCGAAAATGCGGAAAGCTACCATTTCAAAAGATCCATTTCGTCTGCCAGAACCGTTTCGCGATTGCGGAAGAAGGCGATGATGATGCCAAGCCCAACAGCGGCTTCCGCCGCAGCATCGGCAATGATAAACAGAGCGAATACCTGCCCGGCGACATCCCCATAAATTCGCGAGAACGCCACTAGATTAATGTTCACAGCATTCAGAATCAGCTCGATCGACATCAACACAATAATTACATTGCGGCGCGTGATCACGCCGATCGTTCCGATCAAGAACAGTGCGAGGCTAAGAAACAGGTAGTGGCCAATCGGCATCATTGCGGTTCGCTCCGTTTCTTGGCCATCACCACCGCGCCCACCATCGCGACCAACAACAGTACGGAAGCAATCTCAAACGGGAGTAGGTAGCTGCTGAACAGGCTTTGCGCCAGGGCTTCAGAATTCGGCGGCAGTTTCTCCGCGGGTGCTGGTATTCGCACAAGCAATCCCTGCCCTGGCATTTTACGAATAGCCCACAGCATGACCCCGATCTGCACTCCGAGTGCGACCGTGACCACCAGGGAGACCCATTTTTGCTTCGAAAACTGTATCTGATGTAACGCTACATCCAGGCGCACAAGCATGATCACGAATACAAACAGCACCATGATGCCGCCGACGTACAAGATAATCTGCGCGACAAACAGGAACTCAGCTCGCAATTGCAGAAAGATTCCCGCGGTCGCCAGCAGTGCGGTGATCAGGAATACTGCGCTGTGAATGGCATTGCGGCGCGTGACCATCATGGCCCCGCTCAGGATCGCGATCCCGGCAAAGAAATAGAAAATGATGCTATCCAGCATAAGAATCCGTTGTCGCCGCTGAAGCGCTCGATGCGGCCTCAATTCGTTTATCATGCAAATGCGTAAGAAATGCCGCAGCGGCCAAAGTACAAACTGTGGTAATCACCAGCGCAACCCATCGATTCCAGTGATATTCCGACTCCAGCACCAGTGCGATGCCGACCGCAAACACATTGACAATCGCCAGCGGAATCAGGATGTACCACCCAATGTGCATCAACTGGTCGAAACGGTAGCGCGGCAAGGTGAATCGCAGCCACATGAACAAATAGATGTACGCGGACACTTTCAACAAAAACCAGAATGCGCCGTGAACTCCTGGCAACAACAAATGGAATGCGGGGAAAAGCGGTACGGCAAGAATCAGGGCCACCGCAAAACACGCAAGCGCAACTGCCGCCATAAATTGTCTTTGCACTCGCACGGGTTGCTTCCCTACCCTGTACACCGAATACACGCCAACGAGCGCAACAAACATGGGAGGAATCAGATCCAATAAGCTGACCCCACCCACATCGAGCCAATGCACATTGGGGAATGGGCGCAGCCAGCCGCCGAGAAACAGAGTAGTCGCCACCGACCCGACCACAATCATGTTGGCGTACTCACCCAGAAAATACAGCGCCCAGCGGAAGCCGCTGTATTCGGTCATATAGCCCGCAACAAGTTCCGATTCGGCTTCGGGCAGATCGAACGGTGCGCGATTCGTCTCTGCAATCGATGCCACCACATAAATAAAAAAGGCCACTGGCGCCAGAAAGATGAACCAAACGCCATTTGTCGACTGGGCTTCCACAATTCCATGGATTCTCAGCGTTCCGGCCAGCAGTACACCACTGATCAACGCCAATCCAGCGGCTGTTTCGTAACTAACGAGCTGCGCAGTGCTGCGGATCGCCCCAATGATCGAGTAGTGGCTGTTGGACGCCCACCCGCCGAGCACAATGCCAAACAAGCCGAGCGAACTGACTCCCAGAATGAATAGCAGACCAACGTTAATGTCGCGGGCCACCTGAAACGATGGACCGAAGGCAATTGCGCCCATCGCCGTCAGTGCAGCGGTCATGGAAATGACCGGAGCGAGCCAGAAAATGACCTTGTCGGCGTCATCAGGGATGATGTCTTCTTTAATCAGCAATTTCACTGCGTCGGCTATGGGCTGCAGTAATCCATGTGGCCCAACACGCATCGGGCCCAAACGCGCCTGCATGTCCGCCATTAATTTACGCTCGACAAGCACAACGTAACCGGCAATCAGTGGGACCACAGCAACTATCACCACGCCGCTAACCAGTTCAGGCCACCATACCTTGAAAAAATCCACGATTCCTTGCATGGCGGGGGTCATCGATCCACCTCGCCCAACACGATGTCCAGCGTGCCGATGATGGCAACCACATCCGCAACCAGATGCCCACGCACCATTTTGTCCAGCGCCTGCAAGTTCACGAACGACGGTGGACGAATGCGCACACGATACGGCTGTGTGCTTCCGTCGCTGACAATGTAGTACCCGAGAATCCCCTTCGGCGCTTCGATGGAGTGATACACCTCACCGGGCGCGGGCTTTAGCACCTTGCCGACTTTGCCGAGAATCGCACCCGCGGGAATATTTTCGATCGCCTGCAGGCAGATCAGGCGAGACTGGCGCATCTCTTCCATCCGCACCATATATCGGTCATACGTGTCGCCGTTCGTGCCAATAGGGATTTCGAATTTGTATTGATCGTACGCCGCGTACGGCATCGCCTTGCGGAGATCCCAACGCACGCCGCTTGCCCGCAACACCGGCCCGCTGGCTCCCATAGCAATCGCGTCTGCGGCAGAGAGAACGCCCACATTGCGAGTGCGCCCAATCCAGATGCTATTGCCGGTCAGAAGATCTTCGTACTCCTGCAGCCGGCGTGGAAAATCATTGCAGAAGCGCTCCACATCTGTCTCAAACGTGTCGTAGGCTTCGTACTGCAGGCCGCCTATGCGGAACGCATGCGTCGTCAAGCGTGCGCCGCAATACTTTTCAAAAATCTTCAGGATCTCTTCCCGCTCGCGCATGCAGTAAAACAGCGGAGTCAGCGCCCCGATGTCTAGCCCATGTGTGCCGAGCCACAGCAGGTGACTGGCGATTCGTTGCAGTTCTGTAAGGATCGTACGAATGACCCGCGCCCGCGGTGGCGCCTCCACCATCAGCAATTTCTCAACCGCTTCGCAGTAGCCCAGCCCATTGCTGACCGCTGCCACATAATCCATGCGATCAACATACGGCGCGAATTGTTGATAGGAGCGATTCTCCGCAATTTTCTCCACACCGCGATGCAAATACCCTATGACGCATTCGGAACCGCGGACACGCTCGCCATCGAGCTTCAGTTTGACGCGCAACACGCCATGCGTGGACGGATGCTGTGGCCCCATGTTAATGACCAGTTCATCAGCTCCCAGCAGCGTCTTTGCTTTTTGTGTTGTGTCGTCGAACAAAGCTTCTTTCACCTTTTAAACCTATTGCCCGCTTTCGATGCCCAGATTTTCGCGGACCCAGGCCTCGTCTTGCTTAAGAATGTCGTAATCCTTCCGCAATGGATGCCCCTGCCATTCATCCGGCAGCAAAATCCGCTTCAAGTCAGGGTGACCCTTGAAAACGATGCCGAACATGTCGAAAATTTCGCGTTCTAACCAGTTGGCCGTCGGCCAAAGTTCCACAAGGGTGCTGGCCTCTTCATCCGCGGCGAGCGGAATTTTCAACCGCAGCCGCGTGTTGTGCGTGAATGAATAGAGGATAGCGATCAGATCAAAGCGCTTCTCGCGGCGCGGCCAATCCACGGCCGTATAGTCTTCCAGTAAATCGAATTTTTCATCGTCGCGAGAATAACGGGCAATTTCAGAAAGTTGCGCCGCATCGATTACCAGGTATGGCTGCTTGCGATCTTCCAATGCATCGAGAATGCCCGCACCGAAGCGTTCGCGATAGCGTTTCGTCAAATCGTTATCCAGCGGAGTTTGCACCACAACGGGCGGCTTGGGCGGCGGTGGTGCCGGCTTGGCGGCAGCAGGAGACGGTGCAGCGTCTGCGGCTTTCGGCGCAGCGGGTGGCACGGATGTCGCGCCGGGTGCCTCCGGCTTGGAACTATCGGGCGATTGGGGTGCCTTGGACTCGTCTGCCATGGACCCTGGGACCATTGGGCTGCATATTTTGCTCACAAACTTCGCAAGCAAATCCTGAGCTACGTCTTACCGAGAACGCTACAAATGATTGCGCGAGAGGAAGGAGCGAAACGCGCAAACCCGCATCAAAGGCGGACAAACTCATCCGCGATCTGCAGCCAGTTACGATCGCTTAGTGCGTTTCTAACATACGAGGTGAAGGCAGTCAATGAGCCGCGACACATCTTTCCGGCAAAAATTTGTGCGCTGTGGAAGGTCTGCTCGTTGTCGTTCTACGAAAGGCTGAAACTCCTATCGCTTACTGCCCCAACACCTCGGGCCCAAGATGAAATATCTGGAATTCCCGGATATGCGCCTCCGCGGAAGACGACAAAATATTCAATCGCACGCGTGAAGCGGTCACGGCGGCAAAATGCTCGATACGCTTGTGGCCAATCGCACTGCCCTCCACGATCGTTCTCCAGGCATTTCCCGTCCGCACCTCGATGCGGTAACGCTGCACGTGTTGGCCATCGTTCAACCATTCCATGAGCAGCGAATGATCAAATGTAACCGGCTTGGCGAAACTTGCTTCCAACACCGCATGATGCGAGCCCGCCGGCGCCGACCAGAAGGTGTTCGGATCACTATCAAGTGCGGCTTCTATGGTGACATCGCCTTGTGCGTGCTCTTTCACCATTAGATTGTTTCCGTAACGCTCTGCAATTGCGGAGCCAAATTCTTCCAGTCGCTTCACATCAGCCTCAGGCAGCAATCCACGACGGTCCGGCGCAAGTCCAAGCATCAATTGGCCTCCGCGACCGACGGAAGCTTCATAAGTCGCGATCAATTCATCCAGCGTCTTAAGCGAAGCTTCGTCGTTGGGATGCCAAAACCAGTGCTGCTTATGAAGCGGCGTATCCGCCTCGACTGGCCTCCAACGCAGATACCCGTGGCGATCAAGGACGTTCCAGTTTTCATAGGGGATGGTTCCGTCTTCATTCCCTGACCAGCGGATGTCACCGTACTCAAACAGCGCTGCGTCGGCGAAGACCAAGGTGTTCGGCTGGTACTCGCGAAGGTTTTCGATAATCCGGGGAAAATTGTATACGTGTCCTTCGCTCCCCGCTCCGTCTAGCCAAAATTCCACCAGGTCTCCGTAGCGCGTGGCCAATTCCTCCATTTCCGCGATGTAATAGTCGTCATACTCGGCGGAGTTCTTGTATCTCGGTTCATGCCGGTCCCACGGGGAAAGATAAATTCCAAAGGCCAGGCCATTTTTTCGCGCTGCTTCAGAAACGCGCCGCACTACATCGCCTTTCCCGTTTTCCCATGGACTGCTTTTGACGCTGTAGTCCGTCTGCCCGGTCGGCCACAAGCAGAATCCATCGTGGTGCTTGGCAACAAGGACCACATACTTCGCTCCAGCCGCTTTAATCGCTCGCATCCACTGTTCCGCATCGAATTGTGTGGGTATGAAAACAGCCGGACTAGCCGTGCCATCGCCCCACTCTCGGTCCAGAAAAGTGTTGGTGCCGAAGTGGAGAATGACGCCGAATTCCAGGTCCTGCCACTGTACCTGCACCGGCGAAGGCTTAACGTCAGTGAAATTCTGCGCGCGCGCGATTGGAATTTGAGCGAAGAGGTACGCTGCAAAAACCACGACGACAATGCCGGCGAACCGCAGAACGCGAAAACGGAGCGGGTAATACATCAATGGCCGGCTGATACTTCCAATAACATTTTTAGTGTGGTTCCCGGCCGATGGCTGATGCGGTCCAATGCTTCCTGGCCTTGTTCCAGGGGTAATTTTTCCGTCCAAGGAGTCAGGTCCACCGCGCCAGAAATCAGCAGTTCCAGCGAGCGCTGGAAATCGCCAGGGGTGTATGCGAACGACATCACCACGCGATGCTCCTTGCGGATACTCGTCACAAAATCCACTTCGCTGCGTTGCGCGCCCATTCCCAGCAACGCCACGCAACCACCGGGCTTGCACAAATCAAATGCCATCTGCCGTGCTGGCGCACTTCCGCTTGCGTCTATAACAAGGTCAAACCCTCGCCCCGCCATCTTGCGCGCCTCAGACGTACCTTCCGGAGTGCTGGTGTTAATCGCTTCCGAGGCTCCCAGTTTTCGCACGGTCCCTAATCGCTGGTCACTCACGTCCACAATCAACACCTCGCTCACGCCAATCTTCTTGCTGACAAGCAGTCCAAGGGCGCCCATTGTGCCGCCCCCGACAATTGCCAACCGGAAAAACGATGGTGGCGAGACTAGCCGGAACAGGTGCACCAGATTGGCTAATGGTTCGCTCAACACCGCCCGGGCCGAAGGCAAGGAATCGGGGATCTCGAAAATCTGTGTCGCCGGCAACGCCACGTATTCCGCAAACGATCCGGCGGTCTGATCCATTCCTAACAGCCGCCAACTTTCGCAGAGATTCTGCGTACCTGAGAGACAAGCCGCGCAACGCCCGCAACTGATCAAAGGGTTCGCCACGACGCGCCGTCCATCACTCAGTCTGCCGATCAACTCGTGGCCCAGTACGAGCGGTGGTTTCCGGCGAGCGCTATGCCCCAGGAATCCCGAAATGTCCGACCCACACACTCCGGCGTACTCAATAGCAATTTCCTGTTCGCCGTTCCCCACTTGGGGACGTGGCCTGTCTTCCAATGCAACTTTTTCGGGTCCAGTGTAAACGAGTGCGCGCATGGTCTTAGTCTACGAAACCTTTCTGGCTCTAAAGTATCGTATAACGCATTTCATTGTATGTAGTTTTATCAGAAAAACTCGGGCATCGGCATCCTGCAGTGACGAGTTGCATCCGCAGCATTTGAACTGATCAGCAATCTCCCACGCCCAATTTCGGCTCTGACTTGCTCAGGGCTTTGGAGTTTCTGGTTGCGGATTTGCCCCTGGAGGGGGCGTATCCGGTGGAGCATCTTCTGGAGGCGCGTTCTTGGGCCGGTTTATCTTATGCGAAGTATCCACGCCAAACAGCATGTAGTTCGATAGCAAATGCTTGTGGTGATAGCGTTTGCCGTGGAGTTCCAGATACATCTCAGCGCTCCAAGGCAGCCACATTGTTGTATTCCCTGCTGTAAAATTTACGGGACCATAGTCAACGAGCAGATGGTCGCGGGTAAGCTCCAGATTCACAACCGGCTCGCGCAAGTCCGTCTCGACCCTCAGGAGATCATATGTAGTGGACGAGAGCCAGATGCGGCCTTTCAGCGGAATGTTATAGATCGTCCCAGAACGCTGCCAGCGGCGGACATCCAGATTGGCGTTCTTTTTTTCCTCAAATCTGACCTGCCAGGCGCCTTGGCCACGAATGGTCGCCGAGACCTTCGCACTGGTAGTTATACCCTTCGCGATAGGCCGGTTGCAGAACATTGATTCCCAGGCTGTTGAGCCCTATGGTCGCCAGGCTAGTCGGAAAATCGGCAACACCATTTCCTCCATCTCGGTTTTCTTCTAGAAACACCGAATCGCTTTTGTACGGAAAGACAAACACAAGGTAGTAGAAATTATGAATCTTAAGCGGGCCGGGTACCCCGCTTTTGTCAATTTCCTGATGCTCAATATGCTCCGTAGCGCCAAATTTTTCTAGGTTATCCAAGCTGCGTCTTAGTGCGCCGCATCGCTCGGGGAATGATTTCTCCGCAGTAGCAGCTTACGTCCGTTGCGACGGAATATTCTTTGCTGTCGACATCCGGAGGAGCCCAGGGACTGTCATCGATCGTCGGGGGAAGTTCCGGGGCCACTGCTAGATGTGAAAATTCTCCTGCGTGACTGTTGCTTGCCCCGCGGTGACTTTCCGACGCTTCAGCGGTCCGCTTGCGCGCATCATTAGCTTCAGGGCAGTTTGGGCATTCAGTCAGAATTTGGTTCCAACTCTGTTTGGCCTCCATCCATTTTCCAGATGCGGCCTGGATATCCCCAAGAAGTAGAAGGGGCGTCGCGCTATTAGTGCGTGCCAGCTTAACCGCACTGGCCGCCTGCATTTCTGCGTCTCTTAACTTTCCAGTTTTCGCATAAGCACTCGCCAGCAGGTAGCGCGTTCGCCACCCCGCTCCATTCGCCGCGTACGCCTGATTCAGCGTGACGATGGCACTGGCGGCGTCGCCAGTCTGAAGTTGTAATTCTCCTAACGCCACCATCGCACGGTCGTTAGCAGGATCCAACGTCACTGCCTTTTGAAAGTTAGCGCGCGCCGCCTCGTTTTGTTTCATGGCAAGTTCAACCGTGCCTATCAAGTAGGCGACATCCGAGCTACTCGGAACCATTTTTTCCGCTTTAACAAAATGTGCTTTCGCAGCTTCGTACTGCTGCTTATGCATCGACCCAAGCCCCTTGTCAATTTCTGTGGCCAACTTTGGTGTCAAAACCAATCCCTTGGCCGGACCACCGCTCGGTACGGACTCATTCACCGGATGGAGATAGATGTAGGTTGAAAAGAAGGCCAGCCCACCGCCTACGTCTAGGTGGTCAAGTACAGGTCGATAACCCTCACATTTTACTTCGACATCGTACGGGCCTTCCCAGACGTTAGGAAATGTTGCGCTCGAATTACCCTCGGTTGGTATCGTGCGGTTATAGACACTCGCCTTAGAAATCAGTCGAACCGAAGCCTTATCATCCAAAGGCAGACCGCGAGCGTCTCGAACTCCAACCGTGATTGCCACCATCTGCCGGGTACCCACCATGTGTTCGTACTCCGATGAAACGCTGGTGCCCACTCCTCCCGTTTGCTGACAAAAGAGTGGCGCGGCAGTGATTAGCGATAGCGATAGGAGTGTCAGATCACGCGAAAACCTACGGTTTGCGGAACGAACAAAGTTGTAGATGGGCCCAGTTTGCATGGTTAATTTTTCATTATTGGACGGGGCGCTTGCCTGGCTCTGGTCAACTTCGCGATTCGCCCATCCGCCATGATCTGCGCTTGTGACTGTCCTCTCGGTTCGCAGTTACGCGCGCTTCTGGCAGTTTTTCCCTTCGGCGGATCGAATCGTTTCCATTTAGGGCCACTTCTTATGGAGGGCCGACACAGCACAGAAGTCGCCGAGTTTGAAATTTCTCCTCACTTTCGGCTCGGCTTGTTCTTCTCCGACCGGCTGTTCGGCACTTTCGCAAAGTGCCACTGCCACTTAAACCGGATCGGATTTCGTGCCGTGATGCGCCGTCATCGATTGGAAGCGGCTCGCGAAGTGAGTACAGCAGGAGCGAACCTGCCGTTTATCTGCGCATTGCCAGAGCACACCGCGCACGCAATGTTCTGTCTGCACTGGCGCACGTCTGGCGTCTTTCTAGCCTCCGATTCTGATATACAATGCGCCTCTCCAACTTCATAACGTTTTTTTCCCTGTCCACGGAGGCGAATTTGAAGCATCACTGGATAGCACTTGCACCGTGCACCATATCGTTGTCCTTTGCGGGTGTTATAACAGGCTCATCGCAAACTGCCAGCGTTACAAAGCCTTCAGACACCGAGAATTCACTCTGGAGGCTCGAACGTTCGTATTGGCGGTACGTGGAGGACAACAATTTGCAGGACTACCGCAATCTCTGGCACCGGGATTTCCTCGGCTGGCCTTTGGTCAGCCCCGCTCCCGTCCACAAGGATCACATTACGGACTGGATCACTTCGCAAACGAGCAAAGGCCTCTCTTTAAGGATGGAAGAACTCAAACCTGCAGCCATTCAAGTGACCGGCAACATTGGCGTGATCTGTTACTGGCTGACTTATCGATGGGTCGACGAGTCTGGCAATGGTGAGACCTATACCATTCGCGTTACTCACACCTGGATCAAAGATGGCAAGGATTGGCGAATCATCGGTGGAATGTCCATGCCAGAAACTATGCTTCCTAAGGAGTAGTCGGGCAACACTTGCTCCTATGCATTAGGCGCTCGACCAGCCATGCACCTTAGGACCCTTCACCCACCATCTCGATCCCCTCCTAGAAGGAAACCCGCGCGCTCAATTGATTCTCGCGCCCCGGCGTCATCGCCATCGTGATGGTGCCGAACTGCGGTTCATTCACGTAACGGTTCGGTGTGCCAAGATTGGTGTGGTTCAACGAATTGAACGCCTCGGCCCGGAACTGGAATTTGGCCCGCTCCGTGATGCTGAACACTCGCTCCAACGCCAGGTCCAGAGTCTGCATTCCCGGGCCATACATTGAATTTCTTCCCACATTGCCGTAGGTATACGCAGGCGGAGCCACGAACGCTGCGGGGTTAAACCACTCCGCTGCCGTGTATGTGCCTGGCCCATACAGTGGTTGGCCAGTAGTGTTCGCTCGAATCGGATTCTCTCCCAGCACTGTTCCCGAATTCGCCGTGTCGCCAAACACCGAAATCGTGAATGGCATGCCTGTCTGGATTTGATAGATCGTAGAAAAATGCCAGTTCTGTGTCAGTACCCGCGTCCAGTCCGCGTGGTTGTACGCCGGAACATCCCACACGCTGCTCAGCGCGAATCGATGACGCACATCGCATCCCGGGCCTTTTTCCGCGGGCAAGTCATTGTTGTTTTGTGGAATGGAAGCTTCGTCCATCGGCGACCGGAAATCCGGCGCATTCGTCAGATTCTTAGCAAACGTATAGTTCGCCAGGAAGCTCAGCCCGTGCGAGTACCGCCGCCGCACATTCACGTAACCGGCGTTGTACCAACTCTCCGCGCTGTTTTCCAAGAGGTTGATCGTGCTGACCGGAAATGTCATGCTCTGGATCACTGCGTCCGCGCTGCTCGGTGGCAGCGTGCTGTCCGGCACAAACGTGAGCGTCTTGAAGGGGCGCCTCGGACCCAGCGGTCCCGGCCCCGGCAGCGTATTGTTTATCAAATGCGCGCGCTGCAAATGAGTGCCCCGTGAACAAAGGTAGCCAACTTCGACCGTCGTATCCTTCCCAAGGCTCTTCTGTATCGATCCATTCCACTGCTGCACGTATTGCGCGGGCGCGGGCGGATCAAACGCCGTGAAACTCACGGTCGTTGCAGGCAAGGGTCCTACACCCAATACGTGCGTGCCAAAGTTCATTCCGGTCGTGAAGAGCGCTGGGGTGGTGTAAAGTTATCCGCCTGCTGCGTTTCTGGAAAGACATACGGCACGTTGTGACGCTGGTTGCACCACGTGTTTTGATCGACCGGCGTGGAAGATATCCCGTATGCCGCGTGAAGCACAACTCCCCAATTCGGCAGGCTCTTTGCTATTCCAACGCGGGGCGCAAAGTTCTTCTCGTTCGCGTACATCAGCCCCTTTGGGTAGCCATTTTCGCCGCCCACAAAAACCGAAGGCACGCCATTTTCGAAAATCAGGTTTGTGTTGGTGTTGTCCTTGTCGTACAGAGGATTCGTATATTCATAGCGCAGGCCAAGATTTAACGTCGTCGTGGCCGTTAGTTGCCAGCTATCTTCCACAAATCCAGAAGCTCCCCAATTCCGCAAATTCATCTGGGGTATTCCCGCCTGACGTTGTTTCACCGCAGGCAAACTTAGCAAGAGACTCGCAACGCCCGAACCACTGCCGTCATTGAATCCAAATTCCGTGGTGTACCCCGTTGTGTATTGGTAGTAACCGCGATTCTGGAAGAAACCCCACATCGGCCACGTGTACCAGTGAAAGTCTCCGCCCATTTTGATCCCGTGCCGCCCGACCTGCCAAACGTACGTGTCGCGAATTTCGTACATCGTATCCCACGCATGCATCGGCGTAGCCGCAAACGTGTCGCCAATGCCGGTGTATCCCTGCGCCGCAAACCACGGTGCGCCCCATGCGTTCGGCCCGCCAAATCCTACAGCCTGAATTCCCAACTCCCCGACGATGTCATTGACTCCGTCATTCTGTGACGTGCGATCCATCGACAGCCTTGAAACCGCAATGGTCGCGGTGTTTACCTTACTTGTACCGAAGATGTGGTTCCAGGAAATCATTCCCTGTTGCGCGCGATTGTCGAAATTTGCCCCGAATCCCGGCAGATTGTAGGTGGTGGAGTTCGTGCCGCTGCTCGGCGAATATCCGTTCTCATCGCCAATCGTATATCGCCCAAACAATGTATCGCCGTTCGACAAGTTGTGATCGATGCGGATCGTTTCCTGGTCCTGGTAATGATTCTCATTCCGGATATCCAGATAGTTGTTGGAATCGGTGCCCCCTCCCATTCCGTCTATGCCCATATTCGGCATGGGCACATGTTTCATGAGGAATGCCTCTAATTGCGGATTGATCCGATCCATTGGGATCTGGTTGTTGACGAACTGTGCGCGCGTATAGGGATAATTCGTCGGCCCCGTCGGTTTGGTCTTGTCGTAATTCGGATTGGGAATCGCGGTCGTTGGATCGTGAATCTTTGCACTGCTCATGCTGAAATCCCCTTGGATTTCCGCCTGCGTGGGTACCGTCAGCGTCTGCGCATCCGCCTGAGCCAACCGGAAGCCCTCATAGTTGGCAAAGAAGAATGTATTTTTCTTCACCAGCGGTCCGCCAAGCGAGGCGCCAAAATTGTTCTGCACCAGGTGTGTATTTCCCATCGAGCCAAACGTGCTCGCGTCCATCGCTCCGTTTCGAATAAATTCGCAAACCGTCCCGTGGAATTGACTCGTACCAGAGTGTGCCACGATATTGATCTGACCTCCTCCGGCGCCTCCCATGTCTGCCGTATAGCTACTGGTTTCCACCTGAAATTCCCGCACCGCGTCCGGCGACGGACTCACATTCTGCGTATTGAAGGTCGGGTCCGTATTTGTCGCTCCATCCAGCAGGAAATAATTCGCGTTCGGCCGGCTTCCGCCAATCACCACTGCCGACCGTTGTCCCGGCCGCCAGTACAGCGGATTCGTCGATCCCGTTTGTGCGCCAAAGCCAACGTGCGCACCCGGGACAGTCAGCACCAGGTCGATCAACATGCGTCCGTTCAACGGCAATTCTTGAATCGATTGCGGCTCCACGACTTCGCCAACGCTGGCGTCCCTCGTATTTAACACTTCATTCGTCGCCGTTACTTTGACGCCTTCTTTCCCCGCGCCCACCTTCAGTGCGATGTCCAACGTCAACTTCTGCCCTACTTCCAGCCGCACCGATTGCTTCTCTGCAGCAAACCCAGACGCTTCAGTCGTTATTTCGTAACTGTCCGGCAAAAGCGCGGCGGCCTCAAACAATCCTTGTTGATTGGTCACAACGCGTCGAATCGCTCCGGTATTCGACGCTTTTAATTCAATGTTGGCCCCGACCACGGGCAAGCCCTGTGCATCGGCCACCTTCCCGGCAACCGTTGCATAGTTGCTCTGGCCATACCCGGGCATCGCCAGCCCGATCAAAAATACCAATGCCCAGAATCGCCTCATGGTGATCGTCCCCACTAACTGTTTGTCGAATCCAATGCGAGTCCCGGGTGTCAGCAGCCAAAACTCAGTCGAAAATGAATAGAAAATGTACCCCGGGTGCTGGGGACTTTATCGATGAAGCCCGCCACCCGCAATAGTTGGAAAGTATTAGCAAGCATTGCGGTTCGAAATCACCCACCCCGCGTTCCGTTGCAAGAAATCTCACTTTCGATTCCTCCAGGTTTTGTGGATCGTCACTTCTAGCTATTTCACATTAAGACGGCGTCCTGCCAGCGGTTACTCATCGAACTATTCGCCGCCATATCCGCATCAGAGTTTAGGTAGGACCAATGGTTACCGTAACCCACACGCTTACCAGCCCCACATTTTGGGCTCGCGGGTGTACTATAAGAAGAGCCTTTAGAAGGGGTGTTCCGGCTTGATGCCACGCAATTCAAAACGAGCCTTTTTTCTCGTGCTGCTCCTCGGGATCGTTTTTCTCGCGGCGCAGATGCATTGCTGTCTTGAGCTGAACTCCCGAACCATGGATTCGCATTTCTGCCCGATCTGCTCCACCGCGGGCAGCGCTATTTCCACTCCTTCGCCAATCATCGCCATGGTGCCCTCCGTTGATCGTGTGGAAGTGGTCGGCATCACCATTACCGTCCCCCCTGTAGTTCTTCGCAGCATCGCGCCACGCGCGCCTCCTCTCTCCTAACCGGTCGTCTCGCAAACCTGGATTCCAAACCACAATTGATGTCCGTCCCTCAGACAGGGACGCGCAAGGAGTATTCACTTGAGGAGAAGAACGGCATTGGCCGCGGCACTTTTGGCCCTGCCAGCGTTGGCGACGGGGCAGCAATCTCCTGCGCCATCTCCGGCCGCCGCGCCGCAGAGGTCCGCAGGCCCGCAAGCTCCATCGCAACAGATTTCACTCGATGACGCCATTCGCATGGCGCTTCAGCGCAATCACGCCCTGTTGGCTCTGCGTTCCACGATCCAGCAAAGTCTGGCGGAAGAAATCACCGCCAACCTTCGCCCCAACCCCACACTCGGGCTCGACGCGCAATTTCTGCCTATCTTTCAGCCCGACAAGTTCAGCTCTGAGTACATCGATCAGTCGGCACAGTTCGACGCCGGAGTCGGCTATCTGTTTGAACGCGGCAAGAAGCGTCAGCACCGTCTCCAGGCCGCGCAAGATCAAACCAGCGTCGTGCGCTCCCAGGTGTCCGATGCGGAACGCCTGCTGGTCTATAACGTCAGCCAGCAATTCGTGGAAGTATTGTTGGCGGAATCCACTTTGGAGTTCGCCCAGCAGGATTTCGACAGCTTCCAGAAGACTGTAAACATCAGTAACGAACGCTTTCGCGTCGGCGACATGAGCGAAGGCGATTTTCTTAAGATCAAACTCCAGCTGCTTCAATTCCAGACCGACGTGTCTGCTGCAAAGCTCGCCAAGCTGCAGAGCCTTGCCGCGCTCCGCCAATTGCTCGGCTTTGAATCGGTGCCCGATGACTACGACGTTCAGGGCACTCTGGATTACCAGACGGTTCACGGCGACGTCAGCGGCCTGAAATCCATTGCCGCTATCAATCGTCCCGACCTTCGGGCCGCGCAGCGAGCCGTCGTTGCTGCCGACAGCCAACTCGCATTGCAGAAAGCGAACGGAAAAATGGATATCACCGGCACCTTTAATTACACGCACACGGCAGGCGTAAATACTGGCGCCTTTTTCTACAACATGCCGCTTCCCATCTTTAACCGGAATCAGGGCGAGATCGCCCGTGCCAGCGCTGCGATCACTCAAGCCCAGCAGCAGGCGGCGGAAACCTCTCAACAGGTTTCCACCGACGTGATTCAGGCGTACGAGAATCTGCGCACCAACGATCAGATCGTTCAGCTTTATCAAGGCGGCTACGTCGATCAGGCAAAACAGTCTCGAGACATCAGCGAATATGCCTATCAGAAAGGCGCCGCAAGCCTGCTCGACTATCTTGATTCTGAACGGACCTACCGCGCCAACCAGCTTGCCTATCGCCAGGCGCTTGCGAACTACATGCTCGCCCTTGAACAGATGCGTCAAGCCGTCGGCACAAGGAACCTCCCATGAAAACTTTCTTTCTGCTCCGCACCACATATTTGCGTTCTATTGCCACCACCACTCTGCTTGCGTGCGCTCTCTCTGGCTGCGGCGGTCCTGGCGAATCTGAATCCAACATGACCTCGTTCACTTCCAGCGAGTCCAAGGCAGACACCGCCGAGCTCTTCACTGTCCCGAAAGAACAGATGGCTCATCTGCAGGTAGTTTCCGTGGAGAGAGCTCCCCTTCCGCGCACTTTGCGTTTAACCGGGTCGGTCGCATACAACGCGTTCGAAACCACGCCTGTTTTCGCATCCAGTGGCGGTCCCGTTCACGAAATCCTTGTCGCATCCGGTCAATTCGTGAAAGCCGGCCAAACTCTCCTCACTGTCTCCAGCCCGGACTATTCTTCCGCTCGCTCCTCGTATATCAAAGCTCGCACCGCCTTCGCACTTTCGGAAAAACTCCTTTCGCGCTCGCAGGATCTTTTCGCCCACGGTGCCATTTCCGAAGCGGATCTGCAGCAGGCCGAGTCGAATCGTACCCAGGCACACGCCGATCTGGAATCTTCTGCCGATGCCCTACACGTTTTAGGCATTAAAGATCCCGAGGTCCTGATAAAAGATACACTCCACCCAACTGCCGAAGTGCCCGTCGCCGCCCCTGTCTCCGGGGAAATTGTGGAGCGACTTGTTGGCCCGGGGCAATTGCTGCAAACCGGTGCCACACAATGTTTCACCATTTCCAACACCAACACCGTCTGGGTGCTCGTCAATGTCTACCAGAACGATCTTCCCTTCGTTCATCTCGGCGACGACGTTGAAATTAATACAGACGCGTATCCAGAACTCTTTCACGGCAAAATCTCCTACATCGCGCCGGCGCTTGACCCGAGTACGCGAACACTCCAGGCCCGCATCGTTACCAAGAACCCGGGAAAGAAACTGAAGAAGGACCTATACGTGACGGCGCTGGTCAAGGCTGGGTCCATTCCCGATGCCATTACGGTTCCCGACTCCGCGATTCTCCGCGACACCGAGAATCAGCCATTTGCCTATGTCCAGACAGCGAACAATAACCAGTTTGCCAGGCGGGTGCTTACAATCGGCGGCAACTTCAAAGGCCGCACGCAAATCACCAGCGGCCTGAAAGAAGGAGAACATGTCGTCGGCGACGGCAGCCTGTTTCTCCAGTTCAAGAATTCGATTCAGCACTAACAGGAGCGCTTCGGCGACATCTTCATGATCCATCGCATCGTCCATTTCGCTCTTCGCCAGCGCTTTCTCGTGCTGATGCTGACCCTGCTGATCGTCATCACCGGCGCTTGGTCCTTCCGGCAAATGCCCGTCGATGCCTATCCTGACCTCTCGCCACCTATGGTGGAACTCATCACCCAGTGGCCTGGTCACGCTGCGGAAGAGGTCGAGCGTTTGACCACTCTGCCGCTGGAACTTGCCATGAACGGTCTGCCGCATCTATCCGTCATGCGCTCGATCTCTCTTTACGGTCTGTCCGATCTCCGGTTGACCTTTGATGAGGGTGTCGATCCTTACTTCGCGCGCCAGATTGTTTTCGAGCGCATTGGCGACGCCACGCTTCCCCAGGGAATTACTCCCAGCATGTCGCCGCTCTTCAGTCCCAGTGGCCTTGTCTATCGCTATGTCCTCGAAAGTCCCGATCGCTCTCCCATGGAACTTCACACCTTTGAAGACTGGACTATCGAGCGGGCCTTCAAAAGCGTCCCAGGCGTAGCGGATGATTCCGGTTTTGGCGGCCCCACGATGGAGTACCACGTACTCCTAGATCCCGTTCGCCTTTACAACTACCACCTGCCTGTCGTGCAGGTGGTTGCCGCCCTGAATGCAAATAACGCCAACACGGGCGGCGGCTTTTACACACAAGGAGGGCAGTTCTATTTCGTGCGTGGTCTCGGCCTGGTCAAAACTCCCGAAGATATCGGCGAAGTCGTAGTAGCCAGCCTCAACGGCGTGCCCGTCCGCATCAAAGACATAGGTCGCGTGGAAATCGGTCACGCCCCGCGTCTCGGCATCTTTGGTTTTCAGACCAAACAGAAAAAAGATGATGACGCGGTCGAAGGCGTCATCCTGATGCGCCGCGGCGAACAAACCCAGAACGTTCTCGAGGCCGTCGAAAAGAAGACTGACGAAATCAACAGAACTCTTTTGCCGCCTGACGTAAAGGTTCGTCCCTACTACGACCGCAGTGACCTCGTCCGCGTCACTACGGATACCGTCGAAGGAAATCTACTTCGCGGCATGGTTCTGGTCTTCATCGTCCTCATCTTTTTCCTGGTCAGCTTCCGCGCCGCCGTCATTACAGCTCTCACAATTCCCCTCGCTCTTCTCTTTGCTTTCGTGTTTCTACATTTGACGGGCGAAGCGGCTAATTTGCTCTCCATCGGCGCCATCGATTTCGGCATCATCATCGACGGCACCATCGTCATGGTCGAAAACATCTATCGCGAACTCGGCCTCCGCCACGGCACCGAGTACAACCTGAAGGAAGTCATCCTTGCCGCAGCGCGTGACGTCGATCGCCCCATTTTTTATTCCGTCGCCGTAATCATCGCCGGTTACCTCCCTATCTACGCTCTGAAAGGGCCTGCCGGTAAGCTCTTCCACCCCATGGCAGACACCATGGGCTTTGCGCTGCTCTGCGCACTCGTACTCACGCTCACTGTCGTTCCCGTTCTTGCCTCTTACTGGTTCAAAAAAGGCGTGAAGGAGAAACAGAACCCGGTTTTTAACTGGATTCGTGATCAATACGCCGGCCGGCTGGAATGGTGCCTTAACCATTCTTGGACCACGGTCATTCTTTCTCTAGTGATCTTCGGGCTTACTTTACTCCTGATCCCACTGATCGGTGGAGAATTTCTTCCGCACCTTGACGAGGGCGCTGTTTGGGTTCGCGCCACTATGCCGTACACCATCTCGTTTGAGGAAGCCGCGAAATTTGCTCCTCAAGTCCGCAACCTGTTGATCGAATATCCGATGGTCACCGTCACCGGCTCAGAGCTCGGCCGGCCCGATGATGGCACCGACCCAACAGGTTTTTTCAATTGCGAGTTTTATGTTGGCTTAAAACCCTACAGCGACAAGTCCTGGTCGCAGTCACCGATCCATACCAAAGAGCAACTCATCGCCGATCTTGTGAAAAAACTGGATTCCTATCCGGGCGTGATCTTCAACTTCACTCAGCCGGCCGAAGACGCCGTTGACGAAGCGCTCACCGGTCTAAAGTCCGCTCTCGCCGTCAAGATCTTTGGACCTGATCTCGATGTCCTCGAGAAAAAAGCGCTCGAAATCAAACGTGTGCTTGAAAAAATCCCCGGCTACACCCAACTCACTGTCGTCCGGGAACTCGGGCAGCCCAGCCTGCTCGTCGAACCTGATCGCGCGAAGATTGCGCGCTACGGCATCAGCGTTTCCGACGTCGAAGCCGTCGTGCAAGCCGCCGTCGGTGGACAGGCCGCCACGCAAGTCATTCAGGGAGAGAAACTTTTCGACCTCGTCGTCCGTATGGATCCCAAGTTCCGTTCCGACGCGCGCGAAATCGGCAACCTCCTCGTTCCTGCTCCCGGCGGCCAGCAAATACCTCTTTCCGAACTCGCCTCCATCAAAGAAGCTTCGGGCGCCTCCTTCATCTATCGCGAAAACAATTCGCGCTACATCGGCATCCAATTCTCCATCGAAGGTCGCAATCTGGAAGGCATCGTCAACGCCGGTCAAAAACAAATCGCAAAGACCGTGAACTTGCCCGAAGGCTACCGTCTCGATTGGGGTGGCGAGTACAGCGAACTGCTCGACGCCAAGGCCCAGCTGTACATCATCGGCCCGCTTGCCGTGTTCCTGATTTTCCTGATCCTCTTTGCGCTCTACGGCAACTTTAAATTCCCTGTCACCATCGCTCTTGGCGTCATTCTCACCGAGCCTGTCGGTGCCTTGATCGCCCTCAAGCTCACCCACACGCCACTCAGCGTCTCCAGTTCCCTCGGTCTCCTCGCTCTCCTCGGCGTCTCGGTCGAAACCGCCGTCATTCTGGTCAGCTACATCAACAAACTTCGCTTGGAGGGCAAAGGCATCCGTCAGGCAACATTGGAGGCTTCCCTTCTTCGTCTGCGTCCCATCATGATGACCGCTCTCGTTGCCTGCCTCGGGCTTCTCCCCGCTGCTATGTCCACCGGCGTAGGCAGCGACACGCAAAAACCTTTCGCTATCGTAGTCGTGGCGGGACTCGTCTCGCGCCTGCTCCTCGGCTTCTTCGTCAATCCAGTCCTCTATGAACTGGTCGCCCGCGACGGCGACGTCCTGCAAGTCTAGCCCTGAAGTTTTTGGCCGCGTTCAATCCTCCGCGGCACCCAGAATCTACGCGACAGAACCTTCTCCACCCTGTATCCTGAAAGGGCTGTACCCAGCCTCTGAAGCACTGAAGGCTACGGTCTCACAAAGGTTTCAGTTCGGACCTGTGACCTGCGGTCTCTCCTACGAAGTTTGCAGCTATGGAACGCGCTCGCAGGCCGTTTTTTTTCTGATGGCCAGAAAAAGGAAAGTCGCAAGTGCATACAGCCGAAATTCTTCGCGCGTGGGGCAAAATCCTCAAGGGTGAGCCTCCTGCCCTTTCGATTGAAATCACTCGCGAATGCCCGCTCAAGTGTCCCGGATGCTACGCCTACGATGACGCGCATCTCGGCGGTGGTCAGACTCTGCGCGACCTCAACGATCGGCGCGGCCCGGCCTTGGTCAGCGGAGTTTTGGAGGTCGTCGATCGGCTGAAACCTCTTCATCTTTCCATCGTGGGCGGGGATCCACTCGTCCGTTTCCGTGAACTGGAAGAATTAATTCCTCTCCTCCTGAGTCGCGGAATTCACGTCCAAATCGTTACCAGCGCGTTTCGAACGATGGGCCCCACCTGGGCCAGCTTGCCACGGCTGCATGTAGTCGTCTCCATCGACGGTCTGCAACCGGAGCACGATCTCCGCCGCGCTCCCGCCACCTACGATCGAATTCTCCGTAACATCGCCGACCAACACATCACCGTCCATTCCACCATCACCGGCCAAATGATGAAGCGGCCTGGCTACTTGGCCGAGTTTCTGGAATTCTGGACGCCTCGTCCGGAAGTTAAAAAAGTCTGGTTTAGCATGTTCACTCCCCAGGTGGGAGATCAGATGCCGGAAATTTTAAGCTCCGAAGAGCGCGCCCGAGCCATTGCGGATCTTACGAAACTTCGAAAACAATTCCCCAAACTCGACATGCCCCAGGTCGTGATCGATCAATTCGCTTCGCCACCACAAAACCCGCAGGATTGTATTTTCGCATTGACAACCCAAACGCTTTCCGCGGACTTGGAAACGAAAATCACTCCCTGCCAATTTGGTGGCACGCCAGATTGTTCCTCGTGCGGCTGCTTCGCCTCCATGGGGCTGGCTTCCGTCGGTGCCCACAAACTGGCTGGCATTCTCCCCGTCGGCACTATTTTTCAGGCTTCCATCAAAATCGGCCAGAGCCGGATGAAATCAAAAGAGAAATTCGAGCCCAAGCCAGCCTTGCCCATCCTGCAATAGCACTCCGCATGCCCAACTCGACCAGCCGACAAAGTTGGCCGATTCTCAGGAACAAAACGAAAGAACCATTGAACTCATCTGTGGCCTGTGCCCTAATTATTTTTTGATTTGAGCCTTAAGTTGCTGCGCTTCACTCCCACAAACATCGCGTCACTCTACAGGCCGACCGCGTGTGAGCGCCGCGCGCTCCTCAGGCATCGTGGCGAACCAGAGGCCGAACCCTCGGCATTTGATCAGGTGCTGCAGCGTCTCGGTCAGCAGCACGAGGAAGCTCATATCCGCACATTTGGGGAATTGGAGGAAATCGCTACACTACCCCGCGAGCAACGGGTCGCCGTAACTTTAGATGCCATTTCCAAGCGCGTGCCTGTCATCTATCAGCCCACGTTTGTCGTCAAAACGCGCCTGGCCGGAATCGATCTGGCAATCGAAGGCATCCCGGACCTCATGGTTCGCGATGGAAATAGCTACATCATCCGCGATGTGAAAATGGCGCGGCGCATCGACGAGAATCACCACCCCGAAATCCTCTTGCAGATCCAGCTCTACGCATGGCTCTTCGAGCAGTCATGTGGACAGCGTCCTGAAGCCCTGCAAGTCTGGGGCGGCACGAAGGAAATTACTGACATCCCCTACGACGGCGGCAAAGCCGCTCTCGCAGAATTGGAACGCCTCCTCCGCGTAGTCCAGGCCGAGGATCTACCGTACGAGCCTGTGGGTTGGTCCAAGTGCGGCGGTTGCGGCTTCCATCACAAGTGTTGGGCTGAAGCAAAAGCAGTCAACGACGTTGCTCTCATCCTTGGCGTAGATCAGGGCCTGGCGCGCAAACTCCACGAACTCGGTGTCGATTCAATGGATAATCTCCTGGCCAATTTCGACGCAGCCACGCTCAGCCATCTAAAGCGAAAGTCTGGAAAACGAGAAAAGAAAGTCGGTAAGTCCGCCACGCGCATTCTTCAGCGCGCCGAGGCCATGCAGCAACGGAAGGAACAAGTATTATTCTCGCCGGCGCTTCCGAAAGATCCCAATTTTGTGATGTTCGATCTCGAAGGGATGCCTCCACAAATCGACGACATAGAAAAGGTCTATCTCTGGGGCATGCAGGTGTTTGGTGAAAGAACCAGCCCCTTCATTGCTTCGGTCGCCGGATTTGGTGAAAACGGCGATCGCGATGGCTGGTTCCGCTTTCTGCAAGAGGCAGAAAGGATCTTCGATTCCTATGGCAACATTCACTTTATCCACTGGGCCACGTACGAAAACATCAAGCTGGACCTGTACGTCACCCGGTATGGAGACCCGGGCGGCATCGCTGCGCGTGTGAAAGCAAAGTTGTTCGATCTTCTGGTTGCCACCCAAGAATCAATGGTGCTTCCCATTCCGAGCTTCAGCCTCAAAGTGGTGGAGCAATACATCGGCTTCCAGCGCACACAGACAGCTTTTGGTGGTCAGTGGTCCATGGCCACTTTCATCGAAGCCACGGAAACGAATGATGAACTCAAGCGCCAGGAACTAATGGCCGCTATCTTGAAATATAATGAAGAAGACCTGGCCGCCACCTGGGCCGTATTCCAGTGGTTGCAATCAAAAGTCGAGAGCGCGCAGGTTTCCCGCCCACGTCCATAAACGCCGTTTCAGCCTAACTTACGCCTTGCCAAGCAGCAACCGGTCAATCCGCTTGCTCACATCGCGCAAATACGCCTCGTCACCGCTTTCCAGTTCTGCAATGACGCTGCCCGAATAGCCAATATCGGTGAAGGCCTGTCGCACGGCGTTCCAATCAACGTCCCCATCGCCCAGATTCACCCAGGCATAGCTATCTTCATTGCGTTTAAAATCCTTCAAGTGGACCTTGACGATCTCTCTATTGAGCGTCCGGATCCAATCCTGCGGGTAGCCGTAGAGCACGACATTTCCGACGTCGAACCACGCCTTGATCCACGGGCTTTTGAATTCCTCAATGTACTTCACCATTTCCAGCGGGCTTAGCAAAAACTTATTCCAAACCTCTTCGATGGAAATTGTCACCTTCAATTCCTCGGCCAGAGGAATCAATGTGCGGATTTGTTTCTGGGAGCGTGTCCACGCATCGCGGTACGAAGTCTGCGGATTCACCACCGCGGGCACCAGCAACACGCTGTCTGATCCCCACAGCTTCGCGTTGTGCAGCGAAGTCCGCATCCCCGCCAGACTCTTTTGCACTATCTTAGGGTCTGCCGAAGAGAGTGGATACTCCCAGTGATCCATATTCATCACGGAGTCGATGCGAATGTTCGCGGCGGCTGCGGCCTTCTTCATCTCCTCGGCCTGTTTCTCGTCGGGCGTAGTCGGCGCCTGCACCACCTCAAATCCAACATCGCGCGCCAACTTGAAGCGGTCGGCGTGACTAAGTTTCTCTGGCAACATGCTGTACACCAGCCCCTTTTTGATCGATAGGGTGGCGGGAAATGCCGCAGGTTCGGCTGCGGCGGCGAGCGAGCCGGCAAATACCTTGCCGCCCAACCTCGCCGCACATGCTGCCGTTACGGATGATTTCAGGAACGCACGTCGTGATGTTTCGCTCATCGGCCAGCCTCACTTCAATTTGTTCAAGTCGATCTTTGCATCCCAGGCTTCTTTGGTTTTCATCATTTCGTCCCAGGTGATTTCGTGTCCTTTATAAGCCGCCATCCGCGCCATGATGCAAGACAGCGCCGATTCGGCGCCCTTGGCTGCCTGATTGTGGAATTTTCCGCTGGTGATACTCTCCACGAATAACTTCTTCTTTTCCGCATCCGCGAATTCCAGGTTGGAATGGAAGCTCCCCGTAGCCGAAAAGCCCGTCTCCCCTTCTTTGTCCGGAACGAGCGGTGCCTGCCAGGGTTGTTCCCCCCAGATCCCAAGCGGTCCCGTATAAGGCGATTGCGAGGTTCCCTTCGTGCCGAAGAATCGCTCCGTGACGTCCCACGCCCCTTTCGAAAATTGCGTCGAACTGAACGTGACGTCAATCCCGTCCGGATACTGGAACACGCAGTTGTAGTTTCCATACACGTCTCCATCCACCGGCCGGCCCAGCCGCCCTCCCGCCGCGTACGCTTTCAACGGGTGCGCTTGCAGAATCCAGTTGCAGATGTCGATGACGTGAATGTTCTGTTCCACAATGATGTCGCCCGAAAGCACGCGATCATAGTGCCACCTGCGCAGTCGTCTCACTTCCGGCGAAGCATTCGGATAGTCCGGCCGCTCCAGATAGCCCGCGAAATAGTGCGATTCACCACATACGATTTTACCCAGCGCACCTGCGTGAATTCGCTTTACCAACTCCACGAACGGGGGACAATCGCGAATCTGGAAACCAACGTCGAGGCTCAGTTGCCCTTCGGCGTGCTTTGCCAATTTCCATCACCTTCAGCGCGCCCGCTACATCCACGGCAACCGGCTTCTCCAGATATACGTGCTTCTTTCCGGCCACCACCGTTTCGAGGTGTTGCGGATGGTAGTACGGCGGCGTGGCCACTACGATCGCATCCACCTCTTTCGACGCCGCGATCTGCTGGTACGCCTTCGGTCCAAGGAAAATCTGCGATGCGTCGATCGCCGCATAGCCCTTCGCCACCTGAATCTTGTCGAACGCCGCGCGCGCCGTATCAAGCTGGTCCTGGAACATGTCCGCCAGCGCAACCACCCGCGCCCCGCCTGTGTCGATCATGTTCGTCGCATCTTCCGTGCCGCGTCCGCCGCAGCCCAGCAAACCAACGCGCACGGCTGAATTGGCCGCACGTCCCGCGCACCAGCGATGGCTTGATGAACATAACGCCCGCGGTCGCTGCAGCCGCTCCGATAAACTCGCGGCGGTCCAGTTTATTTGTGGAATTTTCTCGTTTCTTTGAATCGTCCGACATGTTTCCTCCTGGTTCTGCCCACATCAATTAGCCAATCAGTTGTTCCAGATAAACCTTTGCGGCGCGCACGTCAGCCATCTGCTGCGCTCCGGAAATTTCTCGTTCAATCGTTACTGCCCCTCGATAATCCAGCTCCTTCAATTGCGCGATTAGCCGGGGAAAATCCACTTTGCCTTGGCCGATCGCCACTTCCTCGCCCAGTTGTTTTGGATTTGTCGGCCATAATCCATCCTTGGCGTGAATCCCTTGCACGTAAGGACCTAGGATCTCAATCGCATCGACCGGATTTGCTTTGCCATAGAGAATCAAATTGGCGAGATCGAAATTTACGCCTTGATTGTCCAGCCCAACGTCCTGCATCGCGCGAACCAGGGTGATGGGTGTCTCCTGACCAGTCTCGTAGCGAAAATTCTGGTTGTTGCGCTTACAATATCCAACCACATCGCGAAGCGCAATGATGGTCTCCTTATACAACGGTTCGTTGGGGTTTTCTGGAATAAATCCGCAGTGCGTTTGCACCGCGGGAATCTCACAGCGTTTCGCAAACTCCGATGCCTTCTTGATATGAGCGATGCGCGCGGCGCGCGTGCTGGGCGGAACCAGTCCAATCGTCAGCGGCCCTTGATAGAAATCCCACACTTCTTTTCCCGGTCCTCCAACCACCAGAGATGTCGCTTCGATTCCATGTTTATCCAGCGCTTTACGCAGACCGGCCGCCTGTTCTGGCTCGAAATCCTCCACATACACCTGACACGTGGGCATGCCCAGCACTTGCACCTTGGCGATCTCCACATCGGGATTTTTTCCCACGCCTAGAATTAATCCCAGCCTAAGCGGCTTCTTCCCCGCGTTCGAAGCCACCGCCGGCGCGTGCTGCCCCGGATAATTCGTCTTCGGCGATTGTCCCGCATGCGTCTCAACGACCGGAATCAGACTGGCAGCAAGTGCGCTAGCCGAAGTCTGCAAAAAAAGGCGACGATTCAGCGTATTCATCATGACCATCCCGCGAACACTCAGTCTCCGTACATTCCTCATCCAATGAGTGCTCGCTACTCCTCCTTGATATAAATGTCCTTCCACCTCATCTTCACTCCGCCCCCGGTATGAATCTGCAAGCCGATCACACCCTCCGTGAATTTCGGCGTGGCGTCGGTGAAGTCAACAATAGTCACACCATTTAGTCGCGTCACGATGTGATTCCCGCGCGCAGACACGTCCAATTCGTTCCACTCGCCGGCCTTCAGCGCCTTTTCCCCTTCCGCTGTCGGCTGCGCCACCCATCCACGGCCCCCGCTCTCGTATAGCCCGCCGGTATGATTGCCAACCGTCGGATCAACCTCAACTTGCATCCCCTCGATGTCCGGCCCATGTTCCGGATCGATTCCGGTAATCCGCGAGCGCAGAAACACGCCGCTGTTGCCCGCTGCCTCTCCTTTGAATTTCAGCCTCAGCTCAAAATTGCGATACGTTTTTTCCGTTGTCAGGTAGCCGTACTTGTTCGCCATGCTTTCGCAGAAAATGGTCCCGTTCTCCACGACCCACTTCTCTTTCCCGTTTTTCTTCCATCCTGACAGATCTTTCCCATTAAAAAGTGCTACCCAGCCGTTTCCCGGCGGCGCTTGCCCCACGCAACTCAACACGAAACCTGCCACAAACACAAGAAGTGCAAGGCTTCTTCGCACAGCGGGCCCTCCGTTCTGGAATGTGGAGCGAGTGAAGTTTTCTACACCGAGAGGAAAGTTACCACTAACCGGGAATAAGCGAAATGTGATTTACCTCGAGCTACTTGTCACGTTCGCCATTTCTTATCTTCTTCAAGGCTCTCGCGCACTCGGAACATCGTCATCTTGCGAATGAGGGCCAGCGGCAGTGGCTTGTCCAGCGGGAACTGGATCGAAGCGCTCGCGGTTTTATAGTTCGAAATTTCCTTCGCAAATGCCTTCACCGCGGAAGGTGTGGGATAAAACCCGATGTGCTGCTTGAACGCCGCGAATGTCACCAGGATCCTGTCATACGAGAACGCCGGCATTCCCCACTTCAAGCTTTCCTTGGCGCCGGGCGCGGCCTTGCGAATGCACGCGCGCATCTCGCGTAATTTCTTTTGCGTCTCTTTTGGGGCAGCCTCGATGTATTCGTCAATACTTTTGGGGCGCATCTTTTTGAGCTTATAGCACTACAAAACAATCTTCCAGATTTTCTATTTCAGCGGCTTCCACGTCCGGCATTCGGCTGCACTGACCGGAACTGTCAACGGATCGCCCGATTTGAACCGAATCACCCCATCCGAAGTCGAGCAGAAACTCCGTGTTCCCGTATTTTTGTCTACCGGCGTGGCCACCACCACATATTCCTTGCATAGCTTCAATTTGCAAGTAGACGTGACGCGAAAATTGTATCCGGATTTCTTGCACCACACATCCCCAGCGCAACTTGCATTTCCAATAGCGTCGTCGAGGATACCTACGTGCTCCGGCGAGGAAGTGTCTGGCCCGCGCGGATCAGATCCAAGCGATGCAAGATTGGGCGCAAATCCCCTGTTGGGATACATCGCCTCATACGTGACCTGCGCTGTGTTTATTGACCGCGTCGAGCCCACCGCCGAGGCCTCATTGGCAGCAATTCTCGATTTCAGCAGATTAGGAATGGCGATCGCTGCCACAATTAGAACCGCAGCCACATCCAGTGTCCCGCCCCGGCTCGCTTCTTTAATCGACGAATCCTCGCCGTATAGATACATCACACCCGGCGTGCTCTCTCCGGCGGCCTGCTTCAGATATCGCGCAATATCCGGCGCAACTTGTTGCAGCCTCAGTGCCGCCATCGCCACAGGATCCTGGTAAATCATTCCGGAAGCATTCGCAGAACGATCCGGCGGCACCGACGCCAGAAATTTCTTCGACTTTCCCATCGACTCGCCGCTCGTGTGCAACCGAATCGACTCCACCACCGTTTCATGACTCGATCCGATGATCAGATATCCATCCACGTAGGCGTAATTGATTTCGATTGTCGCCTGCCCGGAAGGAATTTTCACCGGGTAGTAAGTGATTTCTCCCTCATCAAAGGGCGGTTCTCCAAAATGGCTGGCCGTCAGCAGCATCCCCATCGTCTGCTGCAACCTTTTGGTATCCGTAACCTTTAGATATTGCTTTCCATTCTGGCTTCGGCGGATTGATATTGTCCAACTCCAGGGTGATCTCTCCGTCCAGGTAGCTCAACAAATCATCCTTCAAGGTGAGCTTCAAACCTTGTTCCGCCTGCGTGAGCGTTGCGAATGCATTCGGGTTCGAGATGCTTTCAATCGCCTTTACATCCTCAAATATCTGCGCAGGACTCGTCAGCATTAGCGTTGCGGCAAACAACGCCTTTGGCGACACAAAATCCAGACTGCCCAGCGGCCCTGGCTTTGCCAGCCACGCCGCCGCGCCCTTCCGCTGCCCCGTAAAACTCAATTCCGATTCGCTGACTCCCTGTCCTGCCACGGTCGTGTGTTGCCACACCAGATATTTCATGTCCGCAAAACCGGTGCTTTGGAACGATTCCTGATCCTGCTTTTTACCCGGCGGCACTTGTTCCAGCATTTTGTGCACGTCCGCCGCACCCACCAGCGTGATCCCGCCCCGATAGGCCTGCGCGACCCGCTGGCCAAATGGACTGGTCTCGAACCCTTTTGTTCCGCGCTCCAGGCGCGCATTGAAATTACGCAGCGTCGGCAGATCCGTCGCCCCGACAATAAAATCTGGCCGCACCAGCAACAAAAGTTCATCCACCGGACGCTTGCTCTCCAGAGCGGCAAGCTCCACCGGATCTACAACCCGGACATCCGATTTTGATTTCCCGCTAATTTCCTTTTCCATTTTCTGAAGCACGGCCTTCAACCCCGGCTTCTTGATTTCCGCCACGATCAGCATGCGCGGCTCTTTTCCATCCATCGCCGCTGATAGTACGATTTCATCTCCCAAGGTACTGGCTCACCTGATAAAATTTCTCCAGTGAATCCTCCAGCTTTGGTCTCTTCCGTGGCCATATCGCCGTGTTTCCACCAATCGTTTAGAACCTTGCTGTCTTGCAGTTCTTGCTGAAAAATCTTCAGCGCCTGATGCGAGGTGTCACCATAATTGGGAATCGCACCATACGCGATTGTAGATTCCGGCAGCACCGGCAAGATGCGGCTCTCGCCTCGCGCTGCGGGAAACTGCACATTTTTCTGCAGCTTGTCGAACAACTGGCCGAATTCATTCAGCAATCCGGGATATTTCTCGTTCAACTCGTCTGCCCACCCGGATGGTCTTGATTGGCTCTCCGGCGCGGCCTGTGCCCTGCAAATCGAAGCAATAAGTACACTTCCCAAAATCAGCATCGCACACTTGACGAAGCGACTCCATTGCTGCGGAACGTTCCGCACGTATCCCATCTGTTTTGCCTCCGTCGGAATCGATTGAAGTCAGACTGTCGCTCCGTATCTTTTCTTAAATTAACATCGATTCGCTATTTGATGCCGATGCGAGTGCACATTCGGTAATAACTAATCGTCACGAAATCTGCAAACGGCAGTTCACTGCGTTGACTTGTGCTCGCACCCAACCTAATATCATTCGCAAAACGGCGGATTCTCAAAGCTTTTGGGTTTAGCCGTCGGCGCAGATCATTTGAACTACGGCTCCGATTCTGTTCGCGCTCCGGCAATTCGTTCCACTGTCCGGTTTCAGGGATGCTCTATTCACGAAGTCAGGGGAAACGCCATCATGGACCCAGCTAAATCGCCAAATCCGCAGTCCGATGCTCCTGCATCTTCCCAACGCCTTATCTCTGTCGATGCGCTCCGCGGCTTCGACATGTTCTGGATCATGGGCGGTGGTCCGTTCGTGATGGAGTTCTTCAAACTCTTCAGGAATCCACTCCCGCCCGGGCTCGATCGCCAGTTCGATCACGTTCCATGGGAGGGTTTCGTCGGCTGGGACCTGATCATGCCGCTCTTCCTCTTCATCGTCGGCGTGGCCCTGCCCTTCTCCATTGGCAAACGCCTTGAACTCGGCCACACCCGCGGCCAGATCTATCGCAAGGTCGCCTCTCGTGTCGTCATTCTCTGGATTCTCGGCATGGTCGCGCAGGGCCACCTTCTCTTGTTCGACTCGCACAATCTGCAGTTCTATAGCAACACACTTCAGTCCATCGCCGCTGGTTACCTGATCTCCTCCATCGCTCTCGTAGAGCTCAAAGTTCGCGGTCAAGCCGTCCTGGCCGCCGCGCTCATGGTCATCTATTGGCTCTTGCTCGAATTTGTTCCCGTGCCCGGCCACGTCGCCGGCATCCTCACTCCCGACGTAAACCTCGCGATCTGGATTGATAAACTTCTACTCGGCCGTTTTCAAGACGGCACGCCCTACACGTGGATTCTCTCGAGCCTTGGCTTTGGCGCCACTGTGCTGATGGGCGTCCTCGCGGGCCAACTCCTGCGCTCGTCTCTACCCGCTCCGCGTAAGGCGCAATGGCTCGCCGCCTCCGGCGTAGCTTGCCTCCTGGGCGGATGGCTGTGGAGTTTTGCCATCCCCATCATCAAGCACATCTGGACCAGTTCGATGATTCTCTGGTCCGGTGGCTGGTGCTTGCTTCTGCTCGCGCTCTTCTACTGGGTCATCGATGTGAAGGGCTACCGCCGCTGGGCTTTTTTCTTTATCGTCATCGGCATGAACGCAATCGTCGCCTACATGTCCGATCTATTGCCTTGGCCACAGATCAGCGCCATCTTCTTTGGCGGACTCGCCAAGCATCTCGGCATCTTCGGTCCGGTGCTCTTGACCTTCGGAGCCCTCGGCATTCTCTGGCTCGCTCTCTACTACATGTATCGCAACCGCACCTTCATCCGAATCTAGCAGGCCCTTCGCATCTCAGTCCGTCACCCGCGCTGGGCTCGGGCAATCAACTGGAAGTTAGCTCGTAAAAGTTTCGTTAGGAGGTCGAGGCTTCAGCCCCGACGTACAAGACATAAGAGATGGCGGCTTTAACTTGCCTGGGCAGGAGGCCCCTGAAGAAAGCTTCGCAGGCACTCGCCAGCTATTTATAAGTTGGCTTCTAATGAGCCTGCCGACCGAAGCGCGGAAAAGAGGTTCAACAGTGACTCAGCGGGTTAAGCGATTGGCGCGTTCGGTGGCCGTTGTGTCGCTGCTCGTCTTATCGTACTTCTCTACTCCTTCTGAAGCACTGCCCGGGCAGGCAGCACACGAAAAAACCGTGGCCAATCCGGTCGCGGTCGATACAGCCACTATTAAAGAGGGTGCTTCCCTTTTTCGAGCCAACTGCTCTCCTTGCCACGGTCTGAACGCAAGGGGTGGGGGACGTGGTCCAGACCTCACTTCGGGTCGCTGGACGCACGGCTCATCCGACGCGGATATTTTCCGCACCATTTCTCAAGGGGTTCCCAGCACCCAGATGCCCGCGAACGGTTTCGAGGACTCGGAGATCTGGGCAATCATTGCGTACCTTCGTTCTCTGGCGCCCGCCGAACATCCAATTACGGTGGGCAATCCCACAAAAGGCGAGAGGCTTTTCAACGGGGCCGCAGGTTGTGCCACCTGCCATATGGTCAAAGGACATGGCGGGCTGTTAGGTCCGGACTTGACGCGAGTCGGCGCCTCACGATCCACCAGTTATTTGATCGAATCCATCCGGGAACCCGATAAAGAATTGAGCGATGGAATGCTCGACCCAATAACCACTACGGTTCGCCTCTTGTCTACGACACCGTAACTGTCGTTCTGGAGAACGGCGAAAAGGTGACTGGCGTCGCCAAAAATGAAGATACCTTCTCTGTCCAACTCTTGGACACCAACCAGCACTTGCGCCTCTTCCTTAAGAGCGATGTGAAGGACGTCGTCCACGAGCACAAATCGCTAATGCCTGCTTATTCCGAACAGATGCTCAGCGCGACAGAGCTGCAAGACCTGCTTGCCTACATGGAGAGTCTCCGTGGCGAATGAAGGTTTCAGCTTTTTCGCTTCAATTAAACTGTATTTGGTCGCGCAAAACTCGCGTGAGCCACGAACAATAAAAAAATGGATGGGGATCCTCACTCTACTTCTGATCACTGCTCCGATTCTGCCGGCGCAAGTAACTTACGAACGGATTCGCGCAGCCTCATCCGAACCACAGAACTGGCTGACCTACTCAGGTGGCTACGCAGGATGGCGCTACAGCACACTGGATCAGATTAACGCCGCCAACGCATCCCACCTCACTCTTCAGTGGGCCTTTCAAGTCGGCGACCTCGGTCAGTTTGAGACGACTCCCCTCGTGGTCGATGGCGTGCTCTATGGCACTGGCCAGAACAATCGTGCCTTTGCCATCGATGCGCGCACGGGCCGTTCGATTTGGCGCTATCAGCGGAATCTGCCCGATAAGTTGCAGCCTTGCTGCGGCATGGTCAATCGCGGTTTCGCAATACTTGGCAACAAACTCTTCATGGCTACCCTAGATGCCCATGTAATTGCCCTCGATACGAAAACCGGCAATCTGGTTTGGGATGTGACCGCGGCTGATTATCGCCAGGCTTACACGTTCACCGTCGCCCCTCTCGTCGTGAAAAACGAAGTAATTGTTGGCGTCTCCGGTGGCGAGTACGGCGTTCGCGGCTTTGTGGACGCTTACGATGCCGACACCGGCAAGCGCATCTGGCGTTTCAATACCGTGCCCGGTCCGGGTGAATCGGGACACGACACCTGGTCCGGCGATTCCTGGAAAACGGGCGGTGCTCCTGCTTGGATGACCGGCTCCTTCGATTCCGAACTCAACCTTATCTATTGGCCGACGGGCAATCCTTCTCCCAGCAACTACGGTGGCGATCGCGGGGGAGACAATCTTTACAGCAATTCCATGCTCGCCCTGGATGCCGACACGGGGAAACTTAAATGGTATTTCCAATTCACCCCGCACGATCTCTACGATTACGATGCCACGCAGATTCCCGTGCTCCTCGATGCCGAGTGGAACGGAAAGCCTCGTAAGTTGCTTATTCTTGCCAATCGTAATGGATTTCTTTACGTGCTTGATCGCACCAACGGCGAATTCCTTTCCGCCAAGCCCTTCGGCCGGGTGACGTGGGCCACGGGAATTGCTCCTGATGGCAAACCCAGTGCCAACACCGCTCTTGCGAAAAAGGATGGCGGAAATCTCGTGTGCCCGGGAGCGCTGGGACTCACCAACTGGTACGCGCCTTCCTACAGTCCCAACACCAAACTTCTCTACGTCGCAACCTCCACGGAATGCGACGTTTTCACCAGTTCTCCGCAGCAATATCGCGCCGGACACGATTTCCTCGGCAGTGTCTATGTCCCCGACCCGGTCGAACGACCCAAGGGCGCTCTTCAGGCTTTCGATCCTCTTACCGGTCAACAAAAGTGGGAGTTCAAGTATTTCAGCAATCCGAATGGCGGCGCACTCTCTACCGCTGGAAACGTTGTATTTGCCGGAGACTCTGACGGCAATTTCATCGTGCTCGACGCGCATACCGGAAGAGATCTGTGGCACGTCCAACTCGGCGCTGCCGTTTATTCCACCGCGATCACCTACAAAGTTGACGGAAAACAATACGTAGCCATACCTGTGGGTTCCGCGCTCTTTGCTTTCGCTCTCGACAAACCTTAGTAACCCTGTGACACCGCACATGGCATGCAGGCTTGAGGAGGCATATACTCGGTGCCTCTCCCCTCGCTCCGGGCGAATGGTGAACCATGCTGTTTCTCCTCGGCGCGTCGACTGCTGGTCTTCTCACCCTTCTGGCGTTTTTCTTCTTTGTGGGCGAGCGCGGAAAATTTCACCGCTCCACTTGGGCCTACTTCCGCGAATCTGGAATGCATCTCCGCACGCTGCATGGCTACATCTACGCGCGTTGGACGCAACAATATATTGATGCTCTATTCCGCATGGCCTCCCGAAAACCAGGCGCTTCCAAAGGCGATTTGTGGCTTGCTCGTCACTATCACGGAAAAGTGCTGACGCACGAACACGCCCGCTGCATCGTGAACCTCAATCAGCCCATTGAGCGCAGGAATCTCGAGCAGATACTTCCCTATCCAATTGCGCGCGATTTAATTTTGCAGGCCCCGCCGGAAATCGTTGCCTATGAATGCGTCTGCCGCAATGGACGTGAAACCCACTGCGAACCCACGCAGGTCTGCATGGTCGTGGGAAAACCTTTCACCGATTTCGTCCTCGAGCACCATCCCGGCAAATCTCGTCGCCTCACACGTGCAGACGCTCTGCAACTGCTCGAAGAAGAACACCAGCGCGGCCACGTTCATTCCGCGTGGTTCAAAGACGCAATGCTGAACCGCTTTTACGCTATCTGTAATTGCTGCAAGTGTTGTTGTGGCGGAATACGCCAGATGGCCGTCAACGGCGTGCCGATGGTCATCAGTTCTGGGTATGTTGCGCAAGTCGACGCGCAACTTTGCGCACAGTGCGGCGATTGCGTGGAGGCGTGCCCCTTCCTGGCCGTCACCAAAAATGGCGATACAGTCGCTCACGATTGGGAGCGATGCCTGGGCTGCGGAGTCTGCGAACTGAAATGCCGGACGGCCGCGATCTCCATGGTGCGCGACGACCGTAAAGGCGCCCCGCTCGATGTGCGTGCCCTTTCTTCCACTTCAAATGGCTGATCAGACTCTCCCCATTCACGCAACGCACGCGATCATTAGCTTCCCCATCGCACCTTCCGTCATTCGCTGGAATTCTTCCGTAATTGCTCCTGCACCCATGAGCGTTCCGGGGCAGCCAGGTCACATCCAGACGCCAACAACTCTGCTATCTTGGCGTGGCCCTGGGAGGAGCGCTTTTTGCCAGATCAAGTTCTAGCTACGCTTCGCGGCCACGTGGTTGACATCATTTCGGGGACTGTCTTTGTGTTTCTCGGAGTAACCGCTTGCGGCATTGCGGTAATGCGTCGCCGTAGCGGCGTCCGCGTCCTCGTCTGGCTGGGAATCTGGAGCGCCATGTACGGTGTCCTCCGCCTTGGAGATTCACTTGCCGTGGTGGCTCAGTTGCCCCGCTGGTTTCAGGTGTTCGCGCACGACTTGGATGTCGTGATCATGTACTTGATCCTGGTTGTCGGTGCGCGCGCCTGGATGGAGCTGAGCACGGGCAAACTGCTTTTCCTGTTGAAGGCAATCATCTATGCGGGTCTTGCGATCGGTTTAGCGGGCATTGCCGTTTTCCTGCTTACGGGCAGCAGCGACGCCTTGATTGCCTACAACAACCTTTTGGCCGCTTGCCTCCTGGCGGTATTGGTAACCGTCGTCGCTGTGCCAAAACTGGCCCGGAAGTTTCTGGTTTTGCCAGACCGCGGAGTCTTGCTGGTAGGCACATTGGTTTTCGCCTTGGAAGCCTTGTACACCAACGTCTCCGGTTCACTGGGCCACCACGCCTCGACCATTTGGGACACGTTGGGATTTGCCGTTTTCCTGTTTTCGTTTGGATATGTCGCGCTGGAGATCGTCTTTGCGAGCGAGCGCCGCCTGCTTTCGATTGAAAAGGAACTTGCGATCGCTCGCGAGATACAGACCTCGATCCTCCCAGCCGCCAGCCCGGAAATAGAAAACTTGAGCATCACCGCGGCCTATCGTCCGATGACAGAGGTCGCCGGCGACTTTTATGAGTTCATTCCCATCGATCCGCATCGCGTTGGCGTCTTAATCGCCGATGTTTCTGGGCATGGCGTTCCGGCGGCGCTAATCGCCGCTATGCTTAAAGTCGCGATACAGTCCGTCGTCTGCTGTGCCAACGATCCTGCAGAGGTGTTGCGTCGGCTCAACCGCACCTTTTGTGGACAGTCCCGCGATCAGTTTGTCACGGCTGCCTACCTGTTCATCGATACGCAGAATCACACTGCATCGTACTCTGCGGCGGGGCATCCTCCTCTTCTCCTCGCAAGAAATGGAAACTTAGAGCGCATTGAGAGCAATGGTCTGGTCATGGGAGTGATGCCGGAGCCCGCCTATCCGGTTCGCGATCTGCAGATTAGTTCAGGCGACCGATTTCTCCTCTACACCGACGGTGTGATTGAACCCGAAAACCCACGCGGCCAGTCATTCGGCGACTCCAAACTCGAACAAGTACTTCTCGAGAACAAGATGCGTCCACCCTCTGAGTTGGTGGAGAATCTGCTCCGCGAGATTCATTTGTGGCAACCCGCCTCGGTTCCTCAACAAGATGACATCACTCTCGTCGTAATAGACGTCCGCTAGTGTTTGGACTGCCAGTGCTTGCTCAGGTGCTGGTGTACCTCACCGCCGGACGGAAAAACACCGCTTACAATCCCCGCTACATGAGGCAAGTGCCCGAGCCTGTTCAATTGTCATAGTGATCTAACTAGATGTTGATCCGTGCAAAACTCGAACCTGCAACCCTCAGCGCAAGAGTCCAGTTCACTTATTTTTGTGGTGTTTTGCGCGGAGTTGCACAGATTGCGTCTCAAGTTGCATTCGGCAAAGCAGCTCCAACCTGTCTCGACCGAAAAGCACTTGTCCAGGCTCGAATCAGTGCTAGTAGCCACTTTTCCGCTTTCCCGACTTACCAGGCACTTACGGACGTTCCAATCGAGGAGAGATTAGTTTGAGCGGATTTTTCCGTTGGCTGCCAGCTGTTCCAGCCACCGACGCGCCGTGGCCGCTTCCTGTCGATTTGTGTGGTCCCTCAGAAATTCGCGAAGCACTTCCGCCGCATCTTCATATCGCCCAACTGCCGTCAGCGATTGCGCTACCAGTAGTGCGATTGTGGGAGCATTTCCATTCGATCGTGCGAGCGCCTGCTGCGACATGTTCAGCGCCTCGGGATACTGCTGGTGCTGGTAATACGATTTCGCGAGCGCCCAGCGCGTTTCCCACGCACCGGCTGGATCCAATTCCAGCGATTTCCTGAGCGGTGGGATAGCCGCGTCATAATTCCCCTGATCGCAAAGGGCCAACCCCAGTGCCGCAAAGGCCGACGCAGAATTCGGATCCATCTGCGTGGCCTTTTCAAGCAAGGTTTGCGCCTGTCCCCAATCGCGCTGCTTCAGGCTCAGTATCCCTTGTGCGTACAGAACTTCGGGATTCATGGGAGCCAGCCGCATTGCTTCGTCCAGGTACTTCTCCGCCTCTCCAAGTTTGTTCTCTCTTAAAACGCGCAGCCCCTTATCGAGCGCTTCTTTCGCTTTTGGCGCGAGCACCGGTCTACTGGGAACTGTCGCGAGACTTCCCCCGCCCGAAGCTCGCCGAAGGTAGACATCCACCCGCGCTCTCCCCGTGATGTCGACCGAGACATCCTTTTGCGCCTCAGCGTATCCCGGCGCCGCTGCGACCACGGTAAACTCGCCGAGGCCGATCACCACAAACTCGGCGACTCCACGCGACGTGTCTCGTTGTCCGCTTTGAACTACTCCATGGAAGAGTTTTACTACTGCGGAGGAAGAAAAGGGCGCTCCCGAAGCATCGTGCAGGGTCACCGTGATGACCGAGCCATTGCCCATGAACTCCTTTTCTTGGCTTCCCACGTCCTGACTGAATAGCGAAGAGGTAAGCGCCAAGCTCGGCAATATAGAGAGGAGGAATCGAGCAACAAATCGGCCGATGTACCGCGTGGTGCGTCTCTGGCCGGCGACCCGAGCCCTTCGGTGGGAACAGCGCATGACCACCCTCGACGAATTGACGCGAGCCTAGTCCTCTACACCAACTGTGTCAAGCAAACACTGCCTGTCTCGTTGTGCGGAGTGGATCAGGGGCCTCATCCATTGAGCATAACTTACATCTTCGTGCCGCC
>CAWAKR010000014.1:0-165315 GCA_963782755.1 Candidatus Acidiferrales bacterium
CCAGCACCGATATCGATCGGAAAGAGGGCCTTCTCGGCTATCACGAAGAGGTGAAGCAGTTCTCCACTCGGGAGTCGAAAGCAGGTTAGAGACAGGGTGTGACCGTTCCAACGCAGCGTCTTGCATCCGGCCGTCGGCAGAGCAAGCAGTGAGGCGGGCAGGGAGTGGATGCATGGAGCCTGCATTTCCTCCAGATATTCCTGCGTGCGCGAGAAGCTTGCTGTGAGGAGGTCCAGTCTCGGGGCGGGCGTCGCAGCAAGGACAGCCAGGTTTGCTTTTTGATATCGGTCAATCAAATTACTCCCGGAATAGCGCCGAGTATACATCGGGACGAGAGTGACCGCGCTCAACGCTATCAATGCTGCCAAGGCGAGAAAGGGTCGAACGAGAAGCGGCGCGCCGACGGCTGATTGTTGATCCCGGTCAGAATCGCAGAGCGCAATATGGCCGGAGGCTCGATTTCAGAAAGCTTCTCGGCAATCATGGAGTCGAAGCTTCGCTGCTCTTTGAACCAAGCCCCTAATTCTGGATCACGCGCCGCCTGCTCAAGCGCGTCACGAAACTGGGTCCTGAGCGTCTGCGCCATTCGGACGATAGGCGTTCAGCAGGAACTTCGCGGTTTCGTTCGTGATTTCAGTGCGCGGCTTGTTCATCTCTATGCAACGGAATGATTTTCTCACTGCTTTCCGCAATGGCAGTTGCCAGGATCGATTTGAGGTGTTCTTTGCCTCTCGATAACCGGGACATAACGGTCCCTATCGGAATATCGAGGGTTTCCGCAATTTCTTTGTATGAGAGTTCGCTCAAGTAAAAGAGCTCGACGGCCGTCCGATAAGTGGGCTCAATTCGGTTGAGCGCGTCGATCACGGCCTTTGCGTCCAAAGCGCGCAAGGCGTCGACCGAAATAGAGGGGGAGTCATGGATTTCAGGCCGAAATTCGACATGCGGATGGCTCGATTGGGTTCGGACGATGCGAAGAAACTCGCGACGGAGCGTTGTAAAGAGCCAGCATTTGACCTTTGAAATGTCACGAATCTGGTGTGAGCGCTGGGCGAGAATGAAAAAAGTATGCTGCGTCAGGTCACCGGCTTCAGCCTCGTTCTTAGTGAGAGATAACGCGAAACGGTAGAGCGACGAATAAAAACGCCCAACAATCGCCTCTAAGTCTATTTCGCGAGCCACAATAAGTAAGGGTTACAATTCTGAGAGCTCGAATAGCAGAGATTATTCCATTTTTGATCAATTGCCCTTATCGATTGTATCCTAAGCGATTCCCAGGCGTTCGGAGGCTATTTTGGTGCCTTCGATTCGAGCGGCAAATTTTCTGAAACGCGATATCGCGTGCAATATCCGGGGAACCATAAGTGAACCAACGTTCTCGGTAGGAATCGGCATTTTTAACTTTTCCTTTCACAGAATGAGGGGATGAAGAAGGTGCCCGGGCGGACGTGCTAACCGAAGCTCGACCCGGCGAAGCTCTGCGAAACTATACCGATAGACTTGTTTCGGAGCGCGCAACTGCGAATCTCTTTCCTGAATCGCAACTTTTCGATGCACAAAAATCTATTCGACCTCACCGGCCGCCGTATCCTCGTGACCGGTTCCAACCGCGGTATTGGCTACAGCCTTGCCATGGGCCTTGCCCAACACGGCGCCACGGTGATCTTGAACGGCCGGAACGTGGAGAAGCTACGTGCCGCTGCAGAGCTTTTGCGCAAACAGGGCTTAAACGCCGAGGAAGCTCGCTTCGACATCACCGACGAGGGGGAAGTTGCAAAGGGGATTGCCCTGCTCGATCCCGTCGGTGGAGTCGATGTGCTTATCAATAACGCAGCCGTTCAACGCCGGATCAGTCTCGAACAAGTCGACTTGGAGACGTGGAACGAGGTGCTCCTGACCAATCTCACCAGTGCAATGCTCGTCTCTCGAGAGATCGCTAAACGGATGATCGGGAAGCGGGCAGGCAAGATTATCAACATCTGCTCACTCATGAGCGAGGTTGGCCGGATCACCACGGGACCTTACACCGCGTCCAAGGGAGGTCTGAAAATGCTCACCAAGGCAATGTGCGCTGACTGGGCGCAATACAACATTCAGATCAACGCGATCGGACCGGGTTATTTTATCACCGAAATGACTCAGGTGCTGGCGGACAACCCGGAGTTCGACGGCTGGGTTAAGGCCCGGACGCCCGCACGACGATGGGGCATTCCGGAGGAACTAGTCGGGTCTGCGGTCTTTCTGAGCTCCGCTGCGTCCGATTTCGTCAACGGCCAGATCCTCTATGTTGACGGGGGCATGATTTCAGTGCTTTGAGCACCTAGGCGAAAGGGGTCAGTCAGCAATTCTTGACAGGCCTCTTTGCTCCTTAAGACATTAAGAGTTTAGCCACGAGGACCTCGAGTTGGTCGGCGCACTGACCCCAACCTTGGTGAAAGCCCATCTGTTCGTGCGTCTCGCGACCGGCAATCGTCCAGTGGCAAACGCGGGCGGTATATCTCGTTTTGCCGCCCCCTCGTCCTCAAAAGTCAGGATCACCTTCATGAACGGCTTTTCCGACGGCTCCCAAGGCTTCGTGTAAGCATCGGTGAAGACGGGACGTTCATTTTCGATGACCTCGAGATAAACGCCCCTGTTTGACAAATCGTTGCCGTCAGGTCCGCGCATGACGATCAGGTTCGCGCCGCCCGGCCGGACGTCAAGTTCCGCGACGGGTGTCGTATAAGGCAAATTCTCAGTCAACGATGTTCCAACAGCCTTGGAGAATAGCTGTAGACTTTTGGTATTTGACTACGATGAGGCTTTTATCGAGCGAGCGGACCAAACATTCGAGGTTGCCTCGATGGTAAAACGGGCGAAACGCGAAAGCCATGAATGCCATTTGCTAGTACTACTAACCATATTAATGTCGCGCATTATATTTGACAATTGTGAGATACGCACGGGAGCTGGCTTTGCGTCTTAAGAAACGCATTCTGGAGGACTTGCTCAAGAAGTCTACATGCGCACATCACTCTAGTTTTATGATAAATACTGTTGTTATCATTAGCGGGTTGTATCGAGGTTGCTGCCACAGCCTTGAATCCGTCTACAGTCAGCGGAAACGATCGCTCATTGGACAAGGGTAGAAGAATCATGCGTTTGACAAAGACTAAATCCAGTGTTAATTTAACTTACTTGTCATATTAGATGACGTTGAACTCAACGCTGTTTTTCATCTATTAGGTTATAAACCCGAAAATAGTAGATTGATTTAAGGTCCTATTTGATAACACAAGCATCCGGTGATTTGATTCGGCGGGTGCTTGTTTTTTTAATCGATTAGTCCAATTACCGCGATCTCCCGGATTGAACCGCAAGCGGGTTCAGCTGAGTTCCTGCGGAATTCCTTACCGAAAGATCTTACGGCAAATTCCAACGCAGCTTGACATTGCCCACTGCCGTTGATGCCGAAAAAGTTAAAGCCAGTTACAAAGACGGCCTTTTACAGGTTGTACTACCGAAAGCTGAGGAGGCAAAACCAAAGCAGATCGAAGTCGACCTGAAATGAAGATACTTGGTGCCGAGGCGGTCAATACGGAAGTGTTGCAACTTTGCAGGAGTGCTTTGATAAGCTGGGCCTATATGGTCCTCGCACCCTCAGTCGCCGGTCTGTTCAAATGGCGCCAATTTGAACCGGAAGTGATCCTACTGGCAGTGGGCTGGTACTTGCGTTTTTCACTGTCGTACCGTGACGTCGAGGAACTCCTTGCTGAGCGCGGACTTCTGGTCGACCACGTCACCGTCTGGAGGTGGGTACAGCGTTACGCCCCGGAACTTGAGCGCCGATTGCGACCACAGCTCCGACCGACCAACGACAGTTGGCGGGTGGACGAAACCTACATCCGGGTCAAGGGCAAATGGGTGTATTTATACCGGGCTGTCGACTCCAGCGGTGCGACGATCGACTTCCTTCTCTCGGCTAAACGCGACGCAGCAGCGGCTGAGCGCTTTCTCGGCAAAGCCTTGGGCGGAGAGAACCATCCGGCGCCGCGCGTAATCAACACCGACGAGCACGCCGGTTATCCACCGGCCATCGTGCGACTCAAAGCCGAGGGTATTCTGGAGGAGAACTGCCGGCATCGACCGGTGCAGTACCTCAATAATGTTCTGGAACAGGATCACCGGGCCATCAAACGCCGGGTCCGCGCAAGCCAGCATTTTCGTTCATTCTGGGGAGCTTGGCGTACGATCGCCGGCTACGAGGCGATCCATATGATCCGCAAAGGCCAAGCGTGCTGGAGTGCGGCGGGTGCGAAGGTCGGTCTACTGAACCGCTTCATTCTCGGTCTGTTCGCTGCGACGAGCTAAATTTCCGATCATCTACCCAGACCTTCGGCTCGACTACAAAGTTGCAACACAACCCCGTAAGCCAACTATGCCAAAAAGCGCGCAAAAAGTTCGGCCAAATAATTAGCAAACTGACACCAGAAAATGTGATTTCTGAAATTATTTTGCGTCACTCCTGTCCAAGAAACGTTCTAAAAAAGTCTGACAAAAAGGCTTCTCGTTTCTGGTTGAATCGTTGGTATGGAAAACAAGCGAGAAAACCGTCAACGGAGGCTGGAGAGATGGTAGGACACTCGAGCCTTTTTTAGCCAAGTGCTTTGCAGGTCAATCGGCACCAATTCGCGCGGCGAGTCAAAGAATGCTGCGCGGAGAAAGCGGTCAAGGGCTTCAGTTGCTGGAGTCAATTCGTAGCCATCTTAGAAAAGCACGTTATTTTCACGGATGCCCTGCAGAGCAAATTCTCCTAGTCCGTAATCGTATTACAAGTAATTGCAAATATAGGGGTTACAATAATTGAGGAGACTTTAGAAGGAGGTGTCTGGATGCCTACTTTAAACGGACAAAATGTCTTTCCGTGCCCAGTCTGTACTGAACCTCGTGAAGTAAGGCTGACAAAAAAGAAAAAGCCCTACGTCGTTTGCGATCCTTGCGGGATTCAGCTCTTCGTGCGGGGATCTGCTGGTATTTCGGGTTTTGACAGACTCACCAATAGCGCAGACACCACGGATCTTTGGGCACGACTTAAAGAGATGGAGCCCGCTATCGCCTGAAATGCCCAGAGTGCGGCTCCCGCTTTTGGATCGAACCGAGGCTCGCCAAGACAAGCATATTCGACGGGAGTCTCCAGGGATTTCGGTGCGCCGAAAAGAAGTGCGGGGCAACAGTTCCATGGGAGGGGAAATGACGAGAGTGACAGTTGTTGGAGCGACCTTAATCGTAGCGATGGCCTTACTGACCTTGGTTGTGATTCAGGCGCTGACTGAGGAGCTGAACAGCAATAAGAAGAAAAACGGTCAGTAGCTTCCTCTTTCGAAGATGAGCGGAGCCCTTGCTGAAAAAAGAATCAAAGCCGGTCGTAGTCGAACGGATAGAGACTCCTTCTGAGTCCCAAGGTGAAGATCCGCGCCCAGTATCATCGTCTTTGCATTCTGATGTGATAGCATCCGCCTCGGTAACGCCTTCTTTGGTCACTGGAGGAACAGTGCCCCGAAGAAGGTTTCAAAGAGGCAGGCTTATCCAACGTGGGAAAACTCCTATGTGGGTGGGCATGTTTAGAGAGGACAGGTTGCAGCCAACTTTCAAACGCATCAGGCGCACCGTGACACTCGGCGCAGTCAGTGCCATGTCACGCGTCATGCCTTGGCGGCGTTGCAGCCTTTTCTGGATGCAGTGAACACTGCTCCTGCACCAATCGCGATGAAAAGAGGCAAAACCTTCGCGGAAACGGTAAAGGAGTGGCGGGAACAAATCGCCGTAAATCTCAAGCCTTCAACGATTCGCGCTGCTGAGAGCCATCTGGCGCAGCATATTGAACCCAGACTTGGGAGTTTTTTTCTTCAGGATATGACTGCTAGAAACTTGCAGGTGTTCGTGACAAGTACAGCGGCAAGGGGCGTGACGCGGACGACCCTAGAGAACATCTTGCAGACCGTGTTCTCGATTCTGCGCACCGCACGGATGTTTGGTAATTCCGTACCACAAGTGAAGCGGTCGGACTTGATGCTTCCTCGCAGTGAGGCACAAAAGGAGGTACCCTTCCTGAGTGCCAAGGAAGTCGGGCAAATCATCAACAACGCCAAGGAACCCTACGCCACGATGTTTGCGGTAATGGGAATGACCGGGTGCAGAGTCGGTGAAATGCTTGGTCTAAAGGTCGGTGATTTCGACTTCAATCGAAAGGTGATCTACATCCGCCGTTCGATTGATTCACGCACCAAGCAAGAACAATCCACGAAAACCAAGAACAGCACAGGTGAAGTGCCCATGCCTGCGGCACTGGAGAAGAGACTACGCGTGTTCATGAAAACCGAATACCGCGACAACCCGAATCGCTACCTCTTTGCCAACCGCAACGGCAACCCCTATTCGGTAGGCAAGGTAACGGAATACGGACTCTGGCCGGTGCAGGACAGCCTGGGTATCCCACACACTGGCACCCACGCATTCCGCCATGCGGCAGCAAGCGAGCTTCTTGAAGAAGGAGCACCACTCACTGTTGTGCAGCGGCAATTGCGTCATGGCGATGCGAAGACCACGTTACAGAAGTACGGGCACGTGGTTGGTGATTCGCAGCGCCGTGCAATCAATACGTTGGCCGAAAAAATCGAACGCCAGGGAATTGAATTGGAGTCAGGTGCTGAATTGGAGTCAAGCAGAGTGTAAGTGGTTTGTTTGCTGAACTTATGGAGCGGGCGATGGGAATCGAACCCACGTCCGAAGCTTGGGAAGCTCTACATAAAACTCTGAAAGCGATTGATCTGGCGGCACTTACTGTTTCGAAAAATGGCTCTAATTGGAAACAAGAGGGAAATTAAAAGCAATTAAAGATTGCGGCTCGTGAGTCCGCTGAAAGAGCGTCCGAAAAAAACAAAACACAACGCCCGAAATGCGGATCACGCAGTTCGGGTCAGTGTACGGAATCGATCAAGCGTGAACGAGGCTTGGCGTCTTAGCTGGTGCATGTGTTTTGATCTCCGGACGCATATCCAAAGCGCCTGCGTAATTCACCAGAGTATCCAGACTGAATTTGGAAATTTTCCCCAGCAAAAGATCGCTAATTCGTGGCTGCGTTTCTCCCAATATTACCTGCAGCTGCTTCTGCGAATACTTTTTCGCTTTGGCCAGCCGGACGATCTCGGAATGCAGCGTTGCCTTCAGATGCAAGGCGGCCGCCTCTTCCGGATTGAAGCCCAGATCATCGAATACGTTTCTTTTCCGTTCCCTCGGCATTTCGTTTCTCCTCTCGGAAGGGATAATCAGCCCGTTCCTTTACGGTTGTCAGTCGTCTTTTTGCAATTGCTATATCACCCTGCGAAGTCTCATTCGTCTTCTTCGTGAAGCAGTGCAGGATGTAGATCCAGCCTGACTCGAAAAAGTACAAAACTCGATACCAGAAATCCCGATCTTCTCCTCTTAGCTCACTGACGCCCGGCAGCGTTTTCCCCATTGGCTTGCTGTCCAGTGGTTCCTCGTTATTTTCTAGCCGGGTAAGCTCAAGGCCAAAATCCTGCCGTACATCAACAGGCCAGCTGCGGATAATCGCGTTGGAGTCGCCCTCCCATTTGATCCGGCTTTTCGATCCCCGGCTGGTCATATCTATTGTATATAAGTATTTATATAAGAAGTCAAGTCAGGATGGCGGCAGGGCTCTTCATTGGTTGCCTGGCTGTCAGTCGCGGTGGGAGTGGGGCGCGCTGAGATCAGAGCCTTAGAAAGGCAGGATCTACCTTCGCGCCCCGTCCCGAGGGTCCAAGGGTAAGCGCAATGAACAATTGCACGCCTAAGCTTTGATTCCTTCGCGCCGATTGAGTTGAGAATTTGTTAGCAGACTGAATATTTGAACGCTAGGTTGGAATCTAGTGAGTCGGAGAGCCTTCCGAAAACGGAGGCGTTGTGGGCGTGCGTCGGTCTCTCACCGCCCATGTAGATGCTGATTCGCTGTTGAATCCACGACAGAAGCCCGCCGAGCTTCAGACGTTGGCCGGAATTCTCGGACCAGCTTTTGAAGAAAATACTCAAGTCACAGATTGCACGAAGTTTAGTAATTCTGTCCCGCGAAGAAAAGCTTCTGGTTTAACGGTGTCAAGTGAGAAAAGTACTTGTTCTGCGAAGATTTGGAAACGAACAGCGCATATTGGAAACGACGACAAGACTGTACATTTAGAATCTGGAGCGGGCGATGGGAATCGAACCCACGTCCGAAGCTTGGGAAGCTTCTATACTGCCATTGTACGACGCCCGCTCAGTACTTTCGCATTATACACGGGCTGGCAACGGCGGGTACAGGCCGTCCCACCGCTGCAATTCCAATAGTGAAATTCTTTTGCAATGTGTGACTTACGCTTGCCCTGTCGAATTCTTCCGGTGTATTGTGCGGGCATCGCTTCGAAATCCTGCAACCCAGCTGTGCACGCGAGAACATAAGACTGCACGTCGCCGACATCTGCGACAGCTCATGCGCACGAAAAGAGCGATCCGCTTCACCAAGTTTCAGGACCATGGAGGATTAGCAATGATCTCAACACCGTTTGCCCAGAGAATGGTCCACTTCTCCGGAAGCTCCATCCTGCGGAGATTCCATCTCCTGCTGGGGTTTTTCGCGGTTCTGTTGATCGCATTTTGCTTCCCGGCTACATTCTTGTTCGCCGATGGTGTCCCTGCAAGGCCTCCGGCGCAATTGAAATGCGAATCGATGCATGAACCGCTGGGCATCGATGTGACTTCCCCGCGGCTCTCCTGGCAACTTCAGGACGAGCGCCGCGGCGCTTCTCAGACGGCCTATCAGATCCGTGTGGCCAGTTCCCTGGCCCAATTGAAGCAAGGCACATCACTGGTGTGGGACAGTGGGCGGGTTGCTTCCGGCGAATCCGTAAACGTGGCCTATGGAGGTCCGGCAGTTACCTCGCGCCAGCGTTATTTCTGGCAAGTTCGTGTGTGGGATCAGGACGGAAAAGTCGGACCGTACAGTGCGCCCAGTTATTGGGAAATGGGCTTGCTCTCTTCTTCGGACTGGAAAGCAAAATGGATTGCCGATCACGAACCGCTGAGCACGGGCGATTACGAAGCTGACGCCAAGTGGATCTGGGGCGCGGAGGAAGCGGCGCTGACGCAAGCCGTGCCCGGAGTTCGCCTGTTCCGCTTTCAATTCACTCTTTCGCAGAAGCCACAAAATTCACTGCTGTTGATCGGCGCAAAAGACCATTTGCGCCTTTGGCTGAATGGGAAGCAGATCCTGGATTCGGCGGATTCGACGAGCACACTCCGCGAACGCACCGATTGGTATTTTTCCCGGACCATCTCGCTGGCTCCCTTTCTGGAAGCAGGCCCAAACGCTCTAGCCGCCGAAGTAACTGTCGATCGCCCCGACAAGGATGCCGAAACCAATTCAGCCGGTCTGATCGCGGTGTTGCGTTTGCAATCCGCAGAGGGAACTATCCAGAGATTATTCTCCGGTCCGGCCTGGAAGACGGCACGAATCGCGCCGGCGGATTGGTTTGGAAAGAATTTTGACGACGCTAAATGGCAACAAGCCGTCACTGTCGCAAAACTGGGCGATAAACCGCTCGGCGCTCCACGAGCGCCCCTTACCGCGGCACAATTGCGGCGAGAATTTCAAGTTGCGAAAACGGTGCGCAGCGCCAGAATTTACTCTTCAGCGCTCGGAAGCTACCAGCTTTTCCTGAATGGTAAGCGCGTCGGCAATGATATTCTCGCGCCCGGCTGGACCGACTATCACAAACGCGTCGTCTACCAAACCTATGACGTCACGTCGATGATTCAGCAAAAGGCCAATGTCCTTGGCGCCATTCTCGGCGGCGGTTGGTACGCCACTACCTTGGGCTGGACGAATTTGAACTACGATTTCGGCCCGCCTCCCATCCGTCTACTCGCGCAACTCGAAATTGAATATTCCGACGGCACCCGCGACACAGTTTCTTCCGACGAATCCTGGAAAACGTCCCCTTCCCCCATTCTGCTGTCAGAAATTTACGATGGGGAAGATTATGATGCGACTCTGGAGCAATCCGGCTGGACTCAAACGGGGTTCGGCGATGCGAAATGGAGACAGGCAATCATCGCTCCGACGCCTGCGGCAGTCCTCGTCGCGCAAAATTTCCAGCCAATCCGCGTGGAAAAGACTTTAACGGCACAGAAAATCACCAACCCAACACGCGGAGTTTACATCTACGATCTCGGCCAAAACATGGTCGGATGGGAGCGCCTCCGCGTTTCCGGACCCAAAGGCACGAAAATTCGTCTGCGCTTTGGCGAAGTTCTTAAGCCTTCCGGAGAACTGTACACAGACAATCTGCGCGCTGCCGCCGCTACCGACAATTACATCCTCAGTGGCAATGGCGTCGAAACTTTTGAGCCGCACTTCACATTCCACGGCTTTCGCTATATCGAAATTACCGGCTATCCCGGAACGCCGGGACAAGACGCCGTGGAAGGGGTTGTCTTCCATACCGACGCTCCCTTCAGCATGAAACTCTCCACGGGAAGCCCAATGGTCAATCAACTCTGGAGCAACATCCTCTGGGGTCAGCGCGGAAATTTTCTCAGCGTGCCGACGGATTGCCCGCAACGTGATGAGCGCCTTGGCTGGATGGGCGATGCACAGGTCTTCTGGCGAACCGCTTCCTACAACGCGGAACTGGCCGCCTTCTCTCACAAATTCGCCACCGACATGCGCGACGCGCAATCCCCTGCGGGACTTTATGCCGTGGTTTCCCCTCGTATCAGCATGATTTCCGAGGGTGCCCCCGGCTGGGCCGACGCGGGTGTGATCATTCCCTGGACTTCCTACCAGCAATACCGCGACCGCCGCATCCTGGAAGAAAACTGGGACGCCATGGAACTGTGGATGAAGCATCTGCAATCCACGAATCCTAATTACCTTTGGCTCAAGGTGCGCGGCGACGACTATGGCGATTGGCTGGCGATTGGCAGCCAGACTTCGAAGGATTTGATCGCCACGGCGTATTGGGCTTACGACGCTTCGCTGATGCAGCAAATGGCGGACGTCCTAGGTCGCAAGGACGACGCGGATAGATATCAGCAACTCTTCGAGAAAATCCGTACGGCTTTCAATGAAGCGTACGTCAAGCCCGACGGCACCGTTGGAACCGGCAGCCAGACCAGTTACGTCCTGGCACTGCACATGAATCTGCTTCCGGAACCCATGCGCGCCACAGTTGCGACAAAACTGGTCGATGATATCAAAACTAACAACGGGCACCTGACGACAGGATTCCTGGGAACTCCTTATCTGATGTTCGAGCTCACTTCCAGTGGTCATGCGGACGTCGCGTACTCTCTCCTGTTCAACAATACCTATCCTTCTTGGGGATATATGGTCGAACACGGCGCAACCACGATGTGGGAGCGCTGGAACAGCGATCAGATGCTTGCCGATCCGGGTATGAATTCCTTCAACCACTATGCCTATGGCGCGGTGGGAGAGTGGCTATACCGCGATGCGGCGGGAATCGAGAGCGAATTTTCTGATCCCGGCTTTCATCGCATTCACCTGCATCCCGAATTCGATGCAAGGCTCGGGCCTGTCACTGCCACTTACGATTCCATCTACGGCCCCATCACTTCCAATTGGAGTGTGGCTGGAAATAGGACCACGTGGAAAGCTGTGATTCCCGCGAATACCACTGCTGTCTTTTATTTTTCGACGGGTGGAAATGCTAAATTGTCCGAGGGCGGCACGCCGCTTCGCAACAATTCCAATCTTAAATTTTTGCGCGAAGAAAATGGCAAAGCGCTCTACGAGGCGCCCGCGGGCACCTACAACTTCCGGATCGACCACTGATTGCGTCGCGAACAGTTACGACTTACGGCTGGTGTCATCCGGTCCTGACAACGCGGCAGAGCGGAAGCAGGTCACCAGATGATCGTTTACGATCCCGGTGGCCTGCATCATCGCGTAACAAATCGTTGGCCCAACGAAGCGGAAGCCACGCTTCTGTAATTCCTTGCTGATTGTCACCGCCAGCGGCGTCTGAGCCGGGACACTGCGATGAGTCTTCCATCGATTCTGTATTGGCGCGCCACCTGCCAGGCCCCAGATATATGCATCAAAACTGCCGAATTCCCTTTGCACCAGCAGAAAAGCCTTCGCGTTGGAAACCGTGGAGTGAACTTTCAGCCTGTTGCGGATGATTCCCGGATCGCCAAGCAATTTCCGCACGCGCTGCGAATCAAACCGGGCCACTTTCTGCGGATCAAACCCGGCAAACACTTCCCGGTAGCGTTTGCGCTTTTGCAGGATCGTGTCCCAGCTTAGCCCCGCCTGCGCGCCTTCCAGCGTCAGAAATTCGAACCACGTGCGGTCATCGTGGACCGGCACGCCCCACTCTTCGTCATGATAAGGAATATTGATGGCCTTGCTTGCCCACGTACAGCGCACGATTTCGAGCGACGCGACAGGAGACTTAGATTCTTGGTTTGCCACGCATTTTGTCCTTGTAAAAAAACAGTGCGCCCCGAGCATTCCGAAGCGCACTGTCGCAACCTTTTATTGCTTGAATTATCCGATGTGCCGCTCCAATGCCTTGGTGATCTGATCCTTGGGCACTGCGCCGACGATTTGTTCCACCACTTGCCCGTCCTTGAAAACCAGCAATGTGGGGATACCCCGGATATTGAACTTACCCGCGGAGTTCATCGCCTCATCCACGTTCAGCTTCGTAACCTTCAACTTGCCCGCGTAGTCATGGGCAATTTCTGCAACCGTGGGTGCCAGCATGTGGCAAGGACGGCACCACTCTGCCCAGAAATCCACCATCACTGGCTGAGACTTGCTCGCGGTCAGAACTTCCGCGTCAAAATTGCCATCATTTACTACCAGAATATTTTCGGCCATTTCCTTTTTTTACCTTTTGCGGCGTACGTGCACAAACCGCTTCCTTCTATGGATTAGATGTTGGAACTGCGATTAGGTTTCGCGCTGCTTTGGCAGCTTCATATAGTTTCGCATATTCTGCTGCCGAGGTGTTCCAAGAATAATCCTTGGCCATCCCGTTTAGTTGTATACGTTTCCAGATGCCCTCGTTCGAAAAATGATGCAGCGCCTGGCGTATCGTATACAGCAGGGCCGCGCCAGTGTATTCCGTGAACTTGAAACCCGTTCCGGTACCGTGCTCCAGGTCGAACGATTCGATGGTATCGTCTAGGCCGCCCGTCGCTCGCACGATCGGCACCGTACCGTATCGTAGGCTGTAAATCTGGTTGAGGCCGCAGGGCTCGTAGCGCGAGGGCATCAAAAACATGTCTGAACCGGCCTCGATCAGATGTGCAATGCGATTGTCGTATGCAACTTTCAATCCAACGCGTCCCGGAAAATCAGTGGACAATGCGCGAAACAGCTCTTCGTATTTGCGATCTCCTGTGCCCAGCACCGCCAGTTGCACATCTTCCTGCATCAGTTCACGCGCGATTTCCGCGATCAGGTCGAAACCTTTTTGGTCGGCAAATCGCGACACAATTCCCAGTACCGGGCGGTTAGGATTGTCGCGCAGCATCTGCAACTCTTCCAACAGCGCTTCTTTGCATGCGCGCTTCCCGGTCATATTTTTCGCGGAATATTTCAGGGGAATCAGCGTGTCCTTTTCTGGACTCCACGCCGAATAGTCCACACCGTTCAAAATTCCGACCAGGCGGTCTCCCCGCGATCGAATCACGCCTTCCAGCCCGAAACCGAACTCCGAAGTCTGAATTTCCTGCGCGTATTTTCGACTTACCGTTGTCAGGTAATCCGAATAGATCAGGCCGCCCTTTAGAAAATTCACGTTACCAAAAAACTCAATTCCACCGGGATGGTACACCCCCGCAGGGATCCCCGCCCGTTCCAGCGATTCTTTTGGGAAAATGCCGGGATATCCAATGTTGTGTATGGTGAAAACCACCGGCAGATTCCTGACCACGGGATCATCGCCATACGATGAGCGGAGCAGGACGGGGACCATCGCCGTTTGCCAGTCATGGCAGTGAATCAAGTCGGGCAGCCAGACCTGTTTCGCAAGCTCAATCGCCGCGTGGCAGAATTCTGTGTAGCGTTCGGCGTTGTCGGGAAATTCATGATTCTTGTCGCCGTAAATTCCGTCACGATCGAAGTAAAATGGATCGTCCAGAAAAAAATAGCGGACGCCGTGCAGCACCGAACCATCCACGATTGCCGGAAAACGCAACCGCGAGCCCTGTGCAATCGTCAGGCTGGGCACGATGACTTTCGTGCTCCTTATCCCGCGATAACGGGGCAAAAAGACGGCGACCTCGTAGCCCAGCTTCACCAGGGCTTTCGGCAAAGCCTCAATCACATCGGCAAGGCCGCCCGTCTTGGCGTAGGGCAAAGCTTCAGAAGCGACAAAGAGGATGCGCATAGGCTGTGAGCAGGTTTCTACGCTAACGGAGGCAGGGCCAAAGCGTCAAGCCTCGCACCAATGAGAGTTTTCTTAAACCGATCGTCCACCGGTCATCCGCAACTTCACGCCGCATGTCAATTCTCAGGCAGCGTTGCGCTACACTCAATGAAGATGAGTCGCCAGAAACTAGGTCAACATTTCCTAAGCGATGCCGGTTGGCGCGAGGAGATTGCCCGCGCAATCCATGTTTCTCCTCATGGAACGGAAATCGGCTCTCAGCCATCCCCGCAGGATTTTTGCTGGATCGAGATAGGCGCAGGGCACGGTGAAATGACGCAGCATCTGGTGCGCTCTGGCGGCCCGGTCTATGCCGTGGAACTCGATCCTCCGCTCGTAGCGCGGCTAAGAAAGTTGGCCAACAAGCATCCAAATCTTACCGTCGTTCCGGGCGATGTGCTCAAAACGGATTTACGCGCTATCAGCGGCGGCCGGCGGATTCATCTTTACGGAAATCTTCCCTACTACATCACGTCGCCGATCCTGCATCACTTTTTTTCCTTCGCCGAATTGATCGACCAAATCCACATCGTGATTCAGGAAGAGGTGGCAGAGCGCCTCGCTGCGCAACCGGGCAGCAAATCGTACGGCTATCTCTCGGTGGCGACGCAATTCTATACGCGCCCCGAGTTTGTTTTTCAATTGCCGAACATCGCATTCGACCCGCCTCCCAAAGTGGCCTCGGCACTGGTCAGCATGCGCTTGCCCGGTGCCAATGCAAAACTCGGCCTGCCGGATGGCGAAGCTTTCCTGGAATTTGTGAAGACCTGCTTCGCCCAGAAACGCAAGACAGTAACCAACAATTTTCGCAGTATTTTGAAACCGGCACAGACGCGGGAAGTGTTGCATACCTTGAAATTGCGGGAAGACGCGAGGGCAGAGCAACTGAGTGTGGCCGAACTGGCGGAGCTGTTTAAGGCTGTTTCTTCAGTGAGGAAAGTAGGCGGTCCGGATAATCAGACATGATTCCGTCCACGCCCGCGGCTGCCAACAGTCGCATGTGTGCGGGATTATTGATGGTCCAGCAGACTACCTGCAGGTCCCGCTTGTGCGCATCGTGCAACAAATTGGGTGTAATGAGTTCGCCTTTCACCGCCAATTGCCGCGCGCCAATCTCCAGTGCCTTTTCAAAGGGGTTTTCCAGTTGGCCATCGAACAGCAATCCGGTCATCAGCGTCGGCTCAATTTTGCGCAGCCCCTGCAGGATCACCGGATCGAACGAAATGATCACCGTACGCTGAATGGCTCCGGAATCGCGCAACGCGCTGATCAACGCGTGCTCGCCGCCCCAGAAACCACTCGGCTTCATCTCGAGGTAGAACACCACATCGTGCTTGCCAGAGAATTCCACAATGTCCTGCAGCGTCGGGACCCGTTCGCCCATGAACTCACTGCCAAACCACGAACCCGCGTCCAGGCGCCGCACTTCGGCTAGCGTCATATGCTGCACAGAGCCTTGTCCGTTTGTGGTACGGTTCACCGTTTCGTCGTGCAATGCCACGAAGTGGGCATCACGCGTCAACTGCAAATCCGTTTCAATGAACGTCACTCCAAGCGCAACCGCTCGGCGAAAGGCCGCGATCGTATTTTCCGGGGCGTACCCCGAGGCACCGCGATGAGCAATGGCCAACACGAACGAGAAGTCCTCCCGGGTAGTCGCACCTTACTTTCGTCATAACGAGCGCGATTCCTTGTCGTATGCTAACACCGCAGGGGGCAAGTCCGGCTGGAACGAATCTTCAACGTGCGTGACAATACATAAGCAGAAAAGACGGTGTTCTTGATGACCTATAGACATAACTGCCTCAAGTTCGACGCGGCCCTGGCTCTTGCTCTTCTGCTGGGTCCATCAGCGCTGAACTCCCAAACTCCCGTGACCGGAAAGCCTCCAAAGACCGAAGAAAAGGGCGAGAACACCCTGGCACGCGCGGTCCACCACCAGTTGCAGGAACTTCCCTTCTATTCCGTCTTTGACAATATCAATTATTCGATTGAGGGCGACAAAGTCACGCTCACGGGCCAGGTCCGGCGTCCAACCTTGAAAGAAAACGCGGAAGGCGCGGTGAAGAGTCTGGAAGGCGTCGGCAAGGTAGTAAATAATATAGAAGTTCTTCCGCACTCTTCCCCCGATCATGAACTGAGACGGAACGTTTACCGGGCGATCTTCGAAGATGCGACTCTTCAGAAATACGCGATTCAGGCCCTCCCGCCCATCCATATCATCGTGAAGAATGGGGCCGTTAGCCTTGAAGGTACAGTCGATTCCCAAACTGACAAAGCCCTCGCGGGGAGCCTGGTTAATCGAGTGCCGAATGTGGTCAGTCTGCAGAACAATCTTATCGTTCGCACGAGGGATGCCTCGTCGAAGTAGAAAATATTGCCCGTCTGAAGCAAAATACTAACTGGAGAACCAACGTGGCTCAGGCTAGAGATCCGTATTCCAATCAGGGCGATTCGAGCGATACTCCCGCACGGCAGAAAATGGTTGCACTGCGAGAAAATCTGCTCCGCATTCACAAATCACTGCTCGAAATGGAGCGGCGCGATTACGAGAAGATCCACGGCAAGGTCAACGCCGGCGAGTTGTTCCGGCTAGTCGTTGGTGACCCGCAATTTGCCTGGCTGCACAGCATTTCCGAATTTGTTGTGCGCATTGACGAAGCACTCGCCGCCGAACAACCTGTGACCGACGCGGATTCACGAGACACCATCTCCCTTGCCCGCAAATTGTTCTCGCCTTCCGAAACTGGCGACGACTTTCAAAAGCAGTATTTCGAAGCCATCCAAAGAGATCCGGCAGTCGTGATGGAGCATGCCGAGCTTGCGCGGTTTTTCGGCAACGAGCCGGCTGAACCAGAAAACTAAGCTAAATCTTCTGGCCTACGCAAAGGCAGCGATCCCTCTCTAAAAATTCGCCAAGGTGCCGCCGATTCGCCTACACTAGCTCCAGCAAAAGCGAAGCAACTTTCCCAAGTAGCAGTCGATCACCAGTCGGGAGCGGGAATGCCAGCGGGAGAATCGAATGGATGGGGCTAGAAATTTTCGGGCGATGCGACAAGTGGTCGCGTTCCTGATCTTATTGCTGTTCGCGATTCCTACCAGCGCCAAAATTGTAGTGGATTTCGATCCGGGCTTGGATTTTTCCAAATACAAGACCTTTGCCTACATTGGCGGCGTCGACAGTCTGGTCTCGAAACAATTGAATCCCGATCTCATCAAGAACCGCGTGCACGCCTCCGCCACCCGAGAATTGGTGAAAAAAGGCCTGCGCGAAGTTCAGCCTGACGAAAACCCCGATCTCGTCGTGCGCTACTGGGCAAATAGCCAGACACAACTGGTCGTTGGATCGAGCCTTAACTGGGGCGTCTACAGCGCCTATATAGGTTCTTACTGGGCTTTCACCTACTATACGGTGGAGGCAAACGCTGGGCGAGAAGGTTCGCTACAAATCGATCTGATCGATGCTCACCGAAAAGACCTGGCTTGGCGGGTATACATCATCCGTAAAATCATCAATGTGGATAAGATCTGGAAGCAGGTCGATGGCGACATTGTGAAGGGTTTCAATAGTTTTCCCCCGTCTGCCAAGGAAGTGGCGGATAAACAGAAAGAGCGCGCGGAACACAAACCGAACGACGAATAAGGCGCGGCCTAGGGGTAGACTGGTATTCACTCGGCTTTGTAGCAGTGCTTCAATAGATAGCTCATTCGATTCAAGGGAGGAAACTCATGGCTAAGAAGGGCAAGCTCACGGAAGTAGGCGTTAAAGTTGGATCCACTCTCGGCAAAGTGGATCGCAGAGCGCATAAACTTGCAAAAGAAGCGCGCGAAGAATTGAAAGCCATCTCTAAACAGGTGGATGGACTGAAGAAGCAGCTCGCCAAGTCCACAAAGCGCCTGCAAAACTCGCTGAAGTAGTTTCGACCACTGAGGGCCGCCCACCCTTAGGTTGGAGCGCAACTTATACGGCTTCAGTTCATGGGGCGCGAGGCGTCCTCTTCCAATATGGAGGCCAGCGTCAAAGTGAATCGTGCTGCGTCTGCGGCCGAGAAAATCAATGGTGGACGTAACTTGATCACGTTGTGATGTGGGCCATCAGTACCGGCAAGAATTCCTTGGTCACGCAACCGATTGACCACGTAGGAAGCCTGATGTGGCGCCGGCGTCCGCGTCTCCCTGGAATCAACCAAGTCGATCCCCAGGAATAGCCCGGATCCACGCACATCTCCGATGATTGGATAGCGCGACTGCAACACTTGCAAATCGCGGATCCACTCTGATCCTACTTTTAATGCGTTTTCCTGGAGCTTCTCGTCCTGTAAAACATCCAGCACAGCCAACCCAACCGCGCAGGAAACAGGATTTCCGCCAAACGTGCTGAAAAATTCCATCCCATTGTTGAACGACGCTGCAATCTCCTGCGTGGTTACCACCGCCGCCAGCGGGAAGGCATTGCCGATCGGTTTGCCGAACACCACGATGTCCGGCACCACCCCCTGCGTTTCAAATCCCCAGAATCGCGTGCCCAGCCGTCCGAATCCCACTTGCACTTCGTCCGCGATGCACACGCCGCCAGCGGCACGCACATACTTGTACACTTCCGCGAGATAGTCCGGCGGGAAAACAATCTGTCCGGCAACGCTTGGCAGCGTCTCTGCGATATACGCCGCAGGGCCACGGCCTTCCTTTTTCATGCTTTCGCAAATCTCTCCCACGTGCGCCGCGTATTTTTTGCCCAATCCCGTTTCGCCGCGCCGGTACATCCCGCGATAATCATCGGCAATCGGCGCAACGTGCACCCACGCTTTCTGCCCCTGCCCGCCGGGCCCATTGAACTTGTATGGACTGATATCGATCAGCGTCGTCGTATGACCGTGATACGCGTGCTCCAGCACGATAATGTCTTCGCGCTTTGTGTGCGTGCGGGCCAGTCGCAGCGCCAACTCATTTGCCTCGCTTCCTGAATTCACGAAGTAGCACACGCGCAGCGGAGCCGGCAGCACACTCGTCAGCCGTTCGGCATATTTGTTGGCATTGTCGTGCAGGTAACGCGTATTGGTATTGAGTACGGCAAGTTGTTCCTGCGCGGCACGGACAACGCGCGGATGCGAATGCCCCACTAGCGGCACATTGTTGTACACATCGAGGTACGCACGGCCCGTCTCGTCGTAGAGATATTGTTTCCAGCCACGCACAATTTTCAGTGGGTGTTGATACGAGATACTCAGGTTCTGTCCCAGCACCGACTTTCGCGTCGCCAGCGTTTGCTCGAACGTCGGAGAAACGTGCGGGAAGCGTTCGTCCGGAATCCGCAGAATGAGGTTTGGATCAGGTGATAGCCCTGTCCACGCGGTTCTTTCTGATGCGTAGGCTACGCCTGGAAAATCCGTGTGCTGGTCAAGTAAATCGAGAATGATCTGAAAGTGGAGATGTGGCGTCCAGCCGCCGTTTTCATGCGCAGTTCCCACACGCGCAAACACTTTTCCCTTCGCGATCTGCTGTCCGATTTCTAAGGGAGCAAGAGTGTCAGTTGAGAGATGTCCGTACAGCGTAAAGAACTCGATGTCCGGCGTCGGGTTGTGCCTTAAAATCACCACCGGCCCGTAATCGAGCGCGTCGGTGTTGTTGGCCACCGCGTGCACCGCAGCTTCGAACGGCGCTGAAATTGGCGTGCCAGCCTCGACAAAGAGGTCCATCCCCAGGTGGATCGTCCGCCGCTCCGCGATGGGATTAGCCTCTTCACCAAACAAGGGTGAAGAGTACAAAGACCTTGCTTCGTTATACCGCCCTACGCCGACAGTTGCATTCGCCGCGGACAACGTCGCGTGGAGTTTTTGTGTCAGGACGGGCTCGGTCAATTCTGCAATATCTCCAGGCAGCGATTTACTGTCCACGCTGAGATCGAGCACATGCACCGCAGCACCTTGCAGCTCTTGCGGAATTACTCCGGCCGCTCCCGTGCCATGTTCCGTCAGCCACTTCTGAATCTTCGCGGCGCGCGGCACGGACGGCAATCCGCACGCCGCGCGAAGTGTGTAATGCGCGAAACGCGGATGAATTTTCGCAAGCCTCTCAAGTGCCTCCCAAGCTGGCGCTTCGGTGACCGTCACGTACGGATCGTCAGGCACCAGCGATTTCCTGTGCGCCGAATTCACGACGCTTACCGCCAGGCGCGCCACGACTAGTGGAAAGAACGCTGCAATCTCTTCCTCGTACAGCGGGTACATGCGGTGATACGCCGCCAGAACTGTGGCAGCGGCTTCCAAGGGCTTTGCCTGTCCCAGCAGCGCATAGGCCGCCGCAATCGCAGGTTCGGCAACCGTCACCGTTTCGTGCATGTCTCCAAAGTCGATCACGCTTAACGTCTTTCGCGGCTGTCGCCAAGACGGGCCAATCAACGCGTTGTGGTCATTCGCATCCCCATAGATGACACTTCGGCGCAGTTGCGAAATTCTTGGCAGCGCTTCTTCTTCGAACAGTTGAAGAAATTTCTCTGCGAGCTCGCGGCGGCGCGAATCTTTTACATGTCCCAGAAAATTACGCACCCAAAGCGAACGGGTGATGTCCCACTTCAGCTCTCTTTTCGTTGCTGGATGCGAAAAGTCGAGCAGCGCTCTATCCATTTCACCAAGCAGCGTTCCCAAACTGCTCAGCAGCTCTCGGTCGCGCGGCTTGGCATCAGCCAACACGGCGCCCGGCAGAAACGTGAGCATCCAGACCAGTCGCTCCGAGCCATCTACAATTTTCACGCGGGTATACAACTCTCCCAAGAGAGTCTTCACCACTCGCGGCAAACGCAGGTGCGGCACGCCTTGCGCCAAGTGTGTCAAGGCGCAGCACTGCATATCCACGAACTCGGCCTCGCGTGCCGGATGCATAATCTTCAGCACGTACGCCTGCGTATCATCTGCCGTCAGATGAAAATTGTCGTCGTATTCTCCAGGGAGAGCGCGCGCACTTGTCCGAATTCCATACAGTTCCGAGGCAAGTTTTATGGCTTCTGAGCAGGCAAGCGGTGCGGCCACCCGCGATTCTGGCATCATGAGCAAATTGTATCGGGGCATGGACCTTTCGTCCAACTTTGAACGGATATCCCTCAGTATTTCGCCGTAGATTAGGGGTAATGAGACCTTGTTTTCGCCCGTTCCCCTGTCCAGACAGTGCTGAAACTATTCTCAAATTACGAGAGATGGTAAAATCCACAAGCGAGCTGGTTGCAGGTCCAGAGTTCGCCAAGCGCCCTGACTCATTCAGTTTCGCGGAATTCCGGAAAATTCGAGAAATCTAAGGACGACTATGACTACGAAGAAGGTTTTGCTAACACTCTCCATTGCCGCCCTTTTCCTTGCAGGCTGCGAAAAATCCGCTCCGCCCAACAACATGCAGAGCGCAACGCCGCAACAAGCGTCACCAAACGATCCCAACGCGCCCGGCGCCGGACAATCTGCTTCGCAATCTCAGACGCCCGCTCCTGAGCCGACGCCTGAACCTCCAAAGCCTCTCGTCGTCCCCACAGGAACCGCGCTGCCGATCATCCTCAACCAAAGACTCAGTTCGCACGACAATAACGCTGGTGAGGAATTTTCCGGCACGCTGGCTTCCGACATTGTCGTCGACGGGGAAGTTGCTATTCCCAAGGGTGCCACCGCAAGCGGCGTTATCACAAAATCCAAAAAGCAGGGCACGTTCAAGGGTGAGGCCGATTTCGCGATTCAACTGCGCAGCATTCGCGTCGGCGGCAAGAGCTACCCCATCTCTTCCAGTACCTATGCCGCGACCGTGAAAGGCAAGGGTAAGCGCAGCGCCGTCGTAACCGGCGGAGGCGCAGCGGTTGGCGCGCTGATCGGCGGCCTTGCCGGCGGCGGAAAGGGCGCTGCGATTGGTGCGGGCGTCGGAGCTGGCGGCGGTCTGGCCGCTTCGGGAGCAACGGGTGGAGAGAATGTCAACTTGCCCGCCGAAAGCAAAGTTACTTTCAAGCTCACGCAATCGCTAACCATCGACCGCTAAACGGTATGGAAACCACAAGGGCTGCTGCTCAGCAGAGCAGCAGCCCTTGTTTTAGTATCCACCCTTCGAATAGCTAAGCCCAGTCCAGCGCACCCTTTTTATACAACCAGACGTACCCGATCAGCAGCACTCCCAGAAAAACAAACATCGATACCAGTGCAAATGCTCCCATGTGTGCGCCCACCCAGCCACGAAATAAAATTGCCCAGGGAAACAAAAATAGCGTTTCCACATCGAAAATCACAAACAGCATCGCAACAATATAGAATCTCGCCGAATAGCGTCCGCGCGCGTTCGACTCTGGCGGAATTCCGCATTCGTATGGCTGAAACTTGGCGTCTCCCAACCGCGATTCCGGCCGTATGAACTTGAAAACGATCAACGCCACCACCGGAAACGACAGCACGAGTAGAGCAAAAATCAGTACCGGAATGTACGCGGCAGACATACTTGACCTCTAGGCGCATCCTACCACAACTCAAGAACCGTGGATTGTGACGCAGGTCTCAGGGATGAGCGAGGGTCAATTGTTCGGCCACGCAGACCCACTCGTTGTTGCGCAAAACCCACACGTCCGTAAACCGCTCGTAACGATGGGAAACCTTGCCGTCTTTGTCTTTTAACGTAATGTCATCTAGCCCCGTCGCTACCACCGCATCGTTCGCCACCGCGTGCGAAACAAGCAGCGTCATGCTGATCGTCACCACCGCGGGCGCTTCCTCTTTGTAACCTTTCAACATCGAATCGCGGTCGCCCAAGCGGCCATCCGATTCAATCAATTGGAAGTCCTCCCCAATCATGTGATGCAGTTTGTCCCATTCATGCGAGAGCTGAATCTTGAACCAGTCTTGTTCCAGCTTGGTCACAGACTTTTCCGCCCCCGCCCAACTCGCGGCCCGCGGTACACCCTTGGTAGGAGCGGCAGGTGCAGGCGTCTGAGAAAAGCTGGCCGGCCAGTTCAATGCGGCTAGGGCCAGCAACATCACGGCAGACAAAACTTGTCGTGGACTAGACATGCGCGAAACCTCCTGCCTGCAACTTTTCGGGTCGGGCCTAGCGGGGTTATCTCCACAGAACGATACTACGCAGTGATTACTTGTCGAACAGAAGTTCTCCGGCGCGTTGCGTAGCCTTCACTACAGCCTTGATCAGCGTCACGCGCAACTTCCCTTCTTCCAGCTCCATGATGCCGTCGATGGTGCAACCTGCCGGTGTTGTCACGGAATCCTTTAACAGCGCCGGATGATCTCCCGTTTCGAGCACCACGCTTGCGGCGCCTTTCATCGTTTGCGCGGCAAGCAATGTGGATACATCGCGCGGTAATCCAACCTTCACGCCCGCTTCCGCCAGCGATTCCAATATGATGTACGCGAATGCGGGCCCACTCGCCGACAGTCCAGTGACCGCATCCATATTTTTCTCGTCCACCACCACGGTCCGCCCCACGGCATTGAACATTGCTTTCGCCATCTCCAGATGTTCCGGTGAAGCATGCGAGCCGGGGCAGATTCCCGTCATCCCAGTCCCGACAATCGAGCAGGTATTGGGCATCGCGCGAATCACCGCCACCTTGTCGCCTACCCGCGATTCGATATACGCCGTCGGTACCGAAGCGGCCACAGAAATAATCAACACGCCCTTGCTCAATTCCGGCGCAATTTCTTTCAGTACTTCGCCAACTACCTGCGGCTTCACGCCCAGCAGCACAATGTCCGCGTCTTTCACCGCTTTGCGATTGTCCGTCGCCACCCTGACGCCCAACTCTTTCGCGAGGTTCGCCGCCTTCTCTTCGTGCTTCACCGTCGCGGTCACACGCTTCGGCGTGAACAATCCCTGCTTCAGATAGGCGCGCAGGAGGATTCCCCCCAGCTTTCCGGTGCCCAGAACCGCTAGATTTTTGTCAGAAAGTTTGTTTGGCATGATGCCAACATTGTTACGGACGCGGAGCGGTGGGTCAACAAGCGTTTATGCCGAGCTTCAGGTAAGATGAGCGCCATGATGCGAATTCGTCGAATCATCATGGCCTGCGCCTTGCTGCTCTGCACTGTCTATGCCGTCGCCACACTCCATGTTTTTGCCCATGATCAATCCCCTCCACAAAACCTGACAGACGTGGCGGTAGCTATGCGCGACGGCGTAATCTTGCGCGCCGATGTCTGGCTGCCCAAAGCGGAAGGGCGCTTCCCCACGCTCGTTTATCGCACACCATACGGTAAGCAATTCGCCGCCAAAGAATGGACCACTTTCGACAAAGCTGTTGCGCACGGCTACGCCATCGTCATTCAAGATGTGCGCGGGCGCTACGCCTCCGACGGCGAGTTTGTGCCTTACCAGAACGAAGGCAAAGACGGGTACGACACGATTGAATGGGCCGCGAAGCAGCCATGGTCTGATGGGAGCGTCGGTTCGTTTGGCCTCTCCTATCCTGGAGCCGTGCAATGGCTGGCTGCCGTGGAAACGCCACCCCATCTCAAAGCCATGGTCCCGGCCATGACCTTTTCCACTCCGCGAAACTTCTTTTATTCGGGCGGCCTGTTTGATGGCTCCTGGCTGGAATGGACCTGGATGAACATCGCGCCCGATGCCAGAAAGCGCATGCATCTTCCCGGCCCCACCACTCATAAAGAAGCTCGCGAATCCTGGAGATCCGAACACGAACGGATGGAAGGCTTTCTTCCATTGCGCGACCTTCCGGATCTCAAAGAAGCATCGCCGTTCTACTACCAGTGGCTGGCCCATCCGCCCGCAGATCCCTGGTGGGATTGGGCCGAACTGCGCAACAAATATGATCGCGTTCATTGTGCCGTCCTGAATTTTTCCGGCTGGCATGACGAAGCCTATGGCCCCGACGGCGCCACCACCAATTTCAACGGTCTGGTGTCTGCTCGTAAAGTCGATCCGCGAACCCGCACCATCATCGGACCATGGACGCACGGCGGCGAGGACGAGCGCAAGAGCGGCGAACGCGATTTTGGTCCAACGGCGCCCGTCGACTACGACGACCTCATACTTCGCTGGATGGATCGCTATCTTCGTGGAATTGACAACGGTGTCGACCGCGAAGCGCCGGTAAGAATCTTTGTCATGGGCGCGAACTCTTGGCGCGACGAGCAGGCGTGGCCTCTGGAGCGCGCAAAAATCCAATCGTTCTATTTTTCGGCGACTTCGCTGAGCGATCGCATAGGCCAATTGCAACAGCAGTCATCTAAATCGCAATCTAGCCCCAGCGAATTGAAATCCAATCCGGCGCACCCGGTGTCCGATCCCTACAGCGCGTATGGCGCGCACGACTACCGCGCTCTCGCTGGCCGCGACGATGTCCTGACGTTCGACTCCGCGTCTCTAACTGCCGACACTGAGGTAACCGGTCCTATAAAGCTGGAAGTCTTCGTCTCCGCCGATGTCCCCGATTTTGATTTGTGGGGACGCCTGCTCGACGTGGCGCCTGATGGCTCCGCCTTCAATCTGATGAGCCCGGGTCTCGACGTCCTTCGTGCCAGTTATCGCAACGAATCCATCCAACCGGACCTTCTGACGCCAGGCAAAATCTACAAACTCGAACTCGACCACCTGCTCACCAGCAACACGTTTCTAAAAGGCCACAAGATTCGCGTGCAACTCAGCGGCGCCTTCTATCCACATTTTTCCCGCAACCTGCAAACTGGCAAATCAGAAATTGTCTCGTCGCAGTCCCAGGTGGGCCTTTTGAAGATTTACCACGATGCCGAACATCCTTCGAGGATTTTGCTGCCGATCATTCCAAACTGATTGCAACTAATCGTGGCGCGCGCCATTCAGTACCTGCACCGCGTGCGGCAATATAGCCGCAACCGCGTCGAGCGATTCCACCGCCCCTTTCGGACTTCCGGGCAGATTTATGATCACAGAATGGTGCCGGATCACAGCGACTCCGCGCGAAAGCACCGCCGTGGGCGTTTTCTCCGCGCCTTTGCGCCGCAATTCCTCGGCCAACCCCGGAATATTTCGCTCCGCTACATCGTTCGTGGCTTCTGGCGTATTGTCACGCGGTCCAAGACCTGTTCCACCCGTCGTCAAGATCACGTCAACGCGCCGTGAATCCGCCAACTCGCGCAACAACGTCCGAATATTTGCAGGATCATCGGAGCAGCGCAGCGCCGAATTCACTTCCCAGCCAAGCTCGCGGCAGCGCGCCACCAGCGCCGGCCCGGACTTGTCCTCGCGCTCGCCTCTGGAAACTGTATCGCTGATCGTAAGTATGGAAACGCGCATCGCAGCTCAGTTGGTACCCACAGCATCGCGGTTCGATTCGTCCATCAACCGCATCGCTTCCATCAACAGACCGGTGGTATTTCGCGTAGTCGTCGTTCGTGTGGAATGATTCGCCGCGTTAAAATCAATCTCGAACTCGCCTTCCGTCCACATGATGATCTTGAATACCGCGTCATCGCCTTCGACCGATCCAATTTTCGCGTCGCGGCATTGTCCTGCCGAGAAATAAAGTTCCGCCTGTTCCCCGCCCTTTTGCACCACCAGCCGGCAGGATTTCTGCCCCATCTCCAGAGACTGCAACAGGTCGATCATGCTCATCTCTTCCAGGCGGCCCTGAATCACGCCCGGCCGTGAAGCGCGCTTCTGCAATTTTTCCAGGTGCAGCCGGTCAATCACCTTTTTCGCCGAACGCACCAGGTCCTTCAGCAAAAATGGCTTGGCGATGAAGTCTTCCACGCCATCCACCAACGGCCGCAATCGCTCTTCGATATCGGCGCGGCTGGCCATGAACAAAAAGGGAATGTGCCGCGTCGCTTCGCGCCCGCGCAGTTTTTCAAACAACTGCCGTCCATCGAGCCCCGGCATCTTGAAATCGCACAAAATCATATCGGGAAGTTCGTCAATCACCCGCAGCAGAGCATCCGCCCCGTCCGCCGCGATCATCACTTCACAGAACGGTTCCAGTCCCTTGGCCACCAGATCACGCACCAGCGGGTTGTCATCCGCCAGCAGCAACTTAACCGTCTTGGAGCCAGCCGCGTTCATCGTCGCGCCCTTGCGGAATTTTTCTTGCTCGCGCGCACAAAATCGCCGCTCTTCCCGCCCGTTTTCTGCAGCAGGTACAGTTCGTGGATTTCGATGCCTTTATCCAGAGCCTTGCACATGTCGTATATGGTCAGCGCGGCACAGGATGCGGCCACCAGCGCTTCCATTTCCACCCCAGTCTGCGCCGTCGCCGTCACCGTCGATCGTATTTCCACCCCATCTTTGCACAGCCGAGGGGTCACATCAATGTGCGTGAGTGGCAGTGGGTGACAAAGAGGTATCCACTCCGCCGTGCGCTTCGCCGCCGCAATCCCCGCGATCCTCGCCACTTCCAGCGGATTCCCCTTCGGATTCTTCAGCCCTCGCACCGCACGCAGCACCTTGGGCGCCATCCGCACAAATGCATGCGCCACCGCCGTCCGCGTCGTCACAGACTTCGCCGACACGTCCACCATCGCCACTTCCCCGCTCTTCCGGTAATGCGAGAGTTTCCCCAATTCAACCCCAGTTTGAATCTTTGTATTTCTGGATATGGGTGCGGCTTTAGGCCACCCGCCAATCTTTCGTCAGGGCGAATCCCAACTCCATCTAGACTACGTCTCCACGCAACAGAACGGAAACAGACTCTCCCACGGCGATGTCCTGAACGTCAGAGGGCACTACCAGGAAGCAATTCGCTTTGCTCAACGTCGCGATATCGCCCGACCCCTGCCACTTTAATGCCGCAACCTTCGCGCGCCCTTCTTGCCATTCCAGCCGCGCTGGCAAAAAATGGGCTAGCCCGGGCTTCTCATGCATCGCTTCGGCGAGCGTCGCCTGCAACAACGGCAGAGGCCGAGCCTTCGCTCCGCTCAACACATCGATGGCCGGGATCGCAAACAGTTGAAAGGTCACCATGGTAGAAACCGGATTCCCCGGCAACCCAAACACCATTTTATTTTTCACCCGGCCAAACACCGTTGGCTTCCCCGGCCGCATCGCCACGGAATCGAAGAAGAATTCCGCCCCCATCGATTTCAGCACGGCTTCCACCAGGTCGTACTTTCCCATCGAGACGCCACCCGAAAGCACCAGCGTGTCGTCCCGCAGCCCCTGCTCAATCTTCTCGCCGAGTTCCTCAACTCGATCACCCGCGTTTCCGAGTAACACCGGTTCCCCGCCGGCCAACCGTACCTGCGCACCCAACGACACGCTATTGCTATTGCGAATGTGAAACGGTCCAGGAGTCTCCGTGATGGGTACGACTTCGTCGCCCGTGGACAGAATTGCCACGCGCGGCTTCTTGTAACACGAGACCTTTGCCGCTCCCACCTGCGCCGCAATTGCCAATTCCGCAAAGCCCAAACGCAGCCCAGGTGACAACGCCAACGCACCTGCGCTGCGCCTCACTCCCGCGCGGCACAATATTCTGCCCAACTTTCGTTTCGCGCTGGAAGGTTATTGTCTCGCCTGCGCGGCTGGTAAATTCCACCATCACCACTGCGTCGGCACCGCTCGGTACCGCCGCGCCGGTCATGATCTGTACGCAAGTCCCTGCCGCAAGCCCGCCAGTTACCGCATCTCCCGCTTTGATCTCGCCAACGCATCGCAACGTCTTGCCCGCAGCCGCCTCCATCAGCTCGCACTGCGTAGCCATCTCGCGTGGAACGGTCAAACGGCGGGTACCGTCGGTCCGTGCGAATCTCTTCCGCCAGCACATAACCCAGCGCATCGGAAACGGGCAGTGAAATTATGGAAGGGGACATCTTGCCAAGTCCGGCTTGTGTGATGACTATCTGGCGAGCGTCTTCATAGCGAAGCATCGATAATCCTCGGCCATATTGTTTGTCGAAGCCGTGCAGCGGGCAGCAAAAATCTGGATTCAGGGGGCCGGAGCTTTGGCTTGCCTGCGGCAGGCAGGCTCCGACACTACAATCATGTCCAACTCAGGGGCTTTAGCCTCTGAGCAACAAACTCATCCTTTTCTTCTGTTCAACAAAACGGTCAAAGATTTTGCTACACCCAGCGCGCCAACAGCGTCCCAGGCTGGATAATCGTTGCGTCGCGCTCTGGTCCCGTGGAAATCATCCCAATCTCCACTTGCAGGAAATCCGAAATGAAACGCAGATAATCGAGCGCCGCCTTCGGCAACTTCCCCGCGTCCTGCACTCCATAAGTGGACTCGCACCAGCCCGGCATCGTCTTATACACCGGCGTCACGCGTTCGTACTCTTCCGCCGAAGCCGGCATTTCATTCACCGGCGTGCCTTTGTACGTGTATCCAACACCCACTTTGAATTCCCTCTGCGTATCAAACACGTCCAACTTGGTGATCACCAGGGAATCGATCCCATTGATCATCTTCGCGTACTGCAATTCCGCCAGGTCCAGCCAGCCGCAGCGCCGCGGCCTTCCCGTCACCGCGCCGAATTCCTTGCCGCGCTCGCGTACTTCCTGCGCTTCCAGGTCCGGCATCTCCGTCGGAAATGGCCCACCGCCAACCCGCGTGGTGTACGCCTTGGAAATTCCCAGCACATTGCGAATCTTCGTCGGCGGCACGCCAACACCCGTCGCCGCTCCTCCCGATGTCGCGCTAGAGGAAGTCACGAAGGGATATGTCCCATGATCGATGTCCAGCATGGTTCCCTGCGCGCCTTCAAACAGCACGGACTTACCTTCGTCCAGCGCGCGATTCGTCAATGCCGCCGTATCGCAGATGAATCCTTTGATCTTCTCGCCCAGGCGCAGTGTGTCTTCCACTTCATGTGTGAAATCGACGTTGGCGCCGTAGGCTCCCCGCGCGATGCGATTCTTCTCCGCAACCACGCGCGCCGCTTTTTCGCGGAACAGGTCTGGTGTCAACAGGTCGGCCATGCGCAATCCGCGCCGCGCCATCTTGTCTTCGTAGGCAGGACCAATACCGCGGGAAGTAGTGCCAATCTTGTTTTCACCAAGCGCCGTTTCCGCTGCCTTGTCCAGTTCACGGTGATACGGAAAAATTAAATGCGCGCGATTGCTCACGTGCAACCGGCCCTTAACATCAATACCGGCCTTCGCCAGCATTTCAATTTCATTCACTAACGCGGCGGGATCTACCACACAGCCGTTACCGATAATCGCGTGCTGCTTCGGCCTCAGAATTCCGCAGGGAATCAACTGCAAGACATATTTGTCCTTCCCGATGATGACCGTGTGCCCGGCGTTGTGCCCGCCCGCCACCCGCGCGATGTAATCAAACGAACCCGACAGATAATCGACGACCTTGCCTTTGCCCTCATCGCCCCATTGCGCGCCCACCACCACGACAGATTTCATTCCGTCTCTCTCCTCACTCCGACTAACGCCGCGTGCATCATCACTCCTGGTCCGCGCGGCTCATCCAACCATCCCCGGAGCAAATTCCAGTTACTACTCCAAACAGAAATCGTACGATGGCCCCACCCCGAACGCAAGCAACACGGTTACCGACGCGGCAGGCTAAGAAGTAGTGATTGGAACTGTTACCGGGTGTGCGGCCTTAGCTTCAGCGCCAGAAAAAGCATCGTAATGCTCGCGGCCACTGGCACCAGGAATCCCGCCCGCAGTGAATGTGATTGTGTCGCAATACTTCCTACCAGCTGCGGCAGCACGCCGCCTCCCAGACTCCCCGCGCTAAAGAACAACGCGCCGAGCCAGTCCGAATTTCCTCGGAAAATCTTCGCCAGCCACGTCACCAGGATCGGATACTGCGGCGCGCACCCAATTCCCGCCATTGCCGTCCCCACCAGCAGTACCGGTATGCTGTGCGCCAGCGCAATAATTGCCGTGCCCGCGCTTGCCGTGAGCAATCCACTCAGTGATATCCCCACAGGGGAAAATCGTCGCAGCCCCAGCGGGGCCAATCCTCTTCCCAACAATAAGAATCCATAGAACACCGAGGGGGCAATGGTCAGTGCCGACGTGTGCCCTCCTGCAGGCATGCGCTTTTCCAGCGCCGCCACCCACCCGCCTGTCCCCGCTTCCGTTCCCACATACAAAAAGAAAAGCAGCACCAAAGGGACAGTCGCGCCCTGTCGCAACTGTGCCATCCAATCCGCCCACGAATGGCTTGGCCGATCCGATACGGCCGCAACCGCCGGTGCCGGCCTCAAGAAATGCGCCAACCCGATTGCCAGCGTGCAAACCGCGACGCAAATTCCCAGCCCGCGAATCCCAATCCTCGGCACCAGCGCCGCCACCAGGAACGGGCAAGCCACTGCGCCTACGCCCCACGAGAAATTCAGCAGGCTCACCGCTGCCGCTACATTGGAGGAAGGCAACTGCGTCCCGCGCAAGTTGGTCGTTGGATTCGTAAGTCCATATCCGAAACCGTTCAACGCGACACAAAATGCCGTCAGCAGCCACGGGCTTACGCCCACAAATCCCATGCCCAATGTCAGGAAAATAAACCCTGCTCCGAGAACCTTGGAAAAACCAAATCGCGGCAACAGCCAGCCGGTGGCGATCACTCCCACCAGGCTGACGCAATACTGCGCTGGGAATAACGATCCTGCCTGCGCGTCGCTCAATCCCCATTGCTTTGAAAACATGGGTAACAACGGTCCCAGGCTTGTCGTGATTACACCGATCACCACAAACCCGGCGTGCAGCAGGAACCATTCCAGTTGTGGATTAGGCGACGAATTGGAGCTAGAAGAAGTTGCGGAATCCATCTCTATCGAGTCTGGCATAACTCTGTAACTGCAACAAGACAACTCCTTTGCAGCTTTGCATCGCTCTTTTCAATCCTTCCCCTTGATCCCTGTTCCTTTAATCTTCGTTTCCACTCCTTATGGTTCCTTTATGCGCCACTCACCCTTTCCTTACTCTGTTTTTCTTATCCTGATTGGCAGTGACGGAGCATGCATGACTGACATTCTCTTTGTGCTTACCACACTCGCCTTCTTTGCCCTTGGCATTCTCTATCTCAAGGGCTGCGAAAGGCTCAGGTAGCAGGTCAAACTATGATCGGAAATCTCCTGTTAATCGCTGTCGCCCTGCTCCTCTGCGGGTATCTCTTTTACGCGCTTCTCAAGCCGGAGGATTTCTAACGTGACTGCCAACGGCTGGTTCCAGATTTTTCTCTACTTCGCTGCCGTGTTGCTGGTCACCAAACCCCTCGGCGTTTTCCTCTGGCGTGTCTTCGAGCGCAAATCTACCTGGCTCGATCCCGTTCTTCGTCCCATCGAGAAACTCATCTATCGCGTTTGCGGCGTAAACGAATCCAAAGAAATGCGCTGGACCGAGTACGGCGCAGCCATGCTGATCTTCAGTGGTGTCTCGCTTCTGCTCCTATATCTCATCGAACGCGTCCAGCACTGGCTGCCCTGGAATCCGCAAAATCTCGCCAACGTCCCCGGCGATCTGGCCTGGGACACGGCCGTCTCCTTCACGACCAATACCAATTGGCAGGTCTACGTGCCAGAGACCACGATGACCTATCTCACGCAGATGGCCGGCCTCGCGTACCACAATTTCGCCTCCGCCGCTGTGGGCATCGCACTGGCTATCGCTCTCATCCGTGGCGTATCTCGCCGCGAATCTTCTACCCTCGGCAATTTTTGGGTAGACACCACGCGCGCCTTTCTATGGATTCTGCTTCCGCTCTGCATGGTACTAACGCTCGTCCTCGTTTCGCAGGGTGTGGTGCAGAACCTGCACCCCTACACGAGCGTCGCTTTACTCGAACCGCAATCCGTCGACAAAACTGGCTCCGACGGCGCTGTTCATAAAGAATCCGTCACCTCGCAACTTATCGCCCAAGGCCCTGTCGCTTCCCAGGAAGCCATCAAGATGCTCGGCACCAACGGCGGCGGTTTTTTCAATGCCAACAGCGCTCACCCGTTTGAGAATCCCACGCCACTCACCAACTTCCTCGAAATGCTGATGATCTTCGCCATTCCGAGCGGTCTCACCTATACGCTCGGTCGCATGACTGGCAGTCCGCGTCACGGTTGGGCCGTTTGGAGCGCCATGGCCGCGCTCTTTCTCGTTGGTGTTCTGGTCGTCTACAGCGCCGAAGCCCGCGGAAATCCGTTGCTCACTTCCATCGACACAAAAGCTTCCGAGCATCAAGCCGGTGGCAACATGGAAGGTAAAGAAGTCCGCTTTGGAATCGCGAACTCTGCGCTTTTCACTACGGTAACGACCGACGCCAGTTGCGGTGCGGTCAACAATGCTCACGATTCGCTCACTCCCATTGGCGGCATGGTTCCTCTCATCAACATCATGCTTGGTGAAATTGTTTTTGGCGGAGTCGGCTCCGGTCTCTACGGCATGTTGGTCTTCGTCATTCTCGCAGTCTTCATCGCTGGGCTAATGGTGGGCCGCACCCCTGAATATCTGGGCAAGAAAATTGAAGCCTTCGACATAAAAATGGCGGTGCTCTCCATTCTGGTCTCTTCGCTGACGATCCTTATTTTCGCGGCCATTGCCATTGTCACTAAAGCAGGACTCGCCGGAATCTCCAATCCCGGCCCGCACGGCTTATCGCAAATCCTTTACGCCTACACCTCTTCAGTGGGTAACAACGGCTCCGCCTTCGCCGGCATTAATGGAAACACGCTCTGGTTCAACGTTACGACTGCCGTTGCCATGTTGCTGGGCCGCTTCTTCACCGTCATTCCCGTGCTCGCCATTGCAGGCAGCTTGGCCGCCAAGAAACATGTTCCCCAATCGCTTGGCACTTTCCCCGTCACCGGGCCGCTTTTCACTGTGCTGCTCATCTGCGTAATCGTCATCGTGGGCGCGCTGACTTTCTTCCCGGCACTCAGCCTTGGCCCCATCCTGGAGCATTTGCTCATGAACGCCGGAAAGGCTTTCTAAATCCATGACTCCGAATACCACAGCAAAAGAAACATCCTTCACCGACCGCAAAATATTGCGCAACGCCATCATCGACTCTTTCTGGAAGCTCGATCCGCGCCTCATCATCAAGAATCCCGTCATGTTCGTCGTCGAAGTCGGCGCCGTCATCACTCTGATCGTCCTCATCTCCAATCTACTGCGCCATGCCGGCGGTTTCAGGTTTGGACTGCAAATCACACTATGGCTCTGGTTCACCGTGCTGTTTGCCAATTTTGCGGAAGCCATGGCCGAAGGTCGCGGCAAGGCGCAAGCGGAAACTCTGCGTAAAGCGCGTGCCGAGACCGATGCCAGAAAACTCCGCTCCGATGGCACTACCGAAATTATCGCCAGTTCAAAACTTCGCTCTGGCGACATCGTGCTGGTCACCGTCGGCGAATTCATTCCTGGCGATGGGGAAGTCATCGAAGGTGTCGCCTCTGTCGACGAATCTGCCATCACTGGCGAATCCGCTCCCGTCATCCGCGAGTCTGGTGGCGATCGCTCCGCGGTCACCGGTGGCACGCGCGTACTCTCCGACGAGATCAAGGTGCGCATCACCTCCAACCCCGGCGAAACCTTTCTCGATCGCATGATCGGTCTGGTCGAAGGTGCCTCGCGTCAAAAAACGCCCAACGAAATCGCGCTCAACATCTTGCTCGCCGGTCTGACCATCATTTTCCTGTTGGCCGTCGTCACGCTTCAGCCCTTCGCCATCTATTCCGGCGCGCAACAGAGTATCTTCGCTCTCATCTCGCTCCTCGTCTGCCTCATTCCCACGACCATCGGCGGCCTGCTCTCCGCGATCGGTATCGCCGGCATGGATCGTTTGATTCAGCGCAATGTCATCGCCATGTCTGGTCGCGCCGTAGAAGCCGCGGGAGACGTCGACGTTCTCCTTCTCGACAAAACCGGCACCATCACGCTCGGAAATCGCGAGGCCACCACATTTCACCCCTGTCCCAGCGTCTCTGATGCTGACCTTGCCAACGCCGCGCAACTAGCTTCTTTCGCCGATGAAACTCCCGAGGGCCGCTCCATCGTCGTCCTTGCCAAGGAACAATACGGCTTGCGTGGCCGCGAACTCGCTCCTCACAATCCCATTTTCATTCCTTTCTCCGCGCAAACTCGCATGTCCGGTGTGGACATGGATGGCAAGGAAATTCGCAAGGGCGCGCCACAAGCCATCACGCGCTACGTCGCGGAAAAAGGCCAGATCGTTCCGCCGGAAATTGAAGCCATCGTCGAACGTATTTCTAAATCCGGTGGCACTCCTCTTCTCGTCGCGCAGAGCTTCCGCGTTCTCGGCGCCATCGAACTCACCGACATCGTCAAGGGCGGCATCCGCGAACGGTTCGATCATCTTCGTTCCATGGGCATCCGCACCATGATGATCACGGGAGATAATCCGCTTACGGCCGCCGCGATCGCAAGGCAAGCCGGAGTCGATGATTTCCTTGCCGAAGCCAAGCCCGAAGACAAGATGGCGCTGATTCGCAACGAACAAGCCAAAGGAAAACTGGTCGCTATGACCGGCGACGGCACCAATGATGCTCCCGCCCTGGCGCAAGCCGATGTCGGCGTGGCCATGAACACCGGCACGCAGGCCGCTAAAGAAGCTGGCAACATGGTGGACCTCGATTCCAATCCCACCAAACTCATCGAAATCGTGGAAATCGGCAAACAGTTGCTCATCACTCGCGGCGCGCTCACTACTTTTTCCGTCGCCAACGACGTCGCCAAGTATTTCGCCATCATTCCCGCAATGTTCGCTGGCACATTTCCGCTTCTCGGCGCGCTCAATATCATGAAATTGCGCACACCGGAATCCGCCATACTTTCCGCCGTGATCTTCAACGCGCTGATCATCATTGCGCTGATTCCGCTCGCGTTACGCGGTGTTCGCTATCGCCCCCTGGGCGCCGCCGCACTCCTGCGCAGAAATCTTCTGATTTATGGCCTGGGCGGGGTCATCGCACCGTTTCTCGGAATTAAATTGATCGACGTAATCGTTGGCTGGATGCACCTGGCGTAAAGGATGCTATGAAAGAAAATCTTAAAATCGCGATGCGCTTTACGATCGTCACCACTATTATTTTCGGATTGCTCTACCCGCTCGGCTCGACCGGCCTAAGCCACTGGCTTTTTCCCCATAAGGCGAACGGAAGCCTCATCACCACGGGGAACACAATCGTCGGCTCAGCACTGATCGGTCAGGGATTCACAGCGGACAAATATTTCCACTCACGCCCATCAAATGCAGGCGCTGGCTACGACGCTGCCTCGTCCAGTCCTTCCAACCTTGGCCCAACCAACAAGCAGCTCTCCGATCGTGTCCATGCCGACGTCCTGAAATTGCAGCAGGAGAACCCCGGGCAGCCTATCCCCGCTGATCTGGTCACTTCATCAGGCTCTGGCCTCGATCCCGACATTTCTCCAGCCTCAGCCGAATTCCAGATCCCGCGCATTGCAAAAACACGTGGAACCACATCCGACCAGGTCCAGGCGCTTGTTCGGAAGCACTGGCAATCGCGCCAGTTCGGAATCCTGGGTGAGCCTCGCGTAAATGTTCTGGAATTGAACCTGGACCTCGACGCCAGCTACCCCATCAATTAGACCTTAGGTGCAGCCCCACAGCTCCCCAAGCCCGCGCGAACCCAGCCAACTGCCTTTCGTGGCTCAGTCACTCCTGACTCTATGCTTGGGTTTCGCTTCTCCGCGTCCTCTGTGCGGCAGCCTTATTTTTTTGCTTCCTTTACTTTTGGCGCCTGAAACCGGTACCCAACCCACGGTTCCGTCAAAATATATTTCGGCTGCGCCGAATCCTTCTCGATCTTCTTCCGCAACTGGTTGATCACCACCCGCAAGTTCTCTGTCTCTTCCCCATATTCAGGCCCCCACACCGACTGCAGCAATCGCCGGTGCGACACCGGCTTCCCCTGGTTCGCGATCAGTTGCCTTAACACTTCAAACTCTTTTGGCGCCAGGTGCACTTCCTCCCCAAATGCCGTCACTCGCCGCGCTTCAAAATCCACTGCTAAGTCTCTGGATTCAAACGCCGGCACCGCCTCAGCCGTCGAATGCCGCCGCAGCGAAGCCCGCACCCGCGCCAGCAACTCCTCAATCCCAAACGGCTTCGTCACGTAATCGTCCGCGCCGGCATCCAGGGCCACAACTTTGTCACGCTCCGCGTTGCGCACCGTCAGCATGATGATCGGAGTATCAGTCCATCTCCGAATCTCTTTGCATACCTCGATCCCGCTGATCCCCGGCAGGTTCACATCGAGCAAGATCAAATCCGGCTTGATCTTCTTTGCCATTTCCAGGGCATCTTCGCCGCTAGCCGCCTCGCTGATCTCGTAGCCTCGAAATGTCAGCGTCGTCCGCAACACGCGCCGGATCTGCGGTTCGTCGTCGACCACCAGGATACTCGCGGAACTCATCGCGCCTCGCCCCTCGAAAGAATCACCGGTAAAGTGAATGAGAACACCGAGCCGTGCCCCAGTTGGCTCGTCACGCTGATTGATCCCCCGTGTGCAGTCACAATCGCTTTCGCGATCGGCAGGCCCATACCCGTGCCTCGCACCATGTAGCGTTGGTCTTTCCCGCGATAGAACTTGTCGAAAATTAATCCCTGTTCAAATGGATCAATCCCCGGCCCGCGGTCCGCCACGCTGAAACTGACAAACTCCCCCATACGCTCCGCCGTCACCGTGATCGGCTGGATCTTTGGCGAATATAGATGCGCGTTGTCGATCAGTTGCACCAGGATATCCGTCGCCCGCGACAGGTCGGCCCGAACCACCGGCAGATTCGCCTCCACATTCGACACCAGCGGACGATCCCCCATCGTTTTCTTCAATTGTTGTACAGCGGCGTCCACCAGCGCACCCGGCTCGACGGCCTCAAAATGCAATTCGATTTCCCCCGCCTCCAAACGCGCCATCTCCGACGCCTCTTCCACCAAGTGGTTCAGCCGGTCGCACTCCTCATTAATAATTGTCAGCAGTTCCGTCTGCTGCGCCGATTCCGCCGAACTATTTCCCAACAGATCCGTCACCGAAGCCTTAATCGCTGTCAGCGGCGTCCGGAAATCATGCGCAATCGAATCCAGCAGCGCCGATTTCAGCCTCTCTCCCTGCCGTTCAGCCTCTGTCTCGCCAAGCTGCTCAATCGCCCGTGCTCGTTCAATGGCGATCGCCACCAGTGAACTCACCGCATCCAGCGTCTGCCGGTTTAATCGTGCCCCTGAAATCCCCAGGCTGGCGATCGGTTTCACGCCCAGCCGCACCGGAATGAAGTGCAGTGCCTGTTGCGGGTCAGACATCACTTCATCCCGCAAGTACGTCTTCTTCATCATCTGCTCGTCAATTTGCGCGGCCCCATACCCGGACCGGTAAAATTTGTCTTTCTGCGGAACAAACAGTTCCGCAGCTCCCGCCTCAAAGCATTCCACCAGGTGATTCGGAATTGCGTTCATCAACTGAATTACGTTTCCTTCTCCCAGCAACTTCTGGCTGAACAGATACAGTCGCTCGACTTCCCTCCGCCGGCTGTTGGCTGCGTCCGCCTCTTGCCGGATCCGCGCGGAGAGTTGGCTCCCAACAATCGATGTAACTAGAAACGCAAACAGTGCCACCCAGTTTTGTGGATCCCGGATCGTGAACGTTCCCACCGGCTCCAGGAAAAAGTAATTCACCAGCAGCATGGCACTGATGGACATGGCAACCGACACCACCATCCCCCAGACCGCCGAAACTGCTAAAATCGCCAGTAGAAATGAAAGCGCGACGGTGGTGTGGTTGACGTGCAATATCCTGCTATATCCGTAGGTTATGGACAGCAGCAGTACCGCGGCAACCGCAAACCCAAATCCGCGCCCAGCTAGGAAGCGCGCCATGAGAGTATTGTAACTCAGCGCCAATTCCTCAAGGGGAGAGAAACACGTCTTGCCGAAGAAACCGGAAGATTGGCTCGAGATCGCTTCGCCCCCCGCCAAACAACGCGGGACCTTCAAGCTTTTTCTAGGGTACGCTCCTGGCGTCGGAAAAACCTTCAGCATGCTCAGCGAAGCCATCCGCCGCAGCACGCGCGGTGAAGACGTCGTCATCGGCATCGTCGAAACCCACGGCCGTAAAGGCATCATCGAACTCGTCAATCAACTCGAAGCCGTCCCCCGCAAACAGATCGATTACAAAGGCACCATGTTCGAAGAAATGGATGTCGACGCCATTCTCGCCCGCCGTCCCGCGGTGGTACTCGTCGACGAACTCGCTCATACCAATATCCCTGGCAGCAAGCGCCGCAAGCGCTACGAAGATATCCAGGAACTTCTCGCTGCCAGGATCGACGTCATTTCCACACTTAATATCCAGCACATCGAGAGTATTGCTCCCACCGTTCGCGCCATCACCGGCGTCACCGTGCGCGAAACTGTCCCCGATTGGGTTCCGCTTTCCGCCACGGAAACCGTTATGGTCGACCTCACGCCCGAAGCCCTCATGAACCGCATGAAACGCGGTGATGTTTACAGCCAGGAAAAAGTCGAGCAATCTCTCAAGAATTTCTTCCGCCGTGGAAATTTAATCGCCCTTCGCGAGCTTGCATTGCGCCAGGTCGCCGAACAAGTGGACCGCAGCCTGGAATCCTACATGGGTGCGAAAGAAATCGAGGAAAATTGGGGTGTTCGCGAACGTATCGCCGTATGTATCTCCGGTAATCCCACCGGTCAATATCTGATCGCGCGTGCCGCCCGTATGGCTCGCAAAATGGACGCAGAACTCTACGTCGTTCACGTGGAGCGCGAACTCCCGCTACGCGAACGAGATCCCAAGGTCCTTGAAGCCAACATGCGCTTCGCGGAAAATCTTGGGGCGCAGGTTCTCAAGCTGAAGGGCCGCAGCGTCGCCGATACCATCGCCGAATTCGTTCGCAGCAAGCACATCACTCAGGTCATCTTTGGCCGCGATGCCGTCCGCGATTGGCGAAAATATCTGTATCTCTCCGCCGTTCACCGCTTCTTGCGAGACTCTCCCGCAGTCGACGTCCACATCGTCACGCAGGAACCCGAAAACGATGATTAGGAATTTCTAACTTGGGATTTTGTACTGGTAGGAAATGCTAGCTCTTGCTCTGACTCTCTCACTGTCGGGCAATCCTGCGTAGCCCAGAATTTCTCCGCCCAAGAAAGACTGGAATTGCTCCGCCCCGTTAAATTCAACGAAACGACCTTTTACTGCGCAGGATTGCGCGAAAGTGAGTGTGCCCGTGGTGCAGACTGCTTGGCCCGTTTCCGTGAGAGCCAATCCATGACAGCTTTCTTCAAGTCTGTCTGGGAACAGAAGATTGAACCACATTGAAAACTTTCGCAACTGTCAAAACTTACAGTTCTGTAGTATTCCCACTGCTTTTTTCGTTCTATTCAAATTCAGTCGGATTAGTAGTCTATAAGGTAAATCATGCCTCAACTTTTGTTTGCTCTAGCTACAATATCGTTTATCTCAAGGTCCCTCTTCTCAGGTGGCCCCACCCCCGGCGCCTGGGGATTCGCGAACGCGGGCTTATCACACCCGCAAGGCCAGAGCGCTCCTTACCGCGGTTACAGTTCGAAGCAAAGTACAATCCTTGTCAGTACGAGCCAAGCGCTCTCCTGGTTAACCTTTTGTCTTCTCTTTCTGTGGACCAGACGCACTGTTCATTGTTGTGCCTGGGTGCAGGACCGCCTAGGAACCCGAATACAGTTGGAACGCCGCCCAATAGTAGGGCTTACGAAAAACAATCTCGGGATCCTTATTTTTTAGCAACGCCAGCTTCGCCGTGCGCAACGCCATCGCCGGATCTCGCCCCCGGCTAATCTCTCCATAAAACACATTCATGATCTGCGGCGCCGCCGAATCATTCACTTCCCACAGCGCTCCCACTACGTTATGCGCACCTGCGCGGAGGAAGGCCCACGACAAGCCCACCAGCCCCTCGCCAGAGTACGCCCGCCCGTTCGCGCCTTCACACGCCGAGATCGTCACCAACTGCGCCGTCAACGGGTGCTGAATAATGTCGCGCGCATAAAGCTTATAAGAGCCGCCGCCCTGGCTCAGAATCACCGCAGAGTCCAGCGGGCTCGTCACACTCGCCGTTCCGTGGGTCACAAAATGCAAGTAGCTGAAACGCCCCGGGTCGCTCTCCAAATACGCTTGAGGCGTTGCATCCTTCCCTTCCAGCACATCTCTGCGCCCCTTCGGAAAGTAGCTCTCGACCATCTGCATCTCTTCCTTCGCCTTTGGCAACGCCGGGAACGCCTCCACCGGCTCCGTATTTCCTACCAGCAACAAGCTGTTCTGTTTCACTAACGCCTGCGTCGATCCTTTCGCCAGTAACGTCAGGGAACTTGCCGTCGTCAACGTGACATCCTCAATCCAAAAATGTGGAGTGGGCCCCGGCACAACTAGTGTCTCGAAATTCAGTGAGGACAAGCTCGGGTCAGGCACAAGGATGATTCGTCCTTCTTTCGGCAGCACTTTGCTCGCCGGTTCCACCAGCAGCGTGTACAGCTCCTTCCCTTCCGCGCTGCCCGCCTCCTGCGCGTCTCGCACACTCCGTATCTCTCTACGATACGTCTTCACCAATGGCACGATCGCGTCTGCTTTTACCAGCTCAAAATAACTGGTCTTCTCCGGCGCAATCACCCACAAGTGCGACCTGTTTCGCCCGATCCAATAAAACAGCAACGTGCAGTTCACCTTCCGCGCCACTTGCCCCGGCCGCAATCCGGCTGCGTTCCATTGGCCCGCAACCTCCTTCGGCGTCAACCCTTCCACCAGCGTTCGCGAGCGGCTCAATTCGGCTACCTTTAGCGCATCCAAACTCCGCCCGTGCGCTATCAGAAAATCCACGTAGTCTTCATAAAACTCTATGCTGGTGGTCAGAAAGGTGAACTTCCACTCTTCCCTTCGTCGATCTGCCCGCGCCGCCTCGATCTTCCGTATCGCCTCCTGGTATTGTTTTTCCGCCACTTGCGACTTTCCTTCATCGTCCAAAGTTTTCGCTAACCGCGCTTGTGCTTCCCACTTCAGCGGTTTCGTCGCTGTCGTCGATGAAATAACCTCGCCAAGCAATCTCTCCGCCTCGCCATATTCGTGCTTTGCCTGCGCGATTCGTCCTCGAATCAGCTGCGAATCCATCACCGCCGAGCGATCCAATCCTGCGCGCTCGATCTCCATCTCTTCGTGATTGTATTTTTCGGCCGCCATCACATTGCCTGTCTCCAGCGCCACCGCCGCCAGATCATTCAGACATTCCGTCAGCGCCGTCTTTACCTCCAGCGGTCGCGCGATCTTCAATCCCTGTGCCAGGATCGCCTCGGCTTTCGCATAGTCCTGCTCCGCGTAGTAGCACTCCGCCAAGGACATCAGCCAATGCGCCTGGTAATCGTACAATTTCTGTTCCCCCGCCTTGTCCGCCGCCTGCCTGAACAGTGGGATGGCGTTTTCAAAATCTCCCAGCGAAAAATAGCTCGATCCCATGTTTCCGAGAATTAGTTTTGCGGTGTCATCTCGCCTCATCGCATTCGCCAGCTTCAGTCCTGCTTGATTCCACTCCAGCGCCTCGTCAAACCGTTCCATCTGCACATTGGCTGCCGCCAGTGATGCCAGCGCTCGTAACTCCTGGTCATCGCTTTTGTATGCTCTCGCGAGTTCCAAGGCTCGCCGAAAGGTCTGCTCGGCCTGTTCGTATTTCTTTTCGTCGGTCTGCAATACCGCCTGGTTGTTGAACACCTCCGCTGTCAGTTTCGGCTGATATTTTTCGGCCAGCGACGCCGCGCGAGCGAAACTCTTCTCGGAGTCTTCGTATTGTTGCGCCAGACGATACGCAATCGCCTCGTAGATATTCTTCCTCACTGCAATTTCCGTCGTCTCGAGGGACTCGGGAAAGGTTTCAGCCAGCACCTCTAACGTTTTCTTGTATTCGCGCCGGTAAACGTATACGTGCGCCTTCAGGACACGAAAGCTCCACGCCCAGTCCGCACCCTTCGTGCTAAAGCGCTGGCTGTCGCGATCGATGTCCGCCATCGCCGCATCCAGTTCCCCATGCTGTATTTTGAGTTCAATCCGGTCGTAGACCGTGGTAAGGGGCGGCGCTGGCCGACACCCAACCGTTAACACACTGCTCAGTATCAGGATTAGTGCGCGGAGTGGCCTGACGTTTTGCGCTTTTACGGAGTTTTGCCACCGGGCGGCGGATACTGCGGCCCGTTCATATACGCTTCGATTGCTGTTCCGCTTCCAAAATCTGGCGAGCCCAGTTCGAATCCCAGCATCGTCAGCGTCTTGGTCCCCGGTTGGCAGAGCAGTTCTGCAAAGCTGATCGTCCCGAAGTGTGGGATCTTCACCACATGCTTCTTCTTGTCCTCGGTCGACAATCCCGGAAAGTCCGTGATGATTTCTTCCACCAGCGAGCACAGCATCACCTTTTCCTCTGAAGCCGCTATTCTCCCGCTTTTCTTCCCCGTTGCAAACGATTTGGCCAGCTCGTGATGCGTTTTGTGCTTCAGCAACAGTTCATGCCGCAGCTTAATCTCAAATTTGTATCCGGCAATCCGCAAATTCTCATACATGCTTCCAATTGCCAGAATATGCCCTTCCTCCGCTCCCTTTTTGTGCTCTGAGGTCAACCGCGCCGTGATCCGGTCCGCCGTGATCACATCCAGAATGTTCAACCCCTCAATCGTTATCGTCGCATGAGACGTCGCCGTAGTTTCATCCTGATAGCTTCCCGAAACGTGTGACTTTGCACTCGAAAAGCGCACCAGCCTCGGCACTTCAAAATTGTCCACGCGCGCGTGTCCGTGGCCGCCCGTCGAGGACAAAAACACGCCCGCCTGCGCCGCCACTTGATGCGGCACGGGCCTCTCAAAATTGGCGCTGAACGCATGGCCTCCTGCGTGGAATTTCACAACGAAACTGCGGGGATTGGGGCTCACGGGGACACCTCATCTGTGAATTCGAACTGCTAGATGTTTACCGAACTAGGGGATTATTTCAACGTCAAATGCAAACCTTGCTACTTCAACCTTGCTTTTGTCTTCCGGCTCGCCCTTGCTGCCATAAATCCTGAGCATATATTTGCCAGGGGCCAGCCTACCCGGCGCCACCACCATCTTCACTTCCTTGTAGGCGCGCTCTGCCGGAATACTTACCTGCATCACCGCCCGCCCCGCTTCGTCCTGCACTTCTGCTACGTATTTTGCAAATGTTTCCGTTGGCAAAAAATCAAAATGCAATCCGAAAGCCTCTCCGGCATGCACCCGGGCTGCTACGCTTTCGCCGGCCGCCCGATCGCCGCCGCGCAATCCAAAATCCGCGCTCGCCACTAAAGCCTGTTCCTCACCTCCGGTCGCCTGGTGAGACTTCTTACTCTGCCGCGCCTCATAACCCATCATCACAACCAGCGCTGCCAGTGCCGGTATGGCGATCAGCGGCTTCAGCCAGCCCGCCCATCGTGAAACCTCCCGCTGCTTCTGTTCCTTTGCGGGTTCAATCTGCACCGCTTCCTGGAAGATCTGTTTGCTGGCGGCCACAAAAGCCATTGTCGTTTTCACATCCATCGCGCATTCCTCGCAGTCGAAGAAGTGCTCTTCAAACTGTTCGCGAAGTTCCCCGGGCAGTTCTCCCAGGACGTATTTTTCGGCTGCATGCATCTCTTTTGCCTGTTGGTGTTCCATATTCCCTGTCCTAAAGATAGTGCATCTCGAGGGTTAAACGTTTCAGGTCCTACCCTTACCTGCTGCCGGCTTTGGCTTTGACGCCTCTTCCTTCTGGTAAACCTCTTTGAATCTTTCTTTTGCGCGGTATAGCCGTACCCGCAGATAATCCCGATCTACCCCGAATTGCCGGCAGATTTCGTCCTTCTCCCCCTCTTCGAGGAACACGGCTCGCAGCAGGTCCCTGTCTTTCTGGCTCATTTCCTCCAGAATCGCTCGCACCCGCTCTTTGGTTTGTTTCGTGATCAGCCTGCTCTCGAGGTCGATAATCTTGTCCGGCGTTTCCAAATGCCCGTCCAGCAAAGGCTGGCTCCGGTAGCTGTCCCGGTTATTTTCGTGCAACACGTTCTTGCATACGGAGTTAACAAACGCCCCGAACCGTTCCGGTTGCTGGACCCCGCCATCCCGTCTCAGGATCGCGATCACCCGGGTGTAGGTTTCCTGTCTCACATCGTCAATTCGCTCCGGTGGCAACATCCGTGCCCGCAGCATAATCCCCAGAATCTGCTCGAAATAGGCGTAGAAATGCTCCTCCGTTCGCGGATCACCCTCCCGCAAACGCTCCACATACGCCTTGTCGAATACAAAGAGTTCCACTTTAGAACTGCCCCTGACCTTCGTGCCGGGCAGTATAGCCTTACCATTCCCCCCTGCACAATCAAACTCGCGTAACCTAACTTCACCGTTTCCCGACCATCTCTCTTTGGTTGCCGCATCCTGCATGCTTCAGGGCATGGGTTTGGGTTCAGTAGCCATCAAAACCGATCCAAGCTCCTCTTCCCATGACGGTCTCCTCTCCCACCCTTTGCCAGTCGGCAACTCCCGCCGCGCAACGCGTCGCCCCCTCGTTCCCCATAGTGTAAAGTGAACTCCATGGCTTCTCATCCTTCCGGGTCTCGTGGACTTCTCCTTATTGCCGCCTTCAAGCTCTCCAAGGCTGCTCTACTCCTCGCCGTAGCCATCGGCGCTCTCAACCTTGTCCACAAAGACGTCGCCGCGGACCTCGCCCGCTGGGCCGATCTCGTCCGCATCGATCCCGGGAACATCTTCATTCACCATCTTTTTAATCGGGTGTCAATTCTCGACGACCAGCATCTGAAAGTCCTCAGCGCTGGCACCTTCTTCTATGCCGGGCTGACCCTCACCGAAGGCGTAGGCCTCGCCCTTCGCAAGCGCTGGGCCGAGTATTTCACCATCATCCTCACCACTTCCTTCATCCCTCTCGAACTTTGGGAAATCGAGCGCCACGCCAGCCTCCCCAAAATTGTCCTCCTCATCCTCAATTTCGCCGTCGTCGCCTATCTCGTCCTCGAACTTCGCCGCACTCGCTCCTTATCCCAATCCCCAATCCAATAATCCTTGCCATACACACGTCTCGCAGTGCACCGGCACCGTTTTTGCGCGAGTGATCCTGGCGTGGCATGCCGCACCTATGATTAGCGGCCACTAGTTCATAGAATTGGCTGGACACGCGCAAACAGAGCCGGTGCTCTCGTTCGCTGTTTGAACCTTGGTCTTGGGTTTGCGCGCTCTCTGGCAAGGTCGTCAGCACAGTAGAGGTTGGGTCGCGATTTGGTACGCTAATCTATCGCAGTGGAATGGATCGTGAACGAGCAGATGTGGCAGTCGCATCCGCCGGCTGTGCAGAATCGCTCTTGTCGATTTGCTTGCCGCGCTCGATGAACTCTAAAGCGGTCAGCTTGCGGTTCAAGTGCGGCCCCAACCGCAGTTCGCCATAATTCCAAACGCACGGCTCGCCAACGCCCACACCGCAGGTTGGACAACTCACAAAATCTGATTGTTCTTTGGGCAGCTCTTTCTTTTTCATTTTAATAGAATGGAGAGGCCGGAAAAGCAAGACTGTTCACTTTTGAACATAACATCGAGTTGGTTATCCCTCGAAGGAGAGTGGCCCTGAAACAGAGGGCCCACGTACTAATCCTGTCGGGCGACTATTTCAAAAGCCTCCCCGAGCTACAGAATCGTGGAGGATATCTACCGCTCCACCCGCCCAGTCTCGTCAGCATCGCGTCCCTGACTGACTATCACACGGGCCATGGTCACCCCCAGCTTCACCGGTGACTCCCGGCAATGACTTCCTCTTCATTTCGGAGTAACCCCGTCTCAGTTAACCTCTCGATTTACGCGCACGGCTGTCATCCGCGCGTATCTCTCCTGAGGCCAACCCGCCTCCTCGAAGTGCACTCCCCATGCGAAATGCACTATCCCCGGAGGCCATACTTCAGGCCCCTACCTACTCGGTGTCTCACATAAATAACGCAGGCTCGCGGATATCTCCCCCCGCGGCACGCGAATTCTAAGGAGGATTTATGAGGAAGTTGATTTGGAGTGGAAACAGAAAGTGGGGCAGTCTGCTCGTCGCAGGCGTCGCCTTGTTCGCGGCTCTCGCGCTCGTCGCCACTATACTCACGCCCACCATCGTGGCTAACGGTGGCGAGAATCGCACTATGGTGTTCGACCGCGACTCTGTCGTCTATGGTAGGACCTACAGCGAATGGTCCTCCGCTTGGGAGCAATGGGCCGACTCTATTCCTACCGCAAATCATCCCCTATTTGACAATGGAGACTGCGGCGTTGGACAGTCCGGCCCCGTGTGGTTCCTGGGTGGAAAGTTCATCGCCATCGGCGGCACTGGCAGTTTCGACAACGTGGTCCGCAACTGCAAGGTGCCCTACGGAAAGGCTCTTTACGTGGCTGTTTTTAACACCGAGGATTCCGTACTCGAAGAAACTGGCCTTCCCTCGCACTTGACCCAGATCGGCGAATTGCGCGCCGCAACTGCCGCAGGCATGGAAGGTGCCACCAGTCTCAGCATGGAAGTCGATGGCATGTCCATCCCCCGGATCAGGGATAAATTCCGCGTTCAGTCTTCCGCATTTGTCTTCACCCTACCCGACGATGATTTCTTCACTGCAGTTGGTGAAGGACCGTTCGCTCCTGGAAGCTACTACCCTGCAGTTGACGATGGCTATTACGTGATGCTCCAGCCGCTGCCTATGGGCCATCACACGGTCCATTTCCACGGCGCCTCTGGCACCTTTGTTCTGGACATCACCTATCACATCTACGTGCACTGATTCTTCGCGCACCATGTCATCACCAGATAGCTGAACTATCTTTGCGAGCCGCGCTCTTCCTTTTCTAAGTCTGGGTGCGGCTCCTCCTTTTCAACTCCCCCGCTGCGTGATATCCGCCCCTTAGGTGATTGGAGCTTCCGCTTCCTTCGCGTGCCCCTCTCTTCGCCTCACCGTTTCCTAATGTAGGTGCCGGGCTTTAGCCCGGCCCGTTGCCCAGTCACTCCTGACTGTGTTCTTTCCGCCGGGCGCCACCCTCTTGTTTATTAGGGGGTCGGAGCTTCAGCTTGCCCGCAGCATGCGGGCCCAACCATCCCCCCGAAAAAATCTCCTAAGGAAGGTTGTTCTTTCCGAGTGCCGCACCGTACGCCTCTCAGGGTGTGGGTTTAGACCTAAAAACCCGTCACGTCCATCCGAGACATCACCCCCAAGCGCCAGCGGCGCGAAACAAGTTAGCCCACGGCGCAAGCCGTGGGAAAGCGAAGAGCAAACACAAGCGCCAGCGGTGCGACGCAACATACCAATTCCCTTCACCATGCCGAGCAAAGTGCTCCTCGTTGTTTAACCTGGTCTCAGGTTTATCGTTTCTTTTGGGTTATCCCTACCGGAAAAAATAACTCTGACTATAATTTACTAATTATTATGATAGCTCATGTGTATAATTCATCCACCTTCGAATACCCGTCTCACGCCTTTTTCTCCCGCACGAAGAATTCTCAATCGATCCATTTTTCCGCCCCTTTGTTTTCACATAGTTGCGCACACTCATTTCCGCAAACTATTTCCTTTGACAGACTTTCGCAAAACACCCGGGGGAGGGGTGGGCATGCTTTCACGCCAACATCTTTTTCTCCTTCACACTTTCCGTTCCCGGTTCTAATGCCATTGGTTACGACCGACATCCTGCCCCCTCGTTCGCTTTACTGAAAACTTACAACTTAAGACTTCCCTACTACCTTCCTAACTCCTTTAGATGCCACTCTTACAGACACCACTTTTACTAAGTCCTTTGCCTACCACTCTTACGAAAAACAGGGTGGGGTAGGGGGTCCCCTCTCCTCCACTGCTTGCACATCCTCAACCGCCTCTTTTTCCTTTCCCGAATATGAAACGATTCCCTCTCCTCCTGCACTACTTGGCAATGGGGACCCTTGAACCTGGGGCTCCCTGCTCCGTAGGGACCGGTCACCGTCTCTACGTACCCTCGGGCGCGTCTTGGCACACCCTGACCAAGCGAAGACGCGCCCTTCCCTCCTTCACCGGAGGAAGTGCTTTCCTGGAGGATTTGTGGCGACGCAAGCAAGCACCATAATCGAACCAGCGAACAGGCCATCTTCTCTAGTCTGCAAAGACTCCGCCAATCCCTGGCTACCGGCTGGTTCTACACGCACCCAACCCGAATCACTGGCGCGCGATCCCAAAAGCCTTACCGCAAATCCGGCCGCGCAGGCCTACGACGTCTCCGCGCACACCGTTCAATTCGTGGCCTCCCCCTTCAAGACGCAGAAACTCAAATCGCTACTTCCTGTCGCCATTCGCGAAGCTCTTCGCCTCAATTCCGGATTTGCCGGTTGCATGGTCATGATCTCCGATCAGGAAGCGCGCCTCGTCACCGTCGTTACGCTCTGGACGGGCAAGGAACGTGCCCGCTGCTGCAGTGAAAACGCTGCCCGCGTAAAAGAACTTCTTTCTCCCTATGTCGACCACTGGCTGCGCGCGGAACATCATCTCGCCCACTTTTCCATGCTCTCGCCGCTCGAGCGCAAATTCCAGGAATGCTGTTCCTCCGACAATCTTTCTACCCTGAATCCCTGATGGCCCACGCGATCCCGCCCGATTATCGTGGTGAAGGAAGTTGCTATATGCAGTTGGAACTACTACAGGAAGCCATGAACACGAATGATTTAGGCCATAATTCGCAGGAAAAACCGGAGCGGAATTCTGGCGAACGCCACTGCAGTGTCGATCCCTGCGAAGTGGAATCCATGATTGTGCTCGGAGAGAAGCCACTCTGCCTTCAGCATTTTCTTACGCTTTGCTACGAATGGCTGGATCAGTTGGATCCGATTGCCCGCGATAAATTCATCAGCGCCGCGGAATCGGCCAGGGCGCGTTCATTGGTGGAAGAGTGTTCTAATCGCGCCTTGCTGGTCAGCCTTCGCTGCGAAACCCTGACGAATCTCGATCGCTCGCGCCTGCTCGATATCTTGCTGCGCTCCAGCGATTTGCTGTTTCTCTTGCGCCTTCCGTCCGATGTTAACGCCTGGTTGCCTGCGTATCCGCCAAACACGGCAAAGCCTCAACGCTTGAGAAAACATTCGCTGGGTTCACAGCTTCACAGCAATAAATCGTATGGCTATTAATCCGCGGCCTGCTTGGTGAGAATCAATGCCGCCGTGGTCGCGACGCATTGCCAGCCCCCATTCATCTTCACCCAGGTATCCACGAACCGTTCGCGATGCACGTACGGTTTTCCTTTTTCCGTTCCCTTGATCCGGAAAATTCCCACGACCACGGCCGTGTCGCCGTATACCTGCACGCTGGTCTGTTCCGTCACTGCTTGCGACGGCTGGTACTCCGGAGATTTGATGCTCGCCAGAAATTCACTTTTTGTCTGAATGCTTCCATCGATATCGACAGACACCATGGTATTCGCCAGAAGCATGTCCAGCGCTTTTGTGTCTTTTTCTTCCAGCGCGTGATTCCATGCTTTTTCCAGCGCAAGCACGCGCCCGCCTTCATCTGAAACATTACTTTGCTGCGCCAGTGTCATCGCCACCCCGAGCAACAAAACACTTCCGACAGAAAGGGTCCGTTTCATGAACACAACGACCTCCTCATTACTAAACCGCTTCGCAATGGGACCGAAAGACAAGCGTAGGCCAAGCAAGAGAGAGCAACGAGAAGAATCTCGAACGGGAGTTCCTGAAGCGTCACGTTCGCAACTGATGCCGAATGCTTATCCGCGTGGGGCGAACAACTCATTGACGGCGCGATACGCCTGATCGATGGCGACATCCGTATACGCGCTGGCGCCCGCATCGGAATTAGCGATGGCGATGTTGCCAAAAGGCTGGCGGCCGATCACCCACGGCTGCTGCCCTTCTTTCCAATCAGGGGTATCGAGTGCAAAGGGTGTGTACGCATAGCCGTGCGCCCAGCGATTGACGGTGATTCCAGAAATGTCGCGCGCAGAATCAAAACCCGCGCCACCGAGCATGCGCTGGAGTTGTTCACGAATGTTGCGCTCGAACTTTGCATACGGAGTTTGCAACAATTCCGCGCGGCCAGCGCGGTTCTGGTCACGAACTGGCAGACCAGGTTTGCACGGCGTACGCAACATGAAGAGCACGGCGGGCTCTTCAGGCTTGCTGGGAAATTGATATTTGCCGATGCTGACGGGAAAATCGAGTGCGGTGTAGGTGTGGTAGCTAGAGGGCGAAACGATCTGGCGAATTCCGAGCTTTGAAAACGAGGTCCAGTTGTTGATTGCGACGTGCGTGTACACCAGCGGCGCTTTGACAAGATAGGACAGCGCTTCTTTTTGCGCCTCAGGAAGTCCAGGACAGAGATACGGAATCATTCCGTTGTAGCAAGCCAGCACACAGTTTTTCCCAGCGACACTTAGCAATTTCCCGCCGCGCATGTACGACACCCGCACGTTTTTTTCGGAATGCTTCACATTCACAACCGTACTATTCAATCGCATGCGTACATTATTTTCGTGGCGATCGAGCTGAGAGTAATCCGCTTTCGCAGTGACTACGTCTTCCATATTGCTTCCGGGGATCGCCCCGGGGATCAGTGAACGGACCAGCAACCGCGCGATGGAGGCATTGCCGTCAGGAAAATGGAAAATGTATGGCTCTTCTTTTTCGTGTTCGGGAAAACCAAGGCCATCGAAGCCGGCGTAGGTGAACGAGCCATAGTCATCGCCTGCTTCGTAGCAAGCGTAGGCCGGAACGGCTTCAATGCCGACACAAAACAGATCGTGAGTAAATGCCTGAAAGAAAGTAAGCGCTTCAGGAGTGAGTTTGCAGTCTTGCGTAAGGTAATCGGCGTAACTGATGGTTTTCAGCTTGGCAATTTTCTGTTCGCGCGACAAACCTTTCAAGTAGTCCACTTTTTCGGTGTACACACGCGCAATGTCTTTGCGGACAGAATCAGAAAGCGGCGCTTTGGAGAGAAAATCGGGCCAGGCTGTTGCGTTCATTCCAGTGACAAGACGGTCTTCGCCAAACGTTTCTTTGTCGAAAAATGCGGCGGTGCCAAGCTTGGAATAGAGCTTCTGATCATAGGCTTTATAGAATTTCTGGGTATCAATGCCCAGTTCTTTGATGAGCGACCTTGCTTCTTTACTGTAGCTTCCAGGGCTTTCGATGGATTGTGTGCCGCCGTAGCCCAGCACCATGCGACCGCCGACCTGAAACTCATTGCGCTTGGCGTGACCACCAAAGTCGTCGTGATTGTCGAGGATCAGAATTTTTGCGGACTTGCCAAATTTCTTGCGAAAGAAGTAGGCAGCGGAGAGTCCGCTGATGCCCCCACCAACAACGACGAGATCATAGGATTCACCGGTGTCGACGGTGTCGCCGAATGAACTCGCATTGTCGCCATCACGTAATTTGTGAGCGAAGGTGAATGTACCGTCGTGATTGCCGCGCATCCCAGATTTCGCGGGTGGGTAGTAATCCGGAGATTTTTCCGGGGCGTACTCGTCCAGCACGGCAGCGGCTAACAGTTGTTCCGCGCCGAAGACAGTGCCGAGGAGACTAGCGCCGGTTCCGACGGCCACACCATTCAAGAAATCGCGACGCGTGATCTCTCGCGTCATGCCCAATTCGTGGTCGCTCTTCGGTTTGCTCATTCGCCGCCCTTAGTGGAGGAAATGCACGCTGGGTAGTATATCGCGGCGTGACCATCCTTACATATTTTCAGCAGGCTTGATCCATGCGCGCCAGGTTGGAGTGCCGGGGCGGGTGACAAAACGCACAGCCAGGAATAGCTGGGGCCACCAGGACAAAGTAGCCTTCCCAGCCTGTGAAGGCACGGATGAGGGATGCCGATCGGCGAACGATCTGTTTCACAGGGTTGTTGTGGAGGTAATCGGTTGCGATCCTTCGCGTCACTCAGGATGAAAACCTTGTTGAGGACTCGGTGGTTGCCGAATCCACAGCGGGCGTTTCGGTTTCGTTGCATTCACTGATACTCTTCTTAACCAACGAGGAGCGTCACCGGGCATGCAGATGGAGAAAAAAGAACGCGAAGAAAAAGAGACGGGGCGACTGGAGGCGTTTAGCGACGGGGTTTTCGCCATCGCCATCACGCTTGCTGATTCTGGAATTAAAAGTTCCGGTGCTGATTTCCACGGACCTATCGTCGGTTGCGCTGGGAAAGGCTCTATTGCAGCAGTGGCCCAGCTATTTTTCGCTGGTGACGAGTTTCTTTACCATACTTGTGATGTGGGTACACCACCACACGATCTTCAGTCATGTTCGTAAAAGTGACGCCTGGGTGCACTTTGCGAATGGGTGCCTGCTGCTAGCGGTCACCTTTGTTCCCTACCCGACTTCGGTATTGGCTGCGTATCTGCAGACGCCAGCCGCAAAAGCCGCTGCAATTTTTTACAGCGGTACGTTCATTCTCATTGCGATCTGCTTCAATCTGGTGTTGCGTGCAGCGTTTCGAAAGAAAACTCTCCTGGCATCGACGCCGGATAGTCTTGTAGAAAAATCGTGCCGCGATTATCTGTATGGCCCGCTGTTTTACGGATTTGCTTTGGTGGCTGCGTTCTTCGATGTGCGATTGTGCCTGGGAGTTTGCACGGCGTTGTGGATTTACTGGGCGGCAACGGCGATGCAGAAAACGCGGATTTAGGTGAAAGGCCATTTCGGCAGGTTCGTTCATTTGAGCGATATGCGAAACTGCCTCTTCCTGCATTTCAGGATTGATCGTGAATAAAGGGAACTCCATCGCTGACGAGCGCGCATCCGCACGGGAGCGGTTGCTGGCGTATTTAGCGCTGATCGCCGCAATTCTGTGCATTGGCTGGTCGGCAATATTCGTTCGTTGGACAGACGTGCCGGGATCGGTCTCGGCGTTCTATCGAATGCTGATTCCCGCGGCAATCCTGCTGCCCACATTTTTCTTTCGAGAGAATGTAAAGCCGTTGAGCCGGCGGTCGCTTTGGATCATTGCACTGGGAGGGATTTTCTTTGCCGGGGACCTGGCACTGTACAACTCTTCAATCCTGCGGACCACGGCGGCAAATGCGACGCTGCTGGGAAATAATTCACCGATCTTTGTGGGCTTGCTGACGTGGTTGCTATTCCGGCGAAGGCCGCAGGCGGCTTTCTGGTTCGGACTACTGATGGCCGTGGGAGGATCGCTGATCATTCTGCGTTCAGACCTGTTGCGACATACCGAGTTCGGATTAGGTGACGCGATGTCTGTAGGAGCAGCCGCGTTTTTTGCGATGTACCTGCTGGCTACCGAAGAGGTGCGGACGACAATAGGGACGCTGCAATTTCTACGCCTGGCGATGATCGCTACGACCGTGGCGTTATTCCTGATCAACGTGGCGCTGGGCCATTCCTTTCGTATTACGAACACCAGGACCTGGTTGGCGCTGATTGGATTGGGATTGATTTCGCAACTGGGCGGGTACATGGCGTTGACGTACGCACTGGGGCATCTGCCCGCGACGATTACCTCCATAAGCCTGCTGACACAAGGGCCGCTGACCGCTTTTCTGGCCGCGGTGTTATTGCACGAACCATTGTCGGGAGCACAGATTGCGGGTGGCATGTTGGTATTGATTGGAGTGGGCGTGGCGCACCGACAGAAGCATCCGGAGGAAGAAGCGAACGTGTAGGAAATCATGGCCAGACCCAGAGAGGCTAGAGCCAACCGCTCTCAAACGAGTGTACTGGTGAGCGTCGGTGCGCTTTTGTGGCGGAGATCAAGCGGGAGTGTGGTGCAATCCGCGTCACAGCCAGGGAAGACAAAGTACCAACAACCGAAAAGAGGGAGAGCCGTGTCTTTGCCGTCGAGAGACAGTGCTCTCCTACAACCAACTCTCATCAGGTAGCGGGCTGGCCCCCTTCGTCGATCGGTGGCGGGAGTACCGTCGTGGCTTCGGCTATCACTACGTCCTGTGTAAGCGGGGCTAGCGGCGCAGGAACGAAAGCTGGGTGCAACTCGGCGTAGTTTTCGTACCAGAGGACGGCGGCGGCGCGCTGCCAAAGGCGAAGGCCAACAAAGAACAAGGTGAGCAACTCGAGAAGTAGCCAACTGCTGGCCATGGAGGAGTGCGCGATGTTGAGCCATAGAAACCATGCGCCGAGAGCAAGAATTGCGCCGAGAAGCGTGATGAATAAATAGGTGAAGACTAGGCGTGGGGCGTTGCGGAGGGTGAGGAGGAACGTTCTCCAGGTGAGGAAGAACATGCCGCGAACGTCTTCGCGAATGGTGCGCGCCTGGGCAACGTCAAACCATGCGCGGACGAAGAGAACGAGCAAGAGGCAGAGGAGAGAGCCGACAACTTGCACCAAAAACCCCTGGAGTTCCCAAGCGGCGTTCGAGGCCATCTTGCCGGAGACGGATTGCAGCCGGCTGAACAGAGCAACGGCGATGGCAAAAGGGATGATGGAGCAAAGGAGCAGGCGGAACATGCGCCAAAAAAAGGTACCGCAGGATTCGAAGAACTCCCCGCGGGAGAGTTTGCGGTCGTCGGTGTAGACGGAAAGGATTCCGCCGGAAAGAAAAAGCATATAGAAAAGGAAAATAACGCCGAGGACGGCTGAGCCGGCGATAGCGGGGCCGAGGGAAACCTCCGGCCTACTGAGGAGTTCGATGAACACGGTGACGTCAAACTGCCGGTTCAGTTGGCTGGAGTACAGACTATTATCGAGCGATGAGTGAAAGTCGAGACGGGGCGCGATGGAGGCGAGAAAGCCGAGGAAAAGATTGACGAAGAATATCCACCACACCAGGCGTTGATGACGCCCTACCAGAGAAAATCCTTTGCGAATGGGGCGATTCATCCTGCCTCCTTAGACCAACCACGCGAGCAACTGCGAAAACCACTGCGTGAATACCATCCAATAACTGGCAATCTTACGGCTGGCGCGCGTGTCGGAATCGTGCAACCAACTGTTGTTGAAGCGATCGTGATCGAGATGAATGGCGTGGTCGGGATCGATTTCAGCGGAAACGAGCTTGGCTTTTTTCTTCCAATGAAAGCGATGCCAGCGATCCTGGCCGTCCCACTGTTCGCGAATGGTCTCGCCGTTGTCGAATTTCACATCGAGCACCACGGGGAAAATGAAATCACCTTTGCGATGGACGACGACACTGTTGAGGTATTCAGTGACCCCGGGAACTTCTTTTTTCGGCGCGCTTTTGTCGACCCAATTGGCGCGTTCGACGAAGGCATCGAGGATGCGATAGTCGAGGACCTGCGTCCCGCGGACGGCTTGATTCCAATACCAGTCGAGATTCTGGCCAGCGACTTCGTTGACGGTATTGAGGAAATCCTCGGCGGTGGGGTGTTTGAAGCGATAACGTTCGAAATAGAGGCGTTGCGCTTCGCGGACTTTCTGCTCGCCGATGATGTGCTCCAGAGTGAGCAGCACGAGGGCCGTCTTGCTGTAGGTAATGCCGCCGTAGGAGTTGGAATCCACATACAGCCAGCCGGCGCGGGTCATGGGATCGAAATCAGCTACACCGATGTAGCCGACGCGGTCGAAGCCAAGTTCGCTGGCGGTGGCGACGCGGGTGTTCAGGACGTCGGCATCGCGGCCGTAGAGAGCGTCCATGATCTTGCACTCGGTGTACTGGTTGATACCTTCATCGAGCCAAGCTTCTTCGAACTCGTTGGTGGCGACCATCCCGTACCAATACTGGTGACCGAATTCGTGTTCGACAACGACCTCTGGAAGTTTGAATCCGTCAAAGACCCACCAGGCAGTATCGGCAGTGATGAACATGGGATATTCCATGCCGCCAGAAGCCCCGCCACCATGGGGCGGATCGACGACAGTGATCTGCGCGTAGGGATAAGGGCCATACCACTCGTCGAACTTGTGCATGGTGCCTTTGAGCACCTGCAGGTAGCGGGGCGCGCTGGCCATGTGACCCGGTTGCATCAGGAGACGGATTTTCACGGGGCCGCTGCTGATTTGGACAGAGTCTTCGACAATCTTTGTGGTGGGATCGGCGGTCCACGCAAAGTCATGAACGTCTTCGGCTTTGAAGCTGAGCGTTTTGGTGCCGTTACTGTTGGCAGTTTCGGAGGTCTGCACGCCGGTTGCACCGACATTGAAATTGGCGGGGAGCGTGAGTTTTACGTCATAGGTGCCGAAGTCTGCGAAGAATTCGGTGGAGGCGTGAAACTGATGGCAGTTCCATGCGTTTTTCCACCAGACCCCAATCTTGGGGAACCACTGCCCGGCGAGAAGATAATCGCGCTTGTAACCGGTACGGGCAACGACTTCTGGAAATTGATCGTGGAAGGAAATTTTAAAGGTGATGCTTTCGTTGGGGGCTACCGAGCGCGGAAGATGAACCTCGACAACCGTTTTGTCATCGATATTGTCGTCGTCGGGGTGGATAAAGTGGAGTTGGCTGCTGAGGTCGCCCATGCCGAGAACTTCGAAGGACTTAATGACATCTTCACCATACATTGTGTCTTTCCACTTGGAACCGGGTTCGAGGTCGCGATTGCCATGCTCGGAGCCTTCGCGGATAAAGGTAGATTTCAATTGGAATCCGTTCAGATAGAGGTGAAACGGAAGGCGATCCTGCGGCTGGCCGGTGTAGTTGGTCCAGGTGAGAGTTTCCTGGCCGTCGAGGCTGTGCGTATTGGCGTGATAGTTGGCGTCAATCTGATAAGCGACAACCCGATCGGAGAGAGGCGTTTTTTGTGAAGGGAGGATTGGTGATGTTTGGGCGCGTAAGGAAGGGGCGCCAAACAAGAGCAACAGTGCGGGGACGACTAGCGGCACGGAAAGACATTTCATCATGGAAACCTCAGGACCAGTGATTGCGCGTGGCGGGCGAGAGGGCTATTTAGAGCGCAATGTGCTGATGCGCGGAGATTAAATGGGGAGGTGAGGAAAGTCAAATGGGTGGCAGAGAAACGCAACTTCTGGGCGTCTGCGTCAAAAGCCAGCCAGTAGAAGAAACGAAAGTGGCCGATCGAAAGATCGGCCACTACTACTCAAAACAGCCGCAGGAGGCCGCCGTAAAACCGTCCTAGTGAGAAGGCTATTTGTTGAAGTCGGTCTTGGCTTCGACTTTGGCCAGCATTGGCTGGAGGAAGGGCTTGTTCGCTTCGGGGGCACCGGCGATCGCCAACTTTAATTCCTTGGCGGCTGTCGCAAAGTCACCGGCATTCGAGGCAACTCGCGCCAGACCGAGATGGCTAAGCCAGTGGTTGGGATCTTTCTTTGCGCCTACGGGATAAAGTTCGAAGGCGCGTTTAGTGTCTCCCTGGCGCTGCAAGCCGCGAGCGTAGAGATAGTATTGCTGGGCGTTGGCGCGCTCGAGTGCAGTCGTCATGGCCTTGGCGGCTTCCTCTTTTTTGCCCATAGCTTCCAAAATGCGCGACTTGGTTTCCCAATTTTCAAATCGGTCTTCATTCTGGATTGAAGTGTCTTCCCACTTGAGGGCTTCTTCCAGGTTGTAGTTGTTATCGAGGCACCAATTTGCAGCTTCGTCATAGCCGGCCCAGGTGAATCCGCCAACGCTGCGCAGTTGATTGTGGATGCTCTTCAGCACGATGGCCTTCACGTCGAAAGAGACGCGGAATGGGACAGTAACTGTTGCCCAGCGCAGAGTCGCCGCGGCGGAGTCCGGCTTCACGTCGTCGAATGTATACGTGAGATCATCGAACTTCTCGCCTGTGCTGGGCTTCACCGTTACGCGCAGGGCGTCTTCTTTCTCGTCGTAGCTGAAACTGCCCCACGAGGTGGAATTCTTAGAGAAAATCACGGTCCACTGATCTTTATCCGGGATCATGTGGAGACCGTAGGTGCCAGCGGGTAATGGCTTCCCTTCCACAGCAGCGTCATCGGAGAAAGTGATGGTGGTGTTTTCGTTTGCACCGGCGCGCCAGACTTTGCCGAAAGGCACGGTTTTGCCCATGATTTCGCGTTCACCCGCGATGGGACGATGGTAATTGATGATGACCGTAGAGAGGCCAATGGTCTGCTCGACGCTGCCATGCTGGCTGACGCGGGGAATATTCAGTTCGGTGGGTTGACTGCCGTTTTTGAACTGGGCCGATGCGGTGGCTGCAAGAAAGAGCAGGCCAACGGCCAGGGTGGAAACAAATTTGTACGCTACAGGCATGAAGACACCATCCCTTTTTGCGAAAAGATAGAAAGCTGACCTGTCTGGCCCCCACGGAACTGTCTAACTCCAATAGACGCGGGGAGAAAGAGGGAGTGAGCAATGAGGCTTGCCAAGGCAGGGAAATAAACCAAGGGCACCGCCATGAATGGTTGTGCCACCAAGACAGAGCAACTCTCTGCCTAGCCGAAGGCGCGGGAACAGGATGACAATTTTTTTGGTTTAGGACGATAGGTCAAGTCGGAAGTTCGGATGATTGGCTAATGATTGTGAACGGTATTGCTGGAACTGAGCGTAGAGTGGCCATGCGTCGCCCGGATCGGGGCTGTCTATTCGTTCGGCGAGGAAGGTGTTGATTTCGTGCAGAATGCGGGAAGCGAAAGTTTCTGGCCAGGATAGATGCGGTCTACGTCGCGGAGATCTGGATTGGCGCGGGCCAGACAGGGCCAATTCGTGGCGTGGCCGAGATGCTCGGCGGCGAGTTTCCAGAGTGAATCGCCTGGTTGGACAGAGATTGTTTCGGATAACTGTGCTTCCGCGTGGGGGCTAACTCCTGAATCTACTGGAGGCGCCAACTGATTTTCAAGCGAAGGAATCAAGAGGACCATGCCGGGCTGAAGGCGCCGCGGATCGCCGATTCCTCGATTGTGGCTGAGCCATTCCTGCCAGCGCGACGCTTTGCCGAGATATTGCCGCGAGAGATTCCAGAGTGAGTCGCCGGGCTGAATTCGCACTGATTCCGGATGCGCGTTGGAGACGAGCGGTGAAGCGTGCATCGTGGTGGGCGGCACCACGATGTGCGTCGGGGCCGGGGTGGAGGGAGAAACCGACTTTGGCAGCGGCGCAGAAATGGAATTGTTGCGCGGGGCGGAAGAAATTACCGCGCGGGAAAATGGGTCGCGCTTGACGGAACTGTTGGGGACGATTGGCCTCGACGATCTTGTTGGAGCAGAGGAAGGCGCAACCGTCGCGGGGCTGAGTGGCTTGGGATGCGCGAGGGTTGTTTCGTGTGGCAACTCCATCGGGAACGGAACGGGCGCCGGAACTCTGCGAGCTTGTTCGGCCTGACGTGCCGCTTTTTCGCGGCGCGCGCGGCGGGCAATCTCTCCCAGCGATTCGGGAGCGGCGGCATCTTGCGTAGGTACATTTGCGGGCGAAGTTTCATTCACGGCCGGAGGAGCGGCATTTTTCTTGCGTGCTTCTGCGACAGTGCGATCTTCGGGCGTGAGAATTTGCGAGTGCTGTAAATCTTCGTTGGTGTAAACGTGAGACTGCTTTTGTGCCTGCGCAGCCTTGCGGGCTTTTTCCTGGCGTGCGGCTTCCGCGACATCCTGCGCGTTGGTGGCGGAGGCGGCAACGAGGAACGAGACACAGATCAGCGAGCACGCAGCAACGATCCGCAACCGTGTAAGGGCCCCCGTAGATGGGCGCAACTGACTCATTGACTCTCGTGAATCCGCTCGCGGGGGACGTCTGAGCTGGGAAACCACTCGTTACTCACTGGGGTGATTGTACCGCCGAACGGGCCGTTGGCAAGCCTACTTTTTCCAAATAGATACGATGGTCGGGAGTACTAGGGGAATGGGTCGAAAGTTGGTTGCGTGCAATGTCGGTTGCAAATTGTGTATTTGGTGAGTAGGGCTTTGGCCAGAGTCGGATCGATGATCCACTACGTAAACCGGCGCCACGTTGGTCGGGGTTCATCGCCCGCGGGAAAGTCGGGGTCGAGAATTTCGACGCCCTCGGCGGGCGGGGTGAGTACATCGTGCGCCACGGCCACATCTTCTTCGCGCACCAGAACGTGAAAACCATCGCCGGTCCACGCTAGGTGTTCGCGCATTCCTCCGGCCGTATCCGCCTGGACCATTGCCGGGACGCCAGCAGCTTCGAGCGCGCCCTTGGCCAAGTCCGCGTCAAGGCGGCTACCGTATGTCTGAACAACAGCCAGCCTGGGGTGCTCCATAGGCGCATTATACGCCGGGATTGGCGGGAATGCCGGCACGCCACACTCTCCCTTGCAGGTTCACCTCAACATATTTCGGTGTTATATTCCGCTCCATGCCAAACAACGATCCACTGGCAGGCATCGTTCCGCACGCCGCTCATTCCAGAAACGACGGCGAAACCACCATTTCCCAATATGTCGAGAAGATCGAAGGCGAAGTCGCACTGGACGCCTACGTCAGGGCGCAAACTTCCGCGCCGCAGGTGGTGCAGCGGATCACCGAATTAGAAAACTGTTTGCAGCGCCTAGCCAATACCGTTCTGGCTTCAGGCGATATCGAAAGGCACCCGGAATTGCGCGCTGTCGCCGAGGAAGCAAAGCTGGTCCTCAAGAATTGCCTCGAAGTCGATAACACCAAGCATCGCTTCCACAGCGAACTGGGCGTATTCAAGGACGATTTGCGCATGATCAAGGACTAGCCGGGTGCCGCACCCTTCGGTTTTAAGGGTGCTGGTTTTGAATTTTCTTTTTCTCCCAAAGTATTCGACGGCCTGGTATTTCCTTCTCACATCCAATCGATCCGGATCAATCCTTTTCTTCCAAGAACATAGTGTGATCAACTGCAGCAAAAATAATCAGAATGATATGGACAAAATTCATAGCGGGCGTCGCCAAGATTTTATTCACTTCTTGGTCTTAATATCCTGCAAACGAATGGAGAGGGGATCGCGGACAACGACTCGCAGTTGAGATGGCTTCTTTCCGAAACCAGACAGGACAACCTCCGCTCTATCGGAATTGTCCCAGAAGGATTCACCAAGATATACATCGCGAATTGAAGAATTTGTTGGAATGATTCGTGCCTTTCTTTTGCACTGTCTTGGGCATTGATCGCCATTTCAGGGACTGTACCGGACTGATGATTAATTTGGTGGCTATGCTTTCAAGTTCTCCGAGCGCTTCGTACAACTCCCATCGATCTCGTTGCATGGTGATGCAAAGAACTTTCCCACTCCGGCGGACATTATGCATTTCTAAGGTCGCATCATGGAGGTAGCTTCGAAGGAACACCATATCGTGCAAAAGGTTTGGCGTTTCCCGACACACAAAGTCGATAGGACTGTGGCTATTTGTGCGGAAGTAAATTCCAAAATCCAGCCGTCGCATTCGTTTGTACACGCGGCATTGTACCCGCAGAAGTCTCTGACATAACACCGCGAATACGCTTTTCCGTGTATGTATCTGACAAACGCAGAAATTGAAGGCAAGACGACGAACAGGAAAAACAATCTTGACTTTCGCTTTTTGTTCGCCTACAGTCGGAGGCGGTAGAGGAAACGGGAACGGGTGGCTTCGACTCCATTGCCTTCGGGCTCTCCCGAGCCGGACGCCACCCGTTAAAAGTAGCGTAGAGCCGCTTCCCTGCCAAGGAGTTGCCATGAACGCTTGTGTCGAAAACGCCGCCCCCGTTCTTATCGCCACGCCAGACAATTCATTGGAAACACCCGTGCAAGCCGCCAATCGCGCCGAAATCGCGGCTGCGGCTAATGTGACTGCATCTGCGCCGGAAAAGCGGGCGTGGTTCCCTACGCGATGGCTAGGGCGAGACAAAGCGCACGCGGCGGAGCGATCGCCGCATATTGTGCACGTCGATGTGGACGCGTTCTTCGCTTCGGTGGAGCAGGTGCTAAATCCCAAACTGGCCGGCAAGCCGGTGCTGGTGGGGCGCGGCGTGGTGGCTTCGGCAAGCTACGAAGCGAAATTCCGCGGCGTGAAAACGGCGATGAGTTTTCGCGACGCGCTGCGCATCTGTCCGAAGGCGATCGTGGTGCCCGGGCAATATGAGCATTACGCCGACTTTGCAGAGCGCGTGCGGCGGATTTTGGAGACGTATACGCCCGCGGTGGAAACGGCCGCGCTGGACGATTTTTATCTGGACTTTGCAGGCACGGAACGGCTGTACCCGGATTACGAAGCGACGTTGCGGCGATTGCAGGCGGAGCTCCTGGGACGCACGGGATTGAGCGTTTCCGTAGGCGCGGCGCGCACGAAAGTGGTGGCGTCGATTGCTTCACGGCTGGAGCGGCCTCGCGGATTCCGCATTGTGGCGCCGGGCATGGAAGAGGCGTTTCTGACGCCGCTGCCGGTGGACAAGCTGCACGGCATCGGGCACACGCACGCGGGAGCACTGGCGGAACGCGGCATTTCGACGATTGGGCAATTGCGGATGGTGCCGAAGCCGGTGCTGGTGGCGGCGTTTGGGGACGTAATTGGCGAGCAAATCTGGGAGCGCGCGCGGGGACTCGATGGGCGCGAAGTGATGCTGCCCTCGACGCCAAAATCGGTTTCGCGAGAGACGACGATTGAGGGCGGCACGATCGACACGGAGTTTCTGGGCGGCTTGCTGGAATATCTGAGCGAGCGAATCGGATCGACGCTGCGCGAGTATGGCAAGCAGGCAAATACGGTAGGAGTGCGGGTGCGGTATGTGGACCATTTTTCCGCGCATCAGTCGGTGCGGCTGATGCACCCGACAAATGACGAGCGCGAATTGCTCGCCGCTACCAAGGAGTTGTTCAGCAAGCTGTTTACGCGTCGCGTAGCGATTCGCCATGTGGGCGTGAGTGTGACGAATCTGGATGCGGATCGCCGGCAGAATGAGTTGTTCGACACGGATGCCAACCGGCGGTGGTACCTCAACCGCGAAGTGGACAAAGTGCGCGGGCGGTACGGGTGGAACGCGGTGTTCTACGGAAAAGGGCTGGAGCTGCGCGAACACTACGCGACGAAGAAGGATGGATTGGTGCTGTCGACGCCGTGTTTATCGAGATAAGTGGTGTGATTGCAGAAGGCACAGCAAACCCAAGAGGGCACGATGTATGGTGCCCTTACGAAAGCGAAAACCAAGGGGCGGCATAAAGCCGCCCCTACACTGGAAAGAAGCTCATTGAGTCTGTAGAAAGAACCGCAAATTCCATGCCGGATTCTTCAATAGACTGCGCTACAAATTGTTTTGGTAACGTTTTTCCCTCTCGCCCCCTACCCAAAATTCAGCACCCCAGGTCGATCTCATGTTCGTGCATTTGCATTGTCACAGCCATTATTCATTTTTACGGGGAGTGAATCCTCCGGAAGAGATCATCGCCGCTGCGGTGGAGCAGAAGATGCCAGCGGTGGCGTTGACGGAAAGCAACGGGATGTACGCAGCGGTGCCGTTTTATCAGGCGGCGAAAGCGGCGAAGGTGAAGCCGATCGTAGGCGTGGTGGTGGAAGTGAAAGCGGCGGGAGGAGGAAGAGCGATCCCTCTACTGCGGGCCGATAAAAACCATCGGCTCTCCGGTCGAGATGACGGGGCACGGAGTAATCGAGATGACAGTCAGTGTAGCGGCACGCTGCCGATGGTGCTGCTAGCAATGGATATGGCGGGGTACAGCAATTTGTGCCGGTTGACGACACTGCGGCAGCTTGGCGCATTGCGATTGGGGGAGGCGACGTTTGCGGAGAACGACGGGCGGCCCGTAACACTTGAGGAGTTGGCGGAGCATGGTGCAGGCGTGATTGCGTTGTGCCCGGCGGTGGAGCTTTTGCGGATGGCAAAAGCGCCCGTTTGGGAAAGAGAAAGAAAAACCCGCACCCTTAAAGGCGTAGGGTGCGGCACCCGGGCGGAAGAGGTGGCTTGGGAAGCGGGACAGGAATCACGGGCTGCTGCACTACTGGGGCGGTTGAAGGATATTTTTGGTAACCGGCTGTACATCGAGATTCAGCATCTTTCCGCAGGCGATGGACGCACGCTGCGCGAGGCGCAACGATTGGGCGCACAGCTCAACGTCTCTCTCGTGGCCACCAACAATGTTCATTTTCTGCGGCCGGAAGAGCATCTGCATCATCGTGCGGTAAATGCCATTCGCACGGGCGGCTTGCTGACGACTGTGGCCCCGCCGGACATCACAACGCCGGAAGCGTGGTTTAAGCCGGCGGCAGAGATGCAGCGGATGTTTCCGGATCATCTGGAACTGCTGCGCGCGACGGTGGAGATCGCCGAGCGGTGCAACCTGGAACTGGTGCTCGGTAAGACGATTTTCCCGGAATTCCCTGTACCGCCGGACGAATCGCCGTTTTCGTATTTGTGGAAGCTGAGCTTTGATGGCGCACGAAAACGCTATCGCCCGTTGCGGCCGGCAGTGCTGTCGCGGTTGACGCATGAACTGGAAGTGATCGAGAAGCTCAACCTGGCGCCGTATTTTCTGCTGGTGTGGGACATCGTGGAAGAGGCGAACCGGCGTGGGATTCCGGCGGTGGCGCGCGGGTCGGCGGCCAGTTCGATGGTCACCTATTGCCTGGGGATTTCTTGCGTGTGCCCGCTGCGTTGGGGGCTGTATTTCGAGCGTTTCCTGAACGTGGAGCGCGGCGATTGCCCGGACATTGACATCGATATTTGCGGGGCGCGGCGCGACGAACTGCTCGATTACGTATACGGGCGCTGGGGCGCGGAGCATGTGGCAATGATCGGCAGCTTCATCACCATGCACGCGCGGCTGGCGGTGCGCGAAGTGGCGAAAGTGTTTGGCGTGCCGCCCGGCGAAGTGAATCACTTCACGAAACGGTTGCCGCACCGGCCGGTGCGCGAACTGCTTGATGCCATAAAACTTTTGCCGGAATGCCGCGATCTGCCGGTGCACGATGAACCGTGGAAAACAATTCTGCAGGTGGCGCTGCGGCTGGACGATGCGCCACGGCACCTGGGCATTCATCCGTGCGGCACGGTGATTTCCGCGAAGCCACTGACGCACCTGGTGCCGCTGGAGCGGGCGACGAAGGGGATTGTGGTCACGCAATACGACATGAATGCGATCGAGGCGCTGGGATTGATCAAGATGGATTTGCTGGGACAGCGCGGGCTGACGACAATGTCGCTGGCGCTGGATAACATTGAGAAAAGCGACGAATGGCGGGTGACGAGTGGCGAGGAGCACAAACAATCGGAAAAACAAACTGCTGGCCGGAACAATCTTGCGGACATGGGGTGCAGTAGTGCTGCACCCCTACGAGAGGCACGCCAGGTGGCGCCGGACGGGGTAACTCCCTGCCCCAAGGCGCGGAGGATCGACTTTGCGGCCATTCCGGAAAACGATCCGGCCACGTGCGAGGTGATGGCCGCAGGCCGGACGATGGGACTCTTTCAGATTGAGTCGCCGGGAATGCGCGGGCTGCTGCGGACCATGAAGGCGCGCACGCTGGAAGAGGTGGCTGCGGCGCTGGCGCTGATTCGCCCCGGGGCTTCCGAATATGGATCGAAGGAACTGTTTCTGAAGCGGCTGCGCGGGCAGGAGCCGATCACCTACGCACACGAATCGCTGAAGAAGATTCTGGGAGACACGCTGGGGGTATGCATCTATCAGGAGCAGGTGATGCAGATAGCGCAAGCGGTCGGCGATATGTCGCTGCTGGAGGCGGACATCGTGCGGCGGTCAGCGGCAAAGTTTTCCGGGCGGCGTGAACGCGAGCGGTTGCGCGGAAAATTCCTAAAAGCCGCGGAGCAGATGGGGCTGGAAGGCCCGGCACGCGAAGAGACCTGGATGATGGTGGAGAAATTTGCGGGCTTCGGCTTTTGCAAAGCGCACGCGGCGACGTATGCGGACATCTCGTATCGCATGACGTATCTCAAAACGCATCACACCGCGGAATTCCTGGCAGCGATGTGCAGCGCGGGTGCGGGTTTTTATCACGTGTCAGCCTATGTGGAGGAGGCCAAGCGCTGGGGAATTTCCGTGCGGCTGCCATCGGTGAATTGTTCGCGCATGGAATATACAACGGAGCTGGAAGGAGGTGCTGCGGGTAAACGCGCGTTGCGTGTGGGGTTGATGCAGGTGAGGGGGCTGCGCGTGGAAACGATCAGCGCCATTGTGGGCGAGCGCGAGACTGGCGGTGCGTTCCGGTCGCTGGAGGATTTTCTACGGCGCGTTCCGGCGGAACGCGATGAGATTGAGGCGTTGATCAAGTGCGGTGCGTTCGACGATGTGTGCGGCATGACGCGTCCGGCAATGCTGTGGCAGTGGAATCTGCTGCAGGCGCGGGGACGGGTAGGAGCAAGACAAAAGCAGATCCCTCACCCGCAAAATACGCGGATTCAGGATGACAACGTGGGTCGAAGCGTGGCAACTGCAGGTTCGGCTGCGGTTGCTACAGCAATGGATGTCGCGCCGGGACTGTTTGCAGAGATGGAGCAGGGCGATTCGATTGCGCTGGCGCTAAGCGAAATGCACACCAGTGATTACACGTCAGAGCAGACGCTGCGGTATGAACGCGAAATTCTGGAGGTATGCGTGAGCGGGCATCCACTGGATTTCTTGCCGCGCCGTGGCGAGGTGTGGAGCGACGAGTTGCCGAACTTGCATGGGAAGCGGGTCACGTTGTGCGGGTGGGTGGTAACGTACCGACACGTGGGCACAAAAAATTTCCGGAACATGATGTTTGTCACGCTGGAGGACCAGCGCGGGTTGTTTGAGGTGATTCTTTTTCCCGACGTGTACGACAAATATGGCGGATTGGTGTATGAGACGAGGGCGATGCGGGTGACGGGATTCGTGCAGGATGGCGAGCATATTAATGGGGAGTCGTTGGAAAAGTTGCGGGAGTAAACCCAAGAGGACGGCGTAAAGCCGCCGCTACGGGAATAAGAGGATCGGGGATTAGATGATTCGACAGACGAATAACACGACACAGGTGGAAGAGCCACAAAGCGGGCGGCCGGCGGCGAGCGGCGAAAGCTGGCTGGGGCGAAATCGCAGTGAGAAGCGCCGGCTGTGGGAGCGGCTGAATCCGCGGCACCGGAAAGAGCTGCGGATGCTAGCAGAGGCTCTGGCGCTGCAGCAGAACCATGCGCAATTGCCGGAAGCCGCGCGCACACGGCTGGACGCGGCGATCGCCGAACTGGGCCGGTTGACGCGAAGGATTGTGGCAATCCTGGCAGAGGTGACACGCCGGACACCGCCGCCGGGGTGAGTATTGCGATGGGCCGTCGAGCCGCCGCATACTCTCTCTATGCGTACACCCAGCCATAGCCGCATGGGTTTAAGAGTGGCCGCCCTGGTGGCGGCGAGCCTTGCCACGTCCGCAATATACGCCGACGAGATACGCCTGAAAGATGGAAAGAAACTGTACGGCGTGATTGTCGGCTTCGACGACAACATGTTTAAGGTGAAGACGGACTTTGGCTATGTGCTGGTGGAGAAAGACAAGATCGCGCAGATCATTCCCAGCACTCCGGCAACGGGTGAGCCGGCCAAAGCACAGCCTCAGCCAGCGGCAAAACCGAGCAATGAAATTCCTGTGAAGGCGGAACCTGCGGTCGAGAAGACGACCACGGGTGCGTCCGGGGAAGCGGCGAAGCGCGAGAAGACGGCGGCGGTGGTTACGCACGCAAATGCCCGGCCCGAGATCCCCACAGCAACGCCAGCGACGATGGATACCACCGCCCCCGCATTGAAAACTTCCAACGCTGCGCCAAAAGCGGCGTTGGGCAGCGCGGTCGCGGCACCACCACCGCCAAAGGTAGAGCCGGCGCCGATTAAGGAAGAGATTCAGGGCAACCTGTATATCAATCATGAATTTGGTTTTCACATGTACAAGGCGCCCAGTTGGCAGATTATCGATGGCGCGGGGCAGACGCTGCCGAACGCGATTGTGGCGATGGGTACGAGCAACGAATCCACGCTGATGGTGATTGGCCACGAGAAAACGAAAGCTCCGCTGGAGACTGCTGCGCAAACGGTGGAGAAGCGGATGCGCGATGTGTATGAGAATTACCGGCTGATTTCCGAGCGTAAGACGGTAGTGAGCGGTATGCCTGCAGTGGAATACAAGTATCGCGGGCTGGCCGACCAGCACGACTGGTCTGGCACGCTGGTGGTGGTTTCGCGCGGGGGAGATATATTCACGATATTGGGAATGACGTTCGCGGATACTGATCTGATCCAGATCCAGGAAAACGTGATTACGCGGTCGATTGCCAGCATGGATTTAAACGCGAAGTAGAGGCTTGATCTCTGATTGACGAGTTTGGACGCTCGAACGATCAGTTTTGAGTTTTCTTCTGTTCGGGTAAAGGTCTAAAACTTCCAGAAGCACGAACCGTCTCTTCTTTGCAAACCTCAATCAAGAACGGATACATATCCAGGTGGCCAAAGTGGCCACCTGTCTTCAATAGCCCAATGAAGACGACGTCCGCCTGAATACCCCACTTCAAACTAGAGAGTGCATGCCGCACACCCCGCGTTGTGCGAGATTCCCACTGTTTCTCGAATTTGACCCATGTCATGGGGAGTGGGGACGAACAGAATGGTGAAGTGATAACCGCCTTTTCAAAATCGGTCTCGTAGAGTGCTCGAACACGAATCATTTTATTATTGAATTTTTCGGGAGAATCTAGAACCTCGCACAAGGTTACTGTCCGAGCGGCTGCGATCGTCCCGTTGGTAGCGTCGGCAACTTCAGTAGCTTGCGCGTGGAGAGTCGACCCGAAGGCGCAGACGAATAGCACAGCGAATGCAACTGTTCGGAGCCGTGCCCGCATGTCAGGAATCGTACCACGCGTGTGCAACGAGGCACCCTTATTTTGCGGACGATGATGACGGCGGAGATCAGGATAGAGGCGAAAATCGTTTTCTCATGGGGTCACGGTGACATCGATCGCGAGGTAGCAGGAGGCGCGGGCTTTCAGGGTTTGCGCTCCACAGACAGTTGGATGTGACAGGCTGGGGAAAGGCATTCATAGTCGTCGGGGGCTGAAGCCTTTTTTTAGGATTTTAATTGTCGGAGCCCACCTGCCGCAGGCCAGCTAAAGCTCCGACCCCGTGAAAACCCAACGGAGCCGAGTGCGATGCAGGATTTATTCGCTGGCGGACGGCCACAGTAGGTGGTCCCTACAAAGGCTAAGAGGTGTGCACGGATTCTTGCGGTTTGCGAAGCTCGCGAATCATGCCGATCAGGGCCTGGACGCCGCGCGGGAGGCTGCGATCGCGGCGATAAACTAGCGCCAGTTCACGCCAGAGATCGACGCCATCGACGTTGAGCAGCTTTACTTCGCCACTCTTGACGAGGTCGCGCGCGAAACTTTCGCTGATGATGGAGATGCCGACGTCAGCGGCAACGAAGGTCTTGATCATGCCGATGCTGGGGAGTTCCATGGGCACACGCAGGCGCGAGCGGTAAGGACGGAAAAGCTTGTCGAGCACTTGGCGGGTGTAGCCGGTCTTGGGGAAGATTAGAGGCGCGGAGGCGACTTCTTCGAGCGTGAGATGGCTCTTCTGCGCCAACGGATTTTTGGTGCTGACCATAAAGCGCAGTCGATCGCGATTGATGACATGCATCTTCAGGTTAGGAGATTTCACGGGCAGGGTCACGATGCCGAGATCAAGGGAACCTTCTTCGAGGCGCTGCAGAATCTTGTGGCTGAAATTGCGATAGATGCTGATATTGACCAGCGGATAACGGCGCTGGAATTCACCAAAAATATCGGGGAGAAGATAGAGGCAGGTAGCTTCATTGGCGCCGAAAGCTACCGGTCCCTGGACCAGGTTGCCGCGGTCGGCAACGACCTGCATGGACTCGTCACGGAGGCGCAGCAGGCGTTCGGCGAATTCGAACAGGACTTCACCAGAGGGCGTGAGTTCCACGGATTTGGCAGAACGGTCGAGTAATTTGGCCTTGTAGGCCTGCTCGAGTTGGCGGATCTGGGCACTGACAGCCGATTGGGAGCGAAACACTTTTTGACCGGCCTTGGAGAAGCTTTTGAGCTTGGCGACTTGAACGAAGGTAGTTAGCTGGTCAAAGTCCATAGTTTTGATTCTCGGATAGAAGTATACCTAAACAGTATAAGGAATTGATGAACTTCATTCGAGGTTCATGCATAGTGTGGAAAAGCCGCCGGAGGGGCAGCCAGAAGATCGGAAACGGGGCGGGAGAGCGGAGCGGCGTGGGATTCGGGGAGGAATCGCCATGCGGCTTCCAAGGTTCCCTGGAAGTGGATGGGCTGAATGCGGACGAGCGGCAGAGTCGTATTTTGCAGGAGGAGGCGGAAGGCGACCGGACTTTCCGTTTCCGCCACGTGCATTTCCAGAAGACGGCGCAGGTTGCGTTCTTCAGATTCTTCCAATTCGAAGGGTTGCACAAATTCGAGATTCAGGACGTGCTCGGCCACGCTGCGCAAGAGGTAGGCGAGGCCGCCAGTCATGCCAGAACCAAAATTGAGGCCCACGGGACCGAGGACAACGGCGATGCCGCCGGTCATGTATTCGCAGCCGTGTTGTCCGACACCTTCTACGACCGCAACGGCGCCGCTGTTGCGAACGGCGAAGCGCTCACCGGCTTGTCCGGCGACAAAAAGTTGGCCAGAAGTAGCACCGTAAAGAACGGTGTTGCCGGCGAGAACATCGCCGCGCTTGGAGGCGGTGTTGCCCGCGCGGATGGCGATGGTGCCGCCAGAGAGACCCTTGCCCACGTAATCGTTGGCTTCGCCGAAGAGCTTCAGCTTGAGGCCGGCATCGAGGAAGGCACCAAAGCTTTGACCAGCGGACCCGCGAAAATCACGGGTACTGGGCGCTTGCAGGCCATCGTGGAGACGGTGGCGCATGCGCTCGCCGCTGAGCTGTGTGCCGACGCTGCGATGATAATTGTGGATCTGTGCAGGCTCGCCATCACCGTGGGCAACGTCTTCGAAACGACGTTCGGTTTCAAGAGTCTCGAGGACGGCGGTCTGCTGCGGCATAATGCTGCGCGGTTTGGAAGCGGGGATGACGAGCAAGGCATCGAGCCCAGATCGCGTTTCGAGACGCTCGTACCAGCCGCGCAATTCGGTTAGCGTGCGGACACCGAGACCAGCAAGGCCATTGCGAACCTCTTCGCCAAGTGCGCGGAAATAATCGATAACCATTTCTGGCTTTCCATTGAAACGCAGGCGCAATTTTTCGTCCTGCGTGGCGATGCCGACGGGGCAGGTATTCAGATGACATTGGCGTGCCATGACGCAGCCGATGGCGAGAAGCGCAGCGGTGCCAAAGCCGAATTCATCAGCGCCGAGGATGGCTCCGATAAGGATGTCTCGCGAAAAACGCATACCGCCGTCGACGCGGAGCGCCACGCGAGAGCGCAAGCCAGCGCGCAAGAGGGTTTCGTGCGTTTCACGCAAGCCAATTTCCCAGGGCAGGCCGGTGTTTTTGATGGAAGTAAGCGGCGAGGAGCCGGTGCCACCGTTGTGGCCGCTAATGGTGATGACGTTGGCGCCGGCTTTGGCAACGCCCGCAGCGATGACACCGATGCCCGTGCCGGAAACGAGCTTCACGCCGATGCGCGCGTCGGGATTAACGGCGTGAAGATCGTGGATAAGCTGCGCGAGATCTTCAATGCTGTAAATGTCATGATGCGGCGGCGGAGAAATTAACGGGGTACCGGGAGTGGCGTGGCGAATCCTGGCAATGTACTCGGTCACTTTGCTGGCGGGTAACTGGCCGCCTTCGCCGGGCTTAGAGCCCTGCGCCATCTTGATTTCGAGTTCCTCGGCGCGAACGAGATATTCCGCGGTCACGCCGAAACGGCCTGACGCGACCTGTTTGATTTTGTTTGCCGCGTTGAGCGGCAAGATAGAGATCGGGGTCTTCGCCGCCTTCACCGGTGTTGCTGCGCCCACCCATGCGATTCATCGCGACGGAAAGCGTCTTGTGCGCTTCTGGACTTAGCGAACCAAGCGACATGGCCTGGGTGCTGAAGCGACGCAGAATTTCATCGAGTGGCTCGACTTCGCTGAGAGGAATGGCGGGATCGGGAACCATTTCCAGCAAGTCGCGAAGGAACGTAACGCCCTTGCCATCCGCAAGCTCTTCGACGGCGCCGTAGTGGCCACCTTGCGGCTGGCGCACGTGGGCGTGCAGGCGGCGAACGAGTTCCGGAGAACTGGCGTGCAACTCGGCACCTTTGCGGAAACGATAGAGGCCGAGATCGGCGAGTTCGTCGCCGGAGCCTGCGAACGCGGCCGCGTGCATTTTCAAATAATCCTGCAAGAGGAGCTCGAGGGTCTTTGTGCCGGGATAGCAACCTGCGTCTTCAAAATATTCGCGGCAAATATCCTCATCGAGGCCGAGGGCGTCGAAGAGGTGGCTGTTGCGATAGCTGGCGAGGGTGGAGATTCCCATGCGGGCCAAAACTTTGCGCAGGCCGGCGAACATGCCTTTGCGCACTTTTTCGAAGGACCCCGGTTCTTCGCTTTCCGCAAATTCCTCGGCGAGATGCGGAACCACGGCACTGGCGCCGGCGGCGATGAGCATGGCCACATGGTGCGTGTCGAAAATTTGCGCGGTTTCCACGACCAGCGGCACATCTGCGAGACCTTCTTTCACCATGCTTTTCCAAGCACTGGCAACGGCAAGCAGTGCGGGAATTGCCGCGCGCTCCGGGCCGATGGCACGATCGGAAAGGAGGAGGAGCCTCGGGCGCTCGCCACTACTCAGGGGGGTAGTTAGACACTGAGTCAAACAGCGACGGGCACCCGGGACTCCAGTTTTGGAGGGAAACGTAAAATCGAGAGTCTGCACAGGAGCGTGCGAATCGGTAAGTACACCGAGTTCGGAGACACTTAAAATCGGCGAAGTCAGGAATTGGCCGTGGCCCAAAGGCACGTCGAGAGACATGACGTGCGATTCGCGTAAAGGATCGATCGGAGGATTGGTAACCTGGGCGAAACGCTGCTTGAAGTAGTCCCAGAGCGGGCGCTGAAGCGTGGAGAGAAAGGCCGGGGGAGCGTCGTCGCCCATGCTCCAATCAGCTTCTTTGCCCTTTAGGAGCGGACGGAACAAAATTTTGTATTGGTCGTCGGACCAACCGGCGGCACCGGCGACACGGCGGGGATTCTCCAGCTTGACGAGGGGGGCAGCGCTCTCCAAGTTCACGCGTTTCGGTTGAGAAGCGGTCTTGCGTGGATATTGCTGCGCAACGCTCTTGAGCAGTTCGCGCCAACGGAGCAAAACGCCCTTCGCGGGATTGGCGAGTATCATTTCGCCGGGCCCCAGGCGGTAGCGCTCGGCTACGCGGCTTTCGTCGAGATCGACCAGGCCAGTTTCGGAGCCAGCAATCACCAGTCCATCATGCGTGACGGTGTAGCGCATGGGGCGCAATCCGTTGCGATCGAGTTTTGCGCCGACGGAAACACCATCGCTGAAAACGAGAGCAGCGGGACCGTCCCAAGGCGCGCCATCGCGCGAGAGAATTTCGAGAGCGGCCTGCACGTCGGAAGACAAAAACGGATCGTGTTGAAAGGCCGGAGGGACAAGCGCGAGCATCGCCGCTTCAACGGTCTTCCCTTCCAGCAGCTTGATCTCGAGCGCGTTGTCGAAACTGGCGGAGTCGCTGACGTTGTCTTCGAGGAGGCGGAACCACTTGCCGACGCCGATGCGTTTGCGGACATCGCGTTCCAGCGCGCGCAACCAGCGGCGATTGCTGATGACCGTGTTGATTTCGCCGTTGTGGGCAACATAGCGGAACGGCTGGGCAAGCTGCCAAGACGGCTGCGTATTCGTGGAGTAGCGTTGGTGGAAAATCGCAAATTTCGCGGTGAATTCGGGGCTGCGAAGATCTTCGAAGAAACGAGGAAACTGCCACGGTGTCAGCAGTCCCTTGTAAACGATCGTGCGCGAAGAAAGCGAGCAAAGGTAGCTGCGCTCGGGGAGCATGGCCTCGGCACGCTTGCGAAGGAGCCAGAGGCTACGTTCGAACTTGGCGGCAGCGTTTTCATCAATCTTGGTGGAAACCGGTTCAATGTAGAACTGCCAGATTTCGGGCATGGTCTCAAACGACCGCTGGCCAAGCGAGTTTGAGTTTACGGGAACCCGGCGCCAGCCCGTCAGACGGAGCTTGCTGCGGCCAATGGCGTCTTCCATGGCCGCGCGAGCATCCGCAACGCGTGTCGCGGGGACGAACAGCATACCCACGCCGAACAGTTCTCCCAGTTGGAGCTGCTCCTCCGCCGCACGAGCACGGAAGAAGGCCAGGGGGAGCGAGGTGAGCAGGCCAGCACCATCGCCGCTGGCGCCATCGGCATCGACTCCACCGCGGTGTGAAAGGCGTTCCAACGCCTGCAATGACATTTCCAGAATTTCGTGGCGTGCGGGACCATGCAGTGCGGCGATGAATCCAGTGCCGCAAGCATCATGGTCTGGGTGGCCCCAGTTCGGCTGGCGATGTGTGGACGCTGGCGCAGCGAAACTACACATACTTTAGGTTAATAATCGCCGTAGCCCCGAATGTACAATGCAGAATTTTCATGCAATGAATCGGTTTTGCAGGGGTAGTTCGAAGGCAAGTGGTTTAAAACTTCGTGACTTCGCTCATATGAAATTGAGTAACTTTCATGGAGGGAACGACCATCTCGAAGGACTCTTCGGCGGTGGCGCGGTGGGACGGGCCAAGGAGTTCGACATTCTTGAGCATCTCTAAGATGGATTGGTTAAAGCGGAAATTTCTCACCGCTTTACCAACTTTCCCGTTCTCCACGAGGAACAATCCATCGCGCGTCATGCCAGTCATAACCTTTTCGTAGGGGTCGACTTCGCGGATATACCACAGACGGGTGACCAGGAGGCCGTGACCGGTGGAGGCAATCATCGCCGGGAGGGAGGAATTCCCTCCGGCCACGACCAGGTTCATGGGCGCTTCGCCGTATTCGTTGGGCAACGCAAAACCGTGTCCGGTGGGTTTGGTTTTGGCCTTTTTGGCGGAGCGGCGCGAATAGACGAGGTTTCTGATTGACTCCCTGATCGACAAGGGTGACCCTATGGCGCGGCAATCCCTCGCCATCGAAGGCGGGGCCTAATTGCTCCGGATGGTAGACATCGTCGGTAATGGTGATGTTTTTGCCGAGGAGCTGCTTGCCGAGGCGGCCCGAAAAGCAGGAACGTTTGTCGGAAACGGCGGTGGCCGAAAAGTCGTAGAAGAGAAAGCCAATCAGGTCGAGAACGGCGGCGGGCTCTAGAATGACGGTGTAATTACCGGGAGCCAGTTCGATGGGATCCTGCGCGCGAGCGACCTTTTCACTGGCGATTTTTGCCAGGGAGACGGGATCAATCTGACGCACATCGGCTGCATTCGCCTTGGCCCAGCTTGCCGCCGAGCCCTGCTGCATGGTGACCGAGAATTCGGACTGGGTCTGGCGGTGGGTGGCCAGCAAACCACGGGAATTGGCCTGCAGAGTCTGTGTCTGACCGCTGGAGAAAATACCGGCAGCGACTTGTCCAGATTTGTCGGCCAGATCGCAGGTGCGCTTTACGGCGCGCGCGCGGTCTTCCGCCGAGAAGGTGGCTGTTGCCGAGGTGAACCGGTTGACCTTGCGATAGTTTTGCTTTCCCAGCAGTGGCAACAGATTGGGATCCTTGGGCTGACTGGAAGCTAGAGAAAGGCAATCCTCGACGGCGGCGCGCAAAGAGTCTTGGTCGACGCGATTGGTGGTGAGGCGCGCGGTGCGGCCATCCAACACAGTGCGGATGGAGACGGTTACGCCATGTTCGGCAACATTCTGGTGAATGGTGTTATTGGCAAAACGGGTAAGCGCGTCGATTACTTCCTCGACATGCACTTCGGTTTCAGGCACGCCGCGCACCTTGGCGATGCGCAAAACCGTATCTGCAATGCGTCGCAGTTCGCGCTCGTGGCGGAGTTGTGGTTCGCCTGGCGCAGAGGACTTCCCTTTGGACTTCGCGATTTTGAATTTGGGGCTCATTCGTTTGAAAATGCCGTTCCGATTTTTACATTCCGAAAACGCGCGGGAGATGCACCGTGTCCAGTGCCCATGGTCTGCATCGGCTGGCCCTTGCCGCAATTTGGCGTGCCCCAGAGGACCCAGTGCTCCGCGTCGCACACGGCATCGCAGGAATTCCAAAACTCCGTCGTTATGCCGCTATAACTGGGGTTTTTCAAAAGGCGAACTTTCTTCCCATTCTTGATTTCCCAGGCAATTTCTGTGGAGAACTGAAATTGGTAGCGCCGGTCGTCGATGGACCAGGAGCGATTGGTTTCCATGAAAATGCCGTCGTCGGTATCGGCGATTAGATTGTCGAAGTTCCAGGCGCCGGGCAAAATGCTCACGTTGGTCATGCGGATCATGGGCAGACGGTTCCAACCTTCGGTGCGCACAGTGCCGCCGGAACGCTGAAGGCCGATCAGATGAGCGGTTTCGCGGCTCGAGAGATAACCGCGAAACTGGCCGTCCTTGATGATGTCGATGCACTGCGCGGGCACGCCTTCATCGTCGTAGGCAAATGTGCCAAGGCCGGGACCATGCTCGATGCGCGCGTCAGCGACGACATTTACAATCGGCGAGGCATAGCGCAGATGATTGAGTTGGTCTAGCGTGAGGAAGCTGGTACCGGCGAAATTGGCTTCCTGGCCGAGGACGCGGTCGAGTTCGATGGGATGGCCAACGGACTCGTGAATCTGTAAGCCCAACTGACTTCCACCGAGAATCAGCGTGCCGGTTTTTTCCGGACACGCTGCGGCGGAATGCAATGCCACCGCTTCTTCGGCAATCTGTGGGGCATGCTTCACCAGATCCATCGCTTCAATCAGTTCATATCCACCAAGAATATGCTGGCCACCGAAACTGTTCGGATAAGAGCGCTTCTGGATGGCCTCCCCTTTGAATGTGGTGGCGGCGATACCGCAACCGGAGGTGATTCGTCGTTGATGAATTTTGGAACCGCTTGTTGAGGCGAACCAGGAATCGATTTTGCGAAATTGCATGTCCGCTTCCGTAAGCGTAACGCCCTTCACCTGCCGCATGGCGGCATCGGCGGCTAGCAGCAAGGCGACTTGTGTTTCAAGGGGAATCTCGAAAGGATCTTTTCGGCAGGGACCTTGCCAACTGTCGATGTACGAGCCTTCGGGGGCCAACTGCACGTTTTCTTTTTTCGCCAGCGCCGAGGCTTTCGCTATGGCCACGGCCTGAGCCGCACAACGCGGCCACACCCTCACGCGTCATCTGATCCGTGGAGGCAAAGCCCCAGGCGCCGTTGGCTACGACGCGGATGCCGAGACCAATGGTTTCGCTCTGGCCCAGCGAACCAACTTCGCCGTTTTTGGTGGTCAGATCGCGCTGACGCTGATGCATGACGCGCACGTCGGCGTAGGTTGCGCCACGCAACTTGGCCACATCGAGAGAGTGTCCGCAGTAATCCCACATGATCGGCACCAAAAAGTAAGGGCACGAGGAATCGTGCCCTTACGAGATTATCCTATTTTCTAAAATTCAGCCGCAGTGATTAGGTGCCTTCCTGCCAGGAAGCGAGGTATTGCTCCTGCTCGGCAGTCAGCTTGTCGAGGCGGTGGCCCATGGATTCCAGCTTGAGGCGCGCAATTTCGCGATCGATATTTTCGGGAACCACATAGACCTGAGGCTTCAGGTCCTTGTAGTTCTTCATCAGGTATTCGGCAGAGAGGGCCTGGTTGGCAAAACTCATGTCCATCACCGAAGCGGGGTGGCCTTCCGCCGTGGCGAGGTTGACCAGGCGGCCTTCGGCGATCAGATAAATTTTGCGTCCATCCTTCAACTGGTACTCATCAACCAGCGGCCGAACTTCGCGCTTGCCCGAGGACAACGATTCCAGAGCGGGGATTTCAATTTCCACGTTGAAGTGGCCGGAGTTGCAAACGATGGCCCCGCCCTTCATGACTTCGAAATGCTCGCGGCGGATGACGTTCTTGTTGCCAGTGACTGTGATGAAAACATCGCCTTCTTTTGCCGCGTCGACCATGGGAAGGACACGGAAGCCATCCATAACAGCTTCAATTCCCTTCACTGGATCGATTTCCGTGACGATGACATCGGCCCCGTGCCCCTTGGCGCGCATGGCGACGCCGCGTCCGCACCAACCGTAGCCGGCAACGACGACTTTGAGGCCTGCAAGCAAGACGTTGGTCGCGCGAATGACGCCGTCAAGTGTGGACTGACCGGTGCCGTAGCGATTATCAAAGAAGTGCTTGGTCATGGCATCGTTCACGGCGACGACGGGATACTTTAGCGTGCCATCCTTGGCCATCGCGCGGAGGCGAATGACACCGGTGGTGGTTTCTTCGGTGCCGGCCAGAACGTTGGGAACAAGGTCCTGACGCTTGGTGAGCAACATAGTTACCAAGTCGCAGCCATCATCCATCGTGAATTGAGGTTTGTGCTCGACGGCCGTCTTCATGTGTTCGAAATACGTGGCATTGTCTTCGCCCTTGATGGCGTAGGTGGGAATGCCGAAATCCTTGTTCAGGGAGGCCGCGACTTCATCCTGTGTGGAAAGCGGATTGGAGGCGCAAAGCACGATATCTGCACCGCCGTCGCGAAGCGCGATCATCAGGTTGGCGGTCTCGCTGGTCACGTGAAGACAGGCGGAAACGCGCAGGCCCTTCAGCGGCTGCTCTTTGATAAATCGCTTGCGAATCTGCTGCAGCACCGGCATCTGCTGGGCTGCCCACTCAATCTTGCGCTTGCCCGCTTCGGCAAGGCCGATATCCTTCACATCACCTTTTTTCAGTTCAACCGTGGCCATTCGTTAACTCCTAGAAGTTGAGATTCAATCATCCGGGGCGGTTTAGCTCTTCCTGGTTCGTGTTACTCGCAAGCGGGACACACTTGCAGTGGTCAATGAACTTTTTTCCGGGCCGATTTCGAAGGCGCATCTGATACGCGCTAACTCTTTATCCGCGCGATACGGTTTCCGCAACGGGAGCGCCCAGTCCCGCCGCCTTGCGCAAAGCATCGGCGCGGTCGGTCTTTTCCCAAGTGAAGCCAGGACCCGTGCGGCCAAAATGTCCGTAGGCAGCGGTGGGCTTGTAGACAGGCTTGCGGAGATCGAGTGTCTCGATAATCCCCTTCGGGTTCAGCGAGAAGTTGGCGCGAATAAGTTCGGTGATTTTCTCTTCCGGAATAGCTGCAGTGCCGAAAGTATCCACCATGACGGAAACGGGTTCCGCCACGCCGATGGCGTAGGCAAGTTGAACTTCGGCGCGGGTGGCCAATCCAGCAGCGACAACGTTTTTGGCGATGTAGCGAGCCATATAGCACGCAGAACGATCCACCTTGGAAGGATCTTTGCCGGAAAATGCGCCACCGCCGTGACGGCTGTAGCCGCCGTAGGTGTCGACGATAATTTTGCGGCCGGTCAAGCCAGCATCGCCCATCGGTCCGCCAATGACGAAGCGTCCGGTCGGATTGATGTGATATTTCGTTTTTGCGTCGAGCATGCGGGAAGGCACGATGGGCTTGATCACATGCTCCATGATGGCGTGGCGGAGATCTTCGTTTGAAACCGTGTCGCTGTGCTGCGTGGAAATGACTACGCAGTCAACGCGGAAGGGCTTGCCGTCGCGATATTCAACAGTGACCTGGGATTTTCCATCGGGACGGAGGAAATCAACCTTCTTGCTCTTGCGAACTTCGGAGAGGCGCTGCGTGAGGCGGTGGGCCAACTGGATGGGCATAGGCATCAATTCTTCAGTTTCATCGCAGGCGAAGCCAAACATCAAGCCCTGGTCGCCGGCGCCACCGGTGTCAACCCCCATGGCAATGTCGGGAGACTGGCGCTTGATGGTGCACATGACGGCGCAAGTAGTGGAATCAAAACCAAACAGAGCGTCGTCGTAGCCAACATGCTTTACGGTGTCGCGGATCAGTTCGTCGTAGTCGACATGCGCGGTGGTGGTAATTTCGCCGGCAACAACAACCAGTCCAGTGGTGACCAGGGTTTCGCAGGCAACGCGGCCCTTGGGATCCTGCCGCATCACTTCATCGAGCACGGCATCAGAAATTTGATCCGCGATTTTGTCGGGGTGGCCTTCGGTCACGGATTCGGAGGTAAACAGGAAATTCCTCTTGGATTCGCTCAAAACATCTCTCCTAAGTACTAGCTTCAAAGGTCGCGGCGGGTGGGAACACACACAGCGAACGCTCAGCGCAACAATGATTTGCGCAGTATCTTAAAAAGCGTACCATCCCCGGTAAGGGGAATCAATCAACTGATTTTTCAAGGGTTAGATGTGCATTGAACGGCAATTTTCAGACTGCGAACGGGCGGGAGAGCGGCTGAACTACCCTTTGACGCAGACGACTTGCCGCAGCGTGTGGACGACGTCGACAAGATCGGTCTGGGCATTCATGACCGCGTCGATGGATTTGTAGGCGGCGGGCGTCTCATCGATGACGTCGGCGTCCTTGCGGCACTCCACGCCTTCCGTCATGCGTTTGTGGTCTTCGATGGTAAAGCGACGTTTGGCTTCACCGCGAGACATGGCGCGGCCGGCACCGTGGCTGCAACTGGTGAAACTTTCGGGATTGCCTTTGCCTCGAACGATATAGGAACGCGCACCCATGCTGCCAGGAATGATGCCAAGGTCGCCTTCCTGGGCGCGCACGGCGCCTTTTCGCGTGACGAGTATGTTCTGGCCATAGTGGCGTTCGCGGGCCACGTAGTTGTGGTGGCAGTTGATGGCCTGGACGTGCGCTGTGAAGGGACGGACTTCGCCGGAAATTCTCACCGCGGCGATGACCTGCTCCATCATGAGGTCGCGATTGGTGCGCGCAAAATCTTGCGCCCATTCGACAGCCTCAACGTAATCGTCGAAATGTTCGGTTCCCTCTTCTGAGATAAGCAAGATCCTTGTCGGGGAGACTCGCGGCCAGGCGACCCATATCTTTCTTGGCCAGTTCGATGAAATAGCTGCCCATGCGATTGCCCACGCCGCGTGAGCCGCTGTGGAGCATGAACCAGACTATCTCTGATTCGTCGAGACACACTTCGATGAAGTGGTTTCCGGTGCCTAACGTGCCCAAATGATTGGAGTGATTGCCGCGATCGAGTTTGGAGTGTTTCTCAAGAATGGCATCGTAACGGTCCTTGAGCGTATGACCCCAAACGTTCAGGTTGCGTTCCGGGATTTCGTGCCAGGAGCCCTTGTCGCCGCGTCCACCATGATGGGTTCGTCCGTGCGGAATAGCCTCTTCAATTGCGGTACGAATAGCGTGCAGATTATCGGGCAGATCGCGCGCGTTGAGATCCGTTTGCACGGCCATCATGCCGCAACCGATGTCTACGCCGACAGCGGCCGGAATAATCGCGCCTTTGGTAGGGATCACGCTGCCGACGGTTGCGCCAATGCCCCAGTGGACGTCTGGCATAGCCGCGACCCACTTAAAAATAAACGGGAGTTGCGATACGTTGAGGAGTTGCTTGCGCGCGGCATCTTCCAGCGGCACACCCTTCACCCAGGCTTTGATGGGCACGCCCTGTTCGGACTTAAGGGTTTGGTAGCTCATGAATCTGAATTAATTGGCGTCGATATCGGTGTCGTCAGTTTCTACCGTCAGCTTGCCTTTGGTTTTCTTGGCCATAAGGTAGGAGCGGATGAACGGGTTGATGTCGCCGTCGAGAACTTTGTCTACGTCGCCTGCGGAAAACTTGGTGCGATGATCTTTGATCATGCGATAGGGCTGCATGACGTAGGAGCGAATCTGGCTGCCGAAGGAGATGTCCAGCTTGGATTCATCGAGGCGATCGGTTTCGTCGCGGCGCTTCTGCATTTCCAGATCGTAGAGCTTGGAACGAAGCATCTTCATCGCGGTCTCGCGATTCTTGTGCTGACTGCGTCCCGCCTGGCAGGCCACGACTACCCCTGTAGGCAAGTGGGTCAAGCGCACGGCTGTTTCCACCTTATTGACGTTTTGCCCGCCTTTGCCGCCGGAACGAAACGTGTCGAGCTTGATGTCCTCAGGACGGATGTTCACTTCGATGCGGTCGTCAATTTCCGGGATGACGAACACGGAGGCGAAGGAAGTGTGGCGGCGCGCGGCCTGATCGAATGGTGAGATGCGCACCAGGCGATGCACGCCAGTTTCACCGGCAAGTAATCCGTAGGCATTTTCGCCGCTGAATTGCACAGTGGCGTTCTTGATGCCGGCTTCTTCGCCCGGCGTTTCATCGAGCACTTCCGCGCTGAATCCTTTGCGCTCTGCCCAACGCAGATACATGCGTAAGAGAATCGAAGCCCAGTCCTGCGACTCGGTGCCACCAGCGCCGGGCTTGATCGTCATGATGGCATTCAAGGGATCCGTTTCGCCGGAGAGGAGCGTTTGCGTTTCGAGTTCACCGACGTAGGTATCCGCCGCGGTCAATTCGCGGTTCAGATCCTTCAGCAAATCCTCTTTTTGTTGCGCGTTGGTTTCGCCGTTGGCGAGTTCGATGTAGGTTTCCAGGTCACCGGTCAGCGCTGCAAGCTTTTCATCGGCAGCCAGAGGAGCTTCGGCGCGTTTTCGTTCGCGCAAAACATTCTGGGCTTCCTCCTGATTGTTCCAGAAATTGGGGTCGGCGGTGCGTTCCTCGAGAGACTTCAACCGCGCGCGGTTTTGCGCAACGTCAAAGATAACTCCGCACGAGTGTGATGCGCTGCTTCAATCCTTCATACTGATGCTGCAGATCTTCCAGAACCATGATGTTTTGCTCTGGCCCGCACACGGGCGGCGGGCTTACTTTCCCTTTCGAAACGTTAGTCCTACAAGGATAACGGAAACCAACACGCACATCCAGGCGAACCAATCGCCGAAGCGCGTATAAACAGTCTTGTCGGTGCGAAAATCGTATGGCAGGTCAGCCGAATTGCGTTCATCGCGATGCATCACGCGCTGAATGTTTCCGTAGGGATCAATCGCTGCGCTGATGCCGCTGTTGGTATCGCGAACCAGCCAGCGCCGGTTCTCAATGGCGCGAATGCGCGCCATCCGCAGGTGCTGTTCGGCGGCTTCGGATGTGCCGAACCACCCATCGTTCGAAATGTTGATCAGCAATTGTGCGCCGTGATTCGCGAACTGGCGAACTTCGCCGGCGTAGATGGCTTCGTAGCAGATGAAAACGGAAAAGGTGTTGCCGTTGGGGAACGTGCCGACGTTGCGATTCTTTCCTTTGTGAAAACCGCCGACCTCTTCGGAGACACTGGACACGACCTGATGAATCAGCGGAAACGGTTCGTATTCGCCGAAGGGCACCAGATGGATCTTGTCGTAGGAAAAGCGGCGCTGGCCCTGTTCATCGAGCATTGCCGCACTGTTGTAGGGCACATTTCTGGTGTGCAGGACGCCGTTGATCGTGACAGGTTGCTGCTTCCATTCAATGACGCCGACAATCATGGGATTGTGGAATTGTTCGACGAGTCGTGACATTGTCGGGCCAAAATGAGGATCCTGAAACGAGAAAGGCGCGGGTGCTTCCGGCCAGATCAGTAAATCCGGCTGCTTGCTCCCCGGCGATGGCCGCACACTTAGCCGCTCCAAATCCGCCATGTCTGGCTTGTGTTCCGCGTACCAATCACCGATGTACTGCGTGTTCTCTGGAAAATTTGGCTGAACGACGCGCGCCAGGTGAGTGGCAACCGCCGTGGGAACAAATTGCGGACCGATGATCTGAATCAGGACGAGCACCGCGACTGTCGCACCGAATACTGTGATTCGCCGGGTGGTGTCCTTCGAAGATTCGGCACTGAAGACCAAAACAAAAAGCGCGTTCACCACCACGACCAGAAAGGAAATTCCGTAGATTCCCGTGATCGTGGTGATCTGAGCCAAAGCTGGATTCCCTGCTGCGGGGTAGCCTAGCAATGACCACGGGAAACTTATTTCGGGCAGATAAGCACGGACCACTTCGGTGGTGACCCAAAGGAAGGGCGCCCCAAACAAGGCGAGTTCGATGCTGCGGAGTGATAACCGCTGAACAACCCATGCAAACAGACCAATGATCGTGGCCCAGATGCTCCCGATCAGTAGCAGAACTCCCCATCCCGCGTCCGTCGACATTCCTCCATGTACCGACAAGACTTCCGCAATCCAAGGGACGCACGTTACCACGAAGATCAATCCATGGAGAAAACCGCAGAGAAATGCGACCCACGCCTTGCTACGCAAAATAGTGATCAATAAAACGGCGATGCAGAACCAGGAATAGAGGCTCCAGTGCGTGCCGCGGTAGGAGAGAGATAAGACGGCGCCGCTCAGGATGGCTAGCGCGAAGCGAACAAGATTGGGAATGTCTGTCGCGGGGTGAAGCTGCAAATAAAATTGCCAGGGACGCGCAGACATCAGTGTTTTACGTAGAACGCTTTATAGCCTGCGCCTTCCAGACCTTTTTTCGCGGCATCCGCCGATTTCTGATCTTTAAAAGGTCCGACCTGCACTCGAAAAAATTTATCTCGCTGTGGCGGAGAGACTGTGGCTGGGAAATGTTTCTTCTGCAAACTGCTGGCGACGGCCAGTGCATCATCCTGTCTGGTCAACGCAGCGACCTGTAATAGATAGGCCCCTGTCGGAACCAGAGGGGCAGGAGGCGTCGTTGATTTTGCGTTTCGCACCGCCGCAGAAGGCTGATCCGATTTCGCTTTCGCGTTCATCGTTTTCGAAGTAGCGGGCGGCTGCGCCGCCGGAACCGGCTTTGCCGGAGGGTCGAGGTGCGGCTCGCTCTTAGCCGGAGTTGCCGCATCGGGGTAGACCCAACCCGAATCAGAGATTTTGTCAGAGGTTGCGGGATCGGTTTCCGCGTCGATGACCGGAGGCTGTAGAGATTTTCTCGGGGTAGGATCGCTCTTGGGGATGTAGGCGGGTTCCGAATGGCGAGAAGTGGGCGTCGCCGCACTCACCTCCCCGCCAAATTGATTACGTCCCATCACGTAGCCGAGCGTAAAAAACACGCCCGAAAACAGCAGCATCAGCAAAAATAAGCCGATGACGTGCTTGCTCTCAAGCACACGCTCGCCCGCACTGCGTCGTCCCCCAGAAGCCATAGTTATTTGGGCGCCCCCCCGAGCGCCGCTGTCCACTTATTAATAATATCGATAGGGAGCGGAAACACAATCGTTGTGTTCTTTTCGACACCTATCTCGGTAAGGGTCTGCAGATAGCGCAACTGGATCGCCGAGGGTTCCGTCTCAAGAACCTTGGCCGCATCGGCGAGTTTTTGCGATGCTTCGTACTCGCCTTGCGCGTGAATGACCTTGGCACGGCGTTCGCGTTCCGCTTCGGCCTGCTTGGCGATGGCGCGCTGCATCTGCTCGGGGATGTCGACCTGTTTGACTTCCACCTTGCTGACTTTGATGCCCCACGGCTCGGTGTCTTGATCGAGAATAATCTGCAACTTGGCGTTAACTCTGTCACGTTGAGAAAGAATCTCGTCCAGCTCAAATTGTCCCACAATGCTGCGAAGCGTGGTCTGCGCGAGCTGCGAAGTCGCATACTGATAGTTGACCACCTGCGACATTGCCAGGTTCGCGTCCACCACGCGAAAGTAACAAACCGCGTTCACTTTCACGGAAACGTTGTCGCGCGTGATGATGTCTTGCGGCGGGACATCGAGGGTAACCAGTTGCAGATTGATCCGGTACAGGGTTTCAATCGGCCAGAAAACCAGTCGAATTCCCGCGCCCTTGGCGTCCGGCATCAAACGGCCGAGGCGCAGCACCACGCCGCGTTCCCATTCTTTAATGATGTAAATGGAATTCCAAAACCAGATCAGAACCAACCCAATTACGAACAATCCGCCTAATCCAAATAATTCAATCATGTGAAGCCTCCTGAATTTCTCCGAAACTCTTAGTTGCCTCCGGATACACTGCCGGGCAGTGCTTCGACAATAAGCTTTAATCCATCAACGCGCAGGATTCGCACGGTTGTACCCGTCGGCAAGGCATCCGCGGAAGTAGCGCGCCACAGTTCTCCGTGAATGCGAATCATGCCTTCCCCACCAGCAGGCACTTCGGTCGTGACCACGCCATGCTCGCCCATCAACTCTTCTCTGCCGCTGCTGCTTTTCCATTTGCGCGATTTCAATACCAGGCGCATCAGGAAAACGGTGAGGAACGCGAAAGGCAGGGTTGCGGCCAGTGCGACACCCAGGCTGACACCACCGGGAGTCAGCGGAGAGCGAATCAGAAACATAGCGCCCAGCAACATGGAAACAATTCCACCGAGCAACAAGACTCCATGACTCGTGAACTTGGCTTCCAGCACAAACAGCACAATGGCCAGGACAATGAGCAGCAACCCCGCAAAATTTACAGGCAAAAGATGCATGGCATAGAGTGCCAGCACCATGCAGATGCCTCCGACTACACCCGGCGCGATCACCCCCGGGTGAGTGAATTCCGTGTACAGGCCCAGGACACCAATGATGAGCAGCAGGAAAAAGGCATCTGGCTCGACTATGCGCGCGAGGAATTTCTGCCGGCCCGAAAGCTGGAACTCGGCCCGGGTGTAATTCGCGAGCGACAACTTTTCCGTTTTTCCGTTAAAGCGCGCGATTTCCCGGCCGTTCAGTTGCCGGAGCAAGTCTTCGCGATTGTCCGCGATCAGGTCGATCAGCTTTCCTTCGAGCGCTTCCCTCTCGGTGAAGGCCCGAGCATCTGTTACGGCGGTCTCTGCCAACTTCGCATTGCGCCCGCGTTTTTCGGTGAAGCTGCGCAGAAAGGCCATGGCATCGTTGTTGATTTTCTTGCGCAGCACCTCATCGAGCGGCATGGAAAATCCGCCGTTGATGAAAATCGGCGTGGAGGCTCCCGTATGGGTTCCAGAGGCCATCGCAGCCACATCGGCGGAAAGGAGAATGAAGAATCCAGCAGATGCGCCGCGCGAGCCAGTAGGCGCGATGAAAACGGCAACGGGCACAGGCGATTCCAGGATGTGCTGAATGATGTCCTTCATGGAGTCACTGAGGCCGCCGGGCGTATCCATGGTGATCAGCACCAGCGCCGCCTTGCGATTGGCAGCGTCGGTGAGGCCTTCCTCGATATACGTTGCGAGAATCGGCTCGACCTCCCCGTCTATTTTCAGCTCCAGCACCAACGGCGCGGCGTGCTCATCGGCCACTGCGGTAGCCGGGGCGATACAGAGCGCGGCAAGGAGAGGCAACAGCCCCGCGACCGCGCAAGCCAACAAAAAACTGACTCTATTATTGCCACGAGCGATCATTTGGCACCTCCCGTGGATTTGCTTTTTTCCAGGTGATCCAACAATTCCTTAGCTTCTGCGTAATTGGGCGCGAGTTTTACGGCTTTCTCCACTTCAACAAGAGCCAGATCCGGCTTCTTCTGTTCGAGATAAATTCGAGCGAGGACGATGCGCACGGCTGCAGAGTCCCTGGCGGCCAGAGACAATTTCAATTCCTGTACCGCTTCATCGAGTTTGCCACGTCGCCGGTAGATATCGGCAAGCTCGCGGTGGCCGGAAGCGTTGTTTGGGTCAGCGGCAAGCGCAGCGCGAAAATCCTGCTCGGCCGCATCCAACCTGCCAGCGTTCATTTCCTGCCGCCCGTGACGAATGTACTGCGCCGGAGAGTCTTTGCCCGGGGAGCCGACAGAAGCATTTGCAGGATGCTGCGTGTGCGGGTCCTGCAGGTCCAGGCGCAAGGACGTGGTGTCGAGTTCTGGTTTAAAGCGCTCAAACTTAACCAACGAATCCGGTTTCCCGTCAAGTCTTGAGCGACGGCAAACCCTTCTCGCCAAATTCCTCAATTGCCAGAACCCGGCGTTGATCCGCATCAACCTTTTTTCCAGCTTTCTCGAGCGAATAGATCAGGAAGGCGACATCTTCCGCGTTGTCAGGTTCGCGCTGAGCCGCTTCCTCAAAATGCGTGGATGCGGTGGCCCATTCGCTCTGGCTGAGCGAGAGCAACCCTAAATTAAAAGGGTAATCATCTTCATCGGGATCGATGTCGCGGGCACGTCCAAGGGAAGTCATTGCAACCTGCAGGTTCCCCTGGCGAGCTTGCGCAAGCGCCAGGTTGTTGAGAATTTCCGGAAGGTCCGCGCCGCTAACACTGTTGTGCTGAAGTCCAGATTGCAGGCTGGCAAAAAGCTGCTCGGCCTTGTCCGGATGATTCATGCGCAACTGGCAAACTGCCGTGGAGAATACTGCTTCGACGTTGCGGTCGTCGTTAGCAGGAACACGGGCAAACCAGGGTAGAGCGGAAGCACAATCGCTTCGCGCGTAAAAGACTTCGCCCAGTGCGAAAGCCGGCTCTGGCCACCCCGGTTCCAAACGCGCCGCTTCTTTCAGATAACGGATGCGGGCTTCGTCCTCGTTGGCCAGCAAGCCTCGAATATATTGTTCAAAGGCATCCAGCCGTAATGTCTGTTGCCGTTTCCGAAACTCCGAAAAACTGAGGTAGTAATTGTGATCTGTCGTGGTCAGCAGCTTCCAGATAATTTTTGACTGCAGATCCATGAGTGTTTCGAGCGGAGCAGTTTCGCGGACCACGGGGAGCAACGTGACAGGATCAACGCGCATGATGCGCGCATTTACGGTCAAATCCTTGCCGTCAGAAGTGAAATTGCCAAAGACAATGTAATCCGCGTCGAGTTCCTGCGCCACGTGCAGCATGGTGGCGCGGCTTAATTTTGCATTGGGTGGCAGTCCATAGAGATCCATCTCATTGAGTCGCCCTTGATGTGAATAGACCAACTGCGCAGAATTGGAGAGCCACTGAATGGTAAGTTCCTCAAGACCCTCTCCGATCCAGTCGAGCCGCGCCGGCGCTCCCACATTTTCGAAAGGAAAAACCAGATAGATGCCATCTTGCGAGTGATGGTGTGCAACAGCAGGAGCGGAGGAAGCGGCTTGTTGCGAAAAAGCGGGAACAGGTCGAAGAATAAAAATAGCAATGAACGATAGGAAGAGGGAGTTGCGGAGCGATAGCGGCCGCTTGTTCATCTGAGAGCATTCTAACAGAGGAAACGCTCAACCGAACGAACAAGCACGGCTGTTAACGCAGATGCACCAGACTCAGGGCTGAGCTGTTTCGACTGTTGGCTTCGGCTCCAACACTTCCTGCACGGCCGGATCTTTTAAGACCGCGGCAAAGGAGGGATCGGATTTGACCGTGTTGAATTCCTTGAAACCTTCGTCGCGCGCCTTTTTCAGATAGATAACGCAACGCTCTATATTTCCGGCTTCGGCGAAAGATTTGGCGAGCATGAAATAAAACCGCCCGCGATCCGTGGAAAGCGAACGATCCTGGATTACAGTTCCCGTTCGCGACTTGGTCGTGTCGAAAGCTGATGGATCGATTTCCAGAGCCTTGCGGAACGAAGCGATCGAATCGTCATAGTTCTTTTCATTGAAATAGGCGTAGCCAAGATTCAGATAGAAAGGCGCAAAATCGGAACGAAGCTTGATCGCCTTGCGATAGGCGCGAATGGCTTTGGGAAACTGTTTGCGCTCGTACCAGATCGTGCCCGCGTTGTTGAGGGCATCGGCATAGTGGGCATCGAGCTTGGCCGCTTTTTCGTAGCACTTCAGCGCGGGACCCAACTGAGATTGACTGTGCCTGCTGATTCCCAATTCGTTCCAGTAGACGGCGTTCTTGGGCTGCTCTACGGTCAAGCGGTGGAAGATTGCTTCCGCTTCTGCATACTGCTTGCGAACGAGCAGCAAACGGGCAGTCTCCTCCTCGGTCAGCACGGGCGCAGGCGTGGGGTTGACAGCGCTGCTAGCCAATTGTGTGGGAGGGCTATCAGGAAAATTTTGCGCGCGGGTCGGAATGAATACGGAAAGAAGGACGAAGCCTGCTGCCGGAATCGCCAACCGATGGATGGTCATGGCGAGTCTCCTTTGTCCCGAGGTGGCTTCTCGGGCTCTTTCTTCTTCTTATCCCCAAAGATACCAAAAATCTTCTGTAAAGCGTTCTTTTTCTTTTCCGGGGCCTTGGCCGCTTCGGCACCGGGTTCCAGCTGAGCGTTTCCACCAGGTTGAGTACCCGCGGGGGCAGTGGCAACGTTTGGATCGCCGGGGGCGGGAGACTTTGGCGAACCTCCTCCAAAGATGTGGGAGAGGAAAGAGCCGGCCGCCGTCGCCGGACCGTGGCCGCCATGGAGTTCGCAGAGTTGGCGAGGTTCAGAGCCCGCAACGTACACTTCTTCGCGGGTGCTCGGACAGTTTGGCGTCGCGACTTGCAGGGTCTCCGTATCAATCATGGTGGAGTCCACACCTTCCGGCTTCTCGAATTCCTTGACGTCGCGATAGCCGGGAAGTTTCGTGGCTTTGATCATGAAATCAGCCCAAATGGGAGCTGCGGTAACGCCGCCAGCAAGACCCAGGTCGTGATTGTCGTCAAAACCGATCCACACAACACAAACAAGATTGCTGGTGAACCCGGCGAACCAACCGTCACGCGAGGTTCCGGTTTTTCCAGCCGCGGGTAGAGTGAATCCCTTGGCGCGCACCGTTGCTCCCGTGCCCTTATTCATCACGTCCTGCAAAACGCTGTCGACCAGGTAAGCGACTCGAGGGTCCAGAACAAGTTTGTTGGTTGGCGTGTACTTTTCCAGCGTGTTGCCGCCGGCACTGGTGACGTTCTTCAGAAAGAAGGGTTCCGCGCGCGTGCCTACCGTGGCAAAACCCGTGTAGGCCCCAGCCACTTCCAGCGGGGTCATTTCGTACGCACCAAGCGCTACGGCGGGGGTTGGCCGTATGTTTGGTGGTACACCCATTTGACGGGCGATCTGGACCACGCGGCCGTAACCAACTAGTTCCGCAACTTTCACGGTGGCGATGTTGAGAGAATTGGTAAGCGCCTGGCGCACAGTGACTCTGCCCATGAATCGTTCGCCATAATTGTTAGGGGTATATTCCTGGCCGTCGAACTCAAACACGGTTGGCTCGTCGTCAACGGTGGTGGCGGGAGTAACAACGGGCTGCGCACCATCCACGGCATTATTAAACGCCGCCGCGTAGACGAAGGGCTTGAACACGGAGCCGGGTTGACGGTGAGAGAGTGCGTGATTTAACTGGCTCTGACCGTAATCGCGGCCGCCAATGATAGCCTTGATTTCTCCCGTGTGTGCGTCGATGGCGACCAAAGCAACCTGCGCTTGTGGAATTGGCTCATCTGGATTGGCCTTCTTCCCTTTCGCCTTGCGGATTTTTTCGTACTTTTTTTCCAGCAGCGCATCGACATTCTTCATGCCGCTTTCGACGGCGGCGGCAGCAGCCCGCTGCAGCTGCGGATCGAGCGTGGTGTAGACGCGATAGTTCTGGCTAAGTAATTCCACCTCCGTGTAATTCTCCAACAGGTGGTCCTTGACCATGTCGACAAGATAGGGAGCTTCATTGCCCGCTACGGAAGTGCGCGCCAGTTTCAGGGGAACGCGCTTGGCGTCTTGCACATCTGCTTCCGTGATGTATTTGTTCTCGAGCATTTGCGTCAGCACGCGGTCGCGAGCTTGTGGCGCGCGTTCCGGGTGACGGTCAGAAACGGAGTAGTAATTTGGCGCGCGGATCAGACCCGCCAGAAAAGCGCATTCCTGCAGGCTGAGCTGTCGCAAGTCCTTGCCAAAATATGCGTTGCTGGCTTCCGCAAATCCGCGTATTCCAAAACTGCCGCGATTGCCCAGGTACACTTCGTTGGCGTACATCTCAAAAATCTGCTGCTTGTTAAAACGCTGCTCTAATTCAAAGGAGAGCATCGCTTCCGCAAACTTTCTTCGCCACGTGCGGTCGGTGGACAAAAAGAAAGTCCGCGCCACTTGCATGGTGATGGTGCTGGCGCCCTGAAGGTGCTGACTGTGCCGCACGTCGGCCCAGGCCGCGCCAAAAATGCGGATGAAATCAAAACCTGGATGCTCGAAGAAACGCTTATCCTCCGCGGAAAGGATGGCGTGAACGAGCGTGGGGGGCAGATCTTCGTAGCGCACAGGACGGCGTTTTTCGCGGGCGCTGTCGAACAGATTGGTGATCAGTTCCGGCTCGATCTCGGCAGTGCCTAATTCTGTCCCCCCGGCCAACGGCCTGATAGAGCGAATCACCGAGCCGTTGAATTGGACCGCCAGCGAATTGGTCTCGCCAAAATAGGAAAGTTTCTGCGGACGAATATCGATAGTGGAACCTTCGACACTGTACTGCCCCAGAGAATTTTCATCGGCAGAGGGACGGTAACCAACCTTCTGGAGGTACGTGGCCATCTCCGGCACGCCCCAGGCTTGGCCCACGGAGATACGCTCCGGAGCCGAAAAAATCTGCGTGGTGTTCTGCAGTACGTGGCCGGAGAGGCGCGCGTCAATGATGTGGGAATACTTCACGTAGTAATACGTGAAGACGCTGGCCACGAGCAGGAAAGACGCGGCCACCAAGATCAAGAGTCCCAGACCGATGCTTGAGGTCCAGAAGCCTTTTTTCAGTCGAAAGCGCAAAGAGTTGCCCCCAGTTCGCTACTCACTCTTATTGTGACCCAATGACCGGCTGGTGGGAAGTCGTGGAAAACAGATTGCCTCCGGTGAACGGGGGCCAAATCGGGAGAACGCGCTATTTCATCAAGTCGATGCCTTCGCTGGACGGCGAAAACGTCAAATCCGTTTTATAGACCATGAGATCCACGGGAACAGTGTAGGAAAGGCTGATCGTCAAGCCTCTTCCGGTATTCGCTACTTTGATGTCCTCGCGTTTTGCAGGGATGTCCAGGTCTTGAACGACTTTGAATATGATGTCCCGAATCTGCTCTTCCGTGTAACGGTTAACGACGGCAAAGCGCGCCTGCTCGGTCATCTTGTCTTTCAGCTGGTATTCAGCGACGTAAACCGGCACAAGCTTGATGGCGACATAAACGCCTATGATGAGAATCAGGGTGTAGACGATGGCCTTGAGTTTGCCTTCGCCGCGCTCGGAACGGTTTCCAGGATTCAGCACGAAATTCAAAGAAATTCTCCAACTCCGCGCGGGCTAATGGGGCGCGGCAATTTCAAGATATCGATATTTCCAAGCTAGCACTGAGGCGCAGTCGTGTCGAGAAATGGGAGAGAAGCATGTTCCGCACTCGTAACGTCCGCCTGAGTTGTAGGCTTGGCGATACGGCTTAGCAGCGGCGTGCCCCAGGCGCGGCCGTGGAGCAGATTTAGGGACACCCACAACGCCCGCAGGGACTTAGTAAGCCCGGGCGAAAATTGCGCGTTCCTTGGCGGGCTTGCCGCAGTGGATGCAAGTGCCGGTGCCACTTCCCCCACCATGGCCCAAAACGTCGGCTTGGTCGAGAGGAATGCAGCGCATGGTCGCGCGGGTCTCTTCCTTGATTTTTTCTTCGCACTCGCCGCTCCCGCACCAGTGGGCAAAAGCGAACCCGGTTTCCACGGCTTTCTTAAAGTCTTCATAGGCTGCGGTCTCGTGTGTGTTCGCCCGGCGGAACGCCAAAGCCTTGTCAAACATCGACTGATGAATTTCCACGAGAAGCTTCTCGATGGTGGCAGGGAGGTCGGCAACCGACGCGCTGAACTTCCCTTCCCGGCCGGGTTTATCTCGGCGCGCCAGCATGGCGGCTTGCTTGGCCACATCCTTTGGGCCGAGTTCCACGCGGACAGGCACTCCGCGCATCTCCCAGTCATTGAACTTGTAGCCGGGACTGAAGCCTTCGCGCTCGTCGAGAGTCACGCGGAGATTGGCTTTCACCAATTGGGCCTTAAGTTCGCGTGCAACGGGCAGGACAGAGGCTTTTTCCTCATCTGTCTTGAAAATAGGAACGATGACGACCTGGGTGGGCGCCAGGCGCGGAGGCATTACCAACCCCTGGTCATCGCCATGCACCATGATGATGGCGCCGATGAAGCGCGTGGAGAGTCCCCATGATGTCGTCCAGCAATGCTGCAACTGGCCGTTCTGGTCGAGGTATTTCACTGCAAAGGCCTGCGCGAAATTCTGCCCCAGGAAGTGCGAGGTGCCAGACTGAAGCGCTTTGCCATCGCCCATCATGGCTTCAATTGAGTAGGTAACGTCGGCGCCGGCAAATTTCTCGGCGTCGGACTTCGCGCCGGGGATTACCGGGATAGCAGCTTCGTTCACCGCAAAATCGGTGTACACGTCGAGCATTTGTTTGGTTTCCGCCACGGCTTCTTCGCGCGTGGCGTGGGCCGTGTGGCCTTCTTGCCAGTAAAATTCCAGCGTGCGCAGGAAGAGTTTTGTGCGAAGTTCCCAGCGAACCACACTGTTCCACTGGTTCATCAGAACGGGCAGATCGCGGTAAGACTGAATCCACTTGGCCCACATGTGACCAATGATGGTTTCCGAGGTAGGCCGAACGATGAGTGGTTCTGCCAATTCTTCGCCGCCACCGATGGTGACGACGGCCAGTTCGGGGGAGAAGCCCTCCACGTGGTGCTGTTCTTTTTCGATGAAGCTTTTGGGGATTAGCAGAGGGAACGCCACATTTTGATGACCCGTGGCCTTAAACCGCTTGTCCAATTGTTGTTGAATGTTTTCCCAGAGCGCCCAGCCGTAGGGGCGAACCACCATGCAGCCGCGTACCGGCGCGTAATCGGCCAGTTGCGCCTTCAGGACCAGTTGGTTGTACCACTCGGAAAAATCTGCTGCGCGTGTAGGTAACTTCTCTTCAGCCATGCGTCTCCCTGTTCATTTGCACACAAATCTGCAAGCTTTTCAGCGTAACGGACGCGCTCGCACACTGTCAACGCGATCGACTTACAGTAACGGTAGTGAACTAAATCGCGCTTCCCAGGAACCATTCTTCGTCGGAGCGTTTGGAATTGCTGCGAATGAGCAGCTCAGGGTCCTTCATCGTTACGCGACTGTAGGGCGCGACGGAATGCGTCAGCCAAACGTTGCCGCCGATGATGCTGTGGTGGCCGATACGTGTGTCGCCGCCCAATATGGTTGCGCCTGGATAGATCGTGACGCCTTCTTCGATGTCCGGGTGCCGCTTGTTAGAATGCCCGCGCACCAAATCGCCTTCGGAATCGCGGCGGCTGGTGGGATTGAACGCGCCGAGCGTCACACCGTGATACAGAGTGACATTTTTTCCGATGGTGGCCGTTTCTCCTACAACCACGCCTGTTCCGTGATCGATGAAAAACGATTCGTCGATGGTGGCGCCTGGATGAATATCGATTCCCGTGCGGCTATGCGCAATTTCCGTCATCATTCGCGGCAGATAGGGAATCTCCAGCAGGTAGAGTTCGTGCGCCAAGCGCTGTACCGTTATGGCTTCGACGCCCGGATAGCTCAGCAAAACTTCTTCATAGCCACTGGCCGCTGGATCATTCTTGATCGCTGCTTTCAGATCCGTGGCAAGCAGATGCGCGAGTTTCGGCAAATTCTCGCGTAAGGATTGAATCAAGTGAGTGGCGGTTTCCGTGAGATTCGCCGGGACATCTTTGCCGCAGCAGTTGTAGTCAAAACGCATGGCGTACACAATCTGTTCGGCCAAGTGCGAATCGATTTGCGCAAGGAACCCGAGTGCATCGGCGTTCTTTACTTCTTCTTTGGCGTAATACAAGGGAAACAATGCGTCGAGGTAGGATCGGCAAAAAGAGGCCACTTCATCCTTGGAGGGCAACCGGTAGCCCAAAGTGGTGGCTTCGCCCAGCCGAGCTTCCAGCGCCAGGCGAAATTCCCGTGCCAGCGATAACAAATCATTGTTCGGTGTGGTCATGTGGAATTTGCCTGCCAAGAAAAACGAACGGGAAAGGAGTGGAGGCCATTGTAGGCCGCCACTCTGATCCGAACGTCGATCACTGGTAGTTACTGGCCGATGCCCTCGAACAGGATTGTGGACAAGTAGCGTTCACCGGAGTCTGGCAGAACGGTGACGATGGTCTTTCCGGCAAACTCAGGCAATTTTGCCAAACGGACGGCCACCGCCGCCGCGGCGCCGCAGGAAATGCCGGCGAGAATTCCCTCCTCGCGCGCCAATCGCCGCGCGAATTCGACGGACTCCTCGTTGGTCACTAGTTCCACGCGATCCACAAGACTCAAATCCAAGTTCTTCGGTACGAACCCTCCACCGATTCCCTGGATTTTGTGTGGCGCAGGCTTCAACGGTTCACCGGCTCTGGTCTGGGTGATCACTGGACTTGCCGTCGGCTCAACCGCCACGGTAACGATCTTCTTCCCTTTTGTACCCTTGATGTAGCGGCTCACACCGGTCAGAGTTCCGCCGGTGCCCACGCCGCTGACAAACACGTCGATGGCGCCGTCGGTGTCGTCCCAGATTTCCGGGCCGGTGGTCTTTTCGTGAATGGCGGGGTTCGCTGGATTTTCAAATTGCTGCGGCAGAAAATAGTGCGCCTGATCGGAGTTGTAGATTTCCGTGGCTTTGTTGATGGCGCCCTTCATGCCTTCTGGTCCGGGTGTCAGGACAACGTTTGCGCCGAAGGCTGCAAGCACGCGACGGCGTTCCAGCGACATCGTCTCTGGCATGGTCAGTGTAATTTTGTAGCCGCGGGCTGCTGCCACGAACGCCAGTGCGATTCCGGTGTTGCCACTGGTTGGCTCGACAATCTCAATGCCCGGCTTCAGGACTCCGCGTTTTTCCGCGTCCCAGATCATTGCCGCCCCGATGCGACACTTCACCGAGTACGCTGGATTTCTACCCTCAATTTTGGCTAACACGGTGGCTTTGGCGCCATCGGTCACGCGATTCAATTTAACGAGGGGAGTTCTTCCAATACTCAACGAATTGTCGGCATAAACATTTGCCATGATGTACCTCTATCGGTTGAATTTGCTGTATCGGGAACAGCTCTTAAAGTATAAGCCAGAGTTAAGGGGGAAGGGGAAGCGGTTGAGCGGGCGGCCGGGCCTACGGCGTATCCCAGTCAAGACCGTAGAGTTCCTGAATGCTGGCGTCGCGGGCGAGCAGTGGAGTGTCGTCCGGGCCGATGCCGGACCAGTTTCCGAATGCACCGCCAGCGGCTTGAAAACCTTTCATGCTGAAGATGCGCTCGAGTTTGCCATTTGAAACCTGGGCGCGATAGTAGCCTTCCTGGTTGTCGAGAATCCCATCGAAATAGATGTACTGGCTGTCGCGCGACCAGCAAGGATAGGCCACGAAGATGCTCGCAAGATCGGTCCATTGCTGCGTGGACAATGCAAACAGTTTAAGCTTCAGAGAATCGAGCGTCATGGCGGCTATGTACCGGCCATCGGGGGACCAGCGCGGAGAAAACAGCCCGTCGGAACCGGGCAGCTTGGAAGCTTTTCGTGTTTTCAGGTCGAGAACATAGACCGCGGAACCCTGGTTGTTCAGCGAGTTCTGTCCGAAAGCAAGATATTTACCATCGGGCGACCACGTAGGATCCGCCAAATTTGTTTCGCCCTTGTAGACAAGCTCCGGTGTGCCGCCCTCAGCGCGAACCAGATAGAGCTGCCAAGGTTCACCTGGGGGGTGACCGAAAAAAGCGATTTGCTTGCCGTCGGGCGACCAGCGAGGCAAGTAGGCCTGCATCGGCGGAAATACGAGCTGAAGTTTCTGGGAGCCGTCGACACTACTGCGCCACATGGTGCCATCGGAACCGTCGTTGTATGCCATCCACTTTCCGTCGCGAGAAAAGTCGACGCCCATGGCGGAAATTCCCGAAAGGTACGGCATAAGCTGCCCGGTCTTGGCGTCGTAGCGGACGAGTTCTCCTCGCTGCCGCCATCCACGAACAAAAATCTTTTTGCCGTCGCGGCTAGGAACCGGGTCGCCGACATTCATCGGGCCAGTGGTCAATTGAATTGGCACGTTGGCGGAACTGCGAAAAATCCCACCCCCCTCGCGCAGGGCCCACAAGTCAACCGTGGTGTCGCGCAGCGCTTGAAAAACGAAAAATCGGCCGTCGCGAGTCCACCTGCCACAACATTCGTTCGGAGTGGAATTCCAACCGGCGAGGAGAGGATGAAGGTCGCGGCCTTCGACAGTGGCTTGCCAGATGGAGCGATTGTTTGTGGTGGGGTCGTTCAGGGTGAACCGCAAAATCAAACCGTCGGGCGACCAGCGCAGATCGCCGGATGTTCCCGCCGTCGTCAGCAGTTTGCGCGGGTCGCTGCCATCCGCTTTTGCCACGAAAATCTCATTGCCCTTGCTGAAGGCGATCTTTCTGCCATCGGGCGACCACGTTCCAGCGTGTCCGTCGAGATTGCCCAGGCGTCGAGGTGATCCCCCAAGCACGGGTACGCTCCACAGCGGCCCATCAAGCGATGTACCGAGCGCGGTGTTCATCAAAAGCGAGGATCCATCTGCTGAAATATCGAACACATTGGCAAAGCCGGTATCTTCGAGCGAGGTTGGAATCGGAAATGTTTCCCCACCGGTAACGGAAGTTTGCGATAGCGCCGACTGCCCTTCGATGAAATAAAGACGCGAGCCGTCCGTGACGATGTCGGATTTCGGCCGATTGGTATTGGTCAATTGCGTGGTGCGAGTGATACGTGGCGGAACCACAGGACGCGTCAGAAAATATCCGAGTACCGCGGCAAAGACAACGAGCACGGCGGCAGACCCAATGGCTTTGCCGAGCCAGGGCACTGATGTTTTGCTTTCGCGAAAGGACTCCGCGCCATGCGTTGCCGCAGCAACCGTTCCTGAGCGACTCGTATCGAGGTCACGCTTCAAACGCTTCAGGTCGGCACGAAGCTCCGCAGCGGTCTGATAGCGGAGATTGGGATCTTTCTCGAGAGACTTGGCCAGAATATTTTCGAGGGCCAGGCGGCACGCGCGGATTCAGCTTGGTGGCAAGAGCAGGTGTGGCATTCAGGATCCCATTGAAAACCAGAGCGACCGTCGAACCCTCGAAAGGCGCCGAGCCGGTAGCCATTTCATAGAGGACGACACCAAGGGAAAAGAGGTCAGTGCGCGCGTCCAACTCTTCGCCGCGGGCCTGTTCCGGAGACATATACGCGACTGTTCCCATGGACGTTCCGGTGCTGGTTTGGATTTCGTCATCCAGAAAATGTGAGTGAGTCCTCTCAAAGGATTCGCTGGTGGAGTCCGCGGAAGGCTTGCGGAATTCCACGAGTTTCGCAAGGCCAAAGTCGAGGATTTTGGCCGGCCCATTTTCAACGAGAAAAATGTTGGCAGGCTTAATGTCGCGGTGGATGATGCCCTTGGCGTGAGCGGCACCAAGGCCGTCGGTAATCTGAATGCCGAGGTCTAGGAGTTCGGGGATTGCAATCGACTTTTTGGAGATGCGATGCTTCAGCGTCTGCCCTTCGAGCAGTTCCATGGCGATAAACGGGCAGCCCTCAAATTCCTCAATATCGTAAATGGTGCAGATGTTCGGATGATTCAGCGAAGATGCGGCGCGTGCTTCGCGGCGGAATCGCTCAATGGAAGACGCGTCGTGGGAAATATGTTCAGAAAGAAATTTGAGAGCGACGTTGCGGCCGAGCCGTGTGTCCTCGGCCTTGTAAACTACACCCATGCCACCGCCGCCGAGTTTCTCAAGGACGGTGTAGTGAGAAATAGTTCGACCGATGATCGAAGGCTGCCCTGACACTTTCTTGGGAGTCTACTCTAGGCTCATGGTGCAAGCAACGCGCGACTAATCGTATGTCGAATCACGCGCCTTTCCCACAGGCAGGGTTGGCTGCATTGCGGCCACTCACGCAGTCCGATAGAATCGCTGGGCGAGGCGCGTATGCCGGAACTTTCCACCAAACCACGCATTGCCCTGGGCTCCGACCACGCCGGTTTCCCCATCAAAGAGACCATCCGGCAATTTCTGGAAAACGCGGGCTATCCCGTCGATGACGTGGGGACCTGGTCTGAAGAATCGGTCGATTATCCGGATTACGGAAAGGCAGTCGGCGACAAAGTGGCGGCTCATCAGGATGCTTACGGCATCGCCGTCTGCGGCACGGGAATTGGGATTTCCATCGCGGCTAACAAGGTGCCGGGGATTCGCGCCGCCGTGGCCCACGATCTGAACACGGCGCGGCTTGCGCGCGAGCATAATGACGCCAACGTGCTCGCCTTGGGCGGCCGGGTGGTGAACGGCACGCAAGCCATCGAAATGGTGCAGACTTTTTTGACAACGGCGTTTCTAGGCGGACGTCACGCCAGACGCGTCGAGAAGATCACCATGATCGAGAAGGAAGAGCGGCTGAAGAACTGATGCCGCGTTTACCTGAAATATTTCGCGAGCGCACCGCACGCGAGCACTTTTGAGGAGAATCGAATGACCACTGAAGCGAATGCCAGGATGCAGCGCCCGCTTAATTCCGTCGACCCGGAGATCGCCGAACTGTTGCGAGATGAAGCGCAGCGGCAGGCCACCGGCCTGGAGCTTATTCCCTCCGAAAATCTTGTTTCCGAAGCGGTGCTCGAAGCCATGGGCTCCATCTTTACGAACAAATACGCCGAGGGCTATCCCGGCAAACGCTACTACGGCGGCTGTGAATATGCCGACAAAGTTGAGCAACTGGCGATCGATCGCGCGAAGCAACTCTTTGGCGCAGAGCATGCCAACGTACAGGCTCACTCGGGCACGTCCGCGAACGTGGCTGTCTATATGTCTGTGTTGAAGCCGGGCGACACGGTGCTGGGCATGGCACTGGCGCACGGCGGGCATCTTACTCATGGGCACCCGCTGAACTTCTCCGGACGCATGTACAAATTCGTGGAATACCACGTGCGCCAGGAAGACCAGCGCATCGATTACGAAGAGATCGAGAAGCTGGCGCACGAACACAAGCCGAAGATGATCGTGGCGGGCGCCAGTGCGTATTCACGGATCATCGATTTTGAACGGATAGCGAAAGTGGCAAAGGCAGTAGATGCTCTGTTCTTTGTGGACATGGCACACATCGCGGGACTGGTTGCCGCGGGAGTGCACCCCAGCCCGGTTCCGCATGCCGATATCGTTTCAACAACCACGCATAAAACGCTGCGCGGTCCGCGCGGCGGGCATGGTGTTGTGCAAGCAGTCCTTCGCGAAGGAACTGGACAAGTTGACTTTCCCTGGAACGCAGGGCGGACCACTGGTTCACACCATCGCAGCGAAAGCGGTCTGCTTCAAAGAAGCCATGGAACCATCGTTCAAGGAATATCAGCAGCAGGTCGCCGCAAACGCGAAAGCCCTGGCAAATGCCATCGCCAAGCAAGGCTTTCCCATCGTCGCGGGCGGCACGGACAATCACGTCTTTCTTATGGAAGTCCATTCACGCGGCATCACTGGCAGCGAGGCCGAGAAAGCCCTCGACCGGGCCGGCATCACCGTCAACAAGAACGCCATTCCGTTCGATCCACTTCCGCCGATGAAAGCGGGCGGAATTCGGCTGGGCAGTCCCTCCATCACGACACGCGGAATGGAGGAACCGGAGATGGAAGCAATCGCAAAGTGGGTTGCGGAGATTCTGCTGCATGTCGGAGATGCCGCCATCGAACAAAAAGTGCGCAAGGAAGTGGCAGAACTTGCGGCACGTTTCCCCATTTACGAATCGCGGATGCGCGGCGCGGCAGTCCACGCCAGGGTTTAGTCAGCGGCTGACGCTGTAATCTGGGAAATTGTCAGGCGGTCGAGAGTCTTGAAGACACAGAAGACGAAACTTCCCGACATCGTCACGGCCACCGCCGAGTTTGAAAAGTGGGCCGGACGCCACGTCAATCTGATTCAATCAGACGTCGAACGGAAGCATCTGGGAATGGCCGAGGCGGCATTTCCCTTTTTTCGCGCGACGTTTTACCGTTGGGCACAATGGTGGCCGCTGATCTGTCCGGAGCTTGCCCGAGCCCCGCAAGTCCTGGCCGTTGGCGATTTACACATCGACAATTTTGGGACGTGGCGCGATCTGGAAGGACGCCTGATCTGGGGCGTCAACGATTTCGATGAAGCCTGGCCTGCGGCATACACCGCCGATCTTGTCAGATTGCTGGCCAGTTGCTACGTGGCGATTGATGAAGAGCATATTTCCCTGACCCGGAAGAAAGCCAGTCAGGCCTTTGAAGATGGCTACAGGGATTCACTTGCCAAGGGCGGAAACCCTTTCGTACTGGCCGAACATCACCGCTGGCTACGCATACTGGCGCTAAACAAACTGCGTGATCCGGTCCATTTCTGGGAGAAAATTCAGGCTTGCCCGCGTTACAAAGGCAAATTGCCCAACGATGTCCTAAAGCTTGTTCACAATTCAATGCCGTTCCGTGCCAAAAATTATGAGCTAAAGACGCGCATCGCAGGACTGGGTAGTTTGGGCCACCCGAGGGTGATGGCGCTGGCGACTTGGCACGGCGCACACGTGGTACGCGAAGCCAAGCAACTCACTCCTTCGGCATGGATATGGTCGCGGAAACTGAAGACAGCGGAGATCCTTTCGCGGAAATTGGTAGAGACGGCGATTCGCATCCGTGATCCTCATGTTCATTTTGCGCGCCATTGGCTGGTCCGCCGGTTGGCTCCGGATTGCAGCCACATCGAGATCTGCACCTTACCCGAAGAGCGCGACGAAGAACGGCTCCTTTACTGCATGGGCTGGGAGACCGCCAACATCCACCTGGGAAGTGAAAGAGCTATCCCCGCGGTGAGGCGCGATCTGGGTCGCCGGAAGAATCGCTGGCTCCACAAGGCCGCGAAAGCCATGCTGAAAGCCACGCTGGACGATTGGAAATACTGGCGGCACAACTTCAAGCACGTAAAGCCGGCCCGTTAGTTTCTTCGTTCAGGCTGCGTCATTGATGCGGACGTGATCCGGCGGCTTCGCGATACCTGCTCTCGTCTCTCCTTAGAACTCGTAGTCCTTGCCCCACGACTGTCCCACTGGTCAGTAGATTCCTTCCACAGAACTCCGTAGCGTAGGCAAGACCGGTGAATGTTAACTGCCACAGTATCTTCGCTCTCGCTCGGACGCCAGACGGCAGGCCAAGTACCTTTATGTTTTCTCGAGACAACCCGCGAGCGTGCAGCAAAGACACAAAGGGGCGTTCGCGGACTTGAAGTGACAGGCTTCCCGGTGTGGTCCTCGAAAAATCCTGCGTAAACCAGAGGTGGCAACATGATGGATACCGAAGCTTTCCGCGAATTCAAGACGGGACTCAATTACCTGAGAGACAATGCAGCTTCGCGCGCTCTGCAACACATTCAGCGCGCCGCGGAACTGGAAAAGAACAACCCTTACTATATGTCTTACTTGGGTGTGGCCCTGGCGCGCACGGAACAGAAGTGGGCCGAAGCGGAACGCATGTGCGATACCGCCGTGCGCATGAAGCGCAATCAAGCGCAACTTTACTTGAATCTTGCGGAAGTTTATATCGCAGCGGGGCGCAAAGAAGATGCGCGCGAAGCTCTGTTTTCCGGGATGAAGTTTGCGCGGCGCGATATCCGGTTAAACATCGCGATGGCAAAGCTGACACCTCGCCGTCCGCCGGTTTTCACTTTTCTCGAACGGAAACACCCGCTGAACCGGCATTTTGGATTGCTGCGCCATAAGACAATGGTGGCGTTCGGCAAGGACTAGTTCGAACCGATTTTCCCTAACCCCCAAACGCAGCAAGGGCGGATGGCCTAAAAGCCACCCGCCCTTGTTGTTTACAGGTCCGGATTTCGGCGGAAATTCTCGCCGACAGAGGTCTACTTACGCTGAGAATAATTGCCGAACGAATAGCTGGTCTGAAAACCAACTTCCATCAGGATCTTGAAACCGATGCCAAAAAGCCCGTTCGGCAGAGGATCCCGGCGCACGACCTCCGCCAGAAATTCCCGCTGCATGCTGGCGGCTTCCTTGGTGTAGGGCATGGTAACAAAAAGACGCATACCTACTTCATAGCAAGACTCGCTGGATTGAAAGAAAACGCCCGTGCGGGAAACGCTCAGCGATCCCCGAATATCGTCAAAATGGTCCTTTTCCGGGTCGGACGGACGAATGCGCATCAGTTGGGTAATCTTGCAGCGGCGACTGGAGCGACGTTCGGTTTGTGACTTTGTGGCAGCCATTCCTACCATTCCTGGGTGCTTCAACATTACTTCTAACGGCGACGCCATACGGGGCCCCTCTTCCAGAGAAACTTGTTGCTGACAGGTAGAGAATACGGGCCTTGGCAGATTAAACCTATAGGGAGACCGTACTCGTCAAAAAGTAGGACCCCTCCCAGAGATAGTAGTACGGAAGTACCAGTGAGGCAAAGAACGGCCTTTAGCAGGGTTGAGGAAAACCGGGGAATCCTCGAGCGAGAATTCGCAGGAAGAGATGACTTGGCAAGGGGTTGTATGCGATTCTCTACCCTAAGTTTGCGGGTGCAAAGGTACATATGCTGAAGAAATTCAAGGATTTGACGGAACGCGAGATTCTGGCAATCGCTATCGCGAACGAGGAAGAAGACGGCCGCATTTACGGCGAATTTGCCGATGCCCTGCGCGAGTCGTATCCCGCTACGGGAGAGATGTTCGAGGAGATGCGAGTGGAGGAGGCTGGTCACCGCGATCGCCTGCTGGCCCTGTTTCGCCAGCGTTTCGGCGAGCAGATTCCCCCTATTCGCCGCGAAGATGTACGCGGATTCCTGAAGCGCCGGCCGGTATGGATGATGCGCCCATTGGGTGTGAAGGTCGCGCGGCGGCAGGCTGAAATCATGGAGATGGAAGCCAGCCGGTTTTACTCGCGTGCGGCAAGTAAAGCTTCGGATGTGGCGACACGGGAACTGCTGAATACGCTCGCGGACGAAGAGCGCAAGCACACGCAAGCCGCTGGCGCTTACGAAGAAAAGCATCTGACCGAGCAGGCTAAAGACCTTGAGAAGCATTCGCGCGACCGGCTATTCATGCTGCAATACGTGCAGCCAGGCTTGGCGGGATTGATGGACGGCTCGGTTTCTACACTTGCGCCATTGTTCGCCGCGGCATTTGCCACGCACAAAAGTTGGGAAGCATTTTTGGTGGGCATGGCCGCCAGCATTGGCGCTGGCATCTCGATGGGCTTTGCCGAATCGCTTTCTGACGATGGGTCGTTGACGGGGCGCGGCTCTCCGTGGATACGCGGCACGGTGACGGGCCTGATGACAACCGCAGGCGGCCTGGGACACACACTGCCGTTCCTGATTCCGCACTTTCAAGTGGCGATGGGCGTGGCCATTCTGGTGGTTGCCATCGAACTGGCCGCGATCAGTTATATTCGTCACCGGTACATGGACACGCCGTTTTTACAGGCCGCGTTCCAGGTGGTGGTTGGAGGCGTACTGGTTTTCCTGACAGGCTGGTTGATCGGCAGTTCGTAGAGCAATGCCCTTCCATGCCAGCAAGCCGAATCGCCCCATTTGGCTGAGAGTGACACTATGTTTGGGTGCCCTTGTTTTTAGTGGGTTCTCGAACTCTGCCACGGCAAAACACGCCGACAAGATAGTTATCGAGAAATCAAAGCGCACTTTGTCGCTGATGAGCGGCAGCGAAATTCTGAAAACCTACAAGGTCGCGCTAGGCGGAGCGCCCGTGGGTGCAAAAGAACGGCAGGGCGACCACAAGACACCGGAAGGGCTGTACACGGTGGATCGGAAGAATCCCAACAGCACCTACCATCGCGCGTTGCATCTCTCCTACCCAGATGCGGCGGATAGAGAGCGCGCCCGAAAATTGGGAGTCAGTCCCGGCGGCGATGTGGAGATCCACGGACTCGGTGCGAAATTTGGGTTTGTCGGCAGCGCACATCGGCTGCACGATTGGACCGACGGGTGCATTGCGGTGACGAATGAAGAGATCGACGAGATCTGGACGCTGGTGGAAGTAGGTACACCTGTCGAGATAAAACCGTAACAGCCGCGGCACTAAACCCCACAAACTGCTCCATACCTGTACGAAAAGCCAGTTTGCTGAACGGACAATCGGGATACCCCTGTATGGATGCTCATGAGGTCTACAGAGTACGCTGGAGCTATCAGCCATCTACGGGAGAGAAAAAATGAAACAAGTTAGAGCCGCCATCTTACTTGCCGCAGGTGTGTTTTTTCTAGGTAGCGCCGCCGTGCCGGCACAAGATCATGGCAACGGCCACGGGCAAGGAAACGGGCATGGAAAAGGCCACGACAAAAATAAGCACGGAGACGATAACGATGGTGACGAATACATTTACTACCATCAAAAATATCGTGATTCCGTGCACGTTTGGTATGGGGACCACTACACCAATCTTCCGCCGGGACTGGCGAAGAAGGACCATCTCCCTCCCGGACTTGAGAAACAACTGGTCCGCAACGGTACGCTTCCACCAGGATTGCAGAAGAAACTCTATCGTTGCCCGGAAGACCTGGACCGCCGATTGCCACCACCGCCGCCCGATTGCCGGAATATGTTAGTCGGCGGGCACGTGGTTCTATTGAATGTACACACGAACGTAGTCGTGGACATTCTGCACATTGAATTGTATTGAAAACGGTGCATGAAGGGAGTCTGGCACAAAAGCCAGCGCCCTCCCGCGAGAAATTAGAAGTGGGCCTGGTAGAGGTCGTCACAGAGAGCGTTCCATCGGATGATTGGGCGCGGCTGGAAACGCGGTGCGCTGAAAATAGAGAGCCACGTTGACGAGAGCGATCATTACCGGCACTTCAACCAATGGGCCAATGACCGCCGCAAAGGCAGCCCCGGAATTGATACCGAATACCGAGATCGCTACGGCGATGGCGAGTTCGAAATTATTTGAAGCTGCGGTGAACGCCAGCGTGGCGGTCTTGGAGTAGTCTGCCCCCAGTTTTTTCCCCATATAAAACGAAACCAGAAACATAACCACAAAATAGATCAACAGTGGGACCGCAATTCGGAGGACATCGAGAGGCAGGCGGACGATGTACTCGCCCTTCAACGAGAACATGATCACAATGGTGAACAGCAGAGCCAACAGCGTGACTGGACTTACGCGCGGGATGAAATTCTTTTCATACCACGAGAGGCCCTTGGCGCGGACCAGCGCGGTGCGAGTCAGGAATCCCGCGAGAAACGGAATGCCCAGATAAATGAATACGCTTTGGGCGATCTGGGCGATGGAAATATGCACGATGGCGCCGTGCAGGCCCAGGCACGCGGGAAGCACGGTGATAAAAACCCAGGCATAGAGCGAATAGAAAAGAACTTGAAAGATGGAATTGAAAGCTACAAGACCCGCTGCGTACTGGGTGTTCCCCTTCGCCAGTTCGTTCCAGACGATCACCATAGCGATGCACCGAGCGAGTCCAATCAGTATCAGCCCGGCCATGTATTCCGGATAATTACGGAGGAAGGCAACCGCCAAAATAAACATGAGAATGGGGCCGACCACCCAGTTCTGAATGAGCGAGAGGCCGAGCACGCGTCTATTGCGAAACACTTCATGCAATTCTTCGTAGCGAACTTTGGTGAACGGCGGGTACATCATCACGATCAAGCCCACGGCGATAGGAATCGATGTGGTACCAACGCTGAATCGGCCGAGAAACGGCACGACTCCCGGCACGAGCCATCCCAGAACAATGCCCAGAAGCATGGCGGCAAAAATCCATGCGGTGAGGTAGCGATCAAGGAAGCTGAGACGAGCGGTAATCTTCATGCGCAGGGCCTCAAAGGCATCTCGAATGCCAAGTACGGGCCGTTCTATTGGTGGCCGATGTTGTCGATTTCTTTTTTTATCGCCAATTTATCCAGGCTGTTCAACGGCAAAGACAAGAACAAGCTAATTCGTCGATCGAGTTGAATGTAGGCATCGCGGAAAGCCTTGTCGACAACTTCTGGCGTGCCTTCCACCGCCGCAGGGTCGGGAATGCCCCAATGTGCGGTCATCGGCTGTCCCGGCCAGATGGGGCAGATTTCACCGGCAGCGTTGTCGCAAACGGTGAAGACAAAATCCAGCTTGGGAGAATCGGGCCGGGCAAATTCATCCCAAGGCTTGCTGCGGAAGGAGGAAGTTGGAAAATTAGCGGCTTCCAGAAGACGCAGCGCAGCCGGATGGACTGTTCCTTTGGGATGGCTTCCCGCACTAGATGCAGAGAAGGTGGGAAAGCCCTTTCTGTTCAGGATGGCCTCCGCCAGAATGGAACGGGCAGAATTGCCGGTGCAGAGAAACAGGACGTTGTAGTGGCGAGTCATCGCAGTCGGCTTGCGTTCTCATCAACTGCAGCAGGTTGGACCGCAGCAGGACTTGGTTGCGACGGTGAGCGGTTTCACAGCACGGACGAAGGCGCTCATGAATTTGCCGTCAACTTGCGGAGCCATAACTTCCACGTCGAACCCTTGCCCGGAGAGAAAATCACGGGCATCTTCCACTCGGTAGATGCGCGTTGGCTCAACCTCCACCTGCTCAAATCCAGCGTCAGTCAATTTGCTGCGATATTCATTTTCATCAAGCGCTCCGGCAATGCAGCCCACCCAGAGCAACACGCTCTTGCGAATTTCTGGCAGGATTTCACCGCGCGTGACAACGTCGGAAACCGCGAATCGTCCGCCGGGCTTAAGGACACGGAAGGTCTCACGCAGCACTTTGTTCTTGTCGGCGGAGAGATTGATCACACAATTCGAAATGATGACGTCCACGGAATTATCCGGCAGCGGAATACTCTCGATTTCACCCTTCAGAAATTCCACGTTGCTGATACCCGATTTCTTTTTATTTTCGTTGGCCAGTGCGAGCATCTCGTCGGTCATGTCCAGCCCGTAGGCTTTTCCTGTTGGGCCGACCCGCCTGGCGGAGAGCAGCACATCGATGCCGCCGCCAGAGCCTAGATCGAGCACGACTTCGCCGGGAACGAGTTTGGCGAGCGCCGTGGGATTGCCGCACCCAAGAGACGCGAGCACGGCCTCGGCGGGAATTTCGCCGACCTGAGCCGCATCATAGAGTTTGGAGGTGATGGGATCGGGACCACAGCTGCTGGCAGCGGTCGCTCCACAGCAGGCACTTCCGCCGCTGTGTACGCGCAGTGCGGCTTCTCCGTACTTTTCTCTTACAACTTCCTTGATATTCGTGTCGGCCATCGCACGGCTCCTATCTGCAAATTTGAATAATGTCTTGCGGTTTCAGGGCTTTGTTGCGGGTACAGCATTCGGCGTACAGGAACTGCAGCACTTCTTGCAGTGCTTCGGTGTTTGCGGTGTAACGAAGAAAGGTGCTTTCACGGCGGACCAGCACGAGGTCCTCGTTTTTGAGTTTGTCGAGATGATGAGAGAGGGTGGAGTTCGGAATATCGAGTTCTTGCTGAATGTCGCCGACGACCAGGCCTTCGGGGTGAGCAGTAAGCAGAAGCTGCATAATACGGAGCCTCGGCTCGGTACCCATGGCGGAAAACATGTCCGCGAACCTGGCGACATCTTTGGCGGATTGCTTGTTGGACGCAGGCGTCATATTTCGATATTTGCAGAAATATGGTTTCGTGTCAATAGAAAAATGCAGCCTGACGGTTCCCTCTCTAAGACAGAAGCAAGAGCTCAGTCGGAGTGGGCGGGAGCTGGAGAGGAAGCAGGCTGTCGAGAGAAGGCTCGCCGCAGGGCGGTCTGTAAGCGATCCATGTAAATGTACACGACGGGGGTGGTGTACAGAGTAAGTAGTTGGCTGAGAATCAAGCCACCAACGATGGTGATGCCAAGGGGACGGCGAATTTCAGACCCCACACCGGTACCGAGCGCGAGAGGAAGCGCACCGAAGAGGGCCGCCATGGTGGTCATGATGATCGGACGAAAGCGCAGCAGACACGCTTTATAGATGGCTTCGTCCGGGAGTTTGTGCTCTTCCCTTTCGGTTTGGACCGCAAAATCGATCATGAGAATGGCGTTCTTTTTGACGATGCCGATCAGCAGGATGATGCCGATGAGGCCGATGATGCTCAAGTCCATTTTCATTAACTGAAGTGCAAGCAACGCCCCGATTCCCGCGGAAGGAATCGTGGAAAGGATTGTGATCGGATGAATGAAGCTCTCATAGAGAATGCCTAGCACGATATACACCGCACCGAGCGCGGTGAGAATAAGGACGAGTTGATTGGAGAGCGAATCCTGGAATGCCTGTGCGGTGCCCTGGAACGTGGCGTGTACACTGCTGGGAACACCAAGTTGCATGCGTGCTTCCTCAATGTGCTGCACTGCGGGACCGAGAGAAGCGCCAGGCGCAAGGTTAAAGGAGAGGGTGATCGAGGGGAAGATGCCCTGGTGGTTCACAGAGAGCGAAGTATTGGAAGGCTCATAGTGGGCGAAGGAACTGAGAGGAACGAGTTTGCCAGTCTTGGAAGGAACGTAGATCAGGTCAAGCGCTGCAGGATTCTGCTGGAACTCCGGCGCGACTTCCAGAACGACGTGATACTGATTGAGGCCTTTATAGATGTTGGATACCTGGCGCTGACCGAAAGCATCGCCAAGGGTGTTGTCGACGTCCTGCATGGAAATGCCGAGTCGTCCCGCGGTATCGCGATCCACGGCCAGATAGGATTGCAGGCCCTTGTTTTGCTGATCAGAATTGACGTCGCGAAGTTCGGGGATTTGTTTCAAACGCTCCATAACAATCGGGGCCCAGTGATAAAGGTCGTCGAGCTTATCGGCCTGCAAGGTGTATTGATATTGAGCGCCGCCAAACCGTCCACCGATCGTGACGTCCTGCACCGCGGACAAGAACATGGAAGCACCGGGAATTTTCGAAGTTTTCCCACGAAGCCGCGCGATAATCAGATCCGCGCTGAGTTTGCGTTCGTCCAGCGGCTTCAATTGCGCAAACAAACGCGCGGTGCTCGTGCCATTTCCGCCGCCGGTGAACGAAGTGACGGTATCGACGGCGGGATCGGCACGAACGATGTCCGTGAAAGCGCGCATCTTCTTGGCCATCTCGGCGAAGGAAGTATCCTGATCGGCTTGGATGAAGCCATTGATGCGGCCGGTGTCCTGTTGCGGGAAGAATCCCTTATTTACGGTACGAAACATTTGTACGCTGAGAAGTGCGGTAAGGATGGTGACAGCAAGAATCAACGGTTGATGGCGAAGCACCCAGCGAAGTGAGTGGTCGTATCCGCGCAACAGCCCATTAAATGAGTTTTCGGAGAGACGATAGAAAAATCCGTGCTTCTTCTCGTGGTCATGCTTCAGAAAACGCGAGCACAGCATCGGCGTGGTAGTGAGAGAAACGAACAGTGAAACGATGATGGCCGTGCTGAGCACCACGGCGAATTCGCGGAACAGCCGGCCGACAATGCCGCCCATCATCAGAATCGGGATGAACACCGCAATCAGCGAAAGGCTCATGGAAAGCACGGTGAAGCCGATTTCGCTGGAGCCCTTCATCGTAGCGTGCATCGCGCCCATGCCGTTTTCCATGTGACGCGCGATATTCTCAATCACCACGATAGCGTCGTCGACAACAAAGCCGGTGGAAATTGTGAGCGCCATCAGCGAGAGATTGTCGAGCGAATAGCCCAGGAGGTACATGACGCCGAATGTGCCGATGAGCGAAAGGGGCACGGCGACGCTGGGAATGACCGTGGCGCGATAATTGCGCAGAAAAGCGAAGACTACAAAAATGACCAGAACGATGGAGATGAGCAGGGTGCGCTCGACTTCATGCACGGAAGCGCGAATGACCAGGGTGCGATCGATGATTACGCTGATATTCAGCGCGGGAGAAACAGAGGCACGCAGCCACGGCAGTGTTGCCTTCACACGATCGGCAGTTTCAATCATGTTGGCGCCAGGCTGGCGAAAAATAGCGATGATGACGCCCGGTTTGCCATTGGTGATGCCGAGATTGCGAATATCTTCCACGGAGTCAACCACGTTGGCTATGTCGACCAGTCGAGTGGCAGCACCGGGGTGGCCGGCAACAATTAATGGTTCGTATTCGTAGGCTTTGAAGAGCTGGTCGGTGTCCGAAATGGACCAGGATCGATCGTTGTTTGAAATGGAGCCCTTGGCCAGGTTGGAATTGGCGGACTGCAAGGCCTTGCGAACGGTTTCGAGACTGATGCCATAGCTGTTAAGCAGTTGCGGATTCGCTTGGACGCGCACCGCAGGACGGGAAGAACCCCAGGTGAAAACCTGGCCAACCCCCTCCACTTGTGCAATTTTTTGCGCGAGGATGGAATCCGCGGCATCGTAGATCTGGCCACTGGGGATCGTGTCGGAAGTGACTGCGAGCAAGATGACCGGTGAATCTGCGGAATTTACCTTGCGATAGGAAGGCTGGCTGGGCAGATCCGCAGGCAGTTGACTGCGTGCAGCATTGATGGCCGCTTCAACGTCACGCGCGGCGGCATTGATGTCTCGATTCAGATCAAATTGAAGAGTGATGCCCGTATTCCCCAGCGAAGACGAAGAGGTCATCTGGGTGACGCCGGCGATGCGCCCAAACTGGCGCTCCAGCGGCGTGGCAACAGAGGACGCCATCGTTTCTGGACTGGCTCCTGGCAGACCCGCACCAACGCCTATGGTGGGAAGATCGACCTGCGGCAGCGGCGCCACGGGAAGAAAGCGGAACGCAATAGCACCGGCGAGGAGTATCGCAAGGGTGACGAGCGATGTCGCTACAGGTCGTTTGATAAATGGAGCGGAGAAGTTGGACTGAAAATTCATGGCCTAATCTCCGGCTGCCGGCTCTTCAATGGCGTTGGTAACGCCGAGATGGAGGCGCGTAGCAAGCCAATCGAATGCGAGGTAAACGACTGGCGTCGTATAAAGAGTGAGGATCTGGCTAAGGATGAGGCCGCCGACGATGGTGATGCCGAGGGGGCGCCGAAGTTCCGAACCAACGCCTTGACCGAGAGCCAGGGGCAATCCACCCAACAGCGCGGCCATTGTGGTCATCATGATGGGACGAAAGCGCAGCAGACAAGCTTCGTAAATGGCGTCGAGGGGAGCTTTGCCATGATTGCGTTCGGCTTCCAGAGCGAAGTCAATCATCATGATGGCGTTTTTCTTTACGATACCGATCAGCAGGATGATGCCGATCAGCGAGATGATGCTGAACTCCGTGCGGCAAAGGAGTAGAGCTAGAATCGCGCCAACGCCCGCAGAGGGAAGCGTAGACAAGATGGTGATTGGATGGATGTAGCTTTCGTACAGAATGCCGAGAACGATATACACGGTGACTAGCGCAGCAAGAATCAACAATGGTTCATTGGAGAGGGAGCGCAGGAATGCAGCGGCCGTGCCTTGGAACGTAGCTTGCACACTTTGCGGCATTCCAATTTGGCTGCGCGCTGCATCGATCACCTTAGTGGCATCACCCAGGGAAGCGCCAGGAGCCAGGTTGAAAGAGATGGTCACAACCGGAAATTGCCCCTGGTGATTGATGGCGAGCGCAGAAGCACTGGGTTCAAATCGCGTGAAAGCGCTAAGCGGGATCTGCTGTCCATTCGACGAGTGCACGTAAATGTCTTTCAGCGCGTCGGGGTTCTGCTGGAAGTTGGGCTGCACTTCCATCACCACGTGATACTGGTTGAGCTGCGTGAAGATCGTGGAGACCTGGCGCTGACCGAACGCGTCGTAGAGCGTGTTGTCGATATCTGCAGGGAGGATGCCCAGGCGCGAAGCGGTGTCGCGATCGATCGTTAAAGTGGCGAGGAGTCCGTCGTCGAGCTGGTCCGTAGCTACATCGCGCAATTCCGCAAGGCTTTTCAGTTTGGAGACGAAACGCGGAGTCCAGTAAGCGAGTTCCTTGGGGTCAACATCTTCCAGCGAATATTGAAATTGGGTACGAGAGACGCGGTCTTCGACGGTGAGGTCTTGTACGGGCTGAAGAAACAGCTCGATGCCATCGAGCTTGGCGATTTCCGGTTGCAGCCGGCGAATAATTTCGGAGGCGCTCAGCTTGCGCTGCGCGAGAGGCTTCAGATTGATCTGGATGCGGCCGCTGTTCATCGTGGTATTGGTGCCATCGATGCCGATGAACGAAGAGAGGCTCTCCACCGCAGGGTCTTGAAGAATGATATCGGCAAGCTGTTGCTGCCGCGTGGCCATCGCGGCAAAAGAGATATTTTGCGGAGCCTGGGACACGCCTAGAATTACGCCGGTATCCTGCACCGGGAAAAAACCCTTTGGAACATAGATGTAGAGAAGGATCGTCCCAACGAGTGTCGCAATCGTGATCAACAATGTAGTCGTGCGAAAACGAAGCACGAATTGAAGCGTGCGCCCGTAAAACGCGATCACATCGTTAAACACCTTTTCGGACTTGCGATAGAACCACGTCTGCTGATTTTCTGGCTGATGGCGCAGGAGTTTGGCAGACATCATGGGCGTCAGGGTGAGCGACACGACGGCAGAAACGAGAATCGTGACCGCGAGGGTAACGGCAAACTCCCGAAACAGGCGGCCAACGATGTCTCCCATGAAGAGCAGCGGAATCAGCACGGCAATCAGGGAGACGGTCAATGAAACGATGGTGAAACCGATCTGCTCCGACCCCTTCAAGGCTGCCTGCAATGGTGAATCGCCATCCTCGATGTAGCGGCTGATGTTTTCGATCATCACGATGGCGTCGTCTACAACGAACCCAGTGGAAATCGTGAGCGCCATCAGAGAGAGATTGTTCAGCGAATAACCGAGCAGGTACATCACGGCGAAGGTGCCGATGATGGAAAGTGGCACGGCAACACTGGGGATAATCGTGGCGCGCAGGCTGCGCAGAAAGAGAAAGATGACCATCACCACGAGGCCGATGGTCAGAATCAACGTGAATTGAACATCTTCCACTGACGCACGAATCGTTGTGGTTCTATCCGTCAGAACGTTTACCGCAATCGACGCCGGGAGGGCTGCCTGCAATTGCGGCAGCAGCTTTTTTACGCGATCGACAACACTGATAATATTTGCGCCGGGCTGGCGCTGAATATTGAGGATAACGGCAGGCTGCCGGTTGGCCCACGCGGCTTGCCGGACATTCTCGGCACCATCGATCGCAGTGGCCACATCAGAGAGTCGAACGGGCGCGCCATTGCGATAAGCGATGATGATATTGCGGTAGCCTTCGCTGCTTAAGAGCTGGTCGTTCGCGCCGATGGTATAAGCCTGATGCTGACCGTCGAACGTTCCCTTGGCCTGGTCGACGTTCGCGGCACCGAGCGCAGTGCGCAGGTCTTCGAGGCTTAATCCGTAAGAAGCCAGCGCCGTTGGATTCGCTTGTACGCGAACCGCGGGACGCTGCCCGCCGCTGATACTGACCAGTCCCACTCCCGAAAGCTGAGAAATTTTCTGCGCCAGCGTGGTATCCGCAAGATCTTCCACCTTGGAGAGCGGTAGGGTCTGCGAAGTCAGCGCCAGCGTAAGGATTGGCGAGTCCGCAGGATTGATTTTGCTGTAGATCGGCGGATTGGGCAGATCTTTCGGCAGTAGATTCGAAGCCGAGTTAATTTCCGCCTGTACTTCCTGCTCCGCGATGTCGATGTTCAGATCGAGATTAAATTGCAGCGTGATCAGCGAGCTTCCGAACGAACTGGTGGAAGTCATCTGCAGCAAGCCGGGTATCTGACCAAAATCCCGCTCAAGCGGTGCCGTAACAGCAGAAGCCATTACGTCCGGGCTTGCACCGGGATAAAACGTTTGCACCTGGATGGTGGGGTAATCCACTTGCGGCAGCGCGGATACGGGCAGTTGGCGGTAGGCCACGTAGCCGACCAAAAGGACGCCCACCATCAACAACGTGGTGGCGACCGGCCGCAAAATAAACGGCCGTGAAGGATTCATCGTGCCGGTCCTCCACCTGTGGGTGAAGCGAACGGTGAATCGGCGGGGCTCACCGCGCTGCTCTTGGCACCCGATGCGGGGCGAGCCTCAACTTTGCTGCCATCCTGCAATTTGTCCTGGCCGTCTGTAACCACAACCTCGCCAGGATTTAATCCCGCGGAAATACCGGTGATGTTGCCATTGGTTTCCGCCACGGTGATGATGCGTATCTTGACAGTGCCATCCGTGGCTACGGAAAAGACATAAACGCCCTGCGAGCCGCGGAGTATGGCCGTTGTGGGTACGATCACAACATTCTTCAGTGTATTCACCAGCAGGTGCACGTTCACAAATTGATTAGGAAACAGCACATGGTCTTCGTTGTTGAAGACAGCTTTCAGTTTGTAGGTACCAGTGGTGACATCGATTTGGTTGTCGATGGTAAGCAGCTTGCCGCTGGCGATCTTCTCGGTGTTGTCGCGATCAAACGCTTCGACGGTGAGTTGCTGACCCGCACGGAGCTTGGTGTAGACGACAGGAAGCTGATCCTGCGGCAGGCTGAAGAGCACGGCGATAGGCTGCAGTTGCGTGATAACCAGCAGGCCGTTGGCATCTGCCGCGTGCACCATGTTGCCCGCGTCCACCAGGCGCAACCCAACGCGACCGCTGATGGGAGAAGTGATACGGCAATAGGTTAGATTCAGCTTGGCATTGTCGATCGTGGCCTTGTCGGTCTGGATTGCACCGTCGAATTGGCCTACAGAAGCCTGCTGGGTGTCGAGTTGCTGCTTGGGTATGACACCCTCTTTGTAGAGGAGCTTGTAGCGTTCGAGATTAACAAGTGCGTCCTGCTGCTGAGCGACGTCGCGCGCCAGTTGGCCTTCGGCCTGTTCCAGTTGCACTTGGTAAGGACGTGGGTCGATTTCCGCGAGGACGTCACCAGCCTTGACCGTTTGACCTTCGGTGAAGGCTACTTTAATAAGTTGGCCATCGATGCGCGACCGGACCGTGACGGTATTGAACGCGTTCACGCTGCCCAATCCGTTGTAGAAAACGGGAAGATCTCCCTTGGTGGCTGTGGCGACGACCACGGGAATCGCAAGCGGGCCGCGTGTGCCGGCTGCACCCTTTGCACCGGCAGGGGTAGCGCCAGAACCAGTCGCCGCTGCCGGGTCGGAAGCGGACGAACGGCTGCGGTAGAACCACACTCCACCAACAACGATGGCAATCGCGAGGAGCCAGAGCCACCAATTGCTTTTGGAGCCGGGAGGCGCGGAGACAGAGGAGGAAGAGGCAGAGCGCGTCTCATGCGCTTCAACCGTATCGTATGGTGCCATTCCAAAAACTCCTATCAGCAGAATCTGCGGTGCGACTGGCATGGGAGAGCGAAAATGCCAGGAAACACGGTGAGCGGTAACACCTATTGTAACGCCTAATGCCCAGCAGGGCTCACAGCAATTAGGACGCACGGCCAACAGGAATGGTTACGTTCTAGGGGAACCTTCCCGAGCCAAGGTGGGAACCAAGAATACACGGTGCAGTGTTTTACCAACCGTCGTAAACTACCCTGTCTTATGGGTCTGTGTGGCTCGTCCGTGAACCCGGACGTGTGAGGAGACTGAGGAATGGTTAAGGGCATTGTGTTAGGAATTTTGTTGGGATTCGTGCTGGTATTTCTTGGCGTCTATTTCTATTTTTCAACGGGACAAGCTCCGGTGTCGGTGACCGCTCCGGAAATGCCATTTGAAAGCAAGTTTGCACGAATGGCACTCCACGCCTACATGGGTAAACAGCCGCACTTGAACCCGAGCGTGCCGGAAGACGAGAAAAATTTTCTGGAAGGTGCAAAAGTCTATAAGGAACACTGCGCGGTGTGTCACGGACTTCCCGGCGAACCCAAAAGCATGATTGCAGACGGATTGTTCCCCAAACCCCCGCAGTTGTTCAAAGGCGTTGGCGTGACAGACGATGAAGCTTGGGAAACCTACTGGAAAGTGGCGAATGGAATTCGCATGACTGGCATGCCAGGCTTCAAAGACCGGCTGGGTGAAACGAAAATGTGGCAAGTTAGCGTGCTGCTAAAGGGCGCGGACAAGTTGCCGGCCTCCGTGAAGGCAGAACTCGCGCCAGTTGCGGTCTGTCCACTCCCCACTATGCCTGCGGTTCCAGCAGCGGCGGCCGCTCCGGCGACTCCTGCAGCGACGGATCACGCGCACTGAGATCAACTTAAAATACACAACTATTCAGTTGGCGCGGGTCAGTGAATCCGCTCGGCGCAACTGCGGGAACAGCCATGCCCAGAGCAGTGTGACAAGAATTGTACCGGCGCCTCCGAGCACTACCGCCGGTACGGCTCCCAAATACTGGGCTGCCAGCCCGGACTCAAACTCACCCAGTTCATTCGAAGCTCCGATAAAAATCATGTCGACGGCATTGACCCGGCCGCGCATTTCATCAGGTGTCTCAATCTGGATAAGGACACCACGGACGACCACACTGACCATGTCCGCCGCGCCGACAAACAAGAGCGAAACGAGAGAAAGAGGCAGGCTGTGCGAAAAGCCGAAGACCATGGTGAATACGCCAAAGCCGCCGACGCACCACAGCATCGTCGCACCGGCACGCCTGCGGATGGGCTTATACGCCAACAGCAGCGCCATGGTAGCCGCACCGATCCCGGGGGCACTACGAAGCAGGCCAAGTCCCCATGGCCCGGTAACCAAAATCTCCTTAGCGTAAACCGGAAGGAGTGCCACGGCGCCACCCGAGCAACACGGCAAATAAGTCGAGTGAAATGGAACCGAAAACGATTTTGTGCTCCCAGATGTAGTGGAATCCGGCAAAGACCGTTTTCAGACTGAAAGGTTCACGCACTCGCGGCTTCGACTCCGTCTTGATGCGGAGCGTGATGAGAAACGCGATTGTGGCGGTAGAGAGTGCAGTGGCGTACACAGCTGACGGTCCACGAAAAAAAGCGTAGAGCAGACCGCCCATTGCCGGGCCCAAAATCGTAGCGAACTGAAACATGCTGGAGTTCCACGCGACGGCGTTCTGAAAATGATCTTCAGGCACCAATTGCGGAAGCAGCGCACGGCTGGACGGCATGCTAAACGTTCGGATTACCCCAACCAGGAAAAGTATCGCGAAAATCGGCCGGACTGTGCCTGCACGATGCAGAGCCTCCTGGTTCAAGGCCACGAAGAGGAGAAGCCCGGAGGAGATTGCGAAGCCAACGTAGCAGAGACTGAGAAGTTTGCGGCGATCAAATCGGTCGGTGACGTGGCCTGCGAGTAAAAACAGCAAAATGCCGGGAAGAAATTGCACCAGGCCCGTAAGTCCAAGATCGAGAGGGCGATGCGTGATTTCGTAAACTTGCCAGCCCACCGCAACGGACTGCATTTCCGTGCAGAACACGATACAGAACCGGGCGATTTGATAAAGGCGAAAACCGGAAAAACGAAATGCCGCTGTGCCGGCGCTGAGCGATGGTTCCGGGGTGGACATGCACCACTAGTCTGCCACAACTAACTGCCAAGACTGCGGCATGGAAGTTCAGCAACTGAAATTGTCATGAAAAGTTGGAGGCGCGGAGCGGAATCGAACCGCCGATATAGGTTTTGCAGACCTATGCCTTACCACTTGGCGACCGCGCCACCGATCGAAACTCAGAAACACGACACACTACTGTTCCAAAAACAGAAAACCCACCTGCCAGACTCTTTTCTGGCGGTGGGTGCAGGAAGTTCCAAACTAAGATTATGTTCCTAGACGGTTGACCTCTCTTCGCCAGAAGAGACCAGTAGGCCACATCCACTACAACAGATGCTGCTTGATTGCGATCTGGTGAAGAAAGTCATCGCACTCAGAGTGCCTCAGGCGGCGCGATCAGTCAAAATCAAAGAATGAATGCTTTTCAGCAGCGATTTAGATTTACCACCTGTCTATGCAGAACGGCCCTGTTTCCCTATGAGGTCCTGCCGCACGACCGGAGTAACACGCTGGCAAAAATGGCGTAATTCCAAGTATCATCAGAATTGCCGGTGCGGGAGTGGCGGAACTGGCAGACGCGCAAGACTTAGGATCTTGTGGGGTAACACCCGTGGAGGTTCAAGTCCTCTCTCCCGCACCATTTTTCCTCTTACTATAGCCACAAACGCGTTCTGTAGATTTCTACCGGAGTGATATTTATGTTTGAACGCAACATCCGCGATGTCCTGAATCTGTACAACCCGTCGAATCCGCTGGACAAGGCTTTCACCATTCCCGCTCCGTGGTACTTCGACACGCGCATCGAAAAATTGGAGCGCGAAAGTGTATTCGCGGCAAACTGGCAAGTCGTGGGCCGGGTCGACCAAGTGAAGGAGCGCGGGCAGTTCTTTACGATAGATGTAAATGAGGAACCGCTCGTCGTGGTACGCAGCGACGATGGAAGGCTGCGCGCTTTCTATAACGTCTGCCGACACCATGCAGCCGCTGTCGTGCCGGAGCTGAGCGGGTGCACGAAACAGTTTCGCTGCCCCTATCACGGCTGGACCTACGGTAATGACGGTGCGCTGAAGGGCATGGTTGAATTTGAAGGCGTGTGCAATTTCGATCGCGCTGACAATGGCCTGGTCGCGGTGCGCCTCGACGTCTGGGAGAATTTCATCTTCGTGAATCTCGACGGAAAAGCCGCGCAACTCCGCGAATTCCTCGGCAAAGTACCTGAGATCGTTGCGCCGCTGCAGTTGAACGAAAAACTACATTACTTCGACCGGCGAATCTATACGCTGAATTGCAATTGGAAAGTGTACGTCGATAATTATTTGGACGGCGGGTATCACGTACCTCACGCGCACAAGGGCCTCAGCAGTGTGGTCGAATACACGAAATACACGATCGAGAATCTGGAACGCGCGTGTCTGCAATCGAGTCCACTGGATTCCTCTGCCGCTTCGGAATCCGCAATCGGCGCCACGCGACAGGGCCACGCATTCTACCTTTGGGTCTATCCCAATTTTATGATTAATGCCTATTCCGGCGTGATGGACACAAACCTCGTACTTCCGATGGGCGTGGACAAGTGTGCTGTGATCTTTGACTACTTTTTCGCGGACATCAGTTCGGCGGCAGAGAAACATCACCGGGAAAGCATCGCCGTAAGCGAAAAAGTACAGGACGAAGACATGGCGATTTGCGATTCGGTGCAGCGCGGACTCTCCTCGCGGGCCTACGTCGCCGGTCGCTTATCCGTGCGCCGTGAAGCTGGCGAACATCTCTTCCACCGATTGCTCCATGCGGATATGAGCAAGACCCTCGAGAGGCCCGTTGCTGCGGATTGAACGCTTACTCTGCGTGTTTGTAGCGAGTCTGCAACGCGTCGCTTAGTTCTTTCTCGAGTGTTCCCTTGGTCCGCAAGGGCCAGCTATTCCCCGGTTGGGCCATAAGCTTGTCGGTGGACTTCCCTTCTCCCTGAAAATGAGCCGTGACTTGTACGCGAGTATAGCCATCGGGCAATTCCGTGGTGCGCACGGTGACCGCAGCCTTGCCGCTGGTAAAATCCACCGGTTCGACCAGTACTTTTGTGTCGGCATATTTCGCCAGTTCTTCTTCATTTAAATAGCGAACGAACGACCAGGTATCCTCGGAAGCATGATTTTCGCCGGTGCGCCATTGCAGTTCGCGAACTACCGACTGCAAAAATTCCTGTATCTCTATGGGCTCACCTTTCACTTCCAGGCACGTCGGAGCAGGGTCAGGAGGCAATGGGTGTTTGGATTTGTTCGCGGATCTCGATTTTCCACGGGGCGTCAGTACCGGGTTCGCGGTGCAGGCTCGCATACTTGCTGGATTCGATGAAGCGTTGGCGGCAGGCGAAGCCACTGTCTGAGCAGAGACTCTAGCTGAAACAATGATAGGCAGGATAAGGAAAAGTTGAATAGCAGAGACAGGCAACCAGAAAGATCGAGAGCTTCTCATATTAATGAGCCTACCCGAAGAGCCTGATTTTGCCATCGGGCTGGGACCGGCTGTTTGTAATCAGCCAACCTTGCATTCCGAACTTTGGTGATGCCGGCAAAGTCGAGTTGGTCCCGACGTGCATGCCTCGGCTCAGTTTTGTATCATTCCAACGTGGTTCTTAGGGGGCAACGGATGTTTTCATGGTCCAGATTAGGGCGCGCGCAGGCGATTCTTTTCCTCGCCGCCGCATTTCTCGTTTTCAGTGGCACTGCTTTCGCGCAGACGGCGACTTCTCCGGCGCACAAGTTGCCGACGATTCCCTTTGAAAAGTACAAATTGAAGAACGGTTTGGAGGTCATTCTGTCGGAGGATCACACCCTGCCGCTGGTATCTGTAAATATCTGGTACCACGTCGGCGCCGCCAACGAGAAAAAGGGCCGTACCGGATTCGCCCATCTCTTCGAACACATGATGTTCGAAGGCTCGCAACATGTCGGCGCGAAGGCGCATTTCAGTTTCCTGGAAGGAGCTGGCGCGACCGACATCAACGGGACTACGGACTTCGATCGCACCAACTACTTTGAAACGCTCCCGTCAAATCAACTGGATCTTGCGCTCTGGCTGGAAAGCGATCGCATGGGCTATCTGCTCGGCAAGCTCGACATCCAGAATCTGGCCAACCAGCGCGACGTGGTGCGCAACGAACGCCGCCAATCCACCGAAAACTCTCCGTACGGACTTGTCGAGGAAGGCTTAATGCACGAGCTGTTCCCGAAAGACCATCCCTACTATCCCAATGTCATCGGCTCGCATGCCGACGTGGAAGCGGCCAAGCTCGAGGACGTGCGCGAGTTCTTCCGGCAGTATTACACACCCAACAATGCCACCCTGGCGATCGCCGGAGACTTTGATAAGCAGCAGGTGAAAGCACTGGTGGCGAAATACTTCGGCAGCATTCCTGAAGGATCACCGGTCCCGACAATTGCCGTAGCAACGCCGCCCATTACCTCGGAGCGCCGCGAAGTCGTTACCGATCAGGTGCAACTGCCTCGCATTTATATGGGATGGATTACTCCGCCTGTATTTAAACCCGGCGATGTGGAATGCGACTTATTCGCAACGATCCTTGCCGGCGGCAAGAGCAGCCGGCTCTACAAGTCGCTGGTCTACGACAAAGAAATTGCTCAGGACGTCAGTGCCAGCTTGCAAGGCACGCAACTGGGATCGATCTTCGAACTGGAAGTGACAGCGAAACCGAATGTGAAGCTCGAAGACCTGGAAAAGGCGATCGACGTTGAACTGGAAAAGATACGAATACAAGGTGTGACCCCAGCGGAAGTGGATCGCGCCCGAAACGTTACGGAGACTGCGCTGGTGCGTGGCTTACAACGCACCAATGGCGTCGCCAACCGCCTGAATTACTACAACTTCTATGTCGGAACTCCCGACTATTTTTCGCAGGACCTGGCACGTTATGACGCGGCGACCCCCGCGGATGTAACGCGGATGGTTCAGAATGTTTTCAAGAACAGCGCCCGCGCCGTCGTCTACGGCGTTCCCGGAGAGAAGGTCGTCACCGAAATCCCGAAGACCAGCGACGAAGAAAACAAAAAGCAGGCCGCGGCCGCCGGGGAAAGCAAGAGCGCTATGACTGAGGAAGCCTGGCGCGCCTCGCCGCCCGCACCGGGTCCGCCCCCCAAATTCACGCTACCCGTGGCCAAGCAGGTGAAGCTCGCAAATGGACTCTCTGTCCTGTTGGTCGAGCGCCACAATCTCCCGATCGTTTCTGCCACTCTTTTTTCTCTCAGCGGCAGTGAACTGAACCCGCTCGACAAGCCCGGTCTCTCTAGTTTTACGGCGAATATGCTGGGCGAAGGCACCACGACGCGCTCTTCGCTGAAATTTTCTGATGACACGGACCAGATCGGCGCGACCTTTGGCTCCGAGGCTGGCTACAGCAGCGCATTTCTTGAACTGACCGCCCTCACCTGGAACGCACCAGCAGGATTCGATCTTCTTGCCGATGCCACATTGCGTCCGGCGTTTGACGCCAAAGAGATCGAGCGCTTGCGCAGCCGCCGCATCACCGCTGTATTGCAGGAAGATGACGAGCCCGGCTCTGTGGCTTTCCGCGCTATCGGTCACACTCTTTACCCGGGCAGTCCTTACGCCTATCCCATACTCGGGACAGAAGACTCGAACAAGGCCATCACACGTGACGACATGCTGGCGTTCTGGAAGCAGGGTTTCGTTCCGTCCAACTCGATCCTCGCCGTAGCCGGAGATCTTTCGGAAGCTGGACTAAGCGAGCTAGCCAACAAATATTTTGGCGGTTGGTCAGGTCCCGCGTTCACGACCAAGGTCCCGACGACTCCTGCGCCACCTGCGCCTGCCACGCTGCTTGTCGACAAGCCGGGCGCTCCACAAACGTTTCTCGCAGTATCCGGCTTGGGCGCCAACCGTACGACTCCAGACTACGTGCCGCTGGAGGTTATGAACACTGCACTTGGGGGATTATTCTCCAGTCGTATCAACATGAATCTCCGCGAAGAACATGGTTACACCTACGGAGCTTTCTCTTCTTTCCAATTTCGACGTGGTGTTGGTCCCTTCCTGGTCGCGGCAGGTGTGCGCACAGATGTCACAGCCCCAGCAGCGCAAGAGATGCTGAAGGAAATTAAACGTATCCGCGAATCGGAGCTGAGCGCCGATGAGCTGACCAAAGCGAAAGACTCCTTCTCGAAAACGCTGGTGGCCAATTTTGAAACCGTGGAAGCCACTGCGTCGACGATTGGATTGCAGGGTGTCTTTGGTTTACCGTTGGCGTATTACCGCGATTTGCCCGAGGAGATTATCAAGGTAAATTCGGCAGACACGTTGCGGGTCGCCAAGCAGTATCTACATCCTGAGGCAATGATCGTAGTTGCCGTCGGCGACAAGGCTGCCATCGAGGCCAAGCTGAAGGATTTACACGTGGGCGAGATCAAGATCGTTCACTAAGCGGAAGGCCATAAAAATAAAACGGGCCAGAGAAATTCTGGCCCGTTCATCACGCACCTTTCCATTTTTTGCTTCCCTGCCGGCCGGATTGCGAGCATGCTGTTCTGTTCGCTCTCACCTCAGGAGGGTACGTGTCCGATTCCAGCCGTCGTGATTTCCTTAAACTGTCGACCGCCACGCTTGCCAGCGTTGCTATTTCTTCGAAACTGCCTGCCCTGTCCAACGCTGCTGCGCCTGGCGGTGAAGTGCGGGCATGGTCCACTTACGGCTCGCGCCGTTTCGCTCAAGAAAGCGCGCTTCGCTGGCAGCCGGCTTCCGGATCTGCTGCCGACGTCATCACGCTGGATCCCACCAAACGCTTCCAGGATATTCTCGGTTTCGGCGGAGCATTCACGGACGCTACCTGCTACATGTTCAACTCGATGCCCGCCGGCCCACGCGCGGAATTACTGCACGAATTCTTCTCGCCCGACGCGATGAATCTAAACGTCTGCCGCACGTGTATTGGCGCCAGCGATTATTCCACGCGAGCCTACACTTACGACGACACCCCGCAACCTGATCCTACCCTCGCCAGTTTCAGCATCGATCCGGATCGTGCCTACATTATTCCCACTCTTATTGCCGCCCGTAAGATCAATCCCGACCTCTTCCTGTTCTCTTCCCCGTGGACTCCACCCGCCTGGATGAAAGCCAACAACTCGCTGCTGGGCGGTTCGATGCGCAAAGCCAACTACGCTCCCTACGCGCAGTATTTTCTAAAGTTTCTCAGCGCCTACCAGCAAGCTGGGGTCAAGATCAACGCCGTCACCGTGCAAAACGAAGTCGATACCGATCAGGACGGCAGAATGCCCGCCTGTCTTTGGGGGCAGGAGTACGAGATTGAGTTCATCAAGGGACACCTGGGCCCCGCGCTCCAGAAAGCCGGAATGGACACCAAAATCTGGGCGCTCGACCACAATTACAACTTGTGGGGACGCGCCATCGGTGAACTGAGCGATCCGGAGGCCTATCGTTTCATCGATGGCATTGCCTGGCACGGTTACGCTGGCGATCCCACTGGGATGACGCGCGTTCATGATGCGTTCCCAGAGAAGTCCGCCTACTGGACCGAGGGCGGGCCCGATTACACCATGCCCGACTATCAAACCGACTGGACGAAATGGAGCGCTACCTACGCCGGAGTGTTGCGAAACTGGGCTCGCGGCATTACGGCGTGGAACCTCGTCCTCGACGAGCAGGGCAAACCGAACATCGGACCGTTTCCCTGCGGCGGAGTCGTCACCGTGGATTCACAGAGCAAGGCAGTCACGCGCAGCGGCCAGTATTGGGCCTTCGCTCATTACTCACGCATGATTCGGCGCGGCGCAAAGGTTTTCTCCACCGCCGGCGGCCCGAGTGACATCGCCCACGTGGCCGCGGAGAATCCCGACGGCACAAAAATCGTAGTGCTGGCAAACAGCGGCGCCGATCGCGCCGTGCAACTTCGAGTTGGCGGGTAGCGCCCTGAGCATCCAGATGCCGCACGAGTCCGTTTTCACCCTGGCGTGGAAGTAGCTCCGCGCCAAGCAGATCCTCTATCTTCCGGCTCCGCTGACGTGCAATTAAAATGGTACTTTCTCCACTAGATTAGCGAGTGGATGCTGCAACAGATGTATCGAGACATGAGACTCCAACGGCGAATCTTGCATTTAGTTCACAATACTGATACTGCTGAGGCACTGAGCAAACGAATGCAGCAGCCTTTGGAAACGAGGACCGAACAAGATGACTGCGAAAGAAACGTCGAGAGTCCGATTCCTATGTGCGAGTCTGACCTTGCTTACGCTGACTCATGGCGCTGTGGGTCAAGCTCCGCCGCTGTCCACTGAGATGTCCTCCGAGGAGGTCATCGCACGTGTTGCGCCTTCCGTGGCGGTGGTCCTCACCGGAGCGGGCGCGGGTCGCCTGAGCGGCGTGGGCTCCGGAGTCATTGTACGGCCCGACGGGGTCATTCTCACGGCATACCACGTGATTAAAGACGCGCGGGAGGTTCAAGTCCGCCTCAAGACTGGCGAGATATACGACCGCGTAGGACTCGTCGCGGTGGACGAGCGACGCGACGTGGCGGCCATTCGTATCCCGGCGGCAAACCTGCCTGCGCTACCAGTTGCACCGCTCGAAGAGGCACGGATGGGCGAGCCGGTCTTTATTGTTTCCAATCCTTCCGGGCTGACTTGGAGCGCGTCCGCAGGAGTTTTGAGCGCCGTACGACCGGTGGAAGAGGTGCTGGCGACTCAGAGCGGCTACCGCGTCTTGCAATTCACCGCGCCGGTTTCGCCGGGTTCGAGCGGTGGCGCTGTCGTGGACTCGAGGGGTCGTGCGCTCGGCATTGTGGTTTTCTCTAAACAAGGGCAGGCCCTCAATTTCGCCGTTCCCATAGACGCCGTATTTGGGCTAGCCAACGGTTCGGAGCATACTCCACTTCCCTCGGGAGGGGACCTTCAGCCCCGGCAGCCCGAGAGGCCTCCTTCCAGCGCGAGCCTCGCGCGTGAAAACCCTACAGACTTACTCCGGAAGGCACGCACCGTTTTTGTCCACTCTAATACCACTTGGTTTACGACCGCGACCCTTGAAAAGGAGTTGATGAAGCAGCGGGACTTTCACGATTGGGGACTTACAGTCGTAAGGGACCGCAAACTCGCAGACCTGGATGTCGAGGTGGACCGACCGCTGTGGACATACACTTTTACCGTTGTCGTGCAAGACGCCCGCACGAGCATGTTACTCGGCAGCGACCAGGTCATTGAGGCGAGCGGAGACCTTGCTGCCCCAGGTCTCGCTGCGAAGATTGTGAAAATGATTGGAGCAGCTCGTTCGGTAGAGACCACGCCCGCCACTAAGAAATAATCCGATGCTTCACCAGAAGCGCAGCAGATAGCGATAGCCACAGACCTCCTAGATACTAATTTGGGGCAGCGCACGGTCCATGCTCAGACAGCGGGGTTCATGTTGAGTGCTGCCACGTTCCTCCTGGTAAACGTTCATACGAGCTTACGGTATTCGGTTGCGTTGTCTATGTAACATCAGCGCGTAAGTGGAGCTACAACATCGTTAAACTCTTGAAAGGTTCCGCCCCGGTCGATGTGAACTCGCAGTTCCTCGATGCGGGCATTCCCTGCTGATACGTCACGAATACCGTGGGATTGCTTCAGTGTCGAAAGCGATTGTAATGTTTTAGCAATTACCAGTGCTTTAGCGAACCCCACCATGCCATAGAACTGTTGCAATGGTCTAATTTCCAAAGGTGACACTTCGGCGGCTTCATAAAATAATCGCCCCTGTTGAAGGCAAGCACTAATTTCTCTGGCGATTGAGGAGTTAGGTTCTCTTCCAAAACGTATTTTTATGAGGGGCTTGAGATTTTCTCCACTCTCGAGAAATTTGCATCTGTACCACTTCTCATCAACCATATTCTCAAAGTATATCTCAATCAAATTTAATTAACTCTTATGGGGACAAATAGGGCAGTTCGCTCTAGCCTATCCCCTATCCCAGCCGTTCGTTGACCGATTCTGGACCGTCCCTATACTTTGATAATTGTATTGTTCAGGCAGCACTCGCCCGGTTTTTCACCGGCGCACTCCTCGAGTTTCCGCAGACAGAGCGGGATGGGCAATGGAAGGGCGTAGCGGTGTTTCGATTCGACGTGAGCGGAACGAGTTCAGAGATAGTCCGGAGTGGCAGAAAGCGGCAGCTTGCTGCCGCCTCCGAATATGCAGAGATGTAAGGGAGAAACAAGATGGCGGACGCAACTTGCCGGAGAGAACTGGATCTGGAGATCCCGGCGGAAGAAATAACCAAACAGACCGAAAAAATTGCCAAGGAATTTGCCAAGATGGCGCGCGTGCCGGGGTTTCGCCCTGGTAAGGCACCAATCACGCTGATCAAGAAGCGCTTTGCCGAAGACATTAAAGGCGAAGTCCTTCAGAAGCTCGTTCCAGAGCATGTCGAAAAGGCCGTTGCCGAACAAAAGTTGACACCCGTCTCTCAGCCACAAGTCGACAAACTGGAATTCAATGAAGGTCAACCAGTCAAGTTTCGCGCGAGCTTTGATGTTCTGCCCGAATTTTCGCTAGCCAACTACAAGTCTCTCGAAATCGAGATGCCAGAGATGGGCATCACCGACGAGACCCTCGACAAGACGCTGCAAGAGATGCGCGAGCGCGCCGCGACTTTCACTCCTGTGGAAGGCCGATCCGTTCAGGATGGCGATTACGTTCAAGTTAAGCTCCACGGAACTCCCGAAGGCGAGGGCGAACCCCTGCAAGCAGACAGCGTGCTCTGCCACGTCGGCGCGGAAGAAACCATGGCGCCATTCAACGAGAATCTTGCGCGGCGCGAACACCGGCGACCACAAGGACTTCGACGTCGTGTACCCCGCGGACTATCCGGATGCCAAACTCGCCGGCAAAACGTTTCACTACGCCGTTGATGTGCTGGGGATCAAAACCAAGGCGCTGCCCGAATTGAACGATGAGTTTGCCAAGGATGTCAGTGACGCGACTTCACTCGACGAACTGAAGAAAAAAGTCCGCGAAGGCCTGGAACACGAACGCGATCATCGCCAAAAAGACCTGCAGCGCGAAAAAGTTCTTGCGGAACTGGTCAAACAGCACGACTTCCCGGTTCCCGAATCGCTGGTCGAGCATCAGATGGACGTGCGCCTGGAACGTGTGGTTCGCTCTCTGGCGCAACAGGGCGTCGATCCTCGCGCCGTGAACGTCGACTGGGTCAGCCTGCGCCGAAAGCAGGAAGACCGCGCCAAGGATGATGTGAAGGCCGAACTGGTCGTCGATCGCATTGCCACCGAAGAAAAGATCGACGTAACCGACGAAGAGCTCCAACACGAGTTCGAACACATGGCCAGCCACAGCGGCCAATCCGCAGAGGCGTTGCGCGCCAGTTTGACAAAGCAAGGTACGCTCGATAGGATGAAAGCGAAGCTGCGGAGTGACAAAACACTTGACTGGCTTGCGCAAAATGCAAACGTCAAGACGGTATCCGCGGCAAGCGCCAAGTGAACTTAACCCCGCATTCAGTGAGCAAATTTCTCTCATGAAAAACTACGACGAACCGCAATATCACGCCACGACTCTAGTTCCCATGGTTGTGGAACAAACCAGCCGAGGCGAACGCGCTTACGATATCTATTCGCGCCTCCTGAAAGAGCACATCATCTTCATCGGTACGCCGATTGACGATCATGTTGCAAACCTGGCCACGGCGCAGATGCTTTTCCTCCAGGCAGAAGACCCGGAGAAGGACATTCAGCTGTACATCAATTCCCCAGGCGGTTCGATCACCGCGGGTTTTGCCATTTACGACACCATGCAGTTCGTGAAGCCAGACGTTGTCACCACTTGCGTTGGCCAGGCTGCCTCCATCGCAGCGGTCCTGCTGGTTGGCGGCGCTCCCAAGAAGCGCTTTTCCCTGCCCAATTCGAGAATTCTCATTCACCAGCCGTGGATGAGCGGTTTGGGCGGCCAGGCAACGGACATCGACCTGCACGCAAAAGAAATCTTGCGGATGCGCAGTACGATTAACCAACTCTTGGCGAAACATACCGGTCAGCCGGTGGAGCGCATCGAAAGGGATGTAGAGCGGGACTACATTATGAACCCCGAACAGGCCAAAGAGTACGGCATGATCGACGAGATCATCTTTAAGCACCGCTAATATTTGGACTCTCTTGCACGATTCAGAAATTTGGGGCCCCTTGGTTACCAAACGACCTAACTCTCGGACCCGATCGAGGCGTTCCTGTTTCACACAGGCTCCCGTAGAATTCTTTCACTCAGGGGAAAATTCGGCCTAGAATAGAAAGTATCTCCGGAATCTAAACCGGACATGAGGCCCGCAACCACGTGAAAAAATACAGCCCAGATGAGCCCCTTCGCTGTTCCTTCTGCCATAAGACGCAAGAACAGGTTGAGAAGCTGATCAGTTCGCCTTCCGACTATCCGCGCGCCTACATCTGTAACGAGTGCGTGGGTGTTTGCCAGACAATTTTGGAAGACGAGAAGCGTGAGCAGGCTGTTGCACCGGCAAAACGTTTGCCGCGCCCGCCCGAAATCAAACAATTTTTGGACGGCTATGTCATTGGACAGGATCGCACCAAGAAAAAGTTGGCTGTTGCCGTCTATAATCACTACAAACGGATTTTCCTCAACAAGCAACCGGGCGAAGTGGAGCTGAGCAAGTCCAATATTCTTCTAATCGGACCGACCGGCACCGGCAAAACACTCTTGGCGCAGACTTTGTCGCGCATGCTCGACGTGCCGTTCGCTATCGTGGACGCCACCACGCTCACCGAAGCCGGTTACGTCGGTGAAGACGTTGAGAACATTATCTTGAAGCTTCTGCAGGCCGCCGATGGCGACGTGCAGAAGGCACAGCAAGGGATCATTTACATCGACGAAATCGACAAAATCGCCAAGAAGGACGAGAATCCGTCGATCACCCGCGATGTCAGTGGTGAAGGCGTGCAGCAGGCTTTGCTGAAGATTTTGGAAGGCACGATGGCCAATGTGCCTCCGCAGGGCGGCAGAAAGCATCCGCACCAGGAATTTACCCCTGTGGACACCACGAACATCTTATTTATATGCGGGGGCGCCTTCGTCGGGCTCGAAAAGATTATCGAGCGGCGTGCCGGTAAGCGCTCGTTGGGCTTTCACACTGAAGCCGCGCCAGCCACTCCGCAACGGCGCAATACGGAAATGCTGGAGCAGGTGCAGCCCACCGACCTGATCCGCTATGGCCTGATTCCTGAATTTGTCGGCCGCCTGCCTGTTGCCGGGGTCATGAGCGACCTCGACAAGGGCGCGCTGATGAAGATCTTGACCGAACCGAAGAATGCGCTCTTGAAGCAATACCAGCGCTTGTTTGAGTTTGAAAACGTCCGTTTGCGGTTCACCGATGAAGCTCTGGAGACCGTGGCGGAGTTGGCGCTTCAGCGCAAGGTTGGCGCACGCGGCTTGCGTATGATCTTGGAAGACCTCATGCTGGAATTGATGTACCACCTGCCGATGCAACGCAAGGTGCGCGATTTCGTGGTGACCGCCGAAATGGTGCGTGGACACGAAATTAATTGGAGTTTGCTCGAGAAGGCCGGATGACGGTTCTTTCCCGGGTCTGAGGAGTTCAGGGGCCTGCATGTTCAATCGCGAGAAACAGGAAATGAAGCGCGTACCCATGATGCCGGTGCGCGACATGGTCATCTTCCCGCAGCAGATGACGCCGTTTATTGTCGGACGCGAAGCCAGCGTTCGCGCGCTTGAAGAAGCGTTGACCGGCGAAAAGAAGATTTTTCTTTCGACCCAGCATGACGCCTCGATCGATGACCCCAAGCCGGAAGAAATCTACGCCGTCGGCACACTGGCCAATATCGTCCAGAGCGTAAAGCTCCCCGATGGAAATATTAAAGTTCTTGTGGAAGGCGTCGAACGCGCTCGTTCCCTTTCCATCACCACCGATGAAGGCTTTTTCCGGGCGACCATTCGCCTGCTCAACTCCAAGATGGAGACCACCCCGGCGGTCGAGCAACTCGTCACTAAAGTCACCGGCCTGTATGAACAGTTCATCAAACTCTCGCAGAGCCTGAACTACGACACCATGATCGCCGCTGCGCGTGTCGATGATCCTTCCCGGCTTTCCGATACCATTGCCGCCAATTTGCAGTTGCCCGTGGACGAAAAGCAGGACCTGCTGGAAACGGCAGATCCACTGGAGCGCCTGAACCGTATCTCTGACATTCTGGAAATTGAGCTCGAAAAGCTGAACGTCGACCGCAACATCAACACCCGCGTCAAGCGCCAGATGGAGCGCGCGCAAAAAGAGTATTACCTGAACGAAAAACTGAAGGCCATTCAGAAGGAACTTGGCCGCGGCGAAAAAAACGAAACCGACGAACTGAAAAAGAAGATCGATGCCGCTGGCATGCCAAAAGAAGTCCACGAAAAGGCCACCACCGAATTGAAGCGCCTGGAATTGATGCCGCCGATGTCCGCCGAATCCACGGTCAGCCGCAACTACATCGATTGGCTGCTGGCGGTGCCCTGGAAAAAGCGCTCGAAAGAAATCCGCGATATCAAGGCTGCCGAAGAGATCCTGAACAAGGAGCATTTCGGGCTTGAAAAGGTCAAGGAACGCATTCTGGAATTCCTGGCCGTCCGGCAACTGGTCAAGAATCCCAAGGGCTCCATTCTCTGTTTTGTTGGGCCCCCGGGCGTTGGCAAGACTTCATTGGCCATGTCCATCGGTCACGCTACGGGCCGCAAATTCGTGCGCGTCTCCCTGGGAGGGGTGCGCGACGAAGCGGAAATTCGTGGACACCGGCGCACTTACATCGGCGCCTTGCCCGGCCAGATCATCCAGATGATGAAGAAAGCCGGCACCACCAACCCGATTTTCGTTCTCGACGAAGTGGACAAGATGTCCACGGATTTCCGTGGCGATCCGTCGGCCGCGTTGATGGAAGTTTTGGATCCGGAACTGAACCACTCCTTCACGGATCACTATTTGGACGTCGAATACGATCTCTCCAAGGTGATGTTTGTTTGCACTGCCAACGTGATGCACACCATCCCGCAGGCTTTGCAGGACCGCATGGAAATCCTGCGCATACCCGGTTACACCGAGCAGGAAAAGTTGGAAATCGCCAAGCGATTCCTGGTTCGCCGCGCTCTCGAAGCCACCGGTCTGACCGACAAGAACCTGACTTTCACCGATGAAGGCCTGCTGCACATCATCCGGCACTACACGCATGAAGCCGGGGTACGCAACCTCGAGCGCGAAATTCAGAATATCTCCCGCAAGATGGCTCGCCGCGTGGTAACCGATGGCGCGCATTCCACCACGGAAATCACCGCCGCGAACGTGAACGATTTCCTAGGCGTTCTAAAGTACCGCGAGTTCTGGCTGGAGAAGCAAAACGAAATCGGCCTCACCAACGGCTTGGCATGGACGGAAGTCGGCGGCTCGGTGCTCACCACGGAAGCTACGCTGATGGAAGGCAAAGGCCGCCTGACACTCACCGGAAAGCTCGGTGACGTCATGCAGGAATCCGCGCAGGCCGCCATGAGTTACATTCGTTCCAAAGCCGCCACGCTTGGATTGGACAAGGATTTCTACCGCACGCTCGACATTCACATGCACGTACCGGAAGGCGCCATCCCGAAAGACGGTCCTTCTGCGGGCATCACGATCTGCACTTCCATCGTCAGCGCGCTGACCAAGATTCCTGTTCGTTGCGATTTGGCCATGACCGGTGAAATCACGCTCCGCGGCAAGGTTCTACCCATCGGCGGCATGAAGGAAAAACTGTTGGCCGCTCACCGAATGGGCTTGCGTACGGTACTGCTTCCGAAGGATAATGAGAAAGACCTTGCAGAGATCCCCCAGGAGATTCTCTCCAGCTTGAAATTACACTTCGTCGAAACCATGGATGAGGTTTTGCAGATTGCCCTGGAACGTCCGATTGTGCCCTTGGAGCACATCGCCGTCGCGCCTGTTACCGAAGCTCTAGCCGGTGGCGCCGATAAAGACAAGAGTTTGACCAACTAAGCAGAGTACTAGGCGCAATCCGCACGCGCGGGTTGTAGCTTTCCCGAGACCTGGAACTGCTTCCGGTTGCAGATAGTTTGGTTTGCCCTCCTGCCCGATTTTTCGGTCAGTTGGTACACCACCACGCAGTGCATTCCGGAAAGATTTAGGTCATGTTTCACAATCAATTAAAAAATAAAGTCAGGAACTATGGCAAAAGAAACGACTACTGAAGGAAACAACCAAGTAAGCATCAGCCTTGCTGAGCTGAAAGAAAAAAACATCACCGATCTGGCTAAGATCGCCAAGGAATTGAATATTCCCGGCGCCAGCGGCATGCGCAAGCAGGAACTGATCTTTCAGATCCTCCGCGCGCAGACAGAGAAGAGCGGACTGATTTTCTCGGAAGGCGTCCTTGAATGCCTTCCGGATGGATTCGGATTCCTCCGCGCCCCGGAGTACAACTATCTCCCAGGCCCGGACGATATTTATGTCTCTCCCTCGCAGATACGCAAGTTCGATTTGAGAACGGGGGACACCGTTTCGGGACAAGTTCGTCCGCCCAAAGACGGCGAACGCTACTTTGCCCTGATTAAGGTCGAAGCAGTCAACTTCGAAGACCCCGAAGTCGCTCGCAACAAGATCTTCTTCGACAATCTCACGCCGCTCTATCCGCAGGGTCGCCTGAAGATGGAGACGACCAAGGAGAATCTCACTGGTCGCGTGCTGGATTTGCTCAATCCCGTCGGAAAGGGACAGCGCGGATTGATCAACGCGCCTCCTCGTACCGGGAAAACCATGATGCTGCAGTCCATCGCCAACTCCATCACCGTCAATCATCCGGAAGTGGCCTTGATCGTGCTCCTTATTGACGAGCGACCGGAAGAAGTTACGGACATGCAGCGCACTGTGAAGGGTGAAGTCATCAGCTCCACCTTCGACGAACCACCGCAACGGCACATTCAAGTCGCCGAAATGGTTTTGGAAAAGGCTAAGCGCCTGGTGGAACATAAGCGCGACGTTGTGGTTCTGCTTGACTCCGTCACCCGCCTGGCCCGCGCGTACAACGCCGTTACGCCGCCTTCTGGAAAGGTACTTTCCGGCGGTATTGACGCCAATGCGTTGCAGCGCCCGCGCCGCTTTTTTGCCGCCGCTCGCAACGTGGAAGAAGGCGGTTCGCTCACCATCATTGCTACGGCTTTGATCGATACCGGCAGTCGCATGGACGATGTCATCTTTGAGGAGTTCAAGGGCACCGGCAACATGGAAATCTATCTGGATCGCAGGCTTGCCGACAAACGCGTTTTCCCGGCCATCGATATTCAGCGTTCCGGCACGCGTAAGGACGAACTGTTGCTCCCACCAGACGAATTGAACCGTGTATGGGTATTGCGCAAGGTTCTGAGTCCGCTCTCGACCGTTGAGGCCATGGAATTGCTCCTCAGCCGCTTGTCGAAGTCGAAGTCGAACGCTGAATTCCTCAGCTCCATGGCTGCGCCTGCCTGAGGAATTTGCTGCAAACGAAAGGCCCCCCTCTCCGAGAGCTCCTGACGGAGCTCATCGTGGCTGCCGTGAAAATCGTTAACCGAATGGAGTAGGGGAACCTTCCATCGATGGCCGAAAAATTTATCGCCCGCCAACCGATCCTGGATACGCATTTGCGTGTCTTCGCGTATGAACTGCTCTTCCGCGGCGGTCCTCACAATGCGTTTCAACCCTATGCCAACGCCTCTTCCAGTGTGATCGCCGATTCCATCACGCTGTTTGACCTGCAGATGTTAACGGGCAATGCCCGCGCGTTCGTGAATGTCGACGAGGTCGCCTTGCGCCTGGGCGCGCCGCGTCTGCTCCCTGCCGATCGTATCGTCGTAGAGATATTGGAGACCGTTCGTCCCACGGAAGAAATCGTGGGTATCTGCCGCGATCTTCGCAAGGATGGCTACCAGATCGCTCTCGATGATTTCATGGACGAGCCCGCTCTCGCGCCGCTCGTCGAACTGGCGCAATTTCTCAAGGTAGATTTTCAGCTGATGGACCCGGAGCACCGCGAACAGGTCGCGCAGAAGTATCGCGGCCGGAGCCTCTCACTGCTCGCGGAAAAAGTGGAAACACGCGCGGAAATGGAAGAAGCCCGCAACCTAGGCTTCACCTATTTTCAGGGCTACTTCTTCTGCAAGCCTTCCATGCTCGAAACCAGAGACATTTCTGGCAACAAACTTGTCCAGATGCAACTTCTCAGCGCCGTCGCCAAGCCCGAACTCGATTACGACGCCATCGAAGCGCTTCTCAAGCAGGATCCTTCCCTGCTCTATCGCCTGCTGCGTTATCTGAATTCACCGATCCTCGGTCTTCGTTCCGAGGTCAACAGTGTCCGCCAGGCCATCGCCTTGCTCGGAGAAAAGGAATTCCGCCGCTGGGCCTCCATCTTCGCTGTCATTTCCATGATGAACGGTAACTCTCCGGAACTAATCCGGACTGCGCTGACTCGCGCCTATTTTTGCGAAGAATTTTCGGGGCAAGCCGGCCTCGCAGAACAGAGTTCCACGCTGTTCATGATGGGGCTGCTTTCCATCTCCGATGCCCTGCTCGATCGCCCGATTCAGGACGTGCTGAATTCCCTGGCGGTTTCGCAGGAACTCAAGACCGCTCTCTGTGGTGGCAGCAACAAATTAAGCAACGTCTACCAGACTCTTCTCGCCATGGAGCGCGCCGAATGGCCGAAGCTCGCCGACTGCGTGCAACGCATCGGCTGTCCCGAGGAAAAAGTCCCCGACTCCTACCAACTCGCCATACAAAAAGCCGCTGCCATCGCCACCTAAACCTAACTTCGCATGGCTTGGTGGCCCAGCCATTCCTGGCTGGGTTCTTCAGTTGCAGGCATATCTGCACTGAATCTCTCTCCGAACTGTGGCCTCATTTAAAAGGAGGGCGCAGTTACTTGACAGGGCTACGCCCGGAAATTATTTCATGTTTTCGAGCAAGGTCGCTCCGTCGATTCACTCTTCACGGTCGCGCCGTAATCTATGATCCGCTCCGAACAACCATCGACGTGCGTCCAGCCATTTCCGTAGCTCAGGCCGTGCTTGCAAGGCGCGACGCATTCAGGTCCGGCCTAAGAGTGGTGTCTATTCTTAGGCTTTAGCCGCTGAGGAATCTGTCCTGAGTTCGTCCTCAGAAATTCTCAATTAGATTTCGCCGCGCTCTGCGTTTTCAACCACGCATCCATATGCGCTTCCAAATAGTCCAAGGGAACCGAGCCCTGTTCCAGCACCGCATCATGAAACGTCCGCACATTAAACTGCGCCCCCAACTGTTTCTCCGAGCGCGTACGCAATTCGCGAATCTTCAACTGCCCAACTTATACGCCAGCGCCTGCCCCGGCCACACGATGTACCGATCCACTTCCACGGTAATATCCTGATCCGTCTTCCCCGTGTTTTCGTGGAAGAAATCGATCGCCTGTTGCCGCGTCCACCCCTTCGAGTGCATCCCCGTATCCACCACCAGCCGGACGGCCCTCCACATTTCGTAGCTCAGCTGTCCAAACTTGGAATACGGGTCCTTGTACAAGCCGAGTTCACCGCCGAGGCTTTCCCCGTAAAGCGCCCAACCCTCGTCGAACGCCGAGTAGCCGATATGCTTGCGGAACTCCGGAACATTTTCCATTTCCTGTGCCAAGGAAATCTGTAAGTGATGGCCCGGGACCGATTCATGGAGGGACAATGCTTCCATCTCCCATTTCGGACGCGCCTTCAAATTATAGGTATTCACGAAATACTGTCCTGGCCTCCCAACCGTCGGCGAACCCGGTTGATAGTACGCCGTAGTCTGCGAGGGAGCCTTAAACTCCGGGATAACCGATACCCCGTACGGCAAACGCGGCAACTTTCCAAATTCGTGCGCCAGTTCCGGATCGATCTTTTTCGCAATCACGCGATACCCGTTTACAAGATCGTCAGTCTTCTCGTAATAAAACTGCGGGTCGTTTCGCAGGAAGTCCAGAAACTCGCGAAAACTTCCTTTGAAGCCCGCGTCTTGAATAACCCTGTCCATCTCCGCGCGGATTCGCTTCACTTCGCTCGAAGCCAATCTCGTGAATCTGCTGGGGGGACAGGTTCGTAGTCGTCTGCCATCGCACATGAAACGCATACGAAGCCGCGCCATTTGGCAAAGCAGTCGCCGCAATATTCTCGCGACAAGCTGGTACATAGGTGGAAACCATATAATCGTGCAGTCTTTGAAATGCCGGTGCCACCCCGTTGGAGTAAATTTTATTCGCCCGTTCGGTGAGTGCGGTTCGCTCGTTTGCAGGTATTGTCGCCGGAAATTTCTGGAATGGTTCGAGTAGCGCGCTTTTTGCGGGATCGACCGGAATTAGACTCGCGATTTGCTGCGGCACGTCGCGCATCGCTATTTTCGGTGGTGTATATCCCAGTTTCAGTCCAGCCTCAAGATTTGCCCTCACTTGATCAACGACCGCCGGAAGCGCTTCCAGCCGTGCCAGAATGTCCTCGTAATTCGCCGCCGTTTCATGAGGCATATTCGACAAAGTCATCGCCGCGCCCTGTTGTATCCCGTTCATCTGATCGATCGGCATCCACCGGTTGCCCGGCACTACACTCCTGAATGGCAGCGGATCATCGCCATACTGCAAGCCTTCCATCGCGCTCTCGAGTAGCTCGCGATACAGGTCGTAATTCAGTTGCTCGTTGGCGGGCAGGTCATCGCGTTTTATCTGCTTCAGCGCTTTCAAACTTTCGCGCAAGTGATTCTCGCGGATCGCCAAACCCGCGGGGGAATGATCATCCCAACTGTCGGCTTTCCTCGGTAAATCCGATATCGCTGGCTATCTCCGGATACTGGTGCATCCATCGCTGCCAATCCTGCTGCAAGTATTCTCTGAATTGCTTGGCAGTTGCTATTTGTGGGCTCGTCTCTGCGGAAGTTTGGGCCGTGCTGAATCGCGGCGAAGCCAGGCACACACCCAGCGCGATCGCGCAAACGACGACGAACAATTTTGTCAAGATGTTCTCCCGGGAGCGATACTGATCTCTTTTTTCCGCTCTTCCACCAACATCACGATGAGCCGCGCCGTCTCATCAATCCCCATACCGGTGTTGTCGATCAGCACCGCATCCTCAGCGCGCAACAGCGGCGAGACTTTTCTTTCCTTGTCTCGTTTGTCGCGGACGCGCACTTCCACCAATACTTCTTCCTCTGTCAGTTGATCGCCCTTCTCCTGATGTTCCAGCCATCGCCGGTGCGCGCGCGCTTCCGGTGCCGCATCCAGGAAGATCTTCAATTCCGCGGATGGGAAGACCACCGTCCCAATGTCCCGCCCTTCCATCACCACTCCGCCGCCTTCACCTGCACGCTGCTGTTCGGCCACCAACACCCTTCGCACGCCAGCCACGGTCGCCAATCGCGACGCAGCCTGAGCTACGTCCCCTGTGCGGATTTCATGAGTCACTTCCTCGCCGTCAAGAAACACACGATTCTTGAGTCCCGAGGCCTCCTGCTCAGAGGTAGGCGACTTCAATTCGACATGCGTTTCCAGTGTGAGGGCTTCAAGCTGTACTTCGTCCTCTATCGGAATTTTCTTCCGTAGTGCCTTCAGAGCTACTGCCCGATACATCGCGCCACTATCCAGATAAAGATAGCCCAGCAGCGCTGAAACTCGACGAGCAACTGTGCTCTTTCCCGAGCCTGCAGGGCCGTCAATCGCAATCGTCAGTCGTGTCGGCATTCAGAGAGGTTCCCGATTTCTGTAATCTGATTTCTGGTGTCAACGGAGTGTCACCAACTCTCAAGACCTTTAGAATCCCATGATGTTGTAACCGCAATCCACGTATAGAGTCTCCCCGGTAATCCCGGAACCGCCCTCCGACAGCAGAAACACCGCCGTGCTCCCCACTTCGGACGGATCCACATTGCGCTTCAAGGGAGCGCGCTCCGCATGCGCTCTCAACATCTCTCCCAATTGCGAAATCCCGCGCGCTGCAAGAGTCTTAATCGGCCCTGCGGAAATTGCATTCACCCGAATCGCCCTTGCTCCCAGGTCGCTTGAAAGGTATCGCACCGTCGCTTCCAGCGCCGCTTTTGCTACGCCCATCACATTGTATTTCGGCACAACTTTTTCCGCGCCGTAGTACGTAAGGGTGACAATTCCCCCGCCTTCGGTCATCAACGGCGCCGCGCCGCGCGCCACGGCGATCAACGAATAGACGCTGATTTCGTGCGCGATCTTGAATCCTTCCCTGCTGGTATTCAGAAATTCGCCCCGCAACTCGTCAGCTGGTGCGTACGCCACGCTGTGCACCAAGCCGTGCAGCACTCCGTATTTTTCCTTCAATTGCTCGAACAGTTTCGCGATCTGCTCGTCTGATGTGACGTCGCACATAAACCCATCGGCCCCAGGCAATTCCGTGATCAAGTCCTTGGCTTCCTGTTCCAGCCGCTCATTCTGATAGGTAATCGCCAGCCTCCAGCCTGCTTCATGCATTTTCTGCGCGATGGCCCACGCAATGCTCCTTTTATTCGCCAAGCCGAATATCACCGCAGTTTTCTGTGTTTCGCTCACTTTTACCTCGCCTTTTTATTCTCTACAGACGCTCAGCCCAACGAGCTTACTTAAATTCGATGAAACGCATGCTCAATTTCTTTCACGGAATAGCGCAGCACCACCGGACGCCCATGAGGGCAACTCATCGGGCAATCTGTCTTCGCCAGTGCGCCCAGTAGCCATTCCATCTTTGTCTGCTCCAGCGGCATATTGATTTTAATGGCCGCGTGACACGCCGTCGACGCGGCGATCTTCGATTGCAAGGTGTCAATGGAAATGGCCGCGTTCTCTCGTTCAATCCCGTCCAGGATTTCCGTCAGCAGACCCTCCGCATCCGTAGCCGCAATCCCTGCTGGAACGGATTGTATCGCAACACTCTTTGGCCCCATGGGTTCAACTTCAAAACCGTTGGCCGCCAGTTCTTCCGCAATTTTTTCGTAAATCACAATTTGCCGCGGCGAGAGTTCGATCACCATCGGCATCAGCATCCGCTGCGATTCCACCTTCCCCGCTCGACGCGCCTCCAGGTGTTGTTCAAACAACACTCGTTCGTGGGCGACGTGCTGGTCGATGATCCACAGACCCTCGCCGTTTACTGCCACGATAAAACTTGAACTCACCTGGCCCAGAGGCTTCAAATCCGCAATCTGGTCAGGCCGTGGCAATGTTGCCGGTGTGTCGCTGTTCGGCCGCGCCAGATTTTCCGCCCAGTTCGGAGCAGCTTTGGCCGTTGCCAGTTCCTGGCTCAATCCCGCATCGAACGATGTCCCCGGCTCGAATGTAAAACGTTGTGGTACCGGTTGCATCGGCGCACTAATCAGATCGAATCCGCCTCCTGACACATAGTCGGAGCCAACTCCTGAGCCCACGCCGAGTTCCTCCATCGGAGGAATCACGGCACGGGGCACGCCGGAATTGATATTGGTCTCGCCAAATCCTCTCGCGAAGGAAGCTGGTAGCGCCGGGGGATTCAATCCAGTCGCAGCCGTCGCGACGGCTGCCGCGCTGGCAAAACTGGCAATGGGCCTCACACTCATCAAGGCCTGTCGAATCGCATCGCGTGTAAAATCATGCACGAACTGTGAGCGCCGGAACCGCACTTCGATTTTTGCGGGATGGACATTCACGTCCACTTCGTCGTAGGGCATCTCCAAAAACAGTAATGTGGCAGGAAAAACGGTGGAGGGCAGAATATTGCGATACGCCTCGTGAATGGCGTGCAGAATCAATCGATCGCGCACCAGTCTCCGGTTCACAAAGACATAAATTCCATTGCGATTCGGCCGCTGAATATCAGGCCGCGAAGTAAAGCCGGAAACGGTGAGTGTAGCCGCCTCTTCGCCAACTTCCATTTCCGGCTCCGTGATTGCCGCACGAAATGGAGCGGAAGTCGCCGGGATCTCCAGCAATTCATCCAGAGCCTGCTTGCCGAACAACTGGTAGACGCGGTCCGCGACTTTTTCCGCAGGAGCACAGTTAATGATCTCCTGTGTCGGGGTGGTCAGAACAAATTGCCTGCTCGGATTTGCCAGCGCGTAGTGCGTCACCAGCGATGCAATATGCCCCAACTCGGTAGTGTCGGACTTCAGAAACTTTCGTCTCGCTGGGATGCTGTAGAACAGGTCCGCCACACTGATGGTAGTCCCCGCAGGGAGCCCCGCCGGCTTCACGCTGACAAGTTTTCCGCCCGCAAATTCGATCCGTGTGCCTTCGGGTTCCGAGCCATCGCGGGTTTCGAGTAGCAGCCGAGAGACTGCAGCAATCGTAGGCAGCGCTTCTCCGCGAAAACCCAGGGTTGCGATGGAAAGCAGATCATCGGCATTGCGAAGCTTGCTGGTGGCATGGCGCTCAAACGCCAGCAAGGCATCATCGTGAGCCATGCCGTGGCCATCATCGATCACACGGATCATCCGCTTCCCGCCCATCTCCGTTTCAATCCGGATGGACGTCGCGCCAGCATCCAGCGCGTTTTCCAGTAGTTCCTTCACTACGGAAGCGGGCCGTTCGACAACTTCTCCCGCAGCGATTTTATTCGCCACAGCCTCCGGCAATATGCGTATACGGCTCATGACTTCTTGAGTTGTATCCCCAAATTATCCAACTGGTCCGTATCCACTTCGCTCGGCGATTCTGCCATCAAATCGACGGCAGCCGTCGTCTTTGCAAACGCAATCACTTCGCGAATGGATTTTTCGCCGGTCAACAACATGACCACGCGATCCAATCCCAGGGCGATTCCACCGTGTGGAGGCGTGCCGTACGTCAGTGCATCCAGGAAAAATCCGAAGCGTCGCCGCAACGTTTCTTCATTCAATCCCAACGCTTTGAACAGCCGTTCTTGAATATCCTGGCGATGAATTCGGATGCTGCCCGAACCCAATTCCACGCCATTCAGCACCAGGTCGTAGCCCTTTGAACGTACTTCCCACGGCGCCGTCTCCAGTTTCTCCAGATCCTCATCCACAATTCCGGTAAACGGATGCTGCGCACTGACCCAAGACTTATCCGATTCGCTCCACTCAAACAGCGGGAAGCCTGTCAGCCAGAGGAATTTCCACTGCGTTCTTGTCGATCTGCCCAAGCGCTTCGCCAAGTTGCAGCCGCAACTGGCCAGCGACTAGCGCCGCCGCTTCCGTTCCCTTAATTTCCTGCTTCGCAGAAACGGCTACAACAAGGTCACCGCTTTTCGCACCGCATGTTTCCGCCAATTTCTTGGCGTTCTCCGCCCCGATCAGCTTGTCCACAGTCGACGTGATACCTTCGGCGGCCACCTTCACAAAATAGGCACCACGCGCGCCGGCCGTCTTCGCCTTCTCCGATAGATCATCCAACTGCTTCCGCGAATAACCCGCTGCGCCGGGAGCCGCAAACGCGAATACACTGCCCTCAATCCCAAGCTTCTGTTTCGCTTCCGCCGGGAAGCATTCCGTCACCTCGCGCAATTCCATGCCGAAACGCATGTCCGGCTTGTCGCTGCCGTATTTGCGAATCGCCTCTTTGTAGAGCATGTGAGGAAAGGGCGCTTCGGCCTTTACACCCGCAACAGCGCATGCGCGTACCATCACATTCTCAATCACATTGAAAATATCTTCCTGACGTGGAAATGACATCTCCAGGTCGAGCTGCGTAAACTCCGGCTGACGATCCGCGCGCAAATCCTCGTCACGGAAGCATTTCACGATCTGAAAGTAGCGGTCCATCCCGCCAATCATCAAAATCTGCTTAAAAATCTGCGGCGACTGCGGCAGCGCATAAAACTGTCCGTGATGCACGCGGCTGGGGACCAGATAATCCCGCGCGCCCTCCGGCGTGGAGCGCGTCAACATCGGCGTTTCCACTTCGATAAACCCCATTTCATCCATGGTCTTCCGGATTTCCAGAAGAATTTTGTGCCTCATCGCCAGATTGTTGTGTTGTTTCGGCCGCCGCAAATCCAGGTAGCGGTAGCGCAGACGCGTCTCTTCCGCCGCGTTGATTTCGTCCTCGACAGGAAACGGCGGTGTCTTCGCGTTATTTAAGATGTGCAGTTTCGTCGCGACCAGTTCAATTTCGCCGGTGCCGATGTCCGTGTTGGCCCGTTCGCGCTTGGTTACGCGTCCTTCCACGGCCACAACAAATTCGCTGCGCGCCTGTTCTGCCTTGGCGTGTGCTTCCGGCTGCGTTTCTTTATTAAACACTACCTGCACGATTCCCGAACGGTCGCGGATATCCAAAAATAGCAAGTTCCCCAGGTCGCGGCGGCGGTGCACCCAGCCCATCACTGTCACATTGCGTCCCGCATCGGGCAGTCGCAACGCGCCGCAATAATGTGTTCGTTTCAGATCTCCCAAAAAGTCCAGCACGGTCTCGCTCCCTTAACTAACAACTAAAGACTGGCAAACCAGGTTGCGCACTCACCTCAAAAATCGTTGTCATCCTGAATCCGCTCATTTAGCCGGTGAAGGATCCCAACTCCAGGCTACTCGCAAACGCCTCTACTTGACGCTACTCAGGCCTTCTCGGTCTTGCTCTTCTTCAAAAACTCCAAAAACTCTCTCTCCGTCAACTTCTGCTGCGTGCCATCCGCCAAAGTCTTCACCGTCCATTGGCCGCTCGCACTTCGTCTTCCCCAAGAATCAGAGCGTAGCGTGAGCCAATCTTGTCCGCCTGCCCCAACGCTTTACCAAACTTTTGTTCCACCGGTGGCAACTCCACGCGGAATCCCTCCTGCCGCAACGTCCGCGCCGCCCGTATCCCCGCATCCTGCGCCTTTTCTCCCATCCACGCCACGTACACATCGCGACCCTTCGCCGTACCGCCCTTGCCCGCTTCCTGCAGCGAAAGAATCAGCCGATCCTCGCCGATCGCAAAGCCAATACCCTTCGTCGGCATCCCACCCAGGATTTCCACCAGTCCATCATATCGCCCGCCGCCGCAAACCGCATTTTGCGAGCCCAATCCGCGCGCGGTAATTTCAAACGTCGTCCGCATGTAGTAGTCCAGCCCGCGCACCAGCCGCCAATTTTCTTTGAACGGCACTTCGCGCACCGCAAGCTGACGCTTCAGTTCCGCATATTGTGCTGCACATGCAGCGCAAAGATGTTCGCCAATCCTCGGTAGTCCGGAAATAATCTCCTGCTCCGATTCCAGCTTGGAATCCAGCACGCGCAGCGGATTGGTTTCGATGCGCCGCTGGCTGTCCGGTCCCAACTTTTCCTTCACCTTCAGCAATTCGCTGCGCAACAGTTCCACGTACTTCGGGCGGCACTCGCGGCAACCGATCGAATTAATTTCCAGTTGCACGCCTTCCAGTTCGAGCTTCGCAAAAAACGCCATCACCATTTCAATGACTTCCGCGTCCACTGCAGCATCTTTTCCTGTGTTCTTGGCGGAATCCTGCTGTCCCGGCTGCAACGCTTCCAGCACTTCCGCGCCAATCTGATAGAACTGCCGGTAACGCCCCTTCTGCGGGCGCTCTCGCCGGAACATTGGACCGATGTAATACAGCTTCACTGGTTGTGGCAAGGCGTGCATTCCGTGCTCGATAAACGCCCGGCAAACACTAGCCGTCGCCTCAGGTCGCAGGCTGACCGAAGTCTCATCTCGATCCTCAAATGAATACATTTCTTTCGAGACCACATCCGTATCCAAGCCAATGGATCGCGCGAACAATTCCGTCGGCTCAAAGATTGGCGGACGTATCTCTCCAAATCCAAAAGTCCCAAATACCTTGCGCGCGGTTTGCTCCACGCGATTCCACGACTCCGTCTCCGGAGGTAGAAGGTCGCGCGTGCCCTTGATTGCCTGGAATTTTTTCTTTTCCGCCATTCACTCTCGAATCATCCCACTCTGACTTTTAGGGGGCCGGAGCTACAGCTTGCCTGCGGCAGGCAGGCTCCGATACCAAATCCTTACAAAAACCGGGTTTTGACTCCTGAGGAATCCGCTTCCACTAATCTTTGGAGCCGCCACTCGCTACTTCGCTCTTGTAAATATTTTTGTAGCCCACATAGCGTTCGGCGTACTTCCCGATCGAATCCTTGTCGGCGTCGGTCAACGCCCGCTTCACTTTTCCCGGCGAGCCCATCACCAGACTCCCGGGGGGAATCACCGTGCGCTCCGGAATCAGCGTCCCCGCCGCGATGATGCTTCCCGTGCCGACGCGCACGCCGTTCAGAATGATTGCGCCCATGCCGATCAGGCAGCGAGACTCAATCGTGCATCCATGCAGCGTCACCGAGTGCCCCACCGTCACTTCGTCTTCCAGCACCAGCGGCCACTCGTCCTTCATCACGTGCAGAATGCACCCATCCTGAATGTTGGTGCGATTTCCAATGCGAATGTAATGCACGTCTCCACGCACCACACACATCGGCCACACGCTCGAATCTTCCCCAATGGCTCACGTCGCCAATAATTACCGAAGCGGAATCGATGTAGGCAGAAGCGGCAATCTGCGGCCACTTTCCTTTGTAGGATCGAATATCGGGCGCCCGGCTCAAATTCTCACCAATCCCCGTAAGTCGTTGTAGAATATAGGTATAAGTGGCAACAAGTCATCGCGCACACCGCTGCGCCACTCTCTCAAGATATCATCCGATTCACTCTGCTGACAAGGAAGTCAGCAAACCCGCCCACGCCAACTTGGCCCGGTACCCGGAAGCTCGACTCCAAGGTCATCCCCAACGTTTCATTTTCGCCCAAACCTGCTCGAGCGACCCGAATTTTGCCCCTCGGCAAAGGTACACATCGAAATGCTGGTAGGGCATGGAAAGTGGGTGATTCACCGTTCCCACCTTCTCCACGTTTTCATACAATTCGCCCAGCCGCTCGGGGGTATCGCCCATAACGATCATGCATTGTCCGCTGAAGCCGTGCGGACCCCAGTAATAATAATTCTGGTGGCCGCTAATCGCTGGAGGCAACCCCAGCTTCGCGCCGAAGAAATCGATTGCACCCGCCTGACCATAGTTCTGTCCAAAAATGCCGCAACTCTTCTGCTCTTCTGGCGGAAGCTTCTGGTACGCATCGGCCACCACTTGGGCCATTTCCTTCCAGCCAAACTGGTCGGCATAAATCTGTGGCAGCGGCCCCATCGCGTGATTTTCCAGCCGCACGGGCTGGATGTGCATGAATTTTGAATAGGCGATGTATTGATCCGCACTCAACAAGGGGAAGTACGCGAACGGAGCCAGCAGCACACCCGTAACCACCAGCAGCGTGATGTACGCGGGCTTCAACCACCGGCCACTTTGCATCCGCGACAGCCATCGATCAAACACCACTCCTCCCGCCGCAAAGAGCATTGGGTACGCTGGCCCGGGATAGTACATCCGTCCATGCAGCATAAACATGCACAGCATGATGACCAGATACGTGATGCCGAGAACGCGCCAACCCTTGCCCTCCGGGTCGCGCAACAACAGCACCAGTCCCGCGATCCATACCGGCGCAGCCAGTGGATGCAGAATAAACATCTGTACCAGCGTGAACATCAGAGGGTTCAGCTCGGTATTGCGCCCGCTTCGGGCCACGTTCTGCAAGAGTTCGATGGTCGGAAAGTGATGTTGGATTTCCCAGATCAGATTCGGCAGGAAAATCAGCAACGCAACTGCTGCGCCGATCCAGATCCACGGTTTGTCCAATTGCTTCCGCTGCTTCGTCAGCAACAGCCCGGCGGCCAGGCCAAAACCGAAGAACAGCATGGAGTGTTTGTTCAGCAGGCCGATGCCGCTAATCACGCCGAATAGAATCCACAGCCGGGGATCGCCTCCATTGAAAATTTTCAGCGCCACCAGCGCTGCGCCCATCCAGAACAGCGATTCAAACACATTCATTGTCAGCAACGAATCGAGCCCCAGATACAACGGCGCCACAGCCACGCATACGCACGAAAGAGCAATCGCAAATCGCCGCGCACCTAGTTCGCGCGCGATATACCCTGTCAGCACCACGCGCAAACCAGCCGTCACTGCCGGCAGAAAGTGCAGAGCCGTGAGCGAATCGCCCAGAATTACCCGCTCCAGCCAGGTGATCACCGCAATCAACGGCGGCTGATCCACATACCCCCACGCAAGGTGATGGCTGCACGCCAGATAATACAACTCATCGACAAAATAGCCGTACCGCCCGCTGACCAGCATGTGCGACAGGAAAACGATCAGCGCTATGCCTCCAATCAATCTTCGATCTCGCGCCAGTTCCGCACTTGTAGCAGCTGTGGCAATCGTTGCCATCCATCGTTGCTCGCTCCCGAAAATTCCTGGAGGTATCTTACAACTGAAAAGAGGGGTGAAACTAAACTCAAAAAAGTATTGTCTGGTTTGGGGTAATACCTAGAATGCAGCCCACAATAGCGAATCCGCCCAGGAGTGCCCATACTCCCCGGCGGAATTCGCTGGTCGCATCGTGAACCGCGCCAAATGCCGCTTTTAGCTCACCTCTCGCGACCTCTCCAGAAGGAACGTACACTTTCGCGAAAATGTTCCGCGCAATGCCTTTCCAGTTTTTTGGGAGGTCGAAGCTTTCGCTTGCCCGCAGCAGGCAGGCCCCGACTTTTTATGAGGGACATCGAACGGGCTTTAGCCCCGGAGGATTCCGTTTCATACTTCTGCGATCAAGCTCATTCAATCTCTACGCTGGGCCCGCCCGCCGTGGCACTCACCGCTTCCAGTCTCGCAGCAACAGCTTTCGCAATCTTGTACAAGCTCTGCGCTGCCGGCGCCGATTCTCCCTGCGCCGCCACCGGATTACCGGTGTCTCCGCCTAGTCGAATGCGTGGATCGATTTCGATCTCACCCAACATCGGCACTCCATACGCGATTGCCGTCTTCGTTCCCTCACCATGCCCAAAAATATCGATGGGCTTGCTGCAATGCGGGCAGGTAAACGTACTCATGTTCTCTACCACGCCCAGCACTTCCACATTCACCTGGCGAAACATTTCAATCGCTTTGCGAACATCAGCCAGCGCCACAGTTGACGGCGTCGTCACCACAACCGCGCCTGTCACTGCCACCGTCTGGATCAACGTTAACTGCACATCGCCAGTTCCGGGCGGCAAATCGATCACCAGGTAATCGAGTTCGCCCCACTCCACGCTGCGCAGGAATTGCGTGATCACGCTGTGCAGCATTGGGCCGCGCCAAATTACCGGTTTGTCGCCCGGATTCAGCAGCCCCATCGAAATCATTTTGATTCCCTGCGCCTGAACGGGAATAATTCGCTGCGCGCCCGTCGCCATCGGCTCTTCCGTGGAGCCCAGCATGATCGGCACGTTCGGCCCATACACATCCGCATCCAGCAATCCCACTCGATTCCCCAACTTCGCCAACGCCAGCGCCAGGTTCACTGCGACCGTGGTCTTACCCACGCCGCCTTTTCCGCTGGCAACAGCAATCAAGTTCTTTACTCCCGGAATCGGCTGGCGTTCCGGTGTTTGCATTGGGCCTGGTGGCATTTTCCCTCGTTTATGCGTGAATAGGATTTAGGCGTTCGCGCCGTGACACTTTTTATATTTCTTGCCGGAACCGCAGGGGCAAGGATCGTTGCGCCCAACTTTGGCTCCAGTCTTCACCGGTTTCGGCGCTTCGGCTTGCGCCGCGCCCGTTTGATATTGCAAATCGCGCTGCTGTCGTTCTTGCCGTCGTTCCATGACTCTCGCAAAATCCGGCAACCGGGCCGGTGTAGCTGGCGCTTCCTCAGCTCTCGCCGCTGCGCTAGCCGCGGCGGCTTGCGCGTTCTGTCGAAGTTGCGGAGATTCCGGATTCGGCTGCCTAGGTTGAGATCCCTCGCCTGGCGCTTCACCTTGCTGAATCTGCACGTGGTAGAGATAGCGCACTGTCTCGTTGTCGATGCGCGTCATCATATCTTCGAACAGGATGAACGCCTCTTTCTTGAACTCAACCAGTGGATCTTTTTGCCCGTATCCGCGCAGCCCAATCCCTTCTTTCAGGTGGTCCAGGGACAGCAGGTGGTCTTTCCATTGCGTATCCACAACATCCAAAATGATTCGGCGTTCCAGCCAGCGCAAAAGGTCCGGGCTGAACTGTTTTTCCTTTTCCTCGTAGCGATGCTGTACCGCCTCCGCCGCCGCATCCGACAACTGTTCATGATTCAATGCCGCTGGATCGGCTCCTGCCGCCTTCGCATCCAGGCCAAACTGGCTATTCATCTCCGCGAGGAATTGAGTCGTATTCCACTGTCCTGGGTGAATCTCTTTTGCGCAATATCGATCCACTAACTCGCGCGCCACATCCTCTGCGATGCCCAGCACGTAGTCGCGCTGATCCTTGCCTTCGAGCGCGGAACGCCGGATTGCATAGATCGTCTCGCGCTGCTTATTCATCACGTCGTCGTATTCAAGCAGGTGTTTGCGCGCATCGAAGTTCTGCGCTTCCACCGATTTCTGCGCGTTTTCGATTCGGCTGGAAATCAGCCGCGACTCGATGGGCACTCCTTCGGTCATGCCCAGGCGAAACATCAACTGCTTCACCCGTTCGCCGCCGAAAATCCGCATCAAGTCGTCTTCCAATGAAAGGAAAAACCGGGAAGAGCCCGGGTCGCCCTGGCGTCCCGCGCGGCCACGCAACTGGTTATCGATGCGCCGCGCTTCGTGTCGTTCCGTGCCCAGAATGTGTAAACCACCCAGTGCCACAACTTCGTCGTGTTCTGCTTTGCACTGCTCTGCGAACTGCGAATAAATTGGATCCCACTGATCCTTTGGCACCTGAAAGATCTTGCCTTCGTGTTGGAACAGCACCATTTGTACAGTTGGCTCAGCCGGAGCGCCTGCCGCACCATCCGCCGGAATCACCGCTGGCGCGGCAGCGTACGGGATGGCCAGCTTGTTTTTCAAGAAATGCTCGCGTGTCATCGATTCCGGATTTCCGCCCAGCAGAATGTCCGTCCCGCGGCCCGCCATGTTCGTCGCGACTGTGACCGCGCCTTTACGCCCGGCCTGCGCCACGATTCGCGATTCCCGCTCGTGCTGTTTCGCGTTCAGCACCTGGTGCGGAATCCCTGATTTCTTCAATATTTCCGCAATCGTTTCGGACTTCTCGATTGAAATCGTTCCCACCAGCACGGGCTGCCCGCGTTCGTTCAATTGCCGGATGCCATTCGCGTAGGTGTTATCTTCCTGCAGAATCCCGTTCACGACCGCTTCAAATTTCTCTGTTTCCGTGCGGTAAACCACGTCCGGATTTTCTTTGCGAATCAGCGGCCGGTTCGTCGGGATCGCGACCACATCCAGGTTGTAGATCTTGCCGAATTCCGCGGCTTCCGTTTCCGCGGTACCCGTCATGCCCGCCAACTTTTTGTACATGCGGAAATAATTCTGGAACGTGATCGTCGCTAGCGTCTGATTCTCGCGTTCGATCTTCACCATCTCTTTTGCTTCAACCGCCTGGTGCAAACCGTCCGACCAGCGGCGGCCCGGCATCTGGCGTCCTGTAAATTCATCGACGATGATTACTTCGCCGTCTTTCACCACGTAATCGACGTCGCGTTTGTACAATGTGTGCGCGCGCAATCCCTGATACACGTGGTGAATGGTCTCCATGTGCGCCGGGTCATACAAATTGCCAAGGCTCAGCAGTCGCTCGCACTTGCTGACCCCTTCTTCCGTCAAGGTCGCCGTGCGATGCTTTTCGTCCAGCGTATAGTCGATGTCCTGAATCAGCTTCGGGATGATCTTGTCGATCTTGAAATATTTGTCGGTGGATTCTTCCGAAGGGCCAGAAATAATCAGTGGCGTCCGCGCTTCGTCAATCAGGATTGAGTCGACTTCGTCCACGATCGCGAACTGGTGCCCGCGCTGAACGCAGCTCGCCAGGTCAAATTTCATGTTGTCGCGCAGGTAGTCAAATCCGTATTCGTTGTTGGTGCCATACGTCAGGTCCGCACCGTACGCCGCGCGCCGCTGCTCGTCATCCAGGTCGTGGACGATAACGCCAACGCTTAATCCCAGCGCCTTATAGAGAGGGCTCATCCACTCCGCGTCGCGTCGCGCCAGATAATCGTTGACCGTCACCAGATGCACGCCGCGCCCTGCCAGCGCGTTCAGTGCGGCGGGAAGTGTTGCCACCAGTGTCTTCCCTTCTCCGGTCTTCATTTCCGAAATTTTCCCGTCGTGCAACACCATCCCGCCGATCAACTGCACGTCGAAATGTCGCATTTTGAGGAATCGCCGTCCGGCCTCTCGCACCAGGGCAAATGCCGGAACAATCGCCGGGTCCAGGGCGCGCCGCAATTCTTCCTTGTAGGAAGGTTCTGCAGGATCCGCATCCTTCAACTGTTCTTGCACCTGCGTACGCAGTTCCGCGAAACGCTCCTTCAACTGCAGGTCACTCAGCGCCTGCATCTGGCTTTCCAGTGCGTTAATCGCCGCAACGGCTGGCTGGAGTTTCTTGATATCGCGCTCGTGCTTCGTGCCTATAAACCGCGCGACTACTTTGTCTAATACTTGGGCTACTTCCATGTGCGGTTCGCGTCTCCTGACGCCAATATCAGTGCAATCTAACTTGTCACAGACGACTCCAACCCTGTCTGCGCAAACACTTTATTGTAACTGGTTGGATGCGCCATCGCCAACAACCACCACATCTCAGGGAACGCGAAGGCAATCTTTTACACCGCGCCAGAGGCCCTGGGCATAGGTCCGAAGCACGAGGGAATCTTGGCTGGGTTTGGGCGACAGCGCTTGAGAGCCGCTCAGCAGCCCAAAGCTCCCAATTTATGGCTTTACTTCTCAAAGTTGGGGGCGTAACGTCCGTCAAGCAAACAGGCAAAGCGACCAGGTGCGAGGCTTTTCTTCCTCCTAGCGGGTCCTTTCCCTCAATCCCTGCTGCGGCCTCGTTAGCTTTGCCCTGATTTGCCAGGCCCTTCCGCGAAAACTCACTCATCGAGATTGGAGACAAACCATGCGCCTTCTAAATCGTATTTCTGTATTCGTATTCGATCTCGTGATGCTTCCAGTGGCGTTATCAATTGTACGGGCCGATGACGTGACCGACTGGAATCAACACATGTTGCGAGCTGGGACGGTTGGTGGCGCCAGTCCACTGGTAATGTCCCGCGTCGCCGCGATTGTCCAGGCCTCTGTCTTTGACGCCGTCAACGGCATCGACCGGAGGTACTCTCCGGTCCACGTAGTCCCAGCCGGACCTGCAGGCGCATCCCGTCGTGCTGCGGCGGTAGAAGCGGCTTATACAGCATTGGTGGCACTATTTCCTACCCAAAAGAGTACGTTCGACGCGCGACTCGCCGTCTCGCTGACAGCTATCGCCAGCGATCTCCATGAGACCAGTACAGGCATCGCCAGTGGAATTGCGTGGGGCCAGACCGCTGCGAACGGCATATTGTCCTGGCGCGCAACCGACGGCTTCACGCCACCTCCGCCCCCCTTTCTTGGAGGTACCTCGGTCGGCGAATGGCGCCCCACGCCGCCGGCTTTTGCGCCGGGCGCCGGTCCTCAGTTCGCATATATGACGCCTTGGGTGATCAATGCACCGTCGCAGTTTCGTCCAGCCGGTCCGCCCGCATTGACGAGCGACCGCTATACGGCCGACTTCAACGAAACTAAAACGATGGGAAGCATTTCAAGCACCCTTCGCAGCTCAGATCAGACCATCTATTCCTGGTTCTGGGCAGCGAGCACCGCCACATACTTGTGGAACAATGTTGCTGACTCGCTCATCGAAGACGATGAGCACGAAGTGGATAACGATTCTGGCCATTGGGACAAACACCACACTCCGTTGTTGGAAAGTGCGCGTGTTCTGGCCCTACTCGACCTGGCAATGGCTGACGCTGCGATTGCTTGCTGGGAAGCAAAATATCATTACGTTTCTTGGCGACCAGTTACCGCGATCCCATTGGCCGATACCGACGGGAACCCCGCCACGATAGCTGATCCAAATTGGGCTCCCCTGTTCGCGACGCCAAATTACCCGGAATATCCGTTTGGGCACTCGACCGTCAGCGGGGCGGCAGCTGTCGTACTGGCTAACTTCTATGGCGAAAAGAGGCATTTCACCATGGACAATGATCTCCTGATCGGCGTGACTCGCTCTTTCAGAAGCTTTTCACAAGCGTTGGAAGAGGTGAAGAATGCCCGAATCTTTGCCGGCATTCACTTTCGATCCGCGTGCGACGACGGTCAGGTGACGGGAATCCAGGTCGCAAACTGGGTACTCGAGAATTCGTTGCTTCCGGTGCATTAAAGAATTGCGCAAATGACGATGGGCGCTGCAAGAGCGCCCATCGTTGTCCTCTTATTTTTTGGCTTGTTAAAACACCAGCTTCAGCCCCAGGGTCATCGACCTGATTCCTCCGCTGAAGAAGTTCGACGCCTTCAGGAAGTTCGGATCGGTCGGCAACGCATATCCCTGCGTGGTTGTCGCTGTGGTTGTTCCCGCCACGTTGAACACGTTTCCGTTGCTCAACGCATAGCTCGGATGATTCAGAATGTTGAACGCATCGGCCCTTACCTGCAGATACGTCCGCTCGGAGAAGTGAATTCTCTTTGATACCGAGAGATTCAGCGTTCCGAATCCAGGCGAGATAAACGTGTTACGGCCAAGGTTTGCGCGAACCCCAGGGCCGGCTACGATGTATCTGGCATTGGTCGTCACCGGTGTGTAACCGATCGCCGGATCAAATCCCAATGGGTTCAGGGAGTTTGCTGCACATCCGTTGGTTGCATCCGGATTCGCATTCACGCCCACCGATCCCACATACGTTTGACCAAGTGACGTTCCGGAAGCCGTACCGGCAGTCGCCGCGCACACCGCGTAGACGTCCGATCCCGTATTTGCAAGTCCCCCGGGATTGAACACCACCCGGTCGCCCGCCGTATCTCCATTTCCGTTGGCATCGAGCCCAGACTGAATCGTTACGGGCTGCCCCGTTTGCGCCAGGAAAACGGTGCCGACCTGGAATCCGTTGGCCACCGCCCTTACGAATCGGTTCTCGCTCTTCACATCCGGCACTTGGTACGTCAGCGAAAGCGCAAATTTATGCCTGACGTCAAGATCGGAATTTGCACGGTCTTGGTTGATTTGCGTTGTGTCCTGTGCGCGCCGCGGATTCAACAGACTCGTGAAAAACTCGTTCGTGGAGTTGTCAATCGTGTGCGCGTAGGTGTAATTTGCGTTGAAGGTCAGTCCGTGGATCGCCCGTTGCGTGTAGTTGATGGACGCCGCGTGATAGATGCTGCTCCCCAGTGGAGGATCAGAGGTCACGTTTCCTCCAAAGCCGTACTTCAAGTAGGTATTGTTCGAGAAATTCACGTCTGGATTGCACGCATAGGGCACCGTCCAGCACGCAAAGTCATTGTAGGCTGCGTCGGTCGGCGTGCTGGCGTTCCAGGTCGCGGGAATTTGCGAAGCATTCAGAAATGTCGGCAAGGCTACGCCGCCGGCATCGAAATAGCTTTCGTAGTTCCTCCGGAATTGCACAGGCAACGAGAGGCCGCGCGTTCCCAAATAACGCACTTCGATCGTGGCGTTACGAGCTACTTCATGCTGCACACCCAACGACCAGGTCAGGATCTTCGGCATCACCGTATCGTCCACATAGCTCGTCGTCAGTCCACGTGCGTCCGCCTGTGTCGCCGGTGCAACGTACGCCTGCGGCAATCCACCGTTGGCCAGGAACCCGGATCCCCCAGGATTTCCGCACCATCCCGGAACTGGCGTCAATGCACTGCAGGCCGTCCCAGGATCGAGTTCGCTCTGGAGTTGAGGAGGTAAGGTAATCGATGCGAAGTTCTGGAATTTCACGTCGTACGCCACACCGAATCCTCCACGAATGGAGGTCTTACCGCTTCCTGTCGGATCGTATGCAAAACCGATCCGCGGTGCCACGTTGTTCTTGTCCGTCTTCGGCACGCCAAATGTGATCACTCCCGGCACGTTTGAAATCGAGTTTAATGCCTGATCATTTCCGCCCACCGGGTTTGTCCAGTATTCATAGCGCAAGCCTAGATTAAGAGTGAGTCGTGGCGACAGTTTGAAGTCATCCTGAGCAAACACAAAGAATGCGCTTTGCGTTCCCAGAAAACTGCCGGTTCCCGCCCCGCGTAACGTACGGCCTGGCTGGCTCGGCAATTGGTCGTTGATGAATTCCTGCGTGCTGGAGTACCAATAGTCTCCATTGCTCCGCGGCAAGAAAAATGAGGGATAGATGAAGTGATTGTATTGTCCGCCGAACTTGAAGTTATGCTTGCCGTGCGACCAGGAGAAGGTGTCGATCACCTGGTACGTATTCTGCTTTTGATACTGATTGTCGGCTGGTCCGATTGTGTTGTTTCCCAAGTCACGAATCGTCACGTCCACAGGGCATTCTTGGCACGGATTCACGAGTGCCTCATAGAAGAACGAATATTGAATCCGGAAGTCGTTCACCATCCGGCTGTTCACGGTCCAAACATCCGTCAACGCGATCTTCCGGTTATGAACCGGTTCCAGTTGGTTGAACGTCGAAATGGTCGAGTTGACCGGGAGGATAAAATTCTCCTGATTAAACAGGAACCGAGCTCCCAACTGGTGGCTTCCTCGCGTATAGTCCGCGTTTACTTGCCCGTCATGTTCGCGCTGGTATAAAGGACTGGTGACCACCAAATTTCCAATGGGAATCGGCGTACCATTCACGACCGGCCATTTGTTCTGCGCGATATCCGCATTCGGCGCTGTTGGGAAATTCTGCAGCAGGCTGCTCACTTGCGAATCCACCGCCATAGATTCCAGCATCGACAACCCCGTTGCGGTCGGCTGAATGAGTGGAGTTGGCGTTCCATCCCCATGCAGCGTCGTATATTCGTACGCGCCAAATATGAAAAACCTGTTCTTTACGATCGGCCCGCCAATCGTCCCGCCAAACCGGTTGTTATCAAACGCCGGTTTTCCCGGGATCGTGCCCCCGTCGATCGCATTCTTGGTCAAATTATCCAGAGAATTGTAGTTTCGGTTCTGGTTGTACCACTCGCCCGAACCATGCCATTCATTCGTTCCAGTTTTGGTCACGATGCTGAACTGTCCGCCCGCCGAATGCCCATACTCCGCACTGAACTGGTTCGTGGTGAGATTGAATTCCGCCACCGCGTCCGGAATGACAGTGGAATTGTTTCCCGTGACGTTCAGGTTGTTGTCATCTACTCCATCCACCGCAAACGAATTATCTCGCGGCCTTGTTCCCCCTACCGATCCTCCAATTCCCTGGGTTCCCCCCGGTGTCGCGATTACGTTCGGTGCCAACACCGCCAAATTGATGGGAGAGCCATTCAGCGTGCCCGGTGCGTTAGGCAGATCTACATCTTTGGTGTCAAACGTGTTGTTCAGTGTGGATGTCGTCGTTTGCACCGTGACTGCCCCGCTGGATACTTCCACCACTTCTGTTCCAACTCCCAATTCAAGCTTCGCGTTGGCCTCGTTATCCTGGTTTGCCACCACGTTTACGTCTGTTTTCGCAAAATTCTTAAATCCCTTTGCTTCAATTAATACTTTATACAAACCCGGCAGCAGGCTTGGAACGTTGTACGTTCCCGCCGAGGACGTGGTCACCTTTGTCACTACCCCGGTGAGTTGATTCGTAATGGTGACTTCTGCCGCGGGCACAACCGCTCCCGATGGATCCAGGATCTGCCCACGCAGTGTTCCTGTGGTTCCCTGACCGAACGTCGGAATCGAACCTACGGACACAAGTGCCAACACCATCGCCAAAATCACCATCAACGCGTTTATGTCTTTTCTGTGCCATTCGCCAAACAAACAAAGAGGCGTATTCCTTCGATTCTCCATCACTCCCCCTATTCGAACTTTCTTGAACGAACCCACTCTTATCGCGGTATTCCCGGAAGCCAACTTGCTTTTTGAAACGTCTATGAAGGAAACAGCGATGAAAGGCGGGGTGCAGGTCCATTGCCATTCATCATTCCGTGCGTGTGCCTGTAATTTGTGTAACTTACGGCCCCTTACGGGTGGGTGTGCAAATAAATGGTCAATACTTCTGGAGAATTTAGATTGCTAACTTGTGGGAATCCGTAGGATGACGTCGCGATCGTTTTAGATTCGAGGAGGGTTTTCCAGGTGAGGCGTGATCGAGGAGAGCGGCATTTCCGTTCAGCGAGAGTCTCTCGCTTGGCGCAAAAGCGGTTCCACGCTTACGCCTTCTGCTCGGCCTTCCTCCATGCACACCGCCAGATTCGCCAGTCGCTCCAACTCCGCTTGCATCTCTTTCCAATAACCTCTGCCCGACTGTGGACTGAAAATCGGCTTGCATCTTTCGCCAGTAAGGAAGCGCGCGCCCAAGCGACTGTTCCCCTTTCGGCGTGAGCTCCAAATAGCGGCGCCTCATCGTCGAGCGTTTGGAGGCCAGGACCAACCCGCCTTTCTGCAGCAATCGCAGACTGCGCGTAAGCGTGGTCTGATCGATTTGCAGCATCTCACCCAGCGCTCCAATGGCAATCGGTTGTTTCTTCGCAATTCCCACAAGAATGGCGAATTGCGTCGAACGCATCCCCGATTTCTCCATTGCAGCGTCATACAGCCGCGTCACGGCTCTCGCTGTCCTTCGGAAATTCAGGGAAGCGCAGTAACCGGTCCCGGTCAAATCCAGGGTGTGTTCATTTTTTCGCATGACCGGCTGCTTCTCCTCTTGACTTGCATATACATGTCAAGATATAACTCTTACCAACGCAGTGTCAAGTTGCCTGTACGGGTCCCGTCGGTGACCTCCAGCGAGTGGCTCTTTATTTATATTTGTCTTTGTTTGATTTCCAGCTGGGATGGGACCAATGAATACTCGTATCATTCCGATGCAGTTTTCACAGCCTGAAGGCGGCATGGGCGCATTTTCCAGGCCCCCTGCACGCTATGCCCGCTTCGGCTCCTTTGATCTCGATTTTCATCGACAGGAGCTCTTCCGCGCCGGTGCTCGGGTTGCGCTACCGCGAAGAGTTCTGGAAGTTCTGCTGATTCTCATTGAAAAACCAGGCGATATCGTCACACGCGAAGCGCTCCGCGCTCGTCTGTGGCCGCCCGACCAGAACGTCAATTTCGACGCCAACGTGAACACCACTGTCAATAAATTACGCCAGGTTCTTGGTGATTCCACCAATCAGCCGGTCTTTGTAGAAACCATCCCGCGCCGGGGCTACGTTTTCATTGCGCGTATTGAATTCTCCGATCAGCCTTCAGTTCCCGGGGTGCGCAATCACGCCGCGTCTGCTTCAGAGTCGCACCCTCGCCATCTTTCTGCGTCCGAGCGCTTGCTTTCGCATGCGGCGCAGCATCCTTCCCTGTTCTCTCTTAAAGTTCTGGGCTTCCTGTTGGCCGGGATGCTACTGGGCGCGATGGCTTCCTATTTCGCGCTCCACCACTGAGCGCATTTCAATTTGCGGCCCGTTCACCATTTTTTGAATCAAGAGAATCTGTTGCTAGACGATTTGCACGAGTTCTGGAGGGCAATCCCGCAGCTTGTCCATCGTCACGTTAACCTGGCTGCTTTCAAGATTCGCTGCCGGAATCATGCCGAAGCTGCGATTTCTTCCTTCGCGCTTTGCCAGGTACAGCCCCTTATCCGCCAGTTCAATTACGTTGTCGATCGAAAGCAACCCTACATCGTCACGGAGCCAGGGAAACGGTGCCCAGCCAATCGAACAGGTCTTGTGAACTTGCACTCCGTTGCCAACGTCAAACGGAAGCTCGCGGATCGCTTCCAGCACGCGCGTGCACAAAAGCCCAGCGTTTTCGCGATCTGTTGTCCGGCACACCAGCATGAATTCTTCCCCACCCCAGCGGACTAAATCATCGGAACGCCGCATGACCGAGCCAATCCGCTTCGCTACTTCCTGCAGTAAACGGTCTCCTGCGGCATGCCCCAGTTCATCGTTCACTCGCTTGAAGCGGTCAATGTCTACCAGAATGAAGATCAGCTCGTGCTTCGGCACTGCGGGAAGGCTCGAGTCTACGGTTTTCAGATGTGATCGCAATGCCTGGGCCACGTCTGTCGGTACCGTCTCGTAGAAATAGCGCCGGTTACGCGTCATCGTCAGGGGGTCGGTCAGCGAAATCTCTTCCAGTTCCTTGTTCTTTTGCAGCAGCTCCGCATTTCGTTGCGCAACCGCCTGTTCCAGTTCTCGTCGCCGCCGGCTGTCGGTTCTTGTCCGTAATGACACAAATCCCCAAATCGTTGCCAGGCCGAATAGTCCACCGATCAATTGGGCCCACCATGTCTGCCAGATATTCGGCAGCACGCTAAAACGGAAACTCGCGCGCGCGGATTCCGTTTTCGATCCCGGCATCTGGCACTGCACCCAGAATTCATAGTTGCCCGCCGGCAATCCGCCGTAACGAACTTCTCTCAATTGCGTTTCCGCGGATTGTTTTTCCAGACCCTTCAGCTGATAACGGCAGGAAACCCGGCCAGGATCGCCGAGGACGAGCGGTGTAAATTGCACCGCCAGGGTTCCTTCCGACGATTGTACTTCCGGTATTTCGTTCACGGATCGTTGTAGGCTGCCCAACATCACGGAAGTCAGCATCACATTCGGCGCCGTTTCCTTGTACATGTCCTCCGATGGCTGATAGCGAGCCAAACCACGCGACGTTGCGATTACAAAACTACCGTCGGGCTCTTCGCGCATCCCTGTCCACGGACTCACATCATCCCAGACCAGGCCGTTTGCATGGCTCTTCCGTTCCAGGCTGCCGTCCGGCGAGAGTATGGCGATTCCGTCTGTGCCATTGAACCAGATACGATTTTTGGAATCGTGACCGAGGATCGCCCAATCCCAGCGATGATGCTCCATGTGAATCTTGCCCGCCGCATCCAATTGCGCGTGGGTTACACTGACCACATCGTTATACGCAATCCACACTTCCGTGCCGCTCACAGCAACTACGCTTGAGATGGTCTGCCCCTGCAATCCATCTTCGGAGGTAAACATCCGCCAGTTTTTTCCGTCGTAGCGATATAGCTTTCCTGGCCCCGTCGCCCACAGCACTCCGTCGGGCGAAAATGCCAGATATTCAACCTGTCCGGCGTCCGCCGGAGTCGGTATTTCCAGCGGCTGCTGAACACCGCGCTGCGGGTTAAATCGCGCGATATGCGATCGTGTCGTTGCCCAGACGCTCCCGTCTGGTGCCGCCAAAATTGAGATGAACACTCTGCCGTGGAAATTCGGAATAGAGCTTTCCGCGAATGTGCGCGCTTCGATGCGCACCACCGCTCCGGTTGCGGTCAGCGCCCACACCGCTCCGTCACCGGCCAATTGGATCTGCCGGATTTCCAGCCGCGCATTCTGATTCAGTGAGGGAACTTTTTCCCATCGATGCGATTTCCCGTTCCACACCCCAATCCCGCGCGACGTGCTCACCCACAATCGCCCGAACTGATCCCGAAGTGTCGACCAGGTGGCATTGTCGGGCAGTCCTTCCGTCGTGGTCCATGCCGTCCACTCATGCACCCCCGGCAATCGGTCCAGCCCCGTTCCGGAGCCGGCAACCCACAATGTCCCTTCCCGGTCCTCGACCGCGCACTCGATATCGTTGCTGGATATTCCCTGCTTGTCTGTCAGCACCGTCCAGTGCCCGCCATGTTGCCAGTACAGCCCTGCGGATGACGGCACAAGCAATCTTCCCCGTTGATCGAGCGTCGGTTTCCCTTCTTCCTCGTTGGCTGTTCCCACGACTTCTTTCTCTACCGCGGTCTTATGCTGTCGGGGATCGAGCCGAATCAATTGCGTCGCCGTGCGCAACCACATCGTGTGCGCCCCGTCGAACAGCACCGCCACGATTCGTTGCTCTGGCAGCTTAATCTTGGGATCTACTTGCGCCGTCTCCGTTCCAGCCGTAATGCACGCCAGGTGCGTTCCCGATGTGAACCAGATGGAATCGTCGGTGTCCCGCACAATTCCGGCCGCGTTCTCAGGAACGCCCTCTTTCGCGCCCAATATTTTCATTGCCGCGGGGTTCCCAGGATCCACGCGCAGGATTCCTTGCTTGAACAGCAGCACGTAAACCACGCCTTTTCCATCAACGGCAAATAACTGATTTCCAGTCGCAAGGGGCATGACCTTCTGCGGAATCGGCAGTGCCTCAAACTGGCCGTTATGGAAGTGCGCGATTCCGTGACTTCCCGCAAACCATGGCGTCCCATCCGGTGCGATCAATAAATCTGTGACGTAGTGCCCGATGATTCCTTCTACTTCCGTCATTTTTTTCGCTCGGGCGCCGTCATACCGGTACAGTCCCGTCTGCGTGGCTATCCACAGAAAACCTTGGGCATCCTGACCCATCGCAGTCACGGTCACTGCTTCCAGTCCAAGGCTATCGTCCAACCGTTGTGTGGTGAATCGGGGATGATCCGGGAAGGAGACGCTCTTGCTGGCCTGCGCAGAGTCGGGACACACCCAGAACGGTCACTAAACAGAGGAATAACACTCGCCGCTGGATTCCTACAGCCACAGGTCTGCCACCAGCACGAAGCCGTTTGCCCCGGGCGGAGGCGTGTCAATGGACTCTCGTGTGGTGCAAGGTTAGACGGTTGAATGGACAGGAGTAAATGCACCAAAGGTACTGCATTGTAGTACTAAGAATGAGTTACTGATTGGGTACCGCAGCTCCTGTCCGGCTGCATACGCGAGGCAATCTTCTTGCCTTTTCTTGCTAAGCTTTCGGCAGGTTATCCAGCAGCAACTTCCGGAACTTTGCGCGTTCTTCCAGCCCCATGTCCACAATTTCAAAGGACATGTCCTGGGCTCGGTAATCCCTCATCAACGCTGTAGCCTGTACGTTTCGCAGCCCCACTTGCATCCGCAACTGCACCTGGGTTCCGGGAGCGAGATGCATATTGGTGGTCGCCAGTCCGCCGCTCAGGCTCGCCGTCTTGATATCGAGCCTGCAGTTCTGTTTCAGGTTTGTGCTGACGGCCGACACACTCTTGTGGAGCCGCACCCTGGTGTGGCGCCGCTGCCGCACGAATTTCGAATTTGCCGGGACTTCCAGCGGTGCCAAGGCCATTTCCTTCTCTTCAATCCCGCTTTTCGGCAGGAATTCCCGCACCCACTGAGGCTGCAGTTTCTCAAGAACCTGCATCGCCGCTATTCGCAGTTCCTGCGGATATTGCCACCCGAACACTTTCCGCGTTTCCACGATTCGCCGCAGCGTGGGTATGGCCTCTTCCGCACCAAGGCGGCCCAGTGCTTCAATAGCCTTCACTCGGATATACGGCGCCGCATCCCGGGGAAGATCCCCATCCGCGATGGTCAGCAGCCTTCCCAACGACTCGCGTTCACCCGTCATTCCGATTTCGTCTATCACCAGCGGCATCACCATGGGATCGACGTGATCCAGTATCTTCAGCAAGATCCGGCAGCGCTCTGCCGCTCCGCTCGCCGCAACCTGTCTCACGATGCGATCTTGTGCGATGCGCGGAAAGTCCTTTAGTCTCCCTGGCAAGAACACTTCCGTCGCCTGCGGATCCAATCGGGCCAGCAACCCCACCATCTCCACGGCGTCGGCAACGGGTCCGCCGCGTACCGTGCTGCGCAAGAACTGAGATGCTTCTTCGCCGAGATCATGCGCCAGGCTCGCCACGTTTTCGACATCGTCGCGCAACTGGCAACGGTTAAATCGTGTCGCAAGCTGTTCCATCGCAATTTGCGGCAGTTGCCTTAACACTCCCGTCAATCCTGCCGAAACTTCCCTTGCCCGCAAGGCCTCTTCCACGAATTCCGGCACGCGCTCTTCGATGCCCATCTTCGCGCGCAGCGTCTTCGCAATCCCCGGTCGCTGCGATTCCACGCCGGCGATCAGATCCAGAGCCTGTTCCATTGCCCCGAATTGTCTCTGTGCCGCCGCTTCCTGGGTCAATCGCAC
>CAWAKR010000015.1:0-217977 GCA_963782755.1 Candidatus Acidiferrales bacterium
CAACAGCCCATCTCAGTGCATGAGTTCCTGTACCCACTGCTGGTGGCCTACGATTCCGTGGTGCTCGAAGCTGACGTGGAATTGGGAGCGACCGAGCAGAAATTCAATTTGTTGATCGGACGCGAGATCCAGCGCGAGTACAACCAGGAACTGCAGATCGCCGTCATGATGCCGATTCTGGTTGGGCTTGACGGCCAGCGAAAAATGTCGAAGAGTTTGGGGAATTATGTCGGCATCACCGAATCTCCGTCAGATATGTTTGGGAAGCTGATGTCGATTCCCGATGAATTGATGTGGTCTTACTATGAGTTGGTTACCGACCGGACGCCGACGGAAATTGCCGCCATCAAAGAGCGAGTAACGAGCGGATCTCTGCACCCGATGGACGCAAAAATGAGACTGGCGGAAGAAGTCGTATCCGGTTTTCACGGTACCGATGCAGCCCAAAAGGCCGCAGAAAATTTTCAACGAGTTTTTAGAGACCGCCAGGCGCCGGCAAAGGCACCGGTTCACAATATTCCACTCGGGCCTCCCAAGCGGCTGACGAATCTACTGGTGGAGCTAAAGTTCTCGTCTTCAAAGAGCGAAGCAGAGCGTTTGATCAAACAGCGCGGGGTAGAGATCGACGAAGTCTGCGTGGAAGATGTGCGCAAGGAGCTAGATCTTAGCAAGCCTACGCAATTCCTGCTGAGGGCCGGCAAGAAGAATTTCCTCCGAATCATAATCGCCTAAGCGTTGGTTCGTGCGATTCCCCTACTCTTCGTGGCCGATCTCGTCGAAGAAAGGTTTGCAGGGAACCAAGCTGGCTTTTGCTCCGTCGTGCACCGCGAAACTCGCCACCTTGTTCTCTTCGTATCCATTCTTCCAGAGTGACGCGCTTCCGAATTCTCCCTCCTTGTTCAACGCGTAGTAGTAGAGATGGAAAGTCTGGAGTTTTGTCTTATTCCCATTGTAATTCCGCACTACGCGGCCCATGGCTTCCAGGCAGGCGTCTGTAGGTTTCATCCCTTTGCGCATCATCTCGACGATGGTATGTCCGCCGCAAATCTTGATGTTCTCTTCGCCCTTGCCAGTGGAACCGGCGCCGCCAACGTCTCCGTCAACATATAGGCCTGCCCCGATCACAGGAGAATCTCCGACGCGTCCGGGAATTTTCCAGGCGAGGCCGGAAGTCGTTGTCGTTCCGCTGATCTCACCCTTTTCATCAACCGCAAGACAATTGATAGTGCCAGTTGGAGGGCGGGAAATCATTCTCTCTGCGTAAGCAATCTTTGCCGCGTCGCCATCAAATAAGGTCGACATGTGTTCTTTCCACTCAGGGCTGTCGATTCCAGGACGCCAGTTGAAACTGGTTTTTGCCTTCCACGCCAGCCAAATCTTTCGCGAGTGTTCGGTCAACAAGTTTATTTCTTCGAAACCTTCGTCAACGGCAAAACGGCGCGCTCCTTCACCTACGATCATTACGTGGTTGGTGCGCTCCATGACAGTTTTTGCCAGCCGAGAAACATTTTTGATTCGTTGCACGCTAGCCACGGAACCCGCACGCCGCGTTGGTCCATGCATTACGCTGGCGTCGAGTTCGACCACGCCCTCTTCATTCGGCAATCCGCCAAATCCAACGGAATCATCATTGGGATCGTCTTCCACGATCGTTACGGTTGCGACCGCGGCGTCCAGCGTGTCCCCGCCGCTTTTCAGGATGTCCATGCCTTTATACAGCGCGTTTAGACCATTCGCTGAAGAGATGATTATTGGCCGCTTTGCGGTATCCACTGCAGGAGAGGGTAGACTCCCGATGCCCTCGAGATGCTTAGCAGGCAGGGAATCTCCCAACAGACGGTCGGCTCCAACAAGCGCAGTACCCGCCAAAGAGGTTACGAAGAACTTCCGTCGAGTCCATTGATCCATGGCAATCCCCCATCAACGATTTTAAGTTTTCGTGCTTACAACCAATACAAAAGGAAGAAGTGGAAAATGTCCAAGTTGCCGTATTACACCGGTTAATCTGATCCACCGAGAGGTAGGAAGTATTGTGTGCCTTTTACGGGTTCTTGCAGCCTTCCCAAAAGCTGCTGCAAGTCCTCGCTGCGTTCCACGAAGTCTATTTCAGAAGTGTCAATCACCAATAGATCGGCTCCCGAGTAGCGGAAGAAAAAATGCTCGTATGCCTTGGCAACTTCCTCAACATATTCCGGGGAGATCTGTCTTTCTTCCGATGCCTTTTTCTTGGCGATGCGGGTGCGCAGTATTTCCGGCTTTGCCTGAAGATAGATCACTAAATCTGGCTTCGGTAGTTCCTGTGTTACGGATTCGTAATATCGCTCGTAAAGTTTTAGCTCTTCGTCGTCCAGATTCAGGTTCGCGAAGATTCGATCTTTTTCCATCAGGAAATCGGAGATGACCGGACCGGGAATGTCTTCGGCGAGCGCTTCGCGCAAGCGTTTCTGACGCTCCATCAAGAAATACATCTGCGCGCGAAACGCAGCTCCGGCTTTCTCCGCATAGAAATCCGCCAGGAATGGATTGTCTTCGCAATCGTAAATACGCCGGGCGTGCAATCGCTCCGCGAGGATTCGCGCTAGAGTAGTCTTACCTACGCGCAGAGGTCCTTCGAGCACGATGAACCGCGGAGCCTTTGATCCCTTTTGAGGAGTTGGCGCACGTTTTACCGAAGCTGAGTCAGGTGCCACTAATCCCCCTCCATTTGTAGACGACGGCAGTTGCGCGGGATTATAACAGGACTTTTCTCAGGGAGAGTGCTTGGTTCTAATGACCATACGCGCCCGAGGCTGTGTGGGTGAACAAGCCTTCGCCAGCCTGCCGGGTTTTTGGGAGATGGCCATGCTGTTTCTTCCGCGCCCATCGAAGAATTTGTAAGCACGCACGAGTTAATCTGCGAAGTGCAGCGGGAATCGCCAATGGAAAGAATCTATGTTATTGATAATACATATCTTATGACATGGATAGACCTCGAGCTCTTGAGAGTTGCTGCCTTTGCCTGTTTAAATCCACGCAGCATTGAAGGCTCGTTGCGCATTTGATCTGCGCCGAGTCAAGAGAAGTTCCTACCGATAGTCCTGCCAATCAGTACCATCCAGATTGTGACCAATGGACCAGTGACACCTGTCCTCACGTACAGTAGAGTGGTGTACGTCGCAGCCAAACGGCTCCCACCCCCGCTCTGCGACGACTGAGGTGAGTCTTGCTGCTAACCACTTTGGCTCTTGTCTGCTGCACCGCCTTGCCTGGGGACACACCTCTAAATCCGGGTGATGGGGCAATACCAAATGCAAAGCACTCTGAAGCAATTATCGTAGCGAAGGCAGAAGAGTCCAAACTTCCCGTCGCTCCCCTCGCGAAAGTGGAGAGCGTCTCTGAGTCTAGTTCGAACAGTTCATTGCCAGCCGAGAATATTTTGCCTGCTAGTGAGTCGTTCCTCAAGACGCCGGTGAAGCCTGCTGCCACTGGAAGTTACGAGACGGCTCGCCAGCGTAAAATTTGGTATGGACTGGTAGCAGCAGGCCACAGCGCTGCGGTGTTCGATGCCTACACAACCCGTCGAGCCGTATCTGGCGGTTATGGAACTGAAAGCGACCCGCTGCTGCGTCCCTTCGCTAATTCGAACGCTATGTATTTCGCGACGCAAGTCAGCCCGGCGGTGATGGACTATCTTGGCCATCGAATGATGACCAGCGATCATCCATGGATGCGCAGGATGTGGTGGGTTCCGCAAGTTGCTGGCACAAGTCTTTCGCTAACTGCGGGAATCCACAATTATCGGCTGGTTCCTTGAGGGTTAGGCCGGAAAGCCCAAAAAGTGGGCTGTTCTCACCAGATGCACACAACATAGAAAAGCCCAGTTTTGTCGAAGGACATTGTTCAACCTACCCGACACCCCGGTGCCGGCTGCTCTCCCGCGGCCGCAATATACTTGAATCCACTCTCTCCCATTCCATTATTTTTGCGATATAGTATTGCTACCCAGTCTGCTGCCGTTATCCGCCTCGGCACTTGTAGTGGAACTTGTATATGCCAGACGGGATTAATTTGGGGAACTTAAGCTACACAGGCCGGCGAGCCGTGGGGGCACTGGCTGGAGAGGCAGAGAGAATGAGTATGAGAAAGCCACTTGTGGGATTTCTGTTGATGCTGGCCGCCAGCTGGGTTTCCGCTGCGCAAGCTCAGGATTCGGCGTCGCTGGCTAATCCAGATAAGACTGGCACCAATGCTGCTGCTCCGTTCAGCGCCACCTCAGCTTCGCGGGCAAACTTGTTTGAGGCCACTACGGAATATTCCGCCTCTCCGGATTTCACGCTAGCCATACCGGGGAATGCGCTGCCAGCCTCGCCCCTGCCTGCAGCAGTGCCTGCGCCAGCCGCAAAACCACGCTATATTTTCGGCGATCGCGATGATTATCGCTGGCAATTGAGTCTGGGTTTGGAGTTCTTCCGGTTCCAATCCAATATCATTAATGCCAGCCTGGTGGGATTGAATACCACCGTCACCTACTTTACGAACGACTGGTTCGCGCTTGAAGGCAACTTGGTTACGGGGTTTGCGCCGCAAATTTATAGCGCGGAGCACGTCAAGTATTTCAGCGGGAGCGGAGGAATCAGGCTCGGCTCACGGCGTGCCCGGTTTGAGCCCTGGGGGCACGCCCTTGTCGGAGGAGCTCACCTTCAGCCACAAACCGCAGGCAACAGCAAGAATGCGCTGCAAGTGACAGCGGGAATCGGTCTCGATTTTCGCGTCAATACCAGGCTCTCGTTACGTGCAGAAACCGATTGGGTGCGCACACAGTTTTTCAACGACGCGCAGAACAATTTTCAGGGAGTTGCTGGAATCGTTTTCCACTTTTAACCAGTTATCCGGCAAGTTGCAAAAACCAGCATTCTCTTGCATCAACAAGCGCTTGCCTCAATTGACAGTTGTCGCTGGTGTGGCTAGAATTTGAAAGTAAAGTAGAAATCCTGCCTTAGCGGATCCCCGGTAGCTCAATGGTAGAGCATTCGGCTGTTAACTTTCTAACTAACCGTTGATTTTGCACCGTTTAACCCTGAAATTGGCCTCCAAAGAACGGGCAAGTTGGACCCAAAGTTGGACCCAACAAATTACTTCGTGGGTAACAACCTTTCTACAGCCGAGGAAATGACGGAACGACGCAATCATGCCAAGCGCCTTACGGGAATTGTCCAAACTCGGCTTTGCGCCAAGTCATTCAATTTGCAGATGTACGACGTTTTGGCGAGGCACAGGCATCGCGGAGCGGTGGGTGGGAAGCTGCCGAAGAGACCTACTGGACCAGATTGTTGCGCTGAATGAACGCCATCTGAAGCGATTGCTCCCGGAGTATGTTCGTTACCACCATGAGGACCACACGCATCTCGGACTTCAGAATGGGACACCTGACGACAGGATTCGTTCTCTAGCTTCGGGTCAGGTCCTTTCTCACGAGCGACTCGGCGGGCTGTACCATCGTTACGATCGAGCGGCCTAGTTGGGATCGACTTTCAGCTGGTCCTTTATATACATCTGCGTTCCACGCGCACGGGGGCTCGCCCTCTCAGGGTCTTCTGGCTGCACCGAGTCGATAATCGTATTCACGCCTACTCCACCAAGAACCGCCCCGTTTCGGCCTCGGCTGAAGTTTTGGCGAACTACAGGAAAGCCAGCCGTCCGTTGCGCTCAGCCTATATGTTAGTGCGCAGGCTCGAGCATTCCCTTGCTTCTTTGCTCTAAACCCTAACTGGCATAGGATAAGTACCAGCATGGCAAAACAGCGAAGTGGTACTCATCTCATCGCGGACATCGCAAAGGTCTCCCGAGGCACTGTTGACCGGGCTTTGCACGGACGTGGCGGCGTTAACGAGGCAACGCGCCAGCGCATTTTGCAGATAGCACGGGAGATCGGATATCGGCCAAACTTGGCGGCACGAGCGCTCTCAGCCAACAGGCCGACGGCCAAAATCGGTGTATGCATGCCTCGCGAGATTCACTTCTTCTATGACCAGCTTTGGAGCGGAGTGTTGGAGGAAGCAGAGCGTGTTTCGCAGTTTGGTGTTGAATTCCTGAATCGCCCGGTGCGGCACCTTGGCGAGGGGGATGCCAAGGCATTTAAGGAACTCATGGCCAGCGGTGTTGACGGAATTATTCTCACTGCCGGCAATCCCAAGCACCTCACACCATTGATCGATAAGGCCGAGACCAAGGGCGTACGCGTCGTTTGCGTGGACACCGACGCTTCCGAAAGTCACCGTTCCAGTGTTGTATATGTAGAACCCTATCTGAGTGGGTGCGTGGCGGGCGAGTTGCTCGGGAAGCTTGTTCCGCCAGGTTCGAAAGTGGCTGTTGTCGCCGGAATGCTTATGGCGGAAGACCACAGGAAGAAGGCCGAGGGGTTTTCGGAAACGTTCCGGAAACACTGCCCGGGGGGCAAGATTGCTGCCGTAATCGAGGGTCATGAGGACGAAGATGAGAGCTTCCAAAAGACTCTCGATTTATTGCGACGCGTTCCCGAACTCGCGGGGATCTATGTCAACACAGTGAATTGCCTGCCCGTTTGCCGCGCTCTCGGAGCAGGGAAGCTCGAGGGAAAAGTAAAGCTGATTACCAGCGACCTCTTCGTGGAAATGGCTCCCTACTTCAAAAAGGGTACAATCGCTGCATCCATTTACCACCAACCGCACCGCCAGGGACAGATCGCCGTCCGTCTCATGACCGATAATCTAATCTCCAAGGTCAATTTTCCACCTACAGTTCGCCTCAGTCCGACCGTGGTGATTTCATCGAATCTGCACCTCTTCAGAGAGATGCGCTCCAACGAGCCTAAGCCCACCGAACTGCCGGCCGCGGGTTTGGCCCATCCAATCGATACCTAAACGCAACTTTAAAACGCGCTCGGCGGGCGGGCAGTTCCCCGAGTTCTCAGTCTCCCCGAAAAAACTGCTTGACAACCAGCAATGTGTGGGGCATCGTGCACGTGAACGGTACTAACGTTCACGTGCACGGTAATATCACATTGGGTTGTGAGTTGGCTCGGGTGTGCACCCACCCAAAACGGTCAAGTTAACCCTCGTCTGGCGAGGAAATCGCGTAATCGGGGGGTCTCGGAAGTTCGGGTCGAGGAGGAGCGAGGTTATGATGATTCGGAACTTTGTATGCTGCAAGTTGTCAGTGGTTGTGCTGCTGCTCTTGGTCGCATTGCTTGTGCCCGCCAACCTCATCGCCCAAGTCGACATGGGCTCGATCTTGGGCATTGTCCGCGATCCAAGCGGCGCAGGAATACCGAATGCGAAGGTGGTGCTGACCAATGAAGGCACCGGCATCAGCGTCTCGAGTGCGACGGGATCAGAGGGGCAGTACACCTTCTCGCCGGTAAAAATCGGGCGCTATTCTATTTCTGCTTCGGCGACAGGGTTTCAGACCGTTAAGCAAAACAACGTAACGGTTGACGTGCAGCAGAAAGTGGAGGTGGACATCTCGCTGGCGATTGGACAAGCGACAGAAACTGTCGTGGTCAATGACGCTCCGCCTCTGCTGCAGACCCTAGACGCATCCGTGGGGCAAGTCATTCAGGAGAAGACGATCGATGACCTGCCGTTGAATGGCCGGAACTTTACGTTTCTCGCACAGCTCTCCGCCGGTGTTACTCAGGGCCAGCAGGACAGCCGCGGTTTGGGTTCGAGTGGCAGCTTTGCGGCCAACGGGCTGCGTCCCGCGCAGAACAATTATTTGCTCGACGGTATCGACAACAACGCCAACCTCGTGGATTTCCTAAATGGCACGGCCTATTCGGTGAAGCCGCCGGTGGATGCGATTCAGGAGTTCAAGATCGAGACCAACAACTACAGCGCGGAGTCGGGCCGGTCGGCAGCGGCGGTGTTGAACGCCACTCTCAAGTCCGGGACCAACGCGTTTCACGGGGCGGCGTGGGAATTTTTGCGTAACGACAAACTGGATGCGGCCAATTTCTTTGAGAATGCTGGAGGAATTAAGAAGGGTGAATTCCGCCAGAACCAGTTCGGGGCTACACTTGGCGGCCCGATCCGCCGAAACAAGACGTTCTTCTTTATGGATTACGAAGGTACACGCACGCGCCAAGCTAACCCGTATACCAGCACGGTCCCGACGGCCCTGGAACGCAGCAGCGGCTACACAAACCTTTCCGAACTTCTGAGCCAGGGCCCAGCTCCGATGAGCTGTATGCAGAACCCAAGCCAATCAGGCTGCGTCATGGATGTACTGGGGCGGGGCTACACGCTCGGACAGGTCTTCGATCCTTCTACAACGCGCCCCATCTTTTGCGGGGTGGCGGATCCGGTGCTCTCAGTTACGGCATCGTGCCCAACTGGAGTAGCAACTGGCAGCCAGATCGGTCTTGCGCGCGAGCCATTCGCGGGGAATGTGATTCCCGCAAACCGACTGGATGCGAATGCGATTAAGCTCCTGAACTTGTTTCCGGCGCCGACCAGCTCTAGCTTGTTCAACAATTATGCGTCGAATCCAGTCATAAACAATAATACCGACCAGTTCGACGTGCGTGTCGATCACAACTTCAGTTCTAAGGATAGTGCCTTTGCACGCTTGAGCTATGTGAACAATCCACAAGTCATTCCTGGACCATTCGGGGGCATCGCGGATGGTGGCGCGTTCTATGCTGGACATCAGAATGTAGTATCTTGGAATTCAGCGCTGAACGAAACGCACCAGTTTTCGCCGACTTTTGTGAATGAGTTCCGCTTGGGATACAACAATTTGAGCGCTTCGCGCGTTCAGCCCAACGCCAGCACGGAAGGAATACCTGCACAATTTGGCATACAGGGTATTCCGCAAGGGAATTCGAATGGTGGCTTGGGTTCGCTCTTTTTAACAGGCCTTAACCCCCTCGGAAGCAGCCAATACTTGCCCTCAATCGAACTAAGCACCACATCCCAGATTACGGACAACCTAACCAAAATCCTTGGGCGCCACAGTTTCAAAATGGGATTCCAATGGCAGCGCCTGGGATTTTCCATTCTCCAACCGCCATCAGGCAGAGGAACCTGGTCGTTCAGCGGGCTTTATACGGAGGTTCCGACCACCAACGGCGGGAACACGGGACTTGCCCAGATGCTCTTGACGCCAATTAAGGGCACAGTGCCGGGCGCCGCTGATTATGTCGGGGGAGCCGATTTCGTTGGCGCCTCAGACATTGCCAACACGTCCATGAAGCGCCACTACTACGCCGGATACTTCCAGGACGACTTCAAACTGACATCAAAGTTGACACTGAACCTCGGTCTACGGTACGAATACTTCGGCCAGTTGATTGAGAACTATGGCGCCCAATCGAACTTTCTCTTAACTGGGCAAAACGGGCATTCGACGTTTCTGTTAACGCAGAAACGCTGCAATACTCCGCTCTCAGCGGACTTCAGAGCGGCTGCGGCGACCGATAATATTGATATCGGCTGCTCTGGCCAACCGGGTCTAGGGGTATCGCAGAAGGGGAATTTCTCGCCGCGATTCGGATTTGCCTATCAAGTCACTCCCAAGTTGGTGGCGCGCGGTGGATACGGGATTTTTTACGGTGGGTTCGAAAATTCCGTGATCGAAACCTACGTGGACTTTCCCTTCCAATTTTCTCAAGGCTACTACTATCAGGTGCCGGATGCACCGATTACGTTCAGCAACGGCTCAATTGGCACGCTTGAGACCGGCTTCACCGGCATTCCCCTGACTTCCGCGAACATTGCACCCGGAGGAGTGTCCTTCGTAGGTGAGGACTACCACATGCCGACTCCCTACACCCAGGGGTACAACCTGACATTGCAGTACCAGTTAAGCAGCAACGATACCGTGCAATTGGGTTACGTCGGAAACACGGTCCATCATCTGGGGACCTACGCCAACCCAAATACTCCCCGGGAGATATTGCCGCCTGGACTGGACGCTCTTTCCTACTCCCCGTATCCTGATTTTTCTTCATATATGGTCTACTCCACCTTTGCGGGCAATAGCCACTATAATTCGCTGCAAGCCACCTACGAGCGGCGTATCAGCAACGGACTCAGTGTTCTTGGCAACTTCACCTGGTCCAACTGCATGTCTGACGCCGTGGACGTTTTGAACCCTACGGCAATTGGGAGCTTTGGTGCAGGTTATCGTGCTCCTTTTCTGCCAGGCTTCGGCATCCACAGGGACTTTGGATTGTGCGATTTCGACGTCCAAAAGGTCTTCCATTTTAGTGGGACCTATCAATTGCCGTTCGGGCATGGCCGGCATTTCCTGAGCAACAGCAGCGGGGTTGTGAACGCCATCGTCGGAGGGTGGGACAGCAACTGGATCCTGACACTGCAAGACGGCCAGCCCGGAACGATTCCTTGCGCCATCGCAACGACTTCAGGTTTTGGCTGTTATGCATTGAAAGTTCCTGGCGTCGATCCGTATGCCGGAAAACACAACGTGGATCAGTGGCTCAACGCGGCAGCGTTCGCCACGCCCCCTGCGGCGACGACCATTGGGCAAACGGATTACAGCCCGTTGGGCGGTGGGCCGAGCCAGTTCCGTGGATCCGGGTTTCCATCGCATGGACTTTTCCCTGTTCAAGCAGTTCCAGTTGACCGAACGTTTCCGGCTGGAGTTTCGCTCCGAATTCTTTAACTTGACCAATCATCCTAACTTCTCGAGTCCGGGATTCGGCATTAATGGAGTATCGGCGGCGCCCGGAGCACTCAATTACAACAACCCGACCAATTTTGGAAAGATTAATTCGACCCGCGATGGACAAAACGATCAGCGCGAAATTCAGTTTGCGTTGAAATTGTATTACTGAGACCGTGTGGATGCGCCAAAGGGCAGGCGCAGAGGCGCATCCACTTCTCTTTGGATTTTTGCCGAGGGAGAACGAATATGGTTCGCGTAATCGCTGTGCTGTCGTTGTTGCTTTGCCTGTTCGCCTTGCCTGCACTCGCCCAGATGGAAGCTCCAGGGAAACTGGAGTTGTCGGAGAACTGGAAATTGGCCGCTGCAAAAGATGTAGAAGCCGGTGGTGCAGCCATTTCTCAATCCGATTACCGGGAGCAGGCGTGGCATCCGATCCATCGCATGCCCGCGACGATTCTCCAGATAATGCAGGAGGATGGTGTTTACCCCAACCTTTATGTCGGCATGAACATGCTGGAGAAGGTTCCGCAGGATTTGTACAAGCAGGACTGGTGGTATCGGCACGGTGTTCACCGCACCGGTTGGCTACTCCACCTACACCCTGGAATTCCCGGGCATCAACTACCGGGCGGAAATCTGGATTAACGGACAGAAAGTCGCGGACAGTAAACAAGTCGCCGGGATGTATGCCGCGCACGAACTCAATGTCACGGAGTGGATCAAGCCGGGCTCGGCGAATGCACTGGCTGTCAAAGTGACACCCGAGCAACTTGTTCAGGACGTTGACGGTGTAGAACTGGCGGACAGTTGGTTTGATTGGATCAACTGGAAATATCTCGGATACAGAGGCAAGTACACCAAGGAGCATATGTTCGATGCTTCTTTCGTGCCGGACAGAAACGCAGGCATCTGGAAACCGGTCTATCTTAAAACCACAGGTGAGGTCGCGCTCGAAAACCCGGCAGTTAACTCTGAACTCTCCCTGCCGCACGCGACTGCACGCCTGACGGTTTATGCGAACCTGCATAATTTTGCCGCGCAACCCGTCACCGGCACGCTGAAGGGAACAATCTCGCGACAAGGCAAGCCAACCATTGCATTCGAGCAAAGCCTCAGCCTTTCCCCCGGTGAGATTCGCGAAGTTGCGTTTGCCGCAGAAAAGTACCCCGGCTTGGTCGTAAGCAATCCCGACCTCTGGTGGCCGTACACCATGGGTAACCCGGCGCTCTATGACCTGCACCTGGAGTTTGTAAAGGAACAGAAAGTCTCTGACCGCTCTCACATTCGCTTCGGGATACGAAGCGTTGCCCAACACCGAGATCAAGACGAACAATTCCCCGATAAGGGTAAGGGTGGAAATTTTTATCTTCAAGTCAACGGTCGAGACTTCCGCGTTCGCGGAGCTAATTACACCCCGGACTTGCTGTATCGCGACGATCCCGAGCGAGAATCCCAAATCTTGCGGTATGTCAAGGATCTCGGGATCAATATGCTCCGTTGGGAATCGAAGATCTCGAGCGAGCATATTATCCAGCTCGCGGACGAACAGGGTATTCCCCTGATGCTTGGCTGGATGTGCTGCAACCAGTGGGAGAAATGGGACCAGTGGAGCGAAGAGGACCATCGCGTCGCTTCGCAAAGCCTGCGTTCGCAGATTCTCATGCTCCGTCCGCATGCTTCCGTCTTTATCTGGGCCAACGCGAGCGATGGTCGGCCACCGGAACCTGTTCGCATCGAGTACCATAAAATTTTGTCCGACATGCGTTGGCAAAATGCTGTCGTTGATACCGTTTCATCGTTCGCCAGGGATGCCCAAGGCGAACATTTATGGGATGGCATCAATATGGAAGGCCCGTACACTTGGCGCCCACCGGCATACTGGTTCAGTGGGAAGTACGTCCCATCTCGCGGGTCGTCGGTTGAGCAGGGTGACAACGAACATATCCCCACACTGGAGAGTTTGAAGAAGTTTATCCCGGCTGACAAATTGTGGCCGATCAACGACTCATGGTTTTTCCACGCCGGAGCGATTCCCGGCGCCAACACCCTCGCCGATGTGCAGTCAGCGGTTAACCGCCGCTACGGTTCTTCCAGCAACGTCGCGGAGTTCGTGCGCAAAGCGCAGCTCGCTCACTACGAGAACACCCGCGCGCAATTTGAAAATGTCGCGGCCGGTAGCTGGGCCAACCATAAAATGACGCTCTATTGGATGCTGAACAGCCATTGGCCTTCGTTTTACGGCAACATTATTGACTATTATCTCAGCCCCGGCGGTACTTACTACGGCGCGAAGAAAGGTCTGCGTCCGCTTTCCGTGGTCTTCGATGCCTACGCAACCGGCGATCACAGTCAGGCAAAAGTCATCGTCTTCAATCAGACTCCTGGCGACGTGCAGGGTTTGCGCGCACGCGTGCGCGTTTACGATCTGAATGGAAAGGTTCTTGACGACCGCTCAGCCGCCGGCATCCACGTTCCTTTCAATGGCGCAACTCAGGTCCAAACGCTGCCCCGCTATCCGCAGAGTACCCCGGTGTTTTTTGTCCGCTGTCAGTTGTTTGACAACACCGGAAAGCTGCTCGTCGATAACACCTACTGGCAGTCACAGAAGGATGACGACATGGGCGGCCTCACGTACGATGACGCGCTGAATCTGAAGCAGGCGACCATGGCGGATATGACAGCGCTGAATTCCATGCCTCCGGTAAGCCTTGAGGTCAGCGCTGGACAGACCACGTCCGGCAGCGAAAAACATATCGTTATCCGGCTGCATAATCCGTCCGAACATATCGCCTTCTTCGAACGGGCAACCGTGGCTGCCACCCAGAATGGAGACGAAATCCTCCCCATCAAATATGACGACAATTACATCACTGTGTATCCCGGCGAAACCGCCGAGATTCGTGGAACCGTGTCAAAGGCGGTGGATGCGCGTTGGATCAAGCTCGAAGGGTACAACACGCCTGCGACCTCCGCTCAAATTAAGTAGGAACTCAGCAGGTAGATCCTATGGGCCCAAGTTTGCCACTCACAGTAATTTACACCCAAGCTACACCGAGTTTTGCGAAGCTATCGCCATTCTTCACCGTGATGCAGACAGAAATGTATAACACTATGGATCTCTAATATGAGCTCAGAAAAACCACGTTTTCGCTCGTCATCTCCAGTCGACCCAAGAGAGCTCCAGCGCTGGTGTGCGATTCCGGCGGAAAAATTGCTCGGCCATCCGGAGTTGCGTGTGCGTTACCGCCAGGTGGCCGATTCTGTGGAGTTAGGCGCGTTGATGGCCAGGGAGTTGGTCGAAGTCATCGACGAAAGTAATCGGCAGGGGCGGTCAACACGCGCCATTATTCCTTGTGGACCTGTGTGTTGGTACGAACCTTTTCGGTTGTTGGTCAATGCGCGCGGCGTATCGCTCAAGATGCTGCACGTGTTTCACATGGACGAGTGTCTTGATTGGCAGGGGAATCCGCTACCGGCAGGTCATCCTTACAACTTCAAGACCTTTATGGAGCGCCACTTTTACGCAGGAATTCGCCCGGAGTTAGCGGTTCCGGAAGGTCGTCGCCACTGGCTTCTACCCGCGACGATGGAACAAGTTCGCGCCGCAATCAGCTGAGGCACCGGTGGACATTTCGGTCGGTGGATGGGGCCAGGATGGACACGTGGCTTATAACCAGGCCCGCCGTCATCCCTTCCACCACCTGACATTGGAGGATCTCGCAAACTCCACCATCCGCATTCAAGAAAACAATATTGATACCATCCTCGCCCTGGCCCACCGCACATTCGGTGCGGCCTATCAGTTTGTGCCGCCTATGTCGATTACCTTGGGAATTCGCGAGTGCCTTTCGGCAAAGAAGGTGCGCGTTTATAGCGATACGGGTGCCTGGAAGCAAACGGCCCTGCGCGTCGCATTGTTCAGCGAGCCGACGCCGGAATACCCGATGACGTTGCTGCAAACCCATCCCGACGCAATCATCACCGCCACGCTGGAAACGGCGCGCCATCCCATCAGCGAAAATCCCGGTTGGGAGCTGTTTTGAATTCATGCTGACACTGCGCGCAAACACGAAAAGCGGATTCACTTCCGCCATAGGTATCGGTGGAATCGGCGCGGGTATCATCTATGCGCTCCAGGGCCAACACGAACTGGGCCGCAACGAAAGCAGGTTGGGCGAACTGCTTGAATCCAGGGATTACTGCAAGCTGCATATTGTCGAGCACTACATTGCGCGGCTTATGGGCTCCAGCAGGGAACCAGCCTCATTTCGCGTATGACCCGTCGGTGTGGTTGGTAACGATGCGGTGGGGCGTCAAATTCTCAACGAAATGAGCGCCGCGGGAATGGACCTCCAGTTTGTACGCAGCCATCCGGCGCTGAAAACCCTTTTTAGTGTGTGCTTTAACTATCCGGATGGTTCCGGCGGAAACATTACCAGCAGTAATTCAGCCGCTGGAGCGTTGACCGCCGATGACCTGAGCGCCGCATCCCCGTACATGAAAGCTGCGGGAGCACACGGCGTAGCTCTGTGCCTACCCGAAGTGCCGTTGGAAATTCGGAGAGCGTTCCTTAAACTCGCATCGGACTGCCGCAATTACCGCGTGTGCTCATTCGCGCTCGGAGAGATTGCAGAAGCGCAAACTATGGGGTTGTTTTCTCTCACGGATCTCTTGGCATTGAATCAGGAGGAGGCCTCTGCGCTATTTGGAGATGTCGCAGGTTCTGTCCTCGATGACGCACTGCTGGTGGAGCGCGCCGCCAAATTTACCGCAACCCATCCGCAATTGCGCGTCATTGTTAGCTCAGGCCCCAAAGGAGCGTACGGCTTCCAGTCCGGGAGTTCGCAATTCTGTCCAGCGCCGGTGCTTCAAGCAATCTCCACCGCGGGCGCCGGGGACGCACTCCTCGCAGGTGTCGTGTGTGGCTTGGCGGCGGGCCTCCCATTCATCACCCCGAACGAAGGTGGCAGTTCATTTTCGGGCCGAGTACTACGGACGGCGCTGGATTTCGGCGTACTGAACGCAAGCTTCAGCGTAACTTCGCCACATTCGATCCACCCCGATGCAGTGCTAAGCAACTTGTTCGGTTTCGCTGAATCTCACGGCGCCTCCATTTCCGATGCGCTTCGCTCTCTGTGCTACCAGACCGAACGGATGCCTGCGGAGAGTGTTTCGGAGTAGTCGCACAGACCCGTTGCGTATACGAAAGGCATTTATCGGCTCATGGCCACATCGCCACCAAAAACTACCAGCGCACCGCGGCTTCGCCGTTCGTTGGGTCTATGGGATCTGATTCTTTATGGACTCATTGTTATCCAACCTACTGCGCCCATGCCTGTGTACGGTGTTATGAGCACGCGTTCTCACGGGTACGCCGTAATCACCATCCTGCTCGCGATGATAGCCATGCTGTTTACCGCCATCAGCTACGGCAAAATGGCCTCCGCCTATCCCAGCGCCGGCTCTGCGTTCACCTATGTCGGCCGCGAAATTCACCCGGTCCTTGGTTACGTAACGGGGTGGAGCATGGCCATGGACTACGTGCTCAACCCGCTCATCTGCACGATTCTCTGCAGCAAATTCGCCATGAACTTCTTTCCGGATATCCCCTACGCGGTATGGGTGCTTGCTTTCGTCGCTCTATTCACCTTATTGAATATGCAAGGGATTCAGACTTCCGCCCGCATCAACTCCTCGCTCGTTGCGGTCATGGGTGTGGTCATTCTTCTGTTTTTGGCGGCAGCCGCTCGTTACGTTCACGCGGCGCCTCATGATGGGATCGCGTTCTTCACCCGCCCGTTTTTCGACCCGAAAACTTTTTCACTCCGAGCCGTCATGGGCGGCACGTCGTTGGCCGTGCTCACTTATATCGGCTTCGATGGCATCTCAACGCTATCCGAGGAAGCCAAAAACCCCCGCCGCAATATTCTGCTCGCCACGGTTTTCGTGTGTTTGCTTACCGGCATTTTGGCGTCCATCGAAGTGTATGCGGCGCAGCTTGTCTGGCCCGGCGCCCAGGATTTCCCTGATGTTGACACGGCGTTTGTGTTTGTCGCCAGAAGAGCGGGTGGACGCTGGCTTTTTTCAGTAATCAACGTGACGCTTTTGGTGGCGACGTTCGGTTCGGCCCTGGGGGCGCAGTTGGGTGCCGCACGCTTGCTTTACGGCATGGGACGTAGCGGCGCGCTCCCGCCGCGGTTTTTTGGGGCCATCGAGCCCAGAAAACGCATTCCGCGAAACAACGTGCTGCTGGTCGGCGCAATAGCACTCATCGGTGCGATGCTCCTCAGTTTTGAGCGGGGCGTGGAATTGCTCAACTTCGGTGCCCTGCTCGCCTTTATGGGTGTGAACACTGCGGCATTGGTCCGATTCTACTTTCGCGAAGCGCACAAGCGCTGGTTCAATTTCGTTTCCCCGATTATGGGTTTTCTCATCTGCATGATGTTGTGGCTGAGTCTCAGTTGGCGCGCCAAAGTGTTGGGAATCGCGTGGATGGTCATCGGGTTGGCTTACGGCGCTTATAACACGCAGGGTTTCAAGCGAGAGCTCGTGAACTTGGACATTCCAGATGGTGATGGCGAAGCCCAGGCGATTGTGACCGATGCAACTACCGCTTAGCAGGGGTGATGCTCTGAGCGCCGCTGCCGAAGGTATCTACAACTCGCGAGGAAACATTCGTAACACCCGGCCTTATGCATACCGCGCTGCCGAATTGCTTCAAGGAAGGATTGCTATGATCACGAAGAGACTGTTTCCTGTGCAGTTCCCATTGCATTACGGATCGGCAGACGAGTGCGGCCATTGCGTCAGCATTCAGACAAACCACCCGAGCCATTCCACAAGAGCAACTTCCGCCCAAAGGCGGAATAGTTGGGTCTACATCCTCGCCATCTGCTGTTTCTTCTGGGGCACGACTGAGGCAAGAGCCCAGCTTTGGGAGGTGCCTCCACTTCCCCCGGTCAAGTATGCACCGGCTCCGGATGGCGTGACTGCCACAATCGGAGGCGAAAATCTTCATGTTTCTGTTTGCCGTTCCACCGTCATTCATTTTGTGGCAACGCCCGAATCGCCCGATATGCTTAGACATAACGAACCATGGATGCTCGATTCAAAAGACTCCTGTCCGGGCGCAAAGTTTCAGCTGTCCCAGACCGCTGATGCCACAATCCTCACCACCGACGCTTTGAAGGTGGAACTCTCTCTGAAATGGGGAAGCGTGCAATACAGCAGTACAGCAGGTGAAAAGCTTTTGCGCGAGGGAAATGCAGTTCCCCGTACCTACGAACCTGTGGAGTTGAATGGCGAAAAAACATTTCACGTTAAAGACAGGTTCGGGCCCGAGTTTGGCGAGGGCTTCTACGGGCTGGGCCAGCATCAGAACGGGATGTTCAACTATCGCGGTGGGACGGTCGAGCTTGGGCAGAACAACACCGATGTCGCGATACCCCTGCTGGTGTCGAGCAAGGGTTACGCGTTGATGTGGAACACCGCGTCGCTCACCTATGTCGATAATCGTTTCCCGCTCGAATTGAACTTGGAATCGCTGGCTGGCCATGCGATTGACTACTACTTTGTCTACGGTCCGCAAATGGATCAGATCATCCATGAATACCGCAACCTTACTGGACACACACCGATGCTTCCGAAGTGGGCCTATGGGTTCTTTCAATCCAAGGACCGCTACGTATCGCAGGATGAGGTGTTGAGCATCGCGCATCGCTACCGTGAAGAACATATCCCTCTCGATTGCATAGTGCAGGATTGGTATTGGTGGAAGACGGAAGGCGACCCCCTCTTTAATGCCAACTTCCCCGACGTCCCAGGTGAGCTCAACCGGCTGCATGATGAACACGTCCACGCCATGCTCTCGGTGTGGGGGCTCTTCGATACCAAGGCGGAAAACTTCCGCGGCCTTTCCGCACAGAACTTTGACGTGCCAAATGCCCACGTGTACGACGCTTCAAACCCGCAGGCGCGCGCCTTCTACTGGGATCGTTTGGCTGGCAAGCTTTTCTCCCAAGGCTGGGACGCCTTCTGGCTCGACAGCGCCGAACCAGAAGAATATTGGCCGCACATGGGCGACGCTATTCTGCGCGACAAGCAGATTGCCATCGGCAACGGCGCACAGTACACGAACATTTTCCCGTTCTTGCACACACTCGGCATTCAGGAGCAATGGAAAGCAACCACCCGGAAGAAACGCGTCTTCCTGCTCACGCGATCGGCGTTTTTCGGCCAGCAGCGAGTGGGAGCAACGGTGTGGTCCGGTGATGTTTACGGTTCGTATTGGGGTTTGCGCCATCAGGTGGCTGCTGGGCTGAACTTCGCCCTTTCTGGATTCCCCTATTGGACCACCGACATCGGCGGTTACTGGCCTCCTCACGACAAACCCCTTGATGATCCGAAATTTCAGGAACTTTACGCGCGTTGGTTCGAATACGGTGTCTTCTGTCCGATCTTCCGCACCCACGGGCACCGCCCGCAAAATGAGTTCTGGGCCTTCGACAAAGTCGAGCCAATCCTGATCACTTACGACAAGCTGCGCTATCGCTTGATGCCCTACATTTATTCGCTGGCGTGGCGAGTCTCGCACGAGGATTACACAATCCAGCGGCCGTTGCTCATGGATTGGCCCACCGATGCAAAGACCCGCGACAATGGCGACCAGTTCATGTTTGGCCCCTCCATTCTTGTCAGCCCCGTGCTACAGGCGGACGCCACGCGGAGAACTTTGTATCTGCCGGATTCGCCGGCATGGTACGACTTTTGGACCGGAACATCACAGCAGGGTGGACGCGAGATTGATGCGGAGTCCCCTCTGGACCGCATTCCACTCTACGTGCCTGCAGGTTCGATTCTTCCTCTCGGCCCGGAAATCGAGTACGCCGACGAAAAACCCGCGGGACCGATTGAGCTTCGCATTTACGGCGGAGCCGATGGCAAATTTGACCTATACCAGGACGCGGGCGACAGCTACGAATACGAAAACGGTGCTTACTCCATCATCCCGCTCCAGTGGTCTCAGTCAACGCGAACTCTGACCCTCGGGGATCGACAGGGGCGCTATCCCGAAATGCCGGTAAGCATGCAGATCAAAATCGTGTGGGTATCCGACGGGCACGGCGCGGGTCTCGCACCGGGAGCTAACCCAGACAAAACCGTCGAATACACGGGAAAGGCAATTTCCATTCAGGCACCATGAACACGTAATGGTTCGATTCCTCGCCGGTATCGGGGAATTCGGCCGAGCGTATTTATCCGAAGCACTTTGCCGGGAGGCGCAAAGGCATGCAAAAACTATCAGGAGTCGGCACAGTGAAAGCCGAAGAGGCGGAATATCAGAAATGGAAGAAAGCTCTGAAAATCAGCAACGATACTGTAGAGCTGATTGTGTTGACCGAGGTCGGACCTCGGATTCTTTTCTTTGGTTTTCGAGGAGAAGATAACGAATTCCAAGAGATTCCTGAGCATTCCGGGAAAGGCGGTGATCAGACCTTTAGAGTCTACGGTGGCCACCGCCTGTGGGTTTCACCTGAACTCGCGCGCACCTATTACCCGGACAATGTCCCTGTTTCGGTGCGCAGGCAGGGCGACAGTTTTATTTTTACTGCTCCTCCGGAGTCCGCACATCCCGGAACAAATCTGCAAAAAGAGATCGAAATCAAATTGGCGGAAACAGGATCGGGCGTTGCCGTCACGCATCGCATCTACAATCTCGCAAGCGAGTCCGCCGAAATCGCTCCCTGGGCACTCTCCGTGATGGCTGGTGATGGGAAGGCTATCCTCCCCCTTCCCCCGCGGGCGCCACTCTCGGCCGACAGACTATTGCCCGAAGGAGTCCTCGCCCTTTGGTGCTACACGGATTTGGCGGACCCGCGCTGGAAAATCGGGACGAAGTATATACAACTCAGTCAGGCAAGCAATTCCGCATGCACTTTCAAGCAGCAGATGTCCGGGATCTTTAATCCATTCGGCTGGGGCGCATACTTTCGAAGGGGCCACTTGTTCGTGAAGAAGACCGCCGTGGAGAGAGATGCAAAATATCCGGATTTCGGCTGTAATTTCGAGATATACACTGATGAGCATTCGCTCGAACTGGAGACCTTGGGGCCACTTCGGAATCTCAAGTCTGGAGAGTCGGCAGAACATACCGAGCATTGGCGGCTCTTCAAGGACATTCCAGCAGGCGAAGACGAGAGCTGGATTGACGCCGTCATTCTTCCAAAGGTCGAAACTGCGAAGTGAAGTAAAGTGTCTCGGTGTCATGGATCCAGTTCCGCCATGGCTTACAAAATGTAACGGTCACATCGCGAACATCTTGAGCCAGTCGCATTTCCAGAGACTTGAGGAAGGGCAGAGGTGAAGCCGTCCGCCATGTCTATAGATCGAAGAACATTCTTGATGTCCAGTGGAGTCGCCGCAATCGGAGCTCTCGTGCCGCGCATCTCAAGTGTCGCCATAGCGGCAGACAGCTCAGAGCCGTTTCAGTGGAACCCCCAGGAACTGATATTCTCGTTCGACGTGACGTCTGGAAAACTCCGACAGAGATGTTTCGTTCCGGGTCCCGGCCTCCCACCGGGCCTTCACAATTCCTCGGGCGTCGAAGTCGCGCTCCAATGCAGTGGGGAAAATTCTCCCGATCAAGGCATGAAGTCCAGCATGGGACAGCCGGGCGAACGGCTGCTCTTTGCCGGAAGGCGCGAGGAATCCACGCGTCAAGGCAAGCGCCTGGTGTGCATGCATACCGATCCGATCCTGAAGCTGCGCGTGGAGTCTGTTTATGAGGCCTTTGATGGCCTTCCCGTAGTCCGGCGTTATTCGCGAGTCATCAACGACGGCAGTTCACCGGTTGGTATCGAGTTTCTAAGCTCAGCGATGCTCCATGGACTCGCAGACCCACAGAACTTCGACCGTGAGCTTCGCATCCATCTGGCCCTGAATAGCTGGATGGCTGAGGGACAGTGGCATACGTTGCGTCCTTCAGAGATGGGCTTTCTCGAGAACGAGCGCACAAGCAGGTCGGAAGCCCAAGCGGGTAGCATTGGCAGTTGGTCGACGAATCGGTATTTGCCGATGGCCATGGCCGAAAACATTAGGCTCGGCCTGACTTGGTTCTGGCAGATTGAACATAATGGGTCGTGGTACTGGGAAATCTCCAATGTTTCGGCTCGCGACAACTATGCCGATGACGTATACGCCTACCTCGGGGGTCCCGACGATTTGCACTCCGCAGCCTGGAAGCGTTTGAAGCCTGGGGAAACTTACGAGACCGTTCCCGTCGCCATCGGATGCGTGCAGGGCGGGTTTAGCGACGCCGTAGAGGCATTAACACGTTACCGGCGCTCCGCCTGCGAAAAACCGCGCAACAACAACTCCCGTTGCGCGGTGATTTTCAACGACTACATGAACTGCCTCTGGGGCGACCCCACCGAGGACAAGGAATTGCCGTTGATTGCCGCCGCTGCAAAGCGGGTTGCGAATACTTTGTTATCGATGCCGGTTGGTATGCAGACCTGCATGAAGACTGGAGCCCAACCATCGGTGCCTGGCAGCCTTCTCCCTACTCGATGGCCGCGCGGCCTGAAGTTCGTGCTCGATCAGATCCGGCAAGCTGGAATGATTCCAGGACTGTGGCTCGAGCCGGAAGTTGCCGGAGCAAAATCTCTCCTGGCTCTCAAACCCGACGATTGGTTCCTAGTGCGTCATGGCAAAAGAGTGTTGAAAAACTCGCGGTACCTGCTGGATTTCCGCAACCCGGAGGTGCTCGCCTACCTCAACCAGGTGATCGCAAGGCTCGTGAACGATTATGGCGTCGGCTACATCAAGATGGATTACAACGTCGATTCGTTGCAAGGAACCGAGCTTAATGCCGAAAGCTTCGGACAGGGCTTGCTTGAGCATAACCGCGCGCACTTGGGCTGGCTGGACAGTATTCTGAACCGTTACCCCGACCTGATCGTTGAGAACTGCGGCAGCGGAGGCGGGCGCATGGACTACGCGATGCTCAGCCGCCTGCAGATACAGTCCATGACCGACCAGGAGGATTATCTCAAGCTACCCGCAATTCTGGTGGGCGCGTCGGCGGGTGTTTTACCGGAGCAACTCGGAATCTGGTCTTATCCGCTGGCGAACGGCGATGCGGATCAGGCCAGCTTCAACATGGTAACGGCAATGATGGGCCGCATTCACCAGAGTGGCCGGCTCGACTCAATTTCTGCGCCAGCGGGGTCACAGGTACGCGAAGGCATCCGGTTGTACAAAGAAGTCCTTCGTAAGCACATTCCCACGGCGGTCCCCTTGTATCCGCTCGGCACGTCTGACGTGACGGATGCGAAAGCGCCGGTTGCCCTAGGAATGCGCTCACCGGCGCAGACCTTGCTGGCGGTTTGGAGAGTCGATGGTCCAGCGGCTACGAGAATTCCTTTTGCGTCCCGGGTTCCGAAACTTTTGTACCCGACCGATCTCGGCATCAAAATCGCCTCAGCAGAAGGTGTATTGAACATTGAGTTCCCGCGAACACGGATGGCTTGCTTAGTCTCGGTGTAAAATCCTGTTGATTGCCGGTTTCTTGGAAGCGTGCCGCCGCTGGCCCTGCTCATTAATTAAGAGTACTAAATCGGTTTCACAGATGTTGGCACGGAGGGGCAAGCTTTTGATTTTGTTTTTCCGTCTACATTGCGGCCTTAGAGCATGATTCTCAGAGGGTCTTGGTCTTCGACATCAAAGAACGACGGTGGCTGAAGCTCGCAGAGAATGTAGCTGGTGACGATCTTGGCTGGTCTAGGGTGTGCTGCGCAAAAATCTCGCCCTAGTTCGAAGTCTGACCGATCCGAGAGATAGACCCTTCGCTTAACCTTTTATATATGCATCGTTGCCTGACAGGAGCGGTCGTAATGGTGGAATTCGAGTTCGTGGTGGAGATGAACTTGGTACAGATAGGAACTAACGAGTTCTTCCCCCAACTCATTCGTCTCGCTGCAAACGAAAGGCACCTACAGTCCCGCCCGTACAGCAACCAGAAATTGGGGAGCCGCGATCAACGTGCAGCGTCTTCTGAACCCTTCCTGTCCTTCACGCGGCGATCCTTTCCCACCGATACTCGTGATGGAGGCCGCCGAGAACTGCGTGAGCCACGACCTTGCAGTCTCGGGCGAAGGAATGTCTGTCGTGACCTTGCGACGGCAGGAATACCGCGGCACGTTCAGGAATCCCCGGTCCGAGGCTCAAATGAGGGCGCCCTTGGTTGTAATGAGTAACCCACTCCGCCAGGATTCTGCGCAGATGTTTTTCGCCTAGCGGAATCATGAAATCCAAACACTCACGGCGTACACTTCCCACTAATCTTTCACAATAGGCGTTCGCCTTTGGTGCTCGCGCGGGTGTGTGCAGGACCCGCAGTCCAAAAGCCTTTAGCTGCCGGTCCACCTCTACCGAGAAGATCGCGTCACGGTCATGGAGGAGGAAACGGTAGGAATGATCGCTCGGAATCGCTTGCGAAGCTGTTGCAAGGTCCAGGCTGCCGTTGGATGCGCGGTGACGTTGCAATGCACGATGCGCCCTGTCCCGACCTCCATCAGGAGGAGCACGTAGAGAGTTCGAAACCGGGCGGTCACCACGACCAGGAAATCGCAGGCAACGATGGACTGGGCGTGATTGTGGACGAACGTCCTCCAGCTCTGCGAAGAGGTCCTCCGGTGGCCTCGTCGCTCCGGTTCGGGAGGCCAATAGGCGCGCACTGTGCGCGGAGAAACATAGACACCCAGCTTCACTGACAGCTCCGCTGCCACGCGCGCTTGTCCCCAAGTTGGATTCTCTTTTGCCATCTGCACGATGAGTTTGCGGATATTCTCAGGAATTCGTGGCCGACCGGCTTGTGACTTCCATTTCCAAAACAACTGGAAACCCTTGCGATGCCAGCCAAGCAGGGTCTCGGGTTTGACGATGACCAAAGCCTCTTTCCAATTACATAAGCGAGACCAGAGGATCAGGGAGAAACGGGCGGAGTCGTTCAATGGTCTTGGTTGGACCCGCCTCTCCTCATAAAAGGCCAGTTGCTTTCGCAAGAAGAGGACCTCCGCACTCAGGGATGTGCGCGAGCGGAGCAGGAGACGGAAGAAAAGAAGCCCGTCCGCGATCAGATCGGTGATCAAGTTAAGCAGAGAATCCAGTGAGCGCTTTGTGTTCTGAAAGAATCGAAACATGGCCTGTCAGGATTGCACAGAGTCGGCCCGGCTGAGAAACATTTTCTGTTCGCAGGATTGGTTTTTGGAGCTTCCTAGCGCGGGAAAGCCGAACAAATAAGTGCCAGCATCTCTGTCAGATGGGAGCCTGATGGATTTTTTGTGTACCACAGGTTCGAAGTTGGACCCCAGTTGGACCCCAAACCAAAGAGAGGAGAGTGGCGCAAGTCCGCAAGTTGTTGTAAATTAAAAGTCTAGCTTGCCTGTTCCCCGGTAGCTCAATGGTAGAGCATTCGGCTGTTAACCGAAGGGTTGCTAGTTCGAATCTAGCCCGGGGAGCCAAATTCTCCTTCTTCTTCAATTAGTTAGGGACGGCCGTTTCGGTGCCCTCCTCGCTTTCCGGCGAAACGTTGTAAAAACGTAGTAAATCGCCATCTCCATACGCAGACTTGTTGGCCTTCTCGACCGCTTCACGCACTTGGTTAGCCATCCCCAATTGATAGCGGCGCTTTGTTTCTGGACTGGTGTGTCGCATGGCACGCTGAACCACGGCGTCCGACGCGATCGCGCTCAAGCGAGTGCAGAATACGTGCCGCAGGTTGTAAATCGGGAAGTGCGGTACGCCTGCCCTCTTGAGTGTGCTCGTCCAGACCGTTTTCACCGTACCAATTGGTCGGTCAGGAAAACGTGGGCTCGGAAATACAAACTGACTACTCGAGCCCTGCTCTTTCCTCCATGCAAGCAAAGTGCCGCATGCAAGTTCGGAAAGTGGGACGGGTTCGGTAGAGCCTGCTGTCTTGACGGTGTTATCCAGGCGGATGACTTTATTCTCGATGTCCACCTGATCCCAACGCAGCGAAAACCCTTCCGAATACGTGCGTCCCCCGGTCTGTGAGAGCAGGATGATGGCTACGCGCAAATAGGGTGGCGCGACCTCCATAATCCGTTGCTCTTCTTCGACCGTGAGCATTCTTCTGACTGGCCGCTCTCTCAATTCATTGAAGTGCTTGACTGCTACCGCAGGATTTTCCTGAATATATTTCCGCCGCACAGCAAGATCCAAGATGCACTTCAAAGCCTCGAGTTCGCGATTGACGGTTGCTCCCTTGAGCCTTTTATTACTGAAGCGCAATTTCTGTTGCCTGCGTTCGTCACGGTACCTCTCGATCAGATGAACCGTTAGGTCGGCAAGCTTGCGTTCAGCAAAGAATGCTTTCAGGGATTTTAGATAAACGCGATATCCATTGATGGTGCCCTGTGAGAGCGATGGAAAATGAGAACGTTCGAACTCATCGCAAAGCTGTCCGAATGTAATCCGCTCTCCCTCCCAGCCAACCTTAAACAATCCCAAGACAATTTCGCTCTCGCGCTGCTTCCAAATGCGAATAGCGAGTTCTTTGCTTGTGGTCTTGGTTGACTGGTAGTGGTGTTCGCCGTTCAATGTGTACCCCATCCACCAATAACGTGAATCACTTCTTTTGAATAACCCCACTGGCGCTCCTCTTATTTGCCGGAGCTAAGCGCCGACGGAATTATACATTCTCCACGGGCTGTTCGGCGTGCAGGTCGGACGTGTTGGTCCTTGAATTTGTCCAGTGCGGTTTTGCGATATTCGAGATGGCCGCCGAGCTTGCGGCACTCAATGCGCTGTTGTTCGGAGTATCGGTACAGGGTGCTCTTAGCGACACCGAGGTAGGCTGCGGCTTCGTTGTGATTAAACCATTCTTCCTCCGAGGGAGTTCTTGCAGAGGTTTTGTGAAGGATGGTCGTATTTACGGGGCCAGGGTTGTCGGAAGTCCCCGTCAGTTTATGCAAAATTGCCACTACGGGTTCTGCCTCCTTCGGCAACAACAGAATGCATGCCAGCAACGTGGCGGCAGCCTGATGCTCTGCCTGTGGGCCGTTCGAAGCAGGCTCTTCTCTGGGAGAATCTCTTTCTTGATTTGGAAATGAAGTGTGTTTTGCTGGAATCATTGGGGCCTCCTGGATGTGCGGTGTGTCTTATGGCGAAGATCGGTGCAGACTGCGAGGTTTCAGGTGATGAAGCGTGAGGAAGTTTGGGAGTTACTAGAGCTTCGTGGAAGTGAGAACCGACGATTGCGGTCCACCCCCTTCCGGGTTGTCTTCTGTCTCCGTTGGTTTGTACGTCGCGAGATACGCTTGAAACTCGGTGTCTTTGCGGAATAGGCGTTCGAGCATCTCCGTCACGATGTAGGAGGGGCTTGCGTGAATGAACTCTGCATAGCGCGCCAGGCGGAACTTGACGATCTGTGAAAGGCGAAGCTGGACAGTTTCATTCTTCGGCTCCTGTGGTGGTGCTTTGAGAAATGACATGATGATTTCCTTTCCGGTTAAGGAGATGAACGACAAGCTTTTTGGGACACCCGTGCTGACGTTGGCGAAGGGGGTTAGAAACAAAGGGTGGCTTGCCGTATCAGAGGATGGGTCGCGGAAGTTCGAGTTGGGGAAATTCCCCTCTACCTATACCTATAGCCAAAAAGTTGGCAAAACTCCGCAAAGAAAAAGTCCTCGCCATTGTGGAAAAATAATTGAGAAATATGGAGCGTGGCTCCCGTAACCACCAGTACTGCACCAGCCGCAGGCGGAAGTTGTTTAAGGGAAAGGCGTTTGAAGATTATGGCGTTATCTGAATCGAACCGGACGAACGCGTGAGGCGCTTAATCTCGATTTGTTGCAGACGCAGAGACTGATTTTATCAGCACTTGATTGTGCGATTTCTACCGGGGGTGAGTGCGAACAGAAATAATTGCTAAATAAAAGGGCGGGAGCGACCCGATAGCCCAAGAGGGCCCGGACGGGGGTCGCTCCCGCCCTTACTGCGACCCTGATCGCGTACCAGTTTTGAGCTTTCGACTGCGTAGCGTCTAGTAAGGCCATAAGTTACAAAATCGAGGGTAGAAAACCGACCGGAAAACCGTAAGGAAAACCGATTTCACGAAGGTTTTCCAGTATTTGCGGCTTCCGATCTCGCAAAGAGGTCAATAATTCTTGGCAGATTTCGGCCGAAATTCAGTCCACGATTCCAAGTAACTCTATGCTCTTGGAATGAGCTTGGATCCATTGTGGGTGGTGGGGAAGGGACCGTGGGAGGGAAGCGCACGAACTGAAATTTGGTTCTTACAACGGTGTGTAGCACCGTCGTCTTGGAATACAACAGAAAGGAAAGTGATTCAGGGTTTCTGGTGATCGGGATTCCCCAGAACGCCGTTTTCGGCCGGCGCAGACTGTGGCTGCGTGAACGGCCGTATCAATTGGTCCGGCCTAACATTTTTACCTGATCACCTTATCCCAATTGATAGGTTCCCTAGTTTGCGGAGCTACGTCGAAGTGACTGCTACCGGGCTTCGGGAAGCCGTAACGATTTACGGATGTTATTTAGCCGCGAATCTCTTCGAAGCAAAGCAAATTCCGGGAACCACAGATAGTTTCATGCGCGGGGGTCCTTGATTGCGACCATTTTCTCCAAACCTACGACCGCGCGACCCTTGTCGCCGAGACCTGCATAGACCAGAGCCTGAATCCAGGGCCTATCCTGGGCGTGGGAGGCGATTTGTTCCGCCTCTCCGCGGCGACCGGATTTGGCATAGGCAGAGCCGAGAACGCCCTCGCTGCCCTCGCCCAATTTCTCCAGGATAGCGATGCCCTCGTCGACATGTCCCTGCTGCACCAGAACCCGCCCGGAGAGCTGCAGAGCAGCATGATTGTCGGGATCGGCTGCCAGGACATTCTGGCAGTTCGCGAGTACCTCTTCATTCCGTCCAGCGAGGATGAGCACAAAATCCAGTAAGTTTTGGGCTCGGGCGGACAAGGGATCCAGTTTGAGGGCAATACGCAGTTCACCCACCGCTTCCTCGAGACTGCCGACTGGCGCAAACACCCAGATAGCAAAATTCTCCCGTGGTCCCGATAGATTTGGATTTAGTTCAAGAGCGCGGCGAAATGATTTTTCCGCCTCCATCCAGACGCGATCGCGTGCATTTATGTGTCCCATGCATATGCCTCGGCTAATAGAGAATCTAGATGTGGCGCTTCTTCGCAAGCTTTCCTCATTTTTGTATACGCCACCGCAGGCGAATAAGTCCGTGGAGAGGCAGACATATAAGCATAGGCATTGGCAATTCCTGCGCAAGCAGGAGCGAAGTTAGGATCTTTCGTGGTCGTTTCTTCAAACGAGGGGATGCTCACGGCGATTGTTTCGCTTTCGTATCCGGGCACTCTGTTCAAAAGCGTGCTTGCTCGCAGATAGTCGTCGTAAGCCTCCAGGTTAGTGTTATAACGGCGCTGTCCTCCGCCAACCTTAAGACGCAATTCATTTACGATTGAACGAGAAATTTCGTCTTGGATAGCAAATATTTCTTCCAACTTGCGGTCGGATCGTCCGATCGTCTAGACCACAGTAGGTGATCATCGGATACGCGAATCAACTGAACGTTTACGCGCAATTTGTCCGCCGCCCGAAATACAGAACCTTCAAGGATCAGGTCTGCATCTAGTCGGGCACCGACCTGATGGATATCAACGGGTTCGCCCTTCAATGCAAAGGAGGAAGCGTTAGTGCTCCGCAGTGTGATCGGAATTGTGCCTCACCTACTCTTGAGCATTGTCAGCTTCGTTTTCGGATTCCACACACTTTTCCCTGAGCCATTTATCTTTACCTGTGGGAATACCGCGCCGGCTTTAGTTCCGAATGGTGGAGGCGAACACATCTTGCGGATGAAGTTTCGCGGCTGAGTGATATCAGCCACGAAAATGGAGTCGGTTGTGTTCAGGGAGAAGTCGCCTGCCAGGAACATCCGTGAACCAGAGAATGCAAAAGTGAGCATAGATTCGTCAATTGAACTGCCGTAAGGCGCCGCCGAGACGAGTCGCGGTTGCGTCGGATTGTGGTAATCGAAACCAAAAACTCTACCGGACATCGAAAACGATCCAACGTAAGCGATCCCGTCCTTCGCTGCGACAGAAACGATGGCTGGCGGATTGTCTGGATCCAGATCGGAATAACAGGTCATAAGATCTAAAGAGGCTTGTCCCGCAAGAACGGGAATCGCTGGATTTGCGACATTGGCAATCATAAATCCACCGTCCGCCGCAGCGAGCAAAGCAAGATTTCCATCAACATCAACACCAACCACGGCCGAAGACGGTTGAAATTGCGAAACGAGTATTGGTGTTGACGGGCTCGCGATGGAAAATGTCAGGAGTCCCGCAGTATCCGCCGCGATGAAGAGGTTTCCTCCACTCACCCGCATCCGTACCGGAAATCCGGCCAATTTTGTTGTATTTCCGCTCACGGGGCTCGCCGGGTTTGTTACGTCAACTACAATAAGTCGGTTGTCGGTAGTCCCAGCGAATAGAAAGTTACCAGCTAAAGCCAAGGAACTCGTCGGTAGCGGGAGACTTGTGACCTTGGAAGGAGCGGAGGGATTGCTCACGTCAAGGACAAGTAGTTGTGAGTCAGTACCAACGAACAGAAAATGGCCATTCTTTGCAAAAGAGAGAGGCGTGTCTTTGTTCAGTGAAAATGACGAAATTCTTGTTGGTTGTGTCTGGCTGATATCGAAACTCGTCACAAATGTGCCCGCGTCCGAGTTCTCCGCGGCATATAGTGTGGAAGAGTCTACAAATAGGTCATTAATCGCCGCGAGTATGCCATTTCCGAGGATCTGCGGTTCTGGCAGCGGGCCTCCCACCGCGCTCACATCATGAATCTGTACTCCCGACCCGATCAAATACGCATGCTGTCCAACGAGGTATACCGGCCCCTGCATCGTGTCCCCGTTGTACAGGGCGGTCGTGACCATAGGACTGTTGGGGACAGAGTAGTCAATGAGGCGATAGCGGTCATCGGGGAACGGACCGAAGAGAGCGATACTGCCGTTCATATCCACAGGTGGAGGGCCTTGCAGGGCTTCGCGGTAAACCGGTAGTCCACTCGAAATATCATACACTCCAGCTCCGGCAAAAAGCAGGTTGCCATATACTGCTGGCGGAGTGCCTCCAATGTTAACAACCGGTCCTGGTTGCGCCGAAACGGTTTGCAGCAGTGTCGGTGGGCTGCTGCCCAAATCGTACGTTGAGAGAAAAAGTGGCATCGAGCCGTCATTCTGCTGTTGATAGAGCAACAGGAACAGGCGAGTATCCGTGATCGCGATCCCCGTAATACTTGCCGGCGTCCCTCCGGGAAGAGGTAGATGGAGTTGCGAGGGAATCAGTGTTCCAGTTCTCCCATCGAATAACATCGCGGTCACAGGTGACTGCCATATTGATTGTCCGTTTGGATTGAAAGAACAGGGAATTCCGATGAAGAGTCCTTGATAGAAGTTATCACTGCACATTACGGGCGTCGTATAGAACTGTGTAAGCATCGGACTTCCCGTGGAGGCATCGTAGAAAGCCACCTCAGGTGTGCCGGGCACGATACCTGTTTCTGAGGCGATACTCACGCGCCAGAGATGGCTTCCGCTAGCGTGTATTTCCATGGGTTGAATATTCGTATCCTGGTCCAAACCCTCTACCGCTCCTGTCCAGGAAGGGTGTGCCGGATCCGTTGCATCGTAGGCATCAATCCAATTGTAGTGTCCATCCGCGATGTTAAAGGGCAGGTTGTCGTTGAGCACGTAGACCCGATTGCCGTCTACAGCGATGCTTTTCGGCAAAGACGTCTTGCTTGTGGCAGTGGCGGAAACGTCCGGAAAATCGATTATTCGATTCACCATCCCTGGAAAACCGCCCGTTACGGCCAGCACAGTCCCAACATTTCCTCCGACAGACGCCCCTGTAATGGAGACAGGGCCGCTGTCCGGGAATGTGATCGGTGCGGTGTAGATCCCGGATGGGTTGACGGTTCCCCCTCCTGCTCCGACGGTCCATGTGGGCGTCAATGTTGTCGTTCCTTGAACTGCCGAAAGTTGAAGCGTTTCGCCCATTGACACAACTGGAACGGTCGGCTCGATCCGTGCGGATACTATCGAGAATACATAGAAATCGCATTGTTGGGTTCCGCTGATACACGCGGTGACCTTATCCCAGGTCCCGCTGCCGGCTGTGAACACACCCGAACCAGACACTTTCCCAAACAGCGCAGTCCATGTGAGCGGCTTTGGAGTTGCATCCCCAAAAAATGCGGCTACCATTTGCGTGGACTCTCCCGTCGTAAGAACCTGGCGATGCGCCCGGATGTGAACACGGGGCAGGCGGACAAAGGGGAGTGAATTCGATTGTTGGCTCGCGAATTGCGCTCCTGTTTCCGACCCGGTGCAAGTCTGCTGAACCGAAAGTGAACCAGTCGAAGCTCCCAACGGCACCGCACTGCTGATTGAGTTTCCCGAAACCGTGGAAACCGTACCGGGAATTGATGTGCCATTCGGGCCAGGATAATCAACGATCAACGCCGCTCCCACCGCAAACGTTCCAGTGATTTGCACCGTGCTCTGCGCGTCTGCCGGCTGAGGCGAGATTCCGGTGATGGCAGGGGTTGGAGGAGCAAGGTTGACCACGCTGACGCCCTGCGCCCCCGGGTTTGCAACAGAAACTGCGCGAATGGCACCGGAGACCGGGACATTCGAACAGTTGAATCCAAAAGGGGTGAATAGTCCAGTATTGGAAATTTGACCGATAGCGCCGTTAGAGGTATCCACGCTCCAAGTCACGCCTGAATTGCTTGTGCCGCTTACTGCTGCCGCGAACTGAATGCTCTTGGATCCGTCGAAAGGCACACTTGGGTTTTGCGGTGTTACCGTCACGGTTATTCCAGCGGCAGTCGCGAGAATGGTCACGGCGGCAGCGGCTTGCTTTGTAACGTCTTCCTGGCTCGTGGCGACTATGCTCACTGTGCTATGCGCAGGTAAATTAACCGGAGCTGTATATAGGCCTGTCGAATTAATCGTGCCGATTGATGCCTGTCCACCCTGCAAATTGTTTACACTCCATGTCACTCCAGTATTTGCAGTCCCGGTAACATTTGCTGTGAATTGGAGTGTTCCACCCAACTGCGTTGAGCCAGAGGAAGGCGAGATGTCTATCTTCACATTTTCGAGAACAATCGTTAACTGTGCAGTCCCAAATTTTGTGCTGTCCTGCACGCTCTTCGCCTTCACGGTGACGTTGCTCGGACTGGGAACCGTTATTGGCACGGTATACAACCCTGTGTTCGTGATCGTCCCGACAGTGGTGTTGCCTCCTTGCTCATCGTTGACGAACCAATTGACGGCTGCGTTAAAGGTCCCGGTCCCCTCGACGTTTGCGTTGAATTGTTGCGTGGCCTTAACCGGAAGGGTCCCGCCAGTCGGCGAGACTGTAACGGAAGTAATCGTAGGTGCAGGGGGCGGGGGTGGTGGTTGCGTCGAACCTCCTCCGCAACCAGACAGCAGTGGAACAGTTAACAGCGCAATCGCCAACGAGCTTCGAGGCGAACGAAGGTAGGTATTGGAATCAACGCGGCTCATGACCAATATTTCTCCTGTCTGTCTTTGCTTGAAGTTCTTTAATTAATATCATCAATATATATTAGTTATCTTGCTCAAGAGCAATCGACACTCCGCGACATTCTCAACTTGAAGCGAATTGGCTCGCCAACCGACCACATACCGTGGATTTGCGCCGACCGTCACATCGTTCTTCGCTTGAAATGTGCCATCCGGTCTTCCCAAATAGACGGATACGGTCGATTCCCCTTGATTAGTTACTACTAGGTCTGCGATTCCATCCCCGTTGAAGTCTCCCGTACCCACATCGGCTGGATTCTGTCCGGTTGGCATCGACATGGCATTGAACACGTACTTCTGCCCCCATGCCGTTGGGTTGAGCGTAAGCGCTAGGCTGGAGGCGAAGACCAAATAAAGCCAATAACCATACTTCATTAGTACTCTTTCTGAATGTTTCATCATCATCATGTTCTTCATGCCTTTCTTTACCCTTTTGGACCGCTCCCCTAGTACTACTGTGTCATAAACGTGGCGTGCAGCAATATGGACAGCAAATCAGCCGGCGAAGCAGAAATCTAGCGAGACGTATCCGGAGTGTAGCGATCGAGTGCGGATTATGCCGTTCGGCGCGAATGCGACGAGCCGCGGGGCTGGAAGTCGGGCGGAATTTTCGGGGTGCGTAGGTCCAGGTGGCCGGCTCGAGCAGAGGGGGAAAAACGGCTTCTCTCCGCTATCAGGAAACCGTATGCGGCGATACACAGCGTGCCATGATGATGAAATCCGCGCCAGCCGCGACCTTCGTAGTGTCCTAATCCCAGTTCTTGCTTCAGCTCTTCATAGTCTCGCTCAATGATCCAGCGATGCTTGGCTAGTTTCACCAGATCGACGAGTTTGCTAGCGGCCGGGAGCGTCGAAAGCCAGTACTTCGTTGCTTCACTCTCTCCCGCGGGCCATTCGATCAACAGCCACTCTTCTGCAGGCCGTTCGCTTCGCCAATAATCCCGATGAGCGACTCGGACGCGCAATGCTGCAAAGCGTGAGTGGAGTCTTTGCTTCGTTCCCTCGCGCCAGGAAGTATTTTTCCAAGCGTTTGCCGCCAACGACTTCGCCAGTTGTTTCACGGAAATGGGCCGATGATGTTTATCTCGGCGCAGCAGTTTCGGTGGGCGTCCCAGCCCCTTCCAGCGCTTCGCGGACAGCGGAGCTTCTCCAGGTTTCCAGACGGTCGTGGGTCCCTGAACACCGACGATATACGGTAAACGCAATTCGGTCAGCCCTTCTCGAAACTGACTATCGTTGCCATAGGCAGCATCGGCCAACACCGGGGCCGGGGTAACACCTTCTTCTACCGCTTTGCGAATTTGTTGGAGTGCAATCGTCGGCTTGGTGGCAAACGAGATCTCTTTTGGAATGCCCGCCTTCTTGCGCCGTTTACGATCCTTGGTCCAAACCTCTGGCAAGTACAGACGCCAGGCGATCGGCAGACTGGCCTGTTCGGTGGCCACCGATAAACTCACGGCTACCCGGCAATTTTCTTGCTTGCCCACCTGTCCGCAGTACTGACGCACCACCCCAACGGAATGAGTTCCTTTCTTAGGGAAACCGGTATCATCCACAATCCAGGCCACCACGGATCCGTTACGTTTCATCACTGGAATGACAAAATGGCGCACCCTCTCCAGTAATGCTTCGTCACTCCACGGTGCATTCGCTACGAAATGATGGAGCGACTGGTGCATGCGCTGCACATCATCCGGGGCCAACCGCGCCGCCATGGGCTCGATGCTTTTGCGTTCTCCGGGAAGCAGTAGACCCGTGCAGTACGATTCCAGTGGCACGGCTCGATCCAGGTGCCCTGCGGCCTGCGCCAGGCTGTCGAGATAAGCCGCAAAGCGTTGTTGTTGCGCGCCTGGCGCCGAAAATGAGGCGCTCATACGCCCAGACTACCAGCTGGAATGGGATCCTGCCCCAGAAAACATAGAGCCTGTGCTCATTTTATGACACAGTAGTAGTAGAAACGTAGTATCAATTGCAGAAAACCAAGCGAAAAGCGAATCAAAAGAGAATAAAGAAGGAGAAAATGAATTTCTCACCCATGGTCAAACTTGTTCATTTCCCTTGGTATTAGCTTAGCTCCGGCGAATTAGGATTAAGTAAACAAAGCGGCTGTTAACCGAAGGGTTGCTAGTTCGAATCTAGCCCGGGGAGCCAACTTAATCTTCAGTCCCTCAATCAGTTAAGCGACTTTCTGCAGCTTTGGTTTTTGCTGTTTTGGTAACCCAAGTAGCCCAACTGAACTTTCTACGGTCGGCAACTTGAACCCCAAACCAGCGTGCTCTGCTACTTCCTTGCGCCACTCAACATCCGGAAGTTCAACTGCTCCGCATGATTCGACTCGGTGCTGTGTCGGTAACCCAGGCAGCCCAACTGAACTTTCGACGGTCGGCAACTTGAACCCCAAACCAGCGTGCTCTGCTACTTCCTTGCGCCACTCAACATCTTCTTTCAACTGCTCCGCATATCGATCGGTCACATCGCGATTCGGGTGACCGAGCCAGAGTTTTTGCAGGTCCCAGGGCACCCGGTTCTTTCGCAGGTGTGCAGTCCGGTAGCGGCGGAAAGCATGAAACCCTTTCCCTCGCTCAAACTTCAGATCCCTGCCAATCTTTCCGAGTCCGTCTCGTAGGACGTTGCGCGGGGTTAGCGGCCTGCCTGATTCCGATTGGAAAAGGAATCCGGAAGTTCGGTCGCCGAGGTATGCCTTCAAGAACGCTGCCAGAAGGGCCGGTAGATCAATTTCCCTGACAGCGTTTTCTGTCTTGGGAGTCTGGACGGAGCCTCGCCAAACGCTCTGTCTGCCCCTGATGGTTGAGAAGTCGTCGGATAGATTCGAACCGTTGTCACAAGAAAGTGCTCTCGGAGTGGCCCGCTTCAGGCAAATTCGGATCAGTACATGGACCACATCTGTTCCTTTCAGGCTCTAGCCCTTCTCGATTGAATGGTTTTCCCGTAGGAATACATCCACCACCGTCAATACACGAAATCTCCATTCATCCACCAACTGATCTTCGACGAAGTCCAGGCTCCAGACTTGGTTAGGCGCGCTCGGCTTTACCTAGGTGTTTCCGACTGCATGCAAGGTCGAGCATGCACCCTAAGCATTCCAGGTCGTGATTTACGGTACCTCCTTTGATGAGTCGACCCTTATAGCCAATCGATGGCTGCTTCCCACGGTGGTTACTTCACGGGAAATAGACTCGATTCGGTGGCGGGCGCTTTTTCAACCCGGGCACCTAGTGACAGTCATCACATCCAAGTGTGATGGGTGTCACCGTAGCTTCGTGACGTAGAGGGAAGAATGGTTGCCGTTCGACATAGGTATCTGTTGCATCGGTCACAATGTGCACGCTCTCTCTGGGGAAGGGTGGAGTCCCTCATTATGAAAAGCCGGTCACACAACCTGAATCTGTTCCTTTTCTTTGCCACTTTTTGTCTGTTCGTGCTCTCGTCATTTGTAATGGTGCCGAAGACCAAGGCTATCCCAGCCTTTTCTCGTAAGTACCAGACGTCCTGCACCACTTGCCACAACAACTTTCCGGAATTGAACGACTTCGGAGAAGCCTTCAAGAAGAACGGCTTTAAGTTCCCCAAAGACGACGAAGTGTTCGTGAAACAGGACCCCGTCATGTTGGGATCCAAAGCGCAGAAGGAAGCCTTCCCGGAGGCAATTTATCCCGGTGAGATTCCCGGCACGGTGCCAATATCGTTCCGCTATTCGGGCTACTTCAATTGGAACGCAAATCAGCCGAAATCGGTGATTCAGACCTATGGATTCGTTCCGCGAACGGATCTTTTTGCTCCCAATACCGTCACTCTTATTGCCGCGGGCAGTTTCGGTCCAAATCTTTCTTTCTGGGTGGACGACGACCTTTCGACGGGTGGCTCCGGCGGCCTTGGCGGGCTTGGGCGATGGATATCTGAAGTACAACGATCTTGGGGCGCTTTTTCCATTTGCCCAAGAATGCTCTCAATGTTCGCATGGGCCAATTTGAGCTTGATCTCCCATTTTCACAGGCCCGGACCATTTATCTTTCAGACTACGACGTATACGACCAGGCTAACGTGGCCGGAAATTTCGGGACCACCAACAATCCTTTTCTCATGGGCGCCCCGCAACGCGCCATTGAGTTCGGCGGATACCCCAACAATGGAAACTTCTCGTGGTCTGTCACCTTGGGTAATGGCAGCAACGACGGCCCGGCCATGCGAAACACGAAAGATGTCTATCTCCGCGCTTCCTACAAATTCAATCTGGAGCGTGACCCGGAGAGCCGCAAGGCGATTCAGGCCGCTGGTCCAACGGGACCGCGCGACCACACCTCACTGCGCGTCGGCGGCTTCTACTACTACGGGAAAAACGTGCAGAACATCGGAGGCGTTACCTACCCAACCCTCGGCAATATCAATGAACCCTTTTATCGCGTGGGCGGCGATCTTCGTTTCAAGTACAGAAAGCTGGAACTTCTCGCCCTCGGCATGGTTGGGCATGACGAAAACCATACCGTCGACACCGTCGACGAAACGGTCGTGCTCACTAAGGCCCACGCCGTCACATACACGGGCGGTTTTGTCGGAGCAAACTACTGGATATTTCCGTGGTTCATCGCCACCATGCGTTATGACTTCGTGAATTCTCCAACTGACTTCTACAATGGTCCCATTTCCCAGTATCAGACGCGGAATCGTTTCAGCCCCGGATTCCAGATCCTGGTGCGAGCCAACATCAAAATCGCCGGTGAGTATCAATATCACTGGGCCCAACCATACGCGAACCCCAACCCCAACTCCGAAGCTGCACTCTTCTTCCGGCCGAACACTTTCGTGACTGGAATCGACTACGTGTTCTAAACAGAATTTTGCGTTTCACAAGGGATCCCAGGTAAACCTGAGAAATCGAGGAGAATCATGAAGCTACTTTCATTTGCAGGTAAGACCATCGCAGTGTCCGGTTTGGCAGCATTTCTGGCCAGCGGAATCTATGCAGGCGATATCAAGGGCAAGGTCAGCGTCCAGGGCATCAAATCAGCCGAAAACATTGCAGTGTATGTTGATGCGATTCCGGACAAAAAGTTTGACGCGCCCACCGCAAAGCCCGTGATCGATCAGGCCAGAATGTCGTTTATCCCTCACGTCAGTGTTGTACAAGTGGGGACGACCGTGGAGTTTCTAAACAGCGATCCCGTTGGCCACAACGTCTATTGGCCCAGCATCAGCGGCAATAAAAAGCTCGCACACAACCTCGGTACCTGGCCCAAGGGCGAGAAGAAGGCATTCCAATTCAATGATCCCGGCGTTGTCTCCCTGCTTTGCAACGTTCACCCGGAAATGAACGGCTACATCGTCGTTTCTCCCACCCCTTACTACGCCGTCACCGACAAGAATGGAAACTACGAAATCAAGAACGTTCCAGCCGGAAAGTACACGCTCAAGACCTGGAGTGAAGACGGAAAAGTTACCACCCAGGCTGTTGAAGTCACCGCATCCGGTGCAACGGCCGATCTGACCGTAAAGAAGTAAGAATCACGGCGCAGCATCCGGAGCGTAACGTTGACCACGAGAACAAAGCTCGTTGATCTGGATTGGCTCGAATCGAACTTCCCTTGTATGCAAGCCTGCCCCGTGCACACGCAGGCGGGACGCTATGTCTCTCTGATTGCAGAGGGGAAATACGAGGACGCCTATCGTTACGCCCGGGTGCCTAATCCATTTGCCTCGATTTGTGGCCGCGTGTGCGGGCATCCCTGCGAAACCGCCTGCCGCCGCGGTCAGCTTGACTCGCCAATCTCCATCCGTGCTCTCAAACGCTTCGTAACTGAGCGCCACGGTCCCGAATCCCGCAATCCACTCGATGTCTTTGCCGGGAAAGTCCGTCCGTCACGTTCGGAAAAAATTGCCGTCATCGGATCAGGGCCCTGCGGGCATGTCTGCCGCGCATGATTTGGCATTGCTTGGTTACCCCGTAACAGTTTTTGAAGCCGCCGCAGTGCCCGGCGGGATGATGCACTTGGGAATTCCGGAGTATCGTCTGCCGCGCGATGTTTTGAACGCTCAGATTCGCGAAATCCTCGACCTCGGCCCCGAACTCAAACTAAATATGCGATTGGGGCGAGATTTTTCGCTCGACGATTTGAAGCGCCAGGGCTACAAATCCATCCTGATGGCTTTTGGATTGCACCGCAGTCGCGATCTCAATCTCCCGGGCAACGAACTCGATGGCGTCGTCAAGGGCATCGATTTTCTTCTGAACGTCAATTTGGGTTATCGCTTCGAAGTTGGCAAACAAGTTGTCGTGATAGGTGGCGGTAACGTCGCTATTGATGTGGCGCGTTCGGCAATGCGCGAGCAACAGAAACTGGCGGGTGAAGTTCTGCCCAATGAATTGACCTCCAATGAGATGGACGTCGCCATGAAGGAATTCATGGACGTGTCCCGCGCGGCTCTGCGCATGGGCGCACGCGAGGTCCAACTCGTATGTCTTGAATCACGCGCCGAGATGCCTGCCTCGGAAGAAGAGATTCACGAAGGCCTGTTGGAAGGAATGAAGTTGCGTCCATCCCTGGGTCCACGCCAGTTCGTAGGTAAGAATGGGAAATTGGTCGGCCTCGAAGTCATCAAGTGCATTTCCGTATTCGACGAAAACAAGCGATTTAATCCACAATTCGAGCAAGGCACGGAATCTGTGATTCCCTGCGACACCGTCATTCTCGCAATCGGCCAGTCTTCCGACATTTCCTTTCTGAAACCAGAAGACGGCCTGGAAACAACGCGTCAAGGCACGCTGAAAATCAATCCGGACACGCTGATGACCACCGCTCCCGGAATTTTTGCCGCTGGTGATATCGCCTTTGGTCCTCGCCTCATCATCAATGCTGTCGCCGACGGCAAGAAAGCGGCCGTTGAAATCGATCGGTTCTTGCGTGGGCCCGGATGGAAGACGAAATCACGACATGTGCAGATTACCGTACTCGACCACCATGAAATGGCCGCCCACTATGACGAGTACACGCGCCTCAGCGTCCCCGTCCTCCCGATCGATCGCCGGACAGGCGTAGCCGAAGTTGAAACCGGTTACACAGAACCGGAAGCTCGCGGGGAAGCCAGTCGCTGCCTGAAATGCTGGATCAACACGATTTTTGAGGGTAACGAAGTTACCGGAACGGAATGTATTCTTTGCGGCGGCTGCGTCGATGTTTGCCCGGAGAATTGCCTCTCGCTCTTACCTTTGAAACAGTTTGCTTTTACGGAAGCGGACAAAGCGCGACTCGCCACGGAGAAAGATCTTCGTTCCGTGGAGCTACAGCACATTTCTCCCGAAGAGCTGAATCAGATTGACGGTGCCGTGATGGTGAAAGACGAAACCATCTGCATCCGCTGTGGCTTGTGCGCAGAGCGCTGCCCCGCCCACACCATTTCCATGGAAGCTTTTGAAGTCTTCGACGATGACCTGGGCCTGACCGAACGCGAGGAGATAGTGCTACGACCATGAGTGATACGAAATCGACAGATGCAGCCAGTCAAAGCGCATTTCAACCGGCCCCAGGAGTATCGCGTCGTGATTTCCTCAGCGAACTTACCTTTGGCGCGCTGGGGATTGCCGGTCTGGGCGGCGTTGCGCTCACTTACCAATACTTTTCTCCAAATGTTCTATTCGAGCCTGCGTCCACCTTTCGCGCGGGCAATCCCGATCTCTATCCTGTAAACTCCGTGACCATTCTCCTGGATCAACAGGTCTACATAGTTCGCACCTCTGATGGTTTCTTCGCAGTCTCTGCAGTGTGCACCCACCTTGGTTGTGTTACCCAGTGGAAGCCGGAAGCAAACATGATTGCCTGCCCGTGCCACGGTAGCAAATTTACTCCCGAAGGAAAGAAACTCGAGGGTCCGGCTCCGCGTCCCCTTCCGCATTACTCCATCACACTTACAGCAGACGGCGAATTGCAGATAGACAAATTGCAAACGATCAAGGCCGATCAGGTTTTGAGGGCTTGAGGTAATCATGGCGACTTCCTTCACCAACGCTTTGGAAACTCTTCGCGAGTCTCGCGTCTGGAAATCGATCTTCCGGCGCGGGCCTGCTCTCACGAATCGGACGCGCAGCCTCGCGGTATTTGGAAATCTTTTCCTCCACTGGATGCCCGTCAAGGTCCGGGAAAAGTCGCTGCGTGTCCGTGCCGCCTATTACCTCGGTTCCTTGTCTTTCCTTCTATTCATCATTTTGGTGATCACCGGCGTTCTCCTCATGTTCTACTACCATCCCGCCGCTCCGAATGCGTACCACGATATGAAGGATCTACGCTTCGTTGTGTCCAACGGTGTTTTTCTGCGCAACATGCATCGTATCGGCGCACATCTTATGGTGCTGCTGGTGTTCTGGCACATGTTTCACGTTTTCTACCGCGGCGGGTACAAACCTCCCCACGAATTCAACTGGGTTATCGGTGTTGTACTTCTTCTGCTAACTCTGTTTCTAAGCTACACGGGCTATCTGTTGCCCTGGGATCAACTGGCTTTTTGGGCGGTTACCGTTGGAACCAACATTATTTCCGCTATGCCGATTGTTGGCAGCAAGGTGCGCTTCGTGGCACTGGGTGGAAATATCGTTGGTGAAAATGCGTTGCTGCGCTTTTACGTGTTGCACGTAGTCATACTTCCGTTGCTCGCATTCCTTTTCATCGGCGTGCATTTCTGGCGTGTGCAGAAGGATGGCGGCTTGACGGTGCGAACGAAAGACGATGATGGAACAAACTAAAATTCAATCCGGCTTCACTTCGGACGCCAAGAAAGAACCCCGTCGCATTGTCTTCATCACGCGCAATGTTTCTGCAAAGGTGAGGGACGATCGCGGCCCCAAATTAATGACCTATCCGCACCTTTTGGTGCGCGAAGCAATCGTCTTCGAAGTCTTGATTATCGTCATGGTTGTCGTGGCGCTATTCTGGGACGCTCCTCTTGAACAGCTTGCCAACCCACTGTTGACACCCAACCCCGCGAAAGCGCCCTGGTACTTTTTGGGATTGCAGGAATTGTTGCACTTTTTTCCACCCTTCGTTGCAGGGATTCTTATTCCGACATTGATACTCGTCGCTTTGGTCGTGATTCCTTACTTCAACGTAAACGTGGAAGCGAAGCCGTTTTGGCCTGAGAAGGCGTCGCGGCGCTTTACGATCGTTCTAATTGTGGTCGCTGCACTACTTGTGTTGCTCGCGGTAGTGGATGCGTGGACGATCATCGTTCCGACCGTGTTGGTCGCTGGCCTTCTCATCGCTTCCTATTTCTCAAGAGCCACAGCCGGTTTGATGGGCGCGCTACGCAACAAACCGCTTTCCTGGTGGGTAATGACCTGGTTCCTGAGTACTGCCATCGCCTTGACCATTGTGGGTACATTCTTCCGCGGCCCAGGCTGGTCTTGGGTTTGGCCCTGGGGGACACATGTCAGCTGAAGATATGGGCAAACTGTCCTACAGAGTACGGCTGACGTTTGCGGTTGCAACCGTAGTCTGCGTGCTGGTTCTTGCAATTTCGCCAGTAAAAGACTTCCGTGCCGAATGGAAGCGCTACAAACGTTCATTCCTGCATTTTGCCCAGGGACGCCCGGACACGAAGAAGTTGCTCGCCGATTACAATCCGAATATTGATCAGGCATGGATTCCTGGAATGAAGGTTGTGGACCGTTGCGCGACATGTCACCAGGGCATTACGCAGCCAACTCTTGCCGATGCTTCCGTGCCACAACCATTTCGCGCTCATCCACCGATGCCGCATAACATTCGTGATTGGGGTTGCACCATTTGTCACCGCGGACAGGGCCCCGCCACCGAAGTTGCCGAAGCGCACGAAACAACGCTGGCGTGGGAGCAACCCATCCTGCCAGCCCACTATCTGCAGGCCTCTTGCGGCAGTTGCCATCAGGCGGACCTCAAAGAGACACCTCAGTTGACTCGCGGCAGGGAATTACTGTCGCGCCTCAATTGCCAGGCGTGCCACAAGCTTTCCAACATTGATCGCCCGATGTTGGGACCGGACCTTTCGAGTGTGGGCTACAAAGTTACGCGTCAGTGGATTTACAAATGGCTGAAAGAGCCGCGGAGTGTTCTCGACAAAGACGGGAACGTCACTGTCAACGGGTATGAAAATGGTGACGAATCGCGGATGCCGAAATTCCGGCTTAAAGACGAAGAGATTGTCGCGCTCTCCAGTTACCTCAGCACGCAAAAAGCCAAGCCGCTCGAGATTTACAAAATCAATCCAGCGGTTGTGGCCGCCTGGAGTAAAAAGCCGGATCTGGTTAGCTTGTCCGAGGTCCGCTTCCGGCAGATGATGTGCACCACCTGCCATGCACTTTCTGTAACGCGCGCGGGCGAGTCGAAACTCATCGGCGGAAACGTTGGCCCCGAACTCACCAAAGTGGGGAGCAAGGTCGATGAGCAGTGGCTAGTTTCCTGGCTGCGCAATCCGCAAGGCTATCTAACGCACAACAATATGCCGCGCTATGGTTGGAGCGACGAGGACCTGTACAAAGTCTCTCAGTACGTCATGACCAAGTTGACGGATTCCGACCTGCTGACCAATATCCCGCAACTGGGTGAACCCACCGAAGACGAGATCAAAACCGGAAAGCGGCTTTTCCTCGAAAAGGGCTGCGGCAGTTGCCATAACGTCCAGGGCAACACACCGCAAAAAGATTTCGGCCCTGATTTGATGGCGCTTGGCGCAAAGAATGAGTCCGAACTGGAATTTGGGAAGGCGCAAATTCCGCATAATCTACTTGCCTACATTCAGGCAAAACTGCAGGATCCCGTTTCTGTGAACCCCGCTTCGCGCATGCCGCAGTACAGTTGGAATCAAGCTGACCTGGAAGCGGTAACCACCGCATTGCTGAGCCAGACCGGGCCGAAATCCACGAGTGAACTGCAGCATTTAGTTGTGGCCAAGAACGACTACAACTATCAGGCCGTCGGTGAATTTGCTGAGGTTTACGAGCGCTACAAATGCTACGCCTGCCACAAATTCAATGGCTACGGCGGAACGCTCGCTCCGGATCTTTCCTATGAAGGCAGCCGCGCTCAGAAAAAGTGGATTGCGGATTTCCTCAAGAATCCGCAAACTATCCGCCCCACGCTGATTTTGCGCATGCCGCAATTCAACATGACCGACAAGGAAGCAACCATTGTGGCCGAATATCTGTCCATGGCGGTGCAAAAACCCGACGTGAACCCAGTCAGTATCGACATGAAGAAATACTCTCCGGCGATGGCCGCCCTGGGCAAGCAATTGTATGAGGTGAAATATCAATGCCAGTCCTGTCACACGATCGGGGCCGGCGGCGGTTATGTTGGCCCGAACCTGAACAACGCGGGCAATTGGCTGACGCCGGCGTGGATTGAAGCGTGGCTGCGCAATCCGCAGGCGCTGCAATCCGACACGATTGAACCGCGACACACGTTTACCGACGACGAGATTCATGCTCTCACTGCGTACTTGATGACGTTGCGCTCTGGCATCAAATCACAAACCGGAGCGAGCGCTTCCCTCGTCCCTCCCAAGGCGCAAGGAGGGGGCCGATGAAATCCAAACTGATCCTCGCAGCGATGCTCCTCGTCAGCTTACTTTGTGTCGTCGTAATTTCCGGATGCAAAAAAGCCGCAGCCGTGAAGCCCGACGAAGCATTCGGCGCGTATGACACGGAACCGGATTGGAACGACGCGCAGAAACTGGTGAAGCTCGGTTATCAGGAGTCGCAGGGCAAGCGCATCTTCTATCAATATTGTGTGTGGTGCCATGCGGATGCTTCGCCTGCAGGGCCTTCCAACCGCAGCAACCTGACGCCGGTTCCCCCGCTGATGAACGACGGAGAAAAGTTGAATGCAGAGAGCGATGAGTACATGGGCAATATCATCACGCTGGGTGGCAATGCGTTGGGTAAATCAGCGATGATGCCGCCTTACGGGAAGACGCTCTCTCCAGAAGAAATCAGAGCAGTCGTCGCCTTTACCCGGGCCATCGTGCAACCTGCCTATCAACGCACTGGTCGGCCCGGATCGCCATACGCGGCCAAGCCGTGAATGATAAGATTTAATGGTGAACTTGGCGCGCTCATCCAAACGTCTCTTTACCCCACTTAGTCTCAATATTCTGGCCGCCATGCTCATGATGGCCAACTCTACTTCCGCACAAATCAGCCCGAACGAGATCCGCGACCCTGATCTAAAGGCACTCGAAAAACAATATTTTCAGGAATTGAAGACGCTGAATCAGAACATTGCCCACATGCATTTTCCGTTTGTCTTCTATCTGAGCCGGTACGTAGGGCTGGAGCCATCGAAGCAGGCCGAAGCCGATTCCCGCGGCCTTGAATTCGTGAAATTTCGGGACCATACTGTGCTGAAAGTTACCGGGAATTACAACGCGGCCTACAATTCAAACACCTTTACGCGCAACGAGCGAGCTGCGCGCACCGTTCAGGACGTGATTCTTCCGATTCTACGCACCGTAACACAAGGAATCTCCCCGGACGTCGGGTGTGATGCGATTGGATTTGAAATTTCCTATCACACGAGAGCCGACGAGAAGAGCTACGACTACGAGGGCAAGGAAATTCTCGTCATTGTTGTGGTCAAGCAGGACGCTTTTAAACTTGCTCAAGCCACGAACGATCAGGCACGTCAGGACATCCTCAATCAGTCGCAGATTTTCCTTGGTGGCAAGGAATACGGGCTCTCGCTACTTGAGAAAGATCCGTTACTGGTTGAGAGCCTTCCCAAAAAAGCTGCCGTGCCAACGGGTACTTCTGGCCAGGTATCAACTCCCGCCGGCGCAAGCCACAGTAGCAGTTCACTTCTTCGTAGCTCTTCCAGCGGCCTGCCTTATTCTTCGAGCGAGAGTGCGATTCCACCGAAGCCGGATCTTTCACAGTCGAAGCCTGCCGCCAAGCCAGAAGACGCGGAAAAACTTCAGGTTGAATACAAGTCGCAGTTGGACGCCCTGGCGAATGAAGGCAAAGCCAAATACCAGTTTGTGGACTATGATCCGCCGGCCTTTGTCGTCGTGAACAAACAGATGGCGTTACAGATGACACTGCGTAACGCGCTGCATTTTGACGCGGAGAAAACGTCCATCTACAAACGAGCAGCACAAACGTTCGACCTGTTCCTCGCGCCCAAGTTGAAGGATATTCTGGCGAATGTTCCGCGGGACGCGAATTTTGATACATACGATTTTTCGGTGGTGAACCTGTTTGCCACGGCGCCTGGTGCAAAGGAACGTTCCGAGGCGGTTGAATTCATTCTCCCCAAGAACTTGGCGCAGCAGTTTGCCGAGTCAGAGATCACGAACCAGGCGCTCATCGACAAAAGCCAGGTCCTTATCAATGGAGTTCGCATCGCTCTAAACCTCCAACTAGTTGAATAATCTGCGTGTTCATCGAACCACAGCTCGTTGATGGAGTTCTCCGGCAAAGCAAGCCAGCGTTCTACTGGGAAGTTGAGTCCAAGAATCTTGGAAGCTGAGCCAACGTTGCAAATAGTCGCACTCAATTATCGGACATTAAGCTGGTACCCGGGTCGGCTTATGTTGGTTGGCAGAACATTCAACTCCGGGAGTAAAGAAGTCGCTGAACTGAGCAAGTTCCCCAGCAATCTGAGCCCGCTCAAGAGTTCTGAAATCGTCCGCACGGGCGAGCCAAATTCTTTGCAGGTCCCTCCACAAGTTGCGAAATCAGCATTGCATCTCCTCCTTGAGAAGCGCGGCATTCCGCGGATGTGGTGTACGCCCAACTTTGATCTAAGAAGAATCCCTCTACTGGCGTGCGTGACCGTTGACGGCTCGACGCACAGTTAAAGGACAAATAGGGATCTCATTAACCCAACAGACTGGTAGTAACCTACTCGTAGTCGAATCACTGGGCCACAAAGCCCAGGAGCTTCGCTCGACTCTTTCCACTGAGCGGGGTTGATTGACGGCAAACCAGAAAACCATGAGCATGAGAGTTCCGATTTTATGAGAGCACTCCAGATCAACAAGCCAGGGGAAGCCACGATCGTTTCGGTACCCGAACCAAAATTAGTCCCGGGAAAAGTCTTGCTGCGCGTTCGCATGGTCGGACTTTGCGGAAGCGATTTAAATTCCTATCGCGGCAAGAATCCGATGGTTACTTTTCCAAGAATACCAGGGCACGAAATTGCGGCCACCATAGTGGCGGGGAGTGCTTTGCCAGAGGGAATCACCGTCGGCACGAATGTCACAATGTCCCCATATACCAATTGTGGCAAATGTGCGTCTTGTCGGCGGGGCCGCCCGAATGCCTGCCAGTTCAATGAGACCTTGGGTGTTCAGCGCGACGGTGCATTGACGGAATTCATTTTGATGCCGCCCGAAAAACTCTATGCAGCGGCGCTTAGTATGCGGGAGCTTTGTCTCGTCGAACCGCTCACCGTCGGCTTTCACGCAGTTGCCAGAGGGCGGGTCGTAGCTTCGGACAAAGTGATGGTTTTTGGTTGTGGCGGGGTTGGTCTGGGCGCCATCGCTGCTTCCCACTTTGCAGGGGCTACAACCATCGCCGTGGATCTCGATGACGAAAAACTGCAGATTGCCAGGAAAGCGGGAGCTACGCACCTCATTAATTTGCGGCTTGGCCCTTTGCACGAACAAATACTGGAACTCACCGACGGTCGCGGCCCAGATGTTGTGATCGAAGCCGTGGGACAAGCGGAAACGTTTCGCCTGGCTGTTGAAGAAGTGGCCTTTGCGGGTCGTGTCGTTTATATCGGCTACGCAAAAGAGCCAGTGGCCTACGAGACCAAACTCTTTGTGCAAAAAGAGCTCGATATTTTGGGTTCTAGAAACGCGTTGCCTTCCGATTTTCAATCCGTGATCCAGATGCTGCAGACAGGCAAGTTCCCGGTGGAAAACGCCGTAGGTTCGATCGTTACCCTCGAGAAGGCGCCCGGGATACTCGAAGCCTGGAGCGCGAATCCTGCAAAATTCAGAAAAATTATGGTGCAACTCGACTGAGGTCGTTCAACACTATTTCCGACCGTTTCCGCCGATATCCCCAGATTGCGGTAGGGCGGTCTATCGGCCTTTACGAGGATCAAATTAGTTTACATCCGCGGAGACCTCGCAGAAGGAGAGTCTCTGACGATTCGGGTGGACTATTTGTGTTCCCAATAGTCTGCCGGGCGGTCATCGTTCTGGATGCCCGCGGGGAAGGCCCAATAGTGCTCCCCGAAGGGTTTCTTCTCTGGCCACAGTTCATCGAGCGTTTCGCCGTCGTATAGGATTCCGCCCTTCATGACCGCATGAATATCAGCGCTATTGTGAATGTCCTCGAGTGGATTCTTGTTAAGAATAACGAGGTCTGCGAGCTTTCCAGCGGTGATCGAGCCGAGGTCCTTATCCATTCCGAGATAGCGGGCGCCTTCCATTGTGCCGAGTTCGAGCGCGCTTTCCGCTCCCAAGGCACTAGCGTACATCCACAGTTCCCACTGTGTGCCAATGCCATTCTGCTGGCCATGGCCGCCGAGGGCTCCGTGCCCACCATTCGCCATTACATCGGCGAGTGCTTGTGCAATAAAAGGAAACGAGTATGACGTTTCGGGGCGCAACATGCGCGTGCGTGTATGTGGCACTAATTCCCGATAAGGGGTCCAGCGGAGTAATTTCTCATCCATGAACCAATCTTTGGATTGGAAGAAATATTCCTCGTTCCAGGGACCTGCGCCCCCAACGATCGCCGTGGGTGAATAAAAGAAGTGGGCCATGCCGAAGAAGCGTGTTGCATCTCCATATAAGGGTAGATAGGCGAGCGGATGTTCCACTCCGGTCTGGCCATCCATCGCCATACTCAGGTCGTACTCCAAACCGACACCCTCTGCGGTAACGTTTAGTCCTTTCTTGCGAGCAATTTCGGATACCCATTGACGCTGATCGCGTCTGGGTTCGAGATATTGCTTTAACGTGATGACACCATAGCTTTTGAGACGATCGACGTTGTCTTCGGTGACTTGCAGGCTGGAGAGATCGTTGTTGCGTTCGCCGTCTCCACGGTAGAACGGATCACCTGTGGAGTAGGTTCGAGGGCCGATCATTTCCCCGGCATCGATTAGTTCAGCGGCTGGAAAGACATTGTCGCCCCATGCTGCAGGATCAAGATTGCTGGTGACACCGTAGGCGAGATAGATCGCATTTTCGTAATTGTGAGGAGGAGTAATGCCGGAATAATCAGCATAGTGGTGCGAGTGCATGTCGATCAATCCGGGAATGATGGTTTTTCCGCTGGCGTCGACGACATGCTCTACGCCGCTGGTGCTGCATTCCCCGACACAGACAATGCGACTGCCCTTAATGACAATCGAGCCTTTCTCGATCACTTTTGGGGTGTCTTCGGTGATGATTCTTGCCCCAACAAGAGCGAGGGAACCTTTAGGAACCTCTCGCGGAGTTGTCAGATGAATTTGCGTGGATTCTGATTTTGCAGACGCAACGTTAAAAGCGCCGTATGTCATCGCGCTGCCATACTCCAGCGTTTGCGCATCGCGCCACCTGGGGAAGTTACCTCCATTGGTCGAGACTGTCTTCACTGGGAAGATCGGCCCCTTTTTGTCGAGCAGCGGAGGTTTGCTGCCAGTTCCTGCCAGAGGGAACGCAACCAAATAAACGTTGTCGCCTTCCTGAAAGGCAATCCATTTTCCGTCTGGAGAGGGAGTGGCTTCATCGGCGTAGGGAAAGAGGGCGTGTACACGGCGGTCGGTTCCATCGGTTTTCACGGAAACAAAATTGGTCATCACGCGCTCTCGACCGGCACCATCACCTTTGCTCAGGAACAATTCGGGATAGTAGATGCGTCCTTCGGGGCCGAACGAAGGGTCTACGATTTGGCGACGTTCGACCATGCCTTCCGGTCTTGGCACACGCGCAATCTGTTGCGCGTCACCGCCTGTTGAGGACACGCGGACCAAGTCGTACCAGGGATTCGCTCCCCAGGATCTTCCGCGGAGAGATTCGCCTGAACCTCGGGCAACAACGATTGCCTGGCCATCGGGGCTCCACACGGGGTTGATATATTCGCCGAACACTTGCGTAAGTTGTTGTGGGGCCTTGCCGTCTTTTGCAACTTTGAACAACTGGCCACCCAGTTTTTCATCCCAAGTTGTGAACGCGAGCCACTTCCCATCTTTAGACCACGCGGGCGCATACTCCATCGGGGCGAACGTTGCAGGCGTTAATCTGTGAGGGGTGCCCGCTGGCATGTCCATCAGCCAGACTCTACCGAGCGCTTGAAAGGCCAGAATCTTGCCATCAGGGGAAGCGGTGTGCCAACGCGCGAACTGTGCCGCGAAGGGGCCGTCGTCGATACGCCGTTCTGCCTTTGCCATCTCCGAAATCGTTCGGTGAACATGAGCTTCGAAGGAAATGTTCTCAACCTTGTCTGAATCAATCCACAGGCGATGGATTTTTCCGCCTTGTGTGATGACGATTGATTTACTGTCCGCTGCCCACGAGTATCCCGGGAGAATGCGAGGTGTACCGTACTGTTCCGCCATTTCGACTTCAATGGGGTCCATGACGACGCGTTCAGTGCCCGTATTCATATCGCGGAGCCACAAGGCGCTTCTTGGCCCGAACTTGTGCCCTTTGAAGGAAATCGTGCCGTTGGGAATACGCCGGGAAAAAGCCAGCCAGCGTCCATCGGGAGAAATTTCAGGAGCAACTGCGCCGCCGTTAGAACTGCGATATTGCTGTTCGCCAGTGCCACCGGTTATTTCCTGAATTTCGCTGGTACGAAGTTCAACGCGTTTGATCTGGTAGTAGCCTTGCGTTGAATCCGCATGACCAGCATAAGAACTGGGATCGCCTGCCACGTAGTAGTAGTAAACATATCTTCCGTCGCCTGAAGTTGATGGCCAGTCGGCGCCCTTTTCTTCCTTGCCGATTACCTCAATTCCTTTGCCGCCATCCTTGTTGTACATCCAGATGCCCGAGGGTGGCGCGGGTTCGAGGCCCGTCGCGACCGAATCACGCCGGACAAGGATGTATTGGCCGTCCGGTGTCCACACCGGTTGCCGGACCCGAATATCCTTGTCGTCAAAGACCGCATGTGGATGCCCTCCATCTGCGTCCATGATCCACAAATTGTCCTGGCCGCCGCGATCCGAGATGAAAGCAATCGACTTTCCATCGGGCGAGTACCGAGGGTGATAGTTCAGAGCTACACCGCTGTTTTGCGTCAGACACTCCGCCTTGCCGCCGGCGGAGGGTATCCGGTAAATGTGCGCAAGCAAGTCAAAGACGATCCACTTCCCATCGGGAGAAAGGCTAAGGGACATCCAGGTGCCTTGCGAAGTGTCGAACTCAATTTCACGCGTGATGCCGCGAGCTTTCGTCACGTCCCAGACGTCCGGGGGCTTGTTCTGGGCAAACAGTCTCGGATTTTGTTGTTGACACACTCCCGCAAGAAAAACCAACGACAGTATTCGAAGAAGCGGATGACGCAGCCCCATTAATCCCCCCCCAAACGCGGAAAAAATTGAGAATTTCGATGAAGTTGGACGCACGAGACGTGCTGCCGTCGCATGCTCCGCCCCGCATTCTATATCAATTGTCAGCCACGACTGGCCTACCCTTACTTGGTTGGAGAATAGCACGTTAGCTGAACCTCCTTTGCTGCTCCGGATAGAGCCCTGGCCCGGAATCCAGTGTGTGGATTCAACGCGAAACGCAATACATTATCGCGACTTAACGTAATTGATTTATATTGTGTAAACTAATTGACGGAGAAACATAAGCTATGGGTGAAGAGAGCGCGAAGCGGGCAGCCGAAGAATACCTTGCGGCGAGAATCGCAGAAGAAAGCCAGAATGACGAAGACCAGCGGAATCGAGAGGCTGCGAAATCGCTGGGCCCCGTGGTCTGGAAGAGGTTGGCGGAAACCGTCCTCGCGCAGTGTCGTGAATGGAATGGCGTAACGGGCGAGCAGACCGCTACATGCAAGGAAACGGCGCTTGGGGACCTGCGGATCTGGTGCGCGGACAGGCCCCACCAGATGCTGGTGCACTACAATTCTAAGCAGGGTCTGGTGATCATCAAGAACACGGCACGGCCAGAGAATGAGCCCGACACGATCTTGAGCATTGAAGGCTATTCGACGGGCACAGGTCGAGAAGCACGATTAGTGCGGAACAAAGAAGCGGTGAATGTGGACATGCTGATTCTAGGACAGCTCCGTGTATTAGCCGGGTTGAACCGGCGCGCAGAGTAGTCCGCCTCTCAAAAGCCGAGGAGTTGGCAGTCGGCTTGTGAGGCAGCCGTCACAAACTCGCGATCTCAGCCAGTCGAGGCGATCAACCGAGCTTTCAAACAGTATCTTGGACTAAGTTTGGCCCGCTCGTCACACGGTTCCGTGATGCGTAGTACAGACCCGTGTGCTGCCGGTCTGGGAGATTCAGGGGGTCGCTCGCGAAAGGACTCCCTCCATGTCTACGGCCATTTCCCCGAAACTTGAGACCCTGCGTACTTTGCCCACCGATGCCGCGAGGCACATCCAATGGCGGTTTGCGGATCGCTACGATTTGCAGATGCTGATGCAGTCGGCTCGGGCCGTTGCCCGCGGGCCGGTAGCGAAGTTGGTGGCGCAAGGGGGTCGAAATTCGCATGAATGGACTGCGGGAAAGGCGGAATTGTTGGACGCTTTTGATCATTCCGGGCTCACGGCCGTCTTCATGGACCCTGAGCAAGGAGGATTCATTGCGGGGCCGCGGAATCTGGCGCTGTCGCTGGTAGCGTTCGAACTAGCCTGGGTGGATGGGGGAGCGGCGACGTCGAGTCTGGCGGGATGCCTGGCGTTGGCGCCGATTCACGAGCGAGGAACAGTAGAACAACGAGAGCACTACATGAAGCTGGCCGCGCCTGCGCAACCCGGCGAGGATCGTAAACCGTGGCGCGGGGCGTTCTGCCTGACCGAACCGATTCCGTATGTGGGCGTTGATACAGGGATGCTGGATGGGAAGATCAGCATCGTGGAGTGGAAAGTCGGCGAAGAACCCATGCTGCAGGTGGAAAAGCGCGGCCGGTTCATCACCAACATTGGATTTGCGAATTTTGTCACGGCTGCCGTGGATTCGGGGGACCCGCGAGTCAAGGGCAGTTGTATGGTGATCATGGAAGAGACTGACCCGGGCGTGTTTGACCGCGGAACTCCGACGAAGAAGCTGGTCCATCAATTGTCGTCGACGGGCGATCCCATTTTCAGTCTGCGCATTCCGGCGAGCCGAATCGTGGGCGGCTACGACATTAAAGATGGCATTTTGATTCCGCGGCACAGTCACAGCGAAGTGATCGAAGCCGTATTCCGCCGCACTCGAGTGACTGTAGGCGTGATGACCGCAGCGAAATTGCTCTCTGCGGTGGAACCAATCATCCGCTACCAGCGGGGAAGATTCCGTGGTGCTACCACGGCCACGCCGGGATCGGTCCGGTACCAAATGGGATTGCAAGCGCGTGAGGATGCGCTGCATCGGTTGGTGGATGTTTGGGCCACGGGCGAGGCGAGCGCGTCACTGGCGTTTGCGGCGGCGCGGGGATTTGATGAACTGGACCCGCTGGAAAAGGAAGCGCAGGCAATTCTCATAAGCCAGGGCGCAACCGGGGCACGCGCCCAGGCGAAGCTGCTGCGTCAAGCTTCTGATGAAGCTGTCGCGTTGCTTAGGTTGCCTGCGATGGATGCACGCAGAGAAAAGCTACAAAGCGATCCATTGCTGCGCTTCCTGGTTCTGGACTCACAGGCCGATATCCTGTGCCCGGCGGCAAAACTGTGGAACACCGGCTGGGGCGCGCAGATGATGCGCGAAGCAGTGAGCCTGATGGGTGGCTACGGGATCACGGAAGATTGTCCCGGCTATCTGGGGAATAAATGGATGGATGCGCAGTTAGAGGCGACGTACGAGGGGCCTGAGGCCGTGCAACGCCGGCAACTTTCCATCACCATGATCAATCCGGTATTTCTAGCGCAATTTCGGAACTGGATCCGGGAGATGCGCAGTATCGCTTCCGAAAACCCGGGAAACGGCGCATGCACACTAGCCACGGCGATGACCATGTGGTTGTGGACGCTGGAACGCCTGCAACATGCGACCGATGGAAATGGCGAGAAACTTTATCAGAGTGCGCGGCAGGGAGTGACTTTCCCGATGGCTGATGCACTTTGCTGGATGTTGGCGGCGCGCTGTCAGATTCTGGATGTACTCGAGTTGAAAAAGCGCGGGAGCGAAGATGCTTCCGTGGCCGAGGGTTTGGAAGGATTGGTCAACTTCATGACCGATCTTTGCCACGTGCAATCGGCCCGAGCGAGCGGAGAAATTGCGCGAATCTGCGCGGAACTGGTGTTTGGCTATAACCGGCATCCGTCGTGGGACGAAGAGGGAGCGCACGGCTGCTTCATTCAGGAAGAGATCGATGCGCTGGAAGGATTCATTCCAGGAATTGTGGCGTGCACGATTGATATCGTTGGAAATGACGGATCGCATCCTAAAAAAGCTGGTCCGTGCGCGAAGTGCCACGGCGCGGAGACATTTCTGGCGCTGCACACCAAGCTGGACACCTGCCTCACGGGCGCGCGTCTATCGAAAGATCGCGCTGCCGATGCAGTTTCGAAGTTGATGATTCCGGAAGTGCTGGACTATCCGGCATGAATTCTGTAGCTCCCGATACAACTGCCGACGTAGAGCGGCAGCAGATCGTTGTAGACATCGCTTGCGTGGGTTTCGGCCCAGCGATGGGCGGATTCCTGACAACGTTGTCTCGCAAATTGCTGAATGAGGACGGCTCGCCGCGGGTGGAAAGCGAAAGCATGCCGGGCGCGCCGCTACAGGTGATTTGCTACGAACGCGCCGATGGCCTGGGATTTGGTGTATCCGGGGTCGTAACACGGGCGAGTGGGATCCGCGAGAGCTTCCCTGGAATCGATCCAACACAAATTCCGATGGCAGTGCCGGTCGAGAGCGAAAAGTTGGTGTACCTGCTCGATCCCGGCAAGGCAAGCAGGCGGTCGCTACCATTGCGAGTGGCCGACAAGCTCATTCGCAAATTTCGGGGATTAGTTCGCTGGCGGGATGAATCGGTTGAGCTGCCGTACATTCCTGGTTTTCTGCAGAAGCACAATGGTCTGGTTCTCTCACTAGGGCAATTCAATCAATGGGTAGGCGAACAACTTACGTCTTCCGGACTAGTGCAGATCTGGCCGGGCATGCCAGCGAGCGGTGCCTTGATTGAAAACAACGGAGTGACCGGCGTAAGGCTGGTGGACCAGGGGACGGATTTGAACGGAGCGGTGGCGGATGGGTTCATGCCTGGGATGGATGTGCGTGCAGCGCTGACCGTTGTGGGAGACGGCCCTGTAGGAGCTGTCGGTCGCGGGATCGATGCACACTTTGGATTGCCACCGGGACATGGCCTTCGAGAATGGGCGCTAGGCATGAAAATGGTGATCGAGCTTCCCGAAAGTTGCAGCCTGAAACCAGGAGCGGTCCTTCACACATTTGGTTTCCCAGAACCGGAGATTTTTGGATTTTTGTACGTACACCCCAACCGAATGGCTTCGGTCGGGATATTCATCCCGTCGTGGCTTCGGAGCCCAGTGCGCACGGCGTACCGCTATCTGCAGCATTACATTCTCCATCCTTATCTGTGGCGACATTTGCGGGGCGGAACGCTGAAGTCGTGGGGAGCGAAATCGTTGCAGGAATCGGGCAGACACGGAGAGCCCTTTCTTGTGGGAAATGGCTACGCGCGAATCGGCGAAGGGTCGGGGAGCACCAACGTCCTGGCAGGATCTGGGGTGGACGAAGCATGGACCACGGGCGTGCAACTGGCGGACGCAGTCGCACAACTACTTGAGCAGAAGCGTCCATTTAGCAAAGAGAATCTTGAAGAAGCGTATGTCAGTCGCCGACGAGCGAGTTGGGTGGATGAAGAGGCGCGTACCGCTCAAGATTCGCGAAATGGATTTTCGGATGGAATGGTGTCTGGACTTCTGGGAATGGCGATTGCGGGATTCTCAAAGGGAAAGTTGTCGTGGCCAGTCCATCCAGGATTGAGACAAAAGTCAAGTTCATCGCTTGAGGAGATGTATAGCGAGAAAATCCCCGCTACTGAAATGAAGAGCATGGCGGAAGAGGCTATCGCCGATCGACAGCCGTTACATGACAGGATGATGAACCGATGTGGTTGGCCAGAGATTCCGCTCGACGGCAAATTGTTGGTATCGCAGCAGGACGCGCTATTGATGGGGGGCAGCGTGCAAGCCCCACCGGGATATGCCAACCACGTGGTATTTGTTCGACCTGAGGTTTGTCGCGAATGCGAGCCGAAGCTGTGTGTGGAGATGTGCTCTGGGCAAGCCATAACGCGAGGCGAAGGAGGAGTACCCAACTTCGATCGTGAGAAGTGCATATTTTGCGGGGCGTGTCTGTGGAATTGCCGAGCGGAAATCAATGGGCAAGCAAGTAATGTGGAATTCCGCGCCGGGACCGGCGGATTACACTCCACATTGAATTGATCCGAATACGTTGAATAACGATTTGTCGAGATGAGGACGCCAAAACTATGAGCACCGGATACCAAATTGTTGTGTGTGGCAGCGTCGTGCCCGACCCTTTGCAGACGCTCGAACCAATCGAGACTTCAGTCGGTCCTGGGCTGAAGAACGAGATGTTGCTGCCTGTAGTGCTTGATCCATGGGCAGCGCACGCGCTGTTCGAAGCGGCAGATCTGGCCGGGCGTTTGCCTGGGAGCAAGGTCTGGCTGGTAAGCCTGGGTGCGAAGGCGAAGTTACAGCAGGTGATGATGACGATTGCGCAAAAAGTGAGCTTTGAATTGGTCGCGCTAGATGGGCCAGCAAGTGGTTTCGTCGATGCGCATTCCGTTGCAGAAATTCTTGCGGAGGCGATTGCGGCGATTCCGGGATTAGACCGTTCGCGGCTACTGCTGTTTGGCGGATGGGAATCGGCGTCGCGCGGGGCTGGAGTGACGCTTCAATTGATCGGAGAACGGTTGGGAATACTGGATCAGTTCCAGGGTGTGGATCAGGTCTGCGTGCTCGCGGATGGGTCGCTTGAGATTCTCGAGCGCATTGAAGGGGGGCGCCACCAGGTGTCCAAGTGCGATGGACCGCCGGCTCTGCTGGGATGGGCAACAGGCAGCCTACCGGAACCACGAAACAACCCACAGATCGGCATGGTCAACATGCGAATGGTGATGCCTGCATTGCAACGGTCAAAGTCGTTCGTTCCAGCGCAGAACGGACTGCGCTATGACAGCGTAAATCCTCCCAGACAGCAGCGCCAGACACGCATCGTAAAGGATAAGTCCGCGGATGAGATTGCGGGTGAAATTGCCGAGTGGGTTGTAGGGAAGTAAGGTCGGTTCTTAGTGCACATCAGTTGGCTGAATAACAGTTGAACTTTCTGAAGTCAAGAGACGCGCATATAAGGGTGGAATATGACGGAAAGCATTTTATTTTTGGCGCACGTAGATGAAACGGGAATCGCACTGCCCAAGGCCGCATTCGAGGGTCTGGGGGCAGCCTTGGAATTGGCACGACAATTGGGTGCACCACTGCACATTGGACTGATCGGCGACAGCGTGCAATCCGCAGCTGATTCATTGGCGACCGCCGGAGCCAAACGCATTCTTGGAGTTTCAGGGGCAAATTTCGCGAAGCCGAGATTCGCCAGCGACGCTGCCGCTGCGCAAGCACTGTGCCTTGCGACAAAACCGAGCATTGTCCTTGCTTCTGGAACCTCGCGGTTCATGCGCGCGCTACCGAGTCTTGCACAGCGGTTGCAAGGCCAGGTGGACACCCACATTACTTCTATAAATGCAGTTGAGGGCAAGATTTCCGCAACACGTTGGTTCTATCGCCAGCGTCTTGAGGGGGTCATTGGCCGAAACGTGCGCCCATGGATCTTGCTCTTGGATGCAGGCTGCCATGAAGCGTGGCGGGGCGAGGTAGGCAAGGTAGCTCTGGAGGAAGTGGAAGTACGTTTGCCAGCAGAGGCGAACCGCACAAAGGTAGAAGGGATTCGCTCGCCCAAGACGGATGCGCAGACCATTCGCCCTGATGCGGCGTTGTTATTTGTGGCTGGCGCTGGTTGGACGAAAAAGCAGTCCGACGGCAAACACCATCCAGAAGCAGCCGAGCAATTGATACTGGGATTTTTGCGTACTTCGGGAGCTTCGCTCGGGGGAAGCAAATCGTTGGTGGATCAGAGTGGCGAGAATCAGACGGTGCTTGGATTTATGACTCACATGAACCAGGTAGGGCAAACCGGATCCACGCCTCGGCATCCAAAGGGACTCGCTTCCTGCTGTCACGGGGAAGAGCCCCATGTAGTTGGCTGGCGCTTCATCAATGAACGCCGCGCAATTAATCTAGACACGAATTGCGGATGGGCGCGTGGGAAAGCTGACGTTCTGTATGTAGCGGATGCATTCCAAGTCATGGAAAAGGTGAACGCACTTTTGACGAAGCGCGCCGCAGCCGGGAAATAGACCGGAAGTAAAAGATTGTCGTTCTAGGGAATTGGGCGGCGACCCTGAATGACGCGGACCAGAATGACGATGATAGCCAGCACCAGCAGGATATGAATGAAGCCTCCCAGGGTGTACGAAGTCACAAGGCCAAGCAGCCACAAAATTAGAAGAATTACGCCGATAGTCATGAGCAGGTCCACAGGTTCCTCCAGTCCACGTAAAGCGCTACGACCAATTGTTTAATTCGCGGGTTAATTCGCGGGCGCGTGAGTCTGACTGTTCCGCGCAATTTTGACTATAGGTTTGGCAGACGGCACTTTCTATCGAGCGAATGTTGTACCAGGCCAGTTAAGTCCTGGTAGGCTTCAGCGTCAATAAATGACGAGTTTTATGGCTGCGGCGGGGTTCTGGGCAGTTGCGTAGCTTGAAGCTGTTCAACATGACCCGAGGCAGAAGTTGAGGCTTTCAAAGCGTTCAATTGTCGCTGAATTCTCTTTTGATCTTTTTCCAAGGACTTTCCCACGGCATCCTGACCCGTGTTGGCATAGAAATCCAGCAATTGAGTTTTCAGGAGGTCATCCACGCTAGACAAGCCCTGGGCCGAGAGGCGGTCGAGGAGTTGCGCACAGGTGGCGTCGCCAAGCTTGTACTTACCTCGAGCAGTGACTTCCCCCACGTCGAAATTGTCGTTTGGAACCTCAAGGCGGCCTTCCTCTGCCTTTGAGAGAAGCAGACGATACCGGTCGACAGTGGCGTTGAAGCTTTGTTCAAAAAGCCTTTCAGCCTCTGGAGTGGGGGTCCGGAAGGTCAGAATCTTAAGCGGGCCGATCTTCGGGAGAAGGCGAATGAAGAGTGCAAGAAATTTTTCACCAGTACTCGGCCGGCGGTAGTCCTTTCCCCACTCTTTCTCGAAGCTGGCGCGAGACAGGTTGTAGAGAAACTTCTTTCGGGTAATTCCAGGCAAATCTTTTTCAATTTCATCCTGTTTAAGATCCCAGGCGACGCGGGTGGCAGTGGGGATCAATGAGTTAATACTGTGGCGATACGAGTTAGTGGCGGTTTGCTCTTCCTTGAAAACCGAATTGAGGTTGATTCCGTAGGTTTCACGAAAAGCCTTTTCAAGAAGCGGAAGGGCGACTTCAAATCCTATGAACTGATGGTAGCTGTCTGAGGCGTAATGACCTTTGGCAACCTGCAAGACATCAAAACCAAATTCCGTTTTGATGTGAGCTAAAGGATTGTCTTCGTAGGTCACTACCCGGCCGAACTTTTTCTCCAGTTCGGGATAGAGCATTGGAACCGCGCGATTGGTGGCCATCCGGTGGCCATCATTGTCTGCGGCGTAGTGAGCCAAAGCACCAAGTGCGAAAGCGTATTCGTTAAGAGTCTGCGCATTGTTCAAGAGCGAGAGAATAAAGTCGCCACTGCGGAAATAGTGGGTTAGATCACTGAAGAATCTGTTGCCGTGAGGGTAGTAGCCCATGTCCTGAATGATTGCGCCTCCGTAGGCGTAGGCATGGGCTTTCACTAGTTCATCTGGAGTTGAATTCGGAAAACGTTTCAAAAGCAGAGGGCGAATGTTGGTATCCCACACAACATCTATGATGGCCTCATGGGTGAGGACGGAATAAGCCCTGCTGGGAGGGGCAGAAATAATTTGAAGGACGAGAAGAATGAAAGCTAGCCGGCGGACAAGAATTTTCATTTGAAGAAGCTTTCCTGGTGTGGGATCCGTCAGATGTTTGCAACAAAGTCCATGGAAACGAAAATCCGAGGTGGGCTTTAACCCAACCCCGGATTCCGGACAGATCGAATTCAGGGGCTAAACTGCTAAAACGAACGAGACAGAGGATCAGGATCCTGCGCCGTGAGCTTTATGAGCTTCGCGACGAACTTCGGAATCACCGAGGGTATTGGCGAATTCGTCGATCTGCTTCTCAGCTTGTTCTTTTGCCATCCCGTATCGTTCCTGAAGCTTGCCGACCAGTTGATCGCGCTTGCCATTAATGGTGGTCAGGTCGTCATCGGTCAACTTCCCCCACTTCTCTTTGAGCTTCCCGGAGTACTGCTTCCACTTGCCTTCTACTTGATCCCAATTCATATATGCCTCCTTGATGGTTAAGCTTGCTGCCCAGCATCTGCGTGATGGCGGAAGGTCAAACAGACAATCCCATGGAAACGTAAATGAAGAGGAAAGCATATACATCGATTTACGGGGAATGAGAGTTGAAGTGCCTGAGACCGAGAGTATCCGGAAGCGACTGCAGCGATAAACATACGTGGATACAGATATCTGCTGATGGAGTGTAGCAGCGAAGCAGCGCAAAACTATGGGCACCGTGGCATCGCGTTGCAGGAAGTCAGGGTGCGGGCCTCGCAGTCGGTGTTTACGTAAAAATCAAACCAAGGAGGAAGCAATGTTACGAATGGCTTTGGGTTTTTTCATTGTGGCGTTAATTGCCGGGTTTTTGGGATTCACTGGCATCGCGTTGGCTACCGCGGGGATCGCCAAGATCCTGTTTTATATCTTCCTGGTGCTTTTCGTATTGAGCCTTGTCGGGCATCTTTTTCGACAGACTTAGGGAAGAGGGGAGTGCAGGAAGGAATGGAATTGAATTATTTGGTGAATCGACAGGAGGCGTCAAATGAGTGGAAAGTCATTGCTCGGTATCGCCCTGATAGTGCTGGGGATCCTCGCGCTCGCGTATCAGGGTTTTAGCTATACAGTGCCGAAGAAAGAAGTCGACATTGGCCCAATTCAAGTAACAAAACAAGAAAAGCATTCAGTGCCGCTACCGCCTGTGTTGGGAGCGTTAGCGTTGATAGGAGGAATAGCGGTTCTGGTAGTCGGTCGGCGTGGCGAGTAACGGCTCTGATCTAAAAGATCATTCAAAGGAGAAAACAATATGAACGGACGGAACGCATCATTGGCTGGGATCTTGCTCCTCATGCCTTTTTCGTTTGCCGGAGCAGCGGCAGACGACGCGAAAGAAACGGACCGGTTGCAAAATGCCGGCACGGTGATCCAGGAAATTTTGGACATCCCCGATGACATTCCGCAGGACTTGTTGGATAAGACGCGCTGCGTAGTGGTGTTACCCTCTGTGCTGAAAGCAGCATTTATCGCGGGAGGAAGTTACGGCCGCGGAGCAATGGTTTGCCGGACGGGCAAAGACTTTACGGGCCCGTGGGGCGCACCTGCCATGTATGCATTGGAGGGGGGCAGCGTCGGTTTTCAAATAGGCGGAGAAGCCACCGACTTCGTGATTCTAGTTATGAACAACAGGGGAGTCGAAAGCCTACTCCACAGCAAAGTCAAGCTGGGCGGAGACGCGTCCATTGCGGCGGGACCGAAAGGACGCACTGCATCTGCAGAGACGGATGCCTATATGCGTTCGGAAATGTTGAGCTACTCGCGTTCGCGGGGGGTCTTCGCTGGTGTGTCGCTTGAGGGGACGAGCTTGCGGCCGGACGAGGACGCAAACCATCGGCTGTACGGCAATGAGGCAACGGCCGCGAAAATCATTGCGGAATCCAAGGTGGAGTCGCCCGCAGCCGGCAAACACCTTGTGGCTCGACTGCAAAAAGCGAGCCCGCAACTCAAACCGTAAACAGCGGATGGGCGACTGAATGGCGAAGCGGGGCGAAATAATGCCCCGCTTTCTTGTCGGGGGCAGAACACATTTTCACAAGCTCGAACGAGGGTTTCCAAATCACAAAATACAGGGAAACTGGTATTCAACTGATTGCAGCGATGGTTTTAACTCGGGGGAGCTACTTTAAAGAGACTCAGGTATCCAATTGGAGATAAAATGCCGGGACGTGCGCTAGCTGAAAATGAGGCAGGGATGTCTCCCATATCCATGAGACCTGGAACGGGAAGCTTAAAAATTCTGGTCGTAGATGATCACGACATCATCCGGCGGGGATTGAAGGAATTGTTAACCGCGAAGCCCGGATGGGAAGTCTGTGGCGAGGCCAAAACAGGCAGGGAAGCGGTTGCCCTCGCGGAACAGCTGAAACCTGAGATCGTCGTGATGGACGTGAGTATGCCGGACCTGAACGGCCTGGAGGCTGCACGGCGGATTAGCAAAATGCTTCCTAAAACAGGCATCCTTATTTTGACGATGCATTTTTCAGATCAATTGGTGCGGGATGTGGTGGAAGCGGGTGCGCGGGGCTACATTCTAAAATCGGACGCGGACCGAGATCTAGTGACAGCGGTTGACTCCATCGCGAATCGGAGAACGTTTTTCACGCCGCGCGCTTCCGAAATGCTGCTGGATGATTTTTCCCGGCAGACAGCGGGTGCCGAGTTGCGCTTGCCTCAACGCAATCGTCTGACCACCCGGGAACGGGAAATTGTACAGCTCCTCGCCGAGGGAAAGAGCAGCAAGGAAGTGGCCGTAGCCCTTGGCATCAGTGTTAAGACCGCAGAAACGCATCGCGCGAATATCATGCGCAAACTGGAAATTCATTCTGTAAGTGAGCTGGTACGGTACGCTATCAAGAATCAGATTATTGAGGCTTAGATAATCTTGCTAAGAACCGAATCATCTCCGGCCGTTAGTGAAAACGACGCCCTTGACTCCTTCACTGGGTTTTCTCGCTCTCCGAGTAATCGCGCGCTCGCCAATCCGCAATCACTCCAGGAGACTATCACCCATGCCCCGAGTCCTCATCGTTGACGACCATGCGTTCATACGACGCGGTGTTCAATCCATTCTTCAGGAGTTTCCAGAGTGGGAACTGTGTGGAGAAGCTGGCAATGGAACTGACGCGATTCCCCTTGTCGAGCAACTGAGTCCAGATGTAATCCTGATGGATGTAACCATGCCGGGAATGAACGGAATTGATGCGACACGAATCATCCGTCAATCACATCCTCGAGTGAAAATCGTATTATTGACGTTGCATGAGTCTTCGGAGATTTTGAGGAGTGGATTTCGAGCAGGGGCGAACGGATATTTGCTGAAAGCGGATGCGGAAGACGAATTGATGAAGGCATTGCGAGTGGTGGTTGGAGGCGGCTCCTACATTAGTCCAAAGATAGACAACGGGATCGTCATCGAGGTAGTCAAAGAAATTCGCCCCAACCAATAAATCTCCGGAGAAAAATATTTCTTAAGCGGAGAAGGTCTCTACTCGGGAATTGCCCCACACGGCTTAGGGCTAACACCCCGTTGAGCTGTTCGCTGGAGTGGAACCAGGAATGCTTACCGGACGCAGCTAGAGCCTGCCGGGTACAGGGAGTCTGATGAGACGACGTTGTTGGGTTGGAGTTGCCAGGCTTGCTCGTTCCTATCAAGACGCGATGGTTGAATCGTGATATACAGGAGACTTGAAGAAGCAGGATTTCTCCGCCCACAGTCAACCTGGAAGGACTTCGTGCCGGTCGCTGACGCTCCTCAACGCCAAATCTCTTTATCCAGCCGTCTGCCTACCTCCCGGTTTGGCTCACTGATCCTTGCAATGGCATTGCTGGCGGCAACAGGGATCATCGGGATAGTTACGGTAGAGCGGATGAAGGATAGCCGCGATCTAGTTTTGCATACTTATCGCGTGCGGGGATTACTAAAAGACCTGAGATCCGAAATCGATGAGATTCACGCGGATTTTGACCTATACCTGCTCTCCAAGAATCCCAAGGAAATTTCTCAGTTCGACCAACAAGCCCAAGACGAACTTCTCATCCTGGCTGACCTGCGCGCATTGACAACTGACAATGTGGCTCAGCAGGAGCATCTAGAGAAGTTTCAGCCCGTCCTGCAAAAAGATATCGAGCAGTTGCAGGGTTGCGTTGACGGGCCAGATTGTCTGGAGGGCGGGATCGCCACGCAAGAAGATATGTTGGTGGAGATTGCTGCCCGCCGAAGAAACATGTCAAGCATGCTCCGGGAGATGGAAGGCCGGGAGGAGAACCTTTTGCAGGGCAGGCTGAAGACGTGGGATCGCCTGTTCACCCGGATGGTGATTACTTCGATTGGAGCGTTCGTCCTCGCTCTGATTCTTCTGGTTTACAACTTCAGACTGCTACTTAGTGAAGTCGAGCGGCGTAAAATACAGGAGCAGATCGAAAAGAACAATGCAGAATCCTACCGAATGCTCAGCGCCCGCATTCTTGAGCTGCAGGACGTCGAGCGAAGGAAGATTGCGCGGGAACTGCACGACAGCGTCGGCCAATTTCTTGCGGGCCTGAAAATCAATCTGAGCCGGCTACAGCGCCGCGAGATTGCAGCTTCGGTTGAAAGCCACCCCTTGCTTTCGGAATCCATTGAGTTGACGGATCGGGCGATCGGTGAAGTCCGGACCATCTCACATTTACTTCATCCTCCACTGCTCGACGAACTCGGACTTTACTCAGCAGCGCGCTGGTACACGGAAGGGTTTGCAAAGCGCAGCGGGATTCGCGTGGAATTACAACTGGCAGAGATTACGGATCGTCTACCCAAAGAGATTGAGCTGGCGCTATTCCGCGTGCTCCAAGAATCGCTTACAAATGTTCATCGGCATGCGAAAGCGAGCCGCGTAGCGATTGAAATCCAATGCACAGACGAACAAGTGATTCTGGTCATTTGCGATGACGGCAAGGGCATTAACCGGGAATCACTGCAACGGTTCCGCGCCGGACACGCCGGCGGCATCGGCCTTGCAGGGATGCGGGAAAGGCTCGCTGAATTGGGTGGAATACTTGAAGTGAATTCGAGCTCCGAAGGCACGCAGATTCGCGCCATGCTCCCGACCAATCAATGCGATCCAGCAGATTCACCTGGGGAGAGTGTTACGATTTCTCCTCAGTAGGGACTGGGCCGTCATGGCTACTGAGGCAAGTGAATTTGTCTACGAAATATCGCTAGGACCGCGCCTATGATCGTTTCGATTGCCAGGTGGTGGCCAGAAAGTTCTGATTCCTGCGTGGCCCAATTACTCTGAAGGCAGGCGGTTCTCTCCCTGTCCCACAGATCCAAAGGCCAATGCCTTTTTCTATCCTACGAGAGGCTGCAAACACATCATGCAGGTCGGGAAAAGTACTGCGAACTACAGCGAATTCAAAAATACAAATCGAATGGAGGACATCACTGCCGTGCTCTTAGTCGGATAAAGTGGCGCCAAGTTCCGGAGCGGGAGATACGTGAGCAGTTCTATCGGTAGAAATCACGTTTCCATTCCTCGTATCATAAATAAAGTATTCTCCGGGAGAGAGTTTGGCTATTTGTGCGAGCTCGCACTTTGCTTCGTCCAAGCCTTTCACTGCTTTCATCCAAACAGGATGGCCATCAGGTAGCCTTCTGAAGATGTCGAACTTGGCACCCATCTTCACAACCTCCAAGTCAGATAATCGCGTATGCGGGATAAAATGTGGCACATGAATGACCAACCTGCCAACGATCGCTAATTGCTACCGGTTCAAATACTTACATGCCGCGAAGGGAAACGAAAACCAGGTATATCCCAGAGGAATGGGAAGTATTTTCAGAGGCGTTTGTACATTATTCACTCTCAGGTAGTACTAAAACTCACCTGTTTTTTTCAGAGAATTGAACTTGAATCCCGGCTCACCAAGCACTCTCATCTGAAGCTGTTTCTCAAATTCGGTCTTCAAGTCCGCCTATTTTCCATGCCTCAAAATATCTGATCAACACATAAGACAGTTGGCCAGCACTAGAGAAAGAGCAAAACAACCACTTCACCTCAGTCTGCAATTGATCAAAAGTGTTTTTTTGTAAAATCCTTCACTCCCTTCGGGGAGATAAGTTTACAACTGCGTACTACCCAAGCTCGGCTCAAGCTTTCATGATCGTCGAAGTTTCTGAATCAGGACGTGGGAACCGAAGAATTGCTTGCCCGTCTGGCGGATTATGCGCCTTTTGCTTCGAAGGTGGGTCTGCTGGAATGCACTGCGATGGAGATCTCAAGACTGCTGCTTGAATCACTCACATAGCTCGGAACTCCGTTTCGAGATTCAATGACACGTTAATTGCTAGAAATGTTGATCAAGGAGGAATCGAGAATATGGAATCGATAAACAAGGTGTCAAGATTATTGAGCGGGGCAGCGGCGCTCTTTCTGTTGTACCCCGGAGCAACGCTGGCACAACATTACAAGCAAACCAATCTGGTGGCAGACACCTCGGGTGCGGCCGCCATTCAAGATCCCAGTCTCGTGAATTCCTGGGGACTAAGCCGAAGCTCCACGAGCCCCTGGTGGGTCGCAAATAACGGCACTGGAACATCGACGTTATACACGGGCGCAGGACAGATCATTCCTATCAATGGAAACGGTATTGTGAACATTCCGCCGCCAAAGAACGCGCCCGCCGGAACGATTGCCACTCCGACCGGGACGGTATTCAACGGGAGTGCGGACTTTGTGCTTCCTCTGCCCAACGGCAAGCCGGCGGTTTTTATATTCGCCACAGAGGACGGAACAATCTCAGGTTGGAATGGCGGAACGTCCGCTTTCTTGGCCGTCGATAACAGTGATAAGGGCTCAGGAAATGGCGCAGTCTATAAAGGGGCGACCACAGCAGATTTGAATGGGAAAAGATTCTTGTATGTGACGAATTTTCATGCAGGCCGGGTTGAGGTTTATGACGCGAACTTCCAGGCTGTGCATCTGCCTCACAGTGCCTTTGACCCTGACGCAGATGACGACGGGCATGGTGATGGTCACGGTGAAGACCGCATACCTCGTGGATTTGCTCCGTTCAATATTCAGAACATCGGTGGCAGCCTGTTCGTGACATATGCAAAGCAAGACGCTGACCGGCACGATGACGTGGCGGGGGATGGTAATGGATTTGTAGAAATATTCACACCAGGCGGTAAGCACATCGGCCATCTGGATCACGGTGCGTGGCTCAACTCTCCCTGGGGAGTGGTGTGGACACCGCGCGACTTCGGCGAATTCAGCAACACGATACTGGTCGGCAATTTTGGCAGCGGCAAGATCGCGGCGTTCAATGGGTTCACTTATAAATTCATCGGATTTATGAAGGCCCCCGACGATTCAATTCTGACCATCGATGGATTGTGGATGTTGGCGTTCGGCAACGGCGCTGCCGCAGGACCCTCGACGACGCTCTACTTTACAGCAGGACCGGAACACGAGTCGCGCGGCCTGTTTGGAACGTTAACTCCGCTTGCCGCCGAACAGGACGGAGACGAAGAATAGCAGCTTCCGGAATCTCCTAAGGAGATGCTGACTCGGACAGTGGGAAGGAAACGGCAGGGAATTGAGCGATTCCCTGCCGTTTCGACTTAGGTGGCAAGGAAAATTTGCAGTTTAGCCGGTGGAAAGGGAAGGCGGTCGAAAGTTACAGCTACGCTGAAACCAAAACGTGGTGAAGTTTGACGGTGCATGCCTTATTAAATGTTTTCGCAGGCTGACCAGGGCTCGATTTTGAATTTGAGCAAAGCGACCTGCTTCTCTCGAAGTGAACGACACCTCCAGACATCGTGGGTGTCGTAGTTTCTCGTAGCGCCGAAGAGCATCCGATAGGTCGGGTGCCGACTGAAGCGATGCTGCCAGGACAACCGCATCCTCAAGCGCTAGGCCCGCACCCTGACCAAAGTTGGGGCTGATAGGGTGTGCAGCGTCACCGAGAGTGACTACCTGCTTCCGGCCCCACGGACGAGACAAACGGCGATCCTGAACTCTGGCGAACAGAATGCTTTCTGCGTTCTCGATCAAACTCGGAATAGGGGAGTGCCAGCCCGAAAAGAGCTGCAAAAGACCTTCTGAGTCGCCAAGGTTCGCAGGACGCAAGGAATTATTAGCAACGGCATACCAATGCACGTAACCTGGCCCTAAGCGCAGTATTCCGAAACGCTGGCCGCATCCATAGGATTCCGAGAAGTCGCCCTCCTGCGCCAAACCCAAGCAGTGAATATCACTTTCTGGATTTATGCGGGTGATGCCACGCCAAACCGAGTACGGTCGACTGGTCAGGGCACATTCCAGATCGAGAGATTTTCGAACTGCGGAGTGAATCCCATCGCATCCCACGACAAGTTCAAATTCATCGGAGAATCCATTTTCAAAGTGGAGAACAACCGAACGAGCTCGCTGTTCGAGTCGAGAAAAAGCATGGTCAAGGTGGATTAAATTGGCTGCGAGGGCCTCCGCCAGCGAGAATTGCAAATCAGCCCGGAGAATGGCGATCCCACCATGATCGGTATTGGGAAGTCTGATCGTCTTTACCTCGTTTCCGCTCGGGTCTTTCATGCATAGTCGCAGAAGAGTCTGACCTTTTGTTTTCAAGCTCTTCAGGACCATCGGATCGATTTCGTCCAGAGATCTGACCGCGTTTGGCCACAGACTTAACCCCGAGCCGACTTCCCTCAGTGCAGAGGAGCGCTCGAACACGGCCACGTCAAAACCGATTCTGCGCAAGGCGACGGCCGTAGCAAGACCTCCGATCCCACCTCCGACAATGGCAGCACGTTTCACAAATACCTCCGAAAGTTGGGAATTGTAATTGCTCGAAAGATATGGGAAACCCTAATGATCATCGCTGAACAAACGATGGGGAGTGAAAGATTCAGGCACCTTCTGTTCGTATCGGAGCACATCTGAAGGTGTGTAAAGGTAAGATTTTTGGCAAAGATCGCAAGAAACGGAGAAAGAGCTATCAAGTTGAGGGCGAGGAGCGACGGCGTCCGTTTCCGCAAGAGTGATTCGGTGGCCGTAGAAGAGATTATGTCGGAGGTGAAACCACCAGTTTTTACAGAAAACCACCCAGCAATACTCACTGTTCTCCCACATTCTGTTTCTCCCTACCTAGCGTACTCAGCATCAAGTTCTGGTGAGAGTACAATCCACTGACAAATCTTATGCCGGGCGGCGGCTGAGGCCAGGTTGTTGGTGCAGAAGGTCTGGCCCGAAGAACTCGTCCATTTGCTCGGACGATCACCGCTTCCTGACTTTATCTGCGATGATCACCGGATTTGACGCGTTCTTGAATAGCAAACCGCGAACGGAAACACTCGTGCCGTCGGCAAGGCCACTAGCTCCGTTGACGTTGTCGAAATTGGTGTTGGAGGAGGTCTGGACCTGGATGAGGTTGATTCCATCCGTAGTGAACAAGGTAGGCAAACTTCCAATATTGAAGTTACCTCCCGTCGGGGCACCAGAGATTGTCGCTGTCAGGCTGGTCGCGCGTAAACGCACTCGGTCCGTCGTGACAGTTATGGCGGCGGGGGATGGCCCGCCCGTGACTCCACGTTTGCGCACCTGAACAGTCTGTCCCGGTGCAAGTTGAGATGAGTCGACTTGGCTTTCAAATACTTGCTGCAGTGAAGGTGGGACTGCCAAACCATTCCCATCGACCTGGAATGCAGCACCCCCACCCGTCGCGGAGAGCATGACAGTCACGGGGTCTCCAACGGAAACGTTCGCGACCGACCGCAACTCATCGACGACAACCATCTCAAATTGGTTGGGCCCGTCAATTTTCGAGACGATGCCGTCTAGCTCGTCATCTGCTGCACCCTGCATGTCATCTTGTAACTCGATTTTCTTGGCAACAAGTGTGCCGCTTGCAAGTAGCATGAGGTCGACTTCGACGGCTTGCCCGCTCAACACGCAAGTGACATTTGCTTGAGTACAGTTATCGAAACCATCGAATTGGGTGTTTGTGTCAATTGCCACTGCAATTGTTCCCAAGTCTGCCGTTTGCAGCATAAATTGACTCGCGGACGGACTGGCAACTATCCCGTTCAAATCCTCCAGATCGCCAAGCTGACCTTCTGAATTCTTGGCTTGTTGCGACGCCGTGATCGAGGCCGCTGAGCCGAAATCCACTCCGAGGGAGGTAGTGATTAAGCTCGCTAGATTTAGATCGATCGAAATACCAGATTGTGTTCCAGACGTAGTGTAGTAGAGGCCGTTTACCGTCGAAGTCAAGATCCCAGTTGGTTTGATCTCGCAGACACCACCTGGAGCACACCCGGCAAGCGTCGCCCCAGTTTCGTTGCGGAACGTAAGCTCCGGGTTCGAAAAAGTAAGATTCAGGCTTGTGTAGTTTCCCGCCTTGATATTAGCGGTGCTCAGGAACGCATTCTCTGTCTCCAACTTCTTCACTTCTATACGTTGGGGAGATTTGCCAGCGAGCAGATCTACATTGCCTGGATTCAGAGTCGCTCCGGTGATGGTTACTTCAAAGGAAAATACCGTCACTCCCGAGGGAGGCGCGTCAGTCACAGTAACGCTCACCTGGGCCGTCTGAGCGCCGGGGCCAGGACCAGGAGTTGCGGTGTTGTAGGAACCGCCACAACCGGCAATTAGAACTGACTGAACCACCGCGAATGCAAGTAGTTTCAAACCATTGCGCATAATGGACTTCCTCCGTAAATCTGAATGAAATTAGCAGCACCAAAACGAACCACCTCTTGTTTCGACCAGCGGAGACCAAACCGCCGAGAGGCCATAAGTTGGCTGAAGGATAGATAAATCGGACGCGAGAGTTGTCGCCACGTTGTAACGGATAAGCAAACAGATTGCTTTGTGTGGCTGGAAGATGACTTGAATCCAACTTTGGATCACTTTTTGTTGGGGCGGTAATTTACAGGTAGCGTTTACGGCCGCTTTTGAAAGGGCACGGCGAATTTGGAGATGGGATCGTTGCATAGAAGAAGAGTCATCAAGTTCTTGCCTGAATGTTGTCAGTCATGGGAATGTCAACAATTTGCACAATCGCCTGTATATTGGCGAATAAGTTGGGATTAGGGGGTACGATGTTGAGGGCTTCACAGCGAGTTGATATAAAGCGACAGTTCCGAAAAGCAGAACACCTGAATGAACTGGGGTAGCGAAGGGATTGGATTGCTATCCCGCGGCGCATCAGCATCTGAATCGGCGAGTTTTATTGAGAAACGCAGTTCCGCGCTTTCGCACGGAGGTATGATAATGAGAGAAAATAATCCTTTGACGCCGGAAGTCTCAATTCATCCGGCGGTGAACCATATGCGAGCGGAGACCACCGCAATGAATACTGTCCTGATTGTGGAAGATAGCCGCCCGATGCAACGCACACTCCAGCGTCTGTTTGAATCGGATTCATTGCAAGTTCAGATCGCATCCGACGGGCCTACCGGGCTGGAATTCTTTCGCAAACAAACTCCCTGCGCGGTGGTTCTCGACCTAAAGCTTCCTGGGATGTCCGGAAAAGAACTGTGCCGGGAATTTAAGGCGCTGGCTGCATCAGTGCCGATAGTGATTTTGAGCGCAAATGCAGAAATCGATGACAAGGTTCTGTTACTGGAACTTGGAGCTGATGACTACGTCACGAAGCCATTTAGCCCAAAAGAGCTTCTTGCACGTGTTCGACGAGCTATGCGCCGCACACCTGCAAAAGCCGCCTCGGCTTCGCAGGTGAACACCAAAAATGCCGAACACGAAATGCTTGCCTTCGGCGATGCGCAGATCGACTTTACCAGTATGGAAGCGACCCGTTCCGGGAAGACCGTGACGATGACGACGCAGGAATTCAAGCTGCTTAAGTACCTGGCTTCTTCTGCGGGCAGAGTAGTTTCGCGGGAGGAATTGCTGAACGAGGTGTGGGGCTACCAGAATTATCCTTCCACACGAACAGTTGACAACCATGTCCTTAGGCTCCGGCAAAAACTTGAACCGAATCCGGCCGAACCTCGTTACCTGCTGACGATGCACGGCGCAGGGTATAAGCTCGTCTTGGATACCTAACATCTGAACGAGAGATCCGAGCTGCCTACAATAGCTGCCATGACCACCTATCGGCTGCGTTCCCAGCTTTTCATCGCTGCTTTGCTGATTATTCTTGGATTGGCGGGTTCGCTGCTCCTCTTCATCCGCCACACTGTGAATGTTGAAATTCAGAAGCAGGTGCGAAATGGGACAGATGAATCGGTAAGGGCATTTGAGAGTGTGCAACGACAGAGAGAATTGCAGTTGTCTCGTACCGCAGCAATGCTGGCGGAATTGCCGACACTAAAGGCGCTGATGTCGACCGAGCATGCGCCTACCATTCAGGATGGCTCCGAGACTTTCTGGCGACTAGCGGGAAGCGATCTTTTTGTCCTTGCGAAACCGAATCGGGAAGTAGTCAGTTTGCACATGACGAAACCGGGTTGGTCCGTGCAGGCCGCTGAAGGTGACCTGAGACGTTCATTGGAGCTTGGGGAAGATGCGTCGTGGTGGTACTACGATGGGCGCTTGTACTGGGTTTTCCTGCATTCCATTACGTCTGGGGCGGGAGCAACCACACAACAGTTGGGGTTACTTGCCGTCGGTTATCAGGTGGATTCCGCGGTGGCACAGCAACTTGCCATTGTTGCGGGGAACCAGATTGCGCTGACCACAAACGACACGGTAATCGCCTCGACGCTTCCACCAACTGACGAGGCCGAGTTCCAGCGACGGATCAGGGCTGGAATTATTTCTACAGACAAATCATCCGGGGAGTTGGCTTTGCAGACGGATCAATACGCGTTCTCTTCCGTGCTTTTACATGGCTCCTCACCGTCGCCGGTGCACTGTTTTGTGATGATGCCGCTCGTGCCGGTAAACACGTTCATCAAGCGGTTGAATCTGACAATCTACCTGGTCTGCGGGGTTGCAGTGCTTTTTGGAGCGCTGCTCTTTGGATTTGTCGCGAGAACTGTGACTCGACCTCTCGACAATCTGGTGGCGGGAGTTAAAGCGCTTGCGGCGGGAGATTTTACCTATTCCATCACGCCGCGCGGGAGCACGGAACTCGTGGAACTTAGCACGTCGTTTGCGACTATGCGTGGTCAACTTCAAGCGTTACAGCAACAGAGGATCGAAACAGAACGGATCGCAGCGCTTGCCCGGGCTGCAAGTTCGATTTCCCATGACTTGCGTCACTATCTTGCAGCTGTAGTTGCCAATGCCGAGTTCCTGTACGAAGCAGATCAGCTGAATCTGAAGAAGGATGAGATCTATGAGGAAATTAAAACCGCTGCGACGCAGATGACCGACCTCATCGATTCTCTGCGCGAACTTTCTTACCAAAGGAATGCAATCACACCGACTCTCACTCGGATTGACCTGGCTATCCGAAGGGCGATTGAAGCAATTCATGCCCGGCCGGAATTCAGAAATTCGAAGATTGCATTGATCGCACCGGACGGGCTGGAGGGCATGTTCGACCCTAGAAAATTGGAGCGTGCTTTTTTCAACTTGATCCTGAATGCCTGCGAAGCCTCTCTGGCGAGTAACGGTGCCATTACCATAAATGCCAAGAGAGAGGGCGATGAAGTTGAAATTCGAATAACGGATGTTGGACCGGGTATTCCGGAATCGATTCGGACGACTCTATTCGATCCGTTTGTCAGCTACGGGAAACCCAATGGCACAGGGCTAGGGTTGGCGATTGTGAGCAAAATCGTGCAAGATCACTCCGGTACAGTCACTGTCGAAAAAACATCTCAGCATGGGACGGTCGTGTTGGTGCGGCTTCCTTATTCTTCAAAATCCATTCAGCAAGATTCGCATTCTGCGTTGATCTGAAGTGTTGGTTAATGGATCGAATTGGATCAGCCGGCCAAGAAAATCAAGAAGAACGACGGGGCGTGGGAATAGGCTACGGATGTGAATAAGAAGGAGCGGATGGCGGGGGATAGTCCTGGCCATACTTGTTTTTATGGGAGGAAGTGAAGCTGGAGTTTACCGGGATGGTGATCTTCCCGACATCCTTCGCAGACGAAGAAACGTTTACGGTTCTGGCGAGCATCTTCAGATCTTCCGGCAGACTCCGCTCGTACCAAACATGCAGTTCATACTTGCCGTCCGGCACGTTGGGGATGGTGATATTTCCGGCGCGGTCCGAAACTCCATAGTAGGAAGTATCCACGGCAACTACGACTGCGCTCATTTCCGGGTGAATGTTGCAGAACAAGAAACTGACTCCGACGCGATCGAATCGAACGGAGTTGGATGCGCCTGCTTCGTATAATCCAAGATCAAAACGCTTCCCATCGAACAACGAGAAGACATTGTGGAAGAAAGGGTCACGATTGGGAAAATCGACGGACGAGCCAACCGGGACGACGAGGAGGTGAGGCTGAAAGCTTTTGTTTTTTTGGACCAATTGCAATTTCTTGTGTGACTGTTCTTCGGCAGTCGCAGATCCGGCCGAACTGGTTGCTGGCTTCAGCCAGATTACCACTTCTGAAAAGTCGTGAGGAATGCCAGCAATCTTTTCGGGTTTGGAGACTCCCTTTTGTTTGAGATCCACACGCACATTCACGAGATTCTCCTGCGCGCCGCACGTGTTGTTACACAGCAGAAAGGCGCCGGCAAACAGAAGTGCGGCTGAAATGCGATGAAGATGCCTATAAGCTGGCACTAAAAAATGTACCCCACACTGAAATTAACCAGATTCGCCGAATTGGCGTTGCTATCCAATATAAAGGTTTTTATTCTCCTGTACTCGAGAGAAAACACGAAATCAGATCTCGGTTGGTAAATGAAGTTTACCAATGCGGCCTGATTCTTCGAGAAGCGATTCCCATAGTAATTGCCATTCCCATCAAAACTGCGCAAGTCGGCCGCAAAAGGATTTTCCTGCCCGAATGCTCCATTGAACTGCAACTTTGACGTAGCCCTGTACTTCAGTTGTGCCCATCCGCCCAGGGAGTTCAGGCCGTAGACTTCGGTTTCCGGGTCGGTTAGCGGCCCGTTCCAAAGGGCGCTTTGCCCAAACGCTCCACCGATGCCGCCCACCGCTCGTCCCCGATAGAATTGACTGGTGAATTCAAACAGCCTTACCGAGAGGAAGCCGCAAGTCAATCGTACCGGCCCAACCGTCGATGCTACGACCAAACCCCCAAGTTTGGCGGCTGTAGTATCCTCCTGCACCAATCGTAAGATTCTGATCTCCGATTTTTTGCGTCCACGACAATCTTGTCGCATATGCGGGCTGTCCAGTCTGTTCGCCCCAGCTGGCATAGCGAGAGTATTGCGAAGGTGGCACATCACCGGTCAGATTATCCAGGATTCCAGCTTGGATCAGGAGGCTAGAAGCTGTCTGAGACGGTGAATTTGTGTTCGACACGAATCTGGGGAGTCCAACTCCAAAGATTTCCGGAGTAAGCCAAGGCCGGAACTGCCAGCGTCGCGATTGACGTGGGGCTCAGGGGTGCAAAGAAGAGGGAGTCCTGCCCGCCCACAACAGAAGTGTCTGCCCAGTCGAATCGTACGGTTCCAGTGCGCAGTCGCATAATGCCAAAGGAAACCCCATTCTGTGTTTCGGGGAACCCACCGGCAAAATCAAACTGGATGTCAGCGCTGGTGCGCGCACCGGCAATCGTTGGGCCAATCGCCTGAATACCGATTTGCGATTGGCGAACAGATGCACCAAATGAACCGGCTGACGAGAAGATTCCGGGCGGCGTGGCCAATTGTGGAAAGTCGATGTTTTCCACCTGTCCACTTTCACCAAACGTATTGAACAGAACGATACCAGACAAGCGGACTCGATACTTCGATGCACTCTCAACTTTTGTCTGACTTTGCTCCGCGATCCTGGCGTCGGAGAGCTGCTGATCTTCTTCCAGCTTGGTGATTCGTTCTTCATCAGGTTTCTGCAGGGTAGTATCCGCAGGGACTATTTGCCTGGTGGCGCCCGCGTTTAAAGAGCTTCCTGGGGCGAGGAACTCGGAACGGGTCATCGCCAGCTCTTTTCGTAACTCTGTTGATTCTGCCTGTGCGGACTCCTGCTGAGACTTCAGTTCCTTCACCTGGCTACGAAGTTCCTGCACTTCGGCTTGGAGTTGATGCAGCAATGGCTCAATGGAACTGAGTTCGACCTTCTGCGGCGGCGGGGCCGCGCCCGAACCGGTGGTTGCAGTATCTTGGGCACGCCCAATGTTCCCGAGGAGGAGGCACAAGCCAAAAAGTGCGCCCACGCCAAGTGTAAGTTTCCCGCAGAATATGCCTCGCATAAGGGCCTCCCTACGAACACTGGGTATTCAACTGTTGCGGAACCTTCGATGTATCCGAGAAAATCTCAGCCACGACACTTAGATTGAAAACGCATCTCTACGCGATTGAGCGCGGGGCGGAACTTGTGATCTTATGCACCTTCTCCAGAAGGGTCGAGCGCGAGAACGGTTTCTGAAGAATGCCGATATCCTTTGATGGTGGCGGCTCGGGTTTGTCAGGAAACTCCACATAACCTGTCATGAATATGATCCGGATGTCGGGGCGGATCCCATAAATCTTCTGAGCCAGGTCTCTTCCATTCATTCGCGGCATGACTACATCAGAGAGCAAGAGATGAATCGAGCCATGATACGCCCGGGCTACTTCCAAAGCAGCCAATCCATCCTGTGCTTCCAGGACTGTATAGCCGCCGGCTTTCAAGAACTCGGATGCCAATTCTCGAACAGCCGTTTCATCTTCTACCAAAAGAATAGTCTCACTTCCGCCGGGAACAGTGTCAGGGCTACTCGCAGAGTCCGCCCGAGTGACTGGTTTTGCCGAGGCAGGAAGATATATCTCGAAAGTCGCACCGGCACCAGGAGCGCTCTCCACCCAGATGAATCCTCCAGTCTGCTTCACAATTCCATAGACTGTAGCCAGTCCAAGGCCCGTGCCTTTTCCGACCTCTTTGGTCGTGAAGAACGGTTCAAAGATACGGGCTTTCGTTTCGGAATCCATACCATGCCCGGTGTCAGACACCGCCAGCAAAACATAATCTCCAGGAGGCATAGGTGCGCGCTCTTGTGCCGTCGTTCCATCCACCACTATGTTTTTGGTAGAGACAGACAGTTTCCCCCCGACGGGCATCGCGTCGCGCGCATTTACGGCAAGGTTCAGGAAGACTTGTTCGATCTGGCCGGGGTCCGCCAGGACCGTGAAGAGGTTGCGCCCAGGGAGGAAGCTGAACTCAATGTGTTCGCCGATGAGTCGAGGAATCATTTTGTTCATTTCGGAGATTGTGGTGTTCAGGTCGATCACACGTGGCTGGAGGACCTGCATCCGGCTAAATGCAAGTAGCTGTCGAGTCATGGCGACTGCGCGGTCGGCGGCTTTCTGAATCTGTTGCAAATATTTCTGTTGCACTTGATCGGTACCACCACGGTCCAGCAACAAGTCGCCGTTACCCCGAATCACGGTCAGGAGGTTGTTGAAATCGTGAGCGACGCCACCTGCAAGACGCCCGACTGCCTCCATTTTCTGAGCTTGGCGCAGTTTATCTTCAAGTTGTTTCTGTTCAGTCAGAGTATTGCGCAGGTTTGTGCGCATCCGATCGAAAGCAACGGTCACTTCCCCAACTTCGTCTGTGCCGGTGCTCTCGAGGGGGTAACTGTAATCGCCATTCTCCAAAGCATGGACACCAGCAACCAAGCCTGAGAGAGGTTTTGTAAACGTGTGAGAGATCAGGAAAACGAGAATCCCGCCTGCGATAACGCTGAGTAAGCCCAGCCCGAGGAGGACACGATTTAATCGGCTTAGAAACTCGGTGGCCCGATCCAGCGATTTCAGAACACTCAGGGTGACCGGCAGACCGCCCTGCTACGAGAGAGAGCGACGGAAGATTCAACGTAGCGTTCGTTTCCAATCTGCAACTGACGGAAGGTATCCAGTGCCGCTGGGGCCCCAGGCGCAACAAGAATTGGATTGGTCTGAGCCGCGTCTCGAGGCAGTGTGCTTACCACAATCTTGTCACCGCACTTGAAAACAATTTCGCTGGACACTATCTTGCTGAAATCCCGTGCGGTAGCTGCATCTATTTCGTGACCTACACCCAGAACTCCGATGACTTTGTCCTGCCCTGCCGCTCCAAAGTAAATGGGTTGAAGCCAAACCTGATAAAGGTGAGCTCCGTCAAACCACCACGTGCGGGATTCACCGGACTGAACCGAGTCTCGCAGGAACTCTTCAGCTTTGGCAGGATTGAGACCCTGGGATCGGGATTGGAATCCGAGTACGGAGCCGGAGCGGCTTGCCAAGACCAGAAGGTCACTGCCAGATAACTTCCAGATACCTTCGGATGCGTCTTGAATCGTCGCGGTGTCTTCGGTGGTCATCAGGGCCCGAACCAGAGGCAGATTGGCGAGCAATTCCGCTGAGCGGGCAAGAGTTGTTTCTCTTTGCTCCTCAAACGTCTGGAAAGTCTTAATGGAGTTTTGGAGCTCTTCGCGAAGTGACTCACGTACCCGTCGCTCAACGCTGTAACTGACCACGAGAAGTGTGGCTGCGGAGAGGCCGGAAGAGATGGCCAGGAGGGAAAGGAGGAACTTGGTTCTGAGCCGGATTCCTCGCTTCACTTTGGCATACCTCCGCCTGAATCTCCGGGAATGGCATATGGCAACTGAGCTGGTGGTCAGTTTCACCCAGTATTCTTAATCTAGCATGCGCCCTAGCGCCGCAGTCACACAGCGTGCAGCGGTGTATCGAAAGACATATTGCATAATTTCAGAAACTTATGTGGAGGAGATAACTTTTGAAAAATTTGAAGCCAGAAGTCGCTATGCAAGATCAAACCGCATATCTTGATAGTACGTGCGAGGGATAAGTCTTGTGCAGCGGGCGATCTAACGCCTTTGCAGTTTGCCCGTGGATCGGATAATGTCAGCCGCGACATGACGATTAGCCGCTTCCACCTGGCGCATCACTCGATGAATATGATTTTTCACAGTAAATTGAGGCAGATTTAGGTTCGCGGCAATTTCCTTATTCGTCAGGCCTTCCGCAACCAAGCTCATGAGTTGAGCTTGCCTAGGAGTCAATCGATTCTTGCTGTTATCCGGCGAGTAAGCGAACGCAGCATTCCTTTGTGCCTTGCTGGAAACATGCTCGAACAACTTCAGGCATAAGCTGGCCGGGCAAGCCGCTTCACCCCGCGCAAGTCCACGAACAGCGTTGACGATCTCTCCCGCTGACGCGTCTTTGAGCAAATAACCGCGCACCCCCAGATAAACGGCTCTTAAAAACAATTCCGGGTCATCTTCCATACCAATGAGCAGGACCTTGAAGTGGACATTTCCTTTCTGCAGGTCATAGAAGAACTGGGAGTGAGGAGAATCTGGAGAGCAGTCCGTAAGTATGATTTCACAGCCCCATTCTGCAATCTGTTCCCGAGCGTACTCAGAATCTCGAATCACGCCGACCACACAAATTCCTACCTGTTTCCTTAGCAGTCTAGCCAAGGAATCCCTGAGCAACCGGTTGTCGGTGATCAAAGAGACTTTTACGTCGTTAGAGTGCGAAATGACACTATTCGTTGTCACTGGGACATCCCCGTCAACCCTGTTGAGCCCTTTTGACCTTCTCGCGTGAATTGTCGAACGGCTTTCAACATACAGAGTAATTTGTTTCTGGCACTGTCTTTGCCAAGTCGACCTCGCGGCACAGCATCCGAATGCTTCGGTGTGAAACAATGCTAAGGGACTTGCTTCCGTGCAATAGCCAAAAGCGAAAATTGCAAAACGAACTCAATTAAACCTTTTAGTATCTGCAAAATAGCGTTTTTGGGATTAGCTAACTAAGGCCGTTTTATTGAGACAGAGTGATCAATTTCGAAGCGAAAACTGCGCTGCTCTCATCGAGCTACCGGGACCGGGGGAAGTCTCTGTAGCCAACTCTGGTGTATCCTTATACCCTCGTCCAAACCAAAGGCGGGTATCTGCGTAGAGTTGCACATGGGCTGAACTCTTGAACTCTTGAACTCTTGAACTCTTAGTTCCTGAATCGCACTGGAGAGCGTATGCCGCAAGTGGCATCAAAAATAATCGTGGTGACTGGAGCAGGTGGATTTATTGGAGGTAGCCTTGTGTCCGCTTTGCGTGCCAGCGGGTACAAAGAGATCCGCGCTGTAGATATCAAGCCAGCGGAAGAGTGGTACCAGAGATTTGACGATGTCGAGAACCTCACGCTCGACTTGAACCTGAAGGAAAATTGCGAAATTGCCGCCGAAGGCGCACACGAGATTTATAACCTGGCTGCCAACATGGGCGGGATGGGCTTTATTGAGAGCAACAAGGCGCTCTGCATGCTCTCCGTCCTTATTAATACGCAGATGCTGCAGGCGGCGCTGAAATATGGTGTGCCGCGTTATTTTTATTCTTCGTCTGCCTGTGTCTACAACGCCGACAAACAAAAATCATTCGAAGCCCCTTCTCTCAAGGAAGAGGACGCCTACCCTGCCATGGCTGAAGATGGCTATGGCTGGGAAAAGTTATTTTCGGAGCGCATGTGTCGGCATTTTCGCGAGGACTATGGCCTAAGAACACGAGTCGCTCGATTCCACAATGTTTACGGGCCCTGGGGGACGTGGTACGGTGGCCGGGAGAAAGCACCCGCCGCAATCTGCAGAAAAGTGATTGAAGCAAAAGTCAAAAACAAACATGAAATCGAGATTTGGGGCAGCGGGGTGCAAACTCGGAGTTTCATGTATATCGACGACTGTATCAAAGGCATTGGCCTGATCATGAATTCCGACATTCTCGAACCCATCAATCTTGGTTCGAGCGAGGCTGTTACGATCAACCAGATGGTGGACATTGCGGAAGATATCGCCGGCATCAAATTGAAGCGGAAGTATGACCTCAACGCCCCCAAGGGGGTGAATGGCCGCAACAGCGACAACACGCTGATTCAACAGCTACTGAAGTGGGAGCCGAGCACTTCGCTACGGGCTGGACTAGAAAAGACTTATCGTTGGATTTATGACCAATATTTAGCCCGTGAACGTGGAGATTCTGGCGTGGTCAAAGAGTATTCTGCTGGTTCTCGGTAGAATTGCTCGGTTGTTTCATTCGGAATTTTCTACCCGATTGATATTTTGTAGACATGGCCAAGTTCTATTGACTGAGGTGCCGTGATGATGAGCAAGACCACTCTTCAAGTCAACGGCCAGTCGCACACGTTTGATGCAGAGCCGGATACTCCTCTCCTTTTTGTGTTGCGCGAGCAGTTGGATCTGACAGGCAGCAAGTACGGTTGCGGCGAAGGACAGTGTGGAGCGTGCACCGTCCTGATTGATGGCAGGGCGCGACGCTCCTGCACTACTCCGGTTTCTGCAGCGGTCGGCAGATCCATTATGACTATCGAAGGCCTTGCTCAAGGGCAAACACTCCACCCCGTACAACAGGCATTCCTCGATGAAGGTGCCATGCAGTGCGCCTACTGCACATCAGGAATGATCCTTTCCGCCGTCTCGCTCCTTGCAGCGAAACCAAGTCCGTCTGATGCCGAAATCTTGATTGCTATGCAGGGTAATATTTGCCGTTGTGGAACTTACCCACGTATTATGGCGGCCATTCACAAAGCGGCCTCCGTTCTCCGGGAGTCGCGCTCATGACTGCCGAAAGAGATTTCCTCAATTCCATAGAACCTGAGCGTTACGAACTTGCCGCACCCCCCGCCTATCATTTTGAGATCGATCGTCGAGGATTTCTTAAAGTCTTTGGAACCGGCATTTTCATTGTCACTGGAATTTCAGCCCCAGCTCTTGCACAGGAGTCCGGCAGCGCCCGCCGCTACTCGGAAGACTCGCTACCCAAAGAAATCAGCGCCTGGCTGCACATTGATGAAAACGGCGTCGTCACGGCATTCACTGGAAAAGTTGAAGTCGGGCAAAACATCCGTACGTCGCTCACCCAAGCCATTGCCGAAGAACTCCGCGTGCCGATCAGTTCCGTTCGACTCGTAATGGGCGACACGCAACTTGTCCCATTCGATATGGGAACGTTCGGCAGCCGCACCACGCCTATCATGAATCTTCAGTTGAGACGTGTATCCGCGGCGGCCCGCGAAGTCCTGATCGGCCTTGCCGCGAAGCAGTGGAATATCGATCGCACTCGCCTCGCGGCTAGCGACGGCAAGGTCCGGGACGCAGACTCAAAGCGCACGCTAACGTACGCGCAACTCGTACAAGGTCAACAGATCAGTCAGGTTTTGCCGGCCGAAGAACCACTCATTCCGGCCGACCAATGGAAACTCGCCGGCAACTCCACGCCCAAGGTCGACGGCCGCAAATTCGTGACTGGGATGCATCGTTATCCTTCCGACCAAACACTTCCAGACATGTTGTATGGGAAAGTCATTCGCCCCACGGCCTTCAATGCCACCCTTATTTCTGCAGATACACACGTAGCGGAACAAATGCCCGGCATCACGGTTGTCCGTGACGGCGATTTTCTTGCAGTAGCTGCTCCAACTTCGACTTTGGCCACAAAGGCCGCTCTCGCCATTCGTGCTGAATGGAAATCCGATCCACAGCTTTCCAATAAGGAACTATTTGAATATCTGAAGAAGAACCAATCCACCCCCGAAGACCGCAGCGATGGCTCTAATTTTGCAGTCGGAAACATTCAGGGCGCGGCCGCTTCTGCAGCGCATCAAATGCAGCAGGAATACACGGTCGCATATATTGCGCATGCTCCGCTGGAGCCTCGCGCCGCGCTTGCTCAGTGGGACGGCGACCAACTTACCGTCTGGACGGGCACGCAGCGCCCATTTGGCGTTCGCAGCGAACTGGCCAGTGCTTTTCATATGCCGGAAGAAAAAGTCCGCGTGCTCATGCCAGACACGGGGTCGGGTTACGGCGGAAAGCATACCGGCGAAACAGCTTTGGAGGCTGCCCGTCTTGCTCGGACGGCAAAGCGTCCTGTTAAAGTTTGTTGGACCCGCGAAGAAGAATTTACTTGGGCTTATTTCCGTCCCGCAGGAGTCATTGAAATTAATAGCGCGGTCGATTCGGGCGGGAAAATAGTGGCGTGGGAATTTCATAACTACAATTCTGGCGCCGCCGGGATCCGGACTTACTACGACGTGCCCAATCAGAAAATTGAATATCATCCGGTCAAATCTCCTCTGCGTCAGGGCTCTTACCGTGGCCTTGCGGCAACGGCAAACCATTTCGCTCGCGAAGTCCATATGGATGAGATTGCGTATTCCCTGAAAATGGACCCGCTCGAATTTCGGCTCAAGAACTTGAAAGAAGAGCGCCTGCGCGCTGTCTTCGAACAAGGTGCTGCGAAATTTGGATGGAGCAGTCACAAGGCTGCCAATCATGGATTCGGCATGGGTGGTGGCTACGAAAAGCTTGGTTATGTCGCGACCTTTGTAGAAGTGGCTGTAGATCCCGGATCTAAAGAGGTCAAGATTATCCGCGTTCTGACTGCTTTTGATTGTGGTGCCATTGTCAATCCGGATGGCCTGCGCAACCAGATTATCGGGGCAAACATCATGGGGATTGGAGGGGCTCTCTTCGAACAAATCAACTTCGAAAATGGCCGTATCCTGAATAACCACTTTGCGGACTATCGCGTTCCACGCTTTCGAGACGTTCCACCAATCGAAACATTGCTCATCGATCGCAAAGATCAGCCTGCGGTAGGGGCAGGGGAGGCGCCCATTGTAGGACTGGCTCCGGCGATTTCTAACGCGATTTTTGACGCCAGTGGAATCCGGCTTCGGTCACTTCCGCTCGTACCCAATGGGTTGGACCGCTAGCAGAATGAATCGTACAAATGATAAGCGCGAGGACACTACGCCCGCTCTTTTTCCCAAAGTCGAAATCCGCCCACAAATGCATTTTCATTCTTGCCGATTCGTGCCCCCTTTGGTATCTCCTTAAGCTTTTTGTTGTTTCCTCCGCCGAGGACTACATAGTCAGCTTCCAGCGCGTTCTTCAAAGTCTCAACAATCTCCGCAACATAGCGCCGCCATTTTTTCTTTCCCATTCGTTCCAGGCCGCGAAGCCCAAGATAATCCTCGTACGTTTTTTCTTTTTTATAGATCAAATGCGCCAATTCCATCGGCTCCAGGACGCCATCCACAATCATCGCTGAACCCAATCCGGTGCCAAGTCCCAGGAAAAGCATCCGCCCGCCTTCGTAACTCCCCAGCGCCTGCATTGCCGCGTCATTGATTATCTTCACGGGGCATCCAAACGCTTTTTGAAAATTAAATCTCATCCAACCACCACCCAGGTTATGTGGTTCGCGAAGCGGATGGCCATTGATAATCGGACCTGGATACCCGAGGGAGATGCGATCGAATTCCCAACCTTTCACATTCTGCTTTACCACGCTGACCATTTTCGTTGCAGTCATGGTGGGCCCGGAAGGAATCTTGACCGGTTCTTTTTGTCCAGCGGTCATAAACTTGACATTCGTTCCGCCCACATCGATGACCAGTACTTTCCCTGCATTTGCCGTGGAACCAGCCTTCATGAGTGCGTTCACCTCCGGCGCAAGACTAATGTTTTTGCTGTTGCCTGTGCAAGTGGATTCCAGCTTGCGATATGTCGGTAACCGTTTTAGGTGTCAGTGCTTTCCGGATTCCTGCAACACAGCCACTCCATATTGCGGAAGCTCCACGCTTTTGACTTCTTTGCCATCCAGGAGCGATTTCATCGTACGTGGCAGATTCACAATTTGCTTCTCTTTATTGAAGTTGATCAATACGAATACCGTCGATTCTGGGCTCACCCGTCGCGTCACTTCAATGCCGTCGGGCACCGGTCCGAAAGCTTGTGTAACGCCACTGTTCCTTGCCAGCCATTCTGCCGTGCTGTTCATCAGTTTGTCGTCGAGTTCGGTTCCCACGTAGGTAATCTGTCCGCGCCCGTAGCGCCGGGTGATCACGCAAGGCTGGCCGTCGAGCCATCCATTGCTTTTGCCGTACCGCAGCAGTACCTCCGCGTCAGAAGCTGTGGTCTTGAGTTGTTCTGCCCAGACTGTTACTTCTCCCGAACCAAGAGTTCCACTCGCCGAAATATTATTTTCGAGCGCATAGTACTGCTCTACCTTCCCGCCCAACACTTCGGCAAGATAACCAGGCTGCCGGATCGGCAGCAGAGCATTGAATTCATCCTTTTGGCCCGACCGCGGACCGAGCACCAGATGTCCGCCGTTCTGTACGTAGGCCGCCAATCGATCGGCAAGTTCCTTGGGTATCAGGCTCAAGTCCGGCGCCACGACAAGTTTGTATTTATCAAGTGGCGCGTAGGGGCTCACGATATCAATCGATTGAGAAAGTTTGCGCAGCGCATTGTAGTAGCTCTTTAAGATTGCGAACTGATCGTATTTCGCTGTATGTTTTTGCCAGTTAATGGCCCAACGGCTGTCGTAGTCCTGGAGCAGCGCCACTTGCGATACCACCCGCGTTCCTCGAAACGCGGCTTGCGTCGATTCAAACTCCTTCGCAGTTTGCGCCACTTCTGCCAATAGCGGCACTGGCTCTCCATCCGGACCCACAAGCGTTCCGTGAATTTCTTCCTGTCCGTTCAGGGCGCTTCGCCATTGCCAGTAGCCCACTTCATCGGCGCCGTGTCCGATGTCGTGCCACGCCATTGCACGGACTTCTCCTTTGTCCAGGGCATTGTTCAGATCGGACCAGTTTACGAATCCGGGTTGCGTCTCGATGACCCAGAAATTTTCGCGCTTCAACCCGCGCATCGCATCATGACTGATTCCATTCGCACCTGGATCCAGATGTCCTTTTCCGACGTAGTCGTCCCAGGAGACAAACGTCAGCGGCTTCGTGATGGCAAAGTGATCGAAGCCGTCAAACCCATAACCCATGAAATTTCCAGTGATGAACTGCCGCGGATCGCTCTGCGCGCGAATTATATCGATCTGGTCTTGCTGATAACTCGTCCAGGCAAACGTTACGAATCTCTTCCAATCCAGCATCAGGCCAGGATTATGCTCCCCCACCGGTATGGGAATCTCGCTCCAGTTGTCGTACGTCTGACTCCAGTAGGTTGTCGCCCAGTGCTCGTTCAAGGCATCCAGCGATTTGTATTTCGATTTCAGCCAATCCTGAAACTGTGTTCTGCCCTCCGGGTTATACGACATCAGTGCATATCCATATTCATTATCGATTTGCCAGCCGATCACATTGGCGTCATGCCCGTATCTCTTCACCATTTCCTGTGTGATTCGTTTGCAGAATTCGCGATACTTTACCGAAGTGACCGAACCCTGAGCCCGGTTGCCGTGTGTTGTGATTTGGCCATCGGGTTCAACGCGGAGTGTTTCTGGATATTTCTGTGTGAGCCACGCTGGGGGTCCGGCCGTCGGCGTCCCCAGCACCACAGCGATGTGATGTTTTTCCGCCAGACGGATGGATCGGGCGAGCCAGTCGAACTCGAAATGCCCCTCCGACGGTTCCATCCCGCTCCACGCGAATTCAGCCAGGCGTACCACCTTGATGTGGGCCGCTTCCATCAGTTGCAAATCGGTTTCCCATCGAGATTCCGGCCACTGTTCGGGATACCAATCTGTGCCAATCACGATTGCATCGTGCCCGGGGATCTGAGTTGGCACGGTACTAGAAGCGTCAGTTTGAGCGAATGATGGCGAGGGCCTAATAAGGATGGAGAAAGTTAGAAGCAGGAAAGCATACAAGCGACATCCGCGATGCGAAAACACGAGGCGCCTCCGTAGGAATTCGAATGTTGTCGGGATTTAAGGTGTGACTGTCATACTTTTGCCTGAATACGAGATCGTCTTGTCAGCTTTTTCCGTCAAGCCGCCACCGACTCCATGGTCCTTTTTGACATATACAATCTTGAGCGTACGCTTTTCCAGCATCCCGGGAAATGATCCAACACGGTCGCCGATGGTAAGGATGTGCGTCGAATCATCCCATTGTATGGGGATGATGGCGTGCGCGCCCTTCTCATAGTTGTAGTTGTCGTTTTCATCCTCATACAACATAAAGCTGCCATTCGCGCCGCCATAGACGCGGATCTCCAGTGGGTCGGCCGCCCTCTCGGTCGCGTATTCCACATCTGGCCCGAGGGGCAGAATCGATCCGGATCGCACATACAACGGAATCCGATCAATGGGCGCATGGGCATCAATCGCCCGTCCACCCTTGAGTGTTTCACCGCTCCAGAAGTCATACCACTCTGATTCCGGCAAATAGAGATGGCGCGTTGTGGCAGCCGGCTCTGTCACCGGAGCGACGAGAAGCGCCGGCCCAAACAAAAAAGTATCTCCAATATTCTGCGCGCGAACATCGTTGCGGAAATCCATTACGAGTGGACGCATGATGGTGTAACCCTCATTCGTCGTTTTCCACGCGAGCGAGTAAATATAAGGCATTAGCCGGTAACGTAATTTGTCATATGCCACCAGAGTTTCCTGCGCCTCGGGGCCATACGACCACAATTCATTCTGATTTGTGGTACGAGTCCCATGGAGGCGGAAGATGGGGCAGAATGTTCCGAACTCGAACCAGCGCAAGAACAGTTCTCGATAGGCTGGGTCATCCGGATTCGCAACAACAAACCCGCCGATGTCTGTCGTCCAATATGGGATTCCAGAAACCGACAGATTGAGCCCCGCCGGAATCTGGCGCCGAAAAGTCTCCCAATTCGGATTAACGTCGCCAGACCACACAGCTGCTGCATTCCTCTGTACGCCCGCATAACCAGACCGCGAAAGTATGAAAACCCGTTTCTGATCGGAAGAGGCACGCTGGCCGTCATAGACTGCTCCGGTGGTGAAAACAGGGAACTCATTTGTATAGCGAGCGCCGTTTCCGAGCGCCGTCTTATTCGTCACCTGAATATTTGTTTCGCGCCCCTCCGTTTCTGGTTCCGTGGTGTCCAACCACCAGGCATCCACTCCAATCTTGAACAACGCATCATCCATTAACTTCCAGTAATACTTGCGAGCCTCCGGGTTGTAGGCGTCGTAGAGCCCCATTCCAAGTGGATGAAAGCCCCCAGCCTTGGTACGGTCAATAAAGAATCCCTTCTTGTCCATGTCGTCATAAACAGGCGAGCCAGGCCGGAAAAAGGGCCACACAGAAATCATCAGGTGGACATTATTCTTGTGCAGACTATCTATCATTCCTTTGGGATCGGGATAGTTCTTGTTAAACACCGGATCGCCCATGATGTTCCACCAGAACCAGTCCTGGACGATGTTGTCGAGCGGAATATGCAGATCGCGGTATTTTTGCGCGATTCCTTCCAATTCTTTCTGCGAATCGTAGCGGTTCTTGCATTGCCAGAATCCGTAGGCCCACTTGCCAAACATGGGCGCCGGGCCAGTAAGATCTCGATACGTAGCCACGATCTTGTCGAATTCCGGCCCATAGATGAAGTAGTAGTCGATGGAATCTGCGACTTCCGAACTCAGATAAAACGCGTGGACAAACCTGTTGTTAAAGCGGCTGCGCGAACCGTTATTCCAAAAGATGCCATAACCATTGCTCGACAGGAGCATCGGCACGGAAATGTTTGTATTGTCCTGCGACAGATCGATGGCCTCGCCTCGATAGTTCCACACTCCTGCCTGGTGCTGCCCGAGCCCATAGAAGGCTTCTTGCGTGTCCCACATGTTTACGAAACGTTCAGAGTGGAGTGTCTTTTCGCCGTTCACTTCGACAGGTGTCAGTGTGTGCGACGTTTCCTGTGCCAGTTTGTGCCCGGCCACGTCGTAAAAGATGATTGAGCTGTCTGCCCTCAGAATTTCAATTTTTATTTTACCTGTGGAGAGGCTCAGTAGTTTCGGGTCGTCAGAGCGAACAGCAAATTCCGTTTTCGCCCAACTCTTCTTCACCACCAGAAAATCAGGTCGCTCAGGAACGGTCCGTTCCAGGCTGTACACGACATGAATCACTGAATCTGAGCACACTTCAAAATGCAGATAGCCGCTTTCGAGAACTACCAGCATCCCGTTGGGCAAAGTTTCGCTGCTCTTCACGGGATTCAGAGGAATCCATTGGGCAGACGCCGTGCCACCGGCCAGGAAAAGGAAAAAAACAAGAAGGCAAGCGTGTAATTTCGCGCGGAAAACTATGAAATTTTGCATGGATTATGTTCAGCTCCGTAATCGTTTACGGCCTATCCGCGACTCTGTCACCAACTCCACCCCTTGTCAACTCGCAAACTGCCGATCTCCGGCCTAGGCCACTTTGTTGTTCGTCCTGTAACCGCTTCTTTCCCCTCCACTTGGCTAAAACACAAAGTCTGTGCGCGTTACGGACGTCACTCGCTTAAATCATGGATTTGTGATAAAACGCGCTGGGGTATGCCGCTCCCTGCCAAGCGGCTCTTGGAGGATTCAGATGCAGGTTTGGAGTCGAATCGGCCTCTTTCTGGCCGTAATCGTTTTCGGGTGTTCAACTATGACAATCGCAAAAAACAGTCCAGCGTTAGCTAATCCAAAGCAAGCAACTCCCATCACCAAGGCGTCCTTTGGTAAAACGTCAGACGGCGTAGAAATCGAATCCTATATTCTCCACAACGCCCAGGGAGCCTCGGCCAAGGTCATCACCTTTGGTGCGACCCTGACGGAACTCATGATGCCGGATCGACATGGCAAGATGGGCGACGTAGTGCTCGGTTTTGATAACCTCGCGCAGTACGTCGCCAAAGGGCCATTTTTCGGTGTAACTGTTGGCCGCTATGCGAATCGTATTGCCAAGGGACACTTCGTTTTGGATGGCAAAGAATATCAATTGGCCATCAACAATGGCCCCAATTCACTGCACGGTGGCGCCGTTGGCTTTGATCACAAGGTTTGGAAAGCCGAACCAAAAGAGACCCCCGGTGCGCAATCCGTTCGGTTTACGTATGTGAGCAAGGATGGCGAAGAAAATTATCCCGGCACGCTCACCGTTAGTGTGACCTATACATTGACCGACAAGAACGAACTCAAACTTGACTACGCAGCGGAAACTGACAAAGCCACGGTCTTGAATCTGACCAACCACAGCTACTTCAATCTGGCTGGATCGGGCGACATTTTGAAATACACCCTCTACCTCAATGCCGATAAGTACACGGTTGTAGACGACACTCTCATCCCTACGGGCGAGATCAAAAGCGTGGCCAATACTCCGCTGGATTTCCGCAAGCCAACTGCCATTGGAGCGCGTATCGCCGAACTGAAAGAGGTGGGCGGTTACGACCACAACTTTGTGCTGAATGGCAAAGCGGGTACTTTGCGCGAAGCGGCAAAGGTTGTCGATCCCTCAACTGGCAGGGAAATGGAAGTTTTGACCACCGAGCCCGGCGTTCAGTTCTATTCCGCCATCCACCTGGATGAGACCATTGTTGGCAAAGGAAGCCAGAAGTATCAGAAATATGGCGCCATCTGTCTGGAAACCCAACACTATCCGGATTCGCCGAATCACCCGGACTTTCCTTCCACCGTTCTGCGCCCCGGAGCAAAATTCACTTCCGAGACGATTTACAAATTCTCGGCAAAGTAGTACATAAGCGAATTCGATTTCTTGCACTACATCAGTTGCGAACAGAAGACGGTAGATGCTTATCCGAGAGGAGCGAATTAATATCCTATGCTTCCGTTATTAGCATTCCTTGATGCCACACGGCTGGTTCACCTATCAGTTGTGGATATGGTCATTATCGTTTTCTATTTCGTGCTGGTCCTGGCTATCGGGTTCTACCTCAAAGAGCACGCGAACACCGGCGAAGACTTCTTCATGGCCGGGCGCGAAATGACCGCATGGATCGCGGGACTTAGCTTCCTTTCCGCGAACCTCGGTTCCCTGGAACTGATGGGCTGGGCAGGTTCTGCCTATCAATACGGGATTCTAGCTGCTCACTGGTATTGGATCGGCGCCATTCCCGCGATGCTCTTCCTGGCGCTGGTGATGATGCCGTTCTATTACATTTCCAAAACACACTCGGTTCCCGGCTACCTGAAACTTCGCTTTGGAGAATCCAGCCGCACGCTTTCTTCGGTCAGCTTTGCTTTCATGACCGTTTTAATGAGTGGCATCAACATGTATTCCATGGCGCTCGTTCTCAAGATTGTCCTGGGTTGGGACATCAACGTCAGCATTTGGATCTCCGCCGGAACCGTCGCCATCTACGTCGCTTTGGGCGGCTTGCGGTCCGCGATTTTCAATGAGGTGTTGCAGTTCATTTTGATCTGGGCCGGTGCGCTGCTTATCCCTATCCTGGGTCTTTATGAAGCAGGCGGCTGGACTGCTCTCAAACTCAAGATTGCTGCGAATGCCTCCGCGGAATACACCCACCTTTGGAGCACCCTGGGCTCTGCCAACAACAACCCCATGGGGATCAATTGGTTCGGCATCGTTTTCGGCCTCGGTGCAATCATCTCCTTCGGCTACTGGACCACTGACTTTTTGGTCGTCCAGCGCGTTCTGGCTGCGAAAGACCTCCGAGCCGCAAAAATGGCTCCCATCATCGGGGCGGCGTTTAAGATGTTCGTTCCTTTCATCGTCATTCTTCCGGGACTTCTGGCACTCGCCGTTCTTCCGCAGAAGTTGATGCCGGAAGCGCAGGCCATCGCCACCGGTGGGCATAGCTATAACGAAGTACTCCCGCTCATGTTGGCGCGTTATTGTGGTCCCGGGCTGCTCGGGCTTGGCATTACCGCGTTGATAGCTGGCTTCATGTCGGGCATGGCGGGCAACGTCAGCGCCTTCACGACCGTCTGGACCTACGACATCTACCGGGCACTCATTAAAAAAGATGCCAGCGACGCACACTACGTAAGTATGGGACGCTGGTGCACCATTGTTGGTGTCGTTATCAGCATTGGCACCGCTTACCTCGTCATGGACTTCAAGAGCATCATGGATTACGTCCAGGCCCTCTTCAGCTTCTTCATCGCTCCGCTCTACGGCACGGTCATTCTCGGCATGTTGTGGAAACGCGCGACTGCCGCGGGCGGTTTCTGGGGCCTGCTTGCAGGTACCGCCTCCTCAATTAGCCTTTGGGCCTGGGTGAAAATTGATCCATCGGCCCTCCGTTACGTGGCAATGTCCGATCAGGCCAAGGACATGGCGGAAAACATGTTCCGCGCCTTGTGGTCCTGGATCGTTTGCGTCATCGTCACCGTCATCGTCAGCCTGCTTACCAAGCCGAAACCTGATTCCGAATTGAAAGGCCTGGTGTACGGCGTGACCGAAATTCCTTCCGAAGGCCAAGTGCCACTGGTTCATAAGCCTGTGTTCTGGGGAGTGGTTGTGGCAGCTCTCTTTGTGCTCGTCAACGTCATCTTCTGGTGAGGACTTATGAAACCTGGCGGATCTATTTCAATCTGGTTTTTTATCGGCATCTCTCTGCTGGTCAATGGCGTGTTGATTTTTGGCTCGGGGGTGTATGAGTATATGCATCCCCCCGAACATCCCGTCGTTCTCTTTAACCTCCACGCTAGCATTTGGTGGGGAGCGGTGTTGGCCGTACTTGGCGCGATTTACACCTTCTTCTTTTTGCCCAGCCGCTTTAAGGTAAGGGATGAAATAGCTAGCCAGTGTCAGTTGAAGATGGAATGTAGCGCAGGATAGATCCGCTTGTAGACTTCATAGCGGGCCTGCGTTCGTTCTGAATTAATTTTGTCGGTAGGGACGCGTTTCGCGATGCGAACAATCGCGTCACATGCTTCATCTACATTTGCCCAGAATTTGACTCCCACTCCCGCCAGAATTGCCGCACCGTACGCGGCACCTTCCTCCGCTTCCACAATCTCGATTTCGTGTCCGTACACATCGGCCTGAATTTGCCGCCACAAGGGAGAGCGAGCGCCTCCTCCACCAAGCCTGATCCGTTCCACCGGCACCTTGATCTCGTCGAATATCGTGAATGTGTCTTTCAGGCTGTAGGCCACGCCTTCCATCACTGCACGTATCAGGTGTGCCCTCGTGTGTGAAGCCGTCAGTCCGACGAATGCAGCGCGCGCGGAAGGATCAAGATGTGGCGTGCGCTCTCCCATCAGGTACGGAGCCCAGAATGCTCCTTCTGCGCCAGCCGCCACGCTGGCCGCTTCATCGGACAACCGTTCATATGGGTCGCGCCCATCGTCTTTGCCAGATCCAAAATTGTCGCGGAACCATCGCAACGACAATCCCGCCGCTTGCGTTACCCCCATGAGGTGCCAGCGCCCCGGTACCGCGTGACAAAACGTATGCAAACGCCCCTTGGGATCCAGTGCCGGTCGATCTGTGGCCGCGAATACTACTCCGGAAGTTCCGATCGTGGCGCTCACAACACCCGGCCGCGTGATTCCAATGCCCACGGCGCCCGCTGCTTGGTCACCTGCACCTGCCACAACTGGCGTGCCGCGTTTCAATCCCGTGGCTTTCGCCCCTTCGTCATTGATCGCGCCACAAACTTCCTGCGACTCAAAAAGCTTCGGCAAGAGCTTCACGTCGATACCCGTTTTCGACAAGACTTCCCGCGACCACTCCCGCTTAGCTACGTCTAGTAGCAACGTTCCCGATGCATCGGCAACGTCGATCGCCGATTCACCGGTTAATCGCAGCCGCACGTAGTCTTTTGGCAGCATTACCTTGCGCACTCGCGCCCAATTCTCAGGCTCGTTCTGTTGTACCCACACAAGTTTTGTCAGTGTGAAATTGGTCAGTGGCGGGTTGCAGGTAAGCCCAATGAGCGTTTCCAGTCCAAACAAATTTTCCAGATATTTGGATTGTGCCTCGGTCCTCTGATCGCACCAGATCAAGGCTGGACGGATGACTTCGTTGTGTTCGTCAAGCAGAACCGCTCCGTGCATTTGCCCTGAGAATCCAACGCAGGCTATGGACTCTGCCGCCACTCCCGAAACTTGGATAGCTTTGCGTACCGCAATCGCCGCGGCGCGCCACCAGTCCCGCGGATCTTGCTCCGCCCATCCCGGTCTTGGACTGGCAAACGGCACATGCTCTTCCGTGCCGGAACCCAATATCCGGCCAGCTTCATTCAAGATGATTGCGCGTGTTCCACCCGTGCCAACATCAATGCCGAGGATATGAATAAAGCCTCCCATCAGACGTGCGCGTGTGCTATCAATCCCGTCTGAGCTACCTATTCGGCGTTATCCCAGCGAATAACCTTCCAAGTCAGCCGAATCAATGAACTCGTCCTGGCCGCTCTCGATCACGGAACCCAGCGATTGATGTCGCTGGAAAAAATCGAGATTCCCTCGCATGACAACGTGAGGCGATAGCAGCACCTGATAGCTGGGGCATGAGCCTTCAACAAGGAACTGGTGAAGTACGCGAAAGGCCAGCCTTCCTTGTGTGTAAGGCCTCTGATCGATTGTTCCGATGACATCGCCGCTTTCAATGTGCGTGATCAACTCCGGAAACAGGTCAGTTGTAATGATGCTGAGCCTGGATAGAATTCCTGCATCCCGCGCTGCATTCAATACCGGAATCGATGCTTCTGTGGCCACGTAGATGCCAGCCAAATCTGAATGAGCTTCAAACAGCGCCCGACACTTGTCGTACGCTTCCGTTTCGATATCATGATCTTCGATAATCTCAACTACGCGTATCCCCGGGTGGAATTTCTGCAGTGTCTCGGCAAACGTATTGGATTTCTCGGCATGCTCATTGATTGCTAAATCGCTGAGAGTTACGGCTACTTTTCCTTCACCGCGCAATATGCGTCCGAGTAAATCGGCAGCCAGGGAGCCGCTAACCATCGTGTCAATCGAAACCACCGCGAGCCTGCCCGTGTTTGGCGCGTCTGTAGCCACGCACACGACGGGGATCTGAGCTTTCACCGCCCGTCTCATCCAATTGCCCATCTGCTGCGGCCTGCTGGGAAAGGTGATGATCCCGTTTACTTTTGACACCAACGCGTCCTCAAAGGCCTCCGCTTCGCCTTCCCCCAAACTCGGGTAAGTCCGAAACTCGATTTCTGTTCCGCCAGTGTTATGGATTTCCGCTTCATTCTGAATGCCCGCCCGCACTTCTTCCCAGAAGGACGTCGTCCCTTTCAGGGTATTTACAGAGATTCTCAGATGTCGCCGCCGGGCCAGATTTCGCGCCGCGACGTTCGGCCGATAATGCATGGTCTTGGCCATCTGCAAAACACGGGTCTTTGTAAGGGCGTTGACATCGGGGTGATTGTGCAGCGCCCGATGGACTGTACCCGTGGAAATTCCAAGTGCCTCAGCAAGGTCGAGGAGTGTGGCTACTTTTTTCTTCAATTTAGTACCCCCAAACTGGGGCATGTTTCATTCTTGTCGAACCGCTTAGAAGAGACGCACTCCCTTGCAGGACAGTGCAAGCGTAAGCGATTACGGTGCTCATTTAAAAACACTTCCCACACCTTGTCAACCGAGACCGCCCCCTACACATATCCCGGAAGATTGTTTAGCACTTTATTTTTGTATAACTTGCAGTTGCCCGGTCTGAGTGTGTACCGAACTGCTCCCAACAAAAATGTCGAATGTTCCCGGCTCAACTACCGGTCTCATTGCATCATCCAGAACTGCCAGTTTATCTGGTGTCAATTCAAAGTTGACGGTAGTCTTCTGTCCAGGGTGAAGATGAATGCGTTCGAACCCGCGAAGTTCAAGTACTGGTCGCGTCACTGAGCTTATCTTCTGGTGAATGTAAAGTTGCGCCACTTCATCTCCTTCGCGATCTCCAGTATTGGTTACCTCGACGCTCACTTTTGCGCTTCCGCCCTGTGCAATCGTCGAAGGTTCTACGCGCAGATTATCGAAACGAAATGTCGTATAGCTCAGACCGTGTCCAAACGCGAACAGTGGTTCCCGTGAGGTAAAAATATAACTTCGGTTGCGCGAAGGTTTGTGATTGTAAAAATCTGGCAATTGCCCGACGGAGCGTGGGAAGGTAATCGGAAGTTTGCCACCGGGATTTACATCACCAAAAAGGACCCGTGCCAGCGCCGTCCCGCCTTCCTGCCCAACGTACCATCCCTCCACAATTGCCGGGGCATGCTGCGCTACGTAATTGATTGAGAGAGGCCGACCATTGATCAAAATTACAACGGTAGGTACACCAGTCTCTATGACCGCTTGGACCAGTTGATCCTGAGCACCCAACAAATCGAGAGAGTCCCGATCGCCGAGGTGATTTTCCGACCAAGCTTCTCGATTTGTACTTTCCGTTTCTCCGACAACGACGACGGCCACGTCCGCTTTTTTTGCCGTTGCGACTGCCTCCTTAATGCTTAATTGTTGTTCCTTGGGATCCGCCAGTTTCGTGTCATTTTCATACCAGCCGTCCCATCCCTGCTTCCCAGTCGTTATCTTGCATCCTTCGGAGAAAAGAATTGTTGTTGAAGAGCCTGAGCGAGTTTGAATCCCGTCCAGCACACTCACGCCGCGTCCCGGATCTCTCGAATAACCGCCGAGATGTACATCCTTGGCATTTGGTCCGATGACCGCGATCGTTTTCATCTTTTTCGCGTCCAACGGCAACAAGTTGCCATCGTTCTTGAGGAGCACGATTGTCTCCTCGGCCGCTTTCTCCGATAGTTTCTGATGCTCCAAACTGTTCGTCGTTTTCGCGGCGTATTCCGGATCGACATATGGGCTATCGAACAGTCCCAAACGGAATTTGGCCGCTAACACGCGACCCGCTGCCCGATCCACTTCCGACTCCGGCACGATACCGGCCCTCACCTGTTCCACCAAAGTGCGGAATACAGAGCCATCTGACAAGTCGTAGTCCACACCGGCAGCGAGGGCTTTTCGTGCCGCTTCCTCCTTGTCCGCAGCCACCCCGTGCACCAGGTAAAGCATTTGCAAACCGTCCCCATCAGATGTCACATAACCAGGGAAACTCCACTCTTGCCTCAAAACCTTGTCGAGAAGCCAGTGATTCACGTGGGATGGCACGCCATCAATCTCGTTATACGAAGCCATCACGCTGCCGGCCCGCCCCTCTCGGATTGCCGCTTCGAACCCGTACAGATAAGATTCGCGAAGTACGCGCTCCGAAAAATTGGCTGGTGCCGCGTTTGTCCCGCTTTCCGGCTGGCCATGCGCTGTGAAGTGTTTTACCGTCGCCATCACGTGATGACGGTCAATCAGAAAATCATCGCCCTGCAATCCTTCCACTGCCGCAACCCCGATTCGCGAACCAAGGTACGGATCTTCTCCATAAGTTTCTTCCGTCCTGCCCCACCGTGGATCGCGCGCAAGATCCAGAACCGGAGTGAAGGCCTGATTCACTCCTGACGCCGACATCTCATCGGACGCAGCAGAGAATACCTTCTTCACCAACGCAGGGTCCCACGTACTGGCCAGTCCAATCGCCTGAGGAAAACTGGTGCTGCCATACGCCATGAACCCATGCAGCGCTTCGCCAAAAAATATTTCAGGAATTCCCAGTCTTGTTTTTTCCATGTGGTAGCGTTGGAGTGCGTTGTGGGCAACCGCGCGTTCGCGTGGTCCCATCTTGGTATCCACGTTGTACATCTCTTTGAACAGTTCTTCCGCGGTCTTGTAAGGGAGCTTGCCCGTCGTATCGATCAGACCCTGTTCACCGTCCCGTCCTCCCGTGAGTTGTCCCACCTTTTCTTCCAGTGACATCCTCGACAGAAGGTCGGCGACACGGTCTTCAATGGATAACCTCGAATCCTTGTATCGCGGTATCGATTGTTGGCCCAAAAGCGGTACGCACAAAATCCAAACCACAGCAGTAAATCTCAGGATAGTTGGCATCGAGTTTCCCTCGTTCGCAATCTGTCGTCCCATTCTCAGGCGGTCAGGGCCAGTTCCCGCTCTGTCATCAGCTTTCGTTCGGCTTCGACAAGAATCCAACGGCAACACATGCCTGGCATTCGGAGCTTCCTCCATCGGGGGCTTGTCCCAGCAGTGGCGGGACTGGGGCTCCACCCGCAATTCGAGGTCATCGTAAGCGTTTACGGAAACGCATTCAACATGTTATTGTTCGTCTCGTGGTTCACTGCCCACAGTTCGCTAGTTTATGTAGGCTCTTCCCGTCGCCTTTCGAGCTACCTTTGCCCCCAATCAATCGGTCTCGGCTGTCACAGTATGCCGAATCGCTACCCTAATAAAACTGACAGGGGTGAGATTGAAAATGACGTCTGGAAGCGCACGGCGTGGAATAGGGAAGTGATGAAACGGAAATCGGAACAGTCCCGGAGCGGTTAGTCCATTTCGAAAATCGACTTTTCGCCGGACAGCGGTTTGGCTTTGATCATTCTTGCTTCCGACGAATGAAATCCCAGGAATATGGAGAGCATAGTGACTAAGAAAAAAATGACCATGGGCTTGATTGTTGGCAACCGTGGATTTTTCCCTGACCATTTGGCGAAATCGGGCCGCGACGAAATGATCCAAATCCTGCAGAAGGTCGGCATCGATGTTGTGGCCCTCACACCAGAGCAAAGCAAGCACGGAGCCATCGAAACCTACGAAGAAGCCAAGCGCTGCGCGGAGTTGTTCCGCTCCAAAGCAAAGGAAATTGACGGCGTCATCGTCACTCTTCCCAACTTTGGCGACGAACGCGCCATCGCCGACACCCTCCGGCTCGCCGGACTTCGCGTTCCCGTTCTCGTCCAGGCCACTCCCGACACTCCGGGCAAAATGTTGATCACCCATCGCCGCGACAGTTTCTGCGGGAAAATGTCTGCTTGCAATAATTTGCGTCAATATGGGATTCCGTATTCACTAACCGCGCTGCACACCGAAAGCCCGGATTCCCCAGAATTCGCTAAAGATCTGGAATGGTTTTCGGGCGTTTGTCGCGTTGTCAAGGGACTGCGCAATCTTCGTATCGGTGCTATCGGCGCTCGCCCCACCGCCTTCAATACCGTTCGTTACAGTGAGAAGCTTTTGGAGGCCAGTGGAATTTCCACGGAGACTTTAGACCTTTCCGAAGTGTTGGGGCGCATTAGCCGGATGAAAGATACCGACGACGCTGCGGTTCAGAAACTTCAGTTGATTCAGCGCTATGTCACCACGGCGAATGTTCCTCAGCCGGCATTAATGAAAATGGCCAAGCTCGGTGCGGTCATTGACCAGTGGATGAAAGCCGCCGACGTGCAAATCAGCGCCGTCCAGTGCTGGACTTCCATGGAAGAAAACCTCGGTGTCGTCCCCTGTACCGTGATGAGCATGATGAGCGATTCACTGCTTTCCAGCGCCTGCGAAGTGGATGTTTGTGGCGTTCTGGGAATGCATGCGCTCCAACTCGCTTCCGAAACACCCAGCGCTTTGCTCGATTGGAACAACAATTATGGCGATGATCCCAACAAGGCTGTTTGCTTTCACTGCAGCAACTTGCCGAAACATTTCTTCAAGGATGTTCGAATGGACTTCCAGGAAATCATTGCTGGAACAGTGGGCAAGGAAAATACATTTGGAACATGCGTTGGACAGGTAAAAGCGGGGGCTATGAGTTTTGTGCGTTTCTCCACGGATGATGCTGCTGGCAGGATCCGCGGATATTCCGGAAGTGGTCACTTTACCGACGATCCGCTGAACACATTCGGTGGAGCTGGTGTTGTGGAGATTCCCGGTCTGCAAAAATTGCTCCACTACATCTGCGAAAATGGCTTTGAACATCACGTCGCCGCTAATTTCTCGAGCGTGGCTCCTGTGGTCCATGAAGCTGCCTCCCGCTACTTGGGCTGGGAAATGTACGCCCATTCTGCTTAACTGTTCCTGACTAGAGAGGGACAGGAATCATGCCGATCGTAGCAGGTGTGGATTTTGGAACGCTCAGCGTCCGCGTAACGTTGGTTGACACTCAAGCCGGACGCCTCGGCTCTGGAACCGCCGAATACCCTTTGCATCGAACCAAGGCGGACCCCGATTTGGCCACGCAAAGCCACGACGACCATATGCGTGCCTTAGCGGAGGCCACGCGCCGGGCCCTCGAAACTGCAAAAGTGCACGGAGACCAGATCGCCGCACTAGCCATAGACACAACCGGCTCCAGCGTCATTCCGGTCGGCGAGAATCTCCAGCCGCTCAGCGAATATTATCTGTGGTGCGATCATCGCGCTTGGCGTGAAGCTGCGCTCATCACCCAAACTGCCCATCGCACGGGACTCGAAGCTATCCAGTGGTGTGGCGGCACTTACTCCTCGGAGTGGGGCTTCTCCAAGTTACTCCACTGGCTCCGCAACAATCCCGACAAGCACGACAAATTTGTCACTGCCTTCGAACATTGCGACATGGTAGCTGGGGTCCTCTGCGGTTATACCAACGCGGCCGATGTCTCCCGCTCCATCTGCGCCATGGGGCATAAGTGGCTTTGGAACGCAAAACTTGGCGGCCTTCCCCCGGAAGAATTCCTCGTTTCCGTTGATCCACTGCTGAAAGGCGTTCGCGCTAAGCTCGAGGGGAAATACCAGACCAGCGACAAAATTGCCGGGCAGCTAAGCTCCGAATGGGCCAAGAGACTCGGCCTTCGAGAGGGTATTCCCATCCCCGTTGGCGCATTCGACGCGCATTGGGACGCAATTGGCGCAGGCGCACGGACCGGTGATGTCGTTAATGTTGTCGGGACCTCTACCTGCATCATTGCCATGAGTGACGACACGCGGCTCATTCCGGGCGTCTGCGGAGTTGTTCATGGCTCCGTCCATCCTCTAAAAACTGGCGTAGAAGCTGGTCTTTCCGCTACTGGCGATATTTTCGAAGCTATCTCCAGGCGTGCTGGAAAATCCATCATTGAGCTTTCCGAGGGCTTGGAAGAGTTCAAAGCCGGTCAAACTGGATTGCTCCGCCTGACCTGGGACAATGGCGACCGCACCGTGCTTGTAAATCCTGAACTCGGAGGAATCACGCTCGGTTGGCATCTCACGCATACTGGGCAGGATGAGTTATTCGCCGCCATCGAAGGCACCGCGTTCCACACCCGTGTCATTCTGGAAAGAATGGAAGAAAATGGCGTACCCATTCATCGCGTGATCAACGCAGGTGGCATTCCACAAAAGAACAATGTTCTGAATCAGGTTTATGCAAATGTATTGAACAAGCCGGTGTTGATTCCTCAATCGGACGTCACCAGCCTCGGCTCCGCGATTTTCGCGGCCATGGCCGCCGGTGCGTTCCCCACCATCGAAAAAGCACAGGATGCGCTGTGCCCGAAATATCGTGTTGTCCAACCCGATCCGCGCTCTGCAAAAGTGTATGAGGAGCTTTTTGCGTTCTACCGCGAACTGTATTTCGGTTTCGGCAAACAGGATGCCGCGCCCATTGCCGTGGGGCAAATCCTCCCGAGACTCCGTCAGATAGCTGCCACTGCAAGAGGAAACGCATGAAACTGCAATCGTTGCGTGAAGAAGTACTCGAAGCGAATCTTGAACTTGTCCGCCGTGGTTTAGTGCTCTACACATTCGGCAATGCCAGTGGCATAGCACGTGACGAAGGTTTGGTTGTCATCAAGCCCAGCGGCGTCCCGTACGAGAGCATGAAGCCCCAAGATCTGGTGGTGGTGACTCTCGAGGGCACAATCGTCGAAGGTTCTCTCCGCCCTTCATCCGACTTGCCAACGCATCTAATTCTCTATAAATCCTTTAACACTATTGGTGGAGTTGCTCATACCCATTCGCGTGCGGCCACATCCTGGGCTCAAGCGCGACGCGAGATCCCCTGTTTTGGAACTACCCACGCCGACTACTTTCACGGCTCAATCCCGGTTACAAAGGCAATGAATCCAGCCGAGATTCGCGAAGACTACGAACTCAACACCGGTCTGGCAATCATCCGTGCAATCGGCAAACGCGATCCTCTCCACACGCCAGGCGTTCTAGTTGCTGGGCACGCGCCATTCTGTTGGGGAGAGACACCGGCCGACGCTGCTCACAACGCAGTCATCGTGGAAGAAATCGCCGTGATGGCATTACAGACCGTTACCGCAAATCCGAAAGCAAAACCTCTTGAAAGAGTACTCCACGAAAAACATTTTTTTCGCAAGCATGGGAGCACGGCTTACTACGGGCAGGGAAATAAACACTGAATTTGCGGTTCTCGACTGGATGGTTGTTGCTACCGGAACAGTTTCAAAGGTCAATCGTTCAGGCTGTTTGTGTCCTGCGCTTGGGCTCTTCTTCCAAAAGTTGAATGTTTTCTCGCAGCCATTTCCCCAGCGCCGCTTCCAATTCTTCTTGCGTCCCACATTCATAAAACGAACTTACCGTTTCTCCTAACGATGTCAGTGGAATGTGTCTGCACGGAAAATTCAGCACTCGCCGATGCTCAGGCACAAACGCTATTAGGGCACATTCCGAACATGGTTTTGGCCGTGAGTTATTCTGAAAATTAATGCAGGTCGGTGAATCCTCAAACACAAAATTCGGTCGCCAGGGATTGCGCGAGCTTCCGCGATATCCCCCTTTTTCGAGAAAGGAGAGTTCAGCCCTTAATAGTCCAGCCAACTCATGGGTGGCACGCATAGACATTACCCCAACATAAGTGTTGGTCGCGGTGAGCCAGGTCACCGTGACCTGTATCACGGTGACTCGTGACGCGAATCACGGGTACCCCGCCTAGATATACGTTATTAACGTCACAGCTATAGGTGATACAGATGCTCTCTGACTGGCGCCGCAACGGCAATCGGTTTCAATTTGTAACCCGCGGGGAAGGCATTCTTCCCCATGACAGCAATTCCACGCGCTCTCCCTACGGCTTGGAAATCATCGAAAACTGTCTGGCCTGCCCCCATCGCGAGGAACGCCTGTTCTGCAACCTCCCCGAACCTGCCGTAAAGGCATTGTCATCCATCACTTCTTCTGCTTCCTATCCTAAAGGAGCCACCCTGTTTGTCGAGGGACAACCCGCTCGCGGCGTATTTATCCTGTGTAGTGGGCGCGTCAAGCTATCGACCTCCTCCGCTGACGGCAAGACCCTGATCCTGCGAATTTCGGAGCCGGGAGAAGTTCTCGGTTTGCCGGCGACCGTCACAGGGACATGTTACGAGCTCACCGCCGATGTGATTGAGCCCGCTCAGGCCAATTTTATCTCTCGTAACGAGTTCTTAAATTTTCTTAAGGAGAATGGCGAAGCGGCTCTTCGTGTTGCCCAGCAGCTTGGCGAAACCTACCACGCTGCCGTCTCCGAAATGCGTACCATCGGGTTGTCTCATTCCGCTGGAGAAAAATTGGCGCGTTTTCTTCTGGAGTGGGCTGCCAACTACCCTGAAGAGAAGGGGCAGATTCGCATTAAGCTGACACTCACCCACGAAGAGATCGCGCAGATGATCGGCTCTTCACGCGAAACGGTGACTCGCCTTCTCGCCGATTTCCGCAAGAAGCAGTTGCTTCAAGTGATGGGTTCGACCCTGGTCATCAAGAACAAGGCCGCGCTCGAAAGCATTATCAGCGGCTAACATTACACGATCAGGGCCCCATCTCGATCGGATGATCGTATCCCGTCATTTCCAGGTATCCCACACCTGCAACCTTGCTTGCTCCGCGATGACCGCTCAGGTCCATCGCTCCTTCCCAGTAACTCGGCGCAATCTTGGTTTGTCCAGGAATCTCCTGTGATTTCAAATCCGTCTTAGCTTCCAGATCAATCCCTAATTTCGGAACGGAGATTTTCCATCGAATCGGATAATTTGCCGATGTCACAGAACTCTTCCAGCTTTCACCCAGTGGGGTCAGAACAAATTCTGACCCGCGAAGAGCTATTGATTTGCCTCGCTCATCTATATAAGTGCCGGAAGAAAAGGGATCAACGGAGCCATCCTTGCGTCTTATCTGATAGAGCATTAACTCAGTATTGTCGGCCAGTTGAATGCTGAGCCAATCCCAGCCCGCCTGATTGGATTCCAGTTGATGCGTAAAAAACTCGTGGTCCATCCAGGTCAAACCGTCCACGTTCGTACGCTTTGTTACCTAGTTCGATGGTCCCCGTTGCCTTTAATCTCGTGAATGAAATGTAGTGTGACGCGTGTCCGGGGCCTTCTGCCTTCTGGCTGACTCCATTTTCTCCCTGGATCACCGGGGGCTTTTCAGGGTGTAGCAACAACGAGATTTGGAATCGCTCGTCGATCGCCTGAAGCCGTTGATCTTCACCAGTCCACGATACATTCCAATTTCCATTCCAGATTATTTGCGTTTTCCCGTTTACCCCCGCAATACCCGGCCCCGCTCGGTTTGTTCGCTCCGTGTGATAAAACGTTTTCCCATCGAGGTCGCTCAAGGCCAGATGCGCCAGATAAATATCCTGAATATCCCATGCAGCGCTTCGCTTGGTGTCCCGACTTACTCCTTCGCGGAAAAACGTCAGCTCAAATCCAAATCGATGACCGTCCGCGGCCATCAGATTCCCGGTGAAATACCACCATTCTGTCTGGAACTCCGGGTGATTGAAATGATCTCTCGGGAATTCAAATCGGTATCCAGGCAACGCCGTTTTGTATTGAGCCCTGGCTGATGGCAAGAAAACGAATAACGAGATCCATGCTAGCGCCCTAATCCTCATGTACAGCCTCAAGAGGGTTCAGTCCAACCGCTACACGTGCGGGATACAATCCAGAAATAAGGGTTGCAACGTAAATAACAGACAGCGCGCCCAGCAGTACCGCCACTGGCCAGTGAAAGCGAAGCGTCCATCCAAAGGACTGTTTATTGATCACGAATACCAAAATCAATGACAAAAAATATCCGAGGACAAACCCGGCCAGATTTGCCAGTAGCCCCAGTAGTCCCGCCTCCACCAGAATCAGTTTTCGAATCTGGTGGCTGGATGCTCCCAGGAATCGCAGCAAGCCCAGTTCCCGGCGACGATCGATCACCAATGCCAGCAGCGCCCCGGCAATTCCCATCACCGCCACCACCACAGCCACTGCTTCCAGGGCATATGTGATGGCGAATGTTCGATCAAAAATACGGATCGCCTCCGTCCTCAGATCTCGATCGGAAAAAATCAAGACGTGGTTTCCAGCGGCTGCTTCTACGATTTTCTTCCGAACGGCTTCGACGTTTGCGTTTGGCGCGACAAAAACCGCGAGGTTCGATGCCGCAGGGTCAGGTAGATAGCGCAACATTGTGTTCCGGTCCATCAGGACATATCCGCGTTCGCTGGCATAGTCGTAATACACATCCACAATCTTGAAATTGGCGCGAGACTCCCCCAACGCCAGCGTGATGGTGTCGCCCGTTGTCACGTGATGCTTGTAGGTGAACGGCTCGCTTACGATCACGGCGTTCGCGCCGCGAAGTTCAGCCAACACTTGCTCCGTAGTGCGGCCAGAGAAGAAATCAGAGTTGCGGTACGAATGCAACACCCGCAAATCCACGGACGCCAGCGTTGCGGGCGTTCCGTCGTAATTGATTTCATACGCACGCAAGCGATCGACCGCTGCCACCCCCTCGATCCCTGCAACCTTCTCCGTCAACGCCAACGCGAGTGTGGGATGCCGGTCCGCCGCAGGATTGCCTGCAGGGCGCAAATATAGATCTGCCGGAAGCTGATCGTTCATCCACACCACCACTGTCTGCCGAAAACTTCCCACCATGATTCCTACGGAAACCATCATGGCGATGGCCGTGGAGAGTGCTCCCACCAGCACGGACGTCCGCCGCAGAGATCCAGCAAGGCTGCGCGAAGCCAGCAGTCCTTCCACGCCCAGCAATTTACCCAGCAACTTTGCAGTCGTTAACGAAATGAAATTTACCAGGGCAGGAATGGCAAACGCCGATGCCGCTATCAGCAGGATCGTAGCCAGGTATCCGAATAGCGGTTTGCCAGCAACCGCGGGCATTTTTGCCGCTGCTGTCGCTGCCACCGCCAGCAGCAGCGCAATTAGCAGATCACGCTCTTTATGTGTCCTCGCACTGTATTCGCGCCGGCCCCGTGCCATCGCATCCACGGGAGAAACTTGCATCGCCTCCCGCGCGGGCGAAATGGCCGATACCATGGCCACACCAATGCCAATCACCAGGGCTAGTGCTACTGTCCAAGGGGTCAGCGCAATCGGCCCCGGCCGGCTGCTCACATACAGCGCTTCTACCGTGAGCGCCATTAATTTCACTGCTCCAACCGCCATCACTCTTCCAAGCGGCAGTCCAAACAGCGCTCCTGCCAATCCCAGACACGCCGCTTCACCCAGAAATGCCGTCAGCACCATTCCTTGCGTGGCTCCCAAAGCCCGAACGATTCCGATTTCATGCCGCCGCCGCACCACGGAAACCGAAATTGTGTTGAAAATAAGGAACGCGCCAACCACTAGCGCGATGTAACTCAGCAGCCGCAGATTCCAGCGAAATGCCGCCAGCATCTTTCGGTTTTCATCCGTCCCAGTTCCCTGAGTGCGAACCTGCACTCCTGCGGGCACCATCCCCTGAATCCGTTTCTGCCACTCGTCAAGGTCGGCTTCCCTCGGCAGCTTCACCAGCACGCGATCAATGTCGTCCAAATCGATTCAGTGCACGTTGCGCCCCTGCAATATCCATCACGATTGCGCTTTCGCTCCACCGGAATCCGGATACACGCCGCGAACCTCGCCGAAAATCACCTGATCATTTATTTGCAATTCGAGCATGTCGCCTGATTTCTTCTTCAGGCTGCTGCCAACCCAGATGCTCGTCGGCTCTTCGAGCTGGCTTAGTGACTCTTCGATGGAATCCTTCGGTTTGGAATCATGGGCTGCAGTTGAACTTTGGCTGCTGTACCGGCTGCCTTCCGCGATGAAATCGACTCCGATCAGTGGCAGAGTCTGCTTCGTTTCCACAACCACCGCGTAGTCCTCTACCCGCGGTGAAAGGCGCAGGGGATAGGGTTTCGTTACAAGCGTTCCAAAAAGGTTTTCCGGCAATCCCCCCGAAGCCACGATCTCCAGATCGTTGTCGCCCGCAAGTGTTTCCATCGAACTGTGAAACGACCCCGCGGCGGCATTTCCAGCAAGTTCGATGGCTAGCACAACCGCCACTCCCAAGGCGACAGCAAGCACCATAAGTGCCAGTCGAACCTGTTCCCGAAACAGGGGCCTCACCATCAGGCGATAAAAGAGGGGAAATCGAGACATGTTAGCGCCGAGTAATCTCTTCGATTTTTCCATCGCGCATCTTCACCATCGTGTCACAAACGCTCGCGGCTTCCAGGCTGTGCGTCGCCATAATCGTCGCTGTTTTCTGTTCTCGCGTCAGCCGCTGCATTAATTGCAGGATCACGCCGCCCGTCGTCGTATCCAGATTACCTGTCGGCTCATCGGCAAGCAGGATACGAGGTGAATGCACCAGCGCGCGTGCAATCGCCACCCGCTGCATCTGTCCCCCTGACAATTGATGCGGCAACCGATCACCAAGTCCGTCAAGTTCCACCCAGCGTAATCGTTCGTGAGCCGCTTGGCGCGCCTGAGTTTTTCCGGCAAGCAAAAGCGGCAGTTCGACGTTCTCCAGTACAGTCAAGGTATGAAGCAGTTGGAAAGACTGAAAAACAAATCCCACTTTTTCTCTTCGTAGCTCCGTTAGTTCTGCCTCTCCAAGCTCCGACGTTGTATCCCCATCAATTCGCACCACGCCACCACTTGGAAAATCCATCGCTCCTGCCAGATTCAGAAGTGTTGACTTCCCACAGCCGCTTCGCCCGACCAGCGCGACAAACTCCCCTCCTTCAACATCCAGGCTCACACCAGCGAGCGCGGGCACACGTTGCCCGTCGGTCAAATATTCTTTGAAGACATTTAGTATGGAGAGAATTGACATAAGACTTGTGCGGTGCGAACACAGGATAGAATTCAGCTGCGCAACCGCGGCAGTCAATCACTTGCTCAGATGAATGTGCGCCTGCACCGCTTCGTTGCCGTGATCTTCGAGAGAGCTACGGTTTCCGGTTCGCCAGTGCCTTTTCAATCGCCGCAGAAACCTGCGGTGCATCCGGCTCCACCGCCGAATCAAATCGAGCTGCCACTTTTCCACTTCCGTCGACTAGGAACTTTGTAAAATTCCATCCGATCTCCCCGCCAGTGTCGGGATTGGCCGTTTTGTCCGTCAAGAATTGATATAGAGGTGTGATGTCACTCCCTTTGACGGAAACTTTTGCCATCATCGGAAAAGTCACGTGATATTTCGACGTGCAGAACGTCTTGATTTCCTGATTCGAGCCAGGCTCCTGCGCTCCAAAATTGTTTGCTGGGATTCCTACGATCACAAAGCCACGATCCTTGTACTTCTCGTAGAGCGATTCCAACGCGGCGTATTGCGGCGTATAGCCGCAGCGACTAGCCACATTCACCAGCAACACTACCTTCCCCTTAAACGTGGAAAGTGATGTGGCCTGTCCATCAATCGAATTCAACGTAAAGTCGTAGACTGTTTTCTCAGCAGCCATCAGTGTTATCCCCAGGAGCGCAATTGCGGCAAAAAGAATCCTTAATTGTTTCACAGGTCCCTCCCTATTCTCTGACCTTATATGAGTCACGACAGTCGACGATGTATTCTCTGCATTCTACTAGACATCCAACTATACGGGACGGATACACAAGGTGAGAGTATATCTTCCTTTCTTTCCATTCAATTTCCCCAAGGTGCCTCGGTAAGGAAAAACCACGACCCCAACCCCAGTCCTGCCTAAATGCGCCTGTTTTCTCCAGCCATTGAGCGTTCTCCGCCCCTGGTATAGACTTCGCCGGACACTGCGCCGTTGTCCAAACACCACCGAGCGCTCTCTGGAGGCACGTTTGCTTTTTGCCGCTGGTCTTGCAGCCACTCACCGCACCCTGGCTCCTATCGATCTCGTCATTATCGGCATCTATTTTCTCATCGTTTTCGGAATCGGTTTCTACTTTTCTCGCAAGGAACGCACATCCGAAGACTACTTTCTTGCGGGGCGCAGTATTGGTTGGTTTGCGATCGGCACTTCGCTCTTCGTGTCGAATATTTCCACCGAACATTTCATCGGTCTTGCCGGTTCTGGCGCTGCAGTCGGTCTGGCTCCCGGCCACTTTGAGTGGCAGGCTTCTCTCATCCTGCTTCTGCTTGGTTGGGTATTTGTCCCTTTCTACCTTCGCTCCAACGTCTTCACCATGCCGGAGTTTCTCGAGCGTCGATTCAATCGAAATTGTGCCACCTATCTCGCCAGCATTTCCATCATCGCTTACATTTTCACGAAGATCTCTGTTCACCTCTACGCAGGCGCAATCATTGCGGAAAGTGTTCTGGGTTGGAGGCCCATGACCGCTGCCATTATTCTCGTTATTGCCACAGGCGTTTACACCGTTGCAGGCGGTTTGGCCGCCGTAATCTACACAGACCTCGTCCAGACTCTCATCCTACTGGCTGGTGCCATCGTTTTGACCGTCATCGGCCTCGAAAAAGTTGGTGGCTTTACAGGCCTGCGCGCGCTTCTCCCTCCGGCGTACTTTCATATGTTCAAGCCGGTTACCGATCCCAATTTTCCCTGGACTGGCATTATTTTTGGTGCGCCTCTGGTTGGGATTTGGTATTGGTGCACTGATCAGATGATCGTACAACGCGTACTTTCCGCCAAAGATGAAGCCCATGCCAAAGCCGGCACAATCTTGGCCGGTTTTCTGAAAGTGTTGCCCGTTTTCATTCTCGTGCTTCCTGGCATGATGGCCTTTGCTCTCTTTCCCCAGATGTTTCCGGTGGTCGAGGGCCAAATCACCAATAGCAACAGCGCCTATCCCCTGATGATCGTGAATCTGCTCCCCGTCGGATTGGTCGGCCTGATGGTCGCAGCCCTCTTGGCTGCCCTGATGGGAGCGATGAGTTCCGTCTTCAACTCCGCTTCCACGATGGTCACCCTCGATTTCTACAAAAAATTCCGCCCTGACTGCAACGGAAGCGCAACTTGTATTTTTCGGCCGGATCGCCACTGTCATCATGGTTGTACTTGGAATTCTGTGGGTTCCCTTTATCCAATCCCTGAACAACCAGCTTTGGCTCTACCTGCAGAGCGTGCAGGCCTATATCAGTCCTCCAATTGCAGTCTGCTTCATATTTGGAATCTTGTGGCCGCGGTTGAACGGCGAGGGAGCTATTACTTCTTTGTTGGTTGGGTTCGTTCTTGGAGCCGCCCGCTTTGCGGCGGAAGTCCTCGACAAAACGCATCAGTTTCAATCCAAAGCCCTCCGTTGGCTCATCGACATGAATTTCCTGCACTACGCTATTCTCATGTTTGTCGTCTGCGCTTTTGTTCTCGTTGGCGTTTCCCACCTCTATCCAGCTCCAGCTCGCAAACGAATTGCAGGGCTCACATTTGCCACTGTCGACGACAAGTTGGAGACAATTCCAGCCGATGCTCCTCATCTAACGAGAGAGACCTCTCGAGAACGCATAATGAATCTCGCATTTAGCGCACTGCTCGTGCTTACTGTGTTTGGCCTCTGGATTCATTTCCGTTGACTCTGCGATTATTCGATGAATGTTCCAAATAATCCCTCGGCTGTTCTTGCATTACGCGGCAACGTCCCGGAGTCGGACGCATTTAACGAATTACGGTCAACGCGTCTCTCCTCGCTGCTGTGGAGCTTCACGAACGGTCCACTGCAGAGAGTTGCCGCCGTATACTTGCCATTCTCCCTGTATCGTTTGCGATACGAGATGGGGCGCGTGCGCCACACTCGTTATTTCGCAATGGAGCAAGTTGAAGGCGCTCTCGACCTTTACGAATTTCCAGATGCCCTAAATCCAATCGACTTTATTTCCGTCGAAACTCGCAATAGAATTTCCCCCTCTCTTTCTACTGATCGAGCAGCATCACTTTTGCGCGAAAAAGCATTGCGCGTGATATTTCAGCAGGGTTTCTTTCGATTGCGGCGGCCGCAGTTACAGATGGAATGTATTCTCGATCGGTTCCACATTCCTTATTGGCTGGGTTTCTATGGGGAAGATGGCGGGCTGCGCTGCCGCGTGCTCGACGCTGTTCGAAGACGGATGGAGGGTCAGAAGGCAACTCAGCTGTTTGAGCGTTGGCTCGCAAGCTCATCCGACACTCGTTCGTAGCTTTGAGATCTAACGAAAACTTAATGTCCCAAACGCACCTGGGACATGGAAATTTGGCAACTCTGTGCGTGTAGGACTCCAGGCGGAGTAAAATCGCGGCTCGCCCGTTCCTTCCACGCGATAAAAATTGGCTCGCCAGTCTTGTGCCGGATCAAATGTCGTCGTCAGGCTTTTCATGGGAATCGCCAGCTCAGCGGTCCAGGTTTTCCCTCGCTCATCAAGAACCACACGCCGCTTCAATCCGCTACGTAACTCTTCTTTGGCTCCGTGCGAAATATCCAGATCAATCCAGAATCCGTTGGGCCCGACTTCAAATTCCTTGTACTTTAATGGGTCCTGGTAATCCGGCTGTAAAAATGTCTCCGCGACATCGCGATCCCAAAGCTGATCGCGCCACCCATCGCTTCTCGCATCGGCGTAAATGTTCAGAGTTTGGTACTTCGAGAAGAATCTCAAGAACAGCGTCTCAGGCGTCCATAGCAAACGCACTTCGGTAGCCACTCCTGGCGTTGGATTCTCACCTTTCCAGTCATGGTCGAAGGAGATCGCGTTGGCTTTGTTCCACGAAATCGCTTCTGGAAATCCTTGCAGGTCTGTCTTCTCGCTAAGCTTCAGAGCGACGACGTTATAGGCGTGCTTGGCGTTGAGTGTGAAATTGGGATTCATCGTCCAAATAGTGTAATTCAGAGTCGCCGCAAAGGTGACCCACAAGAAATACGGCATAAAAAGCAATGCTGCCACTCGCTTGAACCCCAACGTTAACACGATGAACAAAAGCAAGGACGCTCCCAAGCTGGCAATTACGAAGACTCCAGCCGCAATCTTATGCATTGAAAAAAATACCGGAGACCACAGGAAATTCAGCCCGAGCTGTATCCCAAATACCCACAATGCCGCTGATCGCAATTTTGAAGCAGGCGCGCACCAAACCTTCCAGCCAGCCACGGCCATCATTCCATACAAAACTGTCCAGACTGGCGCGAACAACCAGTTCGGCGGCCCCCAGGTTGGTCTCGCCAGATGTGTGTACCACGAGGCAATCTCGGGCCTTGTGAGTATGCTTGCAACAAATGCGACCCCATAACAGACCACTAGGAAAACCAGCAGTGACCCCTTGTTACTTTTCTCCATCGCAGAGACTCCCCCGTCAGCACCTCGCAAGTCCTTTTCAGGATACTCGCAATCACTCTCCGTATTTTGCTTTACGTAATAAAAAACCAGGCCGGCGGATCAAATGGTTCTTCCGCCCAATTTTTCTTTTTCTCTCACTGGGGTTGCCGCCTGCTATCGATCATCCGAATAACGCGATCCCTGGTTTCGACGTCCGCCTTGCTCACCGTGACGTTGTTGATTATTACCCTGCCGCCCTTCGCCTGAATAGCCACGTATTGACAGTTTGCAGTCTTCGCTGAATGCAGTTTGACCAATTCCTTCGAAGTTACTTCCCAGGTTCTATGCAGAGCAGAATCGGCTTGAGCTTCTCTCGATTCTCTGGCTTTCGAAAGTCGTCTACTGTTCCTGCCGCCAGTGTGAGTCTTGCTACAACAACTCCCGCGATCAACTTGCGGGCAATGTTTGTACTCATCAGTAGCTGCTTCGTGAAAATCATTTGTTGTCAGCGGAATGCTGTTGCGCTGCTATCTCCGCGTCATATTTCAGTTTCGAGAGCGCGCAATCGTCCTTAACAAATTGCCTCTGCAGTCGCAGTTGCTTACCTAATGGAAAGCCTTCTATCCGCACCACATAGCAATTTCGCAAACTTTTCATGGCACGAAATCAATTCTTCGGTCGTTGCCCCCCTGGAATGCCATTTCGTGTCTTTTCCAGTGGCATTCCGGCCAGCAGACTCATTGCGCACAACGGACTACGCTGTCCCGCTGTCCCAGAAACCGCGTGCTAGCATCAGTTTTGACCTTGGAACTTGCCCCAGTTAAGGAGTGTTCATCGTGGAACCCCGCCATTCTGTTGAGGTTTCGACTCAACCCAAACGACGCAAGCCGGAGGACTTTCAGAACATCAAGCTTATTGTGAATGAGGGGGTCGCCCGCATGACCCTCAACCGGCCCGAACACAATCTGCTCAATGAAAATATGTTGCGTGAGATGGCTGACGGCATCACTTATGTCGGCGAACGCGACGATATCAAACTCATCGTTCTTGACTCTGCCTGCAAGGTGTTCTGCGGCGGCATCGACGTTGGGGAATACACTTCGCAGCGTGTCTTTCAAATGCTGGATGCATTCCATTCTGTATTCGCAGGAATCCTGGAAACCTCAAAACCTGTCCTGTGTGTCGTCAACGGCCCCGCCATTGGTGGTGGCGCCGAATTGGCTGCTTTTGGCGATCTCGTAATCGCTACGCCGCGCGCGCGCTTTGCTCAACCCGAGATCACGATTGGCGTTTTTCCACCGCTCGCCTCTACCATTCTTCCTTTTCTGGTTGGCCCCAAAGTCGCGCTCGAACTCGTCCTCCTCGGCGAGCCTGTTACTGCGGAAAAAGCTCTCGAGCTCGGCATGATCAATCGACTGGTTCCGGAAGCGCAACTGGAATCGACGGTGAACGATTTGATCGCGCGCGTTACCAGTCACTCCGCTCCCGTCCTCACCATGGCTAAAAAAGCTATTCTCGGTGGCATGGGGCTTTCTTTGCGAGACGGCCTCAAGAACTCCATGAATATTTTTCTCAACGAACTTTATCGGCTCGAAGATTCTCAGGAAGGCGTTCGCGCCCTGGTCGAAAAACGCAAGCCAACCTGGAAAAACCGTTGATTTCCTGTAGTGAAAATTTATTCGATTCCGTTGACACCCCATTCCCTGCGCCGTAAACTGTTCTTTCAATTTGCAGGCTAGGGAAGTGGGGAAGTGCCGTGTAAATCGGCCGCGGTCCCGCCACTGTGATCGGCTTCATCGCCGTCAGCCAGGCTACCCTCCCAAGCCGCAGAGGTTGCGTGTCCCTCGCGAGAGGGGGCACGGACAAACACGGCCCCGATGCTCGCGGGGCTTTTTTATTTTTATCCTCTCGCGCAACTCTCGTCAGGAGAGGTTTGTGTCTCACATGCAGCACAACATGGTGTCGCGCGCAGCGATCCTCTTGATCGTTTGGTTCTTCCTGGGTGCGCCCGGTGTGTTCGCCCAGTCTCTTTCGCCAACGTCCTCCCTCGCTTCCGCAACGAGGGAAGTCGTCGACGAAACAGGTCGGACCGTGCGTGTGCCCCTGCTTCCTTTGCGCATTATTTCTCTGGCGCCGAGTTTGACGGAAACTGTCTATTCGCTCGGCCTTCAGGATCGCCTTGTCGGCGATACCGATTACTGTGATTACCCCTCCGATGCGCAAAAGAAGACCAAGGTCGGAGGCGGTATCAACCCGAATCTGGAAGTAATTGCCTCGCTGCATCCTGATTTGGTATTGGTCGTCAAAAGCTTCAACCGATTAGAAACGGTGCGTGCATTGGACACTCTCGGCATCCCCAGTTATTCCACCGATCCCCATTCGGTTGACGAGATTATCGCTTCCACTCAAAAACTCGCCGAAGTTCTTGGCGCTCCCGACGCCGGTAAAAACCTCGCGGATGAACTGCAGCGCAGGTTGACAACGTTACGAGATCGACTGTCTCCGTTTCCGCGAACTCGCGTGCTCTTCATTGTTTGGACTGAGCCGCTCGTTTCCATCGGCAAGGGCACGTTCATCGCCGATGCACTGCATAAAGCCGGCGCCGACTCCATCGTTGATTCCGATCATGACTGGCCGCAGATGAATCTCGAAGAGGTTGTCCGGTTGCAACCAGACTATCTCGTTTTTGCCGTAACGCATTCCGACGCGGGCGCACACGATTTCGACACGCTCGCAGCCAAGCCGGGGTGGGTTCTCCTCGATTCCGTGCACAATCGGCGCTTTGCTGTGATCAGCGATGCCGTGAATCGCCCCGCTCCTCGCATCGTTTCTGCGATCGAAGAACTCGCCCGGCAGTTGCATCCCGCGGCATTCCAGGATTCTCCCGGCACTCAGAAAGAGGCAGTCCCTCAAAACCGTATGACCCCTTCACATAGTTCTCTCTCTCCCGTTCATGACCGCCTGTTCGATGACGTTGGCTCCTCGGTGCTTGCATGCGCCCGTTAACTCTCGAGCGTCTACTACTGCGTTGTACTGTTCTCGCGGCGATTCTCTTCGTCGTGGTCGTTATAGCTCTCAAAATGGGCGCAGTGCAGGTCTCGTTGTACGGACTCGCAAAAGACTTACTGAGCGTTCTCTTCGGTCGCACCAGCGCTATCTCCACTGATTACGGCATGATCGTTATGAACATTCGACTGCCGCGCATCTTGCTTGGACTCGTCGTTGGCGCTTCTCTCGCTGTCGCGGGCACCAGTTTTCAAGCCCTTCTCCGCAATCCTCTCGCGGATCCCTACGTTCTCGGCATTTCTTCTGGCGCTGCTGTTGGCTCAATCCTCGCTCTCTTCGTCGAGACTCATCTCTCATTCTCTCCTGAAGTTGCGGGCCTCATCACTCCTCTTGGCGCATTTCTTGGCGCCGCGGCCACCATCACTGTCGTTTACGCTCTTGGTCACCGCGATGGTCAAATCGATAGCGGCACACTCCTCCTTGGCGGGATTATCACCGCCTCTTTTCTCTCTGCCATCATCATGTTCATGCTGTCCAGCATGGCCGGGAGCAATCTTCGTGGCGCCACCTACTGGCTCATGGGTGATCTTTCCACTCCGCAGCCGAAGAGCCTTCTCTATCTCCTTGGTAGTTGGTTTCGTGGTTGCGGCCGGCGCCATTTACACCACTTCTTCAGATCTCAACCTCTTGCTGGCAGGTGAAAAAGAAGCCATGCATCTCGGTGTTGACGTTCGCCGCGTGCGTATCGTCGTCTATCTCGCGGCATCCGTGCTGACTGGTCTCGCAGTTTCAGTAAGTGGCGCCATCGGCTATGTCGGACTTCTCGTTCCCCACGTCATGCGCCTCATTTTTGGCTCCGACCACCGCATGCTCATTCCCGCTTCAGCCTTTGGTGGAGCAATCGCCATTGTCGTCGCTGACACCATCGCTCGGACCATCACTGCTCCAACCGATCTCGCCGTGGGTGCTGTCACTGCAATCGCCGGCGCGCCACTGTTCATCTATTTACTTCGCAGGAGGCTCGCATGAGCACGCAACTTCAACCTCCGCTAGCCCACAACTCTTTCGCTGATTCCGATCAACCGCGTTCCAGTTCCGACGTCCGTCTCAGCGTGGAGCAAGTCAGCTACGCCTATTCATCGAATCCTTCGCAGGCTCCACTATTCACGCTGGAAGCGCTCAGCTTTCAGGCCAAGCCCGGCGAGGTCGTCGCTATCCTCGGTCCGAATGCCTGCGGCAAATCCACATTACTCAAACTTATTTCCGGCTCCCTCGAACCGCTCTCCGGTCGCATTTTTCTGAACGGACTTGCCACGCATTCGCTTCCGACCAAGATCCGCGCTCAGCGCATCGCGCTGGTTCAGCAGGAAAGCCCGTTGCTCTTTCCTTCACACGCCTGGGAATTTGTCTTGCAGGGCCGACATCCCTACGGTCGCACGCTTCGGTTCGAATCTGCCGAGGATATCCTCATTGCGGAGAATGCGCTCGCTCAAGTAAACGCTTCTCACCTCAGCGATCGTTGGATGGACAAGATCTCCGGCGGCGAAAAACAGCGCATTGTTCTCGCCCGCGCCTTGGCCCAGCAGCCGCTTCTTCTCTTACTTGATGAACCGACTTTGCATCTCGACATCGGTGCGCAGGTGGATCTACTTGTGAATTTGCGTCGCCTCGCCGCAGAGAATCGCTACACCGTGGTCGTTGTTACTCACGAATTGAATCTCGCCGGTGAATTTGCTGATCAGGTTGTGCTCCTGCAAAAGGGGAAGTGTCTTCGGGTCGGTCCGCCAGCCAGTGTTTACCAGCGCGAACTGCTCGAACAAGTCTTTCAAGCGCCGCTCTCGGTTGAGCTAACCGCTTCCGGCCGGCCACGCGTGACGCTTTTGTCTAACACCTAGAAGTTTCCTTGTTCACCTTAACCCGGCCGCCTTTAGCGTCCGACTTTAGTAACTCACAGCGGGCCCCGCGCCCCCCACACCCACCGCAGACCTCGTGTTCGGGAAGACGGTGCAAATCCGTCGCCGCCGCGCGACTGTTAAGCGGGTTTCTGCTCGCCAGCCACTGTAGCCTCAACGCCGCTACGGGAAGGCCTCGAGCTTCTTGAGTTTTCCTCGTTCCTCATTTTCAATGGGCCGCGCAGAACTCATCACCGCTAAGCCAGGAGACCGGCGAAGTCTGCAGCCCGTGCCAGCCATTCCGCACAGGCCAACCTTTACACTCCCGCGCGTGAGGGAGGAGAGGAACCATGAAAACTATCCGCTCCATTTTTCGTACTGCTGTTCTGCTCCTGTTGTTTGTTTTGCCCGTTTTCTCTCAGTCCGATTCTACCGTCGCACATCTTTCTGGAACGCTTACCGATCTTTCAGGCGCTGCTATTGCGGCAGTTCGCATCACGGCCCAGTTGGAAGGTTCAAGTGGTGCGCCTGTCCAAGCTATTTCTTCTTCGACTGACGGCTCCTACAACCTTTCGCTTTCTCCCGGTAATTATCGAATCCAATTCTCTCTCGCTCCCTTTGTCCCTCGCGATCTTGCTCTCGAACTGTCCACCGGTTCAACTCGCATCCTCAATATCCGTATGGAATTGGCTCCACTTTCCGACCAGGTCTTGGTCACCGGGCAAGCGGAACCAATACAGGGTCAGCGGTCTTCTGCTCCCAACTCCATCATTAGTCGAGAAGAAATGGATCTGCGCCAGTCGGTTGCCTTACCCGATCTACTCTCCTATTCCACGGGTGTAACTTTTTCTCGGACTGGTGCAAATGGCGGCACTGCCTCTCTCTTTCTGAATGGCGGTAATTCTAATTTTGTGAAGGTTCTCGTTGATGGTTCTTCCATCAACCCTCCAGGTGGCGCCGTCGATTTTTCCATCCTCACTGCCGACAACCTCGACAAAATCGAGATCGTCCGCGGGGCGGAAAGCGCTATGTACGGCACTGACGCGGTTTCCGGCGTGGTTCAACTGTTCTCTCATCGCGGCACCACGACTGTTCCCGCCTTTTCCATTTTCTCGGAAGGTGGAAGCTATTCTTCCGGCCGTGGCGGTGGCCAACTCAGCGGACTTATTGGTCGTTTTGACTATTCGGGAGCCGCGTCCTATCTTCAGACCGAAGGGCAGTACCCCAACACCGATTTTATCAATCGCACGCTCTCCGGAAACTTTGGCTACAGTTTCAGCGATACCAACCAGCTTCGCCTCTCGCTCCGAAACAATGACGCGGATGCTGGTGTTGCGGGGCAAACCGCTTTCACTCCTCCTAGCCTTCACCAGCGCTACAATCAGGAACTTTTCAGCGCCAACGCTCGTTGGGATTTTGCCACCGGCACTCACTGGCGGAGTCAGGTGATGGGCGCGGAATCTTATACGCGCCAGCACAGCTTTAACCCCGAACAGAGTTTTTATATCAGCGGCGCCGACTCCTTCTGCCCACAGACCAGTCCGACCGCTGTCGCCACCACGGAGTTTTGTGATTACGTTTTCGACTCGCGCTATCAATACAATCGCGCCAGCATCAACGCGCAAACCACCTACAGCATCCGCAATTTTTCTGCGACCGCTGGCTACCAATACGAAGTGGAAAACGCCTCCATCTATTACCTTGAGCAGCCCCATGTCCGTCGCAACAACCAGGCCGGCTTTCTTGATTTTCGGTATTCCCCCGTCTCGCGTTTATCTCTGGATTTTGGTGTGCGCATTGAAGGCAACGACTATTTTGGAACACGCGCCGTTCCGCGTGCCGGTGCAAGCTATCTTCTCCGCCAGGCCACTGGCGCCTTTGGCGATACCCGTCTTCGCGCTTTCTATGGGCAGGGAATCAAGGAACCTCGCCTCGACCAGACGTACGGCACCGACCCGTGCGATCCCGGCAATATTTCTCTCAAGCCCGAATCAAACAAGAACTGGAGCGTAGGCTTTGATCAGAAACTTATCAGCGACCGCGTCAAGCTTGGCGCAGATTATTTCTCTAATCGCTTCTACGACATCGTCAGCTTTGCTTTCTGTCTTCCGGATGAGCCCTGTCCCGTCACGCCGCCTCCAGGTTGTAGCTTTGGCTATGGGAATTACTTCAATACCGACTTAGCGCGTGCGCGTGGTACGAACATCGACGCAGAAATCCGTGCCACCAAGTGGCTTTTTATTCGTGGCAATTACACTTACGACGATTCCCTCGTCATCAAATCCCCGAACGCGTTTGACCCTGCGCTTCTTCCTGGAAACCAGCTCCTACGCCGGCCGGCGAATTCCGGTTCAGTAACGTTCAGTGCCACGTTCCATCGTTTCAATGCCACTTTTGCCGGCTATTTTGTCGGCGAACGCACCGACAGCGACTTCCTGGGCCTCGGCCTGACTCGCAATCCCGGTTACGCACGATTCGACATCTCTGCTAGCTATAATTTCTATCGCGGCCTTTTCGTCTACGCCCGCGCCACCAACCTCTTCGACAAAACATATCAGGACGCTCTAGGCTATCCAGCACTCGGTCGCGACGCTCGCATCGGCCTTCGCTACCAATTTTCCGGGCGCAATTAATTAACTGTAGGGGCGGCATTGCGCCGCCCTCTGCTATACTTTTTGTTTCAACATGACCAGATTCGTCACTGAATCCGCGCTCTCTCCCGAACTCCTTGCCAAATACGAGGTGGTCATCGGCTTGGAAGTGCACGCGCAGCTCCTCACCCACACCAAGATTTTTTGCAGTTGTTCCACGCGTTTTGGCGACGCACCAAATTCCAACGTTTGCCCGGTCTGCCTCGGTTTGCCCGGCACCCTCCCGATTCTGAACAAGCGCGCCGTGGAAATGGGTATGCGCGCCGCTCTCGCCCTCAACTGCACCGTGCACGAGCACTCTCGTTTTGCGCGCAAAAACTACTTCTATCCGGATCTTCCCAAGGGCTACCAGATTTCTCAGTTCGAACTGCCCCTCGCCACCGGTGGTTGGATTGAAATTGAACACAACGGCGGAACCAGGCGAATTGGCATCACCCGTCTTCACCTCGAAGAAGATGCCGGGAAATCCCTGCACGACGGTTTTCCGCATTCAAACGAAAACACCTACGTCGATTTCAACCGCTGCGGCACTCCGCTGAGTGAAATCGTTTCGGAACCCGACATGCGTTCCTCCGAAGAAGCCTACAATTACCTCACCACCCTGCGGCAAATCCTCCTCTACACCGGTGTCAGCGACTGCAATATGGAAGAAGGTTCACTCCGCTGCGATGCCAACGTCAGCGTCCGGCTCCGCGGAGCAAAGGAATTCGGCACAAAAGTTGAAGTCAAGAACCTGAACTCTTTCCGATATCTCGCCAAAGCTCTCGAATTCGAAATCGAACGCCACGTGGGTGTTATCGAATCTGGCGGGCGTATCTCGCAGGAAACGCGTTTGTGGAATCAAGCCGAGAGTCGTACCGTACCCATGCGCTCCAAGGAAAAAGCTCACGATTACCGCTATTTCCCGGAACCCGATCTTCTTCCGGTCCACATCAGCGATAAGTGGCGCAAGGAAACGATCGATTCTCTCCCCGAACTTCCCGCCGCCAAGCGCGCTCGTTTTGTGGCTGTTTTCGGCATCACCCCGTACGATGCGGAGATTTTGACCGACACCCAGGAACTGGCTGACTACTTCGAATCGGTTGTGAAAGCAGGCGCACCCGGCAAGACCGCCGCCAACTGGATGCAAACCGAACTTCTTCGCGGCCTGAACGATTCGGGCAAGGAGATCACGGGCAGTCCGGTTTCGCCAGCCGCTTTGGCAGAACTCGTTACACTGGTGGAATCCAAAAAGATTACCGGCACCATCGGAAAAAAGGTATTTGCAGAAATGTTTGCTACTGGCCGTTTCGCTGCTGACATTGTCGCCGCGCATGGCTTAGGCGCTCGGATCAGCGACGACAACATCGAGCAAGTCGCGCGCGAAGTTATCGCCAAGAATCCCGACAACGTTGCCAAATTTAAGTCCGGCAATGAAGGCGTCTTCAATTTTTTCCTTGGCCAGGTAATGAAAGCTACCAAGGGGCAAGCCAACCCCCAAACCATCAACGCAATCCTCCGCAAATTACTTTCCTGATCTGCATGGAGGCGGCTTTATGCCGCGCTCTTTGTTTGGTCGAGCTGCCACACCGCTGCGCCACAACTTGCCGCGCTCGACCCTCCCCCAACTTTTCTCTAACCAATCCTCCGTCGTATCATCTATACCTCATCACAGAATTTACCGAGGCCACCATGCTAAAAATTGGAGACAAAGCCCCAGATTTCACCCTCACTTCCGACGAAGGCCAGCAAATCTCTCTCTCCGATTTCAAGGGCAAGCGCGTTCTCCTCTATTTCTACCCCAAAGCCAGCACTCCCGGCTGCACCATCGAATCCTGCGAATTTCGCGATCTCAAACCTAAATTCGATAAAGAAAATGTTGTCGTTCTCGGCGTTAGCGCCGACTCCGAAAAATCTCTCAAGAATTTCAAGGCCAAGCAGCACTTAAACTTCCTCTTACTCGGCGATCCCACTCACCAAATGATTAAATCTTACGGGCTATGGCGCATGAAAAAATTCATGGGCCGCTCGTTTAAAGGCATCGTCCGGAGCACTTTTCTGATTGGTCCAACAGGGAAAATCGAAGAAATCTGGGATGAAGTCAAAGCTAAGGGCCACGCAAGTGAAACTCTGGCGAAAATATCTGCGTAGCCCCTCAATAGGTTCTGAAGCTCGGAGTAATTTGTCAATCCCAAGGCAGTCCACTGCTTGCACGAGCCCCGGAAAGTGCGTTTCTCTGATGGCTCCGGACGATCTTTCAAATGCTTTCATGGTGGTCGGAAACTTAGCTTGACCGCGGCAGGCAGACTCCAACATTTCGCAAGAGGAAAACAGGCTTTGGCCCCTGAGAACTCTTTCTAACTCTTATATCTCCGCCCGCAATTCGTCACCGACCGGTTCTATCAGCAGATTGTCGATTAGCCGGGTCCTGCCAAAGAATACTGCTACCACCACATACGAGCGTCGATTCACTCGCACCACGGGTTCGAACGTTTCTGCATCCACAATTTCCGCATAGTCCACTTTTGCCCGCGGTTCGGTTCCGATCACTTTCAGCACCGCACGTTGCAATTCCAGCGAATCCCTTTGGCCGCCTTTCACTTCCTTCTCCGCCAGTTGCAAGGCGTGGTGCAGTACCGTGGCCGCCTTCCGATCCTCAATTCCCAAATATACATTGCGCGAACTCATCGCCAGTCCATCCGCTTCGCGCACGATTGGGCACACTACGATTTCCGTACTCAGATTCAGATCGCGCACCATTTGCTGCACGATCCGCACTTGCTGAGCGTCCTTTCGCCCAAAGTACGCAAAATGAGGCTGTACAATTTCCAGCAGCTTCAGTACCACCGTCGACACTCCTCGAAAATGCCCTGGTCGTGTCTTTCCTTCCAGCCTCTCGCTAATCCCTTCCACCTGCACATAGGTGGAGAATCCATGCGGATACATCTCTCCCACGTCTGGCAAAAATAACCCGTCCGCCCTTTCCGCCGTCAATTTCTCTACATCCACTTCCAGCGGGCGGGGATACTTCGACAAATCCTCATTCGACCCAAACTGTTTCGGGTTCAGAAATATAGACGCAAACACCGGTGAGCATTCCTTCTTCGCGCGCCTCACCAGTTCCATGTGGCCTGCATGCAGCGCTCCCATAGTCGGCACAAATCCAATCACGCGCTGCTCCAGACGCGCTTCCTGTGCCTTCGCTTTCATCCATGCAATCGTCCGAATAATCTCCATCGGCTAGTTCGCTGCTCGCCTTCCCGTTCCCATCAGGCTTCTGCCGCATTCCCCTCCCGGTAAAACGTGATCAAATCCGTTCCCACGCCCTTCGCCCCCAATTGCCGCAGCATCGTCACCACCTGCCCCCGGTGATATGTTCCATGATTCACCACATGATGGATCATTTGCCACCGCGGATTCTTCCCCATTCCAAAGCTCAACGTCTTGTATTCCACAGCTTCGTCTAACTCAGCCTGAGTCAACCCTTGCGTATATTCTCGGAGTTTTACTTCCAGCTCCGCCCACCGCTCGCCTAACAAAGAAACGTCTGCATATACCTTTGCTGCCGGTATCTCCCCCGGCGATCTCCCCTGCAGCCGTTCCAGCCACACCCACTCGACTCCCAGAATGTGCGCAAGTGTGTCTCTCACCGAACTAAAGCTCGATTCTAACTCGCGTACGAACTGCTCCGTTGTCAACGCTCCTGTCGCCGTCAATACTCTCCGATTCGCCCATGCATTAAATTCCACCAGAGCCACAATCTCTTCCTTCTTCATTGCTCACCTCAAACAAGTAGGGGTGCAGCATCGCTGCACCCCCGCTCGTCTACCAGTTTAGCTAGTCAGATGTTTCTTCCAGACTTTCATGCGAGGAGCTATTTTCGCGCCAAATCTACCGCGCCATCGGAAATGCTTTCCGGCTCTTCATAGCACTGGGCGCATGATAAGACTCCGCATCGCTTGGGAACGTCCCGCCCTTGACGTCGTCACAATATTCCCGCACTGCCTGCGAAATCAATTCGCCGACATTCGCATACCGCCGCGCAAATTTGGGGGGTTCCTGGAACGTCAATCCCAGCACATCGTGCAACACCAGGATTTGCCCGTCGCAATCTGGTCCCGCGCCAATTCCGATTGTGGGAATCTGCACCGTCCGGGTAATTTCCGCCGCCAGTTCCCGTGGAATCCCTTCCAGCACAATCGCAAACGCACCTGCCGCTTCCACCGACCGCGCATCCCGCAACAATCGCTCCGCAGCTCCCGGCGTCTTGCCCTGCACCCTATATCCGCCCATTGCGTTCACCGACTGGGGAGTCAGCCCCACATGTCCCATTACGGGAATCTCCGCCTCGGTTAGCCTCGCAATCAACTCCAGCCGCCGCTCACCGCCCTCAATCTTTACCGCCTCAGCCCCTGCTTCCTTCACGAATCGCATGGCGTTCCCCAGCGCACTGTCAATCGCTCCGTGGTATGTGCCATAGGGCATATCCGCCACTACCAACGCCCTCTGTACACCGCGCCGGACCGCTTTGGTGTGATGCAGCATCTCTTCCAGCGTCACCGGCAGGGTGCTGTCATACCCCAGCACCACCATGCCGAGGGAATCGCCCACCAGCACCACATCTACGCCAGCCTCATCCACAAGCCGGCCCAGGGCGTAGTCATACGCCGTCAAACACGTAATTTTCTTGCTGTTTGGGGATCCTGCAGCTAAGGTCTTCCGCTGCAGCAGCTCAGGAACAGTTACTTTGCAATTACCTTCAGGGGAACCGCTGCCCCCATTCGGGATCATGCTCATGTCGGCCTCCGGTGCCATTCCCTGACTTCGGGATACAGCCCATCTCCAACAGCCCCACTATAGCAAAAAGTGATGCGAGTCACCACTTTAAGTGATTCACGACGGGCGTCTTTCTCGCCTCGCCTTTTGTGTTTTCTTATCTTTTTCTGCCACCCGTGGTCACATACCTGCACCAGTTTCCCGGGAGCCTTTTACCGTGTGCTCTGATTCACACACCTCGTCGCAAACACCTCAAGCTCGCTCCGCTGAGCTTTTTATCCAAGGTCATGTCATTGAAGCCTCTGGCTGCCTCTCGGAAGCGATTCGCCACGACGAATTTGCCGACCTCTGGAACGATTGGGCCGTCGTGCAGCTCAGTCTCGCCGAACGTGCTTTTCGTCGCGCGCTCCAACTCCAGCCCGGCCACCCGGACTCCTCCGCAAATCTCGGCTTCCTCCTTTTCATCATGGGTAAACAACAGGAAGCCGCCCTGCTCCTAAAGCAAGCCCTTGTCTACGCCACGGGCCCGGCTCGTCTCCATATCCTGGCGCTGCTCTCCGTATCCACAGCTCCAGTTGCCCTCTCTCCAAACACGGGCAACTCAACCGGCCACGACGCGCTGTTCCGCCGTTTCCACCACGTTCTCGATGAATATTTTGAAAAGGGAAATCGTTCTCCCGAGATTGTCACTCCGCCCGGCTTTCAACCCATCGTCGACGCTATGCTCGCCTGGATCGAAAACACTCTCACCGGCGGTTCCGTTCACGATGAAGACTATCTTGTCTTCGGTTCATTCCAGAACCCCGAAGCAACCATCCTCGATGTGGGTGCCCACTTCGGCTATTCTGCTTCTTCAATCTGGTCAGCCGGGGCCGCTGTTGGCATCATCTCGTTTGAAGTGAATCCAGTGTTTGAACCTTGCTTTCAACGCATCGCTTTGTTGCGCCCCCGCCGCTACGATTACTGGCTTGGAGGCCTCAGCGATTCGTCAGGTTCTCTCAATTTCGCCATGCCAACGATAAACGGTCATGGCATCGGCGCACTTACTACTGCATGCACTTCGCCAGGCATCGACGGGATCGCTGCGAACCTGACCGATTTCTTTAAAAAATATCTCTCCGATCAAGTGCTTGATTCCTTTCTCATCCACAGCTTTCAGTCGCCCGTGGCTCGCCTCGACGATCTTCTGGGGAATCATCGTTTCTCTGTGCCCACGGACAAAATTGTCGCCGTTAAGATTGACACGGAAGGACTCGAAGGTCAGGTTCTTGCCGGTTCGCGCGCACTCCTCGCCTCGCAGGAACCTCTCATCCTCGCTGAAGCTGGCCACTGCAACTCGCTTGTCTGTAAGGAACTTTTACCGCTGGGCTATCTCTATGCGCGACGTACTGGCCGTCAGCTCGAGACCACCACCGCCCCAGTCAATTCCGTCAACGGTTTCTTTCTCCATCCCATCCATTCCGCTGAATATCGCCGCATCGGACTTCTAAAGTCCTAACGTTTGCACTTGGCCACGATCATCGTAATGTCGTCGTGTTGTTCCTCAGGACTGAATTGCCGCACTTCCTCAAGAATCGCCTCCATCAATTCCTCGCAACACAATCCGCGATGCCGGCGCAGCGCATCCATCAATCGTGCTTCTCCAAATTCTTCTTCTGCGGCGCTAAAGGACTCTGTTACACCGTCCGTGTACAGCACGAAAGTGTCTCCAGAAAGCATCGGGCGTTCTTCAATCTCGCAATCCCATTCTTGAAACACTCCTAATACTGTTCCTGTCGATTCGAGTCTCTCCATCGTGCCATCGCATCTCAACAAGAGGGCCGAAAGATGCCCGCAATTTGCATATCGTAGCCGTCCCAGGCGATCGTCATATTCGGCGAAGAACAAGGTCGCGAATGAGCCATCCGGCGTATTTTCTCGAAACAGTTGGTTCACCGATCGCAACAGCCGCTGCGGCTGATCCAGCGCGACGGCGCATTGGCTGCGTACATTCGCCTGCAGGTTGGCCATCAGCAGCGCGGCTGCAATCCCCTTTCCAGCGATGTCGCCAATCACCAGCCCCAGCCGATCTTCTCCGAGATCAAGAAAATCGTAATAATCTCCGCCTACTTTCCTCGCCGGATAGCATACGCCGTGATATTCCAGCCCCTTGATTTGTGGCCGTCTTTGCGGGAAGAGCCTGGCCTGTACTTGCTTCGCGATTTCCAGTTCCTGATGAGCGCGGCGTTCTGACTCCAGTCGCTCCAGTTCTGCACGGCGTTGCACTTCCAGCCGGTGAGTTACTTCATCAAAGCTCACCAGCGAGAAGGAATTGCCGTCGATATCCTTAAAACGGGCGAACACGCCACCCCAGATGGGCGCCTGTTCCCCGAGCAGCATCGTTCCCGGCGCCGCTTTGGGCTGTGCCTCTAGATCGAACTTGAGTCGCTTTAAGCGCGGTGTTTGCTGAAAACGAACTCCACGCCGGGACCACTCCTGGAATTTTGTGGTCACATCCTCGGTTATAAAGACCACATGTGTATAGCGCCCGATTAGTTTGTATTCAGCAGTATTCGGTCGAGGCACAATCAGCGAGAGAATCGCGGACCCATCCGGTGGCGATACTGCAACCCACCGTTCTCCGTTTTGCAATTTCGTATCGAATGCAAGATGAAATCCAAGTTGATCCAGGTAGAACTGCAGGCTTCGATCCTGGTTTCTGACATAAATATTCACGCAATGGAGCCGCAGATATTGTTCTCGCGTGTCCAGGTGACGAGCTGTTCCGTCGGGTTGTGGAGCGTTTTCCATCGCCGAGATTATAAGTCAGAACCATGCGGGCCACGAGACTGTCCTCGAATTGCAGCGCGTTCGGAGTTGAGCGTGTTTAAGCGTTGAGATTACTAGAGGTAGAATTCCTAAGAACAATTCTCCGCGTTGCCCAGAGATTTACCCTTCACTCCATGTAAAACACTTCCTTCATCATTGCGAACCGCTCACCCGGCTGAAGGTCACCGACCGGTTCAAAATATTTTGCCATCTCTGCTTGCCACCGAAGATTCACGGGATCCTTGGCTAGTTTGCCCCACGCGCTTTCAAAATCTTCCACGCGCATCACCAGTACCAGATCTTGTCCTCGTCGGAAAATCGAGTAGTCCGAGATACCCACTTCTTTCAGTAATGCTAGTAGTTCTGGCCAGACATTCTTATGGTCGCGTTCATATCCCTCTGCTGCCCCCGCCTTGATCCGTAAACGAAATGCAACCCGCGTCATGGTTTCTCTCCTCAACGAACCGAGCAATCTTAAATCGCAGCGTCAAGTACTCGCCTGAACCCGGCCTTTCCACTGCCCACCTTTTCCCATCCAGTAACGCACTGCGGAAATCCACGTCGCATGCGAATAGAACAGGGCGCTTAAAGGCAAAGTTGGCGCCCACAAAGGCGACAGTCCGTAAAAACGTACAGTCGGCAAGTACGTAATGGTCATCAACACCCACGTTGCCAGTCCCAGTCGCCACAACAATACCTGCGAACTGAACGCGAACACGACAGGAAGTAGGTAAGTGACGAGCATCCCCAGTAGAGTGCTCAACAGTGCCAACGACGAATATCCCAATTGCGTGAATGCCGTTCGCGCGATCAAGTCGCGTATCTCTCCGAACGACTCATACGCCCGCAAACTCACACTCATCCTCGTCAATCCCATCCAGATCGATCCTCCGCTTTGCTTCACCGCGCGCGCCAACGCGCAATCATCAATCACTTCAGCCCGAATTGCCTCCAGCCCCCCGATGCGTTCCAAAGCCCCCCGTCGCAACAATATGCAGCCGCCGGCCGCGCCCGCCATTTTCGCGTCCTTGTCCGCAATCTCTTTAGGAGGATAAAGCATCAGAAAAAAATACAGGAAAGCCGGTATCAACAACTTTTCCGCAAACGATGTGGCTTGCAGCAATACCATCAACGACGCCAAGTCTAGTTTGTCTCTCTCCGCGCGCGAAACCAATCGCTCCAGCGTTTCGGGTCCATGCACAATATCGGCATCCGTGAACCAGATGTAATCCGCGGCAAACCCTGCTCCACTTTCTACGCCCTGCTGCAACGCCCAAAGCTTACCAGTCCATCCGTTTGGCAACGTTGCCGCCGTCACAACCCTAAACCGCGCCTCCGCTCCCGCGGCTTGCCCTGCCGATGTTGCCAGTGTCGCCGTTCCATCTTCGCTGTGATCGTCCACAACAATCAGGTGGTATTTCCCTTGATAGCTCTGTTTCAGCAGAGACTCAACCGCCTGCGCAATCGTCCCCGCTTCGTTTCGCGCCGGCACAATCGCCAACACTCGTGGCCACGCAGAAGGCCCTTCCACAGGTCCAAAGTCCGCGTCAAACCGTTGCACTTGCCAGAATGCGCCTCGGAAAAATGTCAGCACGATCCAGATCAGCAGGGAAAGAAGTGCGAATGTAAGCAGAATTGTAAGCACGCCTAAGTTTGCTACGAAAATGCTTCGCGCAGCTAGGCCAGATCTTCTGCGCGGATCGGGAGCCGCCGCACCGGCTTCCCGGTCGCCGCAAAAATCGCATTGCAGACCGCCGGCGCAATTGGCGGCGTCCCGGGCTCGCCAATTCCACCGGGTCCTTCGTTGCTCTGCACGATGTGCACTTCGGTCGACGGGCGTCTCGTTGATGCGCACCATGTCGTAGTCGTTGAAATTACTTTGGTCTACCCGCCCGCCCGTAATCGTAATCTCGCCTTTCAGCGCCGCGCTCAGCCCATACACAATAGAGCCTTCGATTTGCGAGCGAATCGTTTCGGGATTTACGTAACGGCCGCAATCCACGGCGGCCACTACGCGGTGTACCTGCAATGTGCGAGCTTTACGATCGATGCTGATCTCCGCCACTTGCGCCACGTAGGTTCCAAACGATTCCACGACTGCAATCCCTCGGTAACGTCCGGCGGCCAGCGGCTTGGCCCAACCGGATTTGTCCGCAGCTAGTTCCACCACCGCCCTCTTCCGCAAGTCTTTTTGCAATAAGCCGCGTCGGAATTCCACCGGGTCTTTGCCGGTGGCTTTAGCCATCTCGTCGACAAAGCACTCTGCGAAATATCCGTTGTGCGAGCATCCCACCGAGCGCCAAAAGCCCACCGGAATCCCGGTCTCCGTCAATACATAGTCCACGTAAAAATTAGGTACGTCGTAAGTGAGGGTGCTCAACCCTTCCACGGCACTTTCGTCAATCCCGTCTTTCAACGAGCCAGGAAAAAATCGCGACATAATTGAAGGCGCTACTACGCGTGTCTTCCACGCTTCTGTTTTTCCATTTCCGTCGAACCCTGCTTCCATCTTCACCAGCACTGCTGGCCGGTAAAAATCGTGCTGCATGTCGTCTTCGCGGCTCCACGTGACCTGCACGGGCGCCTTCATTGCCTTCGAGAGCTCCACTGCCTCCAGGATAAAATCCTGCTCAGCTCTTCGACCAAATCCACCCCCAAGATACGTAGTCGCCACCTGAACTTGCTCTGGCTTGAATCCTGTCAGTTTCGCCCCGGTCATCTGCGCAAATGTCTGAAACTGCGTCGGCGCCACAATGTCGCATCCGTCCGCTCGCACATCTGCCATGCAGTTCATAGGTTCCATTGTTGCGTGGGCCAGAAATGGAACTTCGTAAATTGCCTCAATCCTTCTCGCCGCACCCGACAGGGCAGCACTCGCATCTCCATCCTTCCGGGCAATCGCACCCTGCTTGTCAGCCTGTTCGTGATAGAGCTTGCGAATGGAATCACTGGTAACCTTGGAATTCGCTCCATCGTCCCAGGTAAGCTGCAGAGCCTTGCGCCCTTCCATCGCGGACCATGTATTGTCGGCAATCACTGCAACGCCTGTGGAGATTTGGACCACTCCCTTTACTCCGCGCACCGCCTTCGCTTTTTCGGCATCGAAACTCGTCGCTTTGCCGCCAATCACAGGGCATCTTGCCACCACCGCATGCAGCATGCCCGGCCTGCGCACATCAATTCCGAATGTGGCCTTGCCCGTTACTTTCTCCGGCGAATCGATTCGCTTCGTCGGCTTTCCCACAATCTTGTAGTCCTTCGCATCCTTCCGCTTCGCTGCTACGGGCACGGCAAGTTTCGCCGCATCCTCCACCAGCGCGCCATAACCAATCCGCTTTCCCGTTGCCGATTGCACTACTGCGCTATTCTCTGTGTGGCAAGCCGTTGGTTCCACGCCCCATCGTTTTGCAGCAGTGGCGATCAGCATCTCCCGCGCAGCCGCTCCCGCTTTCGCTAGTGGCTCCCATGACCCGCGCACGCTGCTGCTCCCGCCGGTGCCCTGCAAACCAAAGATCGGGTTGAAGTATTTTGGCGCTGCTGGCGCAAAAACTGTCCTCACCTTCTTCCAGTCGAGATCGAGTTCTTCTGCTAGCACCATGGCCAGCGCCGTTGATATGCCCTGGCCCATCTCTGATTTGTCGATTACCAGCGTGACGCTGTCATCCGGTGCAATCTGCACCCATGCATTCATCGCGGTTGGCTCTTTAAGAGGCTTGCCCGCAAGCGCTTCGTATTTGCCGGATAGATAAAAGCCGATGACTAGGCCAGTCCCGCCTGTTGTACTTTTTCTCAGGAATTCGCGGCGATCCAGAAGGGGAGTCGTGGCCATGGCATCCTCGATTCACGGAACAATATCAATTTGGAAATCAATCAAGTTTTAGCGAGTGGTCTGCAGCGAAGCGGCTTTGTGAATCGCTTTGCGAATGCGTTGATACGTCCCGCAGCGGCATATGTTTCCGCTCATTGCGTCGTCGATGTCTGCATCTGTGGGACTCGGCTTTTTTGATAGCAGGGCAGCAGCAGACATGATCTGCCCAGACTGGCAGTAGCCGCACTGTGGCACATCTTCTTCAATCCAGGCTTTCTGTACCGGATGGGAACCGTCGGCAGAGAGTCCTTCAATTGTTGTAACTTTCTTCCCAGCCACGCTGGAGATCGGTGTAATGCACGAACGCGAGGCTTCGCCATTGATGTGCACGGTGCAGGCGCCGCACAATGCCATTCCGCATCCGAACTTCGTTCCTGTCAGGTTCAACGTGTCACGAAGCACCCACAGCAGAGGCATTTGTGGATCGACATCGACGGTCTTGCCTTCGCCGTTCAATGTAAATGTAATCGCCATGACATCCTCCCTCAAGCCGTTCCGGTATCGTACACCATGTCCGGCTCAGGATGGAAATGTACGATAAATCGTAGGATTACGCTCAAGCCCTGGAGACTGCAGTGGCTCCGGCCCTTCCTCCGGGCTTTAGCAATTTGAACAGCGATGCGTTCGCCAGAATCGTTATCAGCGAAGCAGCCAGCGTCGCATTGTAAATCTCCGTCGAGATGAGCCCCGCATGCAGCGACACTTGCGCCAGAATAAACGAGAATTCCCCGATTTGCGTCAAGCCAATTCCTACGCGCAGTGACGTCTCGTTCGAGTAACGAAATATTCGCACCACTCCGAACCAGATCACGAACTTCCCAATCAGCACCATGCCCACCAGCAGAAGGATGCTCTGCCAACTGGCAATCCAACTATGCGGATCGATTAGCATTCCAATCGTTGCGAAAAATAGCGCCACGAACGCGTCTCGTATCGACTGTGTTTGATTCGCCAGTTTGTGCGTATATTCGGAGCTCCCTAGGAACAGCCCCGCCAAAAATGCGCCCAGCGCCAGCGACAACCCCACCGCCTCCGTCAACGCCGCAATCGCCAGGCAGATCATAAGCGCCAACATCAGTGAGATTTCGTCGTTGCAGGTTTTCTCAACTCGCGCCAGCAAGGGTGGCACCAGTTTCCACGCCGCTACTGCAATCGGAATCAGTAACAGCAACGATTTTCCAATCTGCCACGCCACTTGTCCTAGATCGCCACCACTTGTTGGCGAGATTCCCGGAAGCACCACGGTCAGAATCACAACTGCAAGGTCCTCGACCAGCGTCAAAGTGATCATCACCCGGCCCGAATCCGATGCCAGCTCCCCGCGATCCATCAGCAATCGCATCAGGACCATCGTGCTCGCGACGGAAATAATGCAGCCCACGGCCACCCCTTGCCTCCAGGGCCAACCGAGCAGCGCTCCTACCCCCGTTCCCAGTCCAATGGATAATGCAATCCCCAGTGGCGCCCCGGCCAGTGCCACCCACTTCACGCGAAGCAGATCCGGTATCGAAAATTCAATCCCTACTGAGAACATTAGTAGAATTACGCCGATTTCCGCCATTACCTCGAAGGTGTGAACGTCAGTGACATGCGGCCCTGGAGTCAATGGGCTTAGCAACAATCCGGCAAGAACGTATCCCAGCAAGATCGGCTGCTTCAGCCGCCACGCGATCAGGCCGCAAAAAAAAGCTGCGGCAAAGACCATCGCGATGTCACGAAAGATCATTGAGTGCGCCATGGAAGCATCTTCTCCATCTGGGAATGTGGAACGCAAAGTCTATCATCACGCGGGCAGGAGGCTGGATTGGCCCATTTCAAATCGCAGGCCCAGCTTGTCCAATTCGCCGAAAGGCCTTACTATTTCTCCACCAGGTCGCTGTTGGCCGTGCATGCAGATTTAGGTTATTCCTGGTTTTCTCGCATTGCCAACCCGCTCCCTGGCTTTAGATTTTTGCTTCTGTCGTTGGCTGTTCATTCGGAAAGAACACGCGCGAAGTGGCAGCAACGGGCCGGTATGCCCAAACAGGCCCCGCGCCGGTAATTTACTTTAAGGAGAATCGACTTGAGAAAGACTCTGATTGGAATGTTGGTACTCGCAGGAATTTGTTTTGTGCAATCTCCCAACGCTCTGGCCCAGGCGGCCGCATCGCAGGGATCCACTGCTTCCGCCGCAAAGGGCGGCCAGACAATGACCGACCAGGATATCCAACTTCTGCGTCAGGATATCCGCTCCAGGAAAAAGCAACTGATTGCGGCCAATCTGACACTGACCACTGACGAAGCCACGAAGTTCTGGCCCGTCTACGATCAGTACACGGCCGAACTTGTGAAAATCAATGACGTTAAGTACGCCACAATTAAGGAATACGCTGAAAAGTGGGGCACCATGACTGACGATCAGGCTCTCAGCTTGATCAATAAGTCGCTTGGTGTTGATGAATCCGTATCCAAGCTCCGCATCAAATACGTTCCCATCTTTCAGAAAGTAATTCCGGGGGCCAAAGTTGCCACATTTTTTCAGTTGGATCGTCGCCTCCAGATGTTGATCGACGCCCAGTTGGCATCGCAACTACCACTCGTACAAGACCAGAAGTAGCTTGCTTCCAGATCTTTTAAGCAAAAGCCCTGCGTGTCCATCGGACTCGCAGGGCTTTTTGTTTGTCCGGCTCCATTAGAACTAAATTGATGGAAAAGTTGATCCTCCCAAACAATCAACTTGCTTCCAGACGCAATCTATAACGTCGCCGGTGCGGGTGTTCGATGGGGTGGTTCCGGTTCCACACCCTTCCACCCAACTGGCCGGCCGCTCACCGCTTCCTTCACCGAGCGGAATAGCACGATGTACATCAGTTGCCGATAGTAGAATCGCTGCAGCAAGACTGGAATCAGCAGCGACCAGTCTTCCTTACGCTCCAGCGCGAACGCAACCACGCACGTCAGCACGTCAATAATCAGGAATCCCAGAAAAAATAACACCGAACGCTGCACATCCGCCGCTGTCCAGAGTTGCGGAATTTGCGTGATGTGCAGTTGGGCCAATCCCCAGAGAAGCAGACTCCCGAGGAACATCAAGTCGATGATCGGCGAGATCAGTGGCAGCAGTATCTGGAAAATAAAAATATTGGGCAGGGCAACCCATCCCAACGTTCCATACTTTGGTCGAAACAATGTTCCACTGTGTTTCCAGAACGATTGCAGCGTCCCGAACGTCCACCGAAAACGTTGCCGAATCAATACGCTCGGAGTCTCAGGGGCTTCCGTCCAAGCAACAGCGTACTCATCGTACGTTACTCGCCAACCCAATCGCCGGATCGCGATCGTCAGATCCGCGTCTTCCGCCACGGTGTCCGCGGTAATTCCCCCGGCAGCTTCAATCGCGGCCCTGCGCCATGCTCCCAGCGCCCCTGGCACAACCGTGATGCAGTTCAACAAATCGAACGCGCGTTTCTCCATGTTCTGGCTGGTGATGTACTCAAGTGCTTGCCAACGCGTCAGCCACCGCGAGCGGTTGCCCACTTTTACGTTCCCCGCTACCGCCCCCACTTTGGGATCAGAAAAGTGCCGCAACAAATTGCGAATCGCATCGGGTTCGATTTCTGTGTCCGCGTCGATCGTTACTACAATTTCCGTCTGCGCGTGGGAGAGGGCATTGTTCAGCGCCGCCGCTTTTCCTCGATTGGCCTGGTGGATAATCTGTACGTACGAATTCTTGCCGAAATTCTGATTCATCAGTTCGAGTGTGGCATCTGTAGATCCATCGTCCACCACGATGACGTGCATATCCGCGTAATCCGACAGCAGTACCGATTGCACCGTCTGCACGATCACGCTTTCTTCGTTGTGAGCCGGGATGAGTACCGTGACGCTCGGCGCTGGGTCAGGTAGTTTTGCGTGATCGGGCCGCAGTTTCTCGACAATAGCCAGGATGCCGATGATCAGCGCCCGTGCGCTGACCAGGATAATTCCAAGGATGAATATCGTCGCTATCAGGAAGCGGAACCATTGAAATATTCCGAAGATTAATCCATCCGCACGCGCCGACAACCGCTCGCGGAATGTCAGTGGAATCATTACGTCGCTTCGCTTCTTTCCAATCAAGTCCGAAACCGACACGAATTCGTAACCTTTGGCGCGTAGCTGGTCGATGATCAATGGTAATGCCGCCAGCGTCTGTGATCGATCCCCGCCTCCATCGTGCAGCAAAATAATATTTCCTTTGCTGGCTTGGTCCTCAACTTCGTCCACGATTTCCTGTGCGGTGCGCTTGTTCGTGACATCGGCCTCGCGCCAGTCGTTCGGATCGATTTTTTGCCCGATGATCAGGTAACCCAATTCCTGTGGATACGGAAGTTGTGCGACCTCTTCCGCATACTCTGGTTGGTGATCGATTCCATAGGGTGGCCGGAACAAAATCGACTTTACGCCTAGCGTGCTTTCAATCAGCCGCTGCGTCAGGTTCAGTTCCCACTTCAGTTGTGTCCGCGAAATTTCGTCGAATTTCGGATGCGTAAATGTGTGATTCCCGATCTCATGGCCTTCGGCGTACTCCCGCTTCAATATCTCGGGCGCGCGATTTGCCTCGTCTCCAATTACAAAAAATGCCGCCGGCACCTTCTTTTCCTTTAATAGGTCCAGCACCTTCGGCGTCCAGGTCCGGTCCGGTCCATCGTCAAATGACAAGACTAATTTATTCTTTGCTGCGCCGATCTGGTCGATATCGTAGGAGAGTGGGTACGCTTCGTATTTTTCCGACGTGATCAGGTCTGTTGTTGAATCGTACGTAATGCTGCGACGACCGCTCTTGGGCACGTCGGCGATATGCCAGATATCGCCGGCGCCTTCTAGGATGAGATCTGGTCCCGGTGGAATCTCTTTTATCTTCTCCCTCGTGGCATCATCAGGTCGCGTCGCATCCCAGATCGGCCATAACGATGAATCTGCAGACCCATACCGCCACAACGCCGTGCCTTGTACCCCCAGCCTTTCACTGGCTCTTTCTTCGTTGTACGCCGTGACCGCATCCAGCATCCACACCTGGTGCGTGCGGTCGTTCTCGTCGGAATACGAATAATGCGGGTTCAACGAGACTGGATCGAATTCCACATCGGTTTCCGACTCGAATGCGTGCAACAGCGCTTCCTGAATACTGAATTCTTCCGCGTGTTGGGGCGCCTTTTTTGTTGTTTCCGCCCAGTCATACGCATAATTCGCAATTCCGACTACAATCTTCTGCGCGGGAACTACTTTCAATATCTGCCGCAGATTCTCCACGAACCAGTCTTGCGCCGCGATCGGCCCCGGCGGGGAAGTCAGCCAGTGCTGGTCGTAATTCATCAGGATGATCGCGTCCGTCTCACGCCCGAAAAACGCATAATCGTACGCATCATCGCGCGCAGGCAGCGCAATCATCAGCTTCAGACCGGCCCCATGCAGGACCGGCGCAAACTCTCCGATGAATTGCCGGAATTCCGCCTGGCTCTTGTCCGGCACCTCTTCAAAGTCTACAACAATCCCGGCTTGGTGCGATTCGAGCCGCATACTCCACGACATCCGTGATCAGTCGCTTGCGCGAGGCCGGATTCGCCAGCATTCCAGTCAGTTCCTTGGCATCGCCACAGTTGCCCGTCATAATTATCCAACAGGCCCATCATCGGCAGCTCGAGCGGCGGATTCATCGATCGCATCCACTGGTGCAACTTGTCTTGCTTGATCCGCGTAATCGCTTCGGTAGGAGTCGCTTTCACCGTCTGGTTCAGCTCATAATCCACAATCGTTATCGCTCCGTCTGTCGATACGGAATGGAGCTGCTGCGGCATCAGCAAGTCGATGTCTTTGTAATGTTTTTTCAGCGACGCCAGGCTGTTTGGATCCCAGCTCACAAAAAATGCGGCTCGCAGTGCATCGTATGCTGCAGGTATCTGCCCGATGTTCGCAACTCGCTTATGCCGTCCTTCTCGCATGACAACCGGTTTCGTTAGTTTCTTTTTCAGGGCATGGTATATCGGACGTGTATCCGGCAGTAACAGCGAGGAGGGAAGTTCCACGCTTCTCGCAATCGTTATAAAAAAATACACCAGCAGAAGTGTTAATAAAACGCCGCTGATTTCCAGTGCGCGCCGCGTCCTTCGCCAACGCACCTTTTCCTCATCGTAAAATATCGGTTTACGTTCTTTCATTTACTTTATTTGGATGCCTCTGGGCCAGGGCAGGGAGGCTCCCCACACTCCGTCGACTGGAACTCAACCCTTTCTATTGTAAGATGCGTAGCAGCGAATGCGACGAATTTTATCTAACCCTCTGACGGCACTCTTCTTCGGCGCCTGGTTGCGACTTTTCTTTGTTCTGAAATTCCCCGCCGGCTCCGGCGACACTGTTATCTACGAGCAACTGGCCACCAACTGGCTCAAATTCGGGAAATACGCCATGGATATCGATGGGCAGCCCGTCCCCGTCGATCTGCGCATGCCCGGCTATCCTGCTTTTCTCACGATTCTTTATGCATTGACGGGCCGAACGGGCGAGAATGCTCGCCTGTTCGTTATGCTCGCCCAAGTTCTCGTCGACTTGGCGAGCTGTCTGCTCATTGCCGTTCTTGCCGCTCTCCTGGTTCGTCTGTACACCAACCAGGCCAAATCCAAGCGTGTTTTCACCGCCGCGCTTTGGCTCGCTGCGCTCTGCCCTCTGACTGCCAACTATGTCGCGGTCCCGCTCACGGAAGTCTGGGCAATCTTCTTCAGTGCCTTGGCGCTCATCCTGTTCGTGCTTCTTGCCAGTCGCATAACTTTCGCGCGGCACTCCCGCAGTGGATTCCGTCGCAACTCAGCAATGGCAGTCTTACCATCCCCGCCGCTTTCGCTGGAATTACTACAGGCCTCGGCACCCTCTTCCGGCCAGAAACCCCGCTTCTTCTCGCTACTTCCGTGCTCCTGATCACTTTCTGGATGTGGCGCCGCCGTCAATTCAGGCGCTGGTTGCTCGTTTGTATCGTGGCGGGATTTAGTTTTGCCGTACTCCTGCTGCCTTGGACGATTCGCAACGCGAAAACCTTACACGAATTTCAGCCATTGGCTCCAAAAGATGCCACGCTGCCGGGCGAATACGATCCCAAAGGTTTCATGGCCTGGGAAAAGACGTGGCTGTATCGCGTCCGCGATTGCTACCTGGTTCCGTGGAAACTCAACGAAGAATCCATCAACCTCGAAGATATTCCGGAAACCGCGTTCGACACTCCAGAAGAAAAAGAGCGGGTTGCCGCGGTCCTCGAGACCTATAACGACGATCTTTCTTGGAACGATACCGAGGACGCCGTATTTGCTCAACTCGCTCGTGACCGGACCGCACGGCACCCCTTCCGCACTTATCTTTGGATACCTCTACGGCGATCCGTACGCATGTGGTTTACGCCGCGTATCGAACTCATTCCTATTTCTGGCCATGTGTTTCCTCTCGCTTACATGTCCGAAGAAGATCCTGTGGATCAGCGACTCACCATTTTTTATTTTTTCCTGAATATTTTCTACGTAAGCTTGGCTATTGCTGGCGCCTGCAAACTCTGGATGTCCCGGACAGCCCGCCCGGCGCTCTTCATTCTGCTTTTCTATATCGTTGTGCGCACTGCTTTTCTTACCACGGTAGAGACGCCCGAACCTCGATACACCCTCGTTTGTTTTCCCAGCTTTGCTTGCCCTGGGTGCACAGGTGTTTGCCGGAAAACGTTCTGCCGCCATCGATCTTGTACCTTACACAAGTGTATGAATTTTTAAGATTCTTCCGGTGGTTCGGGATGGATGGTCACGCGTGAAACTTGCGGGAATCGTTTTTTTACCCGATCTTCCAGTGCTGCCGTAACGTCATGTACGCGCGTGATGGGAAGCTCGCTTTTCATTACGCAGTGGCAAGACACCAGTATGTGCTGCTCCACTTGTCTCACTCGCACGTCATGGCAATTAATCAGTTCGTCGTACTCCCCAGGCAAACTATTCAAAAAGGAATCCACCGATATTTCTAACTGCCGCATCTCGCCTGCTCGCGTGTCCGGCGTAGCGATGTGCCGCCCCAGTGGCTCGATGTGGATGTTTACATCCATCTTCCCCTCGCGCAATTCGCGTATGCCTTCCTCCAACCTCGTCGCTTGCCGGTGCGCGTCACGCAAACTCAATTGTTCATCCACTTCCAGGTGTAACTCCGCAAACAGCTGCCCGTCCTGCTCCACTGCGGTGATGTCATGGACTGCCAATCCCAACTTCTGTGCCACTGCTCGTACCGATTCAAACAAATGTTCGTCCTGTGGCGCCCTCGGCTCCGCATGTACGATCACATCCGAAGGCACAATCTGCCCGATGCGCTCCTCGATCGCATCTGACAATACGTGCACTTGTTCCAAGCTAGCCGTTCTCGCCACGCTCACTGTGGCGTCCACAAAATGCCGGTTGCCGGCGCGCCGCACCCGCACTCGCTCTACCTCCAGCACTCCGTCCATGCTTCCCACGGCTTCACTGATCTGATCGTGCAGTCCCTCAGGAGCCGCGTCCAGCAACGCATCCAATGTCCGCTTCCCCAGTTGCGAACCAACCCACAGGATCACGCCAGCCACGCCAAGTCCCGCGATCGCGTCCGCATACACCAGCCACGGCATGTTCCACGTTTCGCCGGCCCACACGAGCGCGATGCCCACGATCACAACAATCGTGCTCCACACATCCGTGGAAAAATGCAGTGCATCCGCTTCCAGGGCCTCGCTGGTATGTTTCTTCGCCACGGCATTCAGCGCGCGTGCTCGCGTCAGATCGATAGCCAGCGCTCCAAAGAGCACTACGATGGCAATCAGGCTTGGTTGAATGTGCACACTGCGGAAAAACAGCCGGGCGAACGCCTCGTAAATAATATATATGGCTGTCAGGATCAGTAGTCCTGTTTCCATGAACGCAGAGAAATTTTCGAATTTTCCGTGGCCGTAAGGATGACGCTCGTCGGCAGGCTGGTCCGAAACTCTTACCGAAAGATAGGTAATCACCGCGGCTACCAGGTCCAGACCGGAATGCAATGCCTCCGACAACACGCCCAAGCTGCTCGTCCGTACCACCAGAAATGTCTTTAGGGACAGCAGCAGGATCGCGGATCCAATGCTCAACAGCGCCGCACGCTTCTTTTCTCGAATGACCTCTTGGATCCGTCGCGAGAGGACCATCTCCTAAGCCTACCTCAACTCGCCCAACCTTGGGGCCTGCATCTCCCCGTTATCGAAAGTCGGCCATATTCAAAACTGTATGACGCATGTACTTGCCTTTACATGTATCCCCCACTATCCTTTGTCGCGAAACCGCCTGGAGGAAACAATGCGGAGACACTTGTTACTGTTTCTGTTCCTTCTCTTTGTCGCCCCTTTCGCCCTCTCGCAGATAGAAAATGGCAAGAGTGTCTGGTCAGTGCTTTCGGCGCCCACAATGGACCCGTCGAAAACCGCCACAACGGAAAATGTCGAAATACATCGTGATCTCGTGCGCATTACCCTGGTCAAAGGCTCCATCCAGTTCGTGAAACCCGTGAATGGCATTGTCTTTGGAGCGGTATTCCACGGAGAAGGCCGGCTCCAGGTTGATCCTCCCAACCCCTCCGAAGCCCGCCAACTTCTGTTGTTCACGAAACATGACAAATTGTCCGTTGCCTTTTCCGACGCCACGTTTAGTTTCACCGACGGTTTGCTCGAAGATGTTGCGAAACAGGTTAAGTGGAAAGACGGCGGCGTGGGTGACGACCTCTATGCCAAGCGCCAGCAGGAGCGTGAAGATCTTGGCGCTGAATACCTGCCCAAGCTTTTCAAGAGCGTAATGTCTGCCGACCAGAAGCGTACCGGCTATTTCGTGGCCGACCTCAAAATGAAGGAGCACGGTTGGGTGGAAGTTCGCGATGATGCCACAGAATTTGAAGAAATTCGTGTCGGTCGCTGGTCCGATGTCGGCCCCTTCAAGCTTCAGGATTACTGGCTGATTTTTCCAGCCGGAGGTCGCAATCCCCGCCACGTTTACGACGATCCTTCGGCCCGCCAGGATTTCCTGGTGCTCGACAATCAGATCACCACTACTGTTGCGGAGAATGCGGACATGTCTGCCGTCGCGCGTGTCACCGTGCAACCTCGCTATGTGGGCGAGCGTGTCCTTCTGTTTGCACTCGATTCCAATTTGCGCATCAGCTCTGTGAAAGATTCTCAAGGCGTTCCACTCGAGTTCATCCAGCCCCGCGAGCGCAAGGATCGCTATCAGTCTTACGGCGACTATACCGCGGTACTCTTGGGCACTCCCACGCAAACCTCCAAAAAAGTTACGTTCGAATTTCAATATGCGGGCAAAAAAGTCGTTCGCCGCGTTGGTGACGGCAACTACGCCTGCGAAAGCTTTGGCTGGTATCCTGCTCCTTTTCAGGGCGAATTGGGCGTGGACCAGTTCGCTATGCGTACCAATTTTGATCTCACGTTTCACAGTCCGAAAAAATTCAAACTCGTTGCTACAGGCAACAAAATCAGCGAGTCCATCGAAGGCAAGGAACTCGTCTCCCACTGGAAGAACGATGTGCCACTCACGGTCGCCGGATTCGCTTTCGGCGACTATAAATTAGTCTCCGATAAAGTGGGTGACATCGAAGTCGATGTGTATGCGAACAATCAGCCCGATGACTTTCTCAAGGCCATGCAATCTCACTTTGATAGCTCGCTTCAGGATCTAGCCAACGGACCAATGGGTGGCCACACCGCTATCGCCGCCGTCGGTACGCTCACTCCTGCGGGTCTCGGTAAAACCATCAACATCGAAACCGCAAACACCCTTCGGCTCTTTCAGGGCTACTTCGGTCCCTATCCTTACAAATCCATCTCCGTTGCCAGCATCGCCGGTAACTATGGCCAGGGCTGGCCGGGATTGCTTTATCTCGGTTGGTTCACCTTCCTCGATCCCACCCAGCGCCACGAGATTGGTTTCAAGAATCAGACACAGGTCTCTGATTTTTTCCGAGCTCATGAAAGTTCCCACCAGTGGTGGGGGCATCGCGTGGGCTGGAAGAGCTACCATGACCAGTGGCTCTCCGAAGGTTTCGCCGAATTTTCCGGTCTTCTCTATGTGCAATATCGTCAGAGCATGAAAGAATCCCTCACACAGTTCCGAATCGTTAAGGATTATTTGAATAAGTCCGACTTTAACAGTCACAAGCGAGAAGACCTTGGTCCCATCTGGATGGGGCAACGCATTCGCTCGTCAATCACCGATCCCGGTTCCTATCAGGACCTCATCTACTCAAAAGGCGGTTACGTCCTTCAGATGCTCCACATTCAGATGGTGGATCCGCGAAATCCCGATCCCGAGCATATTTTCAAGGAAACCATGCAGGACTACTGCAAGACTTTCAGCAACCAATCTGCTTCCACGGAAGACTTCAAGACTATCGTCGAAAAACACATGACCAAAGGCATGGACCTCGACGAAAATCACAAAATGGATTGGTTCTTCGATCAGTACGTTTACGGCACAGGCATGCCGCAATACAGCTTCCACGCAAATCTCTCTCCGACTCCCGACGGCAAGACCACCGTCTCTGCCCAACTTATTCGCACGGGTGTCCCCGACAATTGGAAAGATGTCCTGCCGCTCTACGCTCACATGGGCGACAAAATCGTCCGTTTGGGGAGTATCGCGGCAACTCACCCGACCGAGTCGCTTAATTTTGTGGTTCCTGGCAAGCTCGACAAAGTCACCATCGACGAATACGAAGACATCCTGGGCAATGTTAAACAGTAATCGCCCAATTTCTCATCTGCACCCGTAGCGCTGGCTTCCATGCCAACGTTCAAGCCTGTACCCATGTAGTGAACGACCTTCAGATCGGCACTTTTTTCTTTTTTGTGTAGGGGCGAATTTACGTTTAACCCGGGCTAGGAACAATACTGTTCACTTAAGAATATGGATGGATTTTGCGATGCTGACATACTTGTTCGGCGCACGGTGTCTTGATCTTGGCCGCAGCGGATACTTGCTCATCTTACGTTTCACGCCGCGCGGATTCCATCGTTTGCGACTGGACACCACACGTTCTTCGAGAATTTCGTCAAGAATCGCGTGATGGAGGTTTTTTCTCGCCTGAGGGGGGAATAGCGTCCCAGACTGACAACTTACGGCGAACGACGCGTACCGCGTGGAGAAAAGAGAGCCGGTCGGGATCTTCTGCAACTGACAAAGCGGCCTCGTGCATCAACTGGCGGACGGCAAAGTGCGCCAGCAAAAAACCATAGAACTCCTGCCGCACAAGTTCCGGAGTCTTGCTGCGCAGCACGATCTGACGTCCGCGGAGATGGGTCTTTAATTCGTCAAACGTGTTTTCGATCTCCCATCTTTCGTGATAGAGAGCGGCCAGTTCTTCGGCCGGCGCTTTGAGCGGATCCAGGATCGTCGTGACCAGCCGGTAGATCGGTTCGGCATCGGGGATGCCGTCTAGCTGATAGTCAATAACACGAACGCGTACCCCCTTCGTTTTGTGTCGCGCATCCTTTTTCGAAGGATAGATAACGCTGAGATAAGAACCATCACTCAATCGTTCTAGTACCTCTAGCCGCAGGTGCTTACGCACTCGCCAAAGCAAGTCGCCACCGGTGGCTTGGGCCTTGGTCCACAGCGTGAAACCAAAGAAAAAGCGATCCGCTAAACACAGCATCCCGGGTTTTAGTCGGGGGATCACCTCCTTGGCGAGGGTGATCTCGCCGGTTGCGTAGCTTCCCATCCGGCCACCCAGCAGTACATGAGTGCCGTTCTCCAACAGCGCAACGAAGCGCAACTGCGGATAGGCGCTCGATCCTCGACTGGCGGCGGGACGCCCGAACTCGTTTTCGTTCTCCTCTGTGTCGGCGACATCCAACGTGCTGCCGTCCAGACTGAGCAGTCGCCACTCTCGATACCGCGCCCCTCGCGTGTTCTCCAAAGCGATCGGTACGACCAACTGCTCATAGAGCCGCCGCAAAGGTTCAGCGCCGAGACGCGAGCGAGCTTGAGAAATGCCGGACTTACCCGTGGCCAGTATGGTCTCGTTTGGTTTGGTGAGCCACTGAATACCTTCCAGCAAGCAGCGCAGCACTTCCCGATAGGAGGACTGCATATAGAGAGCCAGGGCAATCACGTAATACACCACGAGATGTGCTGGCAGCTCTCTTTGCCGAATGCTGGTCTTACCAGTCGCGGCCAAAATCGCATCGATTTTTTCTCGTGGAACCGCTCGGCTGACAACCCCGAGGCTGATGTAATCGGTGATGCGGCTTCCTACCGGCAAACTGGCAAGCGTTCGAGCCATAGCGAGTATTCTGCTCCTCCACCACATAGGATACTCTAAAATTCCTTAAGTGAACAGTATTGGGGCTAGGAAGCACCGCGTCCTTCGATTGGTCACTTGTACTGGCCGCTTTGAGGCGGGCGTCCTCGTCATCCGCATGAGGGCACGACCTATCGTGGCCCGCGCATGGAACCCTGGCTAGTCCTGCTATTCAGTTATTTAATTTTGCAGTCATCGGCGGCTCCGATAAAATCGGCAACCGCTTCGGCTCGCCTCTTGCCCCGCGCACTTCAACTTCTTCAAAGAAGAGCGAGGGCGCTATCACCGTTGCCGGAAGTCCATTCTGCGCTGTCCCGAAAGCTCCCAATGCCGTGCCAGACACTCCCGCGATTTGGCTCTGCATATAGTTATAAACAAAATCGTCGTTGGCTATTCCCGCGATGTTCCGCAGCGTCCGTACACTGAATCCCGCAATACGCGCGCCGCGCACTAGCTCTTCACGGCCGTCTTTTGAGTAAATCTTGTAGACCACCAGTGGCAGTCGCTCTGTCGCGGCATTCCCGCCAAAACTAGCCAGCAACTCCGAAAAATCCTCCTGATGCATCAAGCTCAACGATGGATTATCCATCTGACGCACCACCAGGCAGAACTCCAGTTTTTCCGTCCGGCACGAATCCAGGAATTTTTTCTTCAACTCATCTGCGGGAATCGTTTCGCTCGATGAGAAAATCAAATTACTCATCACCGGCTTCGCATCCGCCAGAAATGCGGCGCGCCCGTGGCCGTTCGATGTGCCGAAATCCGGTCCGGGCCTCCGAGACATCAGGAGACTCTTCAGCTTCCCATTTTCGACCAGGGTCACCTTCTGTGCCGGCACGCCCTCTTCATCGATCGTGTAGCTGCCGACCACCCGCGTCCCTTTGAATTCCTTCATACAGGGGATCGTCCACAAGCGTTACCGTCAACGGCAGCACCCGCGAATCCACTTTTCCGCTCCAATCGCTCCGGGCTCCCAGGCTGCTCATTAACTGGTCAACGACCGGTTGAAATGCCAGCGGCGGGCGTGCCCCGCTCAGCGATGGACTCAGCACTTGCGACAATAATGCTGCCGCCGCTCTCGACTCGAATAGCACCGGCCCGGTATAGTCCGGCGCGGGTGGTGCCGCGCGCATAGCCATCAATTCCATTCCGGCAACGTTCAGATTTTTCCGCACTGCATCCGCGCTCGGCAGGTCGGTTGGCCCTGGCGCATACGTCGCATAGAAGTGATTTACCTGCATCCCGTCGCTCGCCAGCGAATTCATGCCAGCTTCAATCGCCGCGAACGAACGATTCGTCCGCATCTCCGTACCTTCACTGGTCAACAAGTACTCGGTCATATAAACCAGGTAGTAGGTGACTCGTGAATCGTAAATCTGTGGAAATGCCCGCAATGCGCCGGAAGTGTCCCGAGCTTCCTGTTCCCAATTTCGTGCAGACCAGTCCGATGTTGCCAGCGGTTCAACGTGTTGCACCGCCTGTACCCGTGCAAAGTCGTCGATATCCGACGCACGCGCCAGACTGCTCAGATACGCCTGCTTCCGCGAGTACGTTTCTGCCGCTTCCTTAAACGCTTGGTCCGTTGCAATCCACAAATCCTGTCGCAGCGAATCGTAGTCCTTGTCGATCCCCGACGCTGCCAGTTGGTCCGATGAATCCGCGGAATCCTTCCTCGCTCACAAAATTCGAGCTATCCAGCTTGTAGTCTCCAATTCGCGCGGAAACATTCATCACCCTGCTACGGCTATGATTCGTGTTCATTAGAGCGCCGAATTGTCCCACCACTTCGCGAATATCCAGATCCAGCAGTCGATACTCCACAAAATACGGCCGTACCGGCTGTTCCGATTGTGGCAATTTCAATTCCAGCCGCGTCTTCGCCCGTGCCATTTCATCCCGCATCGCCTGCAGGGTGTGATCGTTATCCGCTGGTGCCTGCGCAATAGCAAGATTCCCGCTGCAAACTGCCAACAACGCCATCGTCTGTAGAAGTATTCTCATTACTGATTACCTCCTGCTTTTACTGGGTCATGCGCAGGTGGCGGCAAGATGGGTGGTCGGTCCGAAGACGTCGCCTTCTTCTGTACTTCCAGTTCCGACGTCAAAATTGCTGGAGCTGAAGCTGACACCGGCACTGAACCGGATTCGGCGCCGCAATATCCGTTGAACACTTCCGGCGTATCTCCAGTGGCCACAATTTTGGTCAGCGATGCCAGTGGTGTGCCAACGATGTCTACCCCGCGCACCAGTTCATCCGGACGCCCGTCCGCGAAAACTTTGTATACCACCAGTGGTTCCACCTGGAACGCCTGTGGTTGCCCACGGCCCGTAAGTGTGAATCCGCCGGCGATATCATCGATCAGCAGTCCATACGGCTTGTTCTGCTGCTTGATCAACTCGATGAACTTTGCACGGAGCTGTGCGTTGGTTAGTGTTTTACTGCTCTGCACCAACAGGTTGCCTTGCCGCGATACTGGCTCAGCGCCCATCTGTCGGCGCCCATGTCCGTTGCTGTGCGGAAATCCTGCGATCGGCGACCGCGACATCTCAAAATTCTTCAGGACGCCGTGATCCACCAGCGTCACTCGCTCTGCCTTTACTCCCTCATCATCAAACTGGTAATAGCCCAGCAATTCCTGGTTGCCCACTTTTCGCTGCGTCGCATCGTCGTAAATCGTAAGAAACTCCGGCAAGATCGACTCGCCAACTTTCTTCGTAAACGTCTGTCCTTCGTTCACGTCTTTCTGACGGTGTCCTTCTGCCCGGTGGCCAAACACTTCGTGAAAGAAAACGGCTGCCGCCCTCCCCGTCAAAAGCGCCGGCCCCACCGTCGGGTCGTTGATTGGCGCCACGACGAGCCCTTCCATCTCTTTGCGCAATTGTTCTGCCGCTGCATACACCGCTTTGTCATCCGGTGCCTCGCTCGGATTCACCCAGTCAAAGCTGTAATACCGGTTGATATCCATCCCGTCGGCCGCTTTGCCTTGAATGAACAGGTCCAACCTGTAACGAATCTGGCCAAACTGCAGTTCCGTTCCTTCCGAATTCAACTGCATCGTGTTCTGTGCCTGCGCGGTGAACGTAACAATCGAATTGATTACCGCCGCCGAATCCCGGAAATGTTTTGTGTACACGCGTACTTTCTCTTCCCATGGTTTGCGGTCCAGTTGAAATGAAACCCACGGTCCGATGAAACTCTGCGGTTTCTCTCGCGAAAAGTCCGGCGCCTTTCCTTCTTCCGATTGCGCCTTCACTTCCTTCCCGGTCTGGATCTTAATCAACGCTTCAGCCGCTGCACGATATTGTTTGTCAGTTTCCAGCCAGATTGCCCGTCGCAACACTTCCGGATCGTCATCAATCGGCGCGTTCGTTCCAGGCCCGCCGTTGGGCGGTTGCCGTCCATCCACCTTATGCGTGTCATCCAATTGATAATTTCCCGCTCGTACGGAAATCTCCAGCCAACGATTGCGTCCCTCTTCGCTGTTCAATAGCGCCCCGTTTGATCCCGATACCGTTGCTCTCTGCGTTTCCGTCAGCGCATAACCGATGTAGTAAGCCGCAGGGTCCTGCGCTCCGTATGTCTTCATCGATCGTTCCAGTTCCGTTTTCATCGCAGGGAACAGTGTCGAAGGCTTCGCGCTGCCATCTCCAGCGGCTGGAGAAACGCGTGGCCACAAGCTCAAAACAATCGCGGCAAAAAGGATCACAACAATAGAAAGGACGCGGCGGTGCCGCACTGCGTAGCTGATCTCGTTCAAGGGATGCCTCACTCCACGTTAGACGCAATCTACAAGCGTTCAGTGTACGCCACCGCCTTCGGTCCGACAAAGCGCGGTTTCGCGGGGTGTGGCGGTCAGATTACTTCCATCCGTTAGATGAACTCCACGCAGATAGCGTTGTAAACGAAGAAAACCCCGGCACACCGCGTGCGCCGGGGTTTTGCATGGTTTCAACCGTTTGCCGAACTAACCGCAATTCTGTGAAGCCGGATCGCAAGTCGGTATTTTCGGCACCGTTGTAGTTGGAGAGGTGTGCTGATTTGCAACCAATGGAATCACAATCGCCGGTATGGCCACCATAATCGCAATTGCGATCGCCGTTCCTTTGCCCACGTGATGCGCTTGTTCTACCTTCGGCGGACCGGTCAGATTCGTCGCTGTCACCGCTTCTGTCAGCGTGCTCGGCGGTGTCTGCGTCGGATCGCTGGGTGCGGAATTATCTCCATTGCGCACCGTCGACATCAATCCCGCTCCAACCGTTACGCAAACTCCCGCCAGATTGCACGTTTTCACCGTACCTTCAAACACGATCACCGTCATGATGTTGTTCTCATACGAAACGTAGAAATCCGTCCCCACTACTCCAGCCACTCCTGCGGGCGTATGCACTTCGAATTTCCCGCCGGGCTTGGAAATCTTCTGAGCCTGCGAGCGCATCTTCCCGAACCCTACTTCCAGATCCGTTTGTTGCCCCCCCTTATCGTGTTTTACCACATGAACGGAAGAATCCGACCCCACGTTCAACACGGATCCATCGTCGAGTGCTACACGCGCCCGTGCGCTTGACTGGGTCTTGACCATGTCATCCCAGTCCACAACCGTTTTTGTTTCAGCCGACAATGTCTTTCCGCTGCGCTCGATATTTACCGTTGGAATTACCTTGCTTACTTCTCCAGCGCGTTGCGTTCCCGAATCACCTCCTGCATAGAGTTCCGCGGGAATGGCTATGCCCAGTGTGAGCAGGGAAGCGAGTGCCAGAGCGTACGGGGACTTCGTATTCATCGAGGACTCCTAAGTTCGGTTGAACTTTATCTATCGTTGTTAACGGAGAACTCTGCAGGGGTCAATGATCTTGCCCGCTCAATTGCTTAGTTAACTAACTCGTAGGGCCTGTGCGTCCGACGCCCTTACTCTGCCCGGAATAATGGAATACCGCCGCTGTCATATCGTCCCATTGCTGGCAATTCGTCGAGAACTCTTCAATTGCACTGAAGATATGCCCCAGCAATTCGACGCGGGATTCGCCCGCGTGTTTGTAGCAGACGTCCTTCAGTCCTCCCACGTCGAAGTCGCAGTCATGAATATTCCGCGCGTCCGTCAACCCATCCGTGAAGAACAACACGGAATCACCCGGTACCAGCTGTACCTTTAGAACATCGTAGGTCACATCCGGAAACAGTCCCGGAGGAATTCCCGCCACCTGCAACACATGCGATTCCTCCCCTCGGAGCAACATCGGCCCCGGCATGCCTGCGCTTGCGATGCACATCTCCGCCGTCTCCGGATTGAATAGCGCGTATTGAATCGCAGTATGTCTTCCGGGGATTCCTCGCAGCAACAACCTCTGATTCAACAAGTAAAGCACCCGGCTCGGATGCTGCCCCGTCTTGTGAATCCCACGCAGCGTTCCCACCGCCAGAGCAGCATACAGTGCTGCGGGCAATCCCTTCCCAGATACGTCCCCGATGTACATTCCAAACGTTCCGTCGGTCAGTGAAAAATAATCCAGATAGTCCCCTCCCACCGCCGCGGCCGGCTGAAACTCATGAGAAATCGTTACCGTCCGCGAGCGCAGCGGTTGTGCAGGCAGCATCACGCCCTGAATGGTGCGGGCCTCTTCCAGGTCCTGCTCTCTCAGTTTTTGTATGGAATCCAGTTCGTACGGCAGCGCAACAATCGACATGTGGATTTCCGAGGGGAGAATTGCACCGGAGGAGAGGGACGGCGTACTTCAAACACTAGCAGATGGCGATTCTGGCATCACTATCGAACTTGGTTCCTATTGCTCTCAAATACACCACCCTCATCAGAAACCCTTGTCAGCCATCCTGTCTCCGCACAGAATCTGCTTATGCGTTCCATTGCTGCACTACTCGTCGTCGTGGCCCTCGGTTTTGGTATTTATGAGATTTACCTTAAGAAGATGCCGACCACCGATTCGGGCACTGCCCCTACGCAAGCCATCAGCCTCACGGGAGTTCGCAGCGACCTGCTGCAAATTGCCCAAGCCGAGCGCGGCAGCATTGCCACCAACGGTCATTGTTCTTCTCTCGATGAACTGATCTCTTCCGGCTCGCTCACTTTGGCCAAGCCCGAACGTGATGGCTATACGTATCAGGTCAGCTGTTCCGACGCAGAATTCCAGGTTACTGCCCAACACCCCCCCGCTCCGGAAGGTTCACCGATCCGCTACCCCACCCTCTCGATCGATTCCAATATGCAAATCAAATCCGAATGATCTTAACCCGCTAAAGTGTGTAGTTTCTCGAAAGGCAGGTCCAGGTCTCCCCTTCTTTTCAGAGGGCCTGATCTTTTAGCTTCCTGCGACAGACAGGTCCCGACATTCGCTCTCCGAACGATGGGGTTTTGACCCCTCAGGAAACACTTCTCCAGGAACCTTTCCCTCCCCTCTTGCGTAACTTATGTTGAGACCGCAAAACGCGGCCCACGCAAGCAGATTCATTGAAGGAGCATATTATGGGCGGAGAACTGATTGGCCTCGTTGCGGTAGTCCTCACCTGTGGAATACCGCTGGCTGGCTTGTACACCTACTATCGTGTTCGTAAACTGCGTACTGAAGAGCGCATGGCCGCGATTGCTCGTGGCGCAAACATTCCCATGGAGCCGGAACTTTCTCAATTTGCCAGGTCCCGTCGTTCCGGGATTCTCCTGGTTAGCGCCGGGCTTGGTTTCTTCCTGATGTTCGCCTGCATCGCGCGATTTGCGAATGAGCCAGAGACCATGGTTGCCGCTTCTTTCGGCATTCTGCCCCTGGTCGTGGGCCTCGGCTACTTTGTCGATGCCACTCTGATTCACCGCGATATGAAGACCTCCTGACTCACCGCTTTGTTTGTCACCGTGCGGAGGCTGCCGGACGGCTTCAGGGTGTGCGTTTCTGATCGCTTACCAGCGCACCCGCCTCCGCATAATTTGTCGCCGGCACATCATGAAATGTCACGTGAATGTTCTCTCGCTTCGCTTTTCCATCGTCAATTAGGACTGCCGTAATTCGCTCTGCGATCGCCCTTTTCTGCTCCACCGAACGCCCTTCCACCCAGGTTATTTGCACATGCGGCACGTTTGCCTCCTCATTTTTCTTTTCTGTTGCAACCCCTGCATTCTAGCCATCCATGCCCACCCGGCAAAGCGATTCCCATCCCCTGTGCTAGAATCGCTCCTCATGCATCCCGCCATTGGCCAGCTTCAGGACCTTCAGCAACTCGATCAGACGATTGCGGCGCTCCAGTCGGATCTCGCCGGCCTGCCCAAGCGTATGCGCGACGCCGATGCGCAGCTCACTGGCGCGCGAGCTGCAGTCACCAACGCCAAAACTGCTCAGGCCCACGCCGTCTCCGAGCGAAAAAAGTTCGAACTTGATGTCGTGCAATGGAAAGACCGCGCCAAAAAATACCGCGACCAAAGCGCGTCCGTGAAAACCAACGAAGCCTACAAAGCCTTGCAGCACGAAATTGCTAACGCCGAGGCTGAAGCTGGCCAGGCCGAAGATCGCGTTCTCGGTAAGATGATGGCCATCGAGGAAGCCGAAGCACGCACCCGCCACTTTGAAGCCGACCTGAAGGAAGCCGAGCGGGGAATTGCCGCTGAGAAAAAACTCATCGAGACCCAGTATGGCGATGAGAAGAAGAAGCTCGAAGCTGCTCTTGCCAAGCGCGATGAACTCGCCCAGAAGATCCCTGAAAGCTTGCTGGAACTTTATACTCGCATCGCCAAACGACTCCCCAGCTCGGTCATGGCCGAAGTTCGCGACCATCAATGCAAGGGATGTGGCATGCGCGTTCTTCCTCACACCATCCAGATGCTGAAGGATAACGTCGACGAAGAAGTTTTCCGTTGCGAAACCTGCGGCCGTATTCTCTACACCCTCGAACCCATCCCGCCCGCCACCGGCCGCGAAGGTTCCGACAGCCCATCTCCCTCTGAAATCATCGAGTCCTGATATGAGTAAGCGCCCACCAGTCCATCACGGCGGGGGCCTATTCGCCGATCACGAGCCCGAGCGCAAGCCCCTTCCTGCTTTCCAGGTTAACATTGACGGCGGTTCGCGTGGAAATCCAGGCCCCGCGGCGTATGGCGTCGTTATCCGCGACCCCAAAGGCGAAATCATCGCCCGCCTCAAGAAATTTATCGGCAAGGCCACCAATAACGTCGCCGAATATTTTGGTTTGATTGCCGCCCTCGATTACGCCGATACCCACGGCATCCGCGCCCTGCGCATCCTCAGCGATTCCGAGCTCATGGTTAAACAGATGCGCGGCCAGTACAAAGTGAAGAGCGAAGATCTCCGCCCGCTTTTCGAACGCGCCAGGAAAATGTCGCAAACCCTCGAATCTTTCCGCATTGACCACGTCTATCGCGAACAAAACAGCGAAGCCGACGCCTTGGCCAATCAGGCCATGGACGAAACCTCCCGTGGCGGCGACCCGTCCTCGGTGGCAGAAAAGCCCGCATCCAAAGACGCAACCATGCGACGAATCGCCCGCTGTAAGAACGGCCAGCTCCAACTCGACGAACCTCTTAGTTTTCCCGATGGCACCGAAGTCGAAATCCTTCTCCGCCTAAAAAAATAATTCCCTTTCCACCAGGGGCGACTTTACACCGCCTGCCTGTGCTGGTTTTTGCAAGGCCGATCTTAGGATTGGCTCCTTTGCATTCCGCTTCTGGTGGCTTCTCCGCTCACGTACTGACGCTCCACGCGTCTGACACTCTGACGCCATTGTCCACAAGGAAAAAGCGATGCGATATCTCGCTCTCTGCGCTCTTGCTCTTCTGTCTCTGTCTGCGGCCTATTCCCAAACAACCCAGACGCTCTCCGTTCCCGCAGACTCTCCCCGGTGGGATCTGGAAGGACAAGCCAAGGCGACGGAATACCAAGGCCGCAAATGCATCTTTCTTGACGGCGGCGATGCCACATTGAAAGACTTTGCCATGCGCGATGGTGTCATCGACGTGGATGTCGCAACTCCCGCCAACCGCGGCTTTTTCGGTATTCAGTTCCGCATAGATGACAAAGGCGAAAACGCGGAATGGGTCTATCTCCGCCAGCACAAGTCCGGCCTTCCCGACGCCATGCAGTACACGCCGGTTCTCAACACCGGCCTTAACTGGCAAATCTACAATGGGCCAGGTTTTACCGGTGCGGTCGACATACCGAAAGATGTCTGGTTCCACCTCCGCCTTGAAGTGGTGGGCGCGCAGGCAAAGTTTTATGTAATAGATATGAATAAACCTGCGCTCGTCATCAACGATCTGAAAAGTGGCATCCAGAGAGGCCAAGTAGCCTTAGCTGTCTTGACGGGCGCAACTTATTTCTCCAATTTCGAAATACGTACAACGCCCGATGCCGCCTGGGAACGCCACTTCCCGCCAATGCCGCCTGCCACCCTCACCAAGTGGAGCCTCTCGCCTTCCTTCGATGCCCTCGAACGTAATCTGGAACGCCCACTGTCTCCCTCGGAACACGCTTCAATACAATGGCAGGATGTGGAGGCAGAGGCGCCCGGCCTTGTAGTCATCAATCGTTATCGCGAAAGCCCCCATCCCAAGGTCTCCTTTGCCAGCGACTTTTCAAAGCGTCTCGAACCCCAGCCCGGCATGAAAGTCGTCTACGCGCGAACTACAATCGATTCTGACCGCGACCAGGTGAAAAAACTCTTTATCGGCTACAGCGACGACGTCAGCGTCTTCCTGAATGGCAAGATTCTTTTCCGCGGCCGCAGCGCGCAGAATTTTCGCGATCCCGCCTTCCTCGGCATCGTCAATCCTGAAAACGACGCCGTTTATCTCCCATTGAAGAAGGGCAGTAATGAACTGGTCCTGGCTGTGAGCGAACTCGGCGGCGGGTGGGGATTCATTTGCCGCCTGGCCGACGCCGGGAAACTGATCCTGCGCGGAGTCTCCAATGCAAATGTCATCTCGCTGACTGCTGATGCGTGATTCAGCTTCGCTGTTTGCAAATTCAGTATTTAGCACTTAAAATTTTTCGCAAGACAAACGCTTCTGCACGCGAATCCGCTACAGCGAAGAGTCGAGTCTGCGCGTTCTAATGCTCGATTTGTCCCTCAGGAGGGCAATGCATGTTAAGAATCAACGACGACGCTCCCAATTTCACCTGCCAGACTTCGCAGGGCGCAATCAACTTTCATGAATGGATTGGCGACGGCTGGGCCATCTTGTTTTCGCATCCCAAGGACTTCACCCCTGTCTGCACCACCGAACTCGGTTACATGGCTCGCCTGCAGCCGGAATTCGAGAAGCGCAATTGCAAAATCATCGGGTTGAGCGTCGACCCTGTGACGAGTCATAGCAAGTGGGTAGCGGACATCGAGGAAACTCAGGGACACAAGGTGAATTACCCCATGATTGGCGATCCGGAACTCAAAGTCGCCAAGCTCTATGACATGCTCCCCGCGGAAGCAGGCGATACCTGCGAAGGCCGCACCGCCGTCAACAATCAAACCGTGCGCACTGTGTTCATCATCGGCCCGGACAAGAAAATCAAACTAATGCTCGTCTACCCCATGAGCACCGGCCGCAATTTCGACGAAGTCCTTCGCGTCCTCGATTCCATGCAGCTCACCGCCAAGCATAAAGTCGCCACACCGGTGAACTGGAAGCCGGGCGACGATGTCATCATTGTCCCCGCGGTCTCCGACGACGAAGCCAAGAAAATGTTCCCCAACTGGGTGGAAGGCGCTCCGCCCCTATCTTCGCATCGTTCCCCAACCGCGGCAGTAACCCACGAATTGAACGATGCCGCATTTCGGGTGGGGTGCAGCACTGCTGCACCCCATGTCCGCCAGATGTTCCCGCCCGTTCTGATTCTCCTGTAGTGGCCAATTCAAGGGTTAATGCGTAGACATGAGACATATGCTGACATAAAGTCGGGCAATTGAACCGATCCAACGCGACACTCCTGGTGACTGCATTCCTCAGCTTGTTAGCGTTATTCGTTTCAGTAGCATCAATTCTCATCCTCTCGGGGGAAAAGCTCTACCAAAGGATCCCGGAGAAGTCGCGGCCTCGAAGATGGTTTGTTGCGATATTTTTTCCTATTTTGTTGTGTTCTGCATTTGGTTCCCGGTTTGGTTCTTCTCCCCGGACTCACTAATCGGGCGACTCTTGGGTTTCATTTTTGGAGCTCTTACCGTCTTCATCGCAGTCTGGTTTGCTCTTGGAAGACTGGCAGCTATTCTTTTGCCTATCGTTGGTCTGCTTGAACGGCTAGTTGGCGCCTACAGAGGCAGAAGCGAAGCAAGAACGACGTTAAGAGTCATCGTGCTCGCGGTAGCGTAGTGTGTTAGCTTGCTTTACCGAGCCCGCGAGTTGCCAGTGCATATTGCCTGCCTACTTCATCGTGCCAGGGCTGACAACGTATCCTACGCCGCCACCGGCCTCGGCGCATACGACGACTTCAACGCATACGATCGGTACAACGTATCTCGCTGCGCCGGTAAAAATCCTGCGTCCGTAATAATCCGCCGCAACTCTTCTTCATTTGTCCGCCGCTTCACTCCCGCTGCAAACACCACATTCTCTTCAATCAATATGCTGCCCACATCGTCCGCGCCAAACTGCAATCCAATCTGGCAAACCTTAATCCCTGGCGTCAGCCAGCTTGATTGAATGTGATCGATGTTGTCCAGATACAACCGGCTCACCGCCAGCGTCTTCAGATAATCCACCGCCGTGGTTTCCTGCACTTTCTTTCCCCACGCCGTGTTTTCCGGTGCAAAAATCCACGGAATGAACGCTGTGAAACCGCCGGTCTCTTCCTGAATCTGCCGTATACGCTCGAAGTGATTCACGCGATGCTCCAGCGTTTCGCCGCACCCGAACATCATCGTCGCGGTCGTCCGCAGCCCCAGTGAATGCGCAATCCTGTGCACTTCTACCCACTCGTCGCTCGTACACTTCAGGCGGGCGATCTTCGCGCGAATTTCGTCGTCCAGGATTTCCGCACCGCCGCCGGGAATCGACTGCAGCCCCGCATCCATCAATCGTTGAATCGTTTCGCGAACGCTGATCTCGCTTACTTCCGCGATACACAAAATTTCCGGAGCCGAAAAACAGTGCAGATGCACTTGCGGGTAGCGGCTCTTCAGCGAGCGCAACAAGTTCTCGTAATACCCTATCTGCAGATCGGGGTGCAGCCCTCCCTGCAACAGCACGCCTGTGCCGCCCAGTTCCAGCATCTCTTCAATCTTTTCGTAGATCGACTCGAACGAAAGGATGTACCCGTCCTTCGCTCCCAGCGGCCGGTAGAACGCGCAGAACGAACAATACTCCGTGCAGAAATTCGTGTAATTGATGTTCCGGTCGATCTGATACGTCACGATGCGCGGGTCGTTCTTCTTCAGCCGCAATTGATGTGCAGCCATGCCGATGCCGACCAGATCGTCCGATTGCAGCATCTCCAGCGCTTCCAGTTTTGTTAGTCCCACGGCTTCTCTACCTCGCTTCGTTTTATCGCGGCCGGGTTGCCGACAACTCCGCTTGTTGCTCCGCACCAACCTCTGCCCCAGCCATCACCACGTCCCGCACTTCCCGCAAAACCCCAATTTCCGCCGCCAGTTCGTAATACCGTCGCAGTCCTCGCGTATTTTCCGCATCCAGCCGGTAATCGATGTTCTCCACCAGGTAGCGCCGCAATTCCGCCAAGGGCAGTTTCATCTCGTGCGCCGCTTCCTCGCTTATCTCGTCCAGGTGTTGCATCCCATATTCCAGCGAAGCCTGGAAATCCCGCACCACTTCTGCCGTCACGACATCCGCCCGGCCTGCCCAAACCGCCAACACCGCCGGTAAATCCGTCAGCCCGCGCCACTCCTCCACCACGTCGTACACGGCAAGACTTGTTCCACCAGCTAATTCGCCAAACGTTGCTCGATTCAGCGAAAACTGCAGCGCAGGATCGCCAATCAGCAGCGCGGCATCGGCCTTCTCCAACATCGCGTTCAACTCCGGTTCCGCCTCAAAAAAATCCGGTGTAATCCCCCACCGCTTTGCGCACAAAATTCGTGTCAACGCCTGCGTGCTCCGCGAACTCTTGTCCAACGCCACTCGACGGACTTCCTTTAGCGGTTTCTTCGCGATCAGCAGCAAGCTCCGCACAGTTTTTTTGGACGAAATCGACAAATTTGGCAGGATCACCAAGCCAACGGACCGCTGGTATTCAATCGCTGGAATGATCGCAATATCCACCGCCCCGGCGCGCAACGCCTCCGCGCATTGTGACGGCACCGTAAACGACAGCGCGTACTTTCCGCGCAGAGGGCCATGCGTGAACCCTCTTACCAGCGGCGCCGTGTTGAGATATTGGACAATCGAAATTCGGAGCGATTTCACGTTTTCCCTTGTCTATAAAAGCCCATTCAGTATAACAAAGCCGCTACTCTCCACACCTAACACCTTATTCGTCAGACGGTTCGCCCCCTTCAAATTCTCCAAACGTCCCATGATATTTGTCTTTCGAGTACCACACTTGAACCACTAGACTTAGTGTATGGGTATTGCTCCAGGCCCGACTTCGACTCGGATCATTGCCTCGATTTGGCTCTCTCTAATTGCGTCCTGGCATCAATCTATTCCGCCAAACTCGTCGGCCGCCGGCGGTTCTGGTCGGTTTGTACCCGAGTGCAATGGCGTCACTTTTTACCTTACAAAGGTCGAAGAGTTGAAGGTTTATGCGGACCTGGCCCCATGGTGGGTGCTCCAGTCAGAAAAGAAATGGAAGGATGTATCAGGCGAGCGACGCTCGCCCGGCGGCAAATCCGAGCGGGCCACGAATCCAAGAATTTGGCTGGGTGAAGGTGGTAAGAATAGCAGTCACATTTCGGGCAAATATCAGGTCGATTTTGGTGGCCAACACTTGGAAGGGCAATTCGTTGCCAAATATAGAAAACACAGCCCACCGGTGGATTGCATGTAGCGATTTCAAGATTCTGATAGACGTGTCGACAGGACACTATTCATCACATCCCCACATCCTCCTTTGTCTTTCCCCACTGTTCTGCTACTATTAAAGCATCCGTTTTCTATCTCTTAAGAGTAGGAAGTGTAGCGTTATGGCATTGAAGTGTGATCTCTGCGGCAAAGGCCCGCACTATGGAAACGTCGTCAGCCACGCCAACAATACTCGGCGTCGCCGCTGGAATCCCAATCTCAAGAATGTTCATGCCCTGGTAAACGGCGCCCGCAAGCAATTGCGCGTCTGCACGGCCTGCATTCGTTTGGGCCGCGTTACCAAAGCTGCCTGAGCCAATCCATTGAAATTTCCTCCCAGTTCTTCTTCGAATCGTTGGAGAAACGGCGGAATTACCCGCATCGGTGCTCTCTTGCCCTTGGCGGGACTGCTGTTCTCTGTCTTGTCGGGCTGCAAACAGACGGAGCATCATTCTGCCGATGTCTGGGCCGTCGTTAACGGCACCGAAATCAAGCGCGACGAAGTCGATAAGTATTACAAATCTCAGGTTCCTCCTGAAGGCCAAAAGCCAACACAGGAAGACACGCTTTCGCTCAAGCTGAACGTCGTTGAGCAGCTCATCAACAACGAAATTCTTCTCGAACGGGCCAAAAAGCTCAATCTCGAAGCCAGTGATGGTGAAGTCGAAGACAAGTTCACCGAGCTGAAGAGCCCCTTCACCGAAGAAGAATTTCAGCGTCAGTTGAAGTCTCGCAGCATGTCTGTCGACGACCTCAAACGCGATCTTCGCCGCCAGCTTTCCATTCAAAAACTTTTGAATCGCGAAGTCGCCGCCAAAATCACCATCACCGATCAGGACGTCACCGATTTTTATAATTCCAATCTGAATCAGTTCAACGTTGCGGAACCGCAATACCGCATTTCGCAGATCGTGATCACTCCGCGCAAGGAACCGCAAATTCGCAATCGCAAGAATGACGACGCCACCAACGAAGCTGAAGCCGTCCGCAAATCCAAAATGATCGTTGATAAGCTCAATAGCGGCGCGGACTTTGCCCAAGTCGCTATGGACTATTCCGAGGACATGAACACCTCCGCAAACGGTGGCGATCTTGGCTATATTCCCGAATCTTCATTGAATCAGTCTGATCCGGTCCTGAAGAAAACTGTTCTGGGATTGAAGCCCGGTCAGGTCAGCCAGCCCATCGTCTTGAAAGATAGCATTCGCATTCTCAAGTTAGTGGCCCGCGAAGCCGCCGGCCAACGTGGCGTCAACGATCCCCAAGTTCAGCAGACCATTCGCGACACCCTGCGCGATCGTAAGGAACAGCTTCTCCGCGCCGCTTATCTGGCCGTGGCTCGCGATGAAGCCAAAGTTCGCAATTATCTTGCCCAACAGGTAGTTGAAGCTGCCGGAAAACTTCCCGACGCCGCCAAGACCCCAGGAACGACGCCTGCCTCAAGCCCAGCACCGGCTCCAGGCACCCCGCCAGCCGTCCAGTAATCTCATTGTAGCGACCGCCTTCCGAGGCGGTTCGCCAACTCAACTCCACTCAACCCGATCCGATAGCTTTTCGTAACGTCTGATTTTTCCGGCCTGCTCTTTATTTGTCTTTGTCTTTCCCCGCTCGCAAGAACCCTACTCCACCCACGCCAAAATCTCCCCCGCCCCCACATTCTGTCCTTCCTTCACAATCACTCGCTCTACCACGCCGCTCTTCGGCGATTTAATTTCATTTTGCATTTTCATCGCTTCGATCACCGCGAGACCTTGCCCCGCCTCCACCGCGTCACCCGCCTTCACCAAAATCCGGACCACCTTCCCTGGCATCGGCGCAATGATCTGCTGCTTTCCTTCCGCCTCCGCGACACTATGTTTTCGGCCTTTCCATGCCCGCGGATCCGCAACCTCAGCGGTATACTCGTGCGGACCCGTCTGCAGTTTCACCTTGCCTTCCAGCATCGGCGTGACGTGTACCACGTAGGACTGTCCATCCAGCAATATCGAAATGGTGCTCGGCGAAATCTGCACCGCGTCCGCATCCACTTTCTTTCCATCCACCAGAATGCGATACCCCGCGCCTTCGCGCTCCAATTCCACCACGCGGGTGAGCTTTCCGCGGACTCCTTCAAGTAGTACCTCGAATTTCATCTGTCCCGTTCCGCCCCTCTGATCCCGTTGGGGTAGCTTTACGCCGCCCGCTTTTTGTAGTGGCCGATCTTTAGATCGGCCATGTTTTTCAAGTGGCACAGCAATTCCTGGCTGTGCCTTATTACCCATCAACGAAAGCTACCGATCCAGCTGTTCCCGTCGCCCTCGCCTCTTCCATTCCGATATCTCTTCCCGTGTCCCGCCCGCCCTTTCACTTGCACCCATCTCATTGCCGTGCCACAACGCAGCCGCAATCGCCACAGCATCCTCCATTCCGGCTCGTGGAGTGATTGCCGCTGGCCGCGGCTTGCTCAACAATTCATCCAGCCAGTTCGTATGAATCTCCGACCGCAGGAACTCCGGCTCCGCCAATATCCGCCGGAACAAACTCACGTTCGTCCGTATTCCCGTAATTGTGTATTCGTCTAAAGCTCTGCGCAGCCGCGCAATCGTCTCTTCGCGGCTGTTTCCCCACGCAATCAACTTGCTCAGCAGCGGGTCGTACTCCAACGGCACTGTATAGCCTTCGTAGACGCCTTCATCCAGTCGAATCCCCGGCCCCGTCGGCGCGTGCCGCGACAAGATTTTTCCCGGGCTCGGAAAAAAATTATTGTCCGGATCCTCTGCATAAAGCCGTACTTCCATCGCGTGCCCGCGCGGTGTGATTGTCTCCCACGCAAACGGCAATCGATGGCCAGCCGCAATCGCGATCTGCAACTTCACCAGATCCAATCCCGTCACTTGCTCCGTCACCGGATGTTCCACCTGCAGCCGCGCATTCACTTCCAGGAAATAAAAGTTAAGATCTGCGTCGACCAGGAACTCCACCGTCCCCGCATTTACGTATCCACCTGCCCGGGCCAGCCGTATTGCGGCCTCACCCATCTTCTTTCGCAAATCCGGCGTTACTACCGGCGAAGGCGCTTCTTCGATCACCTTCTGATGCCGCCGCTGCACAGAGCATTCGCGTTCGCCCAGCGAAACCACGCGGCCGTGTGCGTCCGCAAAAATCTGTATCTCCACGTGCCGCGGCTTTACGAGGTATTTCTCTAGAAATACCCGTGCATCTCCGAACGCATTCATCGCTTCCGAAGCTGCATCCCTCCATGCCGCTGTAAATTCCGCGTCCGTATTCACGACGCGCATTCCCTTGCCGCCACCACCCGCTACCGCCTTCAAGACCACTGGGTAGCCCATGCTTCGTGCCAGCGATTGCACCTCTTCAGGATTTTCGATCGCCTCGCTCGTCCCCGGCACCGTCGGCACTTCCGCGCGACGCGCCAATTGTTTTCCGGCCGTTTTCGATCCCAGCGATTCCATCGCCTCTGCCGGCGGTCCAATAAACGTAATCCCCACATCGGAGCAAGCCCTTGGCAGGGCTGAATTCTCCGACAAGAATCCATACCCAGGGTGCACCGCGTCGCATCCCGCCCGTAATGCCACATTCATCAACTTGTCGATGTTCAGGTAACTCTCTCGCGAAGCTGCCGCTCCGATCGGATACGCCTCATCCGCCAATCGCACGTGCAGCGCATTGCGATCTACGTCGCTGAATACCGCAACCGAGCTTATCCCCAGTTCCCGGCACGCGCGCGATATGCGTACGGCAATCTCACCGCGGTTTGCTATCAGGATTTTCTTGAACATATTCGTCGTTTTCTGACTGGCCGGATTCTACCATGTCGACCGCGGCCCCCTCCGACGAGCTCTCTCTTGCGTGTCCAATTGTTTGCGGTGTATGAAAGAAGCCTGAATTTGTACAGAGGGCCACATGAAAAAACATCTCTTTCTTGCCGCAACGCTGCTTTTACTTCTCGCCGCAGCAACACTCCACAGTCAGGAAGCGGTCGTTACTCCGCCAGAGAGTCTCGTCGTCGAGGGCGTCCCCAAAATCCCCGCCACTCTCGCCGACACTGCTGGCCGCTACACCGCCTATCGTGGCGCAAACATCGTCGATTGGCATCCTACGAAGCGCAGCATGCTCATCAGCACGCGCTTTGCGGAGACTCCCCAGCTTCACCTGGTCTCCGCTCCGAATAGTGAGCGGCATCAACTCACATTCTTCACCGATGCTGTCCGCGTTGGTCGCTTCCATCCCAACGGTGGTGACTACATCGTCTACTCGAAAGATATCGGCGGGGGTGAATGGTATCAGCTCTATCGTTACGACATTGCCACCGGAAACATCACCCTTCTAACCGACGGCAAGGCCCGCAATCTCCTCGGCCCCTGGTCTTCCCACGGCGATCATATTGCCTATATGTCCACTCGACGTACCGGCAAAGACACCGACCTCTGGGTCATGAACCCCGCTGATCCAAAGTCCGATCATCTCCTCACCCAACTCACCGGAGGAGGCTGGCAGCCCGTCGATTGGTCTCCCGACGATTCAAAAATCTTGCTCATCGAAGGACTTTCCATCAACGAGTCCTACCTCTGGCTGGTTGATACCAGGACCGGTGAAAAAACTCCCTTCACCGAGCGCGACACAAAAGAAAAAATCTCCTACGGCGATGGCCAGTTCTCCAAAGATGGCAAAGGCATTTACATCACCACCGACAAAGACTCCGAATTCCATCGCCTTGCCTACATCGACCTGACAACACGAAAACACACTTATCTCACCTCAAACATTCCTTGGGATGTCGAGGAATTCGATCTCTCCAAAGACGGCAAACGCATCGCCTTCCTCGCCAACGAAGACGGCCTCGGCACCATCCACATCCTCGACATCGCCACGCGCAAAATCTCCAATCCCAAGCATCCCGCAGGCGTCATCAGCGGCTTACGCTGGCACCACAACAGTAAAGAGATCGGTTTCACTCTCACCGATGCACGCGTCACCGGCGATGCATTCTCTCTCAACGCCGACACCGGCCAAATCACTCGCTGGACGCAAAGCGAATCCGCCGTACCCACCAGCGATTTCCCGGCGGCACAACTTGTAAAATGGAAAAGTTTTGACGGCAAAACAATTTCCGGCTTCCTCTACCGTCCCCCAGCGAAATTCACCGGCAAGCGACCCGTTCTCGTCATCATCCACGGGGGGCCTGAAGGCCAGTCGCAGCCGAATTTCCTCGGTCGCAGCAATTACTATCTGAATGAGCTGGGCATCGTCCTTATCTATCCCAACGTGCGCGGCTCCACGGGCTACGGCAAATCCTACTCGCTTCTTGATAACGGTTTTCTGCGTGAAGACACCTACAAGGACATCAACTCTCTCTTCGATTGGATCGGCTCTCAATCCGATCTTGACTCCACGCGCATCGGAGTCACCGGCGGAAGCTATGGCGGCCATATGACCCTCGCCATCTCCAGCTTCTACAGCGATCGCATCCGTTGCTCCGTCGATATCGTCGGCATGTCCAATCTCGTCACTTTCCTCGAACACACCGAAGCCTATCGCCGCGATCTGCGCCGCGTGGAATACGGTGACGAACGAGATCCCAAAATGCGCGAATTTCTCGAGAAAATCGCGCCCATGAACAACATCGATAAAATTAAGAAACCGATGTTGGTCGTTGCCGGTAAAAACGATCCTCGTGTCCCCGTTAGCGAAAGCGATCAGATCGTCGCCGCCCTCAAGAAGCAAGGAACGCCTGTCTGGTACGTCATGGCCAAGGACGAAGGCCACGGCTTCCAGAAAAAGGCCAATCAGGACTTCCAGTTCTACGCCACGGTTGAATTTCTAGAGGAATATCTGCTGAAGTGATTCTTTCTGCTGTAGGGCACGACAATTCGCGCTCTTTTTTGGTTTTTATCTTTGCAGGAGCGGCCTGTCTGCCACATGCGGGCCTTTCGCCGCCCTTTTTCTTTATTTCGCGACCGATCGTTAGATCGGCCACCTTTCTCGTGGCAAAGTTACCTCTGACTGTGCTCCAGCGCCACTTTCTGATTCCGCCTAGTACCAAATCTCCATCCGCAATCCCGTCGAATCGACGTCCTCCGCATCATCCGGCAGTCTACACGGTGAGCCCTTCAAAGAATCCTTCGCCACGCCAATCCCCGCCAACGCGTCCAGCAAATCGTCAAGTGCCGCTGCCCTTCCCAGAAAATCCTTCCATCGAAGAATCCTCTCCAGTTCTGGCACAAACTTCCGCAACACTCTCTTCCGCTCCGCAATCCCTTGCTGGCTGTGCTTCGTTTCCAGATTCTCTCCCGCCAATCGAAACCAAGTTAGCTCCGGATGAAATTCCACAATCCGCTTCTGTAGCGCCGCGGTCATCACCCTGTTGGCTTCAATCACCTTAGGCAAAAATCCCCACACCGGCAATCCAGCCCCGCTCCCTCGCGCCTTTCGATGTAATTTCTGAAATTCCACCGGTGTTTCTGCCAAAAGTGTTTCCCGCGGTGGCGCGTAAAACAGCGCCGACGTATTGTGCCCGGAAAGCATCTTCTTTGCTTCCAGATCGCATTTTCGTACCCTGCTTCCACGCGGCAGGCCAATCGGTATATCCACTGCTACCCGTTTGCAATCCGCCGTCAACGCAATCACCGATGCAAAATCCGCGCAGATCGCCAGTAGCGGCACTTCCCGGCATGGCCAGGTTTTGCTCTTCGCCACCACCCAGCCGCCCTTGCATGCATCCACGCCCGCGTACATGGCTAAAGGGGAATGTTCCCGTGCTTTTTCTTTGGATTCGTATCCGTCTTGTTTTCGAGTGCTCGCAGCGCTGTAATCACTCGCGCTCGAGTCTCCGCCGGTTCAATCACCGCATCCAGGTAGCCGCGTTCTGCCGCCACAAACGGATTGGCGAAGCGGTTCCGAAACTCCTCCACTTTTTCTTTCCTTAATTTTATCTTGTCCTCGCCCGAAGCCGTACTCAATTCACGCTTGTACACGATATCCACCGCGCCCTCCGGCCCCATCACCGCAATCTCTGCGGAAGGCCACGCAAAATTCGCATCCGTCCGTATATGCTTCGAGGCCATCACGCAATACGCGCCACCGTACGCCTTTCGCGTGATTACCGTAACTTTTGGAACCGTGGCCTCCGCAAACGCAAACAATAATTTCGCCCCATGCTTGATGATTCCGCCAAATTCCTGTTGCGTCCCCGGCAAGAAGCCCGGCACGTCTTCCAGTGTCAGCAACGGAATGTTGAAGGCGTCGCAAAACCGCACAAACCGCGCCCCTTTCACCGACGCATTGATGTCCAGCGTCCCTGCGAGAAATGCCGGTTGATTCGCCACGATTCCGAGTGGCCGTCCGTCCATCCGTGCAAATCCCACCACAATATTTTTCGCGTAATGCTCATGCACCTGGAAAAAATATCCCTCATCCACAATCGCGTGGATCACGTCCGTAATGTCATACGGCTTCAGAGGATCTTCCGGTACGATCGTATTCAACGAATCTTCTCGCCGGTCCCACGGATCGTTCGTCGCCCGCTTTGGTGGATCTTCCAGGTTGTTCGACGGCAGAAAACTCATCAGCTCGCGAATCATCGCGCAGCAATCCGCATCATCCCGCGAAACAAAATGCGCCACACCGCTGGTCGCATTGTGCGTCATCGCGCCGCCCAACTCCTGCTTGGTCACTTCCTCATGTGTCACCGTCTTGATCACGTCCGGTCCGGTCACGAACATGTACGACGTGTCTCGCGTCATGAAAATAAAATCCGTAATCGCCGGCGAGTACACTGCGCCTCCCGCGCACGGCCCCATGATCGCGCTCAATTGCGGAACTACACCGCTTGCCAGTGTGTTCCGTAGAAAAATGTCCGCATAACCCGCCAGCGAAGCCACGCCCTCCTGAATTCGCGCGCCTCCCGAATCATTCAATCCAATTACCGGCGCGCCATTCCGCATTGCCAGGTCCATAATCTTGCAGATCTTCTGTGCATTTGCTTCTGACAGCGATCCCCCAAACACCGTAAAATCCTGCGCATACACATACATCAATCGCCCGTCGATCCGCCCAAATCCCGTTACAAATCCGTCTCCGGGTGGTCGGACTTCGTCCATCCCAAAATCTACGCAGCGATGTTGAACGAATTTATCCAGCTCCTCGAACGTTCCTTCATCCAGCAAAATCGCAATTCGTTCCCGCGCCGACAGCTTTCCAGCCTTGTGTTCCCGTTCACGGCGCTCTGCACCGCCTCCCGCCTCTGCTTCGTCAGAGATTCGTCGCAGTTGTTTGATTCGTTCTTCGTTTTTCGGCGATTCCCAAGTCACGTGAGTCTTCTCAGCCAACCCGTCCTCCATCATTCGGCGAATCTTGCCTTGGCGCAAAAATCAACACCGCCAGATGTGTCGCCAACCACACCGTCCCCAGCAACAACACCACGCCCAACAATAACTCCGCGCCAATCGCTCCCGCACGCTGTAACGGAGACTCAATCGAAGTCACATACAGCGTCGCACGCACCAAGATCACCATTGCGCTCAGCGTCATTGCCACGATCAAAAGCGTTGTTAGAAAGGACAGCAGCACGTGTTTCATGGATTTCCCGCCACTGCTTCAGGGCCGGCAGCCAAAGGATAGCGCATTCGTCCGCAAATCAGAACGCGTCAATCCGTGGGGAAGGGAATAGATACTTATCTCGGAACTTACCGCAAACCAGACCAGTCGTCTGCTACCAGGATCGAATCGCTGGGATTCGATGGGTCATATTTCACGCTGGCGGGATGTCCCGCCACCAGCCGTTCAAATCGCACTTGGCTCTCCAGTCCGGTGATATCCTGCGCCGTCTGGTACGTCACGCCGGAAATCGAATAGCTATAGGAAACCAGGTGTCGCGGTCGATTATCAGACAACGGTTTCGTTTTCGCTCCCAGCAGTCTGCGCCGTTGTTCCGTCACCGGGGCTGCGTGTTCCGCCAGTTCCACCACCTGGCCTTCCGCGATTCGCCCGATATGGTTCAGATGCAATCGTCTCTTGCGTTCGTCCGCATCTGGATCGCTTACAGGCCGCGCAAATGCATATCCGATCAGCCCCAGAGCCGCAATTCCTCCGCCCACAAACATCGCCAACATTTTCCAATCAGCCAGCAACTCTTTCAACGCGTTTACCCTCGCCACTCTCTAGATTCGGCTGGAATGGTGAACGATTCTCGCCGCACTGTTTCTGCCGAGTTCGAGTTCTTCGTTCCCCACGTCCACTTATTCTACCGAATCGTTCGGACTTCTGCGAAGCTACTCCAGCCGTGATTGCACCTCATTGCGCAACACGCCAATCCCCGCCACGGAGACCTCCACCGTGTCTCCTGCCACCAGCGGCCCCACCCCGGCCGGTGTCCCTGTCGCAATCAGGTCACCCGGCTGCAAAGTCATCATTCGCGAAATCCACCTCACCAGGTGTTCCACCGGGAATACCATCAAGGCTGTTGTTCCCGACTGCCGCGATTCCCCATTCACCCGTGTTTCCACCAAAACGTCTCTCGGATCAAGATCGGTTTCAATATGCGGCCCTACCGGACAAAACGTGTCGAACCCTTTTCCTCGCGTAAACTGCACGTCCGCTTTCTGTAAATCCCGCGCTGTTATATCGTTCACGCATGTGTAACCCAGTACATAACTCAACGCATCGTCGCCATCGGTTAAATGTGCGCATTTCTTTCCGATCACGACTCCCAACTCGCCTTCATGCTCCACACGTTTTGAAAATGTTGGAATCTCAATTACTTCCCCAAGCCCTATCACCGACGACGGAGGCTTCAGAAAAATCAACGGCTCTTTTGGTATCTCATTTCCCAACTCCGCTGCATGCGCCGCATAATTCCGGCCAACGCACACAATCTTGCTCGGTTCCACAGGCGCTACCAACCGGCAACCGTCGGCCTTGTAACTACGCGACGCCTTCGTCCACTTCTCCCAAGGCGCCCCCATAATTTCCAGCACGGCATTGCCTTCTACAATTCCATACGTCGCTACATCAGATCCCGCAGCAATGAATCGGCAAAATCTCATCTCAACCCATCCCACATTTTGTAGTGGCCGGACTTTAAATCTGCCACTCTGTCTCTTTGCGTAGGGGCGCGGCAATGCTGCATCCCATGGCCGCAGAATTTATCCCATATGCAAGTCTGTAGTTTCCTTCTTTTTCCGGCACCGTTATTCTTGTTCCTGCGTATCGGACATAACTCTCCCCAATCTCATGGCGCCGCCGCTCCCACTTCCGCGACCACTTGCTCGCTCGCTTTGCTTTCATTCCTCGCGCGATCCTCTGCCTTCACGCTGTACCAATACTTCTTGGCACTCTCTACCGTGCTGTCCCGATACGCCGGCGTCGCCACGAGCTCTGCATTCAGCGCCTCTCCCTGCGCCCCTTGCTGCTCGCTGCGGTAGACTCGATATCCCGCGATATCCGCTTCCACATTGATCGACCACGACAAATCCACGACATATTTTTCCGCCCCTCCTCCACCAAGGACTGCCGCCACCACGCCTTGTGGTGCCGACGGCGGAAACGTATCTAATGGCTTTATGATCGCCGCGCGTGAATCGCCCGATTCCACCCCCGGCCCATTTCCCTCAAGCACCGTTCTCACCACGAAAACGTAGGTTTTCCCATAATCAAATGCGGAGTCTCGATACTCGGGAACTTTCGTTGCTGCAATCTGCAGCAACGGCGCTTTCCACGCCGTGCGAAAAATCTCCTTCGCCGTCGACTCAGGCGCATTCGGGTCCACTTCTCCCCGGTACAAATGGTATTCCGCAATCCCCGTGATGGGGTCCCCGCCGGAAGCGCTTTGCGGCACGTTCCAGCTTAAATCAATTCCGTTTTCAGTCACTTGCGCGCTGAGCGTGTCGATCGGTTCTGCCACCGCATACAACTTCAGGGAAACATCATTCGAATTTACAGAGGTCTTCTTGTCCGTTACTCGCGCCCGCACTCTGTAAATCACTGTCGCTCCCGCATGCGCGCGAATTTCCTCCGGCGCGATCGGGTCCAGGAAATGCGCTTTGCCCTTTTCCACATACGCCACTAGCATCGTCCCGGGAACCGTATCCACCACCCGAAATGATTTTGCATCCACGGTTCCGTCCGCGCTCAAGAGGCCTCGTAGGATCTCCATCGTTGGCACATCCTGCAACTTCTCGCCGCTCACACTTTTCCCCGGTACCGTGAAATCCAGCATCACCCCATCGCCCAACTGGTGCGCCGTCAAATCCGTGATGGCCACGGGTATCGGCGGCGAAGGAGGTACCGGCTCGCCTGGCGCTCCGCATCCGGCCGAGACGATTAGCAATCCCAGCAGCGCAACGGCCACAAACACACCCGTACCGCTTGCGCTTCTTCTCGCCTTCTTGTTTCCGCTGCTGTACTTGCCCGGGCTAGGAGTGTCCATTGGGCGTTAGGTGTTTACAGAATGTACCGGCTCAAATCCTGGTTCTTCACGATATCCGCCAGTTGCTTCGTCACGTACGCCGCGTCCACTTTCACATTTTTCTTTTTCAGGTCTGGCGCCTCGAACGAAATCTCGTCCAGCACTTTTTCCAGGATTGTATGCAGTCGCCGCGCCCCTATGTTTTCCGTCTGCTCGTTTACGCTGGTTGCAAATCGCGCAATGGCCTGCACGGCGTCTTCCGTGAACTGCAACTTCAACCCCTCGGTCTCCATTAGCGCGATATATTGTTTGATCAACGCGTTCTTCGGCTCCGTCAAAATCCGCACAAAATCTTCTTCCTTCAAAGACTGCATTTCCACGCGGATCGGCAGCCGCCCTTGCAACTCCGGTATCAGGTCCGAAGGCTTCGTCACATGGAACGCGCCCGCCGCAATAAACAGGATGTGATCCGTGCGAATCATTCCGTATCGCGTATTAACGGTCGTCCCCTCAATAATCGGCAGAATGTCCCGCTGCACCCCTTCGCGCGATACGTCCGGCCCATGTCCCGCTTCGCGTCCCGCCACCTTGTCGATCTCGTCGATAAAAATAATTCCCATCTGTTCCGCGCGCTCCACCGCCACGCGCGTCACTTGCTCCATATCCAGCAGTTTGTTTTCTTCTTCCTGGATCAGATACTCAAACGCATCCGCCACGCTCATCTTGCGTTTCTTTTTCTGCTGCCCAAAGAACCCGCTCAGCATGTCCTTCAGGTTTACATCCATCTCTTCCAGGCCCTGATTCGAAATAATTTCAAACGAAGGCATGGCCCGTTCACGCACTTCCAGGTCCACCATGCGCGCATCAAGTTTGCCTTCGCGTAATTGCACCCGCAGCTTTTCCCTCGTGCGTTGCGTCTGTTCCCGCTGCGCCGCCAGATCCGTCTCTGAAGTCCCCGCCACCGGCGTCTGTGGAGGCAGCAGCAAATCCAGTACGCGCTCTTCCGCCGCCTGCTCCGCGCGATCCGCCACCTCATCCAGCTTTTCTTCGCGGATCATATCGATGGACGTCTCTACCAGGTCCCGCACCATCGATTCCACGTCGCGCCCCACGTAGCCCACTTCCGTGTACTTCGACGCTTCCACCTTCACAAACGGGCAGCCCGCCAGCCGCGCCAGTCGCCGGGCGATTTCCGTTTTTCCCACGCCCGTTGGCCCAATCATCAATATATTTTTCGGCAGCACATCTTCCGCAATTTCTGGTGGGAGCTTCTGTCTCCGCACGCGGTTCCGCAAAGCTACCGCAACAGCCCTCTTTGCCGCGGCCTGCCCCACGATGTACTTGTCTAGTTCCGCCACGATCTCCCGTGGCGTCATATCATCCAGCGCCGGAAGCAGTTCTCCATCTTCCGTCGGCGCTGCGCCGTTGCCTCCCGGAAACAACGTAATCTCTTTTTCAGTTCTCGTTGCCATGTACTCTCAATTCCTCACGCGCCGTAATTCCCATACTGCCCGGCGTTCCCCTCTAAAGTTCTTCCATCGTGAAATTCTCATTCGTATAGATGCAGATTTCGCTCGCGATGCGCATCGCTTCCAGCGCCAGTTCCTTCGTCCCTAGTTTCGAATGCTTGATCAGCGCCCGCGAAGCCGCGAGCGCATACGTTCCGCCCGACCCGATGGCGCATATCCCGTCGTCCGGCTCAATCACGTCGCCGTTTCCTGACAGCACAAAGGTCGACTTCACGTCCGCCACAATCAGCAATGCTTCCAGGTGCCGCAGCGCCCGATCCTTTCGCCACTCTTTCGCCAGTTCCACGGAAGCCTTCTGCAGATTTCCCGAATGTTCCTGCAGCTTGCCCTCAAATCGCTCGAACAAAGACAGCGCGTCCGCCGTCGATCCCGCGAACCCTGCCACCACTTTCTCGTTGTACAGTCGTCGTGTTTTTCCGTGCGGTATGTTTCAGAACGTGATCGCCCATCGTCACCTGCCCATCGGCGATCAGCACTACTTTCCCGTCTTTGCGCACGCACAGCACCGTTGTGCCGTGCATCTGCCCCGCTCCATTCGAATGTCCCATTGAATAAGTATACCGCGATGCTCCAACCCCGTCATGGCATCCGCGGTATCCTGCTGCACGTGTCAGTTTGGTGAAACAATCTCTCGGAAGGACAACACGCGAAGCTTCGTGGGGCTCAACGCTGCATTGATCCAACAACTGTTGTAATAAATCCCATAACCACCCGTACTCGGTGCAAAACTCACGGAAGATGCTCCCAGGTTTGGTCCTGCAAGGACTGTTCCACTTGAATCGCGGGTTTGCGCCACTAGCATCGCTCCATCAATCCTGCCATTGCCTCCATTCGACCCAGTAAATATCCCCTTGCCGATGACCAGCACGATCCCTTCCCAGGACGCGTCGGGATCGTAAGTCAGTTGGCCCGTTACCACCAGTAATCCAAATCCTGTCTGATGCCACGATGTCAGGTCCAAATCCCCATCCACAAAAATCGACATTGGATTGGTGGCCGTCATCACAGAGGACGAGGGTAACGCGCTGCGAGGAACCACTGTTGATGGTAGCGTTGGTGTCAGCACCATGTCCGAATTCTGACGCAAGGTCTGCAGCAGTGATTCCAGATCGCTGACTTTCTGAAAATTCGGTGGGAGAGTGACTACCCCCACGCTGGGTGTCGCCGGAATCGGTGGCGGCGCGACATAGCCGTATCCCAAATAGTGATCGTAATTGACCGTGGTTCCGCTCTTTACTGCCGCCATGTCTCCGGGGTTCGTATACCCAATCGCTTGCACCGGCGCCAGGGGCGGCAGTGAACAACTTCTTCCGACTGTCGGATCGTTTCCATTCACATAGAACATCGTGGAATTGGGGCCGTCGTACTTCACACCGTTTCCAGCTAGCGTCAACGCTGCCGGAAACGTAAGATTCATCGAACTGGGCACCACCACATATTGCAGCATTTTTTGCGTATTTGGCGGGAACACCGCAAGCGCGGTTATCTCCAACACCTGACGCGAATTTGGCGTCGGCACAATCACCAAGCCGGGCTTAACCGATCCTCCCCCGGAGATATGCGCCGGATCGTAATACAGCAGCGAAATCGCGTCTGGAGGGAAGCCGTCGTTATCTACGTCAAGTCCCAGCGACTTCTCCGTCGCACCCGTGATCCGCACCCACTTAAACAGAGGTCCTGGACCTACCCCCACCCCAGATACCGAGTTAATCGTCTGGATCGTCGCTGCCGTTACTGGTATTCCAAATTCCGTTTCGAATTCTTTATCGGGATAGGCCAGACTATTTCCCAGATCCGTAGGATTTACGTCTGCGCCATTCAAAATGTACAAGGCGTTATTGAGTGGAATGGTCGGATTGGTCGGATCAGGAAAATATCCTGGAATCGCGAGGTTAATCGCGTCCGGGTTCTTCCACAGTAGTCTTCCTCGCGCTTCCTCAACTCCTGCCAGCGCCGCGTAGTACGCTCCTGTCGATGTCCGGTAATTATCTTTCAGCGCGCTGTCTGTCCCCGAAGTCACCACCAGCGCAATCGCAATCACGCTAATTAGCAGCAGCGCAAAAATCGCGATTAGCAGCGCGGCGCCTGCCTCACTTTCATACTTTTTCGCTCTGGGAAGCTGCTTAATCATTCCTTGTATACGGCTCCATTTTCAATTACTCGGGTTCAACCGGTGTCCTCGTCCGTTCAATTCCACGATCTTTAGCCTTTGCGTCTGTGCATCCCGTACCGGAGTTGCCACAATTAATGTGATATCTACGTCCACCACGTTATAGGGCGAATTCGCGCCACCAGCAAGAGGGCAGGCAGGTGTTCCCGCTCCCGTGTCGCACCGGTATTGAAAGATCGGCACCGCGGTTGCTGCTGCGGGAAACATCGCCGGATACGTCGCGTTTATCTCAACCAATTGTGCGGCCGTGGGATTGTTCAACACGTTGCTCAGAAATGGCACCATCACTCCCGCCGCTTGTGTATCCGCCACCGGATCGTCCCCCGCCACTTTGGGAACCACGGCGCGGTACAGTGTGCCGTTCTGCAGTAAATAACGGATCCATTGCACCCCCGTCGAGTTATTGGGCTCAGTTTCGATGATTAAGTCAAAATCTCCCGGCGTACTGCAAGTTCCGCCCCCGCCTGTGCCGATCGTGCAGGCGGTTGCTGGATACCCCGGATCCCATGCCACCGGTCCAAGTGCATAATTCGCCGCGCTCGCCGGCGTCTCCGAAAACATACCCAGCGACGGAAATCCCGCTTGATTGAAATCCCTTACCATCTGATCAACCGCAAGTCGCGTTTCCTGAAACGTTCCCGACATCTGCGATTCGTTCCCATAATTTTTCTGCGAAAGTTCCAATAACCCGAAAATCGCCGCGCAGATCAACATGAACACTGCCATGGCGATCAACAACTCCAGAATCGTAAACCCGCGTTCTCGACTTCGTTCCTCTTCCCTCACCTCGACACCACCGTGTCGAGTGTGATCGGAAGCGTCGGCGTCTTCATTCCCCGCCGCAACACTCCTAAGATGAATCGCTTGCTTGTTACTATTCCGTTTACGTTCGTTCGCGTCACCACTGCCCAGCGCACATCATAAGTCGCGCCCAATGGATCGTTCGGATCAAGGTACGTGTAGCTGTAACCTGTCAGCGGTGCCGCTGAAAAATCGACGATCGGCGATCCGCCCGCCGAGTTCACCGGGTTGCCTACCAGGTTCGATGGATTCGCTGGGTCGCCCAAATTGCACACGTCCCCCAACCCACAAGTCTCTCCCTGAACATCCGTATACGACGGAGCCGACAGCGGTTGGTTCCTCATCGCTTCCAGCACATGTTGCGCAAACACCAGCGCTGTTGCATCGCTTCGATTATTCGAGTTCAGCAGCACCGACGTCGGCACCAGTTGTGCCACGGCCACCAGTCCAATCAGGATGATCACCGTCGCCAGCAGCATCTCAATCAACGTGAACCCACGCTGCCTGTTGTTGTCCTTCGTCCCGGTCGTTGGCTTTCTTTTCATATCATTCGCTTACCGCAATTGTCCCCAATTCCCGTTCACATCGCCCGTCCAGATCTGTATCGATCCCGATGGCATCAGCAACACCGCCCGGTATCCCGTCTCCGGTGCAACCGGGCTAGCCAGGTAGAATACATACGCCTTGTTGGTCATCGCCCCAGCCACAATCACCGCTCCTCGCGAATCGAATTGTACCGACGAAGTCCCCGGCGCTACCGCGATCGTACCTGACGTCACCTTCGCAGCCGCCAACATCCCGCCCGTTCCCGGAATTCCTCCGCCATCCACCAGATTCCCGCCGTTCCCCAGCAAAATTATCTTTTCCGTCGGCCCGGGATTACCGTCATTGTCGTCGTCGGCGAACGCATTCGTCATCGTGGGGTCCGCCGCCACGGGTGCGATTACGCAATTCACTGCTTTATTCAGCCGGATCGCTTCATATCTCGTCAGCCGCAATATATCCGATAACTGCGACGCCGCATTCGTCAACTGATAGGAATGATAGGCTCTCAGGAAATACGGCATCCCAATCGCCGTCAGCACAAAGGCCACGGCCAGGGTTACTACCAGCTCCGTCAAGCTGAAGCCGTTCCTTTGCCTGAGCGTCTTCTTCACCGTTTTCCGCGAGTTCATAGACCTATCCGCATGCACCGCCCCGCGGTGTCGGTCGATTCTCCTATAATATGGCTGGGACCTTCTAACCTAGCAGGCTTCGTCCCGATCAGATAGGGCTTAACGTCCAGGGTAATATCCACCTGTTTACACCCTGCCCACGCCCCATGCGCTCAGTTCTTTACTTTTCCGCCGACTTCCTTGAACCGTTTCTCCAGCGATGCTTTTGTGAAATAATCTCCCGGCAACTCCGGATTCACCTGGCAACTCCCGAAAAAATCCTGATTCGTCCGCCGTCCATCTCGCTCACGCGTAACCTGCATCGGCAACTGCACCCCATTGATCAGTTGATAGTTGGAATACAACGTGGCATCTTCTTTGCGCTCTCGCGTTTCCGTGTCCACCGTCTTCACGATCGTCCTTACCAGCAAATGCGTCGTGTGATCCACAGCCAACCGGAATGTCCGCTCTTCCGAATCTGTAATCTCCACCCATTCCACTTCTTTCAGATCTGCCACCGAGACCCCGCCGTACCTTAGCAGCAGACCCGGTTCCTTCAGCCGCACTCGCAATAAGTAATTCACATTTCGTTTCAACGATTCCTGGAAATCCGCGATCCCCACTACCGTCTCTTCCGAAACTCCTCCGCGATCAAGCGTCCATCCTTGATCTCCCGAGTACACATCCGCGATGTTTCCTTTTTTTCCGTACTCGCTGCGGATCTTATCGGGATAATTCCAGTAAACCTTCACCTGCACGTACCCGGATGTCTCTCCGTTATGCCCAAACTGCGCGCGTCGACCCTCGCACATCGATGTTTTTAACTGTACGTAGCTCTGCCCGCCCAGTGCGCTGATCAATTGCTGCAGCACCACCTTCGCCTTTGCCGCGCTTTCCTCCGGGTCCATGTACTCCACGTGTTGTCCCCGTGCGGCCGGCGATGCCAGCAGCAACACCAGCGCTACCCACAGCCAGTTTTTTATCTTGCCTACCCGCACAGCACCGAGCCCCCGTTCACGTTCAATATTTCTCCGGCCATGAAATTTGCCAAATCCGACGCCAGGAACAGGATCGGTCCGGCAATCTCCTCCGCCGTTGCTGCGCGGCCCATGGGAATCACCGCCTCCGCCATCTTCTTTCCCGCTTTTGTCTCCAGTACCGGGTTCGACATATCCGTCGCAACCCATCCCGGGGCCACGCTGTTTACCAGAATCCCGTGCCGCGCCAGTTCCGTCGACAACCCCTTCGTCAGGCTGATAATCCCGCCCTTCGACGCCCCATAGTGTGTATGATACGACTCCCCGCGTTGCCCCGCCGTTGAGCTAATCGGAATGATCTTTCCAGACTTCTGCTTGATCATTTGCGGCACCGCAAAATGAATCACCGAATAAACGCTCGTCAGATTAATCCGGATCATGTCATCCCACTGCTTTTCGTTCATCTTTTCGATTGGCAAGTCTTCCAGGTTCCAAACGCCCGCATTCGCCACTAGTATATCCAGCCGTCCCAGCCGCACCATCGTGTGCTCCACAAGTTTCTTGTTATCAAGATGCTTTCCGCAGTCTGCCTTGAACGCTTCCACCCTCGTTCCGTGTTTCCCGGCTTCCTGCTCCACCAGTTTCGCGGCCTCTTTTGCTGAATGGTAGCTGAACACTACGTCGGCGCCCGCTTGGGCGAACAGCTTCACAGTCGCTGCCCCAATTCCGCGCGAACCTCCAGTGATCAGTGCCGCCTTGCCTGCCAGTGAAATCATCTCTCCCCCAAATGTGATTCGTGAATTCGCCCTGCGGTTGGTTCTGCTGTTACTTGGCCGTGGTTCTAACGTGTAATTCTACCGCCGCAACCAAATCCGAAAATAATCTCTGTGCCAGTGGGTCGCCCTTCATGCGCTCCGGGTGCCACTGGACCCCTACTACCCAGTTCCCGTCGCCCGTCCACTCCACGCTCTCCACAATCCCATCGCTCGAACGCCCCGTGATCTTCAAATCCCGTCCTGGTTTCAGCACCGATTGGTGATGCGAGCTGTTCACCACCGCTCGCTCCCCGCCATGCAGACTCGCCAACCGGCTTCCCTGCTAAGAACTTCACCTCGTGCGCCGGGTCCTCTTTCGCTTCCGGCGTAACATCTTTTCTGCGGTGCGCCACCGTCGTTCCCGTCTCCCAGCGCACATCCTGTACCAGCGTACCCCCCAAGTAGACGTTCAACGACTGGCAACCGTAGCAAATGGCCAACACCGGCTTCCGTTCACGCAATGCATGCTCCAGCACCGCCCAGTCCGTCCGTTCACGGGGCTTATCCGCAGGCTCTGACAATCCCGTGTTCCGGGCGTCATACTGCTCCGGTTCCACGTCCGCCGGGCTACCGGGCAACACAAACCCGTCCAGGCCCTCTAATAGCCCAGCTAGCCCCGCTGGGTCGCCTAAAGGCAGCAATACCGCCTCTGCCCCCGCTTCCCGCACTGCTGCCTCATAGCTCTCGATCTTTGGCCGGTTCTGACGCGGCTTCCTCTTCTGACGTCCGCCAAGGGATGCCTATCTTTACTCGGTTGGGGGTACTGGAGGTCATGGAAACCAGAATCCTAGCATCGAAGCGAGAACCCCGGCAACCAGACGCCTTACAGCGGTTGGTAGCGTGTAGTGGCCGGGCTTCAGATCAGCCACCGATACAGGCACGCCTTTCGCTCCTGCACGCGCTGCCCCGCGAACGGACCGAGCTCGAGGGTTCGCCCGGGAACGCCGATCTCCGGATCGGCGCTTATCCAACTCTCGCGGTTGCCTGGAATTGATCTTGAACCTGAGGTCTTTTCCTGAAGCTTTTCGATCTAGCACCACAGCCCATGTGAACTTGAGGGTGTCCCTCCGTTGCGACCTTGCCTATCGCAAAGGGTGGACTCCTACGCTCCATCTCCACAAGTCTGTTTCTCTCGCTCTTCTTGCTATCCCATATCGGATCGCCGTTACCCCAACCCTTGAATCTTAATTCCTGCAATCTCTCCCAAACAATACTCCGGCCTCCGAAAAAACTCTGGCAACTCTCCGAGTCGTTCCCGCAATTTCTCCATCCGGTCCGCCCGCACTGTCACATGTCCTAACTTCCGTCCTGGTCTCGGCGCTTTTCCATACAAATGCAAATGCGTATTCGGCACCGCCAGTACTCCAGTCTCTTCCGGAATCTCTCCAATCAGATTGATCATCGCGGAATGTCCAATTGCAGATGTCGCCCCCAGCGGCATTCCCAGTATCGCCCTCAGATGATTTTCAAACTGGCTCGTCACCGCGCCTTCAATCGTCCAATGCCCCGAATTGTGCACCCGTGGAGCCATCTCGTTCGCCAGCAACTTTCCATCGACCTCAAAAAACTCGATGCACAGCACTCCCACGTACTCCAACTGTTCGAGTACTTTGCGCGCTGCTTCTTCCGCCGTCTTCTGTAATTCGCTCGTCAGATTTGGCGCCGGCGCGATCGACAACCTCAATATCCCTTCGCGATGATGATTCTCCACCACCGGATAAAACGCCGTCTCTCCCGACCGGCTCCGCACGCCCAGCATCGAAACTTCCCGCGTGAACGCCACGAATTTTTCCAGAATCAGCGGCACCTTCGGCAACTCCTGCCGCGCTTTCTCCACATCTTCTGCGCTCCGCAGCAGCCACTGGCCTTTACCGTCGTAGCCCATTCGCCGTGTCTTCAATACCGCGGGAAGTCCGATCTGCTTCACTGCCTTGTCAAAATCTGCATGCACCTCAAACACCGCAAATTCCGTTGTCGGATATTCCTAGCCTCTTAAAAAGTGTTTTCTCACGTAGCCGGTCCTGCGCTTCCTCCAGTGCGCTTACCGGTGGATATACCGGCGCCCGCTCCGCCAGCAGTTTTGCTGCTTCCACCGGCACATTCTCAAACTCGTACGTCACCACTTCTAATCCCTGAGAAAATTTCTGCAGCGCCTGCACATCCGTGAACTCCGCCGTCACGCGATGCGCAATTCGCCCTACCGGCGCTTCCGGCGAAGGATCCAAGAATCGAAAATGCAGCCCCAGCGGATAACCCGCCAGCGCCAGCATGTATCCCAGTTGTCCTCCGCCCAATATCCCGATGGTCACTTTTTCTTTTTCGCTTTCTTTGCAACGACCGTCAACTTCGCCAGCAGTCCGCTTGCCGGATCAGGATTCGCCAGCACCTTGTTCGTCTGCGTCGTCCGGAAAGTTCTCAGCGCCTCGCGGAATCTCGCGTGTTTAATCCCCAGAATCGCCGCCGCCAGCAATCCCGCATTGACCGCTCCTGCTTTTCCGATCGCCAGCGTCGCCACGGGAATTCCTCCGGGCATCTGCGCAATCGACAGCAGGGAATCCAGTCCCTTCAATGCTTTCGATTCCACTGGCACGCCCAGCACCGGCAACACGGTCTTCGATGCCGCCATTCCTGGCAGATGTGCCGCCCCGCCTGCTCCCGCAATGATGACTTCCAGCCCGCGTCGCTCTGCCGTCGCTGCATACTCAAACAACAAATCTGGCGTCCGGTGCGCCGACACCACTCTCGTCTCAAACGGTACGCCCAAATCCCGCAGCGTATTTGCCGCGTGCACCATCGTCTCCCAATCCGAAGACGATCCCATGATCACGCCCACTAGCGGTGTCGCCGTTTGGCCTACATTTGACTTCAATTCGTCGCTCATGATTTATTTTTCTCTCTCAAACTTGACCCTTCTCTCATAGGGGCGGCTCTATGCCGCTTGCTTTGTTTCCACAAAAGACAACGCCGGCCACCCGGCCGGCTCCCAGTACTTCCGCTCATTTTACGGCTTTTCTCACCCTCGTGCGACCTTCGCCCTCTCCTTCCAAGCCGCCCGCAACTGTCCCACCAGATACAACGATCCCGTCACAAATATCGCATCCTCGGGCTGCGCCTTCGCCAGCGCCGTTTCCAGCGCCTTCTCTGCATCCGCAATTATCGAATACCGTTCCGCGTGGTGACCCGCAATCTCCTCCAACTGCGCTGCGCTGATCGCCCGCGGCGTCCGGGCCTCCGTAAAAATCACTTCGTATGCATGAGGAAACAGGATTCCCGTCACTTCATCCACCGCCTTGTCCCGCATCGCCGCAAACAACATGTAGACTCTTCGCCCGCGAAAGTTCTCCTCCAAAAATCGCGCCAGTTCTCGCGCCGCCCCCGGATTATGTGCCCCATCCAGATAGATATCCGGCCGTGTCTGCAATAGTTCAATCCGTCCCGGCCAGTGCGCCCCAGCAATTCCTTCCTCAATCTGTGCGTCCGTTATCTTGTACTTTTTCTCCTGCAGCAACCGGGCGCATGCCACCGCATTCAGCGCGTTCTGCAACTGAAACCGCCCCGCCAGCTGCGGCGCAATCTCAAATCGCGCCCCGCTGGCCTTTTCCATCACCGACGCCCGAATGTACCCATTCGCCATGCTCTCATTCTCAACCACAAATGCCTCTGCTATTTGCACCATCGGGCACTGCAATTCTCGCGCTCTCTCCAACAGCACCCCGCGCACCTCTTCCACTTGCCCCGCCATCACCGCAGGCACGCGCTCCTTCAAAATTCCCGCCTTCTCTCCCGCAATCTCTCGCAGCGAGTGTCCCAGAAAATTCTCGTGATCAAAATCAATCTTCGTAATTACGGATACCGCCGGCACCAGCACGTTCGTCGCGTCCAGTCGCCCACCCAACCCCACTTCCACCACCGCGAAATCCACCCGTTCCCGCGCAAACGCCTCAAACGCCATCGCCGTCACGCACTCAAAATAAGTCGGATGTGCCTTCAGCATTCCTCCTGCCAGCAATTCCTCGATCACCTCATGAATTCGCGTGAAGATCTCCGCAAACAACGCATCGCTGATCTCTTCGCCATTGATGCGTACCCGCTCATTAATCCGCTCCAGATGCGGCGACGTATTCAATCCCGTCCGGAATCCTGCACTACGCAAAATCGATTCCGCAAACGCCGCCGTCGAGCCCTTCCCGTTCGTTCCCGCGATATGTACCGACGGAAACGCGCGTTCCGGCCGTCCCAGCCGCTCCAGCAACGTCGTTATGTTTTCCAGGTTGAATTTTGCAGCCGCCGCCTGAGTGGGCGCCGCCAGTTCGCGGCCCAGCGTCAGCAGATACCGAACCGCGCTTTCGTAGTTCATTTCAGGAAATCAGCAGGTCCAGCGTATTCGCGATAAAACCCTTCATATCCTTGCGGTGCACCACCGCGTCCAGAAATCCGTGCTCCAGCAAAAATTCCGATCGCTGGAATCCTTCCGGCAATTTCTGCCGTATCGTCTGCTCAATCACTCGTGGTCCCGCGAAGCCGATCAACGCACCCGGTTCGCCAATATTTAGATCTCCCAACATCGCAAAACTCGCCGTTACTCCGCCCGTCGTTGGATCCGTCAACACTGATATGTACGGCAACTTCTCTTCATCCAACCGGGCCAGTGCCGCCGACACCTTCGCCAGCTGCATCAGACTGATCGTCCCTTCCATCATCCGTGCTCCGCCAGAGCACGACACCACGATCAGCGGTTGCCGAGTCGATATCGCCATCTCTATCGCGCGCGTCACTTTCTCTCCAACCACCGCTCCCATCGATCCGCCAATAAAACTGAATTCCATCGCGCAGCAAATCACCGGCCGCCCGTTCAACTGTCCTTCCGCCGTAATGATCGCGTCGTTCATCCCCAATTTCTTCTGTGCATCCTTGATGCGCTTCGCATAAGGCTTGTTATCCACAAACTTCAACGGGTCCGTCGACACCATTCCCGCATCATGTTCTGTCCAGTGCCCGTCCAGCAGCAGTTCCAGCCGCTGCTTCGCATTCATCCGGAAATGAAATTGGCACTTCGGACAGACCAGCAGGTTCTCTTCCAGGTCTTTGCGAAACACGATCGCACGGCACGACTCGCATTTCACCCACAGCCCTTCCGTCCGCACGCGCCGCTCTTCCGGCGGTGTCGCCTGATCAATCGCTTTTTTATCCCGCTTGAACCATGACATGGCTGAGTTCTTTCACTTTCAACTCTATTTCGATTTATCTAAAACTTCGAACGAAGAACCTCTAACTGCCTTAATAATCGATTCCCCGTTGCGCCAGTATACCCTTCGTATATGGGTGTTTCACTTCTTTCATCTCTGTAACCAGATCCGCCTCTTGCACCAGTAACGGATGAGCATTCCTTCCCGTGCAAATCACATGTACCTGCTCCGGCCGCCCCTTCAGCGCCTCCACTACCTTTGCCGCGTCCAGCATCTTGTAACTGATTGTGTAATTAATCTCGTCCAGGACCACCAGATCATACGTTCCGCTGTAAATCGCCGCGCGCCCCGCTTCCCAGCATTCTTCCGCCATCCGAATATCTTCCGGGTCTGTTTCCGCGCCGCCCACTTTCACGAACCCGCGCCCCATCGGCCGTATCTCAAACTTGTCATCGCCAAGCATTTTCGCCGCATCCAGTTCGCCGTAGTGCCACGACCCTTTGATGAATTGCACCATCAGCACCCGCAACCCTTGCCCTACCGCGCGAAATGCCGTTCCCAGCGCACACGTCGTTTTTCCTTTTCCCGGTCCTGTGTACACGATCAACAATCCCTTTTCGTTCGCCATCCATGTTCCCCGTACAATTTTCGGCACGCAACCGATTGTTCAAACCAGATTCAATCGTTTCAGGAATTCGTGAACAATCGCCCGCACATACTCCATCGAAATTTCATTCAAGCTCTTCCGCGGTTGAGATTTCTTGTCCTTCAGCACGATCCACAGTCCCGGACGATACACTTCGTCATCTCCGGGGCAGATCGCACCCGTCAGTTGCGTTATCTCGAAATCTGGCACGTCCGTCAGTTCCAGATCCGTCAATCCTGTCGTATTCGGCAGCGTCGGCGGACTCGCTACCAGTTCCGTCAACACTCCTCGCGCATCATCCACAAGGTCCCGAAATCCCTGAGAGACCAGCAGTGCGTCGATCTCCCTCGGTGTCGGCTGCTCCATCTGCTCCAGATCGTAATCTGGCAATGGCTTCCTCAGTGGGATCTCAATCGCTACCGACGGCTGATCTTTATCCGCTGCAATTCTCATAGTTTTACCTGTCGCCAATTCTTACACACAACTCGCGAAACAGCACATCGCTAGCGTTCAAACTAACTGTAGGGGGTCAGAGCTTCGGCTCCGACGTTGACCACTAGTGAGCTGGGCTTTAGCTCCCGAGGAATCCGTTTTCCCGTGATCTCCGCAAGCCTCATTTTGACTGAGTGTGCATTCTGTCATCCCGACCGCAGAGCCGCACAGTGCGCGGCTCGCAGTGCAGGGATCGTGGCAATGGGCTTTGTCCAGCAACCCCCCGCGGATTTGTCGCCGCCCCCGTCATCGCTGCGTTCTCTGCGATAAGTCTTCTCTTTTCTCTTCTCTATTTCGGATACGGACTTCCCGACAATATCGCGAACGCGCGGTAAATCTGCTCTGCCAGCATCACTCGAGCTAATTCATGCGAATACGTCATCGCACTCAACGACATCTTCTGCTTCACTCGTTCCCGCACCACATCCGGAAATCCATCCGCATCTCCGCACACAAATACAATTTCCCTCGTTCCGCGGTCTCGCTGTTCTCCCATCCACTTTGCAAACACTCCCGAATCCATCACTTTTCCGCCCGCATCTAGCAGAATCGCCGTTGCCGCCCGGTCTGCATCCAGTTTTTTTACCGCTGCTTCGCCGTCTCGCGCTTCCATCGCTTCAATCGGATTCGCTCTTTCAATCCGTTTCACATAATCCTCTAGCACCGCGCGCAGTTCCGGCCTCCGCATTTTCCCTAGCATCAAAAGACGAATCTTCATCTCGAAAGTCTACCTCTCCCCTCCACAATTTCCTATTTCCTCCGTCACGGCTTTTCTTTTGGAATTCCTCTTCTTTCCCCGTATTATGGCCCTGTCCAATCCATGCCCGAGCAGGAACTTCAATCCAAAGCGTTCCGTCTCGCCGAACTTCGCAGCGAGCGTATCCGCATTTTCGGCGTCCTGGTTTTTGTTGCCGTTGTCGGCATAGTTCTCACTGCTCGCATCTTCTTGCTTCACACTACTGTCTTCACCTCTCACGTCGGATGGAATTTTGCCCTTGCTGGCATTATTGCCATCTACGAATACCTCATGCTTCGCCTCGTCGATCGTGCCATTCGTCTCGACGAGCAATTCCCCAAATTCCTCTGGATCTCCACGACCATTCTTGAAACCGCCTTGCCTGCCGTTGGACTCGCTTTCTTCACCACCGCCGCACTCGAACCCGCTTATCGGCCCATCGCCAGCCCCGCCACTCTCCTTTTTTTCATTTTTATTATTCTCTCGATTCTTCGCCTCAATCCCTGGATTTGCTGGCTCTCCGGCATCACTGCCACTGTCACCTACCTGATTGCTTCCGTCTATCTTGGCTGGACTCCGCCCGTTCCCGGCACTCCCGCTCCCATTACGCAGACTGATGTCAGCCTCTATGCCGTCATACTTCTCGTAGCCGGGTTCATTGCGGGTGCTGTCGCCAGGGAAATTCGTAAACACGTGGAAGCCGCCGTCCGTGAGGCTGAAACAAAGCGTCAACTCGATCGTGTCCAGCACGATCTACAGATCGCGCGCGACATCCAGCAATCCCTTCTTCCGCGCGAGGCTCCCCAAATCACCGGTTACTCCATTGCCGGCTGGAACAAACCCGCCGATGAAACCGGGGGCGACTATTATGATTGGAAGACTCTTCCGGATGGCCGCTTGATCGTTACTCTCGGCGACGTCACTGGGCACGGTATTGGTCCTGCCATGCTTGCCAGCGTCTGTCGCGCCTACTCACGCGCAAGCTTCCGCACCAACGTCACCATGTTCGGCGCGTTCACTTCCATCAACGATTCCATCTCGCGCGATCTCGATCCCGGCCGATTCGTCACCTTCGTTGGTGTCGCCTGCACTCCCGACACCGGGCATCTCGAAGTGCTCTCTGCCGGCCACGGCCCGCTTCTCAGTTACTCCGCGAAAAACGATTCTTTCAGCGAAGTCGATTCGCAAGGCGTTCCACTCGGCATTCTCCCCGAGTTCACTTCCTCGCCCTCCACCCCGTTACACCTCGAGCCAGGCGACCTCTTTTTTCTCATCACCGATGGTTTCTTCGAATGGGCAAATCCGGAAGCCGAGGAATTTGGCGAAGCTCGTTTCAAGGAAGTCATCCGCTCTTCGCGTCATCTCTCCCCCGACGCTATCATTCACTCTCTCCACGAAGCCGTCCTTAAGTTCTCCCGCGGCACCCGCCAGCAAGACGACCTCACCGCCGTAATCATCAAACGCAACTGATTAAATCGCTTCTGTAGGGGACACCTTTAAGTGGCCGCCACGTGCAGTTCGCAATTAGTCCCGCTCACCTCTACTTCACCCCAAACTTCTTTCTCTTCTCCAGCAACGTCTTTCGGCTGATCCCCAATATTTCCGCCGACCTCCCAATCTGATATTCGGTCGCTTCCAGCGTCACCAGAATGGCCTCCCGTTCCACTTCCTCCAACGGCCGCAAATTTCCATTCTTGCTTTGCTTTCCTGCATTCTGGATCTCGACGAGGGAACTCCTCCGCCTCAATCACCTCTGTCTGCGAGGAATTCGCCGCCATCGCCTCAGCACGTTCTGCAATTCGCGCACATTGCCGGGCCACTTGTAAGCCTGCAATGCCACCTTCGCCGTCTCGCCCAGTTGCGCCTTGTTTTTTCCTTGTCCTTTTCCAAAGCCCGCCAGGAAGTGTTCTGCCAGCGGCAGTATGTCCCCTACTCTCTCCCGCAGCGGTGCAATCCAGATTTTCGCCATATCCAGACGGTGATAGAGGTCTTCGCGAAAGCGTCCTTCTTTTACAGCGGCACCCATGTCGGTGCTGGTCAACGCAATCAGCCGCGCTTCCACCGGCACCATTTCCTTTCCGCCAAGCCTCTCCAGTTTTTGGTCCTGCAGCACGCGCAGCAGCCGGTCTTGCGCGCTGGCACTCAGCGCCGCAATCTCATCGATCACCACTGTGCCTTTCAGTCCAAGTTCGAAAGCGCCAAGTTTACGTTCGCCCGCGCCCGCGAATCCTCCGCGTTCGTAGCCAAACAGCTCCGCCTCTGCCAATCCACTTGGCAGTGCAGTGCAGTCAATTTTCAGGAAGGGTGTATCGCGTCTGGGTCCTAATTCGTGTATCAGTCGCGCTAGATGATTTTTTCCGCTGCCGCTCTCTCCGCTGATCAGGATCGTCGTGGGGACTGGGGCCACCCGCTGGGCGAGTTCGAAGAGTTTCTGCGACGCCGGGTCTTGCTCGATCCATGGCAATCGCTCACTGAACATTTCTTACTTCTCCAGCCGCCCACGTTTCTCGGGGGCAGCATTCCGGGCTGGGGTTAACTTACTTTCTCAGAGAGTTCCTTTCCGCCTCTCTCCGAATCTTCGGAAATCTCTAATTTTGGCGCCACTCTCCACAACCGTTCCAGGTCGTAGAACTTCCGCGCCTGTTCTCCAAATACGTGCACGATAAATCCGCCAAAATCCAGCAGTGCCCATTCCGTCGACCGCTGTCCTTCCCGGTGTTCCGGCGAGCGCTTCATTTCCTTGTATAGCAACTCTTCCACTTCACTGCAAATCGCCTGTATCTGGGGGGTGCTGAATCCCGTGCAAATCACAAAATATTCTGTGAACGCGGCGTGCCCGTTCAAATCCAGTACTGTAATTCCGCCTGCTTGCTTGTTCTGTGCCGCTTCTACAGCCAGTCGTACGCCTTTTGGTAATTTTTCTAGTTTCAACGGTACAGTCCTTGTTTCAAGATATACTCCTCAACCCTGGCCGATACCATCCCATGAATCGACTGTCCCCGGTTCGCCTTCTTCCGGATCTCTGTCGCGCTCACTTCGCTCGACACGTTTTCCAGCAGGTACACGGTTGTCTTCTGCAATCGTGCCACTACCGGCGATCCGTGTCCCACCCCTTCTTCGTCCTTTTCCTTCTTCCCGTCCGGCACGCCGTGTAAATGCGGCGGTATTACCAGACGCAGCGCTTCCAGCCGTATTCCCGGCCGGTTCGCAATTATGAAATCGCATAATCCCAGCAGCGTCTCGTATTCCTTCCACATCGGAATATCCAGAAACGCATCTGCCCCGATGATGAAAAAGATGCGATCGCCTACTCCATTAAAAGCATGGCGGAAGTACCTCACGGTATCCACGGAATAGTGTAGTTGTGTCCCGCTGAAGTCTTCACCAGCCTCCGCCAGTGAGGGCACAAAATGCGGGTGCTCCGTGCAGGTCAACGCCACCATGGCGAATCGGTGCGGGAACGGCGCCAGGTGCTGCTTCAGCTTATGCGGTGGCCGGCTGGCGGGTATGAAATGCATCTCGTCAAAGTTAAATCGCCGGTCTGCCGCTCTGGCAACTGCTAAATGTCCCGAATGGATCGGGTCAAACGAACCCCCAAACAGCGCAATTCTTCTTGGATGATGTTTTGCCGCGGTGCGATGCGCCTGCGCCGTTGTCAATGCGCCCCCCCGAATGTTGACCCGTACCAATTCTCTCACGAATTTTCAGTGTTTTGTCTCGCTTCCTTCTTCGGGCTCGGCCTCGTCGTCCGCCTCCATTCCTCTTCTTCCACAAACTCTTCCACTTCCGGCTCTTCTGCAATCTCCGACTCGTCTTCTTCCTCTTCCAACGCCACCTTCGGTATCCGGTCCAGAGCATCAGCAATCGACCGCACCAACTCCTTCACTCCCTCGCCAGTCGGCCCCGAAATCGCGTGAAATTCGATCCCCTTCTTCTTACAGAACCCCTCGAGTTCTTCTAGTTTCGTCCGCTCCGTAGTCGCATCAACTTTTGTGGCCACCACGATCATCGGCTTTTCCATCAACTTCTCGCTGAACGCCGCCAACTCGCCCTCGATAACCTCAAACGCCTTCACCGGATCCGAATCGCTCATGTCGCTGGTATCGATCAAATGCACCAGCAACCGTGTCCGCTCCACATGTTTCAGGAACCGTATCCCCAGTCCTGCTCCTTGGCTCGCTCCCTCAATCAACCCCGGCAAATCCGCCACCACAAATGTTCTGCCCAATTCTGTTCCGTGCCCGCCCGTTCCTCCGTCCGCATTTACCACGCCGAGATTCGGTTCCAGGGTTGTAAACGGATAGTTCGCAATTTTCGGCCGTGCCGCGCTAATCACCGAAATCAATGTCGATTTCCCCGCATTCGGAAATCCCACCAATCCCACATCCGCCAGTAGTTTCAGCTCCAGCTTCAGCTTGCGCTCTTCGCCCGGTTGACCCTCTTCTTTTTCCCGCGGCGCCTGGTGCCACGGCTTCGCAAAATGCTGATTCCCACGTCCACCTTTCCCGCCTGCCGCCACCAGCACCCGCTGCCCCGCCTTGCTCAAATCCGCCAGCAGTTCATGCCCATCTTCGTCATAGACCAGCGTCCCTACCGGCACTTTCAAAATCAAATCCGCTCCCGATACCCCCGTACAGTTCGATCCTTCCCCGTGCCGTCCACGATCGCCTTTGAATTCGCGGTTATATCGATACCGCAGAAGCGTATTGTCGTTCGGATTCGCTTCCAGATAGACGCTCCCGCCATTTCCCCCATCGCCGCCCGATGGTCCGCCCCTCGGCACGTACTTCTCTCGACGAAACGCCACGCAACCGTTCCCGCCGTCCCCTGCCTTAACCGCTATTTTCGCTTCATCAACAAACACGGTACTCTCTCGCTTCCTGCCTTTTGTAGTGGCCGATTTTTAGATCGGTCACCTCGCCGCTGTAGGGACCGCCTTCCGAGGCGGTCCGCCGATCTCAGTTACTTCTAAACTCGATCCTATAACCCTATCGCCCAACTCATTGTCATCCTGAGCCCGCGCCTTCTGCGGGCGAAGGACCTCAACCACTCCCCATCCCATCTCGATCCGCTTCCACGAGACCATAAACAAAAAAAGCGGCCCCGGCGTAACCTACCGGGGCCGCTGCAATCTCTTCCTTCTTAGTTCGCGGCCTTGGCTTGCTCCACGGGTGTCACGCTGATGTAGCGGCCTCCCCGGCCCTTGTCCTCGAACTTCACATGCCCGGTGACCAGGGCAAACAACGTGTCGTCCTTGCCCTTCGCCACATTCACGCCGGGACGGTGTTTCGTTCCGCGCTGCCGAATCAAAATAGTTCCGGCATTCACCAACTGCCCGCCGAACCTCTTTACTCCCAGTCGCTGTCCGTGTGAATCGCGGCCGTTTGTTGACGATCCGCCGCCCTTCTTATGTGCCATGACTCAATTCCTCTCGATGTCTTATGTAATGGCCGGTCTTTAGACCGGTCGGTTGAAGTTTTTCAGTCCAACGCTTACAGCTTGATTTCGCCGACCTGCACGGCAGTGTAGTTCTGCCGGTGGCCGCGCTGAATCTTATACTGGTTGGTCTTCTTGAACTTCAGAACGGTCAACTTCTTGGCCCGTCCCTGTTCCACGATCTTGCCTGTTACCGACGCGTTCGACGCATCCGTTCCGGCCAGAATCTTCTTATCTTCGGTGTGCACCGCGAGCACTTTCCCAAACTTCACCTGCTCGCCCACTTCACCTGCTACCCGCTCAATGCGGATGGTGTCGCCCGGTGCGACACGGTACTGCTTTCCTCCGGTCTGTATGACTGCGTACATCACTCCTCCAATTGCTCTAAAGGCAAACTCCAATTATACGGGCCCTGAGCCCCCACCGTCAACGCGTCAATTTTAGCCATTCATTTTGTGGCCCAGCCATTCCTGGCAGTGCTCTTAAGTTTTGGCACAAATCGCCGCAACGCCACCCAATCTCTTCTCGTTAACACTTTGCCGTACCTAATACTTCCACGACTTCAAATCTGCTCCCGCTGGTGCCGTCTTCTCAATCCGTTCCATGATCTTCCCCAAATACATTGTGTTGTAGTGCAGCCGCGACAAATAATTCGGCAGATTCGGGTCCCCATTCCAGCAGTGTTCTGCCCGGTCCCCGTACTTCACCTCTCCCCCATACCCCGGATTTCTCGTCGCCTTCAGCACATCCTCCAGGTAATACACCGCATTATTCAAAAAGAACGTATCTGCGCTTCCCACATAAACATGGATCTTTCCTTCCAGTTTCGGCCCCAGCGTGGCCCAGTTCTTCTGCAATATCGCGCTTAAATCGAAATGTTCTTTCCAGTAAGCCGCCACCGTCGCGTCAATCTCCCCGGTCTCCTTATCAAAAATCGGTTTCGGATACCCGTCGCTTCCCACCGGCCCATACACTGCCTGCCAGATATCAAACTGTTCCCCCGATCGCGCGTGCGACCCCAGCGCCAGCTCATATTGATTCGTCTTTTGCGTCGTCAAATACGTGTGCCCGAGATAATCCCTCGTCGCCGGCTGCGCTACCCGCATGTGCGGTCCTTCCATGAAAAACGCATTCTTGTCCGCATACAAATTAATGTTCGTGTACGCGTGAAAATCCACCGGGTCCGGGCACGCCACAAATGCTCCGTTGTAGTGCTCTGGATAAAACACTTGCACCGCCAGAGCTTCCCACCCACCTGTCGAACCTCCGTACACAAATCGTGCCCAGCCTTGTCCAATCCCTCTAAACTTTTTCTCGATCGCCGGAATCAGTTCCGTCTCAATCGCATCGCCATACGGTCCCAGGTTCGCCGAATTCACCGCATACGAATCGTCGTAATACTGATTCGCATGATTGATCTGCACCACCAGCAACCGCGGAAAGTTCGAGCTCGTCCACTGTTGATAAAACTTGTACGCCTCTTCCTGCTGAATCCGGTTGTAACCGGCAAGATGAAATCGCTCGCTGTAATCCGGCTTCAGATTTGGGTCCGGCGGCGTGGTCCGTAGTCCCTCGAAATCCTCATTGAAGTGATCTTCAAAAATCGCCAGTGGAAAATGCGCATTCGGATGCGCGTCGAATCCCTCAGGCACCAGCACATTCGCGCTCAGAAAAATCGGCCGCCCCCAGAATTTTGTCAGCAATTCACTCTGTATTTTGATGTGCCGCACATACGTCGTATCCTTCGGCTCCGGAATCGTCGCAATCACCTGATCCAACGCCAACGCGATCGGCTCTCCACCCTTCTTCAATGTTATTTTCTGCGGCTTTGAATACAAATTTCCCGGCGCCAGATTCCAGTGCTGTCCTTCGCCGCGATCCATCGGCAATTTAACCGTATATCCATCCGCCCGATGAAACGTTTCGTACTTGTGAAACACCACCTGCACAAAATATTCGCCCGCAGGCACGTCATGCAGATATCGCGTCGGATATCCGTAGGCCGCGTCATCCACAATTGCTGATTGTCCCGGTTTCAGCCCGTCCGCATCTAACCCAAAAATCATCTGCGTTTTTGGCGTGCCGTTGATTTGCGTCCGTGGCTCAGCCGATCCGTCCGTTGACAGAATCAGCAATATCCGTCCATCCAAAGCCTCCGCGCTTTGTTCCTTCGCAAACGAAACCGCAAATCGGTAAGCCGACGCCTCTTGCGCCTGCATCGTCCTCGCGCTCAACAGCAATATGCACACAGATGCCGAAACAGCGGTCAGCCGCCAATTCCACTTCATAGTTCCTCCCGAATTTGTTCCGTTCACTTCGCCGTGATTCTACAACAACGCTTCTTTGTTCCTAGCCGCCCGCTTTTGATTCCTGCTGAATAGGAAACTTTATGCCGATCTATCAGGTTTGCCTTATGTAGTGGCCGATCCTTAGATCGGCCACTCTCGCCATAGCGGAAAAATCATTCCTGACTGTACTCTTGCGCTCTCCGAACTCTGATCGCTGTTCACAACCGAACTTGTAGGCGCTCCATCTGTTTGCGTCTTACGCTAAGGGGGGCTCCGACGATCTATCGCAATTACAAATCTTCTTCTTGCTCTTCTTCGCTGTGCTCTCCACTCACAACACCGGCGACCCATCCCCCATCATCGCCTGCCTCACCACTGCAATCGGCGGAAATCCCTGCCCCATGAACTCATCATGAAACTTCAGCAACGTAAATCCTGCTCCCATCTTCTTTTTATAATCTTCCCGCAACTTCAATATCTGCAATTTCCCCAGTGTGTAATACAGATACGTCGGGTCCGCTGTCCCTCTCTTCGCCTCGATTTCCGCAATCTTCGCCGACTGGTATCCCTCCTGCACAAAAAACTCTTTCGCCTTTGCAAAACTCATCTTCCCCGTATGCATCTCCACGCCCGCCACAAACCGTGCATCCCGCAACAATGCGTCCTGCAACTGGCCCAGGTGGATGTAGTTCGCCTCACGCGCATCCTTTGCGCCCACTCCTGGTTGTCCGTACCCTTCCTCCAGCATCATCTGTTCGCAGTAATGCGCCCAACCCTCTCCATTCGTGTTCGCGTAAAATACTTTCCTTAACTTTGTCGGAGCCTGTGGCGTCCACAGATACTGCATGTAATGCCCCGGATACGTCTCGTGCGTCGACGTGCTGAAAATTGTTCCTACATTGAACGCCGCCATTAAACTCGCCACTTCTTCCGCACTGTCTCCAGCCGCTGGAAGCGTCACATTGAAATACGATTCCGTCGCCACTTTCTCAAATGGTCCCGGCGTGTCCATCGAAGCTGTCGTGGTCGCCCGCTCGAACGGCGGTGTTTCCTGCACGATGGGCTTTGGCCCCATCGGAATCGTTATGATTTGCTTCGCCTTTATAAATGCAATCAGCCCGTCAAATGTTCCCCGAAACGTTTCGAGCAGTGAGTCCGGCGCTGGGTGCATCCCGCCCAAATCTTTCAGAACCTCCGCCGGCGATTTCGTTGCATCTATCTCTTTGGCTACCCGTTGGAATTCCGCCTGGTTCTTACGCAAATCGCTCATACCCGTTGCCAGTAACTTGTCGAGCGACGTGTCCACCATATCCTCGTACTGCAATTTCCTTGAAAAAGTCGCCGCCCCAATCCGGAAATCTCCGTTCGAGCGCGGCAATAATTCGGTTTTTAACCAGTTCTGATATTCCTTTAACGCGGAAATCACCTCTGCATTCGATTTCGCAAACTCCGCCTTCACCCCTGCCTCTGTTACGCCCGCAAATGCCAGCGGCACATCTTTTTCGAAAAATAAAATAATTCCTGGCAGTTGTTCGATCCCAATCTCCGTGTAAACACGTGGCGGATTCTTCAGGTTCTGCCGCGCCAACTGCAAAATTCCCGGCATCTTGCTCTCTCTCTGAATCACGCCCCGCAGCCGCTCTTCCGCCGAGGCAAATTTACGATTCATCAGCACGTATACGCTGTTCGTCAATCCGCTCGAGTAAATATCCGGATTTTTCTCCAGTGGCTTGATCTTTTCCGCGGTCAACAGTTGGCTGCGTATTTGCCCCAGCAAGATCCGCCGGTCCGCTGCATCAACGGCTCTCAATCCATCGGCAGGAAAGTGCGCCACGCGAGTTTCATATTCACGCAATGTGCGAATTTCCGTCTTTTTCCCCGACTCGGAATAATCCTCGATCTGCCCGTCGTAGGTGTGGATTCCTGCGGCAGTTGCCAGCGTCGGGTTCAGCGGAAAGTAGACTTTCTCCAGGAATTCATCCACCAACGCGTTCCACTCTGCGGACCGGTCGGCTGCTAGTGCAATTCCTCCCAGCAACAACCACACTGCCAGACATCCCAAAAGAATCGCTCTTCTCATGTCGTTCCCGCTCCACGCCCTAGAAATCAAACCGGTATCCCAGGATCATTTTCGCTATCAAATGATCTGTCGACCGAGTTACTCCCACACCGAGCCCGAAATTTATCTCCCACTTAGGAGACAGATTTAGATCAATCGCAGGAAAGAACTGCTGTTGTTGCTGCGATATCGGGTACAGATTATCCACTGGTCCCAGGGACCCGTAATATTCAAATCCACCCGCTACCTTCTTCGTGATGTCGTAGCTCACCTTAAAATTCGGAGAGAATACAAACCCTTCATGCACGCCGGGCCCGTGTATCGCCTTCTCGAAAGCCGGATTGAACGCAAAATACCAGCGGCCCAGTTGCTTATCCACAATTGGACGCAGCTCATACGTCCAGGTATCTTCCGAAAATTGCCTTCGTTGGTATCCGATTTCCTGCGATATGCTCACTCCCACCGGCCAGTTCCACTTTTTCGGCACCATGACCCGTGGACGGATATGGCTCCCCACGTAATCCCACCCGTATCCATTCTTCAATGAAGTGAAAACGTAAAATCCCGTCTCAAACCAGTCCGTAAATCCATGCGTAATCTCCAGCGTCTCGTGCCATTGATGATTCGTCGGTTGCAACCCGTTCTCGCTGGTTTTCGTTCCCTGGAACGTGAAGTTGCTGTGTAACTCCACCATCGTGTGGCCCTTCTCCACTGTCTCCGACGGGTATACCTGTATTTCGTAATTGTCCTGCGCCTTTGCTGTTCCCGCCACGCAAAGTATCACCACCAAAAACACGGCCGCTAGGATTCCAGTTCGCATTCTTATCCCTATCCCTGATACCACTGAGCACACCATTCTCCTACAAATTTACGTTGCTAATCCTCCGTGAATTTAGTTTTCAATGGTTGTCTGGGTACGGGCGTAGCATTGCTGTGCTCCATGTCCGCACAATTCTCAAATTGTTCTCTGAACTTCAGTATTTGTATCCGCGGTTCTTGTGGCACAACCATTCCTGGTCGTGCACCCTTCTCATTTCACGAATGTGGATGAGCCTTATCGTAAATATCCATCAACTGCCGTATCGATGCATGCGTATACTTCTGTGTCGTCGACAGTGACTGGTGTCCCAGCAACTCCTGAATCGCTCGCAAATCCGCTCCATCCGCCAGCAAATGCGTCGCAAACGCATGACGCAACGAATGTGGGTGCAAATCCCAGTTCACATTCACCAGCTGCACGTATTTTTTTACAATTCGCCCGATACTCCGCTGCGTCAGCCGGCGCCCGCGGTAGTTCAAAAAAATGGCATCCACGCTGGCCCGTCGCGCTCTCTCTTCACAGTCCCGCAACAATCCCTCGCGCACCGGCCAGTATTTCCTCAATGCTTCCGCCGCTTTTTCTCCATAGGGCACGATGCGCTCCTTATTTCCTTTGCCGCGCACGTTAAGCATTCGCTCTTTCTCATTCATGTCTGCCAGATTCAGTCCCGTCAATTCGCTAACGCGCAACCCGGCCGCGTACAGCAACTCGAGAATCGCGCGGTCCCTTGGCAAGAGCAAGCTGTCTTCCATTCTCACAATTGCTGATCCTGGATCAGTCGCCCCCGGAAGCGCCACCAGCCCTTTTTTATTTCCTGACGAGGGCTTCATATTCTTCGATCCAGCCATCTGATCCAGAAATCCGCTCATCTCTTCCGCCGAAAGCACCATTGGGATTCGCTTCGGCAGTTTGGGCGTCGGTACCAGTCGAGCCGGATTCTCTTTCAAGAGCCCTTCGCGCACACAATATTTGAAAAACGAACGCAATGCCGCCAGTTTTCTCGCGACAGAACTTTTCTCCAGCCCATTTTCGTGCATCTGGCCCACAAACTCCCGAATTACTTTGTGATTCACCTTCGTTAACTTGGGCGGCTCAAGGCCCGGCGGCGACAGAAACGTCACGAATTGCTCCAGGTCATGCGCGTAGCTAATCACCGTGTGCGGCGATGAGTTCTTCACTGAGCGCATATACTCCAGAAATCGCAGTGTGGATTGTTGAATGCTGCTCATATTCCTGTTTCAGGCACACTTCCACCCACATCGGGTCTTCCTGATTCATCTATTTCAAATCGTGGATGACAGGTCACAAGATCCCAGCCTACTTCCGCGTGCCTCTCGTTTATACCTTTACCGCCACCGGCGCTTCTTCTACCGCAGCAGCGGGTTTCTCTTCTTCTGGAGCCAATTTCTCCCAATCGCAGCCCTCTTTTACGCAAGCATACACCTTGCCAATTTTACTCTGCTTTTCGACGATGAACGGCGCGCCGCACTTTGGGCACGGCTCTGCGATCGGCATGTTTGCCGACGTGTAATCGCAATCGGGATAACGCGAACAGCCGTAGAAAAATCTCATCCGACCGCGTCCGCCGCGTCCCATGCTCGCGCGCTTCACGAATTCACCCTCGCTGCACTTCGGGCACTTGATCCCCAGCGTGATCGCGCGCGTGTATCTGCACTTCGGATATCCCGAACAACCGATGAAATCCCCAAACCGCCCATGCTTCTTGATCAATCCGTTGCCGCAAAGCGTGCACTTCTCGTCCAGCGGCTCGTCAGGTTGCAGCGCAATCCGCGTTCCCGCTACCAATCTCCTCGTAGTCCTGCAATTTGGATAGCCTTTGCATGCCAGAAACGCGCCAAATTGCCCGCGCTTGATGGCCATCTCTTTCCCGCAATTCTCGCAATACTCAATCTTGTTTTCTGCGTCTACTGCGATCTCTTCGGCCATGTCCTGAATGAAATCGCATTCCGGGTAGCGTGAACATCCCAGGAAAAAACCGTGACGGCTGATGCGTTCCAGCAATTCTCCCTGTCCGCACTTCTCGCATTTCTTTCCGGTCGGGATTCCCGCCTTGTAAGAAACCATCTCGTCGCCGGCCTTCTCCAGATCGACGATGAACTTCTCCCAGAACTCCCGCACCGATTCTCTCCACGGCATCTTGCCTTCTTCGATTTCGTCCAGTTCCTCTTCGAGCCTCGCCGTGAACTTCACATCAAACACATCTTCGAAGCTCTTGATCAGTAGCACGCACACCCGTTCGCCCAGCATCGTGGGCGTGAATTTGCCCTGTTCTTTTTTCACGTATTCACGTTCGACAATCGTCGAAATGATGGCCGCGTACGTGGACGGCCTACCGATTCCGTCTTCTTCCAATTCTTTCACCAGCGTCGCCTCTGTGTATCTCGGCGGTGGTTCCGTAAAATGTTGATCGGGTCGGATCGAATCCAGTTTCAGCACCAGCCCTTCGCTCACCCGCGGCAACGTTTTGCCGTCACCTTCATCGTCCTTCTCGTCGTCTTCTCGATCCGCTCCCGCCACCGGAATCGCGTACACCTTCAAATATCCGTCGAACTTCAGGATCGAGCCCGTCGTCCGGAACGTATAATCGCCCGCCGTTATATCAATCGACGTCTGGTCGTAAATCGCGGGGAGCATTTGCGACGCCACGAACCTTTGCCAGATTAACTGGTATAGCTTGAACACATCGTCTTCCAGATATTTCCGCACATCTTCGGGTGTGCGTGCCACGTCCGTCGGCCGCACTGCTTCATGAGCCTGCTGTGCGTCTTTCTTCGACTTATAGAAATTCGGCTTTTCCGGCAGGTACGCACTCCCAAAGTGCTCGGGAATAAAAGTCCGCACCATCTCCAGCGCGTCGTTCGACACCTGCACGGAATCCGTGCGCATGTACGTAATCAGCGCCACTGATCCCTCTTCGCCCAACTCCACGCCTTCATAGAGCCGCTGCGCCAGCGCCATCGTTCGTTTCGCCGTGAATCGCAGCCGATTGTACGCCGCCTGTTGCAGTTTCGAGGTCGTAAACGGTGGCGGCGCGTTCCGCTTCTTTTCCTTTAGCGTCACATTGGCTACTTGCCACCTCGCCTTGGTCACGGCGGCAACAACCTTCTCCGCGACTTCCTGATTCTTTACCTCAATGTCTTCGCCCTTATATTTTGAGAGCTTGGCCTCAAAAATCGGAGGCTCGCCCGCATCCAGCATCGCGTGGATGGTCCAATATTCCTCTGGCACGAACGCGCGTATCGCCTGTTCGCGTTCTACAATCAACCGTAACGCCACGGTCTGCACTCGTCCTGCGCTCAATCCGCGTCGCACTTTGTCCCACAGCAATGGCGAAATCTTGTAGCCCACGATGCGGTCCAGCACCCGTCGAGCCTGCTGGGCATCCACCAGTTGCGTATCTACCTGCCGCGGATGCTCAAACGCCGCGCGAATCGCCTTCGGTGTAATCTCGTTGAATGTCACGCGGAAAATTTTCTTCGGATCGATCGGCTCGATAAAAATCTCATCTTTATTGCTCGTTTTCTTCGCTGCCGCCTTGGCCTTTACGCCAACCTTCAGCGCCGCTTTCCCCGTCGATTTCTCGTCCTTCGCCTCGTCTTTAGGGGCTTCTTTCGCTCCGTCCTTCCCGGTTTTGCCGTTCTTCCAGGCGTCGCCGTTCAGCTCTTCTTCATTAATCAGGAATTTTGCCGGCTTTGACAGCACCATCGCTAAATGCGCGGAAATCGCCTCGCCTTCACGGTCCGGGTCGCCCGCTAGGTACACCGCATCTGCCGTACTCGCCGCTTTCCGCAAATCGTTAATCACCTTTCCCTTGCCGGGAATCACCTGCAGCGTCGGCTCAAATATCTTCGGGTCGTCGATCAGAATTTCTTTCTTCAGCGGCTTTGGCGGCACTACTTTCCCGTTTTTCTTCCGGGTCTTCTTCTTTTTCGGTTTTTCTGCGTCCTGGGGCAGACGAATTCCTATCGTCTTCTTCGGCAGGTCCATCACGTGCCCGATGGAGGCCTTCACCAGATAGTTCTTCCCTAGATATTTGTTAATCGTCTTCGCTTTTGCCGGCGATTCGACGATGACCAGTGAACGTGCCATGCTTTCCTTTGTAACTCGGATTCGATTTCTGGAAGGGACTACCGGGCGGCCTGTGTCCTTCTCGCTACCTTTCGCTCGTTTCTATCTCAGCCCCACCGAACGATTCGTTACCTTAATTATTACACCGCTTTTCATCGCCCCTGCTCACTCCAGATGCTTCGCGCCCCGCTTCGGATGCATATCCCGCCACGCGCAGGAGCTAACTCTGTTTCTTTGCAACAAATCTATATCTTAAAAATTCTTCACAACAATACTTTCGTGAACTGTTTTCCAGGCAACTGCCTCACGATCCCTTTCATCTCCAGCGTGAAGAGCGTAGCCAGAACTTCGCTGGAGTTCAAGCCACCTGTTTCCACCAGGCAATCAATCGGCTGCGCTTCTTCCGCGCTCAGCAGCGCATAAAGCTTTTTCTCCGTATCAGTTAGCCCCTCGTTTACCCGCAAATTTCGCTGTTCCGCTTCCCGTGGTTCCGCCTGCACCAGGGCCGCCCTGATCGGTGTCGGCAGCTCTTCAATCACATCTTCCGCGTTGGTTACCAGTTTCGCTCTCTGCTTGATCAACTGGTTCGGCGCAAAGCTCACATCCTGCGTCAAAATTCCTGGCACGCCGAAAACCTCCCGCCCAAATTCCATCGCCCGTCGCGCCGTAATCAACGATCTGCTGTATTGCTTGCCTTCCACAATCACCACGCCAATCGGTATCCCCGCGATTATCAGGTTGCGCACCGGAAAATTCTCCGGCGTCGGATGCCATCCAGTGGGGAACTCGCTGATAATCGCGCCGCGCTCCAGCACCTTCTCGTACAATTTCCTGTTTTCATTTGGGTAGCACACGTCGATGCCCGTGCCCAGCACGCCGATCGCGCGGCCTCCCACATCCGTCGCCCCCTTGTGGGCAATCGCGTTGATGCCGCGCGCCAGTCCACTCACAATCGTCAATCCCCTTGACGCCAGGTCACGGCGGATGCGTTCTGCCATCTGCGTGCCGTAAACTGTGGGCCGCCACGTTCCCACCATTTCCGGCAGTTCAGACCACTCCTTGCCAGGCACCATCGCCGTGTTCAACGGCGGGAATGGCACGTCGTGCAATGCTTTTTTGCCATCGGGAAGTTCACGAAATCGTTGATAGCCGTCCATAACGCGGAGTTCATACTCCGAAACGGCACTCGGCGCTTTATCTCCGATTGCCCAGGCAAATGTCTGCACCGCGATAAAGTTACGCATGCTGTCGGCGAGCAGTTGCGATTTGCATCGTAACAACTTTGCTTCGGCGGTTTCTTCGGGCCGGTGTTGAAGCGCATCCACGGGCGGCGGTGCCACAAAGTGCGGATAAATATCCGCCGAAACCGGAGAAACTGTTTTGATCGATGGAAAGATGCTCTGCGGCAGATAGGGTTGTGTCTTCCCGACAAACTCAGCCAGCGATCGGACCGGCACTGCCAGCGCAGCTGCTTTTCGATTCATCGCGATCGTGCTGAGCACGCCCACGACCCGCTGCGTTTTACTATCCACGACGATGCCGCCACTCGCGCCGGGCAGAATCGTTTTACCGCCTGGCGAGAAAGTGTAGTCGAAAGCCAGCAGGCCTGCGGTGGTCCCTCCGCCGTAGCTTCCGTGCAGCCCCAGCAGACTGCAGATGGGATTGATCGATTCTTTGGGGTACGCATAGATGTCGAACTCTTGCCCGATCTGTAGGTCATCGAGGCTGAACGCAACGCCGTGATACGGGCGGATCGGGTGCCGCAGTTCAACGATGGCCAGATCGCGGCTCAAGTTGTATTTCAGGGGACCGATCGACGGACCCTCGTTCACAGTGGCGCCTTCATCCTCCGGCCCGGTCGCAAGGTACCGCTGGATAACTCGGTCGCCCTTGATTTTGCCCGGCGGTGCCAGCATCGCTACGCGATAATTGGTCCCGATGAAACGACATTCGCGATCTATACAAAATCCCGTCCCGAACTTTCCTTCTACACCTAGGCCAAGCAATTTCAATTCAGTGATCGGAATTACCGTTTGCGTGTGTCTTGCGCGGGCACAGCCGATGAAGCTTTTACTACCGACGGGAAATTGGCGAATGCGCTCTGGGCGGCTCCCTCGGCGGCCAAACACAAACACGCCTGCAGCAGCAGAACGACTTTGCGCAAAAGTATCAGAGCTCACCCCGAATCGCGAGGAGTCAGTTCTGATGTTTTGCATACGCTTGGCCATGGAGTGGCCCGCCAGCACACCTCAGCACAAAGGGTTTAGTGGGTTTTGAAACAGATATTCAGACCCATTGCGACACACGCGTTCCAAATCGGCCCGGCACCGAATGGCGTGGACATCCTTCTGCCCACAAAAAATAAGGTAGCGGAATCGAATATCGTCCCGCTACCTTATTCTCGTCGACTATTTTTCTCGTTAGTTCTTTGCCGCAGCCGCGGGAGCCTTCGCCGGTACACGCTCGAACTTCATCACGTCTTTCTTGCCGTCGCGATCGACACGAATGTGATCGCCCGGCAAAATCGCGCCTTCCAGGATCTGCATCGCCAGCGGGTCCTGAATCATTCGCTGAATCGTGCGGCGCAGCGGACGCGCCCCGTACGCGGGATCGTATCCTTCGCTGAGCAGCAGCGCATTCGCCGCCGCGGTCAGCTCCAGAGTAATCTTGCGTTCCGCCAGCAGGCTTTCTACGTTTTTCAGCAGCAGAACCACGATGCGTTCGAGCTGTTCCTTGCCCAACGGATTAAAGATCACGATTTCATCGATGCGGTTGATGAACTCCGGCCGGAACGACGCACGCAGCGCTTCCATCGCTTCCTTGCGCGCGAGTTCCGGATTCTTGCTCGACAGCTCAAAGATCGCCGTTGACCCCACGTTGCTGGTCATCACTAGAACGGTATTGCGGAAATCCACGGTGCGGCCTTTGCCATCCGTCAATCGCCCGTCTTCCAGAATTTGCAGCAGGACGTTGAACACATCCGGATGCGCCTTCTCGATTTCGTCGAACAAAACCACGGAATACGGATGACGGCGCACCTGCTCCGTTAGCTGCCCGCCTTCTTCATAACCCACATAGCCCGGAGGCGCGCCAATCAGCCGAGAAACCGTGTGCTTCTCCATGTACTCGGACATATCGATGCGGATCATCAGCTTTTCATCGTCGAACAAAAACTCGGCCAGCGCTCGCGCCAACTCTGTTTTCCCCACGCCCGTCGGTCCGAGGAAAATAAACGACCCGATCGGACGCTTCGCATCCGACAAACCTGCACGGCTGCGGCGCACCGCGTTCGCCACGCGCGCGAGGGCGTCTTCCTGGCCCACTACACGTTGCCGCAAGCGCTCTTCCATGTGCACAAGCTTCTGCGCTTCGCCTTCCAGCAATCGCCCCACAGGGATGCCGGTCCACTTGGCTACCAGCTTGGCGATGTCTTCTTCGTCGACCTCTTCCTTTAACATGCGCGCCCCGGTTTGCATGGAGTTGAAGCGCTCCTGCGCCTGCTTCATCTCTTGTTCCGCCTGCGCAATCTTCCCGTAGCGGATTTCTGCAACCTTCGCCAGTTCGCCCGCCCGTTCGTAACGCTGTTCTTCGGCCTTTAATTGTTCGATCTGTTCTTTCAACTTGCGGACCTTGGAGATCGCTTCTTTCTCGGATTGCCAGCGCGCTTTCCGTCCGCTGGAATCTTCGCGCAGTCGCGCCAATTCTTTTTCAAGTTGGTTGCGGCGTTCCACGGAATGCGCGTCGGTCTCTTTCAACAAAGACTGACGTTCGATTTCGAGTTGCAGAATGCGCCGTTCAATTTCGTCGATTTCGGTTGGCAGGGAATCGATCTGCATGCGCAAGCTGGCCGCGGCCTCGTCAATCAGGTCGATCGCCTTGTCCGGCAGAAAGCGATCGGAAATGTAGCGATGCGATAGCGTGGCTGCGGCAATGATTGCTGCGTCTTTGATGCGCACGCCATGGTGTACTTCGTAGCGATCTTTCAACCCGCGCAGAATGGCAATCGTGTCTTCTACCGTTGGCTCGCTCACCAGCACTGGTTGGAAGCGGCGTTCCAGCGCCGGATCTTTTTCAATGTATTTCTTGTATTCGTTAAGTGTAGTGGCGCCAATCGCGCGCAACTCTCCCCGGGCCAACGCCGGCTTCAGCATATTGGAAGCGTCCATAGCCCCTTCCGCCGCGCCTGCGCCAACCAGCGTATGCAATTCGTCGATGAACAGAATGATTTGCCCTTCGGCCTCGGAAATTTCCTTCAGCACTGCTTTCAGGCGGTCTTCAAACTCCCCACGATACTTTGCCCCTGCCACCAGCGCCGCCAGATCCAGTGCCACCAGGCGCTTGGTCTTCAGCACATCGGGCACATCCCCCGAAATAATCCGCTGGGCCAGTCCTTCCACGATCGCGGTTTTACCGACGCCCGGCTCGCCAATCAGCACTGGGTTGTTTTTTGTACGCCGCGCCAGAATCTGCATCACCCGGCGAATCTCTTCGTCGCGCCCAATCACAGGGTCGAGCTTCGACCGCCGCGCCAACTCGGTCAGATCGCGCGCATATTTTTCCAACGAAGCATACGTCGCTTCGGGATTCTGTGAGGTTACGCGTTGACTGCCGCGCACTCCCGCCAACGCCTGCAGGATCGCCTCATGCGAAGCCCCGCTCTTTTTCAGCAATCGCCCCGCAGGATCGCGGTCCTCCCCGGCAATCGACAAAAACAGATGCTCGGCGGAAACGTACTCGTCCTTGAAGTTCGTTGCTTCCTTGAAGGAACGCTCCAGCACGTCGTTCAGCGCACGGCTCAGATTTTGCTGGGCGAATCCCTGAACTTTTGGCAGGCGTGAAATTTCCTTGGAAATCTCTTGCGCAAGCGAATCCGTGCGAATTCCCAAACGCGCCAGCAGCGGCGGCACAACCCCATCGACTTGCTGGACAAGCGCAGAAAGCAGGTGCACCGGCTCCACAGCCTGGTTCTCATGGCTGGCGGCAATCTCCTGAGCCTGACGTATGGCTTCTTGGGCCTTCACGGTCATTTTGTCAAAATTCAGCATGGTTCCCCCGCACTCTCCCTTTTCAAAAAAAAGAGGCTGGCTCGGCGCCAGCCCCCTATGCTATCTCACGGCGTTCTGCCGTTCAGCCCTTTCCTTATCGGCCGGCGGCTGCCGCTTTTGCCGGAACTTCCACGTTCACCTTGATCTGCTTCGGCTTGGCTTCCTCGCGCTTTGGAATGCTCAGCGTCAACACGCCGTTGCTGTAATCGGCCTTGATCGCTTCGCTGTTCACGGTGTTCGCCAGAGAGAAGCTGCGCGAGAACGAACCATAAGTCCGCTCCACGCGAAGATAATTCTCTTCGTTCACCTTCTTCTCAAACTTGCGTTCGCCCCGGATGGTGAGGATGTTGTTTTCGACACGAATGTCGAGTTCCTCTGGATTAATGTCGGGGACGTCGGCTTTCACAACCAACTCGTGCTCGGTCTCATAAATATCAACGGCCGGGGCCCAAGTGCTCAGGCTGGCATCCTGTGGGTTGCGTTCCCAGGCCTCGTTGAAGAGGCGACTAAACTGGTCCTGCAAAGTCCCGCGGAACGGTTCAAAACGACTAATTGCTGTTCTCATGGCTAATCTCCTTACGTGATATATAAAGAATCATAGAATATGAGTGTAACAATGTCAAGTATATTTTCTTCGTTGCTTTCTTCAATCTAACACCATTGTAATCAAATATATATACAGCCATTGGACGTATTCATCTTCCTTTGGACTGGGGCGTTCAATGCTGCTCCTCGAACACTCATGGGTCCACAGTCCACGTGTTTTGTTATAGTTGGAAGCAATGCGCGTTGACGACTTTGATTACGTATTGCCTTCTGAGTTAATCGCCCAGCGTCCCCTCGAACGTCGCGATCTCTCCCGCTTGCTCGTACTCGATCGCCGTACCGGGGTATACGAAGATCGTTCCTTCTTCGAACTGCCTGAACTGTTGAATGGCGACGAGCTCTTAGTGCTCAACAACGCCCGTGTTTTGCCCGCTCGCCTTTTCGGTCGCCGTGTCGGCATGTTCTCCCAGCAAGCTTCCGGCAAGACGCGTGCAGAACACCTCCTTGGCCAGGTGGAAGTTTTTCTGACTCGCAAAATCGAAGGAGATACTTGGGAGGCGCTGGTTAGGCCAGGACGGAAATTGCCGGTTGGCGAACGAATCTTTTTTGGCAAAGAGGAGTTAGTAGCGGAAATTTTGTCGCGAGGAGAATTGGGCATTCGTACTCTGCACTTCGTTTCGCGCACCTCGCAGAGCGTCAACGAAACGATTCAACGGCTGGGCCACGTCCCCCTACCGCCGTACATCGACCGGCCCGACGAATCTTCTGATCGCGAGCGTTACCAAACCATTTTCGCGCAAAATCCAGGAGCAGTCGCCGCTCCTACAGCCGGACTGCATTTCACTCTGGAAACCCTCGAAAAAATCCGCGCCCGTGGATGCGAACTGTGCGAAATCACACTCGACGTCGGACTGGGCACGTTTCAACCGATCCACACGGAAACACTCGAAGAACATAAAATACATTCGGAGTCTTACGATATCAGCGCTGCCGTCGCGACGAAAATCAATGAGGCAAAAAAGTCCGGGCGGCCGATCTTCGCCGTGGGCACAACGGTTGTTCGCGCATTGGAGGATGCTGCCGCCAAGTCCGCAGTAACGAACCATGGGGCCACATTGAATGCGGGCAGGGCGGAAGCCAACATCTTCATTACGCCCGGATATTCCTTCCGCGTGGTGGATATGTTGCTCACGAATTTCCACCTGCCGAAATCCACGCTTCTGGCTCTGGTTTCCTCGCTGGCAGGGCGCGGAAACGTACTTGCAGCCTACCGGCACGCTGTCGAGCAGAAATACCGGTTCTACAGCTATGGCGATTGCATGTTAATTCGCTGATCTGAGAATTCCTGAAGGTCTACCCGTGGAATTGCTCAATCAAATCCGCTGATAGAGGGAGGGAAGCTGTAAGAGGCGCGCCAGCTTCCCTCGATTTCGATCAGTCACGGTAGGGGATTCTTCCTTTACTGAGCCAGAACGAATGCGCTCTTTTGCCCTGCGAAGCGAAGTTCCAGAACATGTCCCTCTGCATTGGAAAGTATTTCGGTGTATTCGGACTTCTTGTCGCGATCTTCCCAACGGCCTTCGGCTTCTGCCACAACCTTCTTGCCGTTCTGGATCGTCAGGTGATTGCCGTCAATCATGAAGCGGTATTCCCCGGCCTTCACATCGGTTTTTCCGACCTGAACGCTGTGATTGATGGGAATATTTTTGGTCACCGGTTTTGCAAATGCCGGAACGGAAATTGCCACTGCGGCCAGAAGCACCATACTGCGGACGAATGAATTACTTGCCATGTGTGTTGATTCCTTTCAAACGAGCGAGTCAGCCAGGACTGCGGCGAAAAGGGATTGTTGACACACAGGCAGACGGAAGAGTAGCCTCTTGCGGAAGGCACCTCTTCTTCCTGGTCTACGAGCCGGAAAGACTATGTGTCATGGCCCCGCGGCTGCTACCGCGGGGCTTTTTATATCCAATCTCCTACCATCCCAGTCCAGCCCAGAATTCGGCTGCACCCATATAGACGAGAGGCACCCGCCGAATGTTTCGCGCCAATATGGTTTTTTATTTGTAAAATTCTTCCCCTGGTACTCCCCGGGCCGCCCCCCTCCCCCACTTTGCCTTATGCATCTTTTCCTGCTTCATCTATACTCTTCAACACGGTATATAGACCCAGGATGCGACTTCTCGTTCTTAGTGACATCCACGCAAATCTTACGGCTCTGGAAGCGGCGCTCGCGGCCGCTCAGGGTAGCTGGGAGCGCGTGGTGTGTCTCGGTGATGTGGTTGGCTACGGGCCCGACCCCAACGAAGTTACTTCCCGCGTTCGTGAACTCGGCGCCACCACCATACGCGGCAATCATGACAAAGCCGTTACAGATCTGATGGGCACGGAGGACTTTAATCCCGTTGCCAAAGCTGCCGTGAATTGGAGCCGCGCGCAACTCTCCAACGAAAATCTCGATTGGCTCGCCAATTTGCCTCAGGGGCCGCGCGAAGCCGAAGGCGTCGTACTTGTCCACGGCGCATTCCAGGACGAAGATGAATACGTGTTTACACCTTCACAAGCGCTCGAAGGCCTGCTCGACTCCACCCTCCCTGTTACTTTCTATGGCCACACGCATCATCAGGGCGGGTTTTCGTATCAGGACAATTTGCTTGAAGTTCTGCAGCTTCATCCGCGTGATGGTGAAGAACGCAGCGCCCTTCGCATTGAGTCCGACAAGCGCTATCTTCTGAATCCGGGTTCTATCGGGCAACCGCGCGACGGAGATCCCCGCGCCGGTTTTGCCATCGCCGATCTGCCGCACAGTATCGTCGAATTCTGGCGCGTTCCCTACGACATCGAAAAAGTTCAGGAACGTATGCGTAAAGCTAAACTTCCCGAACCGCTAGCCCTGCGTTTGACCGTCGGGCGTTAAAGGAAATACTGCCGGACTTTTCTCGTCAACAGAACTGTCATGCCAGACAACGATCCCATTCTCGACGCCCCGGAATCCCAGCAGAAGCGGCCATTCATTACCATCCTTCTTGGGGCCATCGTAGTTTTTGCGATTTGTGCCAGTGCGTGGTTCCTTTTCCATTCACCCTCGTCGAATCAATCCACCAGCGAAGCCACCATCAAAATTAAAATGAATTCGGCAGAGATTGAGTATCTCCCCAACATTCATGTGAAAGACATCACTCTGAGCCGCGCGGAGAATTTTCTTCATCAGGAAGTCACCATTTTGAGCGGTACCATCGTGAACGCCGGGCCGGAAACGGTTGTCGCCCTCGACCTCACCATTCAATTCTCCGACCAGATGGACCAGGTCGCCCTGCGGGAAACCCGTGGAATTCTCGGCTCCCCTTCCGTGCCGCTGGGTCCCGCGCAGGAGCGCAAATTCGACATCTCCTTCGACCGCGTCCCCCCTTCCTGGAATATGCAGCAGCCTGCCCTGCGCGTGGCTCATCTATTACTCTCGCCACAAAAATAGCTATATATTAACTAACAACTTAATTGAAACGAGTAAATATAGCTTGCCCAGGAGCCGCGCGCCAGTCTGCAGGATTTTCTGGTCAACGCCACCATCGAAATCCGAGAGAATGGCAGTCGCATCACCGCCTCTGCGCCTCTTTCTTGGGAGGTCCGTGGCGAAAAAGCCAAGCCGGTGCTCCATCTCTGGGCAGACAACTGTAATGTAACGCGTCGCGTGCTGGCGATTGCGGATCAAACTGAGGCCCGGCTCGCACTTGCCGTCGAGCGCTTCGGCCGTGCCAAGCCTCGGAGTCTCGAGATGATTCGCCTGGATTTTGTCCGCACCGCCAAGGAACTCTCCCGCGGAGAATTCTGCGACCGCCTGCGGCACATTCTGGCTGAGCAATTTCCCGATGACGTTGTAGAGAAAATTTCCACTTCTCCTGATCTCGGGCATTCGCCTCTGGTATGTACGCCCGAGGCATCACCCGAAGTGGCGCCACCTCCTGGGCTTTCCTCGCGGTGCAAAATTCAGAATCGCCGGACGCCCTGGAAAGTAGGTTGACTTACGCGCTCTTGTGGATCGATCGCGCACGGCAATCCGCTGGCGGCGCCAAAATTTCCGCTCTCCGCCTGATATTGCCGAAAGGAAAATCCGCGGTTCTAGCTCATCGCCTCGCAGCGCTGGGGCCCCGGTGTCCCCTATTTGTCAACGAACTCGATCCTTGTGCCAGCGGAAATATCGCTACCTGGCTGGTGCCTCGGCGAGAAACGCAGATGCTGTTCGATCGTGCCCAGGACGTCATCGCTCCCATCCTCGCCCTGGCTTCCGATGCCATCACCATCCACCTTCAATCCAGAGCAGAGAAGTTTTCCTGCGCTTTCGCGGCTTGGCCTTTGCCCGCTGGCAGGATAGTCGCATTTTTTGATGTGCACGGCACGTGGCAAGAACTGGACGGACGCACGCACGCACGGAATTGCCTGCCAAGCAACTGCTTCTCAATCTGCAGAATTTTCGCAATCCTCTCGCGAGTGATTCACTCCATCCCTTATTCCGTGCACAAGCGGAAGGCTGGCTCCGATCGCTTGAGGTGCAGGATCTTAACCGCATCGATATCAATCTCCATGCTGATCTTCTGTACGAGCAGGTATTCGCGCAGGCCGCCGGCCAGCGCGGCATTCTCGATCTTCTCGCCCTCACGCGTACCGGCCGTCTCGCCATCTTGGAGTTAAAGGCATCAGAGAATCTCGATTTGCCGTTGCAGTCCGCCGATTACTGGTCGCGTATCCGGCGCCACCAAGAGGCCGGAGATTTTGCCGGCTATAGGTAGTTCACGGGTCGCACTCTGCAAGCCACTGCCCCGCTCGTTTATCTCATTTCGCCTGCTCTGCATTTTCATCCTTCTACCGCCGCGCTTCTTCGTTACCTTTCCCCTGAAATCGAATTCAGTCGTATCGGCCTGGCCGAAAGCTGGCGCCGCGGTATTCGCGTGGTGATGCGCCAATAGTGATTTTTTCTAACGCAATTGCCCCATTGCTAATCGCTCACCGGCTTGTCATTCTTTACTTCCCCCAGCAATGCAGCTTTAGTTCCAATGAGGGTGGATCGATTGACTTTTTCGGTTAGGATTCGGCAGGAAGGCAAAGTTTCTCTGGTTGACGTTAAGGGGCGGCTCACTTCTTTTGAGGCTCAGGCATTCCGCGATGCCATCCACGCCTTGGTTAAAAAGGGGCACAAAAATATTGTCTTGAATCTCACCGGACTCGAGTATCTGGACAGTTCCGGTGTTGGCGAGCTTGTCGGCAATTATCTGACGGTGGTAAAAAGCGATGGCGCGATGAAAGTCGTGGGACTAGCACCTAAGATTGAACAGATTTTCAAAGTCACGCAACTCTATCAGGTCTTTCCGGAATTCCCTGATGAAGCTTCCGCGCTGGAAAGTTTCCCGGATAAATCTCCAAAGAAACCTGGCAAAACCTGATCACAGCTGTTCCGAAAAAGTCGGCCGGAAAGGGAGAGAAGCAGCTAAGGTGTTGACCCTAGCTGCCTCCCGGGGTGTGTCCTCGAAGTGGTTTTGATAAATTAGATGCCATCGCGCAAAAAGGGTTTCCCCCCGCAATAAAAATCTCCATCAATGGAAATTGAGTGGTCCAGAGGAAGTAAGTTTCAATAAAACAGATACTTACGCCACCGCTCGTCGCGGTGTCCGATCAGGCGCATCAGCTGCCGCGAAGTGTGTAACGTAAACGGACGTGGTTTGCGTGCCAGTTTTAGTCCTGCCTCTTCCGGTGTCCGGTCGCCCTTGTTGTTGTTGCAGCGGTAGCAGCACGCCACCAGATTTTCCCAGGAGGAACGACCTCCGCGAGAACGCGGCATCACATGATCCAGCGTCAATTCCGAACTCGGAAAAATCCGCCCGCAGAACTGGCAGGTATTCCGGTCCCGCAGCAGAATATTCTTGCGCGAAAGCGCGCGGCTCTGCTGCGGTATGTGCCGGTAAGCCAGCAACCGAATCACGGAGGGAACTTTGTGGGAATTTGCCGCCGAATGCACTTCTGCGCTGTGCATCTCTTCTGCCTGCGCCACACCCTTCAACAGCAGCACCATCGCGCGGCGTACGGCGGTTACATTGATGGGCTCGTAGGTGGCATTCAGCACCAGCACCGGTTCCTGCATCAGGGAAACACGCCGGGGGGCTACAACTGGTAGGTGACGTCCGCCCGCCATCCCCGAAGCGTTAGGCACAAGCACGCCACCCACTTCGGGGATACGTCGCCCCCGGGGATCGATCGCCTCTGGCCTTCTTGCGCTCACCGCGCACCCATCCGTTCTAATACCTTACGACGTCGGGTCCTACGGCACGAACAGCTCGGGCAACGGTAAGTCCTAGGACCGAGCTTGCTCCCGCCTCGCGCAACGCCTTCGCACATGCGTCTAGCGTCGCTCCCGTCGTCATTACATCATCTAGCAACAAGACCCGTAAATTGTCAACCCAGCCTCCCCGTTTCATGGCAAAAGCGCCACGTACTGCCTCCTATCGCTCTTCGTAATCCGGTAAATGCGTCCCGGGACGTTGCCGCGTGCGCATCAGCAATACAGGCCGGAAAGGAATTCCCGGCCGCTTCGACAGTGGTCGGGCGAACAGCTCCACTTGGTTGTACCTGCGTTCCTGCTACCTGTTCCAGTGGAGCGGCACGGGCACCACCACTTCCGCTTCCAGACATTCGACATTCGCCAACACTACACCCTCCAGTTGCCGGGCAAACCATTCTCCGAGCGGTTCGATGCCTTCAAACTTCAACATCACGATGGCCCGGGCCGCTGCGCCTTCGTACACCCCAAAACTTCGCGCCACATGAAATCGGTATGTCTGCTCCCGGCACGCTACGCACAGCGAACTTACTTCGGTGTTCGTGGGCGCGCCTGTCTCCGGTTGGCCGCACAATTGGCAAATCGGCGGCGGAATCACTCTGAACCTCGCCAGACACTTATCGCAGAAGGGCAACTTTGAGGCGTTGGTCAGTAACTGCTCGCAAAGCCGGCAACCGCCCGGAAAGAGTACACTTGCGAGCGCACCCGAAGCGGCACGCTACAGGCGCTGCAACGGTTCGCGCGATCGCTATCGCGGCATAAGCGCCCGGTACACCCCGCCCATGCGAAGTATATGTTAGTAATTTAATATATCGGTAATCAATTTATCCGGAGTATCTAAAGCAGTCCCTGTTCCATCTTTTCCTGGCAAGCGATGCAGTGTTTGGCCCAGGGTACCGCTTCCAGTCGCTTTTGCTGCATTTCTTCCTGGCAGCTGAGGCATTGGCCGAATTCCTCGTTGCGAATGCGCTTCAGCGCTTCATCAATCAGATTCAGCATGTTGCGGTCCGTGCTGGTTTGCCCGAACAAGAACTCCTTGGTATAGGAGTTTGCTGCCTTGTCCGCCAGATCCACGGTCGGATCGTCATCTGCCTGACGCCCTTCTTCTTCCGTCCGCGTGATGGTCTTCACCAATTCATCGCGGCGCGTCAGCAATTTTTTCTTGTAGTACTCCAAACGCTTCTTATCCATGTTCACCCTCCCCCACTTGCTTCTTGGGGGTCATCTAAAAACTCCATAGTGTAGGCTTGCTATGCAGGCGTGTCAAGGCAGTGTGGCTTTTCGTGTCTTTTCGTTCTCAAAATCAGGATTCCTCTTCCACAATTCACAGCTTTATCTGCATCATTGCAGGGGAGATCCTTGCATCTCGTGGGCACGTTTGCCTCTGTTCACCACCCAAAATGGCCTCTTTTTATTGTGTCTCAAGCGTTACGCACGTCACAGCGCTCTTTCCGCTGGAAGTGGTATAACCAGCACAGGAATTAAGGGTAGAGGATTCTCCTAAGTTCACCGCGAATCTATCCCACCTTTAAAGGGAGGAATCCATGTTTAAGCAAGGTTTAATGATGCTCGGCACTCTGCTCGTTGCGACGACAGTCTGCCTGGCTCAAGAAAAGGCTGCAACCGCACCTGTCATAAAGAAGGCTCCAATTCAGCAGACCAGTGCGGCTTCCGGTAAGGATATGTTCAATCAGTATTGTGCTCCGTGCCATGGCAAAGACGCTAAAGGCGATGGTCCGGCGGCACCTTCGATGAAATCCACGCCAACGGATCTCACTCAGTTGGCTAAGAAGAACGACGGAAAATTCCCCGCCGCCAAAGTCTCCAGCATTCTCAATTTTGGCAGCGGAGTCGGCTCTCACGGTTCGGCAGATATGCCCGTTTGGGGTCCATTGTTCCGCTCGCTCGACAAGTATCATGATTCCGCCGTGCAACAGCGCGTCGCCAATCTGACCGGTTACATCGAATCGATGCAGGTTAAGTAGTTTCTGGTCATGCATGAATTGCCGCGGGGCAGCCGCGCTCTACCTGCCCCGTGTTGATTACTCCCCACTTGTTTCTTCTATTGCGCTTTTCTTGCCGCCTCAAGTGATACTCCATCCCGCGTTTTGGATGGCATCCCGTCCTTGTTCCCTTGCACCATGGGCAAGTTCCGCTGCACCCAAACAATCCGTGTAGCGTCATCCCTTCCCAACACATCAAAGCAGCATTCCTGTGATTTCGCGGGTATACTGGCTCCCTCCGGAGGCGACCTTCATGGCTATGACCACAGAACAAGCTGCATTTCTTCTTCAACTCGAATTGCCCGCTCAGAAAACGGAACATGCCACTACGAAGCGAGTGATTGAAGCGATTCCGCTCGATAAAGGTGACTACCGCCCCGATCCATTCTCGAAAACGGCACTCGAACTTGCCTGGCACATCGTTGCTGCCGAGCACCGCTTTCTTTCAGGAATCTCCGCCGGCGCATTCGACTTTTCGCCGATTCACCGCCCGGACGACGTCAAGAATTCCGCACACATCGCGAACTGGTTCGACCATTCTTTCACGGAAAATTTCCAAAAGCTCTCGGCATTGTCTCCTGAGGGGGCGGCCAGAATTCTGGATTTTCGCGGAATGTTTCAGTTGCCCGCGGTGGCCTTCTCTCGCTTTTCGTTGAACCACACCATCCACCATCGCGGCCAGCTCTCGGCCTATATCCGCGCGATGGGCGGAAAGGTCCCCGCAATTTACGGCGAAAGCTACGATTCCGCGGAAGCGAAAAAAGCGGCACAGGCCTGAGAATCTCTCCCCATACTCGCCGCATTTCCTGTATGCTGTTTATAGAGCCCTGCTGCAGGGGAAATGTGGTTTCCCACAGCGTCCACAGGCATGTGGATATCCGCTAAAAAAAGTTTTCTCGGGGGCTTGACTTATTTTCTCGTTCTAGTAAGATTACAAATGGTTCGGCACTACCCAATAGTGCTTAACCGTGCAGGGGATTCACAGTCGGGTCTGAAGTATCTCCAAGGAGAAGATCCTATAGTGAGGAGCCTTATCAGCACAGGCTGAATAACGTTTGAGCTTCGCGTGGAGCCGCTAATTGACTGGCGGCTGTACCCGGCGCTCGGCGCCGGGTTTTTGCTTTTTAGGGCGACTTTTTAGCGGTTACAGATGCTGAAAATAGCCCAGGTCCTCCGCAAGGGGGACGCTGCGACGCAAGTTGCAGCCCCTGATGGAATCGGGGCACACGATCTTTGACAACAGAAAGGTTGGCACATTCCCGCCGAAACTTCGGGCAGATTACGGTCTGTCTGGGGGAGAGATGGTGGGAGTGATTACAAGTTCTGCTCGAGATGTTGAGCAGTACTGTGGATAACAAGGCGAACTTATTCATGCACCTGGGGAAGGCAGAGTCGATAGTCCCGGCGCCGCGCAAGCGGACCACGGAATAATGGATCTGCAACAAACAGGGCGAACGAACTGAAGAAATTTGTGGTTTAGCCACTGCAAAGAGATTCGATAAACGCAAGTTTTTCAAATCACTATCAGCAACGACGTATTGAGTAGGTTTTATGATTAAGCTACTAAGAGCGTACGGTGGATGCCTTGGCGCTAGAAGGCGATGAAGGACGTGGCAAGCTGCGATAAGCCTCGGGGAGCCGCAAGCAGGCTTTGATCCGGGGATTTCCGAATGGGGAAACCCGACGAGATGAACTCTCGTTACAGCCGGCTGAATATATAGGCCGGTATGAGCTAACTCAGGGAAGTGAACCATCTCAGTACCTGAAGGAAAATAAATCACAGAGATTCCGAAAGTAGCGGCGAGCGAAATCGGAAAAGCCCAAACCGACGTGTTTACACGTCGGGGTTGTAGGACCGCATAAGTAGAGTTACCAATCCGGACATTAGGCGAACCCGCTGGAAAGCGGGGCCATAGAGTGTGACAGTCACGTAGCGGAAAATGGACCGGACTCGAAGCGGCATCCTGAGTACCACGAGACACGTGAAATCTCGTGGGAAACTGGGGAGACCACTCTCCAAGGCTAAATACTCTCTAGCGACCGATAGTGAACCAGTACCGTGAGGGAAAGGCGAAAAGCACCCCTGCGAGGGGAGTGAAATAGAACCTGAAACCGTATGCTTACAAGCAGTCGGAGGGCCATGCATGGACTTCGGTCTATGAAAGCCTGACGGCGTGCCTCTTGCTTAATGAGCCGGCTAGTTATTCTTACGTGCAAGGTTAAGCGCAAGCGAGCCGTAGCGAAAGCGAGTCCTAATAGGGCGACAAGTACGTAGGAATAGACGCGAAGCGGGATGATCTACCCTTGGCCAGGTTGAAGGTTGCTTAACCGCAACTGGAGGACCGAACAGGTGTGAGTTGAAAATCGCTCTGATGAGCTGAGGGTAGGGGTGAAAGGCTAATCAAATTCCGTGATAGCTCGTTCTCCCCGAAATGTCTTTAGGGACAGCCTTACATGAATTGCAACGGTGGTAGAGCTCTGAATGGACTAGGGACCAACTCAGGTTACCGAATCCAATCAAACTTCGAATGCCGTTGACAAATATGCGGGAGTGAGACTACGAGGGATAAGCTTCGTGGTCAAAAGGGAAACAGCCCAGATCGCCAGCTAAGGTCCCTAACTGTATACTAAGTGGTAAAGGAAGTGTATTCGCTCGGACAGCCAGGAGGTTGGCTTAGAAGCAGCCATCCTTTAAAGAAAGCGTAACAGCTCACTGGTCAAGCGGATATGCACCAACAATCCAACGGGGCTCAAGTATACGACCGAAGCTGCGAAATTGTACTTTGTACATTTGGTAGGGGAGCATTGCGTGGGGAGCAAAGGTAGACCGAGAGGACTACTGAATGCCACACAAGAGACCCTGCCGGCATAAGTAGCGATAAACACGATGAGAACTCGTGTCGCCGAAAGTCTAAGGTTTCCTGAGGAAGGTTAATCCGCTCAGGGTTAGGCGGGTCCTAAGGTGAGGCCGAAAGGCGTAGCTGATGGACAACAGGTTAATATTCCTGTCCCGCCTGGCGACGTTTGACGATGGGGTGACGCAGAAGGATAAGGAAGTCGGGTGATGGACGTCCCGATTGCTCAGTGTAAGCCGGATCCCGTAGGCAAATCCGCGGGGTCATTCAACGGTGAGACTGGGGACGAGACCGTTCGGTCGCAAAGTTTCTGATTTCACGCTGCCAGGAAAAACCTCTAAGGAGTCGACCAGGTGCCCGTACCACAAACCGACACAGGTAGACGAGGTGAATATCCACAGGCGCTCGAGAGAACGCTCGCTCAGGAACTAGGCACATTAACCCCGTAACTTCGGGAGAAGGGGTACCGCTGTAGGGTTTATAGCCCGAAGCGGTCGCAGCGAATCGCGCTCTGCAACTGTTTAACAAAAACACAGCTCTCTGCTAAGTCGAATACGACGTATAGGGGGTGACACCTGCCCGGTGCCGGAAGGTTAAAGCAAGGGCTCAGCCCGCAAGGGCGAAGGCTCGAACTGAAGCCCCGGTGAACGGCGGCCGTAACTATAACGGTCCTAAGGTAGCGAAATTCCTTGTCGGGTAAGTTCCGACCTGCACGAATGGTGGAATGATAGAGCGACTGTCTTGGCAAGCGGCTCGGCGAATTTGTGGTTCCGGTGAAGACGCCGGATGCCCGCATCTAGACGGAAAGACCCCGTGCACCTTAACTGCACTCTGGTCATGAGTAACGGTACGATCTGCGTAGCATAGGTAGGAGCCTGTGAACTTCTGGTTTCGGCTGGGAGGGAGGCATCAGTGAAATACTACCCTGATTGAACTGTCGCTCTAACCTTCCACCCGTGACGGGTGGAGAGACACGGCCAGACGGGTAGTTTGACTGGGGCGGTCGCCTCCTAAATTGTAACGGAGGCGCTCAAAGATCGGCTCAGGTGGATTGGAAACCCACTGTGGAGTGCAAGAGCATAAGCCGGTTTGACTGTGAGACTTACAAGTCGAGCAGGAACGAAAGTTGGATCTAGTGATCCGGTGGTCCCGCGTGGAAGGGCCATCGCTCAACGGATAAAAGGTACGCCGGGGATAACAGGCTGATCTAAGCCAAGAGTTCACATCGACGCTTAGGTTTGGCACCTCGATGTCGGCTCATCGCATCCTGGGGCTGTAGAAGGTCCCAAGGGTTAGGCTGTTCGCCTATTAAAGCGGTACGTGAGCTGGGTTCAGAACGTCGCGAGACAGTTCGGTCCCTATCTGGTGTGGGCGCAGGAAACTTGCGAGGAGTTGTCCCTAGTACGAGAGGACCGGGATGAACAGACCCCTTGTGTACGAGCTGTCACGCCAGTGGCACCGCTCGGTAGCGAAGTCTGGAAGAGATAATTGCTGAATGCATCTAAGCAAGAAGCTCGCCTCAAGATAAGGTTTCCCAAGAGATCAATCTCTAAGAAGGGCAGTCGAAGACTACGACTTTGATAGGCTGGAGGTGTAAGCGCAGTAATGCGTTAAGCTGACCAGTACTAATCGCCCGTTCGGCTTAATCATAAAACTTACTCAAGCCGTCGTTAATCGAATACCGTCTCTTTTAACGAGGCCAGTAAGATTCACAAGCAAGCCTTGTGATT
>CAWAKR010000016.1:0-176297 GCA_963782755.1 Candidatus Acidiferrales bacterium
GGGTCGCGGTCCTTTCTTGCGTCTCGGACATTTTTGCTTTTCTCATCAGCCCATGACTTTGCTTTGCGCGATTTCGCTCGTGGACCCGACGAAGCCGCAACTGTGGCTGTATCGCGAACAAGATCTAAACCAAAGAGTTCGGAGAGATTATTGCGACCAAGAATTTTCTCCGCATTCGGCTTCTTCCTGGTCAGCGGGAATTCCGTACCGGCTTTGGAGATCAGTTCGTTTTCGTCCACTTGGTGTAGTGTGAAAAGAAGTTCGGGTTGTTTATCCAGTCGCGCGCCGATAGCATAGAGCACGGCCGCAACATGTTTGCACACTGTGGCCCAATCCGGACAACTACAGGAAAATTCGATCTCCTCTGGGGACGGGAACAGGCCTGTCCCTTGCAGGCAGACACGTTCCATCACACCCTTCGAGAAGCGCCCCTGCAGAAGCTCCACTAACGAATCGATGCCGCCCGCACAGTCCTGGCAGATGGACATCCATCGCGCTTTCTTCACGGGGGCGACATTTACAACAACTTTGTAAGTCCTTGAACCGGAGACGATCGCTTTAACCTTACCCCCGACAATCTCGAGATCGATCACTAGGCCGTTGCGTACATAGGAGCGGCCGCGCGGCAAACGGTTCTCGAAGTCGCTGTAGCGTTCCAAGTTTTCACACCAGGCTTTGCCCCAAAAGGTCGTCGCGATGGTCCGACCCTCGAGTGTAACCGGCGATGCTGGATGTCCCTTTTTTCTCATTTTTTCCACTTCGCGCGCGGCGCGCCGCTTCCGTTCGGCCACAGAAACGTGGGACCCCCAACCGTAATACATGGATCATGTCTCCTTAAGTGCGGTTCTTAGATCAAGTCCGACAACCTTGAGCAGTTCGTCGTCCTTCATCTCCGTCAACAGCAACTCGCCGCCGCCTTCGAGCAGGTCCGTCGAGAGCTTTTTTTTCGATTCAAGAAGCTCGTCAATTTTCTCCTCGACGGTCCCGCGGCATACGAACTTATGTACTAGCACATTCTTGGTCTGTCCGATACGGAAAGCACGATCCGTGGCCTGGTTTTCCACCGCTGGGTTCCACCACCTATCAAAGTGCACTACATGGGAAGCGGCCGTGAGGTTAAGACCGACTCCTCCAGCTTTGAGTGAAAGCACGAAGAAACCCACGGCTTCGTCCTCCTGAAACCGGCGCACCAGTTCCGCGCGTTTCTTCACTTTGGTTTCTCCATGGAGAACAAGTCCAGGACGGCCAAAAATTGAACCGAGGAAATCGGCAAGGGGAGCGGTTACTTCTCGGAATTGTGTGAAGACGAGCACCTTCTCCTGTTTAGCCGCAATGACTTCGGCAACGTCGCGCAAACGCGTCCACTTGCCGCTATCTTTCTCCGCCCATTCGGCATCGCCCAGCCACTGCGACGGATGGTTACAGATCTGTTTGAATCGCATCAGGAAGGACAAGATCAGTCCCCTACGCTGAAGGCCCTGGACTTCCTCGAGTTGTTTAGCCAATTCCTCTACTGCTTGTTGGTAGAACACTGCTTGCTTCCGGCTGAGATGACAGAAGGCTTTGACATCAGTTTTGTCCGGCAGGTCAGCGATAACCGCCTTGTCGGTTTTCAGCCGCCGCAAAATATATGGGCGCACCAATTCGCGCAGTGGGCCGTAGGAATTGTGAGTCCTACCCTCGAGATTTTTTAGGAGTGCGGAGAACTCTTTCACCGATCCCAATAGACCGGGATTGATAAAATCGAAGATGGACCAGAGGTCAACGAGCCGGTTTTCGATTGGCGTGCCGGTGAGGACAAATCTTCCCCGCGCATTAAGACTCTTGACGGCCCGGGTCTGCTTGGCACTTGGGTTCTTGATGGCCTGCGCTTCGTCGAGGATAACCATGTGCCAAGAAGTATCCGAAATCCATGGAACGCGCAGCACCGTGCCATAGCTGGTGATTACCAAGTCCGTATTTTGGAGCCTCTCGTTGTCTATCGCGTTGAGGTCCGCCGCGGAGAGCGCCGAAGGATGAGCGATCCGTGTCCGCAGGCTCGGCGCAAAGCGCTCAATCTCAGAGGCCCAGTTGGCAAGAAGCGAAGCTGGAGCCACCAACAAGCTCGGCTGCCCTTTTCCTTCCATTTCTTCTTTCAGCATCAATAGAAGCGAAAGCATCTGAATGGTTTTGCCCAGCCCCATATCATCAGCCAGGCAAGCCCCAAGACCCAGCTTCGCGAGCAGATATAGCCAGCGCACACCCACCTGCTGATAAGGACGCAGCGTCGCCTTCAGAGTCGCGCCGACATGGATGCGCGCCAACTTTTCCGGACTGCGAATTCCCTCTAAGATCTCCGATAACCATCGGCCTGCGACCACTTGCGACCAGTCGTCGCCAGTAGTATCCGAGACTGTGTCCTCGGCAGCGGCGCCGGCCAGCATGCGCATAGCATCCGCAAAGCTCAGCCCGCTCTCGACGGCCTTTTGCTCAGCCTTGCCAAAGTGCTCGATCATCCGCTTGAGCCGCTCTGCGTCAATTTCAACCCAGCGCCCTCGAACCAGCGCGAGACCATCTGATTTCGCCAGCAATTCCTTGATTTCCGTCGAGTTCAGCTTTTCTCCATCCAGTGTGACTTCCATGCGAAAATCCATCAGCGCTTCGCTTCCCAACCCGGATGGCGCCCGGTCCCCAACCGTAGCACTCACTTGCGGGCGCGCAGGACGGTTGCCCCGCCATGACACTGGCATGCGTACTACAACCCCCGCGCTGTCCAGTCGCGGAACGTCCCTCAGAAACTGCATTGCCTCGCTGACCTGCCATCGCAGTGGATGAAAAATCATGCCCTCATCCACCAGGTCTTTCAGCCACGGACAGGCCTGTGTTGCTCGCTGTACCGGCAAAAGCAGCGACAGGAGGCGATCCTTGTTTGCAACGCCGGCATATTCACGCAGCGCTTCGCCGAGAGGAAGATGCTGAGCCTTGGCATGCGCCGAGAGCCGCGAAGTGTACGTCGCCAGAAAAGCGAAGGGTGCTCCCTCGTCTTTGCGGTTTTCGGCAAGGTTGAAATGCACACGGCCGACCAGATTCCAAGAGGGATTTCGGCCTTTCAAGAAATTCTCGATGGAGCACTTCGACTCGGACAACTCGATCTCAAACGCCTTGTCCATTTCATTCCACAGAGCATGAAGAACTGCCGGCGTTAGATACTCCGCTCCCTCCATCGGCGGCGAGGCGAGGGCAAATCGATCCAGTTCCGCGTCGGGTGGGATAGGGACAACGGCTCTTGGTCTAGCTCCGCCAGCGGTTGGTAAAGTGCACAGAAGCGTGACGTACCGCGAGCCAAACTCTCTCCAGTAGGAAAACACCGGGGGGAGCACAGTCCCCACCTCATCCGCACCGAGTTGGAGCAGGCCGTGACCTGATCCGCGCACGAACGAATCCAATAAACGCTGCGCTAGGCCCGGCTCCAATGTTGGTGCATCGCTCGACTGGCTTAAAACCAGATGGCCGTGAGGAGTCAGAATGGGTGCGAGTGGAGTGGGATTCATGAGAGTGTTTGCGCGTCGATCAAAGCAAGCCGCCGTGGCCTGGCCATTGTCACGCGGCATTGGCGTGGATCATTGGCCAATCCAGGCCCGAACGATTTGAGGTCCGGCTGGTCGGAGAAGCTCTTCACGGACGATCCCTGGATCACAACCGTGCCATGCATTTTTGTGAGGAGCTCAATCTCTGTGATGAGAGTTACGCAATTCATGGGGGAAGTGTCGAGAACGGCAATCATCCTAAGCGACGCTCAGTTGAAAAGTCGAGAATCTTGGCGCTTCAGTCGCACGCCATTGGCTCGTGCCTGGTATCGATTCAAATCGGAAACATCATAAGGCAGGTGAACGCCATGATTCTTCAAAAAGGCATGTACATCCATCCTGGTTTCGAACCCAAACATCGGCCAAAGCACTGACTCGAAAAGGAGTTCTGTGCGGTAGCCCTCTAGGGCCAGCATTTCAAGCGCGACCCGCGCCAGTTTCTGGGCTTGGGATCCAACTTGACGAGCAAGTTCGTCCGGAAAGTTGAGCGTAATCTCCATGCAGAGAGAATAGCATGGCACAACTTAACCTTTCGAAATGCGATTCAGAAGAAGAGATTATTGGGGGGCCAACTCGCTCACGAGGCCAATTTCGAGGTTAAGCGACAAAGGATGACTGCTTCATGTGGAAGTGATCTGGCCAGCTATTCTTCGCGAATATGATCGTTGATCCACTTGAGAATAACCCCGAAACGGAACTCCCCCCTTGCGATGGATTGCATCATAAAGTCGTATGCTGCAAACGGATCCACTTCGAGGTCATGTCCGTTGACCAGGAGAAAAGTGTGAGCGGCGGCGAAAGCGACTCGCTTGTTGCCGTCGAGGAACGGGTGATTATTCGCCAGCGACTCCATCAGCGCTGCGGACTCCTCGGCGATGTTGTTGTAATATCCGATCTGTGGGCGAAAGACTGCGGACTCCAGGAGCCCTTTGTCTCTCAGACCGTGAGTTCCGCCGTAATTGTCGACTTGCTGTTGGTGGATTTGTAGAATTTCGCCCACGGTCAGGTAGACCGATTCCGCCATTTACTCGGCCAGCTTCCGATATAGGTCCTGGAATTTCTCGTTGGAACGACGAAACGCTTCCATTACTTCAGGCCGCACTGTGTGCTGAGAGGGAACCACGGTATGAATGTAATGCTCGATAGCCTTCTCAAGCAGAAATCGCTGTGACTGTCCGTTTTCTTTCGCGATTGCGACGAATTCCTTGTAGAGCTTTGCGTCGATTGCGGGACCGATTTTGATTGTCGCCCGGTTGACCATGCTACACCCCTCAGTATTATTCTAGAACTCCTGCCGTCCGTGTCAAGACAAAACTAGATTTTGCTAGATGATCTACAATAGCTCAGTTAACAGCCGTAGAAGCAGTCGGTGATGCCCATTACAAACAAAGATTTCCACGTATCGGAAGCCCTAGAGCATTTCTAATTTAAGTATATACAGTTCGTGCGATAATCCTCCCGTGGCTAGAGGGAGGTCTGGATGCAATCGTATTCGCAGGATTTGCGAGATCGTGTGCTTCGAGCTTTGTCCCGGGGAGATGGCCCTTCGGTGATCGCGCGCCGCTTTGAGGTAAGCCGTTTCTATGTCTACCAAGTGCGAGACCGCGAGCAAGAAACCGGGATACGCAACAGTTTTCAGATCGGCGGCCATCGCCGGTCCCGGTTGGAGCAAGCGGAGTCAGCTTTGCGCGGCTGGATCGCAGCCGAGCCGGGACTGACTCTTGCCGAGTTGCAAGAGCGGTTGGCGTCGCAGGGTGTAGTGATCAAAATCGGCGCCCTTTGGCATCAGTTGAACAAGTGGAAACTGACTTTCAAAAAAAACGCTGCACGCCAGCGAGCAAGAGCGCGAGGACGTGCAGGCAGCGCGGCGCGCATGGAGTGAAGCGCAGCCGGCGATGGACGTCGAAAAGCTGGTATTTATAGATGAAACGTGGGCCGCGACCAACATGACACGGAGCTATGGCCGTGCCCCCAAAGGCTGTCGATGCGTGGGTTCGGCGCCCTTTGGCGATTGGCAAACGACGACCTTTGTTGCCGGCCTGCGCCACCATCGATTGACCGCTCCTCTGCTCGTCGACGGACCAATGGACGGTGAGCTGTTCCTGGCCTGGGTGGAACAGTTCCTGTGCCCCACCCTCCAAACTGGAGACATCGTCATCCTCGATAACCTCAGCAGCCACAAAGTGCACGGGGTCCGACAAGCCATTACCGCAGTCGGCGCCAGGGCGCTCTATTTGCCGCCCTATTCACCCGATCTGAATCCCATCGAAAAGCTCTTCTCAAAACTCAAGACACTGCTCCGCAAAGCCGCCAAACGATCCACCGAAGAGCTATGGAAGGAAATCGGCGAACTCCTCAACACCATCACATCGAGCGAGTGTGCGAACTATTTTGCCTCATCCGGATATGTATGTACTTAAATTAGAAAGGCTATAATTGGGGGGCAACATTGGGTCCAACTTGCCCGTTCATGGGAGGCCAATTTCGGAGTTAAACGGTGCAGAATCAATGGCTAGTTAGAAAGTTAACAGCCGAATGCTCTACCATTGAGCTACCGGGGATCCGCTAAGGCAGGACTTCTACTTTACTTTCAAATTTTAGCCACACCACCGGCAACTGTCAATTAATGCAGATTCTTGTTGATGCAAGAGAATGCCGGTTTTTGCAACTTGCCGGATAACTGGTTAGAAGTGGAATACGATTCCAGCAACTCCCTGGAAATTGTTCTGCGCGTCATTGAAAAACTGTGTGCGTACCCAATCGGTTTCTGCGCGCAAAGAGAGCCTGGTGTTGACGCGAAAATCGAGACCGATCCCCGCTGTCACTTGCAGCGCATTCTTGCTGTTCCCTGCGGTTTGTGGCTGAAGGTGAGCTCCTCCGACAAGCGCGTGCCCCCAGGGCTCAAACCGGGCACGCCGTGAGCCGAGCCTGATTCCTCCGCTCCCGCTGAAATACTTGACGTGCTCCGCGCTATAAATTTGGGGCGCGAATCCCGTAACCAAGTTGCCTTCAAGCGCGAACCAGTCGTTCGTAAAGTAGGTGACGGTTGTATTCAATCCCACCAGGCTGGCATTAATGAGATTGGATTGGAACCGGAAGAACTCCAAACCCAGACTCAATTGCCAGCGATAATCATCGCGATCGCCAAAAATATAGCGTGGTTTTGCGGCTGGCGCAGGCACTGCTGCAGGCAGAGGAGAGGCTGGCAGGGCATTCCCGGGCATGGCTAGCGTGAAATCCGGAGAAGCGGAATAATCCGTTGTGGCCTCAAACAAGTTCGCCCGAGATGCAGAGGTGGCGCTGAACGGAGCAGCCGCATTGGTGCCGGTCTTATCTGGATTAGCCAGCGACACCAAATCCTGAGCTTGCGCAGCGGAAATCCAGCTGGCGGCCAGCATCAACAAAAATCCCACAAGTGGCTTTCTCATACTCATTCTCTCTGCCTCTCCAGCCAGTGCCCCCACGGCTCGCCGGCCTGTGTAGCTTAAGTTCTCCAGATTAATCCCGTCTGGCATATACCAGTTCTACGACAAGTGCCGAGGCGGCTAACGGCAGCAGACTGGGTAGCAATACTATATCGCAAAAATAATGGAATGGGAGAGAGTGGATTCAAGTATATTGCGGCCGTGGGAGGGCAACCGGCACCGGGGGTGTCGGGTAGGTTGAACAATTACCTTCGACAAAACTGGGCTTTTCTATGTTGTGTACATCTGGTGAGAACAGGCCACTTTTTGGGCTTTCCGGCCTAACCCTCAGGGAACCAGCCGATAATTGTGGATTCCCGCAGTTAGCGAAAGACTTGTGCCAGCAACTTGCGGAACCCACCACATCCTCCGCATCCATAGATGATCGCTGGTCATCATTCGATGGCCAAGATAGTCCATCACCGCCGGGCTAACCTGCGTCGCGAAATACATAGCATTCGAATTAGCAAAGGGACGCAGCAGCGGGTCGCTTTCAGTTCCATAACCGCCAGATACGGCTCGGCGGGTTGTGTAGGCATCGAACACCGCAGCGCTGTGGCCCGCTGCTACCAGTCCATACCAAATTTTACGCTGGCGAGCCGTCTCGTAGCTTCCCGTGGCAGCAGGCTTCACCGGCGTCTTAAGGAACGACTCACTAGCAGGCAAAATATTCTCGGCTGGCAATGAACTGTTCGAACTGGACTCAGAGACGCTCTCCACTTTTGCGAGCGGGGCATCAGGGAGTTTCGACTCTTCTGCCTTCGCTACCATAATTGCTTCAGAGTGCTTTGCATTTGGTGTTGCCCCATCGCCCGGATTTAGAGGTGTGTCTCCAGGCAGGGCGGTGCAGCAGAAAAGTGCCATAGTGGTTAGCAGCAAGACTCACCTCAGTCGTCGCAGAGCGGGGGTGGGAGCCGTTTGGCTGCGACGTACACCACTCTACTGTACGTGGGGACAGGTGTCGCTGGTCCATTGGTCACAATCTGGATGGTACTAATTGGCAGGACTATTGGTTGGAACTTTTATTGACTCAGCGCAGATCAAATGCGCAACGAACTTCCAATGTTGCGTTGATTGGAACAGGCAAAGGCAGCAACTCTCAAGAGCTCGGGGTCTATCCATTTAATAAGACATTTATTATCTATAACATAGACCACTTCCATTGGCGATTCCCGCTGCACTTCCCGGATTAAATCGTGCGTGCTTGCAAATTCTTCCACGGACGCGGAAGAAGCAGCATGGTCATCTGCCAAAAACCCGGCAGGCTTGCGAAGGCTTGTTCACGGACACAGACTCGCGCGCAGGCGGATATCCGAACCAAGCACTCTCCCTGAGAAAAGTCCTGTTATAATCCCGCGCAACTGCCGTCTTCTACAAATGGAGGGGGATTAGTGGCACCTGACTCAGCTTCGGTAAGACGCGCGCCAACTCCTCAAAAGGGATCAAAGCCTCCGCAGTTCATCGTGCTCGAAGGACCTCTGCGCGTAGGTAAGACTACGCTAGCGCGAATCCTCGCGGAGCGATTACACGCTCGGCGTATCTACGATTGCGAAGACAATCCATTCCTGGCGGATTTCTATGCAGAGAAAGCCGGAGCTGCGTTTCGCGCGCAGATGTATTTCTTGATGGAGCGTCAGAAACGCTTGCGCGAAGCGCTCGCCGAAGATATTCCCGGTCCGGTCATCTCCGATTTCCTGATGGAAAAAGACCGTATCTTCGCGAACCTGAACCTGGACGACGAAGAGCTGAAACTTTACGAGCGCTATTACGAATCCGTAACGCAGGAACTACCGAAGCCGGATTTAGTGATCTACCTTCAAGCAAAGCCGGAAATACTGCGCACACGCATCGCCAAGAAGAAAGCAGCGGAAGAAAGACAGATCTCCCCGGAATATGTTGAGGAAGTTGCCAAGGCATACGAGCATTTTTTCTTCCGCTACTCGGGAGCCGATCTATTAGTGATTGACACTTCTGAAATAGACTTTGTGGAACGCAGCGAGGACTTGCAGCAGCTTTTGGGAAGGCTGCAAGAACCCGTAAAAGGCACACAATACTTCCTACCTCTCGGTGGATCAGATTAACCGGTGTGATAGGGCAACTTGGGCATTTTCCACTTCTTCCTTTTGTATTGGTTGTAAGCACGAAAGCTCAAAATCGTTGATGGGGGATTGCTATGGATCAATGGACTCGACGCAAGTTCTTCGTAACCACGTTGGCGGGTAGTGCGCTTGTTGGAGCCGACCGCCTGTTGGGAGATTCCCAGCCGACTGAGCATCTCGAGGACATCGAGAGACTGTCCTCTCCTGCGGTGGGTACCGCAAAGCGGCCAATAATCATCTCTTCAGCGAATGGCCTAAACGCGCTGCATCAAGGCATGGACATCCTGAAGAGTGGCGGGGACACGCTGGACGCCGCAGTCGCAGCCGTAACGATCGTGGAAGACGATCCCAATGATGATTCCGTTGGATTTGGGGGATTGCCGAATGAAGAGGGCGTGGTCGAACTCGACGCCAGCGTAATGCATGGGCCTACGCGGCGTGCGGGTTCCGTGGCTAGCGTGCAACGAATCAAAAATGTTTCTCGGCTGGCAAAAACTGTCATGGAGCGCACCAACCACGTAATGATTGTAGGTGAAGGAGCGCGCCGCTTTGCCGTTGACGAAGGGTTTGAAGAAATGAACCTGTTGACCGAGCACTCGCGAAAGATTTGGCTGGCGTGGAAGGCAAAAACCAGTTTCAACTGGCGTCCTGGAATCGACAGCCCTGAGTGGAAAGAACACATGTCGACCTTATTTGATGGCGACGCGGCAGAGATTGCTTACGCAGAGAGAATGATTTCCCGCCCTCCAACTGGCACTATCAATTGTCTTGCGGTGAATGAAAAGGGTGAGATCAGCGGAACGACAACGACTTCCGGCCTCGCCTGGAAAATTCCCGGACGCGTCGGAGATTCTCCTGTGATCGGGGCAGGCCTATACGTTGACGGAGACGTTGGCGGCGCCGGTTCCACTGGCAAGGGCGAAGAGAACATCAAGATTTGCGGCGGACATACCATTGTCGAGATGATGCGCAAAGGGATGAAACCTACAGATGCCTGCCTGGAAGGCATGGGCCGCGTAGTGCGAAATTACAATGGGAATAAGACAAAGCTCCAGACTTTCCATCTCTACTACTACGCGTTGAACAAGGACGGAGAATTCGGAAGCGCGTCACTCTGGAAGAATGGATACGAAGAGGACAAGGTGGCGAGTTTCGCGGTGCACGACGGAACAACAGCCAGATTGGTTCCCTGCAAACCTTTCTTCGACGAGATCGGCCACGAAGAGTAGGGGAATCGCAGTAACCAACGCCTAGGCGATTATGATTCGGAGGAAATTCTTCTTGCCAGCTCTCAGCAGGAATTGCGTAGGCTTACTAAAATCCAGCTCCTTGCGCACATCTTCCACGCAGACTTCATCGATCTCAACTCCACGCTGCTTGATCAAACGCTCCGCTTCGCTCTTGGAGGACGAGAACTTTAGCTCCACTAGTAGATTCGTCAGCCGCTTGGGAGGCCCGAGTGGAATATTGTGGACCGGCGCCTCTACCGGTGCCTGGCGGTCTCTAAAAACTCGTTGAAAATTTTCTGCGGCCTTTTGGGCTGCATCGGTACCGTGAAAACCGGATACGACTTCTTCCGCCAGTCTCATCTTTGCGTCCATCGGGTGCAGAGATCCGCTCGTTACTCGCTCTTTGATGGCGGCGATTTCCGTCGGCGTCCGGTCGGTAACCAACTCATAGTAAGACCACATCAATTCATCGGGAATCGACATCATCTTCCCAAACATTTCTGACGGAGATTCGGTGATGCCGACATAATTTCCCAAACTCTTCGACATTTTTCGCTGGCCGTCGAGACCGACCAGAATTGGCATCATAACTGCAACCTGCAGTTCCTGGTTGTATTCGCGCTGGATTTCGCGTCCGATCAACAAATTGAATTTCTGCTCGGTCGCTCCCAATTCCACATCAGCTTCGAGCACTACGGAATCGTAGGCCACCAGCAAGGGGTACAAGAACTCGTGCACTGAGATGGGTTGTTGCTCCGTCAGTCGCTTGCGGAAGTCCTCGCGCTCGAGCATACGCGCAACACGATATTTGGCGCAGAGTCGAACGATGTCATAGCTCGTAAGCTTGTCCAACCACTCGCTGTTGTAGCGAACCTCCGTTTTGTCGCGGTCAAGTATTCGAAATACCTGCTCGAGGTAGGTTTGGGCATTGGCATTCACCTGCTCTTTTGTTAGCGGTGGGCGCGTCTCTGACTGACCAGTGGGATCGCCCACCATTGCCGTGAAATCGCCAATCAGAAAAACTGCCGTGTGACCCATTTCCTGAAAGTGCTTTAGCTTGCGGATGACAACTGTATGGCCAAGATGGATGTCCGGCGCGGTTGGATCCACACCCAGCTTTACACGCAAGGGCTTACCGGATTTCAAAGACTTTTCCAGCTTGGCACGCAACTCCGGCTCCGGAACAATTTCAGAGGCGCCCTTTTTCAGGTACGCCAATTGTTCATCGACGGGTTTGAACTTGAATTCTGTCGTCATCGCGCTCCGTTGGAACTGGTTTTCACTCGATTACTAGTTTTGCGGCGACAATACTCTACGCCCGACGATTTTGTAATTACCGCTCAGAATTATTTTCACTGCCTCCGTGTAGAGGCGGTGTTCTTCACGCAGAATCCGTTCGGACAATGCGTGCTCGTCGTCACCATCGCACACCGGCACCGTCGCTTGCAGAATAATTGGGCCCGCGTCAAGATTCTCATCCACAAAATGCACTGTGCATCCTGCAAACTTCACGCCGTATTCGAGCGCCTGCTTCTGCGATTCCAGCCCGGGAAATGACGGCAGGAGAGATGGGTGAATGTTTAGGATACGTTGCGGAAAAGCTGCAACAAAGTAGGGAGACAGTAGCCGCATGTATCCTGCAAGGCAGATCAGGTCGACCTTGTGCTCCACTAAGACGGCTACGACCTGCCGATCGTATTCTTCTCGCTGCAGTCCCTTAGAGGGGATAGCTCGGGCGCTAATGCCACGCGCCTTGGCGCGTTCCAAGCCATGGGCATCCGGTCTATTGCTGACAACAATAGCGATTTCAGCGTCGGGGATGCGTCCCGCGACGACGCTGTCGGCGAGTGCCTCAAAATTCGAGCCGCGACCGCTTAACAAAACTCCTATTCGCTTGGTCATAAAGAAAAAACGTTAGCACAACTGAGGAAGTGGGCAAAATGCAGGAGGCAAATTCACCGGAACAAACAGCTAGAGATTGAGTGCCCCGGAATAGACCACGCGCGCTTTGCCAGTGTCGCCTTTTTCGATGCGTCCAATGCGGAAGAATTTCTCTCGGCGCCGCTTCAGATCGGCTTCCACTTCTTTCACATAAGCCGCAGGCACGCTGACGATCATGCCCACGCCCATGTTGAAGGATTCCAGCAATTCATCGCTGTCCATCTCTCCAACTTTGGCGAGATATTTAAAAATCGGAGGAATCGGCCAGGTGTCGAGGTCAATCGTTGCTTTGACTCCACTGGGCAAGACACGCGGAAGATTTCCGGGAATGCCTCCGCCGGTGATATGTGCCAGCGCAGAGACCCAACCTTTCGCCAAGATGTTTTTCAGCGCTGGAGCGTAACAGACATGCGGCTTCAGGAGTTCTGCGCCGATCTTGTTGCCAACTTCCGCAACGTAGGTATCGGGCTTGTGCTTGGCGATTTCAAAAACCAACTTCCGTGCAAGCGAATATCCGTTGGTATGGAGCCCCGCGGATGGCAGGCCCAGAAGCGTGTCGCCGGGCTTGACCGCTTTTCCCGTCAACACTTTCTTCCGATCGACAATGCCGACAATAAATCCGGCCAGATCATACTCGCCTGGCGCATAAAATCCGGGCATCTCTGCCGTTTCGCCGCCGATTAACGCGCAGCCCACTTTACGGCAAGACCGGCTCATGCCATCCACCAATTGCTCAACAACTGCGGGATCCAACTTGCCCATCGCCAGATAATCGAGGAAAAATAGTGGCTCTGCGCCTTGAACCAGAATATCGTTCACGCAGTGATTCACCAGGTCGCCGCCAACCGTGGAGTGAACCCCCATAGCCATCGCCACTTTGAGTTTTGTGCCGACGCCATCCGCGCTTGAGACCAGCACCGGCTCTTTCCATTTTTTCAAATCGAGTGCGAATAGTGCGCCAAAGCCGCCGATGCCGCCCAGAACGGCGGGCGTAAACGTGCGGCTGGCTAAATGCCGGATGCGCTGCTTGGCATCATCGGCAACGGCAATGTTGACTCCAGCGTCGGCGTATTTCATGGTCTGCCGCCTCAACGTTTCGTTAGTGAATCTATTACCAAGAGTGAGCTCCGCAGTCAGGCACCGGTGGGACAGTGTGTGGCTAGCGAGAACGAGTTACCCGTGACGGGCCACTCTGTTGGGATTCGTATTTCTAACTCAGCTAAAAATCCGGTCGTGTGGCGGTCCGGACCTCTACAGCTTAAAACAAATGGAACAGGCGACGCCAGCGGACAGTGCCCGGATGGATGAGAGCATTTCCGTAGGCAAGAAATCTTGCACCGATGTCTCCGTTCCAGGCGTCTCGCGGGGCCTCCAACGACATATAGATCAACACCGGAGTGCCGAGAATATCATTACGAGGCACACAACCCCAATAGCGGCTGTCCAGGGAATTTTCCCGATTATCGCCCATCACAAAGTAACAATTGTCGGGCACTTTGAACGGCAGCCCCGGGAAATCCCCGATTAGGGAATTGCGCATGGGAGGTTCCGTGCGGCCGATGGTGTAGTTTTCTTCCAACTTCTTCCCGTTAATCCAGACAGCGCCATCGTGCACATCCACCGTTTCGCCGGGCAATCCAATCACACGCTTTACATAATCCGGCAAAGTGGTGTCATAAGGAGGCTTGAAAATTACGATCTGCTGCCGTTTGGGGTTCTTCCAGAGCGGCACATGAATGTTGGTGAAAGGAATTCCGGCGTCATACCCCAGGCGGCTCATGATCAGGTGGTCGCCGATAAGCAGGGTATTTTCCATGGATGCCGATGGGATTACGCGCGCCTGTCCCAATGTTCCGTTGATCAGCATGAACGCCAGGATGACCCAGAACCAGGCGATGATTTCGCTCTTCACCTTCACGCTCATCGGCACTTCTGGTTCTTTAGCTTGTTCGTCTTTTTTTTTGTTCTTCGTCACGTCCGCCTTCACAGTTCATCTTAGAAAACTGAGTACGATCATTTGTTGTGCTGCTTTTTGAATCCCGCCGCTTATCGAAAGGTTCTGAACAACCTCTTCCAACGAATCTTGCCAGGATGCAAAACGGCATTGCCGTACGCCAGCAATCGCTCGCCAAAATTGCCGTTCCATGCCTCGCCGGGAGCATCGACCGACATATAGATTGTGACGGGCGTGCCGAGAATATCGTTTCGTGGCACGCAACCCCAATAACGGCTGTCGTAGGAGTTACCCCGATTGTCGCCCATCACAAAATATTGGTCCTTCGGCACAACCAGGGGCAGTCCGTGAAAAGGTGGAAGCAATTCGGAGCGATATGGAAGCCTCGTGGGGCCAGTGGTGTAGTTCTCCTCAAGTTTCTTCCCGTTGATCCACACGGCCCCGTCGTGGATATCAATGCTGTCACCCGGCAGACCGATCACGCGCTTAATCAAGTCCGTCTGGTTCTGTGCATACGGTGGCTTAAAAATAACGATCTGCTGGCGGTGAGGATTCAGCCAGAGCGGCACATGCAAATTTGTAAACGGAAGGCCGGCATCGTATCCCAGTCGGCTCATGATCAAGTGATCGCCGACCAGCAGCGTCTTTTCCATCGAACCGGAAGGAATCACACGAGCCTGGCCAATTGTTCCGTTGATCAGAAGGAAAGCCAGAACCACCCAGGTCCACGCCATCACTTCCTTCTTCACCAGAGTGACTAAGGATCCGCCTGCTTCGCTGGTCTTTTTCCTTGTCTTTGCTTTACTCTCAGCCTTCACGTTCCACCGTCACTGCCTCGCGAAACTTGCCGTTTTCGCGCACCTCCAGTTGCACAAGATCCGTAGGATAGACCCCCGTATAGCAGCTGGTGCAAAAGTTGCCCTGCGTGTCGTTGACCGCTTGCCGCAAGCCCGTCAACGAGAGATAACCAAGCGAGTCGGCCCCCAAAAACTTTCGAATCTCCTCAGGCGAATTTGAGGAAGCGATCAACTCTTCCTTAGTAGGCGTGTCTACTCCGTAGTAACAAGGAGAAACCGTCGGCGGACAACTGATGCGCATGTGCACTTCTTTTGCGCCGGCTTCGCGTACCATCCGCACGAGCTTTCTGCTGGTAGTGCCGCGAACGATCGAGTCGTCGACCAGAACAACGCGCTTCCCCGCGATCAGGCTGCGCACCGGATTGAGCTTCAGCTTGACGCCGAAATTCCGGATCGCCTGCGAGGGCTCAATAAATGTGCGGCCAATGTAATGATTGCGAATCAGGCCCATGCGAAATGGAATTTTTGATTCAAGCGCAAAACCGATGGCGGCGGGGACCCCAGAGTCCGGAATCGGCACGATCATGTCCGCGTCCACGGGATGCTCGCGGGCCAGCAGGCGCCCCAGCATTTCTCGCGATTCATTCACGGGGCGACTGAAAACGGTGCTGTCCGGCCGTGAAAAATAGACATGCTCGAAGATGCAGTACTGGTGCGGCTTGGGGGGGCTGAAGTGAATGGACTCCAATCCAGCCTTTGAAATGCGCAGCATCTCGCCGGGTTCAATTTCGCGGACGTATTGAGCGTTTAGAAGATCGAACGCACATGTTTCGGAAGCCACGACCCATGCGTCGTTTCCGTCCTCACCGGGAATTTTTCCCAAGGCCAGTGGCCGGAATCCTCGTGGATCACGCACCGCGTACATTTCTTCAGGTGTCAACACCAGGAGCGAGTAGGCACCCTCCACCTGATTCAGGGTGTCGCCCAGCGCGCCGGAGAAATTGCGCGCTTGCGACTTTGCGATCAGATGCATGATCACTTCGGTATCACTATTCGTCTGAAAGATGGAGCCGCGGTGTTCGAGCTTGCGCCGCCACTCGGCTGCGTTCGTCAGATTCCCATTGTGGCCGACGGCGATTTTTCCCTTATTGCAGTCGATCATGATCGGCTGCGCGTTAAGCAGCGCTTTGTCACCCGCCGTTGAGTACCGCGTGTGACCTATTGCCGAGGTGCCCGGCAACTTGGCCAATACTCGTGGTTGAAAGATCTCTTCCACTTCGCCCATGGCCTTGTGCATGTTCAAATCATGGCCATTGCTGGCCACAATTCCGGCAGATTCTTGTCCACGATGCTGAAGTGCATAAAGCCCAAGGTAGGTAATGTTGGCGGCTTCCGGATGACCGAAAACACCGAACACACCACACTCGTCGTGAAAATGATCGTCCGCGTATGCGAGTTTTGGTTTCATGGAAGATTCAATGCGCGTTCCAGCGAATTGGCCCAAACGTCCCTGAACGTCTGAATCGTGCCAAACAGTACAGTATGCCCTTTATATTGGATGCGCAGAGTATTGTCACGGGTAACTTTGCCAATTTGCTGGCAGCCGACGCCAGACTCGTTAGCTGCGTGCACAATTGAAGCAGCGTGCTTTGGATCGACGGAGATGATGGCACGCGCCCCACCTTCGCTAAACAGCGCATATTCCGCCGGTGAAGAATCGTTGAGGGCAATTTCAGCACCCAGGCGGTTGGTCTCATAGCACGATTCGGCTACTGCGATGGCCAAGCCTCCATCGCTCAAGTCATGAGCCGAATGCACTCCGTCCCGCTTTGTCAGCGAAACGAGAAAATCAATCAATCGGCTTTCGGCTTCCAGATGAATCTGAGGTGGTTCTCCCGCTACGAGACCACTCAGTGCCTTTGCGTACTCCGACGACGAAAATTCCTGCTGATAGTTGTGCATTTCGCGTTGGGACTGCGTCGCGGGCTGCGCAGCACCATTGAGGAACAAAATTACATCGCCTTCATTGCGAAAGGCGATCTTTTGAACTTTGCTGGCGTCTTCCAGAATGCCGAGGATGCCGATCGTCGGCGTCGGGTAGATCGATTTGCCCAGCGTTTCGTTATAAAAGCTAACGTTGCCACCGGTGATCGGCGTATTGAGCGCGATACATGCCTCGCCAAGTCCATCAATCGCCTGTGAGAATTGCCACATCACTTCCGGCTTTTCGGGACTGCCAAAATTCAGGCAGTTCGTAGCCGCGATCGGCTTAGCACCCGAAGTGGCGACGTTGCGGGCCGCTTCGGCCACGGAATGCATCGCGCCCAGTTTGGGATTTAGATAACTCCAGCGCCCGTTGCCGTCTGTGGCGAGGGCCAACGCACGTTTCGTTTCCTTTACACGCACCACGGCCGCATCGCTCGCCCCGGGACCGGCCAGCGTATTTGTACGCACCATCGTGTCGTACTGCTCGGTGATCCAGCGCTTGGAAGCAATCGTCGGCGAGGCCAGCAATTTCACGAAATCGGAAGTGAGGTCGGTCCCGTCACTCTTGAACTGAAACCAATCCTTTTCTGATTCCCGGCGAAGTTGCGGATTTGCGATCGGCCGGTTGTAGACGGGGCCTTCCTCCGCCAGGGGATGTGCCGGGATTTCCGCGACAACTTTGCCATGGTCTTTCACAACCAACAGTTCGCCATCTTTCACTTCGCCAACAACCGTTGCGTCGAGCCCCCACTTTTTGAATACGCCAAGCACTTCCTGCTCACGGCCCTTTTCAGCAACAAGCAGCATGCGCTCCTGCGATTCGCTCAGCATGATTTCGTAAGGACTCATGCCTGTCTCGCGTTGCGGCACCTTTGCCAAATCAATTTCGATTCCCGTTCCTCCGCGCGAAGCCATTTCGCAGGTCGAACAAGTCAGGCCCGCCGCTCCCATGTCCTGAATCGCGATTACCGCGCCAGTCTTCATGGCCTCGAGGCAAGCTTCCAACAGCAGTTTCTCTACGAATGGATCGCCAACTTGCACATTGGGGCGCTTCTGTTGCGATTCCTCGGTAAACTCCGCAGACGCCAGCAACGACGCTCCGTGAATCCCATCGCGTCCAGTTTTTGCTCCAACGTAGATAACAGGATTGCCCGTTCCTTTGGCTTTCGCAAAAAACAGATCTTCTTTGCGCGCAATGCCAAGAGCCAGTGCATTCACCAACGGATTCTGCGAGTAGCAAGGCTCAAAAACGACTTCACCGCCGACGGTCGGCACTCCAAAGCAATTCCCATAATGTGCGACTCCGCGGATGACACCATCCAGAATGCGGCGGTTGTTGGCGGCTTCTGCTTCGCTGGTTTGGCCCGTAGCTACAATTTCGCCAAATCGCAACGAATCCAGAATCGCGATCGGCCGCGCACCCATGGTGAAAATGTCGCGAAGAATTCCGCCGACACCCGTAGTCGCACCCTGAAATGGTTCTACGTAACTGGGATGATTGTGCGACTCAATCTTGAAAGCCGCGACAAGCCCGTCACCAATGTCCACCACGCCGGCGTTTTCCCCTGGTCCTTGCACAACCAATTTCCCGCGTGTTGGCAGTCGCTTCAGATGCACTTTGCTGGATTTGTAAGAGCAGTGTTCGCTCCACATCACGCTGAAGATGCCCAATTCCGTGATGTTTGGATCGCGCCCCAGGATTTTCTGGATGCGCGCGTATTCTTCTGCAGTTACTCCGTGCTCCGCCGCGATTGTCGGCGTTACTTTGATTTCAGTTTGTGCGGTCGCCATTTCCCCTGCTTAGGATCTCGGCAGCGCTTCAATCCGCGCCACCCCTCAAAATCTCGTTGTCACCCTGCTCTTACGCGATCGCTTTGTTGGCAACTCCAACCAGCGCTTCCACCATACTGTGAAAGATCACCAGGCCGTCTTCTGAATCCAACGCTTCCTCCACGGCTCGTTCCGGGTGTGGCATCAAGCCCGCCACGTTGCGTTCCCGATTGCAGATACCTGCAATGTTGTAAGCCGATCCGTTTGGATTTCCGGCGTTGTCGTCATTTCCGTCAGCGGTCGTGTAGCGGAACAGAATCTGCCGGTTCTTCTCTAGTTCGGCCAGTGTGTTCTCATCACAATTGTAGTTTCCGTCGCTGTGCGCGATAGGAATTTTCAGAATCTGCCCCATCTTCGCTGCATTCGTGAACGGTGAATCTGTCTGTTCCACGCGGATGTGTACGTGGCGGCAGATAAAACGCAAACCAGAATTGCGCATCATGGCTCCTGGAAGCAGGCCCGCTTCCAGCAAAATCTGAAATCCGTTACAAATCCCGAGAACCAGGCCGCCGCTCGTCGCAAATTTTTCGACCGATTTCATCACTGGAGAAAAGCGCGCGATGGCGCCGGTACGCAGGTAATCCCCATATGAAAATCCACCCGGCAGGATAATCACATCGCAATTATGTAGTTCTTCGGTTTGATGCCAGATGAACTCGACAGGCTTCTGCAAGACGTGGCCGATGGCATGGTACGCATCGTGATCGCAGTTGGACCCCGGAAAGACTACGACTCCGAATTTCATGATCCACCTCCCGATGTCGTTAAAGGAAACTCTTATTTTAGCACAGCGCTCGGTTCTGAGGGACCACGTCGGGAAGTGGATAAACCCGGTTCAATAAATTCGGCAATTATCGAATGACACGTCCACCCCATTCAGAGGCTCCGTCCGGCACTTGTGCGAATTTCTATAGCGATCGGCCGGGAATCGCGGACGGTGCAGGACTTGGCGCGACTCCTGGCGCAACCGGAGTGATCACTCCATCGAGACCGAGGACATTTACCAGGCTCGAGTTCGAGGGCACGATGTATTTCGTATTCTGGGCCAGCGTGTTGTTCAGGACTTCCAGGCGGCGCATGGTTTCGGCACGTTCCTTGAAATAAGCTTCAGCCGCATTGGACACCAATTTTATGGCTTCCGCTTCGGCGTTGGCGCGGGTGATGCGCGCTTGCGCATCACCTTCGGCCTTCAAAATTTCTGACTGCTTTTTGCCTTCGGCCTGCAGAATCTGGCTCTGCTTGATGCCTTCTGCTTCAAGCACCGCCGCGCGCTTTTCCCGTTCTGCCTTCATCTGACGAGACATTGCGTCCGTGATATCTCGAGGCGGCTCGATCTTCTGCACCTCCACCCGCGTAACCTTGCAGCCCCAGTTGTTCGTGGCCTCGTCCAAGACCTCACGCAAATTCGTGTTAATCATGTCTCGCGCGACTAACGTTTCGTCGAGTGTGCGGTCACCAATCAGGTTGCGCAGATTGGTCTGCGCCAGCGTTGTGCACGCATATCCGAAATCCTGCACCTCATATTGCGACTTTACCGGATCGATTACCTTGTAATAGACCACCGCGTCCACTTCCACGGTGACATTATCTTTGGTGATCAGCTTCTGCGGCGGCACAGTAATCACTTGTTCACGCATATCCACGCGAACAATGTCATCCACAAACGGAACAATGAAAGTCAGTCCAGACTGCGCCATCGCGTGATATTTCCCCAACCTCGTGATCAACCCTTTCTCATACTGCTTTACCGTACGCGCCGCCTTTGCCAGTGTCAGTAGCGCAAAAATGACTATGACGACGAGAAATGCCGTTATCCCCACGTTTGGATCCATGTCGCCTCACCTCACCTTGAGTGTCACGCCTTCGACTGATTGCACCGTCACTACACATCCGATTTCTCGGGCCGAATCATCAACGCTGGCAAGCTCCGCACGCCACGTCTCATCGCCTAACTTGACCATGCCTGCAACTCTGGAGGCAATTCGCTTGGCAACAACGCCGGTTCTACCAATCACTGCGTCAGCGTTACTGGCATGGTCCTTTACAGTCAGCCTCGCTTTCAGCCAGCGCCGGAATATAACCAGATAGAGTAAGGCAAGTCCTGCAGCTGCCAGCAGTCCGATGGTGGCCGAACCGAACAGCAGGCCTACAGCTCCGCCGGCTGTTAACGACGCTCCAACCAGGGCCAGATCAAAACCCGTGACGGCTCCGAGCGCTAGTTCGATAATCACGCACACAACGCCGCCGATGACTAAGAACCAGTTCGTCCAAGTCGCCATGGAGGAACTCCTTTTGCCGCAAGTGTTGCAGAAGATATCACTAACCGCCTTCGCATGCGGTGACAGCGGATACAGCTCTTTGGATTGACAGCAAGAAATGCAAACGTTACTTTCTGCTTCGAGATTTTTGTCCTGATTTCTTCGACTTATCTGCGGCCGCCAATTCTCTGCGCTTTTTTCCGGCCCAACCCGGCTTATTCGACTGACGGCCACGCGCTATCCCCAATGCGTCGGCTGGCACATTGTCCGTGATGGTTGATCCCGCGGCGACATACGCCCCGTTGCCGATTTTTACCGGCGCGACCAGCACCGAATCGCTCCCGATGAAGACGTGGTTCCCAATCGTGGTGGGGTGTTTGTGGAAACCGTCGTAGTTGCAGATGATCGTTCCCGCCCCAATATTCGACTTGCTCCCAATTTTCGAATCCCCCAGATAAGTCAGGTGCATCGCTTTGGTGCCTTCGCCTACGACACTCTTCTTGAGCTCAACGAAGTTACCAATTCGTACGCCACTCTTCAGATGCGTCAATGGCCGCAGCCGCGCAAATGGGCCAATCACTACGTCTGAATCCAGCCGGCTCTGGGTCATCACACAATACGGCTCGACAATAACGTCATCTCCCACCAGCATATCGTGCAAAACACTGCCGGTTTTGATCACGCAACGCACGCCAATCCTGGTTTTCCCCAGCAATTGCACACCAGATTCGACAATTGTATCTTCGCCGGCAACGACATCCGGGTCGATTACCACACTCTCGGGCAACTGAATGGTCACACCGTTGTTCATCAATTCCTCGCGTTTCCATTCGCGAAACGTGTGATCCACTCCGGCGAGATCTGCCCTTGTATTACAGCCTAAGGTTTCGCGTGAGTCTGTGGCAATTTCCGCCAACACCATTTCTCCATTGCCGTTCAGAATCGCGATCGCATCGGTTAGATAAATCTCGCGATGTTTATTGTTCGTTTTCACCCGCGCCAAGGCCGGCCACAGTTTCGCCATAGTGAAGCAGTACATGCTGGAATTGATTTCGTTCAGTTCGCGCTGTTCTGGCGTGAGTTGTGATTCTTCAATAATGGCGGCGACTGTATCGCCGGATTTGCGCAAAATTCGCCCATACCCCGTTGGATCTGCCAGGACCGCGGTCAAAATTGTCGCCGCAGCATTCCCACTTTTGTGCCTTGCCAACAATGCGCGTAATGTTGGCGTTCGCACCAGCGGCGCATCGCCCGGCAGCACGATCACGTACTTTGCGTTCCCGATCGCCCGCTTCGCCACCAGCAGAGCGTGGCCCGTGCCGTTTTGTGGCAGCTGTAATACCGTCTCGACCTCTAGTGCCTTGCACACTTCCGAGACCTTCTCTGCCTGATGCCCTATCACCGCAATAGTTTTTTTCGCTCCAAGCGGTTGGCATGCGCGGATCACGTGCTCGAGCAACGAGCGTCCCCCTGCGGGGTGCAGCACCTTCGCCAAGCTTGATCTCAGTCGAGTGCCTTTGCCAGCTGCCAGAATGAGTATTGCCAGGTCTTTGTTTGCCATAGGCCTGCATTGTCCCGTGACGAGGCCCATCTTGACAATGATTCTGTATTCCGGGCGCGGCGGGCGGGGAGCTATTCAGTTAGTCAGCAGCGGGGAGAAGCACCGAGGCTTGTTTATATTGGCTAACCGCTTCCTCCGTGGTTACAACCCAGGACGAGGTGTCGTTCAATAGTCGGCTGACCAATTGAGTGTGCAAGGCGTGGCCCGCCTTCCGGGCTTCTACTCGTCCCAACAACGGCAGGCCGACCAGCGCCAGATCACCGATTAGGTCCAGCGCTTTGTGCCGACCGAACTCGTCCGGGAAGCGAAGTGGGCCATTCATGATGCCGTCTTTCGTTAAGACGATGGCGTTATCCAGTGACCCGCCGCGTATCAAGCCCATGGCCCGCAAGGGCTCAATATCGCTCTCGAAGCAGAACGTTCGAGCACGTGACAGCACCTGACGGAACGTTTCTGGATTGACCACCATTTCGACTTCCTGCTGGCCCACTTGTGGATGAGGAAAATCAACGTAGCAACGGACGCGAAACTCGTCTGAGGGATAGATCCCGATGCGCCGGCCATCTTCGACCACCTCTACGGGCTTGATGACCTTTAGATACTTTCTCTTGCGCCTCAACTTCCGAATTCCCGCCTCATCAATCATCTGCACGAAAGGCTCAGCGGAACCGTCCAGGATCGGTACCTCAATTGAATCAATGTCGATGAAAATATTGTCGATGCCACACGAATAGATGGCCGCCAGAAGATGCTCTGTGGTGGAAAGCAAAACGCCCTGCTTCATCAAGCTAGTGGCGTAGCTGACCCGAGCTACATTGGAACCATGTGCCTCGATCAAAAATTGATCCAGATCGACGCGACGGAATACGATTCCGGTGTCCGCAGGAGCCGGCATGAGTCGCAACTTCCCCTGGACTCCAGTATGAAGTCCCACACCTTCGGTTCCCACGGGGCGGTGAATCGTTGTTTGGAGCATTGCCGGAAGTTAAGTATAGCAAATTGTCGGCCAATTCTCGCCAATTCTTCCTATATTTATCAATAACTTACAGCAATCGCTCTCGGGCTTACGGGTATCGGTGTGTCTTTAATGCAACATTTCAACTTTTTCCGTGTCTCCGGCACCCAGTGCATTTTCTCTTGGTCCAGTGATTCTTTCGTGAAGCTCTCCAACTCTTCCGCCCGTCTACTCATCTCAATGCTATACTTCGGCTTTGTTGCTTAAATAGGATGGTGCTGGATGAATCGTTGGGCTCGCGTCGGCATCTTGGCGGTCTCCGTTGTGATCTTTGGCTGGGTCGGATTGGGCCACGTTTTGGGCCGCACAGCCAACGACAAAGCGTACAAATCGCTGGTCGTCTATAGTGAAGTGCTCCAGAAGATTCAGCAGGACTATGTCGACGAACCAAACATGCACCTCGTCGAAGCCGGCTCTTTGCACGGTCTCTTGGAATCCCTGGATTCCGAGTCCAGCTACCTGACACCCCGCGAATACACCGAGTACAAACAGAAGGCCGCCACTGCGAACACTGGCGAAACCGGATTGAATCTGAGCAAACGTTTTGGCTACATCATCGTAACTTCTGTCATCCCCGAAAGTCCGGCCGACAAGGCTGGTCTCCACAGCGGCGACATTTTTGAATCGGTCGCTGGCTTCACCACGCGCGAGATGTCCGTTGGTCAGGCGCAAAATCTGTTGGCCGGCCCGATTGGCACTGGAGTCAAAGTAGGTGTGATTCGCCGTGGCAAGACTGACCCGGATGAAGTCGATCTGGTTCGCACAAAATCAACTTCTTCCAAACTTGTCGCACAAAGAATCGATAACGAAACCATGGCATTCCGCTTCCCTTCCATCGACGCGGGCCGAGCCGAAGAGTTGCGTGGCAAGTTGCAGGATGCCAGCAAGCTTGGCGTGACCAAAATCATTTTGGATTTGCGGGAATGCGGCCGTGGTTCAGTTCCCGAAGCAATTTCTATCGCTCGCTTGTTTGTACCTTCCGGGACCTTGACCTCGCTGAAAGGTCAAACAGTTCCTGAACAGGTCTTTGCCGCTGACCCAGGCAAGCTCGTTTGGAAGGGGCCAGTCTCCGTCCTGATGGATGGTACAACCACCGGCGCCGCAGAAGTTCTTGCCGCTTCGCTCGCAAATACTAAGCGTGGCGACCTCGTCGGCGATCGCACTTTTGGCCTCGCCTCCGAACAGAAATTAATCACTATGGACGATGGTGCCGCGCTCATTCTCACCGTGGCCAATTATTACAATGCGGATGGCAAGCCCATTCTTGAAGAAGGCGTCGCGCCAACAGAAGTAGTTCGCGCCTCAGCGAGTGCGGCCGACGACGGTGATGATGGCGATGACACTACTTCCACCAGCAATCAGAAAGAGCCGCCACTGGGCCCACGACCGCTCTCTTCGGACGACCTGATCCTCCGCAGAGCATTAGAACTGCTGAAGAACCCGGTCAAGAAAGCCGCCTGATTCGCTCGTGCCTAGACGCTCGCCGGCGATGCGGCGAACTCAATTTGCAATCCTCCTCTGTCTTTTAGCTGGACTGACTTTCGCGTTTGTCAGTTGCAAGAAAACAAAACCGCGAGATGCCTCTCGAAGTTCTGCGCCTCATTCCGCACATCCACTAGGCAGCCACTCTCCACGATTGGCGATCATCATCGACGATGTTGGCAGCGACCCCACGGCGATCGATTCAATCTTTGGCTTAGCATATCCGCTCACTCTCTCCGTCTTACCAGGCCATCCTCGCTCCACCGCAATTGCCGAAGAAGCGCATCGTCGCGGCTATCAGGTCATGCTTCACTTGCCGATGGAATCGCAGGCAAACGAAACTCCTGAAGCGCAAGAACTACGCTCAGGCATGAGTACGCCGGAAGTGTCGCGACTTCTGGGCGAGATGGAGCAGAGCGTGCCCTACGCCGTAGGTGTGAACAACCATCAAGGTTCTCTGGCCACAACCGATCCTCGGTTGATGTCGGAACTAATGCCACTCCTGCGCGCAAGGAATTTGTTTTTTATCGATAGCCGCACGACGGCTGCTACCGTGGCATATGACACCGCTGAGCGCGAGGGAGTCCGTTCAAGTTTCCGCAATGTCCCCTTCCTGGATGATGTGCAGGAAGAATCGGCCATTCGCCATCAATTGGAAATCGCGATTCGTGGAGCCAAGGAAAAGGGCGACGCCATCGTGATTGGGCATCCCCATCCGGAAACCTTGCGTGTATTGCGGGATGTCTTGCCTCATGTGCAAGCGCAGGGGATTGAACTCGTCTACGTGTCGTCTTTAGTTCACTAATCAGCTTGAGATTCCGGACGATTCTGCCGGTTGTTCCTTCTTGACAGGAAAAAGTAGCGCGACCGCCAGAAACTGCAGCCCCATCGTGACGAAGCAGAATACACTTCCCTCCGGCCCGGCAGATCCTCCAGTGAGCCAGTGAGGACCACTCAGGGTAGCGCCGGAAAGGTGTCCGCGAAATATTTCTCCACTATTCGGTACAGAATAGAGAAAGCTCTCTCCCCAATCGAAACTCGCATGGAGTCCAATTGCGTACCACAAATTTCCCGTTCGTCGCAGCGTGAACGCAAAGAGGAGTGCAACTAACACCACACCGGCTGCCCCGACCCAATTTTCACCCTTGTTGCCCAAGTGGACGTAGCCAAAACCAACCGAAAGCACAACCGCCGCTGGCCAAAATCCAATGCCCTGGCCCAGTGTGAATTGCGCATAGCCCCTGAACAAATATTCTTCGTATAACCCCACGAACAAAAACAAAATGAGGTAAAAGAATCCCCATCCTAGCGCTTCCGCGCTGCGCAACTCCAAGCTCCCGAAAGAGTACCCGCCGAACGCTGCTATAAGACCTACCAGAATGGTTACTTCAATCAAGCCGAATAAGGCTCCCAGCCAGAAGTTCTTACTGAACATTGTTCGTACCGACAACCCGTAGGCCGCCATCGGCCGATGCTCAAGCAACGCCATGCATGCGGTTGCTCCGAGCACTAGCAGGAAGTTCCCGGCTTCCAGGATCAACAGGATGTGCGGCGAATCAGCAATTCGGAAGGGCCCAAATATTCTTACGGCCAATTCAGTAATCAGGCCGGCCCCGAGACCGATGACAATCGCCAGAAAAATGCACAGGCGCACTAAGGACCGGAGAGCCGACTGGCCCTCAAATAGAGTTAGCGTTGCGGTCGGTCGAACTGTCGGCTGGAACCCATCCTTCTTGAATTGCGTGGGGAGGGAGGTTCCCGAGCGCTGCGGATCTTGTTCGAGCGGTGAATCTGTCTTCTCCATGGCCCAGTTGGATGCTACTCCTTCAAAAGAGTACCAGTCGAGTGGCTCAATGTCACAGGTCGAAGTCAGTACAGATGTGGTATAACCCGAATCTACACCTTTGGCAGTTAGTTGCCAGTTTGTTCAGGGTTTTGTCTGTGACTGACAGTAGATCAAACCTCCCAACAAAATTGATTGCCGGGCGGCTGGCTTTGGATTTCGCCAATACCGCTTCTCATTCCCATGATTTATCTTGGGATGGCTTCGTGAGTTTCTTGTCCGATGCCAAGGTTGTAACCCAGGAACGGGCCGTCCGCCTCCGATCCCTTACCTCCTCAGAGCCACTTGCCGTTGACGCGGTACTCACCAAAATCCTGCGTCTGCGCGAATCCCAACTCGCTTTATTTTCTGCCATCGCCCGCAAGAAACCCATTGCCAAGGCCTGGGTCGAGCCTATCAATCAGATCCTGCGCATAACCGAAGGCCACGACGAGCTTGTGCAGCAGGACGATCTGTGGCGCCTGCAATACATCGCTCGAGAGCAGGGTTTGGAGTGGCTCCTCGCCGCCATTGCGCGTTCTGCCGCGGAACTGCTGCAAGAAGGCCCGGAGGCGCCAATCCGCCGATGTGCCAATCCTAAATGCCGCCTTTTTTTCTACGACGACTCTCGTACCCACCGCCGCCGCTGGTGCTCCATGGCCACCTGCGGAAATCGGCACAAAGCTGCCGCCTTCTTGCAGCGGCAACCCAAGCATCGTAATCCGTTTCAATGATTGCTCTCAACCCACCAATCCCAGTAACCTCCAGACTTCTCGGATTTGAAACCAATCGGTCAGGGGAGCATCTAAGGTTCCATGCAAAATCCAATACTCAAACTGTGTGCCTCACTTGTTTGCCTCGGCACTGCTGTTTTGATGATTAATCACACTACTTCCTTAGCAACCCCATCCGCTTCGTCATCTCGCAAGTTCTCGTTCACTTACCAGGTTCACGTTCCAGCCACAGACCCAGCAACTGGAAAGTACTTGCTCTGGCTTCCCCTGCCACAAGATGACGAATATCAGAAAATCGAAGATCTGCACATCGATAGCCCCGTTTGGTTCAAGCAAGGCCGTGACAGCTTTTACGGCAATCCCTATGCTGAGTTTCACCCTGATGCCAAACAGATTCAGAGTGGATTCGACGCCACCGTCCAGTTCGTTGCCGTTCGATATGAACATAAAGTCCCTTTAGACTCGCGTGAGCCTGGAACTGCTTCGCCCAGTGCATCGAGAGACCCCTCGCTACAGCGCTACCTGGAACCTGACAGACTCGTTCCCCTCAATGGCGTGATTGCGGACTTGGCCAAGGAGCACACCGCAGGCGACACGTCGGATCTGGCCAAGGCCAAACACATCTATGACTACGTTGTAGCCACAATGCGCTATGACAAAACGGGGGAAGGCTGGGGGCGCGGCGATGCCATCTGGGCATGCACCTCGAAACGCGGTAATTGTACAGATTTTCATTCGCTACTGATTGGCATGATGAGGGCTTCCGGCATCCCGGCTCGTTTTGAGATCGGTTTCCCACTTCCCGCTGGAAAATCCGAAGGAGACATTCCCGGCTACCACTGCTGGGCTGAATTCTATCTGCATGGAACCGGTTGGGTTCCCGTGGACGCGTCGGAAGCCTGGAAAAACCCTGCGAAACGCGATTATTTCTTTGGAGCGCACGATGAGAACCGCGTCTTTTTTAGTTACGGCCGCGATATTCGCCTTTCCCCTGACCAAAAATCTGATCTCTTGAATTACTTTATCTACCCATATGCCGAGCTTGATGGAAGGCCCGTCACTGGTCTGCAGACCCACTTCTCTTTTCATGACCTGGGCCCAGTTCAGGCGGTTTCTTCGAGGTAATTGCTCCACCCAGTTGCTTGATTCGCGCCAACTCCGACTTCTTCGTTGAGGCATCATCCCTGGGGCAGTATCCTAGGCATACCCGGCTTATGTGAAAAGGGGATAGCATGCAGCTCAAATCCATTACTGCGACAATTGCCGTGCTCATCGCAACTTGCAGTGGGGTAGGGCCAGTTTGGTCTGCTCAGACTCCGCAGGAGCCTTCCATCGCGGACGCCGCACGCTTGAATCGCGAACAAAAAAAATCTACCCCAAAATCGTCGACAGTCATCACCAACGACACTCTGAGTCCTTCGCCAACTCCGAGCACCACCGCTGCAACCCCGGCGACCGGGGCGCCTCCCGCAGCGGCAGCCTCCAGTAATTCTGGTCAGACCCCTGCACCGGCAGAATCTGTTGCCTCTAAACCAGTCGCGCAGCCCGAGCTCTCGAAGGAAGACGCCGAGAAGCTCAAGGCTGAAATTGCCACCATCAAACAGGAACTGAAAGACAAACAGAGTGAAGTAGACCTTTTGCAGCGACTTCTGAACCTAGATCGCGAAGCTCTGCTTTCCAAGCCAGACCCTGCCCAAGACACCAACAGCAAGGCAAAGATTGATACCGAACAGCAGGAGCTGAATCAGAAAACTGAAGAATTTGAGAAATTAAAAGCAAAACTGCTGAGCATCGCGCCCGAGCTGACTTCGACGCAAGCTCCTCCCAAATCCTGAAATGCGATTTGCTCCACGTCGAAGGTTAGGACCTCAAGCCCCTTATTGCGGACCGAGAATCACTCGAAGCCCGTTCCTCGAATTACCCACGATGACCACCTCATAGCTAGTCATGGTCGCCAGCTTTCCGTGGCCTCGATGCCCTTCCATTCCAGCAATTGCGGGCTGATTCCCTGTGCTACGAACTTCTGGAAATCCGCAATACCCCTGGGCTTCGATACGCTTCCTTTCCGCTAGGAGCTTCTGTTTCTGCAGGATGAAGTTCATCCGCAAGGCATCCTGCTCTGCCTGTTGCTTTACCTCGATTGGCCCCTTTAGCAACGCTGGCAATTGCATTTCCCGCAACAGGACGTTCTCCACGATCATGCCACGTGCTCCGAGCTCTTTCCGTAGTTCGGCACGACGTTCTCCACCCGCGGCTTTCAATCAGGTTCTGCCGCACAATTTTCCACAGCGCCTTTACAAAACTTTCAACAAACATTCTTTTTTTATTGACTGTCCCTTCTTCTGGCGACAGAATGCCGCAAATCTGGTTTTCTGCCCGCGAATTTTTCGTGCCGCCAGGGGAACTCGCTTCCAAGAGTGAGATGGCGGCAGACAAGAGAGCGAAAATGGCATTTCTAGCTGGTTCTACCGTTCAGTGCGTTAATGCACGGTGTGAAGCAAGGGGCCATTGGGTGAAGGCCGAACAGCTCAGTTCGGAAAATTGTCCGAATTGTGGCGAGTCGCTCCGCAATGTTCCGCCACCCCTCATGCCGCGTCATCATTTCCGGCCAAGACCGCTTGCTCCGCGCCCGCCCATGCGCCCTCGATAAAAGAAAAGGCCAGAGGGTTTTGCCTCTGGCCTTCTTCTTTTGAAAATGATGACGGGCTAACCTTCGACGAGCCCTCTTTCCAGCATCTCGTCGTCGCTCAGCCACAAATCGGGAATATTCGCCGAGCCAAGCCGCAATATGTCTTCCAGCGCCCCGCGCACTTCCCGCAAACGGAAATCCACCCCGATTCGTTCCAGCAGGTCGATCAGGGCTTGTGCGCCTTCCGCCAGCATCGCCTTGGGTCTCACACCAATTCGATCCAAGCGGTGATACGTCACGATGTAGAAGGCACTGAGTCCAGCCCCGTGTCGCACGATGTGTAGAAAGCCTCGCGTCCGGGGCTGGTTAGCCGTTTTCTTTGCTACGAGTGCGATTCCATGCGGGAGTGCGCTCATCGCCTTCTCTCCTTATTTGCCCACTGCCTTAGCTGCAACCACTCGTGCTGCCGCAGTTTTCGCATTTGTAGCAGGCGCCGTTCGGCACCATCAGCATGCCGCATTCGGAGCAAGTTGGTGCACCCTCGTGCGCGTCTCGCGGAAAATTATTTACCACTTGAGTAACGATCCCTTTCTCTATCAGTGGTGCAGGTGGAACCCTCGACCGGCGCTGGCTCCCCACCATTCAGTTTCAGATAATCCGACGATATGAACTTTCCGCCTAGCCAACGGGCGATGTAGTCCAATACGGACGTTGAAAACCGAATGTTGGCATTCGCCGTGATGCCGCTCGGCTCAAACCGCGTATTCACCAACTTGTCCACGAACACTTTCAGCGGCACTCCGTACTGCAAGCCAAGCGAAATGGTCAGCGCCAAGCCGTCCATCACGCCCGATAGCGTGGAACCTTCCTTGGACATCTTAATGAAAATTTCCCCTGGCCGACGGTCTTCGTACATGCCGACGGTAATGTACCCTTCGTGACCGCCCACATTGAACTTGTGCGTCACGGAGTCGCGTTCCACCGGCATCTTTTCGCGCTGGGTCCGTGCGAACAGTTCGCGCTGTTCCGGCTCAACCGCCGCCTTTTTCTCGTCCTTCTTGTTGCCGGCAGCACTGAGTGGCTGTGAACGCTTCGAATTATCGCGGTAGATGGCCACAGCCTTCAGGCCAAGTTTCCACGATTCAACGTAGGCATTCATGATGTCTTCAATCGTCGATTCCTCTGGCATGTTGATGGTCTTGCTGATGGCTCCAGAGAGGAACGGCTGGGCTGCGGCCATCATCTTCACGTGGCCGCGCCACGCTATTGAGCGTCCACCCATCGTAGCCAGCGAGCAATCGAATACCGGCACGTGCTCTTCCTTCATGTAGGGTGCGCCATCGATCTTTCCGTTCTTGTCGATGTAACTGACGATTTCGCTAGTCTGCTCCGGTGTGTAGCCCAACTTCATCAGCGCTTGCGGAACGGTGTTGTTTACGATCGTGATTCTACCTCCGCCAACAAGCTTCTTAAACTTAACCAGTGCCAAATCAGGCTCGATTCCGGTGGTGTCGCAATCCATCATGAATCCGATGGTTCCGGTCGGTGCCAAAACCGTCATCTGCGAGTTCTTGTACCCGTGCTTCTCGCCCAGTTCCAGTGCAGAGTCCCACGCAGCTTGTGCGCCCATGTACAACTCGGCTTGCACATGATCCGGCTTGATTCCACGCATTGCGTTGCGATGCATACGAATCACATCCAACATCGATTCTCGATTCACCGGATATCCAGGGAATGGCCCCTTTTTCTCCGCGATCCGTGCAGACTGCGCGTACGCTTCACCGCACATCAGAGCCGTGACGGCTCCCGCAACGTCGCGCCCTTCATCGGAATCGTAGGGCAGCGCCATGGACATCAGCAGCGCACCGAGGTTGGCGAATCCTAGCCCTAGCGGCCGGAAGTTGTGGGAATTTTCTTCGATCTTCGGGGTCGGATAGCTGGCATTATCCACTAAGATTTCCTGCGCCGTAATCGTTACATCCACTGCGTGCTTGAACGAATCCACATCGAACTGCCCTTGTGGACCCACGTACTTCATCAGATTCAAGGAAGCCAGGTTGCACGCTGTGTCGTCGAGGAACATATATTCCGAGCAAGGATTGCTTGCGTTGATTCGCGCCGTACTCTTGCAGGTGTGCCACCGGTTTACGGTCGTGTCGTATTGCATGCCCGGGTCGCCGCAGTGCCAGGTGGAATCCGCAATCTTGCCGAGCAGTTCCTTCGCGCTCAATTTTTCGTTCGGCTGTCCATCCGTAACGTTCTTCGTCCACCAGTCCTTACCTTCTTCTACCGCACGCATAAAGTCGTCAGTGACCCGCACCGAGTGGTTCGCGTTCTGGAAGAAGATTGAACTGTACGCTTCGCCGTCGATCGAGGAGTCATAGCCCTGCTCAATCAGGACGTGCGCCTTCTTTTCTTCCTTCACCTTGCTTTCAATAAACTCCACGATGTCCGGATGATCGATGTTCAGGATCACCATCTTCGCCGCGCGCCGAGTCTTGCCGCCGCTCTTGATCACGCCGGCAAACGCGTCGAAGCCCTTCATGAAACTCACCGGTCCGGACGCAATACCCCCGCCTGACAGGGTTTCGCGGCTGCCGCGCAAAGTCGAAAAATTCGTCCCCGTGCCCGAACCCCACTTGAACAGCATGCCTTCCGTCTTCGTCAACCCCATGATCGATTCCATGTTGTCCTGGACGGAATTGATGAAGCACGCGGAGCACTGTGGCTTGGCCTGCACGCCGACGTTGAACCACACCGGCGAGTTAAAGGCCATCTTCTGCTCCACCAGCAGGTGCGTCAGATCGTCGCGAAAGGCATCGCGCGATGCGGAGTCGGCAAAATAGCCGCCTTCTTCGCCCCACTTTACAATCGTGTTCACTACGCGGCCGATCAACTGACGCACAGATCCTTCGCGCTGCGTTGTCCCGGGCTTCCCGTGAAAGTACTTACTGGCGACAATGTTGGTGGCCGTCTGCGACCATCCCTTCGGTACTTCGACATCTTCCTGCTTGAAGATCGTCACGCCCTTTTCATTCCCAATATGGGCGGTGCGCTTTTCCCATTCGACCACGTCGAACGGTGAATTCTTTCCGTCGGTGAAGTATCGTTCGAACACCAGTCCGCTCGAGGCGTCTGTACTCATCGCTTTTTTCACTGTTTCCACTGCTTTGCCTTCCAATGCTGACTTCACCGTTGCCATTCCATTCCTCCCCGCCACAGGTCCCCTTTTCGAAAGCGAGGAACCTCTTGTAATTTACCTTGTCGCTCAAGGTGCCGCGTTCCACTCGTGTTTGCGGCTGCTCATTTTCTGGTTACGTGAAAGCTTTCCACCCCGAAACTACCGCAAACAGCGAATGCGCCGCCCGTGCCGGTGATTTACTTCACACGGCCGAACAACTCATCTCCGCGACCAACGAATTCCGCGGAGCGAAACACCTCGCGTTCGTTTTTTACGGTGATTCCGGGTTGGAGCGTGGGCAATGCCGGACCAAGGCAATCCCCGACTCGGTCCGTCTGGCGCTTCCACGTCCCCCGAATCTGGATTCGCAGTATCAATCTGTGCGTTGTCGGTGTCAAGAGAAAATCGCAAAATCTAGCTAACTTTTTCTCTAAGCGCCCATATCTTGTGGTGCGGTTCTGGACTGAACCCTCTTTCTCCTTCCTTTTCTTCGTTCTTTTTTTCTCCTAAACTCTTCTGGTGCAGTTCTCTATGCGTTTTTTCTCTCGCAGTTTCGTTTTGTCGCTTTTCGGCACCCTGCTGCTCATCTCCGCTCCACGCTCGACTTCCCTCAGCGATTTACCTCTCCCAACATCCGCAAAAAAAATCTCCATTCGCGGAGTCCACAACGCCGGAATGATAAACGATCATCTCTATCGCGGTTCACAGCCCAACCTGAACGATCTTTCTGAACTGAAAAAACTCGGCGTCACGACAATTGTCGATCTTCGCGCCGAATCTCCTCAGACGGCAGAACAAGAACGCATCCGCGCTGAGGCCCTGGGCATGCGGTTTCACCGTATTCCGATCGGTGGCTTTTCTAACCCGAACGATTCCGACCTTCTCCGATTCTTTCAGGTTCTTCACGATTCACCAGCGCAAACGGTCTTCGTTCACTGTGAGTTCGGGAGAGACCGTACAGGTGTCATGATTGCCGCCTATCGCATCGCATTTGAGAATTGGTCTTCGGATCAGGCTCTTTCGGAGATGATGCAGTTTGGTTTTAACAGTCAGTGGCATCCCTCCATGATCACTTTTGTACGCAATCTCCCCATGCGGTTTAGTTCGGATGCGGAATTGAAAAAAGCTGATTAAGGTCAACTAATCCGCATTTTTGCCCGGCTCCTTAGTCTGCTCTCCTCTATTAACCCAGTACCGCCGTACTATTCCGAACGTGACTCTTGCTTCATATCTTTCCCTTTCCCTTCCTCGTATTCTCTTGTCTGTTAGCTGAGTCCATGGATTCGTGTCTTCTGGGGAGACTCTCGTGAACGTTGGGCGATACCAGGTCCTCGATACGCTCGGTACAGGTGCTCACAGCCGCGTTGTTCGCGGTTTTGATCCGCTCATAGATCGCGCTGTCGCCATTAAGCTGCTTTCGCCAGAACTCGCCCGCGGTGAAGGCCGTGCTCGATTCCTACGGGAAGCTCGTGTCGTAGGCCAGATTTCTCACCCTTCCATCATCACACTGCACGACATCGGCATCGAAGAATCCACATTAACTCCCTATCTAGTCATGGAGTTAGTCGAGGGCCAGTCACTGGAAAAAATTCTTTCCAAGGGCAGCATTCCTTTCCCTTCTGCCTGCAATTGGGCTGCTCATGTCGCAGTGGCACTGGCTGTCGCTCACCGGCGCGCAATTATTCATGGGGACGTGAAACCCGCCAATGTTCTGATAACCAACGATAATCGCGTTAAGCTTACGGACTTTGGCATGGCGCGCTTGGCCAGCCATGATACGGGTGACACCTCTCTCCTGGGAACGCCGGCTTATTGGTGCCCAGAACAGATCCACGGCCGCCCTCAGGACGCCAAATCCGACATCTTTTCGCTTGGTGTTGTGCTTTATGAGATGTTAACCGGTATTTCACCATTTGCCGGTGATTCCCTGCAAAGTGTCTGCAATCACGTGCTTTCCTCCACGCCTCTGCCTGCCACCCAGAGCAATCCGTCTTTACCTTCAGCCATAAATGATGTCCTGGCAGGCTGCCTTGCCAAAGATCCCCAACAGCGGTTTGCTTCCGCCGACTTACTTGCAGAACAGTTGTTTCCCCTAGCGCGGCGCCAGCCCATTCCTGCTCAGCCGGTGATTGCTGACAGCTCTTTTCGCAACCGGGCTGTGCGTTTACTTCGCTCCGCCTAGCTAAAATTCCTGCAAACCATACCTGACCATTGCCTCAATCCTCTCGTCTATACAGCCAGAGGTGAGCATGATGGATTCACACAAGCTTCTACGGGATATTGCTATCGTTGTCTGGTGCGCCGTCGCCCTCACAACGGTCAGCCGAGCCGTCTCTACTCGACATCCTGGCCGGATTTCCGCGAATCACGATGATCCGGTCACAAGTTGTTCCGATCTCAATATTGAATTCGAGAATCGGCGCGCGGTGGTCCAATCGGAAGACAAGTCCATCAGCAAGGCAGAAGCCCCCACGTTTCGCATCCGGGCCGAATCTAATGGCGGATTGCAGGTCGAAGGATGGGAAAAGAGCGACTATTCCGTCACCCTCTGCAAAGCGGCCGATCCCGCTGGCAATGCCCAGGAGGTTCTCTCCAAAATCCATCTGACCTTTCAGAATGGTGAGCTCGGCGTCGCTGGCCCTTCTTCACATGAACGTTGGAGTGCCCATCTGCTGGTGAAAGCCCCGAAAGGCGCGTCTCTTGATCTGCAAGCGAACAATGGTCCATTAGGTTTGTTTCGCGTGGATGGCAATGCGAAAGTGCGTGTTCAGAATGGTCCAGTCACGATTACCGGCTGCAATGGTGATCTCGACCTCCGTGCGAATAACGGCCCGGTCACGCTCGAAGGGAATAGCGGAAAGCTGCACGTCGATGCACAGAACGGCCCAGTCACCGTCTCTCTGCAAGGCACGACTTGGAATGGCTCTGGAATTGAAGCTCACGCAAACAATGGACCGCTCACCCTCCGAATCCCCGAAGGCTATCAATCTGGAGTCCTCGTCGAATCCGATGGTCACAGCCCGTTCCGTTGCCATGCCAGAGTCTGTTCAGAGGGCAGCAAGACCTGGGACGATGATCGCAAGAGTATCCAGTTCGGTTCTGGCCCGACTTTGATCCATCTCTCCACAGTTAACGGCCCGATTTCCGTCAACTAGACATAACTCTGCGCTACGACTCCAGCATTGAATTGTCGAGTTGAGCGCTAGGTTGCCGGCGCGTACTTTTCACTTCCGCAGAGTTGAAGTACCCTCGCGTCTATGTTCGCTTCGTGGAATCCCGATCAACCGGAAATCACCGATCTGATCGTCCAACACGACGCTTTAAGCCTTGAGCGTTTACCAGTTCGAAAAGCGGAAGTCCTTGCCGTTTTCTCGAAATTCCGGAATCAGCTCGCCATGAGAGCTGTGCGCGCACTCCCCGAACGCGATGGAATCCTGGACGCAGTGCAAATTGACCGTCATCTATTGATGGTGCATTGGGAAATGCAACGCCTTGCTGAAGAGTTCTCTCACGGGCGTCGCGTATGGGAACTCTTACGCCCCGTCATTGCATCACTTCGTAAAAGCGGTTTCGACGGCATCATCCGCATCGTTGATGTGGGCTGTGGAATCGGCTACACCTTGCGTTGGCTTGCCGCGAACCTGCCTGTTGACCAGTTTGGGATTAGCCTGACGGGAGTCGATTTGAATTCCACCCTGATTGCCGAGGCCAACCGGCTTTCCAAACTCGAGAATCTGCGCTGTCATTTTCTTCACGGCGACGCATTTTCGTCTGCAAATTCGGCCCACATTTTTCTCTCTACCGGCCTGATTCACCATTTTCGCGGTGAAGCACTTGTAGAGTTCCTCCGTCGTCACGAGCAATCTGAGACTCAATCATTTCTTCATTTCGATTTTCACCCCTGGATTCTGGCTCCCTATGGCTCTTCGTTTTTCCACTACATTCGCATGAGGACGAAAATAGCGCGACATGACGGCGTACTTTCCGCTGCGCGCGCACATCGAGCTCACACACTCGTCAATTCCGCTCGTCAGGCAGAAACCAAATTCGCCGTCGGCATTTATGGCGCGCACATTTGGAATACGCCCTTTCCGCGCGTTTTCCACACGTTGCTGGGCATTCGGAGGCCGCTCCTTTCCGAACTCAAAAGGCAACTAGGCAATCGAGTATCTCGACTAGGTCAACTCTCGTGATTCTGTTGTTCCTATATCTCCTCGCTTCGCTTGATGGATTGTTGTGCGGTTGCCGGACAGCCATGGGGCGCTCTCCCCTGATTCGCAAGCGTGAATATTACGCTCGCGCCCTCATCCACGGATTCCTGGCAGCACAGGTGGTGAGCGTGATGGCCCTCTTGGCTTTGTCACTAGCGGAAAAGCACTCGTTGCACAGTCAGGGTCTGCTTCAAATGCGATCTCGATAACGCCGGGATTCGAATGCTATGGGTTTTTCTTCCCTATGCCGCGGTTGTTCTTCTCAGTCTCGCGCTTCGCTTGCTTCCTTCTATTGACATACGCAGCGCCACCAGTGTTTTTGTCCTGGGGCCTCTTACAGCGATCCGGCCTCTCGTGATGATCTTCGGTGTTCTCTACGGGATTTCGGCAAGCGCGCTGCATTCAACACAGCTTTTGGGGGGATTCATACTCTTGCTGATGCTCTCTCTCGAATTCGCACTCAATCGAATGGCCTATCGAAAGCAAGTTCGAGAGATCGCCCAGATCGTCTGAAGTTGCTCCGAAGAGCATTAGTCGTGTTTTGCTGATTGTCTGCTACTCGTAGCGCAGCGCTTCGACGGGATCGAGCTTCGCGGCCTTCACGGCGGGCCAAACTCCAAAGATCAGCCCAATCGTCACACTGACAAGGATTCCTGTTGCCGCCGCCCAGAAGGGCACCACGCCCGGCCATTGCAGCGTTAGGCGAATTAGCATCACCAGCAAAAACACCAGAACCAGGGCAATCAATCCACCCATGCCGGTGAGCGTCATTGCTTCCAGCAGGAATTGCCAGGTGATGTCCTTACGCTTTGCGCCAATCGCCTTGCGGAGTCCGATCTCACGCGTCCGCTCCGTAACACTGACCAGCATAATGTTCATCACGCCTACGCCGCCGATCAACAACCCAATCGCGCTCAGCACAACCATCGCCAGATAGGTCACCACCATGATGCTGTGAAAGTTCGATATCTCCTGCTCGGCCGTCGCGATCGAAAAATTGTCTTTACCGCCGAACGGCACATTCCTGCGCCGCTCCAGCACTTCCGTCATCTGGTCCACGGCCTGATCCAACATCTTCGGATAAGCCTGTGCGCGCATCTGAATTTCATCCGCTTCCGGATAAGTTTTCTTGAAGGTGCTAAACGGGATCAGAACACGGCGATCCTCGTCGCCCATTCCAAATCCACCCTTGGGCTTTTCGACCACGCCGATCACCTTGAAATCGGTCCCATCGATCATGACGTCTTTGCCGATAGGATGGCCTTCAGGAAACAGCACCGGAGCGACGTTCTGCCCCAGCATCACCACCTTCTCTTTATGTAGGTCGTCGCCCTCACCGATGAATCTTCCTTCGAGAGTTGCCGCGTTTGCGTACACTTCGCCAAAGTTCGGCTGAACACCACGGTAATCAATCCCCGTTACTTCGCCAGACTTGGTGCGTACCGCGTGTTCTTTGCGCCAATTCGTTTCGATGAACACGGTAACGCCCTTCACCGCAGGGCATTGTTCCTTGAGCGCGATGGCGTCTTCCACGGTGAGCGGTTTGCGCTGTTGTTCCTCCAGGGGCGGCGGGCCTCCATGACGGCCCTGATCCCATTTGGTGATGAAGGCAGTGTCGGCTCCGTACTGGTTGATGCTCTCTTGAATCTGGTGGTCGAAGCCAGTCAAGAGGGCGGCCACCAGCATGATCACGCTCACGCCCAGCACCACACCGAATACCGTCAACGCGCTGCGCAGTTTATGCGTCCGCAATGTGTCCAATGCCTGCCGGAGATTTTCGCCGTATGCTTGCGCCATTGTTTACTTTACCCGTCCGCCCGTAGTGCTTCGATTGGGTCCAGCTTCGCTGCTCGCATGGCCGGAAAAATTCCAAAGAAAAGACCAACAGCTGTCGATAGACAGAGAGAGAGAATCACTGCTCCCACGGGAGTTTCCATCGGAAAAGAAAAGACGTTTTTAACGAAGAACACAATCGCATACGCAAACAGAATCCCGATGAATCCCCCGGTAGCTGCCAACACCGCCGATTCCGTCAGGAATTGCAGCAGAATGTGTTTCTTCCTCGCACCTAGCGATCGCCGCAATCCGATTTCTCGCGTACGTTCTGTCACGCTGGCCAACATGATATTCATGATTACGATGCCGCCGACCACCAGGAACACGCTCACCAGCGCCATGGCCACAAACGCCAGGTTGCCCGTCAGGTCGTGCCACAACGCCATGATGGAATCCGAACCAAGTATCGCGAAATTATCAGGATCGTCGTACGGAATGTGTCGCCATGCACGGAACAACATCCGGGCTTCTTCTTTGCTAGCTTCCACCAGTTCCGCGCTGGGTGCCTGTACAAAAATTGCCACCCAATCGTCTTGCCTGTGCCAGCCTTTCCGGTACGTGTTGATCGGCATGATCATGTAGTTGTCTTGCGATTGGCCGAACGCCGTTCCCAATGCTTCTGCCACGCCGATAATTTGGTAGGTATGGGTTTGCACCCGGATTGTTTTTCCAATTGGATCCACGTTCGGGAAAAATTTCTTTGTCACATCGGGGCCGACAAAAACCACGTCGGAACGGTGTTCGTCGTCGGCAGGGGTAATAAATCGGCCCAGTTCCACGTTCATGTTCCGAACGTCGGCGAAGTTTGCAGTCGCACCCATCATGGAGACGTTTTCCATCGTCAGGTTCCCGCTGCGAACCTGCACATTTCGGTCTTCCTCGGCCGCCACTGCCTTTGAAAGTTTCATGTTGTCGCGAAGCCGCTGGTAGTCTTCCATCGTCACCAGGGGCCGCTTCTGCGCTTTGATCCACATGTCTCGGCTGGTAATGATCCCAAAGCGATCGACGATATACACGTTGGAGCCAAGATCTGCCACCTTGTCGGCGACGTATCGGTTTAATCCCTCGATTACGCTCATGACCGCAACCAACGTAGTAACCGCCAGAATCACTCCGAGCAGCGTCAGGAAACTGCGCAATTTGTGCGCACGAAGTGCGTCGAGTGCGAGCTTGAGCGTTTCGGCAAAGGTAATCCAGGCGGCCTTCAGCCCTTTTGCCCGCTCTGGCGACACAAACGTGCCCGCCGCCAAACGCGGCAAGCCGGTCAGACTGTCAATTGGGGTCACACCCACCAGCGGGCTCCTACTGTACATAAGACGCACGACTACCCCATTTCGTTCCCAAGCCCGGGCGCTAAATCGGTGGTTTTTCATGGAGGAAGCTCGTCACAATTTATACGTTTATATTGTACTGAAACTATCAGGTATGTAGCCAGGGAGGCACCGATTGTCCCTCGTTTGCATCCAAGGGAAAAGCCATATAGTGTTCTATCGAGATGAACGTCTTACTGTATTATTTTCTATGGCTTACATGATACCGAGACTCCGGGTTAGAGCGCTTCTCAGACGGCCATTGGCTTTGGCGTTCGTCTGTCTCGGCCTGCTCTCCCCGTACGCTCCCGCTGCGCAGGATCCCATCGAAACGAAGGGCGATGTCTTTGACCGAGTCATCGCCAATCAGAAACGCATGGAGGCCTACCTGGACGTCTATGAGCGCACACAGAAGGTTGAAATCCGGAAGGCCGGTAGCGATGCGAATCCATCGGAGATCAAAGTCTGGCGCTTATTTCCTGCCGGCCCAGCCCTCCATAAAATTCCACTTTCTTCCTCTGGAGAGCCTGTAAGCACGCAGAGCTACCGCAACGAACTTGAGAAACTTGCAAAGTATCTGACGTGGGCAAGTCAGCCGGGCCAGACTCAGCGAGACGCCTACGCCAAATTAGAACATAAGCGGAAAGACCGAAATGACCTCCTGGTTTCCACGCACGAAGCCTTCCTCTTCAAACCCCTCGGCCAAGAGCCGCGCGGTAACCGGACTCTTACAAAGTACAGCATGACCCCAAATCCCAAATTTCGACCGACTACCCGGAATGCAGTGGTATTCAGCAAGGTCAGTGGGTTCGTCTGGATCGATGAGCAATCCGGCGAACTAGCACGAATCGAAGGCACCGTCACAGAAGATATCGCCATCGCGATGTTTCTCGCCAAGGTCTATAAGGGCAGCTATTTCATGCAGGAGCGCTATGAATTCGCACCGGGAGTCTGGTTGCCAAGCTACGAGCAATACGATTTCGATGGACGCAAGTATCTGCTTTCTTTTTCAATCCATGAACGCACCTTTTATTCGGATTACAAAAGAGTTGGTCCTCCATCGGAATCCATCAACGTCGTCCGTGCCGATTTAGACAAACTCCCTGCCGAGTGAGCCACGTAGACAACTTCTTCCTCTAAACTGTGTTTAAGGTACTAGTCCCACCCAGCGGTCCCGGAGGATTCGTGTTCCGACGGCTTTCTATCATCGCTCCTCTGTTCTCAATGTTCTTAGTTCCCTGCCGCGCGCAGACTTCTGCAGTTCCATCTACGACTCCAGACCAAAGTCAGACCGGTTCATCCGCTAATGTTGATCCGTCTCCCAAAAACCCTTCTTCGAAGAAAGTTTGGACCAATGAAAACCTTTCCGAGGCAAGTGGAAAAGTCTCGGTAGTGGGCGATAAGCGCAATCAAAAGTACACCGTGACGCCTGCGAAACCTGCAGATCCCGCGACGGTTTCGCGCATTCGCCAAAATTTGCAGAAGCTGCAATCGCAACTGGACGAAGTAAACCTGGAGCTCACCTCCTTCAAGAGAATTCCAGGAAGGCGAAACGGTAACGAAGAGTTCCAATGAAATTCCGCGGGGTTACACACGCATGCCCGTGAACCAGCAGATGGCGGTGTTGCAGGATAAAAAGAGGAAATTGGAAACCCAGATCGACGCCCTTCTCGATGAAGCCAGAAAAAAGGGAGTAGATCCTGGGCAACTGCGTTGAAAGATTCGGGTGAATGACGTGAAACTACTTCATCTCTATGTGCTTTTGCTGCTGGCACTCAGCCCCACGCTCACCCAGGCGCAGGATGCTTCGAGCGGAGCGAGCGCCACCCCGGCTCCCGCCGCAACGCAGGCAGAGACTCCCCCACCACCAGCTCCGGTAGACAAAGAAAAGAAGAAACCTAAAAAAGTCTGGACCAATGACGAAATTGGTTCTGTAAAAGGTGACGTTTCCGTTGTGGGGGAACCGGATTTTTCCGCCGGTGATCGCCAGTCGAGCAATACTTATCAAGCGAACCACAAGAAAAGCCTCCGGCAACAGCAGATCAGCTACTATCGCGGCCAAATCCAGCAATTGCAGGGGCAGATCGACGCGGCCGACAAACGCATCAGCCGATTGAAAAACTTCAAGGGCGAAAATACCGCGCCATCCGGGGGCATCAATCCTACACAGGGTTACAACATGGTGCCTTTGGAGGATCAAGTGAAGCAGTTGGAAGAGCGCAAGAGACAACTCCAAGCGAAAATAGAAGACGTCGAAAACGATGCCAGAAAGAACGGAATTGAACCTGGGGATTTGCGCTAGTCTTCTGGCTTAGCACCGCAACTTCTATCCAGACTCTGAGACGCTTATCGCCGGTCTTGAGTTTTTCAGCGTTCCCGATCCCCTTACCTTTAGCAGATTCGCTTCAACTGGAGAACGGCACCTCGCTTCTTTCCGGCGTCTCCACTCGTATTTCCGTCAAGTCCGACAACAGATTCGCCGCCCATCGATACACGTTATGTTCGTGGACTACTTTTCTCATCCGCGACATTTGTATCTCCTGCTGCTCTTCCGTCATATCCAGCGCCTGACGGATTGCTTCCGCAAGCTGTTGCGCGTCATACGGGTTTACCAGCAAGGCGTCGGTCAGCTCATGCGCAGCCCCAGCAAACGAACTGAGGATCAAGGCCCCGCGTTCGTCCTCTCGCGCCGCTATGAATTCTTTGGCCACGAGATTCATCCCGTCGTGCAGCGAGGTCACCATGCACAGTGAGGCAGCGCGATAATATCGGGCAATCTCTTCGTGCGAATGGTGCCGGTTCAGCAGCACGATGGGTTTCCACAATCCGCTCTGAAACCGGTTGTTAATTCGCTCTGCTTCCGCGATCACCTCTTGCATCAACTGTTGATATCGGGGAATGACCGTGCGACTGGGGGCGCCAATCTGCACGAATGTAAAACGGCGCTGGTACGCGGGATACAATTCCAGGAATCGCTCTACTCCGCGAAAGCGCTCCACAATACCTTTTGTGTAGTCCAGCCGATCCACACCGACACCCAGGAGCGAAGCTTCTACGCCAAGTTCGGCAAACAGCGCCGCCCGATCTTCACCAGAGTTCCGGTGTGCAAAGACGGGCAGACTTTGCGGAATGGCTACGCTGATGGGATACGGGCGAACACGTGTTACATGCCCCTGGCGGTTCACTGCGAAGCGATCCCACTCTGTGAGAGCCTCCAGGGCGTGATCCACCGTTTCCAGAAAATTGTTGCAGTGCGTTTGAATATGAAAACCGATCAGGTCCGCTCCCAGCAACCCTTCGACAAGCTCTTTTTGCCAGGGGCAAATTCCAAACACTTCCGCATTGGGCCACGGAATGTGCCAAAAAATTGCCACTGCCGCGTCCGGTCGAGCCTCTTTCACCATCTTTGGTAATAGTGCAAAGTGGTAGTCTTGCGCCAGCAAGATCGGCGACTGTGTCCCTTCCATCTCCTGCAAAACTGCATCCGCAAAGCGACGATTCACTTCCTGGTAGTAATTCCAATCGTCCGTCCGGAAAATTGGGCGGGTATGTGCAATGTGACACAACGGCCAGAGGCCTTCGTTCGCGAATCCTTCGTAATAACCATGCTCCTCATCTTTCGTCAGCCACACACGCCGTAAGGTATAGGCTGGGCGGTCAGGCGGAACTTGAATCCGATCCCAATCGTCGACCACCTGGCGATCTGCACTTCCAGATCCATGAGCGATCCAGGTTCCGTTGCAGGCCTGCAAAACGGGCTCCAGTGCGGTCACGAGACCGCTTGCAGGCACCACAACCTCAATGGATTTATCTTTCTCGCGAATCTCGTGGAGGTATGGTTCGCGGTTCGACACCACAAATAGCGGCTTGTCTCCCAGTTTGCGTCGCAGACTTACGCGAAGCCGTTCCGCTGTCCACACGGACGACTGCGAATCACGAAGCTGCGCTTCCGCCAGTGCCGCCGCTCGCGCAGACTGCAGGGCATTGGCCAGATGCTTCGCTTCCTTCTGTATCTGGTCAAACATCTCCCCCTTGGGGAGTCCGGCGCTGCTTCCCGAAGCATCAGCGCGCAGCGCTGTTAGCCACTTTGCCGTCTTGGCCAATGGAGAGGTGAAATTCACGCGCACGAGCACGAACGCCAACGATGTGATTAGAAGAGTCTGTATTAGAGCTGTAAGCAGTGAGTCACGCAGCGAAAACTTCAGCCGCTGATCGATGTAGCTCGCGTCATGAACGACAACTAGCGTTCCACTTTGTTCGTCCCCTCGATGAAGGGGCAATGCATATATGTGGAACGGGGTGCCTGCATTCTCCAGTAATTCATTCGATCCGGAATCCTGCTTGGCGGCGCGAATCGCAGCAGGCGGAATTGATTCGAAATATGCTGGCAATCCTTGAGTCCGCGCGACGACGGCGCCGGATCGGTCATACACGGCCACTCCCAGCAGGTGTTCTCGCTGGCCGAAGCGCGCGACGATTCGTTGCACGTTTTTGTTCGTTGCCTGCCCGCTTGCCGATTCGATGCTGTCTTGCAGGCTTTCCGCTAATGTCGCGGACCTCCGGATGAGGTCATTACGCAGATTTCGCCGCTCCGTGCGCATTTGGTAGGAGGAATAGAGAAGCGAAACGCAAATCACGCTGACAGCAAGCGGAAGTACAATCTTCAGAGTAGTTCGCAACAATTCCCTCCGGGCCGGCCTAAAGGAACACTTCCAAACTCAACGACTCACAGGCTCCGCGCCTCTTGGCGAGGCCAGATGATCTTGGTCTTCTTCTCCATAATTCGCTGTTCGCTAGTGAACAGGAGCTCTCCAAAAAACGGCCACGGTCAGCGGGCACATTCACTTCATTGTCCGGTGGTAGCCTCAGAATTCGGATCGGGCCATGCCTGAGGTAATGAAAAAAAATACCTTAGGGCGCAACGTTTTGTGCGCACACCCACAGTTCATGGTGCTGGGGAGACTATCCAGAGGCACGAAAGCAGCCAAACTGTCTCTGGGATAAGGAAGTTGAGTAAGATCAAAAGGCTCTGCTAGTTAGGGTCTGAAAATGTCCCCCGCTTCAGAATTCTCCAATTCCATTGTGTAAAAAATAGCCGCTCTCGTGAGAGAGTGTGTACGAACTGCCGTGCAAGCTGTCTGTTCAACTAACTCCTATGTCCGAAGTCATAAAACATGACGCCAACCGCAGGCGCTTCCTGAAGACGGCAGCCGCGGCTGGTGCCGCTACCGGCGTGGTCGCCGCTACGACGAATGCCCTGTTTCCTACCCTCATGCCGGAAAAGCAAGTATTTGAGACAAATCAGAGTTATTGGTCCAGTGCGCTTCCCCCTGCCTGCTCGGCGTTGCAAAAAGACATTGACGCCAGTGTCGTCATCATAGGCGGAGGTTTGACCGGACTTTCCGCCGCCTATTATCTGAAGAACACGAACCCATCCGATCGCGTCGTAGTGGTCGAAGCGATGCGTTGTGGGAACGGCGCTTCCGGGCGCAATGGCGCCATGCTGCTCACCAGCACAGAAGACCGCTACATGGTCTGGAGTGGAGATCAGGCGCTTGATAAGCGAATTTATGACCTCACCGTCGATAACGCGCAACGCCTGGCTCAACTCTCTTCCGGCCTCAACTTCGACGTGGAACTCGAACTCAACGGCGCTCTTCAGATGTGCAATACCAATGAGTTGGCGGACGAGGTGCGCCCGTCCGTCGAAAAATTCCGAAACACCGGGATTCCCTACGAATTCTGGGATCGCCAGAGAATTGTGGATACGGTTGGAACATGGGCCTATCCAGGTGCAGTGTTCGATCCCCAAAGCGGCCAGGTCCATCCGGGGAAATTAGTAGGCCTGTTTAAAGCTGCTGCGGAAAGCGCCCATGTCGAAATCTACGAGGCTAGTCCTGTCACGTCTGTTGACGAAGGTGAAATCCTCACCATCGTAACAGCGAATGGAAGACGGATTCGGACCCGATCACTGATTCTCGCTACGAACGCCTACAGCTCCAAGTTGGGCTATCTTCGAGGGGCAACCACACCCGTTTTCGATTATATGGGTATGACGGCTCCTCTCTCGGAATCACGTCTCTCCAAGATTGGTTGGAAGAAGCGTATTCCCTTCAATGATTCCCGGACGGAAGTTTTTTACCTCGGCCTCACCAAAGACAATCGCATTCACATTGGCGGCGGTCCCGTGGATTACATATTCAACAATGGATTACACCAACCGAGCAACACCGCAAAACGATTTGTGGGTTTAAGCGAGGAACTCGGGCGCCTCTTTCCATCACTGGCCAATGAACCTTTCGAGTGTACTTGGAGCGGTGCCGTCGATATGTCTCTAGACCAGACCCCCTCGGTTGGGCAAATCGGAAAGTACGGGAATATTTTCTACGCAGTAGGTTTTTCTGGGCACGGCGTGAACTTGACCTCCGTGTTCGGACGCATTCTGGCGGATTTAGCTCATGGCGAAAGCAAAGAGTGGGCTTGGCTACCCTATCTCAATCGCCTGCCTCTCTATACTCCGAACGAGCCGTTCCGCTGGCTTGGTGTCCAGGCGGCATTGGCGTACTATCGGCACACCGATCCAAAGGTTCCTTGATCAATCGGAGTTAGCCGGATTGTACGAGATTAGGCCGGCACTGTCTTGGGATCGACCGCGTCCGTGCCCGGTACTTCCGACGGTGGGCACGGGACGCGGACATTCCCGTTGGTTCAGAGTGTGTGAGCCACCCAGCCGACAGGCAGGAGCCGTGTCCACCGAGTGTGTCTTCCGCCGGGTACTTGGGGAACTCGACGAGAGCAGGAGCACACGGCTGCAAGATGCTGCAAAGTGGGGAATCCGTCAAACGAACTCCTTCTATTCCTTTTATCAACAATTAAGCCGCTCTTTCTCTGTCACTTATGGCCTTTCATCAACCAACTTTTTGGTGTAGCATACGCCGACTGGCCAGATGCCAGTCATGAGATATGCCATCCAGTTCACCACAAACGCGCTACAGGCAATTTAGGTTCGGTCTATTCGAAGTGGATCTTGAACAGGGCACACTCACTCGCCAGGGCGTGGTGGTGAGACTTCAGGAACAGCCCTTCAAAATCCTAGCGCTGCTGTTAGAGGCTCAAGGTGAAGTGCTCTCACGCGAGGATCTTCGCAAGCGAATCTGGCCAGAAGGTACTTTCGTCGAATTCGATGGCAGCCTCAACACGGCGCTGATGAAATTGCGCGCAGCCCTAAGTGACAATGCGGAAAACCCCATCTTCATTGAGACGGTCCCTCGAAAAGGCTATCGGTTCATCGCTCCCCTTGTCTCAGCTCGCCCAGAATCTCCAACGGTGACGACAGACGTTCGCGTGACTTCTGATGGAAAGCAGGTCGAGGATTTCGGGATTCCCCTAGGCAGTTCCCATTTTCCCACTGTGGAAGCGCCCGATCGAAGACAGCGGCTAAACGGCGTTTATCTCACTTGGTGGCATGCCTCCTTAATCCTCCTGGCTCTTTCTGCGCTGGCCTTGTATCTGGCTTGGCCAAGAAGCCAACCTAGAGTTTTGGCGGTTCGCCAACTCACCCACAGTGGTCAAGTAGATCCTTGGGGAAAACTGGTTACGGATGGTAGTCGCATCTATTTTGTGATTCGAGATGTTAGCGGCTGGAACCTGATGCAGACATCCGTCGAAGGTGGAAACTCCCAAAAAACGCCCACCCCGTTCGATAACACCCGCATCTTTGATCTTTCACCCGATCATTCGCAATTCCTCATCGGCCAGTTAACGCACCGGGGTGAGGCCACTCCGCTTTGGCTATGGCCGGTGCAGGGTGGCGCGCCACGCAGGGTGGGTGATGTGATGGCCGAAGAGGCTGTGTGGTCTCCGAAGGGAGACCAGATCGCTTATTTGGAGGGTGAGAGCATAAAAATCTCGCCTACCGATGGTGGACCGGTCAGGGAGATCGCCAAATTCCATCCAGCGCCGCGTTCGCTGGTTTGGTCACCAGACGGCAAGAGGCTTCGCTTCACACAAATGGAGCCTTCACAAGGCACCGATTCCATGTGGGAAATCGGCGTTGATGGTTCTTCCCTTCGCCGCGTTCTGCCAGAAGAACAACGTGGCCCGCACGAAGGCAGCGGAACCTGGCTGGCCGGCGGTAAATACTTTGCGTTCTCTTCTGGCGTTGACCTTCGCGCCAGCCTCGCCGTCGATACTCGCGCGAGTCTCTGGTTGATGGAAGAACAAACCGGCCCTCTCTCGCGAACCAGAACTCCTGTTCAACTTACTACTGGACCAATCGCATTTGACCACCCTGTAGCCATGCCCACCGCCGACCGCATTTTCGCGATTGGCACGCAGAACGAATATCAACTCCTCCGCATTGATCCGAAGACCTCCACTAAGACGGCGATGCTCACCGAATCTGGCGCCACCGACATCAATTTTTCGCTCGATGGACAGTGGGTTGTTTACGCCGCGCGCGAAAACGGAACTCTCTGGAAAAGTCGCCTGGACGGCACTGGCAAAGTCGAACTCACTGCAAAGGCTACCGGCGCATTTGCACCCACATGGTCGCCCGATGAAAAGCAGATCCTGTTCACAGGATTTCTTCTCGACAAACAACCACGTCTCTATGTTGTCTCTTCCAAGGGAGGCACGCCCAAACCCGTGCTTCCCACTGACAACAAATGGGCCTCCATGTCTGGCGATTGGAGAACGGACGGTCGGCAGATCGTCATGGATGTGCAGGACACAGAGTCATCGGCAGAGCCGGCTATCCGCATTCTCGACTTGGAAACATCAGTAATTACAGAATTGGCGGGATCGCAGGGACTGATCGAGCCACGATGGTCTTCGGATGGGCGCTACATCGCCGCCCTTCATCCCAAAAAGAAACAGGTCTGGCTCTACGACTGCCAACTAGAAGGTTTGGACGGTCCTCGCCGATGCTAATTTCCCTTCCGCTTTGCGTTGGTCGCCCGGCGGCGATGCCTTGTATTTTCAGGACGTCGATGAACTCGAACAATCTGTTTTCCGTGTGCCGATGGCGAAAAAAGAAGTTGAGAGAGTAACCAGCTTTGGAGATTTGCTTAGTTTTGGCGCCACCCGCTGCATTTTTACGGGCCTCAGCCCCGATGGATCCGTTTACGTCACCGTGGATCATGGCGGCGTCGATGTCTATTCTGTAGATTTGCGTCTTGCCGTAAGCGTTTCTCCCTGACGCAAGCCCCTGTACCCTGTATCAGGTTTCAGTTGAGACACAATGGCGGCCGCGGAAGCTGCGGAACTACGCTGGAACGCTAGACTGGATTTGTCGTACAGGGAGCAAATCCAATGAACCGTCGATTTCTCACGCTCATCTTCTCAGGACTTGTCTTCCTGTTTGCTGCGCATACGAGTGCCCAAACTACCCCAAAAACAAAAACCACGTTGACGGGAGTTGTGCTTGGGCTCGATGGCAAGCCCGTCGCTCACGCAGCTGTGAGCTGTCAATCATCAGGGGGCGTTTCTCCCCATGCGGTGCACACGGATGCCAAAGGTCGATTCGTGATCACCGGGTTGAAGCAGGATAGCTACGATCTTCGTGCCTCCGCGAACGGCGCAAACTCGGCCTGGCACCGGAACATACCCTTAAAACGGAGCCAGACAAAAGAGGTCACTCTCCGATTGGAACTGGGAACGGAACCACCAGCCGCCATGCCGGTGAAAAAACAGGAAGAAAAGCCTCAACAATAATCTCTCATTGCCGCGATCGTCTTGCTCTCCGTACTAACTATTAGTAAGAATACAAACGTTCACTAGCCTGAGTAGCGCATCCGTACCACGACCCGGGTACCCCGTTCTCTGGGGCCATCGGCCCATTGAGCCACCTGCTTAACCACTCTAATATCGTGTCAGTGGGTTGGGGGCCGCGCGGGGACAGCGGTCCCGCAAGGGGCCGTGTGCGAGCTTCCCAACCCGCCAGATTTCTTGCTGTCATACGGCGACCTTTTCTTCCCATAACTCGTTCATTATAATGAAAATAAGTCTGGCTTTAGTGGGGGCCTTTACCTTTCGGCACCCAACACGACTCCTCCCCGGCACTTCCGCCACCCCTGCTCCCATAGCTGTTTATCCGAACCTGCGGGATAATCAGAGCCATGGGCTATCCGAACCGCCACAAAATCCTGCCCCTCAGTTTTATCCTGCTTCTTTCGGCAATTCCGTCTTCTGCAGAGCGACCTCCCGTTCCTCCTGCTGCGGTTGCCTTTCGCCCCGAAACGATTCGCGTTTTCGACAGCTATGTCAGCAAAACAGACGCGAAGCACGCAAAGAGCTTGAGCAGTGGGAATTTCCTGTGGATCGATGACCTTGATCTATCCGCCAGAGAGGCAGCTTACGCCAAGCTAAAGCGCGGTGAAGTCGTAATGCAACGGATCATTCCCACCGGTGAATTTGCTGACGTGCCGGGTGGCATGATTCACGATTGGGAGGGCATGGTGTTTATTCCTGGAGCTAAACTCCAGGATGTCCTGACATTCCTTCAGGACTACGACCGGCAGTCTACGTACTTTGCTCCGGACGTCCAAAAATCCAAAATCGAAGAGCATTCTGGAAATCACTTCCGCGTATTCCTTCGTTTCCGTCGCACAAAAATAATCACTGTAGTTCTGGATACCGATCACGACATCAACTATTTCACCGATTCTTCCACGCGCGCGCACAGCCGCAGTTCAGCAATGCGCATAGCGGAAGTCGACAATCCCGGCGAGCCTTCCGAGAAGGAGAAAGCTCCTGGCCATGACAATGGATTTCTGTGGCGGATGGAAACCTGGTGGCGAATGGAGGAAAAAGATGGCGGCGTATATTTGCAGAATCAGGTCGTTTCGCTGAGCCGCGATATTCCTACTGGTCTTGGATGGGCCGTCGAACCTTTCGTTACCAGCATTCCCAAAGAGTCCTTAGAATTTACTCTGGGAGCAGTTCGACGCGCCGTTCTGACCAAGCCAAAAGCTCCCTAATCGCCGGTCATTTCGCGGACGCGCTCTTTCGAAACGCAATCAAGATCAGAGCTTCCGTTGTAAGCAGCGGGTGTATCCAACTTTTCGATTTTATCGGACCAATCGGCACGAGCACCACGCGCTCCGCCCACTCAGCGATGAGCTCGTATGAATCGTAGACACTGTAGGAATAAAATAGTCCGTCGCCCTCCGATATCTGATAGCGCCTGCCCTTGGTCCGAATGTAATTGAATGTTCCCCACAAGCCGGCCTTGTAAAGAAGCAGTTTGAACCATCTCGCCGGCAAAGATCCCTGCCCGAACCGATTCGAATCCGTGATCACGATCATCTTCTGCGCCACTCGCAGCATTTCGCCGACAACCTTCGAGGGATTAGGCACGTGGTGCAGGATACTGAATTCGCAGACTGCGTCAAAACTGCCATCGCCAAAGGGCAACGATTCACCTGTGCCCCGCACCAGCGGGACAGACTGCAAGACGCCCGCATCCTGGGCTTGTTTCAACAAGGCCGCAACCGGTTCAACTCCACAAACCAACGCCCCCGGCAATCCTGCGGCAAAATCCGTTAGTCCTCTGCCCGTGGCCGAGCCCACGTCGAGCAGACTCTCGACGCCTGCCATCCGCAGCATCGCCAAAATAAACTGATTTTGTGCTGCGTCGCCACCGCCCTCGTTCGCATGCATGGCGTCGTAGCGAGCAGCCGTCTCTGTGTAATATTCGCGCTGGATCGTCGTCGCGTCCTGCAGATTTTTTGGCAAGGTGCCAACGCCTCCTAAACGGCAAGAATGAGTCCTCTAAACCCAAGCTGTCAGCCGACCGCAAGTCAAGTTTCCGGAATTGCTCTCTCTACCTCTCCTCGGTAAGTGCTCGCCTTAACTTCTGAACCTGATCATCGCCCATCAGGTCCCTCCGTAGAATCTCAAACTGTTCCGGTGTCACTTGCGCGCGGAGCATGGTTTTGATGCTTTCTTTTATTTCTGTGGGATCATTAGACGAACAAACGCGCCCAACTCCGTATTTGGTAATTACTTGCGCCATGGAGCTATCCTCTGGCGTGTGCGCAAAAATCGGCCGTTGCGCCTGAATATAGGTCGAGAGTTTGATCGGAAGACTCAAACGACGAAAACCCTTATATCGATAGCCCAGCTGGATACATGGCGTACACAAAGTCACAGTTCGAAAGTAGGGGCAGCGCTTCCGGTTCGCCCAATTCGCCGTGAGTTTCGATTACGTCAGGATTTTCCTGGGCAATCTCATCCATCTCTGGAGAATTCCCCACCCGCACGATTTTCAGCCGGCGATTCTTTTCCTCAGCATATGCCCTGCAGGCGCTCAGGAATCGGCGAAACGGATCGGTATGGTACAAGGAGCCGATATGGCCTACGCGCAGTTCATTTGACTCCGGCAACGAATTCAACTGGGCCAACTGGGGAACTGATCGATAGAGCGCAAAACAATTCAAATCATATTTTTGATTAAAGTAATCCCGCATCTTCCAGCTGGTCACATCCACCGACTTCGCCCCCAGCAAAACTCTTCTGAACACCCGAGATAGCAGCGGGTACAGCACTCGGTACCGTCGGGATCGAATGATCATCGCCAGCGGTTCGTCATGGACGGTCAGGTGAACAGGTTTGCCTTGCCGGAGAAGTTCATCCGCGACCGAGATTCCCTCGTAGTGCGCGACTACCCAATACAAATCAGCCTCAATCTGCTTCACCAGTTCGCGCGCCGGTGCCGTTGAGCCCGGCAAGAATCCCGTTCTTGAAAAAATGTCAGAACTAAACTGGGCCGGCGTAAATGGTTTGCCTAGCCAACGCCAGGAATCTCCCCCTGCGGGTGACCCGGCCAGGTAGTACCATCGAATATCGAGGCCCTCCATCTGCTCAATGTGACTTCTAAGTTGAACGGAGCCGCCGCCGATTGCAGGCGAGTAGGGAGTAAAGAGAGCTATGCGCATGCGCTGAACAATATTAATTTAGCAGATGTTGGCGTGAGACCATAGGACTCGTCGATCATTCTGGAACCGGGCCCGCGGCGGTGCTGGCAACGGTAGCGTAACAATTAACGCCACGATCCTCATAACCTTGCGAGTCACTTGAGAATTCTACAGCACCAAGTGCGTTGCCCTACTCCGCAAAATTTCTTCCTCCATTACTCTTCGCGTCATGTCGGCATTTTGATCCCAGCTAAAACCTGCTCTTGCTGAACGGGCAGCAGCTTCTCCCATTGCCCGGCAAAATTCCTTCTCCGTATAAACTCGTCGAATCAACTGCGCCAGCTGAATATGGTTCCGTGGATCGCGAAGGAGTAAGCCTGTCTCTCCATCGCGGATCATTTCGCTGGAACCCGCGTGAGTACTGGCAATCACTGGAAGCCCGCACGCCATCGCTTCCAGAATCGGTAGGCCGAAGGAGTCTTCAAGTGAAGGCCCGGCATACAAGTCCGCAGCCGCGTAGAAGCGCAAGACATCTCGGTTAGATGCCTCAAATCTCACGCGATCCTCCAAATGTACTTCCTCGACAGCAGACCGGAATAGTGATGGGTCATCGCTGCCAACCACCAACAGCCTTAAAGGTATTTCCATAAGAAGTGCGGTTGCATTAAGAAGTGATCTGAGTCCTTTGTTCTTCCAGTCATTCCCAATCAGGAGCACTACGAACTCAGCCTCAATAAAATTAAGTGACTTCCGCGATGCAATCCTTCGCGCCGCTCGTTCGCTCTCCGTGAATCTCTCCGTATCTACGGCATTGGGAATCACTGTCACGTCCGTGCGGCCAAAATGTGACTTGAGATGTTTTGCCAGAAGTTGAGATACGGCTATGAGCCTTACCTTGGGATCGCGATAAATCCTCCTCTCCAGCGCCATGATCAGTTTGTAATAGAGCCTTCGATGAATGACGCGCGGCCAATTGCTCGGAGCCGTTCGACTCAAGTCAAGCTCACCTCTAACTCGTCCGTAGAACTCATGAAATACGATGTGTACCACGATCACATCGGCGTCCAGGCAGTTGATTCCCGGTGAGTAGACAAGTTCGGCTTGGACTTTTCCCGATCGACAGTCGCGTCGCCGCTGCCATTGATTGATGACGAACCACCACAAATATTCGAACAAGTGCGGCCCTGGAAATCTCGAAACCTTGTGCCACAGAATCGTGCCTTCTGAATTTTTCGCATGCAAACGATCTTCTTGCAGGCCGTCAACACCCTCAACCTTCTGACTATAGAGGTGGATTTCCCAGGTGTTCAGTTTGGCGAGCCGTTCAATCTGCTCGATAAGGCAAATTTCCGTGCCGTGTTGTCGGTCAAGAAACGGAGAGACCACCGCGAGTCGCAATTCAATCCCGCCGCGCCACGTGTTCAATTTGAACGTTTATGGCTCTCTTCGCAAGCTCTGGCAGCCGGAAAAGAACTCCCATGAATAGCCAGAAATAAGCATTGATTACAAAATCCTGGTAGGCACTGAAGCTCACGAAAGTCATTGGGAAAAAAAGGAGGACGGAAAACAGAAAGATTACAAAGCTTATGGGAAACCAAGGAGTGCCCTTGAGCTTCAGGACAACCTGCCAAGCCGAAAACGCGATGGAAAAACCCAGCACTATCCACAAAAGGAGACCAACAATACCAAGTTCGACAACCAAGTTTCCAAAGCCACTCTCGACCCCCACATACATTGGTTTCACGCCTAAAATTCGGTTTACATATTGCGTGCCAAGCGTACAGGTTCCTATTCCATACCCATAAGGCCAAAGCGGGTGGTCAAACGCATACCCAAGCTGCTGGAGCGGATATGTCTGCGTGCGATGAACTAGCTCGCTAGCCGAACTGTCGGGCATGAGCGTCTCGGTATAGATTGCAATCCGCGAGCCAACTTCGTCAGGAAAAATGGTCATCAGGACAATAATTGAAACACCAGCAAACAAGACAGTTCTCTGGATGGTACGCAGAACTCGTATTGCTTCGCCTTGTCGCCAAGGTGCTCCCCACAGGAAACCGGCAGCTACAACCAGTGCGATGCCGGCGTTCCACATAAAGACACCACGCGAGGCACTCATCAAAGATGTGCCAGCTACAAAACCAACGGTCGTGAAGGCAAGGCTCCGCCCCTGTCGACTTCGCAAGAGAAGATATCCCGCATTGCCCAATGAGATCAGCCAGGCTACTATCAGAAAATCTTGGAAGCGGCCAGCACTTACAAAGACTGAAGTCGGCCGGAATGCCCGCAATCCCGAAATGGGTGCAACTCTGTATGCGTTGCTAAGCTCTCGAATGTCCTCCTGCATTACGGCTGGACTCAGGAATGTGGGACCTAGAATCGATTGCGCAAGCCCCAATGCAGCCACAATTGTGATCAGTACACAAGTAAAGGAGAGAAACCGCCTCAGATCCTCCTCAGATTCCAGAAGTCCGTAGCCCACGAAAATCATTGGCACGTACAAGAAATCGACTTTCATTCCCAGGATACCGTAGAAAATGCTGTTCGAAGAGGGATTGAACATCTGGATAAACCCAAACCAGATGTAAGCTAACAAAGCCATGCGGAAAGGAATACGGAATCTTTCCATTTTCTTGGCAATTCTGGCTCGAAAAAAGGAAATGTACAGAATAATTGCCAGAATGTCTTTGCCGAAATAGATGGCCATGTTGTTGCCGAGATATTTACGGACAAAGTCTTCGAAGAGAATCCAAGCGATTAGGACATATAGCCCTCGGCGCCAGTCATTCAAAATGGCAACCGTCACGGCCCCGCCTGCGAATATTAACGCGACGAACATTAGTCCGTTTACGTCGCCCGCCAAAACCAGTTGAGCTGCCTGGTAGCCCGCGTAGATAACAATGCCCAGCAGCCCAAGGACAACAAGCGGATTCCTCGAGGATCGCAGTGACGGAAGTGAGCCAATCATTCTCATAGTACAAATTTACCGCTTCGGGACTACCTTCTGAAGAGTCATGAGCCCGGGGATCTGTTCACGGTCTCTCCGCGGAAACAAACACAGTTGCATGCTTTCTGACCGATTAACTATACCTTTTTCTATACCCGGCTCGGACCTGAACCATCACGAGATAGCTTCGGATCGAGGTTCCCACTCGCATTCCTTCTACAGAGCTAGGTTTCGGTGGCTTTTTCGCTCAGTTTGATCGGTCTCGCCCTAGCCACCGCTCGCTGAACTGCATCCACTGCCCCAGAAATGCTTTCGCGGAGCGACCATGTCTCCATCCTTTTTCGCCCACTGCGGCCCGCTTCCACAAATTGCTCGCGCCCCACGATACACTTATTCAGAATCGAAGTGAGGGCCCCTATATCGCCACACGGAAAAATCAGATCGGGGTTCACGGGGCCGACCAGGTCTCGACCCGCCCCTACGCGGTCGCTCACGGCCACTGGACAGCTACAACAAGAGGCTTCGTTCACGACGACGGCAAAGGGTTCGTACTCAGACGGCAGAACCATTAAGTCCGCTGACGTGTACACTCCCGGCAGTCGCGATTGATTTACAAATCCCAGGAAGCGGACCCTGTCCGCAACTCCCAGTGACGCAGCATTTTTTTCCAACTCGGAGCGCTGATGGCCTTCGCCCGCGAACACCAGAATTGCTTCCGCCCGTTCTCCGGCCGAGAGTTCAGAAAAGGCTAATAGCAGATCCATCGGCCTTTTCCATGGCTGCAGCTTTGCACAAAACAAAATTACCGCTGTCGACGAACTTGCTCCCCAACTGGCACGAATCGCGCTGCGGTCGACCTTGCCCGATTCCGCGATCCACCAATCGTTATCGACGACGTAAGGAGTCAGCGAAATCTTCGAACTCGGCACTCTCACCGACAACATCAGATCACGCGTTGCGCTCGAGGGCACAAACACCTGATCCGCTAGCGAAAATAGCAAGGGCCAATAGGCTTTCTTGAGGTAATACTTCCACCGGCTGGCCTCGCGCGACACGAGACTCGATGCATCCGTCCCGAACAAAAATGCCGTCTTCGCGGATTTGCAGGCCGCGTAGGAAATCCAGAACGATGCCCGCAGGTAGCTCACATAACAGAGCACGGCATCATAGTTGCCTGTCCGAATCTCTTTCCACAGCCCGGGATTGTACAGACCGAAAAAGGACTCCACGCCCGACCCCCGATTTCGCAGCTCTACCCAGTCATACCCATCCAGCAGGGGCACATCCCATTTCACGGTGGTGTTAAATTCCGGGTCATGCATGGCCTCTGCGCCCTGCAGGCTGCAATAGGCAACCTTTAGTTGAACTTCGGGAGCCTGCGCTAACCTGCGCAGAACAGGGGACATATATTGGACCGGGTGACTGGCCACCGCCAGCACTCGGTAACGACGGTTAGTCACGTGGCACACGCCGAGAGAATCCAGATTTTAGCGAGCCAGAAGCGACTCTGCTCGAAAGTATACACGGTTTCCGACTCTCTCTAAGTGTGTTAGAATTCTGCGGTTAGGCAAGGTAGGTGCACCTTGATGCGCCCCTTCTTTGCCAATTACCGTTGGTCTCCGCACTGGTGACCCCCGCAATGCAGGTTGAATGAGCCACGAGTCCATTCCTTGGCAGTGGCGGGGTGCGATTTAACAAAATTTTCCTGACCGCCCCGCGGTCACGAGTTACAAAGAGGAATTGTTATGTCTGGGCATTCAAAATGGGCCACAATCAAGCACAAGAAAGCTGCCACTGACGCAAAGCGTGGCCGCGTCTTCACCCGAGTCATTCGTGAAATCACCATCGCAGCGCGCATTGGCGGCGGCGATCCTAACTCCAACCCTCGTTTGCGCACTGCCATTCTTGCCGGTAAGAACGAGAACATGCCAAACGAGAACATTGAACGCGCTATTCTTCGCGGTACCGGGCAATTGGAAGGCGAACAGTATGAAGAAGCCATGTTCGAAGGGTACGGGCCAGGCGGCGTTGGCCTTCTGATCGCTGTTGTTACCACCAATCGCAATCGCATCGTCGGCGAATTCCGCCATTTGATGAGCAAGAACGGTGGCAACATGGCTGAGGCCGGGGCGGTTGGCTGGATGTTTCACCGCAAAGGCGAAATCAACGTTCCCAAGGAAGCGGCTTCGGAAGATAAGCTTCTGGATCTCGTCCTGGAAGCCGGGGCCGAAGATATGAAAGACGATGGCTCTTCCTGGTATATCGTCACTCCCGCGGAATCGCTGGAAACCGTCAAAGAAGCTCTGATCAAAGCTGGGATCACGCCCGCCTCCGCAGAGGTCGGCATGGTGCCCCAGAATTACATCAAGCTTACTGGCCAACAGGCAGCGCAGATGCTTCGACTTGTTGAAGCGCTAGAAGAGCACGATGACGTGCAGCACGTGTATGCAAATTTCGATATCGACGAGTCTGAAATTCAGGCCGCCGTCAGCGCCAGTTGATTTCAATCACGCTTTAGAAACGGCCACATGGGCTTCGCTAATGGCCACTTTCCTTTGTTGCCGCAACTGTCCTCAGAATCTGTTGGTAGCTGATTCTTGTTGGCCGTAAAATGATGTCGATGCCTGACCAGTCCACCTCTTCGACAAAAGCGAACTGCGTTCGCGTCCTTGGTGTCGACCCTGCCGCGGCTGGACCCACTGGCTACGGTATTTTAGAGACCAATGGCAAGCATTGCCGTGTTCTTCACTACGGCGCTTTCCGAGTTGCCAGTAAACGCCAGAAGACTTCACCTGGCGCTGTCCTTCACGACGTGCATGCGCTGCTCTGCCATCTTTTGGAAGAGTTCAAGCCGGATGCATTAGCTGTGGAATCTGTGTTCACGGCATTGAACATGCGCACGGCCCTCCGGCTGGCAGAAGTACGTGGCGTTGTACTTCTGGCTGCCGAACAGCATAACGTGGAAGTCCGGAGCTACTCGCCTCGCGAAGTTAAAGCCTGCGTCGCGGGCTATGGTCACGCCGACAAACGGCAAATGCAGACAATGGTTCGCGCTCTTTTAAATATGGAGGAAATTCCTGAACCCTCCCATGCCGCGGATGCACTCGCCATCGGGCTTTGTTATCTTCAGGCTCGCCAATTCGAAAAGCGTTTCGGCATTTCACGTCACCCAGCCGAAAACAAGAATTCTCTTTCGCGCTTATATCCGGATGCTTCTGTGGACGTAACCATCGCCCGCTCGTCGCGCATCTCATCACAGCGATGAAAATCTATCGCCGCCAATTTCTCAGCCGCACCGTGCTTCTTGGCCTGGTTTTTGTCGGGATTTCTGGATCGGCCATTGCAGCACCCTCCAGCAGCGTCTTTACCTATCGCAGAATCTTCAAATCCAGTGTGCCGGAATTCATCGAAATTAAGATTCCCCAAGATTCGGATAGGGCCACATATGAGATCCGCCAGCTCGACGAAGATCCCGGCGCATCCCCTTTCGAGATTGGTCCAACGCTTCGTGCGAAAATTTTTGAATTGATTGGCCAATTGGGTCGTTTCAAAGGGCTCGACCTCGATGTTCACCGCAAGATCGCCAATCTCGGCGAAAAAACTTTTGCCTGGAGCAGTGGCACCGAATCCTACGAAGTGAGGTTTAACTACACCCTCAATTCGTCTGCCGCTCAACTTTTACAGATTTGCGAGGGATTGGCTCGGCAACAGGAACTTCTCGAATTACTCCAGCGTCGCGCGAAGTATGACCGTCTGGGCGTGAACGACGCCCTAATGCAATTTGAAAGCGATCTGAACAAGGGCATCCTGCCGGAACCTGCTCGCGCATTGCCCATCCTGGATCTCATCGCAGGTGACTCTCGGTTCGTAGAAATCGCCCGCCAGCGAGCTCGCGCCCTCGCCGAACGCCTCCGCCACTAGATTTGGCGGCAGTGCTTCAAACAAGGCATATAAATCAACTCTAAATTCCATAAATTTGATTCGAACTTTACAAGAATTAATAGCCCGCTCAGGAATTTGCGCCATCTATGCATTCCCAGCTTTTATTATCAAGGAGTTAAGAAGCCGCCCTAAATGGACATAAATGTGCACCTTGGGTCGCTATCGTGTGGTGACCTGGGTCGGTCAAGATTCAGCGGCGCTCTCGCCACTGCTTGTTGATCTAAATCAAAACGAAATCGCTGTGACGGGGACTCTGAAAGACCATTCTTTCGGGGAAGGAATAGTGTGCTCAAAGGCGCGTTGCTTGGCTCGGCTGAGTGCAGCACGGTCCCGGTCCCCGTCAACGGCCGCAACTTTCTTGACCTTGCTACCCTCGAGCCCGGCGTTCAGATTCAGGATGGTTCTACATTTGACCCGACTAAGAACGGTTATTCCTCCCTCTCTTTCGGTGGACGTTTCGGACGCACTGCGCGGATCGAAGTCGACGGCGTCGACATCTCCGACGAAACCGTGGGCACCACCACCCAGAATATTCCCCAAAGCGCTATCGAGGAATTCCAGGTTGCCTCTTCATCGCTCGACATGTCCACGGAGCTGACTTCTTCTGGAACCGTTAACGTGGTCACCAAGTCCGGCAAGAACGAATGGCACGGCCAAACCTATTACTACGGCCGGAGTAATCAGACGTCAGCGAAGATCGCGGACAACCCGGACGGAACTCCAGCGGACTTGCCGTTTGGCCGCAAGCAGTTCGGTGGGGCCTTGGGAGGAGCCTTCGTCAAGAATAAGCTTTTCTTCTTCCTGGATTTTGAACGCACAGACCAGAGCCTTCAGAATCCGGTCACGCTCGGCGTCGGTAACCATTACAGCCGATCGTCTCCTCTGTGGACGACTCTGGCAACGCTGCTCGCGACTTTGCTGCAGCCGATCACTTTGGTCCCGGAGGTGTAGGAAACCCGCTGAACTGGCCGGTCACGACCATTATCTTTGGCAACGGTCAGGGTTATTCAACCGAACGGCCTGGTTTCGGTCTCCCGGCGGGAGGGCAATACGACCACCGTTTTGACTTCTATGTCGGCGATCAGTGGAAGTTCAAGAGCAATTTGACGCTGACGTTCGGTCTGCACTACGGACGCGACACCGGCCGCACCGACAGCGACCTCCCTCCAGTTCAGGCCCTGACTCAATTCAATAATCAGTTCTATTCCAACCTCCAAAATCGCGTCAATCAGCCGAATCTCAACTTCGGTCCACAGTTTGGCTTTGCATGGGATCCTTGGAAGGATGGCAAGACTGTCATCCGTGGTGGCGCCGGTCTGTACTATGAGAACGCTATATTCAATAACGTACTTTTCGACCGCCCTGCCCGCTTGGAATCCGGCCTGTTCTTTGGCGACACGGCGCCTTGCTTCGGAGGTTCAGCAACCGGACCCGTGCTCGGCGTGAACGATGGCAACCCGGTTGGTTATTGTGGCGAAGCGATTGGTACAGCAATGGCTCAAATCGCGACAGATCAGACCGCTTATCAGGCAGCGACACTCGCCGCCGGCGCTTCCTCCAACGGCAACTTCATTGGGAATGCGCTCTCCGCCAGTCCCAACAGCACTGGTCTCCAGTTGCTGTCTCCAAATTACGTCTCGCCACGATCTGTGCAGATGAATATCGGTTTCCAGCGCCAGTTCGCCGGCAACACTACGCTCAGTGTTGACTACGTTCGGAACGTCGCGACTCACTATCTTCTTGGCATAGACACCAACAAAGTTGGGGATGCCCGCTTCCTCAATACACCAAATGCCCTGACGGCGATCTCGACAACCAACAATTCCTTCGGTTGCGGCAGCGGAACAACACCTGCCGCCATCAATTGCGCAATTGGGGCCGCCGCAACAATCGCGGACTACGCCGGTAACGGTCTCGATTCCGGAAGTGATGCTACAGGTGGCTTACCTGCCCGACTTGCGCTTTCGCCGGCATCAACTCAAATCTCGGCATGAACGAGATGCTCTTCCCTGTCGGCCGCTCGGTCTACAACGGCATCCTGGTGGAATTGAGGACCAAACTGAAAGATCCACTTCCTGGGATGAAGCGCTTGAACCTGATCGCCTCCTACACCCTCTCACGCTTCAATTCGGCGGCGGCCGACCAGGATTTCGTAAGTAACGCCGTGGACTTCAACAATCCTCTGCATTACTTCGGACCTTCCGCTCTCGATCGAACCAACCTGATCAGCGTCGGCGCGGTAATGGATCTTCCCTGGGCAACGCGTGTGGGCATGACCGCCCACTACGGCTCGGCCGTTCCCATTACCATGACTCTGCCGCAGGCCGGAACTCCAGGTGAGATCTTCCGCTCGGACGTTACCGGCGATGGGACCGTCGGTGACATCGTTCCTGGCTCCAACGTTGGTTCCTTTGGCCGCGACGTCAAGGGTGGCGGCATTAACAACTTCATCAACGCTTACAACAATAGCTCGGCCGGACAAATCACTCCGGCCGGACAATCCTTGATCTCCGCGGGCCTTTTCACTTCAGACCAGCTGAATGCACTGGGCGCAGTCACGCCGACTCTGGCGCTTGCTCCTCAGGGTCAAATTGGAGTTTCTCCGCTGTTCACGTTCGACGTACACATCTCTTGGGAACTGCGTCTCACCAAGGTCCTCCATGCCTTGCCGGAGCGCGTAGTCCTGGAACCTCAGATCGCGCTTTACAACCTCTTCAACTTCCACAACTACGATCCGTTCGGCAACTTGCTGAGCGGTGTGCTGAACGGCAGCCCCGGCTCGGCCAATGGAACGATTAAGGAGCAGCGCTCGAACCTGATCACTCCGGGTGCCGCGTCTGGTGTGAACTGGTACGCCGTACCGCGGCAAGCGGAGTTCGGCGTTAAGCTGATCTTCTAACCCAAATTCAAACCGTCCTTACCCAGGGAGCCGGACGTTCGGCTCCCTTTTTTTCCATCACGCCCTGAGCGCCCTCTCTTCTTGGTCTTGGAGAGCAAATATTCCAACTTACTCACAATAATGGCCTTAGGCCCATCTTTTACCGCTTGCCTTCCTACCTCTCCCGGTAACCTTACCGCCCTACCCTGCGTATAGCTAGTAGCCCATGTTTGAGATAACCTTTCATTAATGGCTCGCACCTCTACCCTCCAGTTCTCCGAGGCAGTCACCATTGCCACGTCCAGCCTGTGGACCCACAAGCTTCGCAGCATCCTCACGCTCATTGGTGTGGTTATCGGGGTTGCGGCAGTCATTGCCGTCGTCAGTCTCATCAACGGTGCCAACCACTACGTCGCCACCAAAGTCTTCAACCTTGGCGCCGACGTCTTTGCACTTGCCAAGCAGCCGTCGATCATCACCAATGTCGACGACTTCCTCGAATTCCAGAAGCGCAAGCGCCTCACCTACGAGGACTACGACACCGTCCGCGACAATTGCAAGAGTTGCAAGGAAGTGGGCGCCTCGATCGGCGGGCGCGCCGAGATTCGCAGCGGCCTCAACTCCCTGAAGGACACCAATCTCCGCGCCTGGACTCCGCAGATGGCTGAACTCTACGATGTCGATCTGGTCGAAGGCCGTCATCTGACCGACGCCGACCTTCGTACCGCCGCCCCTGTCTGCGTCATCGGAATGGACATCGTCGAAAACCTCCTGCCCGGTGTCGATCCCATCGGAAAAGAGATTCGCTGGAACAATATTGGCTGCCAGATTATCGGCATCGGCAAAAAACAAGGTTCGTCGCTCGGCACCTCGCTCGACAACTGGATCATCATTCCCTTGACTACCTACCTAAAAGAATTCGGCTCGCAGCAGGAATCTCTTCGCATCACCTCGCGCGCCGCTTCCATCAACAAGATGCAGGACTCTGTCGACGAAGTTCGGCAGCTCATGCGCGGCCGCCATCACCTTGAATACGGGACGAAGGATGATTTCGCCATCGAAACCAGCGATTCTTTCCTCTCACTCTGGAAAGACATCAGCCAGTCTTTCTTTCTCGTAACCATCGCGATTGCCTCCATCTCTCTCGTTGTCGGCGGCATCGTCATCATGAACATCATGCTGGTCAGCGTCACGGAGCGTACACGCGAAATCGGAATCCGCAAAGCATTGGGCGCGCGACGTGGTGATATTCTTTTGCAATTTCTGATTGAGTCTTCGACTCTGGCGGTGATCGGCGGCGCTATCGGCGTACTTCTTGGCGTCTCTGCTGCAAAACTGGTTTCCTTGCTTTCTCCTTTGCCCAGCGACGTGCAGTTGTGGTCTGTATTCGGCGGGCTGGCCGTAGCACTTAGTGTTGGATTATTCTTCGGTACTTACCCGGCATCGAAGGCCGCCAAACTCGATCCCGTCGAAGCGCTTCGTTCCGAGTGATGACGATCTAAAATGGCCGCGATTACCAAAATTCTTCCGCAAACCAAAGTGCTGCCGTTCCGCGGCCTGGGCTCTCGCAGCAAATTAGCGGAATTTCGCGAACAGGTGATACTCGCACTGGATACGCTTCGGCTAAATCCCCTCCGTTCCTCGCTCACAATACTTGGCATCGTCATAGGCATCATGACCGTCATCACCGTCAGCTCGGTCATTAACGGCCTGAACGAGAATGTTCTGGGTGGGATTCGCGATCTCGGCTCAGACACCATCATCTGTTATCGATTCCCGTGGGCATCGCTCTCTCGCCCCCCCAGCGAATGGTTCACACGCAAGGAACTCGAGGCCGATTGGGCCGAAGATATGGCCCTCTTGCCTCACGTTAAGGCTGCATCGCCATCCCTGCGCATCTTCCAACCCCAATTCGGCTCAGGCACTTCCGATGTGCATCGTGGAAATCTCCGCGCCAAGAACGTGATCCTTCAGGGAAATTCCCCGTCCATCTCTCAAATTTTCGATCTGAAACTCGCCAATGGACGCGCGTTTAACGAGACCGATACCGAGCATCGTGCTCCCGTGGTTCTGATTGGCTACGATACTGCCAACATCCTGTTTCCCGGTGGGGCAGCCGGTGCCGTTGGGCAGGAAGTGACCGTCGACGGCCAGCTGTTCACGGTCATCGGCACACTGGAGAAACGCCGCCAGGGCATTTCTGGCGGCTCCAACCCGGAAGACAATATTGCCTTCATGCCGGTGACTACGTTGCGTAAGCTTTATCCAAACAAAAAAGATTACGTGATTTTTGCCAAAGCGAAAGACCCCAAGGTTGTAGGCGAAGCAGTCGAGGAAATCCGAGATCTGCTTCGCCGCAAACGTCGCCTCAGTAACGACAAACCCGATGACTTCGCCCTGTTTACTTCAGACTATTTTCTCGACCTGTGGAACAAGATTAGTTATCTCATCTTCGTCCTGATGTTCGCGGTTGCCTCCGTAGGCCTCCTGGTTGGCGGTATCGGCGTGATGAATATCATGCTTGTCTCCGTCACCGAACGAACGCGGGAGATTGGTGTGCGCAAAGCTATTGGCGCAAAACGGGGGAACATCTTGTTGCAATTTTTGACGGAAGCAGTCACGCTCAGCGCCATTGGCGGCGTTATAGGAGTGCTGTTCGGCGCGGGACTCTCCCTGCTGCTGCGATATGGCGCGCACTTTCCCGCTAACCTCTCTTTCTTCTGGATCGCCACTGCTCTTATCATGTGTGCTCTAATCGGCGTGGTCTTTGGCGTCTATCCCGCCTGGAAAGCCGCTCGCCTCGATCCCGTTGAAGCTCTCCGGTACGAGTAACCAAGGTTGTCAACCAGCGCCTTCTGTGCATAGACTGCTCGGCATCTCCTTCTGAGTACTCACAATGGGATTCGACGATCCACTCTCGCCTGCGAACGGCGGCGCATTCCCCGCCACGCGGTATTCCGTTGTCCAGGCGGCTCGCAGTGAGTCCGCGGCCGAACGCGCGCGCGCCTTGGAGACCCTGCTCCCCGCCTATTGGAAGCCAATCTACAAATACATCCGGTTGAAGTTTCAGCAGTCTCCTGCCGATGCCCAGGATCTGACACAGGGCTTTTTCGTGGAACTCCTCGAGCGTAATCTGCTGGCCCAGTTCGATCCTGCCCGCGCGCGCCTGCGCACGTTCCTTCGCCTCTGCGTGGACAGCTTCGCCTTGAACGAACGCAAGGCCGCTGGCCGTCAGAAGCGTGGAGGAGAAGCAACGCATCTTGCCCTCGACTTCACCGATGCGGAAGGAGAAGTACGGGCCGGCGTGATTGATGCCGCTAGCATTCCCTCTCCTGAATCCTGGGACGATTATTTCGAGAAAGAATGGGTTCGCAGTTTGTTTTCGCTTGCTGTGGAAGATCTTCGGGCTCATTGTCTGGCAAGACAGAAAGAGTGTACGTTTCAAATTTTTGAGGCTTACGACCTGGAAGAAGAATCTGACGTGTCCTACGCAAGCCTCGCCGGCAGGCTGGATCTTTCAGTCTCTGATGTCACCAACCGGCTGTTCTGGGCGCGTCGGGAGTTCCGGCGGCTTGTCCTGAGCCGCCTGCAATCGCTTTGTGGTAGCTACGAGGAGTATCGCCGCGAGGCACGCGCCCTCTTCGGCGAAACCTTTCGATGAAATATATCGACGACCTTGCACTCGAGCGACTTCGTGCCGCAGCCGAATGGCCCGACCTGACCGGCACCGGATATCGCCTGCTCGAACGAGTCGCCTCCGGTGGCATGGGTGTCGTCTACAAAGCCGAGGATGAAGCGTTAAAACGATTCGTCGCGCTCAAGGTCCTCCATATAGCGGTTGGAGATGGCGAATCTGAATTGCGCCTCGCGCGCGAAGCGTGTACCCTCGCACAACTGGAACACCCCGGTATTGTGCCCATCCATGATACGGGAGCACTCCCTGATGGCCGCATCTTTTACGCAATGAAGTATGTCGTAGGGGACCGCCTCGATATCTATGCCAAACGTGTCAAATCCATGTCGGAGCGCCTTCGTGTCTTCCTTCGCATCTGCGACACAATGGCATTCGCTCATGCTCGCGGCTATCTTCACCGCGATCTCAAGCCGGAAAACATTATGGTGGGACCGTTTGGCGAAGTCCTGGTCATGGATTGGGGATTAGCGAAAGTCTGCGGGGCTAATAGCGATGTGGCTAAGGGAGCGAGTCTTCCGGAAACTTCGACCCAACAGGAAACGCCTCCTTCCGCATTCACTAAATCCCGCGAAATTACTCGACACGGTACCGTGATGGGCACTCCCGGTTATATGTCACCGGAGCAGGAGCGTGGAGACATTGATCGGATCGATCCTAGGAGCGACATTTATTCGCTTGGCGCACTATTGAAATTTCTTGTCGGGGAGCAGATTGCTGCGCAGGAATTCTCGAATCCGCGCGTGCTGCGCGCCATAATTGCCAAAGCAATGGCATCGTCACCTTCGGACCGGTACGGCAATGTTTCGGACTTGGCAAAGGACGTCTCGCTTTACCTGGACGGTATGCCTGTCAGCGCCTACCGCGAGAGTCTATGGGAACGAGCGGCCCGATTCTATCGTCGTCACCAGGTCGTTATCCTCCTGCTTTGCGCTTACCTGTTTATGCGCACGATTTTTTTGCTTTACCCTCACCCTCGAACTTAAAGGATTTCTCACCGGCGTTGTATAGAACCTACAGGAGGAGGACAATGCTACCCCTCGGAGGATGCACTTATGAATAAACTCTTAATCGGATTGCTCGTTGGCACGGTACTCGGAGCCCTGGACGGCGCAACTGCCTGGTTCACTCCGGCGGTTCGCCCCGCAATCCTGGGCATCATCTTCGGTTCCAGTGTGAAAGGCCTGATCGCAGGCGTGGCTGCGGGAATCTTTGCACGAAAGGTAAACTCTGTTCCATTGGGGGTTCTGTTCGGTTTGGCAGTCGGTTTCGTGCTCGCGTTTCTCGTCGCGTACCTACAGCATGGCTACTATTTCGAGATTATCCTGCCAGGGAGCATTGTCGGAGCACTAGTCGGCTATGCAACGCAGAAGTATGGACCGCCGGTTCCCGTGCGGCAAAGCTGATTCGAGTGCACCTTCGGGCCGGCCATCGCTAGTGAGAGCCAGCAGGCCGCGCCGCATTCGACAGAGCGCGCAGAGATTCCGTGTAGGGTGCCTTGGCCACGCCGCGTTCCGTAAAGATCGCTGCAATGTACCGGCTGGGCGTTACGTCAAACGCAGGGTGCGCAGCCTTTACATCAGGTGCTATTCGCACGCCCTGAATATGTGTAACTTCTTCCGATGATCTTTCTTCAATTGGTATGTGCGAACCGTCGGGGATCGATAGATCAAACGTCGAGATTGGCGCCGCGATGTAAAATGGCACATTATTTTCTTTCGCCAGGACCGCAATCTGATAAGTCCCGATCTTATTCGCGGTGTCGCCGTTCGCCGCGATGCGATCCGCGCCGGTAACAATCGCGCCAACCTTTCCGGTCTTAAGAAAATGCCCAACCATATTGTCGGTGATTAACGTCAGCGGAATTCCCCCGCGGTGCAGTTCCCACGCCGTCAGTCTGGCACCCTGTAAGTATGGCCTCGTTTCTGGCACCAGCACATGCAGTTTCCGGCCCTGTTGGTAGGCAACACGGATGACGCCCAGCGCCGTGCCAATGCCGCCAGTGGCCAGCGCACCTGCGTTGCATTGCGTCATCACTTGGCCTTCTCTCGGCATATATTCGGCGCCGTAAGCTCCGATGGCTTCGTCCGTGGTCTTTTTTTCCAAATGGACGAGTTGCGCTTCCGCAATCATCGCTTCGCGAATCTTGTTCATTTCGATATTGGACGTCACTAATTCGGTGAAACGTGCTTTCATTCGTTCCAGCGCCCAAAAGAGATCCACCGCCGTTGGTCGCGTTTTCGCTAAGGTGTCACAAATCTCCGTGAACTCCAGTTTCAACTCTTCGACAGAATTGGCATGCGACTTCTGAACACCAATTGCCACTCCCATCGCTGCGGCAACGCCAATCGCCGGCGCCCCGCGAATGACCATCTCGCGAATGGCCTTGGCCACTTCTCGATAGTCCACATAGGTGTAGCTGATTTCTTCCGCCGGCAGACGCCGCTGGTCCAACATGACTACTCCGTTTTCCGTCCATTCAATCGGCTGTGCTACGTACATTCGTTCGCCTTCCCTCAATGTTCAGCTTCGTTTTCCGTGCGTCTCGTTTGAGATATACGCTCGTCTAGTGCCCCGGCGGCATTTTCGTGAAGCCCCGTGTGCTGATGAGCGCGGCCACGGAAATCAGCGAGTTATAGCCCAAATGCATCATGAAACTGGCCAGCACGCTGCCCGTAAAAGCCCTCACCAACGTGAACAGGATGCCTACAAGACTCATCACCGCAATCAGGCTCAATGCTCCACCCAGTTGAGGTCCGTGCATCAATCCAAAGAGCAGCCCCGTGAATGCGATGCTGCTGATAATCCCCTTGTGCAGCGCGAGATCATCTTCGACTCCCCGTTCTCGAAGGATGGCCGAAATAATCCTCACAATAAGTGGATAGAGATACCCTCGGAATAAAGTTTCTTCCACCAGCGGAGCAATCAAAACCGCAACCGCCAGGAACAGCAACGCCGTATTACGGTGATGAAAGACCTGCACAATCGGGGTGTTGTCGGGCGCATGCAACAGTGTTGTGAGAAGGGCAACCAGCAGCGATGCAGCACCACCCATAAAGAAATACAAGATGGGATTCTTGGGGAGTTTGGTTGTTTTGGGTTCTATTTTTCGCCAGCCAAGCGTTTTCCAGAAGGGTCGACCGGGCAGCGCAGACAAAGTCATGTACAAAAAAAATAAAAGCATCCCGAATATCGCAATCGTACTTCCAATGGAAAGGACGGGATGCGAGAGCAAGTATTCCTGCGCCAGTTCGGCCTTGGTCCTCTGTTGCGCCGGAAGACTCAGAAGCACAACAATTTGCATGACAACAAAACTGACTACGATGAAAGCTCCAAACACCAGTCCGTGCACCCAAAACCAGCTGATCTGCAAATCTGGTGGAAAATGAGACTCGGCCTGCAGACGTTTCTGTTCAGAGGTGAGAATGTAATCTGGCGTATCGGTCGGCGGTTCTTGCGGGGGAATAATGCCCGGACTCACTGCCGGCATTTCTTTTTCATCCGGCTCCACTGGCATTGGCAAGTTTTCGTCGTTCGGTATCATCTTTTCCCACGCTTCTTCGAGCCCGTCCAACGCGCAGCCAGCGCCGCAGCAACCAATGGCAGAAGAAGTTCGTGGTGGCCGGTAATTGCAAATCCGCGGGATGGCGGCGCGCCACTTTCGTTCGACTGCTGCCGTCGGCCGCTTCACTATATTTTGAGTTGGTCTGTAGTGCTGAATGAAATCAAAGTTTGCTGTGGTTATCGATTGCAGAGGCACGCCCAGATTCCTCACCACCGACACCGCCTTCAAAAATATCTCCGGCAGCACGACCGCCGAGCCCCAGTTTAAAAACGCGCCACCCGCGTCCATTTGCCCAACCAGGGAACAGAAGAGTCGAAAGTCAGTTTGCGTAGCCGTTCCCAAAGCGGCACCGTCTGCGGTTGGATGAATATGGGTAATATCGGTTCCAATCGCCAGGTGCACTGTCACAGGAATTCGCATTCGATACGCCGACATCAACACGCTTGCTTCAGAGTGCTTCGGGATTAGAATTCCACTCGCCAGGTATTGTCCCGCCGCTTCTCCGTAACCAATGCGTATTCGATGCGCAAGTTTTGCGATTTCATTGATGTATTTACCCGTTTCCTCTGCCATCCCGAACTGGCCTTCGCCCAGGCCGGCCTGCACATCCTCCGAAGTGCTACCGACCAAAGCCACCTCGAAATCGTGAATGAGCGCCGCCCCGTTCATGGCAATCCCGGAGACGTATCCCCTGCGCATCAGGTCAATCAACACGGGTCCCAGCCCGACCTTGATGACGTGCCCGCCTATCCCCCACAAAATCGCCTTCTTCTGCTTTTTCGCTCGTTGGAGGGAACTCAGTAAATCGCGCAGATCTTGCCCTGCCAATATCTCCGGAAGCGAATCGAGGAATTTGAACAGCGAAGCTTTCGGCCCCACGGGAACCGCGAACTCTCGCACGTTCACTTTGCTCTTCCGCGACGCCAGCGGATACGTTCGGACTCCCCCAAATGTTATGGGTTGGATGGAATAGATGCTCATGCGAATGAAAACACTTTACGAGGAACCCTTACCACGCGCAATAGGAACTCGCCTTTTCTAGGCATACATTCGATGCTCCTTACGCGTCTTTACGCTCTCCGTGTTCGCGGCCGTTGCCGTTGCCATTCATCGACAACATGCGCGACATGGCCTGCCCGGTATAGGACTTCTTCACGCGGGCCACCTGTTCGGGCGTGCCTTGCGCCACGATTCGCCCGCCGCCTTCACCGCCTTCGGGTCCCAAGTCGATGATCCAGTCTGCCTGTTTGATCACGTCCAGATTGTGCTCGATGATCAGCACGGTATTCCCCAGATCCACCAGCCGCTGCAGCACGTCCAGCAACTTCCGTACATCATCAAAGTGCAATCCGGTTGTAGGCTCGTCCAGGATATAAATCGTGCGGCCGGTTTGTCTCTTCGAAAGTTCGCGCGCCAGCTTAATTCTCTGCGCTTCTCCGCCCGAGAGCGTTGTGGCCGACTGACCTAACTGCACGTAGCCGAGCCCAACTTCCACTATGGTCGACAATTTCTGCTGAATTTGTGGGATGTTCTCAAGCACTTTCACCGCATCGCTCGCCGGAAGATTCAATACGTCATTGATGCTGTGTCCTTTGTAGCGCACCGCCAGCGTCTCGGCATTGTATCGACGTCCGCGGCACACTTCACAAGTAACATACACATCCGGCAGAAAATTCATTTCAATCCGCCGAAGTCCTTCGCCCTGGCACGCTTCGCACCTGCCACCCTTCACGTTGAAACTGAATCTGCCCGGCTTATATCCCCGCTCGCGCGATTCCGGCAACATCGCAAACAGCTCACGGATCGGCGCAAACACACCCGTATACGTCGCGGGATTTGAGCGCGGCGTTCGTCCAATCGGTGCCTGGTCGATTTCGATTACCTTATCGATGTGCTCGATCCCCAGAATCATCCGGTGTTCGCCCGGTGGCTCCATCGAGCGGTATAACTTCTGCGCTAGTGCCCGGTACAGAATATCGTTCACCAGCGTCGATTTCCCAGATCCGGAAACGCCTGTCACCACCGTGAACAATCCCAGCGGCAGCGTTATGTCGACATCCTTGAGGTTGTTCGCTTTTGCTCCCAATATCTGAATCGCCTTGCCATTCGCGATGCGTCGCTTTGTCGGTACCGGAATTCTCGTCGTACCCGCGAGATACTGCCCCGTCAGCGACTCCGGTGTCGCTGCGATTTCCGACGGTTTCCCGGTTGCCACGAGATACCCGCCGGCATTCCCGGCGCCCGGTCCAAGGTCCACTACGTAATCGGCGCGCCGAATCGTATCTTCGTCGTGCTCAACAACCAGTACGGTGTTTCCCAGGTTCCGCAATTGTTCCAGCGAATGCAGTAGCCGGTCGTTGTCCCGTGCATGCAATCCAATCGAAGGCTCATCCAGCACATACAGTACGCCCCGCAGCCGCGATCCGATCTGCGTGGCCAACCGTATTCGCTGCGCTTCCCCGCCAGATAGCGTTGCCGCGGATCGCTCCAGACTCAGGTACCCCAGACCGACGGCCAGAAGAAAATCGATGCGCTCGGAAATCTCGCCCAGCGGCCTCCCGGCTACTTCTTTTTGTCTTGGCGTCAGTTCTGCCAGGATCCGATCGACTGCTGGTCGCGCTTCACTTAAGGAAAGCGCCGTAAAATCCGCAATCGACCATCCCGCCAGCTTCACCGCCAGCGACTCCGGCCGCAAACGCTTACCCGCGCAAACGCCACAGCGGGTGGCTGACATATATTGGGTCATCCACTCGCGGTAAGGATCAGAATTTGATTCCTCGAAATTCCGTTCCAGAAATTTCAGGATGCCCTGAAACCGAAAACCCTTCTCTTTCTCACCGCTCGCTCCCCGAGTTACTGCGCCGTCGCCACTTTTTTTAGCCCCTGGTGGCGGATAGCCGTAAAGTAGCAGGCTCTGCACCTTGGCCGGATATTTTTCAAAGGGAGTATCCAGATGAAAGCCGTGCGCATACGCTCCAAGTTCCAGAGTGCGCTTCAGAATCGCAGACCCGGAACCCGGTCCCAGCCCGCCATCAAACAACGGTCGCGTCCAATCCACGACAACCTTCGCTGGATCGAAATCGTATTTCGATCCTAACCCGTTGCACGCGGGACACGCCCCGTAGGGTGAATTAAAACTGAACGAGCGCGGTTCCAGTTGTGGCACGGACAATCCGCAATCCGGGCACGCCAGTTTCTCCGAAAACACGTGCTCCTTCCCGCCTACCACTGCCACCGTCACCAGGCCCTGCGCGAGTTTCAAGGCCGTCGCAATCGATTGTTCCAGTCGCGAAGCCACGCCCTGCTTCACCAGGAGCCTGTCGATTACGATTTCAATCGTGTGATTCTTTCGCTTGTCGAGCGCCGGTGGTTCATCGAGCGGATACAATTCGCCATTGATCCGCACGCGGACAAATCCGTCCTGCGAAAGTTTCTCCAATTCCTTGCGATACGCGCCCTTCCGCCCGCGCACGATCGGCGCCAGAATCATGATTCGGTCGTCTGCCTTACAGAGCTCGCCGTGCAAGATCGCCTGCACTATCTGCTCGCTTGATTGCCGCGTGATTGGCTTTCCGCAATTTGGGCAATGCGGCACACCCACCGAGCTGTAGACTACGCGCAAATAATCGTAGATTTCGGTGATGGTTCCTACGGTCGATCGCGGAGAACGCGTGGTGGTCTTCTGTTCGATCGCGATGGAAGGCGATAACCCCTCGATCACATCTACTTCCGGCCGCTCCATTTGATCAAGAAATTGCCGCGCGTAGGCGGAAAGAGATTCGACATATCTTCGCTGTCCCTCCGCGTAGATCGTGTCGAATGCAAGAGATGACTTGCCTGATCCAGACAAACCCGTAATTACTGTCAACGAGTTACGAGGAATCTCCAGGCTGATATTCTTCAGGTTGTGCTGCCGCGCCCCTCGCACAACCAATTTGGTCAGTCCCATAAATCGAAGTTGCCCCTCCACAGGAGCCTTGGGACCTACTGAGTACACTGATCCCAATATAGTCTTTCAACATAACAACTCAGTGTCCGGTGGGTCAAGGCACCGCGGATTTTGGTGCCAATTTGATGCGTCGATCGAGAGTCTGAGTGCGTTCCGTTTGCAACCCACGTAAAAATTTCCCCGGGGGTAGCGCTTTTTTACCAACCGCCTTTTGCATAATCCATTGAAAACATTAGCATTACAATGGTCAGCTGCGTGCTTCCTCTAAAGGTGTGGGGGAGGCGAGCCGAGGATCCCTTTAGGGGATTGAGGGCTGGGCCGGCTCGTACTTCCCCTCACTATTTCTCCGTCCTCTCCCTTCGTTTTTTCATCTCCCTTTAACGCGCTCCGAATAGATATGGGGGTGGTCTCGTTGCTCGAGCACTTCCACGTTGGTAATGACCGCAAATCGTTTCGTTTGGTACAGGCGCCTGGACCGGAGCTTTCCTCGGAAAAGCAAAACGGAGGCCTCCACGGCCTCCGCGTTGCCTTCAATAAGATGTTTGGGGTACTGCGCTAACCTAAGAATCAAGACATCGGGAAACGAATCCCGCGATAATCGACTCTCGAAATGTAGTCACTCATGGTCATGAATAACAACAGGCCAAGCCAGAATATTCCCGCGATGATAACCAGTTGCGTGCGCTTTGGCACGTACTTCGCATGCATGAAGAAAAGCACAACCAGCGTGGCCTTGACTGTGGCAATAGCCAAGGCCACGACAATGTTAAATCGCCCAAGATCAACATAAGCTGCCCAAACGGTAGCGCCCGTTAACGTCAGCAGCGTCAGAATAATCGCCAGGTAAATCTTTGGCGGAACAATGTGTTCTGTGTGTTCGTGTTCAGACACTTGCGTTGCTCCCTATTTCTGGTGCCGGTCGATCAAATACAACAACGGAAACAGATAAATCCACACAATATCGACGAAGTGCCAGTACAGCCCCACCATATCCACCGGCGTATTCCATTCCGGCTTGTACATTCCTGCAAAGGAATTTTTCAAAAGCCAGAACAGCAACCCCGCGCCAATTACCATGTGTAGCGCATGCAATCCCGTCATCCCAAAATACGCCGAGTAATAGAGTTGTGCGTGCGCGTTCAAATCCGGATCAGCTTCGCGGGCCTCTTCCAACTCCTTACGCTCGATGGCAAGATCCCTGGCAGTTATGTCCTCGCACCTGCTCGGGTTGTCAACACAGTAGAAAATATCAAAGCTCTTCCCGGGTACCAGATGGTGATGAAACTTCTGGGCGTATTCCACATACTTCACGCCGAAAAATACGAACCCCAGCACAATAGTCAGAATCAGAAAGAGGGAGATGAGTTTTTTCTTACCGGTTTGCGAGGACCACACCGCCATCGCCATCGTGAAACTGCTCGCCAGCAGTACTACTGTGTTGAATCCGCCTAACTGCAGGCTAAGCGTGTTGCTGCCTGCCGCAAACGCATGGAAGTAGGTGTGCCGGTTCAGCGTGTAGGCCATCATGATTCCGCCGAAGAACATCACTTCAGTCACCAGGAAAATCCACATTCCCAGCGTCGCGGAATCCTTCTGCTGCTCGAGCGTCTTAAATTGTCCGTATAGTTCGCCGGTGCGATGCACTTCGCACTCCTCTATCCATCAGTTTCAGGCGTTGCACTTCCGCCTGGACCTCCGGGCCGAAGCCCGGCACATCCTAATCGTCCCCGTGAGCCGGCGCGGGCGACAGTTTGCCCGGCTTTCCCGCAGGAACATCCAGTCCAAGATCCGGTCGATTGTGGAAGTCGTACGCCTCCCAGGTTACTTCGGGCGTAACGTGGAAATTTTCGGTTGGCGGCGGCGACGTCGTCTGCCATTCCAGCCCGGTTGCAGGCCATGGATTGTTGCCGGCCACCTTTCCATAAAACGCCGCCCATACCAGGTAAATCATGGGCAGCAGGTAACCAATAGCCAGGATCGATGCCCCCGCTGTCGACATCACGTTATAAATTTGAAATTCCGGCGGATAAGTGTGGTATCTCCGCGGCATTCCCAGGTAACCCAGCAGGAATTGCGGGAAGAATGTCAGGTTGAATCCCACGAACAGAATGATTGCTGCCGCGCGCGCCAGCCACTCCGGATACATCCGGCCCACGATCTTCGGCCACCAGAAGTGTAGCCCACCCAAATACCCCATCACTGCGCCGCCAACCATAATGTAGTGAAAGTGTGCGACAACGAAGTAGGTGTCGTGGATGTGAATGTCCGTGCCCAGGCAGCCCAGGAACAATCCTGTCAGTCCGCCGATCAGGAACAATCCCAGAAAACCGAACGCATACAGCATCGGCGTGTCGAAGGAAATCGACCCACCGAACAACGTCGCTGTCCAGTTGAATACTTTAACGGCTGAAGGAACCGCCACGAGGAACGTCAAAAACGAAAACGCCAGCGCCGCATACGTGGATTGGCCTGTCAGGAACATGTGGTGTGTCCAGACCAGGAAACCAATCACCGCGATCGCCAGGCTTGCCGCCGCCACAAAGCTGTAACCAAACAACTTCTTGCGCGCGAAAGTCGGAATCAACTCACTGATGACACCCATGGACGGCAAAATCATGATGTAGACCGCAGGGTGCGAATAGAACCAGAACAGGTGCTGGAACAAGATCGGGTCGCCGCCCATCGCAGGATTAAAAAAGCCCAGCCCGAACAAGCGTTCCATGCCGGCCAGACGCCAGAGTGATCGCAACTACTGGCGTTCCGAAAATCATGACCACCGCTGTCGCGTAGTGAGTCCACACAAAGAGCGGCAGCCGAAACCAGGTCATTCCCGGCGCACGCATCGTGTGGATCGTCACCAGAAAATTCAAACCAGTAAGAATCGACGAGAATCCGGTGATGAAGATTCCTACCACCGCGGGAGCCACTGCCGAATTGGAATACACCGTGCTGAGCGGCGTGTAGAACGTCCAACCCGTATCCAGTCCGCCGTTCACCATCGAGTACAGCGTGAAGGCTGCACCCACCACGTACACATACCAGCTCAACAGGTTGATTTTTGGAAATGCCAGGTCCTTCGCCCCGATCATCAGGGGTATCAGGAAATTTCCAAGAACCGCAGGTATCGACGGAATGAGGAAGAAGAAAATCATCGCCACGCCGTGCATCGTGAACATCCGGTTGTACGTATCCGGTGTTAGCATAGTATCCAGCCGGCGTCATTAGATGCAGAGCGGATCAGCATGGCGAAGAAACCGCCGATGAAGAAGAAGAAGGTCACGGAAGCGAGATAAAGAAGACCGATGCGCTTGTGATCGGTCGTCAACAACCATGAACGGATTCCATGGGTCTCGTTTAGATAATTCTTTTCCGGGAAAATTGGTTCCGGTGCCATCGGTTTCGTACTCATGCTATTTCTTCCCCGCAGCTGCTGGAGCAACGCCTGCACCCTTAGCGGGTACGGGTTGCCCTTGCAGAGACTTGATGTACGCGGTCAGGTTCTGCACCTGTTCCTCGGTCACCAATCCCTGGAATGTGGGCATCACTGGTTGATACCCGGCCACGATCTTTGCTTTGGGCTCCAATATTGATTCACGGATATAAGATTCGTCCGCCGTCGCGGTCGAACCATCCGCCAACAAAACCTTAGCTCCAAATACACCGTTCAGCGAAGGAGCTCTTCCCGTCCCGTTCGCGATGTGGCAAGTCGAGCAGGCCAACTGCGTAAACAGTTTTTCTCCCGCGGACACCGGGTTAACGTCGCCACCTTCATCCGAAAGCCACGCCGCGTACTCGGCAGGATCCATCACGGTTACCCAGCCACCCATGACCGCGTGATTCGTTCCGCAATACTGCGAGCAGAAAAAGTGGTATTTGCCGATCTTTGTCGGTTGGAACCAGAGCGTATTGTAGCGTCCCGGAACGACATCCATCTTCACGCGGAAGGCCGGTACATAGAAATTGTGAATCACATCTTCACTGCCCATGATCAGCTTGATGTTGCGGTTTACCGGGACGTGCAGTTCGTTGATTTCCTTGCGCCCATTCGGTTGCTGCAGCTTCCACATCCACTGCTTTCCGATTACATAAATGTCCAGCGTGTCTTTCGGAGCGGTTCGGAAATTTACGTAGATTACCGCGCCCCATGCGAACATGCCAATCGCCAATACTAGCGGCAGAGAGCGTCCAGCCGATCTCCATTGGCGTATTACCTTCTACGGTGTTTCCGACTTCTCCTGCGCTTTTCCGCTTGTATCGGAATGCGGCAAAAATCACCAGTAGCGTTACGATGACGGCGAAGAACAGGCAAGTCAGCAGGATGAACGAGAACAGCGAGTCTACGTTCCCCGCGAAATTCGAGGCCTCGTCTGGAAAAAATGGCAGCGGCTGCACGGCTCTAATGTGCTCCTTGCGTCGGCGTACCCGCGCTGGGACTTCCGGAAGCGCCTGGCCGATGCTCGCGCCGGCGGAAAATCACAAACCCGAGTGCCATACAGAACAGCGTTACCACTCCGCCCATGCGGATCACGGTCAGCACCGTCGCACTGTAGCGCGCTTTTGTCGGGTCGTACTGGTAACAGAACAGCAGCAGATGATCGACGGCGGTCCCAATTTTCCCTGCGGACGCGTCGACAAGTCCCAGCCGTACGTTGCTGGCTGGATAGTCAACTCCGAAAAAATAGCGCGAGATGCGTCCACTCGGCGTCAGCAGCAGAATCCCACTCGCGTGGCCGAACAGTTTGGTCTTCGCGTCGTAGCTGTAGCGGAAATCCGCCGCCTTCGTCGCGGCATTGATCGCCTCTTGCGATCCCGTCAGGAAGTGCCAGCCAGGATCGGTCGCGGGCCGCGCAAATCTTGAAAGCGCTTCGTGTTTCTTTCTTCAGCGCCTCATCTGGCGTATCGGATGGATCGAAACTGATAAACACAACTTCGTAATCCGTTCCGGGATTAAAGGAAATCATCTTCAGGGTGCCCACCACGGCCTGCTCCACCTGGTTGCACAACATCGGGCAGGTGAAATAAACAAATGCGAGAACCACCGGTTTCTTTCCGAAATATTGCCGCAATTGCACCGGGCGACCCATCTCATCGGTAAATGCCAGGTCCGGAGGAATTTGCGCATTCAATTGCGGATCGAATCCGACATTTACCAGCGCGGGCGGCAGTCCGTTCGAGGACTGGCCCACGTTGTCGGGAATCATTTGCGCTCCGCTGAGTGCACTCACCGTCAGCAGAGTAAACAGTCCCGAATGTACCGCGTTACTTTCATCGGTTACTTCTTGTTTGCCGGAGCTACAGGAATAGCCGGCAATCCCTTCTCTACGATCAAATCCATCGCGTCTTGAACCGGAATGCGTGCTATTCCGGTTTTTTCGTCGACCCAGCCCAGCTCATTGTTCGCGTCCGTATCGGCCTTTACCATATCTCGCCAATCCTGCTGAGGATCAGTCAAGTGTCCGGGCATTCCTTGCAATCTCGGTTCCGGGGGCATTGTTGCCGGCATCCCTTCGCGCGACGGCGGAGCCTGCGAATAGGTCGAATTCCAGTATTTCGTCAGCCCCTTGTAGACGCCAAGCACCATGAAATAGGACAGAATAACGACGATTCCTAGCGCCACCAAGAACTTCAGGATCGGGCTGGATTTTACATCCTGGTGTTCGAATGAAACGTCATCGTGCAACGGCAGCCGCACTTCTGCGTGGCCACTTTTTTTATGCTCAGTGCTCATGTTGAGTAGTGACCTCCGCAAGCTTAGGATCCCCAAGCGGGAACAGCGGCATTTTCTTTAAATTCCTCGCAAAAAAGCTCAGCCAGAGTCCGACTAGCGCAATGGGCACAACGACGTCCATCCAGGTAACGGATGCTGTAGGTGCAAACTCTGGCTTCGTCATCCAGAACAAGTCCACCAGGCGCATCAAGATCATCCACACAGCGACCTTCGAGACCAGGCTTGCGGTGCGCTTCACATCGCGGCTCAACAGAAGCAAGAAGGGGATCGCAAAGTGAAAGAGTAGGACGAGCACGGCGACGATTCCCCACCCACCGTGAAACCGCGATTGGTAGAACGTAATCTCTTCGGGCTGGTTTCCCGACCAGATAATCAACAATTGCGAAAACGCAAAATACGCCCACAACATATTGAATGCGAAGAGCAACTTGCCCAGATCATGCAGATGTCGCTTCTGAATCAAACGTCCATAGGGTTGGGAAGCTGCCATCAATACGACCACAGCAATCATCAACGACATCGAGGAAATCGCCTGTCCCGCAACGAAAATAAATCCGTAAATTGTCGATGCCCAGTGGGGCGAGAGTGACATCACCCAATCGATGGCTGCAAATGTCATCGCCAGTACGTACAAAATAATTCCAGGCCCCGCCAGCATTTTAATACGGCGTCGTAACGAACGATCATCACGGTTTACGTCCTGCTCTTTCGACCAGCGATTAAAAATCCAAACCAGAAACAGCCACACTGCGAAATAAATAGCGGCTCGAATCAGGAATCCGCTGTGTGTCAGGTAGCTTTGCTGAAAGTGGGAAAGTTCTCCCTCACCCGTCTTCGGCGAGTTCAACCAACCTTTCTCGACACCGTTCCCTGAATAGAGAGTGTTCATGCCCAGCACGATTGGCACGAACATGAGCAAGACCAGCAAGATATTCCGCGAGGCCGCTTCCAATGGTCGGCGGATAATGATGCCCCAGATTCCGCCGGTCAGGTGCTGCAGCATCAGCAATCCCAACGAGCCCAGCGTCAGGCCGAGCACCCACATGTAGCTGAACAGGTATGCATGGTAGAAATTCGCCGGTGAAGTAACGGCTCCGAAGATGGCCAGTAGCAACGCCAGCCCACCAATGACAAATCCTCCGCTCTGAACGCGGTTGACGCTTGCGGGCGCCTGATAGTCTTGCGCGTTCATTTCGCGGCTCCTCCGGCCATCAACTTCTCTTTCAATCCTGCCGGCAATTCACCTACCGGCGCGTTACGGCTCAATTGCAGCGCTCGTACGTAGGCAATGATGGCCCAACGATCCCGCGGCGGAATCTGCGACGAGTATCCGTACATCGCGCCGAATCCGTTTGTCACCACGTCGTAGATGTAACCGTTGGGCTCGGCCCGCAGGCGTTCCTGGTGGTAGCTCGGTGGGTGCTTCATTCCGCGCATCGCCACCATGCCCTGTCCGTCGCCCTGAATGCCGTGGCATGGCGTGCAGAAAATGTTGTAGCGCTCCTGTCCACGCTGCAGCAGTTCCTTGGTCAGCGGCAGCGGAAACGCATTCGAATCTTTCGGCACGAACAGCGCATCGTTCTCCACCGAGCCACGCGCCACGGTATTTTCAATCGCCGGCCGCTCCGAACGTCCATCTGCAAAAAAATCGGAAGGTGCCAGCGGATTTACTCGCGGTTGATTTGCCATGTCTTGCCGCAGAGTATTGTCGCAGCCCGCAAGCCCGCATACGGCCAGCAACACCAGCGCGAGTGATGAGGTTCTGCTACTCATCCTTCACCTCGCTGACGTGCGTGGCCTTCAGCCCCTGCATAAATCTCGCCGTCTCGGCCAGCTCAAATTTCGGGTCTTTCGCCTGGATGCACAGGAAAAATTTGTCCGTCGACGCGTGCGAAAACCGGTCCACGTTAAAGACCGGATGGTAAGGTTGCGGCAATTTGTTCAAGGCCAGCATTCCGAACACCGCGAAGGCCGACGCACCCAGAATCGTCAGCTCGAACGTCACCGGAATAAATGCCGGCCAACTGTTCAGCGGCCGTCCTCCGATATTCAGCGGATAGCTGATCGCCATCATCCAGTACTGCATTGCAAATCCCGTAATTCCGCCACCCAGCCCGCCGATGAATGTCAACAGCGGGACCGCCGTCCACTTGAAACCGATTTGTTCGGCCAGTCCTTCAATCGGGAACGGCGTGTACGCGGTTACGTGCTTGTATCCCGCTTCGCGCGTTTTCCTCGCCGCAGCCATGATCTGCTCTGGCGTATCAAATTCGCCCATCACGCCATATAGATGTGCGCGGTGTTCCATCACTCTTCGTCCTTACCGTGAGACTGGTGCGCCACCAACTCGCGCATTTCCGAAATCGCAATAGCCGGTAACCCGCGCACGAACAGGAAGATCAGCATGACGAATAGTCCAAGCGTTCCCACGAACGTGCTGTAATCCCAGAATGTCGCCGAGTAGCGGCCCCATGCCGATGGCATAAAATCGCGCGTCAGCGAGATCACCACGATCACAAACCGCTCCAGCCACATCCCTGTGTTGATGATCAGCGACATGATGAACAGTGCCGCAACGTTGCGGCGTACTTTCTGAATCCATAACAATTGCGGCGTCAAAATATTGCAGAGGATCAACGCGTAATAAAAATGCGCGTACGGTCCGTGCAACCGCTGCGTCGCCAAAAAAACGTCGAATTTGTTGCCACTGTAAAACGCCATGAAAAACTCAACGAAGTAGCCATACGCCACGATCAATCCTGTCGCCAGCATGACCTTCGCCATATTTTCCAGATGGCGCATGGTGATGAAATCTTCCAACCCGTAAGCTTTGCGCAGCGGAATCGCCAGCGTCAGCACCATTGCAAATCCGGAATAGATAGCGCCCGCAACGAAGTACGGCGGGAAAATTGTAGTGTGCCAGCCCGGAACGATCGCAACCGAGAAGTCGAAACTCACAACAGTGTGAACCGAAAGCACCAGCGGCGTTGCCAACCCCGCCAACAACAAATACGCGGACTGATACCGGTGCCAGTGGTGCGCGGAATTTCTCCAGCCCAGCGACAGAATGCCGTAAATCACCTGCTGTGGCCGCGTTTTTGCGCGATCGCGCAACGTTGCCAAGTCAGGCAGTAGGCCAACGAACCAGAACAGCAAAGAAACTGTACCGTATGTCGATACGGCGAAAACGTCCCAAATCAACGGGCTGCGGAATTGCGGCCAGATTCCCATCGTGCTTGGATACGGGAACATGAAATACGCCATCCAGGGTCGCCCCGTGTGGATCAGCGGGAAAATGCCCGCGCACGCGACGGCGAAGAGCGTCATCGCTTCCGCAAAGCGATTGATAGACGTGCGCCATTTCTGATTCAGCAAATACAAAATGGCGGAAATCAGCGTGCCTGCGTGGCCGATACCGATCCACCACACGAAATTGACAATCGCAAAGCCCCAACCAATCGGGATGTTGATGCCCCAAATCCCAACGCCCTTGATGATCAGCCACGCCAGCGAGGCAAAGAGGACCATCACAATTGTGAACGCCAGCGTGAATCCCGCCAGCCATCCAATCCCCAGAGGGCGCGTCAGCACTACCGCTGCGATCTTGTCTGTTACTGACGCATAGGTATGCCCCGGTGCGAGCACCGGATCGAGCCGGGGGATTTCAGGTGAGTTTACTGGCGGCTGCGTCGTGCTCATGCCTTTTCCAACTCCGAATTCGGATTGCGTACTGCCGCAAGGTACGTGGTCCGCGGCCGGGCATTGATTTCCGCCAGGATCGAATAATTTCTCTGTTGGGCCTTCAACTTAGCCACCCGGCTGTTTGGATCGTTGGCGTTACCGAACACAATTGCTTCCGAAGGACACGCGGACTCGCAAGCGGTCACAATTTCACCGTCGCGAATCGGGCGATTCTGTTTTTCCGCGTCAATACGCACGTTATTGATGCGCTGCACGCAGTAGGTGCACTTTTCCATCACACCGCGACTGCGCACCGTGACTTCGGGATTGCGCATCAACTTGAATTGCGGAGTGTCCCAATCCTGGAATCGCAGGAAGTTAAACCGGCGTACCTTATAAGGGCAATTGTTCGAGCAATACCGCGTGCCGATGCAGCGGTTGTACACCATGTCGTTCAAACCCTCGGCGCTGTGTACCGTCGCATCCACCGGACAGACCTGCTCGCAAGGTGCGTTTTCGCACTGCATACAGGGAACCGGCTGGAAGAATGTTTCCGGATTGTCGAGCGACGCGTTATACGTCGATGCATCATTCGTTTCGGATTCCGCGTGGTAATACCGGTCAATCCGAATCCAATGCATCTCGCGGCCCGCGCATCACTTGATCTTTACCCACCACCGGAATGTTGTTTTCCGCTTGGCAGGCCACGACGCATGCGCTGCAACCGTTGCACTTGTTCAAATCGATGGCCATGCCCCAGGCATTGCCAGGATAGGCAAATTCTTTGTAGAGCGTGTCTTCCCGCTTCGGAGCTTCGGCGCCTTCGTGCGCAAATGCAGGATTCTTTTTGTACTCTTCCAGCGTGCCGGTGCTCAAAATCTGCCGGCCTTCCATGTTGAAGTGATACTGCGTGCATGCCAATGGATATGCGTCGCCCGTTGCGGTCAGCTTTGCGCCTGTCGCTGTCCACAATGTATCCGACGTCCTGACTACATACGCGTTGAATCCTTTGTTTGTGCCGGTATACCCCGCGTGCATTCTGCCGTAGCCCAGCGGCAAGACTACGGTGTTTTCTGCCTGGCCGGGCAACGTCCACGTCGCCGCACTGACTTTGCTTCCGTTAAGCGCCACGTCCACGATAGCCGACAGAATCTGTCCGTGCTCGCCACCTCGCGCCGCAACCTTGTGCGCCAGATCCAATTTCTGCGCAAGTTTGGGACTGACCAGCGCCGCGTTGTCCCACGTCAATTTCGTCATCGGCTTCGGCAGTTCCTGCAACCAGCCGTTATTCGCGTACCGCCCGTCGTAAACCGCCGGGTCCGGGCGGAAAATAATTTCGATCTGATCCGCAGCGTCCGCCTTGAACGCCGGCAGGCTCGCTGCATTGAACTTCAATTCCGGGGTGATGGGCGCAAACTTCGTTCCAGGAATTACGCCGTCGTTCAGCCACTTTCTCCAGCCCGCATCCACTGATGATTCTTGATGCGCGGCCGCTTCCGCCCAATAACCGCGCACCGCGTCATACGCCGGCATGCCGGGCTTATCGCTGAATGCTGCCAGCACGTCATGCGCGGAACGCGTGTAATAGAGCGGCGAAATCAGCGGTTGGAGAATACTCGCGGTCCCGTCAAAGGCGCGTGCATCACTCCACGTCTCAAGAAAATGCGATTCGGAAATATGCCATTTGCAATAGCGCGAAGTTTCGTCGTAGTGAGAGCTTAAATGTACGCTGGAGTGTACTTTCCCGAGCTTTGAGCGAAAACTCAAAATCATGGGGCGCGTCATACACGGGATTCCCGCCCAGAATCAGCAGCAAATCCACTTTTCCGTGCGCCATATCCGCGCAGAGCTCTCGCAGAGAATCTGCGTTTCCCACCGGTTCTGCTTCCACCGGCTCCGTGTAATACAAAGTCGAGCCAACGTTGCCAAGCTTCGCGTTGATCGCATGCGCCAGCGCGTGCACAGACGCGGGCTGATATTCACCTGCCACCACCAGCGATGCGCCGTGCTCTTTCTGCAAATCCGCCGCAACCGTGTCAAGCCATTTTGCGGCTTCACCGCTCAAAGGTGCGCTTCCACCGATCCCCAATTTCTGCTGCCAGGGCGCGCGCGAACAGTTCCACATCGCTGGCCCGCAGTGGCATGCGATGATCCGCCGAAGATCCCGTCACACTCGGTGTCGGTTCCACCACATACAAGCGGTTCAGCGAATCGTTCGGGCCATCCAGCTTACGGCGGCGAGCAAACTGTTTTGCATAAGCAATGTGACCGGGCCCACTCCCCAGAAAATCCGCATCCAGCGAAAGTATTACGTTGGCCTTACCCGGCACATAAACCGTATTAACAACGCGTCCAAACGCTAGTTTTGCGCCTTCCCGTGCACCATCACCTGCCGCAGGTTCCCATTGATGCCACTTTGGCTTTCGGATAGGCAGCCAACAATTTCCGGATTTGCGAAATCAGCGTTGGCGAAGTTACGCTCCCCGTCAAAATGCGGAAGTTCTCACCGCTGGTTGCTTTTACTTCGGTCGTCAACGACTGCGCAGCATCCAGAAATGCCGACCAGGAGCGAATTTCACCCGTATACATCACCGTCTGCGCGCGATCCGGGTCGTACAAATTCAGAATCGACGCCTGTACAAATGCGTTTGTGGAACCAAGGCTCGACGGATGGTCCGGATTTCCTTCAATCTTCGTCGGCCGGCCTTCGTGGCTCTCGACCAGTACGCCCACGGCGTCACCGGGAAGGGGCATCGCCGTTGCGTAAAAATTCGGGCGGCCCAGCGTCATGGCATCCGGCTGCTTTACATACGGAGTGATATGCGCTTCGTCCGGACGGCCGCAGCCCGCCATCCCTGCCAGCGCCAGCGAAGCGCCCATCAATTTCAGAAAATCGCGGCGATCTACCGCATCGTCCCACTCCGATGCCTGCCGCGGAAATTCCCGGTGCATCAGCGCATCGAAATGCGGATCTTCCGCCAATTCTTCCAGCGTCCGCCAATACTCTTTTCCCGATTTTTGCTTCAGTTTGTCGCGAACCGCGGCAAGGTCCAGTTTTGCTTCATGAAACGTCGTATCTTCTGCTTCGTGCTCTTCTTCATGTTCGTGCGCGGATTCGTGCTTGTGCCCATTGGAGTCTTCCACGCTGGGCGCGCCTTGCAGAATTCGCAGTAATTTCTCGTTGTTGGCCAGGTCGCTCATATTGTCCGTTATCGGTGACACGTAGAACAGCTGGTAAGTTCCGCGGTCGTCCGCAGGTTGTAATCCGTTGCCAGCTTCTTACCCACTTCTTCCTGATCCGTCGGCGCTTTCCAGCTCATGTTGTAAATTTCGGATTTTGGCCGCAGGTTCACTTGCGGATTGCGATGGCATTCCAGGCACCACTCCATTGTTAATGGAGCAGCCTGGTATATCAGCGCCATCTCGTTCACCGGTCCATGACACGACGAACAACCGATCCCCTTATTCACGTGAATGCTGTGGTTGAAATATACGTAATCTGCCAGTCGATGTACTTTTTGCCAATGAATCGAGTTCTCTGTCCGGTAACTTTCGCGAATTGGCTCCAAATACCCCACATTGTTGAACAGCACCGAGTGGCAGTTCATGCAGGTCTTGGTCGGTGGAATTCCCGCATACGCTGAATTCTCCACACCGGTGTGACAGTAACGGCAGTCGATGCCGTCATCGCCCACGTGGTGCTTGTGACTGAACTGTACTGGTTGGTCGCGTGTAACTCTTTGATTCGTTATATAGGGCGAACGGGCCACGACCAGCACACCGGTCAGGCCGAGCCCCGCCAGGACAGCTATCCCCAGCAAACTGAATCGCGCAAGAAAATTTGCACTGCGATCGAAAATTTGAGCCATGTCGTCGTTACGCTTGAGTCGTCAAAGTTTCCGATCGGGCAGTATTTTCGGAAATTTTTCCACTCTTAAACCGGATAGCGTCTGTCCGGGTCACCCAGCGACCGATAAGTTTCCAATAATTTCCTCACGAATGCAACTCGAAAGCAACGCCTGCCTCCGACCGTTCTTTTGCTGATGATTTGTTTCGAATCACTCGTTTCCTTCAAACGTTCCGAATTGGCACTTCCGAACGCTTCGTTTCTTCCGAATTCTTCCCAAAATCAGCTATTTCTCTTTCATCATCTTTATCTTCTGCATAGCTTTTCGCATATCAGCTCCGTTATTGACTTCTCCTTGGATTAATTTTATTTATGCTCCCATCCAAAACATCGACTCTTGCTCATGCTTCCTGCCGTTGTTATTCTTTTGTAGTCAGTCTTCGTCTTGTGGCGGAGCCTATCCTGCTTCGCTTTCTCCGAAGCAGCCGCACACACCGCTGGGGCGTGGTCCAACTGGTAGGACACCTCACTGTTAATGAGGACGGTGAAGGTTCGAATCCTTCCGCCCCAGCCAATTTTTGCAACTCGAGACGTTGACCGTATCGGTCCAGCTAGCCTGCGAACCCTTCACCAATCTGGTCGTTCCCATCAGCTAAGAACATTGATTTTGCCGTTGACACACCCGGCGTTCGAGGGTTTCATGTGCAGGCGTCTATTGGGGGAACGCTATGAACAAACGAACTTTTGTGAAGCTCTTCGCAGCAATTGCGGCAAATCGTATCGTCTCTCCGATGTTTACCTCGGCTCTTAGCGCCCCGCTCACAAACTGGGCCGGCAATCTCGTCTACAGCACCGACCGCCTCAACGCCGTCAATTCAATTCAACGGGTTCAGCAATACGTTAAACGCGAAAACAATCTCAAAGTCCTCGGTACGCGGCACTGCTTCAACAACATTGCTGATAGCACTCACCATCTCCTTTCGCTGAAAAGCATGGACCAAGTGATTCAACTTGACACGCATGCGTCAACCGTCACTATCGAAGCTGGCATTACTTACGGCCAATTGTCTCCCTACCTGCACAACAAGGGATTTGCCCTGCACAATCTGGCTTCTCTGCCGCATATTTCCGTTGCAGGCGCCTGCAGCACCGCCACCCATGGCTCTGGCGAGAAAAATGGAAACCTGGCTACTGCTGTCTCCGCATTGGAATTCGTCAATGCCGCGGGCGAAGTTGTGAAATTATCGCGTCAGCAGGACCGTGACACGTTTCCTGGCGCAGTCGTTGGCCTCGGCGCTCTCGGGGTCATCACCAAGCTCACCCTGAACCTTCAGCCAACCTTTTTGGTTCGCCAGTACGTTTACGAAAACCTGCCCGTCGATGAATTCAAGGAACACTTCGGCGAAATCGAGGCTAGCGCCTATAGCGTTAGCCTTTTCACCGATTGGCAAAAGAAACGTATGAACGAGGTTTGGATCAAGAGCCGTGTCGACAACGGCAAATCGTTTGACGCTGCCCCAACATTCTTCGGTGCTACCCGCGCCACCAAAAACTTACACCCCATCGCCGAGCTTTCCGCTGAAAACTGTACCGAGCAGATGGGCGTGCCCGGCCCGTGGTACGAGCGTTTGCCCCACTTTAAAATGGGCTTCACACCAAGCGCCGGAAAGGAATTGCAGTCAGAGTACTTTGTGCCCCGCGAGCATGCCGTCGAAGCCATCCTGGCTATCGAGAGACTTCGCGACCAGATCACTCCCCACCTGTTAATTTCTGAAATCCGCGCCATTGCCGCGGACGATCTCTGGATGAGTCCCTGCTACAAACAATCCTGCGTGACCATCCACTTCACCTGGAAGCAGGACTGGCCGGCCGTAAGTAAACTTCTTCCCGCAATCGAAAAGGAGCTCGCGCCGTTTCGCGCCCGGCCCCACTGGGGCAAGCTCTTCACCACGTCTCCGGCAGTCTTGAAATCTATTTATGGGAAACTGCCTGACTTTACAAAATTGGCCGCCCTCTACGATCCGCGCGGAAAATTCCGCAACGACTTCTTGAATACCAACATTTTTGGCAGCTGACAAATCTCCGCCCAAAGGGGCGATGCTAACCTTTCTGCGTTGGCAGCCCTGCGGAAGTCCAGCCTTTCCATCCGCCGTCCATCGATTCCACATTGCGTATAGCCCATCTTCTGCAGGTTATCTGCGCTCAATGCCGATCGAAATCCGCCGCCGCAGTACAAAATCAGTTTTGCCCCCGCGTCCGGTACTTTCGCCTCGATATCGCGCTCGATGATGCCTTTGCCCAGGTGGATCGCCCCCGGCAGATGTCCCGCTGCCCATTCACTCTCTTCGCGAACATCCACCAGCACAAACTTCTCTCCCGCATCCATTCTCCGCTTTACGTCGGCAACATTCGTTTCCTTCACCCGCTTTTTTGCATCATTTACTATCGCTAGAAACTTCTCCGCATGCGCCATATCATCCTCCTGAATATCCCTGCCATCTGTTTCACTTTATGCCAAAACATTGCCCTCATCAAAACAATAGGGCACTCCGCCTTCGGAGCGCCCTGTCTCTCAAACTATTTCCGTAATATTTGGGCTCGACTACTCGGCCTTCTTGCCAAACGAGCGGACCAGGTTCACCAGGTTCCACCGCACTTCTTCTTTCGTTCGGTCGCCTTCACCACCCGTCATCTTCCCTTTGCCGTTCGTGATGATGTAGAACAACTCACCATCGCTCATCTTCGCGATGGTATTGGGGTCGCGCCAATCGTGCAGGCCCAGCTTCATATCCACAGCCAGGTCCCCTTTTCCATCTCCATCTTTTCCATGGCACATCGCGCAATGGTATCCATACAACTTGGTTACCGAGGCGATTCCTTCAGGGGTCGCTTTGACCGGGTTCACCTTCGCCGCCGCATCCGTTGGCACTGGCGCGGGCGCGGGCTCCGCCGCTTGGGCTTCCTTCGGTTTTTCCTTCGTATCTTTTTGCTGTGCAAGGATAGCGCTGAAGCTGACAAGCAGAATTCCACAAAGCAGAATCATTACACGGCGCATACACACCCCCTGTTACCAATACTATGACTGGAGCGAGGAAAACCGTATCTAGGCTGATTCTACGCCTGCACGTTTCTGAATTGAAGCTTCTCAACGCTCCGACATACGCAATCAGTATAGGGTTGTGCGCTCTGCCGCGTTGTGCGCTCTGTCACAGCTTTGCGTCATCTGCCAGGGTAGGAATAATAGTCGCCGCTTTGCATCCTCTGGGTGCGTTGTCGCCATTATTGTCTCGCCCCGCCACAAATGGGCTGGACTCCCTTAGGCGCGTCCGCACTCCATCAATCGACGCAGGAAACGCACCTTGCGCCGCTCCGTGTTTCAAATACACCAGCAAGGCCGCTTCTCCCGGCGAATCCACGCTCGAGCTAATCCCCACGCCCATCACATCACTGTTCTTCAACAGTTCCGGCGCATGCACGGCGTGCACCGCTTCTGCTCGCTCCAGTTCACCGGCTCGCAATTCATATACCAGTCGTGGCGCCGCCAATCCCTTAACCATCTGCACCGTCTCTTCCGCCGACAATAGCCCGCGGTAATTCCATGCATCGCCCTCGATCACGCGCGTGCGGACTCCGTCCAGGATTTGCGGAATTGTTGCTGGCGAGCTCCCCCGGCTGACAAACAGCAGAATCGCGGCCTGACCGGGATTGTCATAACTCCGTCCCAGTCCGATCGCATGCACACTCGCGTTTGCCAGCAATTCCGGCGCCCGCGCGTCGCGCACTATGGAAGCCGCCTGCATTGCTTGTGCCGCCACTTGTGCAGTCTTGAGCACCATTGTGGATTGCGGTGCAGCCGGCAATGTGCATCCAATCACCTGATGCGCGGCGCCGCCCACAAACGATGGCGTCGCATTTCCCGCACCTGGAAATGCCGACAGCACGTCACTCACCGTATTTCCTACGGTGTCCGTGTCTGAGCCACCGAACAATAGCGCCACCGGATCTGCCGTGCTTTGCGCCACGATCAACGATCCAGAATCGCCGCCGGCACTGAAATTTCCACCCGCCACCGCTACCAGATTTGTGTAACTCACCGTAAACGCCTTTGTCGTATCACCACAGTGCCGGTAGTAGTCCACATTCGCGGAGACATTCGTGGCCAGCACCGAAGAACACGTCAGCCCCGTTGTCCTCCCGCTCTTCACCACTGCCTGGCTCACGCTAGCCGTCACACCCGTCCCTGCATGGGGCGCACCCGGATCCGGCGTGCCATTCGTGGCTGTCGATCCCAGCAACAAAATGTTTCCCGCAGTGTCTACCTGTCCGTTCATGATCTGCGCCAGCGCCGCATCTACTTTCGGATTTGGCCCCGTCTCCAGGTTAAAAAATTCAGACAAGTTCGCCACTGTTGACGTTCCTGTGGTCGTGCACGTTGTTGGCGAATCAATCGTCCCCGGCTGGCTGATCGCGTCACCCGTTATTCCGCTATCGCTCTTGGCCAGCACGTGATTGTTGCTCAAGATGTAGTACGTTCCGTTCCGCACCACTAGCGAACCCAGGGTCCCGCCGCAACAGAAGTTTCCATTCGTGTCGTTGACGTTTCCGCCGGACGTTCCCAGTTTTACTGCGCCACTCTGCACGTTCTTGTTCAGCGACGACACCGTAACGGTGGCGTTTGCCACCAGACCACTGTTCGCTTGCGAAATCGCCGTCACCGTCACCGTCGTGACTGTGCTGTCACCACTTCCGTCCGATTTCGTCGGCACGCCGCTCGGCGCTACATATGTGCCATTGCTCGAGATGTAGCCGGTCGTCAAACTCCCACCGGTAATCCCGTTTACCTGCCACGTCACCCCGGCGTTCGATTGTCCACTCACGGTTGCCGTAAACGCTTGCGTCCCAAAGGTTGGCACTGTGGCTGTCGACGGACTGATCGTAATGTTGGTTGAGCCCGTGCCTCCCCCGCCACCGCTGTGCTTGTAATCGTTCAAACCGCTGCAACCTGCCAGCCATAGCCCTGCAATCAGTATCGACACATAAAGATGGTTTTGACGCATGAGGTCTCCCGGCAGTGCACTGCCACGCTCAGGCTAGCACGCGGGATTTCCTGCAATTGTGGCGGGCAAATGAACTTGCCCTATCTGCTTCCTGCTCTTTGGTACAGGTGTTAATCGCGCGGCGGCCCGCGCTCAACTCATCAATCCATGTCTCGCCAGTTCGGCCCCACGCCGACTTCCACTACCAGCGGCACAATCAGCTTGTGCACGCCTTCCATCTCTTCCTTCACCAGTCTCTCTAGTGCCTTGCGCTCTTTTTCCGGTACCTCAAACAACAATTCGTCGTGGACCTGCAAGATCATCCGCGAGGTCAATTTTTCCTTCGCCAATCGCTTGTCGATCGCGATCATCGCCAGCTTGATCAGATCCGCGGCTGTGCCCTGAAGCGGCGAATTCAGCGCCGTGCGCTCCGCAAAATTCCGCAACTGCATCTGCGTGGCATTAATCTCTGGTATAGGCCGGATCCTTCCAAACAGCGTCTTCGCTACACCCGTCATTCTCGTTTCCACCAGAATGTTATCCAGGTATTCCTTCACGCCGCGATAGCGCGAGAAATACGCGTTAATAAACTGCGCCGCTTCTTTCTGCGGAATCCCCAACTGCTGCGCCAGACCGAATGCCGACAATCCGTAAATAATTCCGAAGTTGATCGCTTTCGCCGCGCGACGGTGTTCACCTGTTTGCCCCAGCGGTCCTACCCCAAACACTTCCTGCGCCGTTCGCGCATGAATGTCTTCGCCATTCCGAAACGCTTCCACCAGTACCGGATCGCGCGAGAAATGTGCCATGATCCGCAATTCAATCTGCGAATAATCCGCTGAAAGCAGCACCTTCCCCTTTTCTGCCACGAACGCCGCCCGAATCTCACGTCCTAATTCGCTCCGCACCGGAATATTCTGCAGATTCGGATCGCTCGAGCTCAGCCGTCCGGTCGCTGTTCCCGTTTGTGACAGGCTCGTATGCAGCCGACCCGTCTCCTTGTGAATCAACTTCGGAAGCGCATCCACATAGGTCGACTTCAGCTTTGCGATCTCGCGGTACTCGATCACCTTCTTCGGCAATTCATGCTGGTCAGACATCTCTTCCAGAATGTCTGCCGCCGTTGAACGCACCTTCCCCTTGCCTCTTCGCGTTGGCGGCTGCAAATTCAGTTTGTCGAAAAGTATTTCTGCCAGTTGCGTCGGCGAATTCACATTGAATTCCGCGCCGGCCAGTTTCCAGATCTCCTTCTCCAGTCGGCGCACCTCTTTTTCCATCGACTGCGACATCTTTTCCAGCGCCTTCGGGTCTACCCGAATTCCGATGCGCTCCATTTCCGCCAGCACCGGCGCCAGCGGCAAATCGATCTTTTCGTACACATCCAACAGCTTCTGTTCTACTACTTGCACCCGCAGGGCAGGCCCCAGCCGCTGCAGATAATCCGCGCGTTCTCCCGCTCCACCGCCCATCGGCACATTGAATTGCCGGAACACGACATCCACAAAATTGTGGTTCGCGGTCGTGGGCTTCAATAAATACGAATACAGTTGCGTTGCATGCTCGATGCCTTCTGCCTTTCCGCCGAGCAAATGGAAAAGCTTCGGGTCGTGCACAATCTTGCGCCGCTTTTTGTCCTGCAAGACGGGTTCTAGCGCCTTCAATGCCTCGCCTTTTTCGTCCACCCAGATCGCGCGCCCTTCTCCATCTCCCGAAGAAACTTCCACCGAAACCACTGGAGTTCCGAAGCCCTCCGACTCGCGCTCTCCCATATCCAGATTCAGCCACAGCGCCAGCGCATTCTTCGCCGGCACTTTTTTCAAGTACTCGCGAAATTCGTCTACGTTTCCGAACTGCTTGTAGTCTTTCTTCTCGGCAGTCTCCCCACCAGCTCCCTCAGTTGCGCTTTCAGTCGCGCCTTCTCCTGCACTTGCTGCCGCGCCCGACGCCAGTAATTCCTTCAGCAATGAATTGAATCCAAGTTCGCGATACAGCACGCCAAGCGCCGCGGGGTCGGGCTCGCGCACTTGCAACTGGTTCAAGTCCAGTGGCAGCGGCACGTCGGTCTCGATCGCTGCCAGTTTCTTGCTCATCATCACCTGTTCAACTTGTTGCTGCAGCGCCTCGCGATATCTCTTATTCGTCACTTCATCCGCATGCTTCAGCGCGTTTTCCACGCTTCCATACTTCTGAATCAATTCCGTCGCGCCTTTTTCGCCGATTCCTTTCGCGCCCGGAATGTTGTCAACCGTGTCGCCTAACAGCGCCATCAGATCGATCACTTTGCTTGGCGGCACTCCCAGAATTTCCTCGACTTTTTTCTCGTCGACAATGACGTCTGCCTTCGCACCGCCCGATCCCGTTCGCAGAATGCGTACGCCTGGCGTTACCAGCTGCATCATGTCCTTGTCGTTCGAAATCACCAGCACATCCAGTTTTTGCTTTGCGGCCTGCTTCGCCATCGTGCCGATGACGTCGTCGGCCTCGAATCCGTCGAATTCCAGGATCGGCAGACGCATCGCATCGCACAACCGCCGCACGTACGGCAATTGCACCTTCATCTCATCCGGCATCGGTTGCCGTTGTGCCTTGTATTGCTCGAACAGCTTGTCGCGAAATGTCGGCTTGCTGGTATCGAACACGATCCCGATGTAGTCCGGTTGGTAATCCTTCAGCAATCGCTTCACGATATTTGAAAACAGGAAGGGGACTTTAGAAGGGATTCCGCTCGGGGCATTCATGCGCATCATCGGCGCGTAAAACGCCCGGTAGATGTGCGCCATCGCATCTACCAGAAACAGCTTCTTCGTTGTTTGTTCTTTCGCAGCCATCGCGCGAGTATACAGGACTGCTTTGGACCTGCGGCAGTCCCGCCGCCGCTTTCGGCTCAAGGCAAAGACCGCTAGCTGACGATCCCCAAAGGCCGCGCCACTTCCGCCAGAATATCGGCCGCCTTCAACAAATGCTCCCGTTTGTGTGCCGCGCTAACAATCGCACGCAGCCGTGCCTTTCCTTCTGCCACCGTCGGAAACCCGACGGCCGGTGCAAACACTCCCGCATCAAATAATTTCCTCGAAAATTCAAAGGCCTTGGCGGCATCACCCACATGAATCGGAATAATCGGCGTCTCGCTGGCCTTGAATTGAAATCCACGCTTCTTCAATTCCCGCTTGAAATATTTTGTGTTGGCCCACAACTTCTTCACCAGCTTTTCCCCTTCCGGTGAATCCAGTAACGTGAACGCAGCCGCGCAAGCCGCGGCTGTTGCCGGTGGATGCGAGGTCGAAAACAAAAACGGCCGTGCACGCAAATACAAATAATCGATCAGGTCCCGCGAGCCGCACACATATCCGCCCATCGATCCGATTGCCTTGCTCAATGTGCCTACCTGAATGTGCACGCGACCGTGGCAATTGAGATGATCAATCGTTCCACGTCCGCCGCGGCCCAGCACGCCGGAAGAATGCGCGTCATCCACCATCATGATGCAGCCGTACTTATCCGCCAGGTCGCATAACTGCGGCAGCGGTGCGATATCTCCATCCATCGAAAACACGCCGTCCGTGATAATCAGTTTCTTTCCCGGAAACGAAGCGTTCTCCTGCAAGATCCGTTCGCAATCCGCCACATCCTTGTGTTTGAACACCTTAATCGTGGCCCTCGACAGCCGCGCGCCATCAATGATCGACGCGTGATTCAATTCGTCCGAGATAATCAGATCTTCTTTGCCCAACACCGCCGACACCGTGCCCGCATTCGCCGTGAACCCCGATTGGAACACCACACACGCTTCTACATTCTTGAACTTCGCGATCTTGCTCTTCCAGTTCCATGTGGATCTTCATGGTTCCGGCGATCGTCCGCACCGCGCCTGCGCCAACGCCAAACTTTTTCACTGCTTCCAGCGAAGCCTTGCGCAACCGTTTGTCTGAAGTCAGTCCCAGATAATTGTTCGACGCCAGGTTGATTACCTCGCGACCATCAAACACGCAAAGCGGCTTCTGTTCACCTTCCAGCACGCGTAATTTCGGCGCCACACCCTTCGCACGCAGGTCCGCCAGCGTTTCACTCACATACTGCAGTGGATTCTGTTCTTGTACTCTGTGACTCCAGATTCACTCATTCCCAATCTCCCAATTCTCCGTTCTCTCTGTGGCCTCTGCGGCGATCCGTACTGCTATTTCTTCATTCCATTCGGATACAGAAGGATCTTCCCCGCCAGTCCGCCCTGCAATTTTGCAAACGCCGCTTCAAATCCTTCCAGTTCCATCCGCTCTCCGAACAGCGGCTCCAGGTTGACGCGGCCCGCCTTCAAAAGCGCCGTCATCTGCACCCAGGTGCCATACATCCGCCGTCCGTAAATTCCCTGCACCGTCGCGCCCTTGAAAATTACGTCCTGCACCAGATCCAGTTGCACGGCTTCCGTCGGTATTCCCAGCAGCGAGGCTCTTCCCCCTGCGCGCAGAGCCTTGAATCCCTGCTGAATCGCCGCTGGATGCCCGCTCATCTCCAACAGCACATCCACCCCGGTCCCACCCGTGGCCTCCAGAATTTTTTTTAACACATCTTCCGACGCGGGATTCAGCACAAAATCCGCGCCCATCTCTTTCGCCATCTTCCGGCGATGTTCGTTAGTTTCCGTCGCAAACACTGTGGAGCTTCCGCAGGCCTTCGCCACCGCAATCGACATCAATCCAATTGGCCCGCAACCCGTCACGATTACCGTCTGTCCGGCAATCGCTCCCGCCAAAACCGTGTGCACGGCGTTTCCCAGCGGATCCAGAATCGCTCCGTAATGTTCCGGAATCGCCGAATCGAGCTTCCAGATATTTGTCGCCGGAATTTTCACAAACTCCGCAAATGCTCCGTCCTGGTCGATCCCGATAATTTTCAGGTTCTGGCAGATGTGCGCTTCACCCAGACGGCACTGATGGCAATGCCCGCAATTTACGTGCATCTCTGCGCTGACAAAATCTCCCACCTTCAACGCGGTTACTTCCTCACCTACCTGCTCGACGACACCGCAAAACTCGTGTCCCAGGGTTACCGGCGGCTTGATGCGTCCCTGCGACCAGCGGTCCCATCCATAAATATGCAGATCCGTTCCGCAAATCGAGGCAGCCTTCACGCGCGCCAGCACGTCTCCAGGTCCGATCGACGGCACCGGCACCGTCTCCATCTGCAAGCCCTTCGCCGCTGCCGTCTTCCGCAATGCCCTCATCGTCGTAGCCATTAACTCGCGCTCCCGCTCGCTCGTTACTTCGTAGGGGCGGCTTCTCTTTTACCCCGAGCCTCGAAGCGCCGCCTTCATAGTTTTGGTTTTTGTAGGGGCACGATAGATCGTGCCCTTCTTGGGCTTCGCTTGTTACTTTCCAATCGTCCGTTCGATTTCCTGCCCCGCACCAATTCCCGATGCTAGCACATCAACATAGTCCACTTCAGTGTACTCCCGGAGAATCTCCCAGGTTCAAATTTCCAAATACGCCGCCTCCTACTCCTCTTCAAGAAACCGATTCTTCTCTTTAGACAACTCTCCCCCACAAGTGTTTCAATCATTCCATGGCCGTCGAACCAACTCTCACCGCCATCCACGAAGCCCAACAACTACTCGCTTCTTATTTCCCGCCAACACGCCTCATCCAGGCGCCCATTCTCGCCGCAGGTAGCGCCGGTTTTTATGCCAACGCTTTCCTCAAACTCGAATCCGATCTCCCCACCGCTTCTTTCAAACCGCGAGGCGCCCTCTACGCTTTGGCAACGACTTTGAAGCGCCGCAGCATCACCGAAGTCACTGCCTCCAGCACCGGCAATCACGGGGCTGCGGTGGCCTGGGCCGCAAAAACTCTCGGCATCCGCGCCACGATTTTTCTCCCTGCAAATCCGAATCCGGTAAAACGCAAGAAAATTGCCGATCTCGGCGCGCGCATCGTCGAATCCGGGGGAGAGGATCTCGCCCACGCCTTCCTTGAAGCGCAGAATTATTCTTCTCGCCCCGGCGTCTATTTTTTGAACGATGCTACGGACCCCGATCTTCTCGCCGGCCCCGCCACCATCGGCCTGGAAATTCTCGCTCAATTACCCGATGTCGCTGCGATCTACGTCCCCATGGGAGACACTGCCTTAGTTCGTGGCGTCGGCGCCGCCATTAAGCAATCGAAACCCGCCGTGAAAATCATCGGCGTCCAGGCCGAACGGGCCCCTTCTTACTATCTATCCTGGAAAGCAGGCCGCCCTGTTCCGACCGATACCTGCGACACCATTGCCGATGGTCTCGCCACGCGCACTCCCGAACCCGACAACGTAGAAAAAATCCGCGAACTGGTCGATGACGTCATCCTCGTCACCGAAGACGAAATGCTAGACGCCATCCGTCTTCTCTACACCCGCGCCAGCCTCATCGCCGAACCCGCCGGCGCCGCTGCCACCGCCGCTTACCTAAAATCCTGTGGCGCATTTTCCGCTCCCGCGCCATCCGGCTCTGCCGTCCTCCTCCTGACCGGCGCCAACATCACCGACGCCACCCGCCACCGCGCCGGCATACCACCCGTTTAAAACGCATTTCTCTCAAACCTGTCTGGCGTAGGGGCACGATAGCTCGGTGCCCTCTTGGGTTCACGATCCAAATCCCACCACTTCACTTCACCGCTTCCACCACCCCAATCTCCTGCAGCGCCTTGAGATACTCCACGACCAACTCCAGCGGCACAGGCCCATACTCCGCCGATACCGCATCCCGCATCTCCTGCGCATTCCTCTTCCCATCCGCAAAATTCAACACTTCATATGCATACTCCTCGCCGCCGCCCCACAATCCCGCATACTCCAACAACTTCGGCTGCGTCGTATGCCCCCGCTTCGCCCATTCCGCCTCAAAATAGTCATACCCAAACACTGTCATCGGTCCCTTAAGGTCTGCCCGTCGCTTGACCTTCAATAACCCTTCTCCCGTCGCGTTGGATTTCTCACGCGCTCGATTCGCCATCTGCACCAACGACCAGGAACTTTCAAAAGACACCTCGGACTGAGCGAGCGTGCGCGGAATCATGCCGCGAGGCGAGCCAGTGATCGCGACTTCGTTTTCCAGAAACGACTCTCGCATTTGTGACTTTTGCGCCGGGGTCAATTGGAGAATTCGCCTGTCGAACTCCGCAGTGCGAAAGTGCCGACCTTGCTCTACGATGGTCGGTATCTCCATTGCACTGTCCTCGCCAATCTGCGCCAAAAAATACCCGCTCTCCGCTCCAATAAACGCCGCCCTCTTCAACTTCGTTGGATCAATATTCGCCGCTGTATCAAAATTCGTGTGTATATACCGGTCCGGCCAATCATTCAGATAAATCGCCGGTATCCCAAACGATGAATCCTGATACACATCGTGGTCACTTCCCATCGAGTACGCTGAATACTCCGCCCGCAGCGGGTCGCGCCCACCCTCCGTCGATACCAGCGGATACTCCGCCTTCCCCGTCGCCGCAAATTCATAGCTCTCCTCGTTCACCCACTCCGCAAACGCCCACGCCACATCATGCACAAACGACGGCAAACTCATCGGCCCCCGCGTCACATGAAACACCGCCTTTGTTTCCGGGCCTCCTCCCACCATGTCCATGTGCACTACTGCTTTGATTTTTTGCGTGAAAGACAAGGGCACTAGTAGTGAAGCTCGAACAGGATCGCCATCCGCGCCAATTCTACTTGGCTCATCCGCGACTGCTTCTTTCGAGGTCAGCAGCGCCATCGTCCCTTCAATCTCTGGCGGAAACACAAACCGAATCGTCCGCGCCGGGCGAGCCAACTTTCCATCCGTCGATCAATTTGTTCAGCGTCCGCGCCACTTCCAGAATCGCCGCACATCCGCTGGCGTTATCGTTCGCTCCTGGGCGCTGATGATCCAGGTGGCACGAAAACACGATCTCCTCTTCTTTCAATTTTGCATCGGCACCAGGAATCGTCGCCGTCACCACTTCATAATTTCCGACATGCTGACCCGCCCTCACCACGGCATGCAGTCGAATTGTGTCTCCTTTTTCCAACCGCGCCTGCCACGCGTGCGCCGTCCGCAACGACACCATGAACGCAAACGTCTTGTTCGCCGAAAACGTCTCCAGATGCCCCCACCGGATCGCATCCAGGTTCTCTCCCGACCAGGCCGTCTTCTGATTCTGCGCGTAGCTGACAATCCCCACGGCACCAAATTTTCCCACTGCCAAATCCTGCACCGCCCCCGGCTGCGCGCTCACCAGCACGATCTTTCCCTTCACCTCTTTCCCCGCGTAGTCACTCTCTTTTGTCCCTTCGCCCACATCCACCAACTCCGCTTTCACATCCGCACTTTCACTGTCTTCCGCCAAAACCACCGGTTCCGCGTCGTAACTCGCGATAGTCACACCATCTAGAGACCAGAAGTACAGTTGAAGCCATGGGGTCATTCCGGTCCATGCTTTTCTGTTTCAAAGTCTCGCAGCTACCTTGTTGCATGCGTCCATATCCGAGGCGATTTCGGCCAGTTCTCCAAACTCCGCATCCCAGGCCGGCCGCGACCTTTGCGTCCCGTAAAAAATCTTTCCATCCGCTGGAAATTGCAGTATCGCCACATCGCTCAACCCATACGCCCGCAACCGTTCCGCCACCAACTCCGCCGCCTCATGAAATCCCTTCGACCCGCGCTGCCGGTGAAACCGCGCGATCCCTTCCAGATTGCTCTTCGCCGTCTCTCCACTAATCTCATTCGCTAACGCCGCCACATCCTTCTCCGCCATCAGCGGCGGCTTCTGCCCCCAAGCCTCCACTCCTATCAACATTCCCGCCACCATCACCACCGCCGCAATCCTCATCATCGCTCCGCTCTCGCCATCAAACTTCTCAACGCGCCACCTTCATCCCCACCATCGGCTCCTTCTTATTCAACTTCGCCGCCTCCACAATCAACTTCTTCAACTCCGGCCTTTTGAGATCCTCCACCGTCCGCAACTTCACATGCCGCAAATTCTTTCCCGTTCCTTCCAGCAGTCCCGCCGGATCCTTCAGCGACTGTCCCGCGCAAAAATCCAAACGTGACATGATTTTTCCCCACCATGAAAAAACACATTGGTCCATTCGACGCAAACGTCGGTATCTTCCACGGATTCACCGACTCCTTCACTCCCGCCACCGTCTTCTTCACCAGCCTCCGCAATCCCTCCGCCACCGGCAACAGCTTCGGCCCCTTTTTCTCTACATACGTATTGATCCACGCCACCGCTTCCTTCCCTTCAATCGCAGCCATGCTTCACCTCCGCCAATCTCCACTATCCCGCCGCATTCTACGCCCATTCCCCGCTTCCCAACCGCCCATCTCTCTCGCGCATCAAACTCTCAGCCTCATGAAATAAAGGAGCCACTCCCGGCGTATCATTAATGACGCCAACTGCGAACCAATCTCAACCCCATGCCCACCGCCGAAATCGCTATCCAGCTCGAACACATCTCCCGCCACTACACCATGGGCGAAACCAGCGTGCGCGCCGTCGACGACGTCTCCCTCTCCATCCCCGCCAACCAGTTTCTCGCGCTTCTCGGCTCTTCTGGCTCTGGCAAATCCACACTTCTCAATCTCATCGCTGGACTCGACCGCCCCACCTTCGGCTCCATCCTCGCCGATGGCCACAATCTCGCCACGCTTTCTTCGCTCGAACTGGCCCGTTATCGCTGCACCACCGTCGGCATGATCTTTCAATCCTTCCACCTGCTCCCCCGCATGACGCTCGAAGAAAACATCGAACTCCCGCTGCGCCTCGCCGAAATCGATCGCGCCGATCGCCCCGCGCGCGTGCGTGAAGCACTCGAACGCGTTCGCCTCACCCATCGGCTCGGTCATCGCCCCACCGAACTTTCCGGCGGCGAGCAGCAACGTGTAGCTATCGCCCGCGCCCTCGTCAATCGCCCCAAAATTCTTCTTGCCGATGAGCCCACCGGCAATCTCGATTCCGCCACCGGTGAATCCATCCTTACGCTTCTCCGCGAATTGCAACGCACTATGGGCATGACCATCGTCATGGTCACCCACGAACGCCCGCTGGCCGAGCGGTTTGCCGATCGCCTCGCCATCATGGGCGACGGCAAGCTTCTCTCCACTTCCGCCGCTACACGGGAGCAGGTCTCATGAAACCGCGCGACCTCACCGATCTCGCCCTCCGCAATCTCCGCGAAGCCATCCTTCGCAACACGCTTACCACTCTCGGTGTGGCCGTCGGCGTCGCTTCTCTTGTCGCCATGCTCTCGCTCGGCGTCGGCTTGCAGGAACTTGCTTCCAAGCGCCTTTCGCAAAGCGGCCTCTTCGACACCGTGATCGTCACTCCCAAGAATAATTTTCGTGGCATGGGTGGGCCACCCCGGCGCGACGCAAACGCCGACTCCGACAAGCCGCCCCGCGCGCTTGACGAAGACGCGCGCCACGAAATCGAGAAACTTCCCAACGTAATCGAGGTCTATCCCGCAGGTCCGTTTCTTCACCGAAGTTCGTTTCAACAACAAGCCTTTCGCCACGGTAGTCGCCGGCATGCCAGACTCTTCCAAAAATTCCGGCTCATTCGATGGCATGGTCGGAAATTTCTTTTCTTCCTCCGCCGCAAATGAAGCCATACTCCAGATCGAATTTGCCAAGGATCTGGCACCCGACAACACCTCGTCTCTCGTTGGAAAGGAACTCGTCCTTCGCTACGCCGAGCGCCAAGCCCTTCCCGCTTCCGCAGAGAACGCGGCGCCCGGCAACACACCCGATTCCTCTGGTGGAGGCTTCTCTGTCGTCCCTAAAGAGCTTCGGCTGAAAATCGTCGGCATCGTGGAAACCGAACCCGCACAAGGATTCGGCGGCTATGGCAACGCTCGACTGCTCATGCCTCTCAACACCGCCTCCACGCTCCGCGCCGCGCAGGTCAACGATCTTCGCGACATCGTGCGCGACAACACCGCCAACAAAACCACTTATCCTTCGCTTTCCGTCCGCGCCAAATCGCCATCGCAAGTCGAAGCCCTCGAAACCTCCATCAAGTCCATGGGCTTTGCCGCCTTCTCGCTTCTCGACGCCAGCAAATCCCTCCGCACCTTCTTCTCCGTCTTCGATCTACTACTCGGAATTTTTGGAAGCCTCGCACTTGCCGTCGCCACGCTTGGCATCGTCAACACCCTCGTCATGGCCATTCTCGAACGTCGCCGCGAAATTGGCGTCCTGAAAGCACTCGGTGCTGCCGATTCCGATGTCCAGCAACTTTTCTTTGTCGAAGCCGGAGTGATGGGTTTCTTCGGCGGCATCTTTGGCGTTCTCTTCGGCTGGTGCATTGGCCGCGCGCTCACCTTCGGCACCAACGTCTATCTCAAACGCCAGAATCTAAACCCCATCGAACTTTCTTCCGTTCCCTGGTGGCTGATTCTCTCCGCCATTGCTTTCGCCATCCTTGTCAGTCTCGCCGCCGGCCTCTATCCTGCTTCTCGTGCCGCCAAGCTCAATCCCGTCGACGCCCTCCGCTATGAGTAATGTTGCGGCAATGCCAAAAGTCCTTGAGGGTGCCCCATCCTTTGCGCCTTTTGCAAAGGGTGGGCTCTTCCGCTGCAACGCTGCGCGACTCTTCCTCTTTTTCTGTGCTTTATTTGCCTTATCCACCTTCCACCCACGCCGCCCCCGGCCGCGTGGAATGCAATTCCCTCCCCAGCAAAATCCTCGCGCGCTCCGTACCCTACTGCGTCGTTCTTCCCCCCTCCTTCGACGCCGACAAAGCCCGCCACTTCCCTATCCTCTATTTTCTCCACGGCCTCGGAGACAATGAACAATTCCTCGTCCATTCCGGCTTGTGGAACGTGGTTGAAGACATGCGCGATCGCCACGAATTGAAGGGATTTCCTGATCGCGACACCGGACGGCGGCGCGGGTTTCTACATCAATTCAAAGGATGGCAAGAATCGCTACGAAGATTTCCTGATCGAGGAATTCTTTCCCTTCATCGAAAAGCGCTATCGCGTCTCGCCAGGCCGGGCTAATCGCGCCATCGATGGCGTCTCCATGGGCGGCTTCGGCGCGCTCCATCTGGCTTTTCGGCATCCGCAGCTCTTTTCTTCCGTCAGCGCCCACAGCGCCGCGCTCATCGATAAAATCCCTGCGTTCGTGGCTTCAGCCCCACCTTCCCCTCGCACCCGCATCTTCGGTGGAGTCTTCGGCAGCCCCTTCGATTCCGCCTTTTGGCAGCAGAACAGCCCCATCACTCTCGCCCGCACCGCGACTCTTGCCGGCCTGAAAATCTATTTCGATTGTGGCGATCAGGACGACTACGGATTTGAAGCTGGCGCCACCGCTCTGGACAAGATTCTCACCTCACGCCACATCCCCCACGAATTCCATCTTTACCCCGGCCGCCACGACTACACCTACTTCTCCGCCCACATCCCGGCCTCTCTGCAATTCGCCTCCAACCTCTTCCCCGTCGCACATCCTTAATTGCAACTGCAAACACCTCTCATTTCCCATTTTGGGCCATAATTCCTAGCCTGTTTTCGCTTTCCTGCCGCTCTTTGCCGTCTAACTCCATTGTTTCCCCTTCATCCAAACATTCCTCCCGTAAGTCCTTTGTTTCCCCTTGATACGAAAAACACGGGGGTAGGGGCCATTTCTCAGCTGCGCGCCCAACTTAAATATGAAATTCGCACTTCGCATTGTTCTCGCTCGCCTCTCTGCTATCATTCCCGCCTTGTGTGCACTAACCACCGTGTGGAGGGTGAATGAACGTTTCGCAGCGGCTCTCTGAAATTCGCACCGGCTTTGAACGCCCCTTCTGGGTCGCCAACATCAGCGAACTCTTCGAGCGTCTTTCCTACTACGCCGCCTTCGCCTCTCTCGCGCGCTATCTCCACGAAGCGCTCAATTTCCCCACCGAGCGCGCCAGTTTTCTCTCCGGGCTTTTCGGCGGCCTAGTCTGGTTTCTTGCCATCTTCGGCGGAGCAATCGCTGATCGCCTCGGGTTCCGGCGTGCGCTTTCGTTGGCCTATCTAATTCTTGCGGCAGCGTACTTCACGCTTGGATCCATCGGCTCGCCTTGGCTCGCGCCCATCCGCAACGCCGTTCCACTCGGCCTTTTTGTCGGCGTCATTCTGATTCTTCCCGCTCTTGGCATCTCCCTGGTTAAGCCGTGCGTTGTCGGCACCACAGCGCGCGCGTCCAGTCCCAACGTTAGGTCCATCGGCTATTCCATCTACTACACCCTGGTAAATATTGGTGGTGCACTCGGCCCGTTCGTCGCCTCTTGGGTTCATCGCCACATGAGCGTGGAAAATGTGTTTCGCGTTTCCGCCGCCAGCGTCTTCTTGATGTTCTTTGCGGTGCTGATTTTCTTCCGCGAGCCGCGCAAGTCCAACGAGGTACGCACCGAGAGCATCGCCGTCACCATCAGCAATTTTGGTAAAGTGATCTCCAACCCCAGATTCATGCTCTTCTTGCTGATTTTTTCCGGCTACTGGATTGTGTATTGGCAGGAATTCATCACCCTCCCCATCTACGTTCATGATTACGTCGACCCCAAAGCAGACACCGAGCGGATGCTCTCCATCGGTCCAATTATTGTCATTGCCTTTACTGTGGTTTTCAGCCTGTTGACCCAGAAAATCTCGGCGTTTCGCGCTGTCGTTCTGGGCACTCTTATTGCCATGGTTGCGTTTTCGATTCTCGCGCTGCATTCCAGCATGTGGGCCGTCTACGCCACCTTGATTGTGATCGCCGTTGGCGAGCTCATCCAGCAACCGCGCTACTACGACTACATTTCGCGCCTCGCTCCCCCTGGCCAGCAAGGCACCTACATGGGATTTGCGTTTCTTCCGCTCGGCATTGGCTCTTTCCTGGGCGGACCAATCGGCGGAGCTTTGCTCCATCGTTTTGGCGAAGTGCAGCACCGGCCGCAATTGTTTCTCTGGGCGCTCACTGCGATCGGTTTGGCAACTACACTTTTGTTGTGGATTTATGACCGGATTGTACAACCAGGTAGAGGAGGAACTGCCGAGCCAAGTGCTAGTTGACCATGCGGCGCAGAGAATCGAGCGCCTGGCGCGCCAGCGTGTAGCGCGGCTCCACGTTCAGCGCTTCCTGAAAACAGCGCATCGCTTGTCCATACATTTCCTTGCCAAGATAAGCGCGGCCCAGATTGTAGTGCGGAAAATGCCTCGGCTCGTAACGTCGCGCTTCCACGGCCTGCTGCAGCCACGGAATGGCTTCATCAAACTGCGCCAGTTCGATCATGTACGCGCCAATATCGTTATAGGGATTGCCGAAATCAGGATCCAGCTCGATGGCGCGCTTGCACTCGGAAATCGCATCCATCAATTTGCCCTGGAAATGATAAGTCCACCCCAAAAACGTGTGCGCTTCCGCCGTGGGATGCAACTCCAGCGACGATTGATAGAGCTCCACGGCTCGATCGTAGTCGCCTTCCATCTGCGCCTGGTAAGCGTCTTGCAACACTTCCCATGCGCGAGTCAGAGTCTCCTGATTCATGCGCCCATTGTGAACGCACAAACGCAGCTACGTCAAAGGTACGAAAGTTCTACCTGTGCGTCAGGTGAAACTGTCCTTAATGACGGGTGCGAGTGGAAATTTCGGACAGGAACGTACAAAATGAGAGGGCGCTATTTTGCAGTCGAGGGGGAACAGTGAATCGTACTTTCGGAACTTTGCTCTTGGCCATCTGTTGTGCTGTCGTGCTCGGCGCGGGAATGCTATACGCGCAGGATTCCAGCAAGAAAACCAGCGGCGCGAATGCAGCCGTCGGCCGCGGTAAAACCGTGTTTCAACAGAAATGCAGCATCTGCCATTACGACAATACCGATCAGAAGAAAATCGGCCCCGGCCTGAAGGGCCTGAACAAGCGCGGCACCTTCACCGTGAATGGGAACAAGATCACCGACGACTCGCTGAAAGCCTGGATCGAAAACGGCGACCAGTTGATGCCGCCCTTCAAGGAGCAGCTCGAGCCATCACAGCTCAAGGATGTTATCGCTTATGTAAAAACGCTGTAACCCCCGTGATTTCCCTCACACCAAGTCTTCGCAGCAAAGAGAAACCCCCGGTAACCTGATTTGTTCAGGCTTCCGGGGGTTTGGGAATTCCACTCTTTTCCCTTGCGGGAAAAATGCTACTTCAGAACGGCGTCTTTCAGGGCCTTAGCCGGGCGGAGGCGGACAACCGTCTTCGCTTTGATCTTGATCTGTTCGCCGGTCTGGGGATTGCGGCCGATGCGCGCCTTGCGGTGCGCCTTTACTACACGGCCAATTCCCGGAATGACGAACTTGCCTGCGCTGCCCTTGGCTTCCTTAACGGCAAGCTTATGCAGTTCATCGAAAAAGGTCACAACCGTCTTCTTCGACGTGCCAACCTTCTCGGCGATGTGCGCCACGATTTTAGTTTTGCTCAAAGGCTTGGCTGCCATTTAGTCTGCTTATCCTCCTGAGTTGTCTATCCACCTCGAAACGAATCGAGGCCAGCCACGAGTGCGAAAAATGTTGTTTTTACTGCAAAAAACTCGGGCCGCAACGGACTATAGCGAACGCGGAAGGGGAACGCAAGGGGCAAACAGCAAAAAGTAAGGGAAAAATGCGATTTTTTTTAGGGGATGTGCAAAACAGGCTGATTTCATGCGGTTCGGAGCACAGCGCAATCGACGAGATGCAATCTCCGGTGTGCTATTCTTCCGAAGCCTAAATAATTCAAGGAGAAAGAGCCATGAGTACGAGTACAAACTGGAAAGAATTGGAACAGCGCGTTGCCGCGGTGACAAAAAGCGGAAAGCGGCCCGTGGCGGTCACATTTCTAGAGGCGGCTCCCTCCGGCGTTACAAAATTCGAGGGCACGGAGCCATCCGGCTGCAGTTTCTGGCGTTTGGCGGCGGAAGGGCGGACTTTTTATACAGTGCCAGAGAATCATTTCAACTGTGCAGTCGGGGCGTACACCCACAATATTGCCCTTTCCCCGGCACGGGAGAAAGAAACGGAACAGACCCTGAAGATGATGTTCGATCTGGGCTACGTGAAGCCTGAAGAAGTGCCGCAGATTCCTCGGTTGGCCAAGGGCCCAAAAGCCATCCTTTACTCTCCACTAGGAGAAGCGGCATCAACGCCCGACGTGGTTCTGTTTGCCTGTAAACCCGCGGGGGCGATGCTGTTGCAGGAAGCTGCCAATCGAGCGGGAGTGGGAACAGGCGCCCCGGCGCTCGGACGCCCGACCTGCATGGCTTTGCCGGCGTCTCTGCAGCACGGAACGATTACCAGCCTGGGATGCATTGGAAATCGTGTATATACAGGTCTGGGAGAAGATGAACTGTACGTGGTGGTTCGAGGTAAAGACCTGGGTGCTGTTGCGGAGGCACTGAAAACCATTGAGAGCGCGAATTCCGCCCTGCTGGATTATGCCAAGGGTCGGCGGCAGGAACTCGCTAGCGCGTAGAATTTGATCGTGGATTGCGGATAGAAGATTTCTCTGATCCCTGTGCAGAATTCATCTCGTGGAACATCATCCGCGAGGTGAGTCATGAATGAATTCAAGGTTGTCGCTATTCCAACGGAAGTGGCCGAATACGTCCGGACAACTGGCAAATCGCCTGTCTACGGATTTCCCGCACACAAGGAAGTTGCAGCAGGACGCGCGCCGTGCCGACACTGCCTACAACTGATCCGCGTACAGGAAGAGGAGTTACTACTTTTCACGTACGACCCATTCCGCGTAGTTGGGACGCGGCCGTTGCCCGGCCCTGTGTATTTGCACGCGGAACAGTGCACGCGTTACAGCGAAGATCAGATATTCCCTTCAGCATATAGGGGCCGGAAGCTAACCTTCACCGCGTATGGGACCGATCGCAAGTTGCTAAAAGAGATGCTACTGGAGGACGGTGGGGAAGAAGCGGCTGCCAAGCAATTGTTCGCGATTCCGGAAGTCGACTACGTTCACGTAAATAGCACAGAAGCAGGTTGTTATCTATTCCGACTGGAACGCGCGGGACGAAGAGTAGATCCCTTACGATACTCGGGATGACCACAGTATCTTCACTTCACGCCGGCAATGGATGAACTTCACGAAGCTTACTTGAGTGAAGCAAGATCTTCATAGAAATGGGCGATGGCCTTAATGCCACCGTAATAATTCTCCAGGGCGATGTGCTCGTCGGGGGCATGGGCATTCTCATCGGGCAAACCAAAACCAATCAGGACGCACGGGACCTTAAAGGTATCGTGCATTTGCGTGACGAAGGGAATGGAGCCGCCTTCGCGAATGAAAACGGCCTTCTTACCAAAACCCTTTTCCAGCGCGGTCTGAGCCACGTGGAAAATTGGAGCGTGATAGGCAGCGACCCACGGCTTACCGGTGCTGAGAACCTCAAACTTGCAGTGAACGCTTCTTGGCAGCAGCTTACGGATCTGTTTTTCAACGAGTTTGGCGATTTTTTGCGGAGACTGGCTGGGCACCAGACGAGTGGAGAATTTCGCGAAGGCTTTGGAGGCAATCACCGTCTTTGCGCCTTCGCCCTGGTAGCCGCCCCAGATGCCGTTGATTTCGAGTGTGGGGCGAATCCACAAGCGTTCCACGGTGCTGAAGCCTTTTTCACCAAAATATTCCGGGGCACCCACGGCGCGCTCGAAATCTTTTGATTTCCAGGGCAATTTCTTGAGGGCTTTGCGCTCCGCAGCGGGAACTGTGTCGACATCATCGTAAAATCCGGGAATGGCGACGCGGTAATTCTTGTCGTGCAACTTGGCAAAAAGTTCAGTCAGGATGGTGAGCGGATTGGGAACCGCGCCGCCGTACACCCCGGAATGGAGATCGCGGACCGGGCCGGTGAGTTCAATCTGATAGTAGTTCAAACCACGAAGACCATAGGTGATCGAAGGAACACTTTTACCGAGCATGGATGTGTCCGAGACGATCAATGCATCGGCCTTCAGCTTTTCTTTGTTTTTCTGGACATAGTCCCAGAGGCTGACGCTGCCAACTTCTTCTTCGCCTTCGATGAGAACTTTGATGTTGACGGGAAACTTGCCATTCAACTGGTGGAGACATTCGAGGGCTTTCAGATGGATGTGGACCTGGCCTTTGTCGTCGGCAGTGCCCCGGCCGTAAAGATTTCCGTCGCGGGATTCGGGTTCGAATGCGGGAGAGGTCCAAAGTTCCAGCGGTTCGGCGGGCTGGACATCGTAATGACCATAAAAAAGAACAGTAGGCTTGCCGGGCGCTTCGAGAGACTCGGCATAGACCAGTGGATGAAGATTGGTAGGAACGATTTCGACTTTCTTGAATCCGGCGGCGCGGAGATGGTCAGCAACCCAATTGGCGGCGCGTTCGATATCCGGCTTGTGCTCGCTCTTGGCGCTTACGGACGGGATGCGGAGGAATTCACAGAGTTCGGTCAAATGCTGCTGACGACGACTTTCGATAAACTCGGTCAGGTTCATATAAACCCTCAGGCACAATAATTCGTAGGATGAAGAAGATACGCAAAATTTCAAAGCAAAGTTGCGGCGTTCGGATGGTACAAAAGCGGAAAGCAACGAATGCCCCGGGCCGCTATTCTAATTCTACGGCTAGCGGCAGGAGCTACACAAGTTTTGCGGACAGAGTGGAAGCGAAGAGCGCGCGACATTGCGGCTATCCGGTTTGGTTGCAAATTGTTGAAAATGAGGGCCGTCGTATCTTCTCGAAAGGGACTTCTGGTCCAGAGTCGCTTCCGAATTGCTCGTCATCCCCGCGTAATCGTCTGCAAGTTCCCAATGAAGCTTTTTTCCTGCAGGGAAACCTTAGAGACGCTTGGGAAGATTCTACATATGTGGTTAGCAAGCTTACCAAGCATCGGGTCCTTTGGCTGGTGGTAAGCCTGGTTGCCAACAGCCATCTGGCGGTATCCCACTTTCCTCTACAAATTCTCCGCCGTATGATCCGCACCGCTTTGGTTTGAGTGTGTCCCCTTTCGCACAGATTGATTGAACCACTTTCTGGTTAGATGGACATGGAATCTAAGAATGCATGAATTAACACAGAGGGGATGTAAGGCGCCGCGGTGCCGTGAAGGATTAACATGAGTGGGAAAAATTTCCGAGCCATACAGACAGACCAGCGGACCAACTTCGAGGGAAAACAAGTAAGCAACAAAGTTCTGCTGGCAATGCCGAATGACGAATACGAGTTGATGCGCCCTGACTTGACGTACACTGACCTGCCGTCTCATCTCAGCCTTCATGAACCGTCACAAAAGATCGAATTCGTGTATTTTCCAAACTGCGGAATGGTTTCTCAAGTTGTGGTGACTAAAGACGGTCGAACCGTGGAAGTGGGCGTAGTAGGGAGCGAGGGGTACGTCGGGGCAGGACTGGCGGCCGGATTGAGCAGAAGTTCCGTGCGCGAAATCATCCAAATCGCCGGCGACGGGTTTCGAATGATGGGTAATGCCCTAGAACGTATACTGCGGTCGGCTCCGCAATTACAGGTGATTTTGAACAGGAATACGGGGCTTCAAGGGATGCAAGTCGCGCAGACCGCCGCATGTAATCGGCTGCACGATATTCAGCAGCGTCTCTCAAGGTGGTTGCTGATGACACAGGATCGGGTGCATTCCGGAGTGCTTCCGATCACCCACGATTTCATTGCGACGATGATGGGTACCGACCGGTCCACGGTGAGTCTGGCAGCGGCTGTATTGCAAAAAAAGGGAATTATAGATTACGTCCGAGGCGCAGTTAAGATTGTGAACCGCCGGAAACTCGAAAAATCCGCGTGCGAGTGCTACGCCGTGATTCAACAGTTCGAAGACGACCTCGGATTGAGATAGCAGTTTAGACAGTGTTGGATACCCAACAGACAGAAACCTCCCTCCATCGCTAATATGCAGAACCTGTGCACTTACACAGGTTTTGATGTGTGTTCAGCAACCGGTGGCGCGCGCATAACCTCACTCACTGCAATCAAGCGACGGATTCTTGTCGTTGCAGTGCCGTCGAAAACCGCTGCTACACCGTCATCTACAAGAACGTAACCACACCAATCGCGAGGTGGCCATGGGGCCGATGCGTCGCAGACTAGTATGGGTCGAACGACCGACTTTCCAGGGCTGGGTTTGCTCCGAATGCGCCTGGGTATTTAATGCTTCATCGCCGCTCGTTGGCAACACGATTGACGAGATGAAGACAAAGTTCGGAGAGGAGCGCGACAAGGAATTCGCATCTCATGTCTGTGCCGAGCACCCGAGAGTCACAAAAAATCCCCGTTAGCCAAATCATTCACGAGGGGTTGAAGTCGTTCGAACGTTCAGACCGCCGAGGCGCGCATGCTGAAGCTATTTGCGGAGAGCCATGGCTAAACGAGAGGTGTTGATGTGTATCCCACCGTTCGCGTCGAGACGACCACAGTATTTGATGAAACCAAGCGTTCTGAACTTATTCATAAAAAGGTTCACGCGCGAGCGTGTTGTGCCGATCAATGCTGCCAGCGTCCCTTGCGATATTCCGCTGAATCGGTGCAGCTTGCGCCGATTCCCCTTCCCTGCGAGCACTAGAAGAGCGCGGGCGAGTCGCCTCTCGCTGCAATGAGAAACTTGGTCGATTAAATCCTCCTCGAGCCGAATATTGCGCGAAAGCAGATAAGATAAGAAGCAGTAGGAGAGTGCATAGTCAGCATGGAGCGCTCGGATCATCTCGTTTTTTTCAATGGCTTGTAGAGCCGTGGGTGCCATCGCGGTGGCGGTTCGCGTACGAATATTCTGACTTCCAAGGCACGCTTCACCAAGAAATTCACCTGGCCCCAGAATGGCGACAATTGCCTCCTTCTCAGTCTTGGAGGCCACGGAGAGCGTCACGCGGCCTTTTTGAATGTACATGAGCGTATCGGCAATATCGCCTTGAGAGAAAATGGTTTCCCGTGTTGCGTAGCTTTCATTCAGTGTGACCAGTCCGCTCAAATCGAATGAGATTCTGGGTTGGGCCTCTCTGTTAGACCTCGTGGATTGTTTGACCCTGCGAGACCGCTGGGATAGCGGATGCCGCGTTTCTACGGACTCGTCCGCGGAAAGCCTCCGGTCCACGTGCGGTTCCGAGCGCAAGGCACCTGAATGCAGCACACAACGCTGTCCCGCATCGACACCACACGTAGGGCAAGGGACAGAGAGCAATTGTTTTGCGTTCAGTTCCATCTTTCTCACTCGAGAATGGTCCGATAACACGCTGGCGGAAATCTATCCAATTTTGAACACTTCTGGTCTTAGCCAGTCACGCGATGAATCTCGATTGGTTCTGCTGATAAATGCGCTGCCCGATGACGACGAGCAAATTCCAGGGGAGTTGCCGACCGCTCGGAAGCTGGTCAGAAACTCCGGTCGAGGAAGTGTGCGAACAGACGTTCAGTATGCATTGGGCGCTGACCGATGGCTTTTGTACTTACAGCCAGTTGATGTCGGTTCCAGGACGACAGGGCGGACGAGAACGACAATTTCCATCAAAAATCAGGAAAGGGGATTTGCGGTTGGGAGACACCTGTACCTGAGGGCAGTTGACGCTAATGGCTGGTACGGCCAAGATTGGCGCATGAGTGAAGCCGTCTATGTCAGCTCACGTAGAAGCCAGCGCGTCTTTCACAAGATGCGTTTGAAGGCACACGGGCGCAGCCACGATGGAAAGAAGTTTCGCGAAGTGTGCGAGACCGTGGTGGTGAACGCGCATGGTGGGCTGTTGAACTTCAACAACGAAGTAGACAACGGCGAGATGATTGTCCTGGAAAATCCGATCACGCAGGAAGAGTTGGAATGTCGCGTGGTGTTTGTCGGAGATGCAGGCAGTCACGGACAGCGGATCGGGATTGAGTTTTTGACGCCTGCACCCCATTTCTGGGGGATTGATTTTGAAGCGCGGCAGGACAGAGCGGATTCTGGACAGCAGACGCATTAAGCCGGTTTTTATTCCGATACAAATTGGAGTGTTGGGTTAGGGATCAATTGAGATCCTTCGGCGGCAGGTTGCGCGGACTCAGGATGCATTGGTGCGGGTACTCAGCTAGTTGGCGGACTACCAGAGGCAGCTCCAAGAAAGCACGACTCTATCGTGCTCCTAGATCAAAGCAAAAATGCAGAGAGTCAACTGGCAGGGGTCGGGATTGGCGCTAGTGTTTGTAGCAGGGACCGTGGTGCGATTGCGTTTCAGGAACGAGTTGACCAAGCGCCAGAGAAGTAAGCTCGCCACGATTACGCCAAAAAACACGGGCTTGCGGACATCGGATTTGACCAGCCAGTAGTAGTGAATCACCCCACAGATTGCAGCAACATAGATGGCGCGGTGAAGCATCTGCCAGCGCTTGCCGCCGAGTCGGCGAATCCAGCCCTTGGTTGAGGTGATGGCCAGCGGAATCAACAGAATAAATGCGAGAAATCCAACGGTGATAAAGCGGCGCTTTTGAACATCCTTCCACATGCCGGAAAGATCAAAGGACTGGTCGGGACCGATATAGGTAAGGAAGTGCATACAGACGTAGAAAAATGCAAACAGGCCGAGCATGCGACGGAAGCGGATGAGATCGGGAAGATTCAGGATTTTTCGCAGTGGAGTGATGGCGAGACAGAAGATGAGGAAGTAGAGAGTCCAATCGCCGGTTTCGTGCTGATAGTACTCAACGGGATTGGCGGTGAGATGTCCGCGCGCCGTGTTGATGCAGATCACGAGAAAAGGGACGAGGCAAAGAATAAAGACGAAGATCTTGGTCCACTTGCTGGAGAGAAGTTTGCTCAATGGGCCGCTCGTATCAATGGTATTTCTTCAGATCCATGCCAGTGTACATGTTGGCGACCTGATCGGCGTAGCCGTTGAACATCAGAGTCTTACGAGTGAAAATTTCGCCGAGGCGGCGTTCCGTGGCCTGGCTCCAGCGCGGATGCTCAACATCCGGATTTACGTTCGAGTAAAAACCATATTCCTGCGCGGAATAGAGGTTCCACGTGGTGGGCGGTTCATCTTTCACGAATTTAATTTTTACCAGTGACTTGATGCTCTTGTAGCCGTATTTCCACGGGATGACCATGCGGACGGGCGCACCATCCTGATTGGGCAGCGACTGGCCGTACATGCCGACGCAAAGAAGTGCGAGCGGATTCATGGCTTCGTCGATGCGCAGCCCTTCCACGTAGGGAAAGGCGATGCCGCCATATTTTGCCTGTGGCATTTCTTTTGGATCGTAAGCGGAAGTGAAGGCGACGTACTTGGCTTTTTCCGTGGGTTCGACGAGTTTTGCGAGCGTGCTGAACGAATAGCCGATCCACGGCACGACGATGGACCAGCGCTCCACACAGCGGTGCCTATAGATACGCTCTTCGAGCGGAGCCGCTTTCAGAATCTCTTCCATACTGAGCTTGATGGGTTTCTTGACCTCACCTTCGATGGAAACGGTCCAGGGAGAGGTGCGGAGATTTCCGGCGTTCTTCGAAGGGTCAGACTTGTCGGTGCCAAATTCGTAAAAATTGTTGTAGTGGGTGACGTCGTCGAAGGTGGATTGCTTTTCGGTGGTGCTGAAGGGACTCTTGATGGCGACATCCAGTTTGGTGCCGGCCTGCACTTCCGCTGGAGGGAATGCGAGCCGCGAGAGCACTTTGCCGCCGACCAACGCGGCACCGCCCAGGCCCATGGCGCGAAGGATTTGCCGGCGATTTAGGTACGTGGACTTCGGCGTAATTTCATCGCTCGACAATTCCCAGGGATTCTTGATCGACATACGCGGCCGCTCCAGTGCAAAAAAGATGTTCCTTCCAAAATCATAGTACGCAGGCAGAGAGCAAATTGGATGCGAGAAAACCAGCAGGCGCGGGTACCCGCCCCTATTAGTACGATTCGGGGGCAAAAAGAAGGTTACAGGAAAAATGGGTGAAGCGGCCTGTTGGACACGCCAGGTGTCCAACAGGCGAAAGCCAAAACTGCACAGAATCAGTGCAGGTCTAGTTTGCTGGTCAGCGGCAAATCCTGGGACGAGCCTCCGACGAGGATGGTGTAGGCGCCGGGAATGAGATCCCAAGCGTCTGTGGATTCATTGTAAATGGAGAGGTAGCGCGGATCGATGCTGACGTTGACTTCCATGGATTCGCCTGCGTTGAGATGGACCTTGTTCCATCCAACAAGGCGTTTCGGAGGTTCCCCCGCGCTGGCGGGAAGAGCGGCGTAGACCTCGGCCACTTCATCGCCGGCGCGGCTGCCCGTATTTTTCAGTGAGAATGTAACGGCGACTTCCTTGCCAGAAGTGATTTTCAAATTGGAGTAGGCAAAGGTGGTATAGGAAAGTCCGAAGCCGAAGGGGAATAGGACTGGTTTCTTTTCAGCGTCGTACCATTTGTAACCGACTTTAAGGCCTTCGTCGTAGCGGACTTCAAAGGTGGGCTTGGCTTCGCCGGTACGCATAACCGCCGCCGGCCCCAGATCTTTCGGCGAAGGAATAGTCATTTGCGGGTGAGGAAGATCGGCTTCGCTCGTGGAAATGTCATGGGTAGCTTGGCGCTGGGATTCACGGCACCGAACAGGATGTTGGCGACAGCGTCGGCACCCTTGCTGCCGGGATACCAGGCCTCGAGCACGGCGGCGGTTTTGTCGAGCCAGGGCATGGTAATGGCGGTGCCAGATTCTATGATGACGACGGTGTGCGGATTGGCGGCAGCGACCTGCTCGATCAGGGCGTCCTGCTGATCGGGAAGCGAAAGCGACTTGAGGTCCATGTCTTCGCTAGTCCATTGATGAGCGAAGACGATGGCGACGTCGGCTTGCTTCGCGATGGCGGCGGCTTCCGAGGCCACCGCGCCGGAATTGAATTGAACGTCGACACCGGGTGCGGCTGCGCGAACGGATTTGAGCGGTGCGGGCGGGAACCAGACGTGCGCCTGCCAGCCGGCGTTGGGAATCCCCGGGGGATCGACCTGAGCAGAACCGCCGCCGGTTAGCATGCCCTTGTCGGCGTTCGCACCGATGATGGCGATGGAATGCAGTTTGCCACGGTCGAGTGGCAGAAGACTTTTGTCATTCTTGAGCAAGACGATAGATTGTTCGGCAAGACGGCGCGCGGTATCAAGGCTGAGTTCAACGTCGATGACGCTTTTCTGTGTGGGGAAATCGGCGACGCCACTGGCAAATTCGGCGCGCAGAATACGATGAACGTGGGCGTTGAGTTCGTCCATGGATATTTTGCCGGATTGCACGGCCTGCTTGAAGGGCTCGCCGTAGAAGAGATCGAGAGGTTGCTCCATGTCGAGCCCGGCGGCAGAAGCTTTGATGGTGCTGTGCGTGGCGGCCCAATCGGAAACGACGAAACCTTTGAAGTTCCAGCTTCTGCGAAGGACGTCAGTGAGTAGATATTTGTTTTCGCAAGCATAGTCGCCGTTAAGGGCGTTATAGGAGCACATGACGGCGCCGGGATTTCCAATTTCAATACCGATCTGAAATGCAAGTAGATCGCTTTCGCGCATGGCGCGTTTACCGATGATCACGTTCACTTCGCTGCGGCCGGATTCCTGATCGTTGAGGGCATAGTGCTTGATGTCGCCGATGACGTGTTGGGCTTGTTCGCACTTGATGCGATTGCCGACGAGTGTGCCAGCCAGGATGGGATCTTCGCCCATGTACTCGAAAGTTCTGCCGTTGCGTGGTTCGCGAGTGAGGTTGGTTCCGCCACCAAGCGTCATGTTGTAACCCTGCGCGCGGAGTTCACGACCGATGAGTGCTCCATAGGCACAAGCGGCTTTGGGATCCCAACTTGCGGCGGAGGCAACGTTGGAAGGCAAAGCGGTGGAGTAGCGTCCGTTTTCGCCGCTGGCTCGCACACCATACGCTGCGTCGCTCATTTGAATAATGGGAATGCCGAGGCGATCGATGCCCAAGACAAAACCAGCGCCATTGTTTCCGAGATAGGCGTTTGCGCGCGGCTTCGGTTCCGGCCAACCGGGCATGCCATTTCCATGAAGTAAATCGATTTTCTCATCAAGAGTCATTTCCTTGAGGACGAGATCCGCCCGAACGTCGGGGGAGAGGCTGCGATCGCTCCAGGGATGTTTCGGCGATTCTTGAGCGGCGACGGGAAAGATTAGGAGGAGGGAGAAGAAGAGGAATTTTACTAAGTCCGTGAGATTAAGCCTGTTCATGCGAAAAAGGTTCACTCCTGTTTGTTAGGTTGAGTCTCGCACACCATTTCGGGTTCTGCGGATCAAGGAAAAAGGTGTATCCATTGTACGGGAAAACGGAGTCGAAATATGTGATTAGCGAACAGACAGACATACCAAGAGGTAACAAGTTCCCTTTAGGGAAACGTTTATCTAACCTTGACAACGAGAACACGCGGTTCCAGACTCACGGCAAATACGAGGAACAGTGATTATGCGGGAGTCCGGGAAACCACCACTAGGAGTCGCTAAGCCAGTAGGCACGCTCCGAGAACGCGTTGAGAAGGAGCTGCGCGAGGATATCCTGCCGTTCTGGCTGAAGTACGCGGTGGATGATGAGTACGGAGGGTTTCGTGGACAGATCACGAATGATTTGAAAATCGATCCGCTGGCGAACAAAGGGTTGATCCTAAACGCGCGCATCCTCTGGACCTTTGCGAGAGCGTACAAGGCTTATGACGATGAGATATACCTCCAGACGGCAAGACGCGCTTATGAATATCTGATGCGTTTTCTTTGGGATGAGACGTCTGGAGGCTTTTACTGGATGGTTGACCACTTGGGAACGCCCGTGGAAACAAAGAAGCGGATTTACGGACAGGCCTTCGCGGTGTATGCATTGGCAGAATTTGCGGCCGCGAGCGAGGCAAACGAGCCGTTGGAGAAGGCGATTGAGTTGTATGGCTTGATTGAAGTGGCGAGCCGCGACGCGCAGCACGGCGGATATTTCGAGACCTACGAGCGCAACTGGACACTGGCGAACGAGCAGAGATTGAGCGACGTTGACATGGATGAAAAAAAATCCATGAACACGCATCTTCACGCGATGGAAGCGTATGCCAATTTGCTTCGCGTGTGGAAGGACGAGGGGCTGCGGAACCGGTTACGCGAGTTGCTACGCATTTTTCTGGACCACATCATCGATCCGGCATCGCATCATTTTCGGATGTTTTTCGACGAAACGTGGCGAGACCGGTCGGACCGGTTTTCGTTCGGTCATGATATTGAGGGAAGTTGGCTGATCTGTGAAGCTGCAGAAGTGTTAGGCGAAAAAGCAATCCTGAAAGAAGTGCGCAAGGAAGCGGTGCGGATGGCGCAGACGGTATACGAACAGGCGATCGATGCGGATGGGGGGTTGCTGTACGAAGGCAGAAGGAACGAGATCATCGACACGGACAAGCATTGGTGGCCGCAAGCGGAAGCGGTGGTGGGATTTTTGAACGCCTACCAGCTTTCCGGGAAAGAACATTTTCTAAAAGCGTCGGAAAAGAGCTGGGAGTTCATTGAAAAGCACATTGTGGATCGGGAACGCGGAGAGTGGTACTGGATGGTTTCGCGCGACGGCAGACCAAACAACGAAAAAGAGAAAGTCGGTCCGTGGAAGTGCCCGTACCACAACAGCAGGACCTGTTTTGAAGTGATGGAGCGGCTGGACAAGATCGTCGGAGAACACGCTGTTTAAGAATGGAAGCGCGACTTGAGCCGGCGAGACGGAGAAGCAGATGAACGAACGGGAATACAGGAAAAGAGTGCGGGGACTGTTCCGGCAGCACGAGAAGCTGATTACGCGCAAGAATGCGAAGGCGAGAAGCGGGAATGGTGTATACGACCGGTATGTAAATCCGGTCTTGACAGCAGAGCACACTCCCCTGTTCTGGCGTTACGATTTTGATCGCAACAGCAACCCACATTTGATGGAGCGCATGGGCGTGAACGCAACGTTCAATGCCGGTGCGATGGAACATGAAGGCAAGTTTCTGGTGTTTGCGCGGGTCGAAGGAGCCGATCGGAAGTCATTTCTCGCAGTCGCGGAAAGCCCGAACGGAGTGGATAACTTCCGTTTCTGGCAATATCCGATCCTAATGCCGGAGACGAGTGATCCGGACACTAATGTGTACGACATTCGTGTGGTGCGGCACGAGGATGGCTGGACTTATGGACTGTTCTGCACGGAGCGGAAGGATCCGAAAGTGCCGCAATCGGACACGTCGTCGGCGGTGGCGCAATGCGGGATAGCCAGAACCAGGGATTTGAAAAAGTGGGAGCGGCTGCCGGATTTGCGGACCAAGTCTCCGCAGCAGCGGAATGTGGTATTGCATCCGGAATTTGTGGATGGAAAATACGCGCTGTACACGCGACCGCAGGATGAATTCATCCAAGCGGGAAAAGGCGGAGGGATCGGGTGGGGACTTTGCGCATCGATGGAAAATGCGAATGTGGAAACTGAAATCATCATCGACAATCGCGAATACCATACCATCAAAGAAGTAAAAAATGGATTAGGCCCCGCGCCTATCAAGACGGCCAAAGGCTGGCTGCACCTGGCTCACGGTGTGCGGAATACGGCAGCGGGACTGCGGTATGTGCTGTACACGTTTTTGAGCGAATTGAAGAGGCCTGAGGTGGTCACGCACCGGCCGGGTGGATATTTCCTGGCGCCACAGGGCGAAGAGCGCGTGGGTGATGTCTCCAACGTGGCATTCAGCAACGGTTGGATCGCGACGAAGCGTGGGGAGGTATTCATTTATTACGGCGGATCAGATACGCGATTGAATGTTGCCACGAGCACAGTAGAGAAATTGCTGGATTACACGCTGAATACACCGGAAGATCCGCTGCGCAGTTACGCTTGTGTTGAACAACGTTGCGCCTTGATCAAAAAGAACCTTGAAATCCTGAAGGGCACGCGGTTAGACGCCGGTAAGCGCGGAAAGAAACGCGGATAAATTCCCCGTAGGGGAATACGGACCCTGTCTCGCTTCATAGGACCCTTTCAACTTTCTTCGGAGGTTAGAGATGCGAGTGTCATTAGTTGTTGCTCTTGCGAGTCTGATGTTGTTGGGCAGCGCTTCTGCGGCCGCGCAGAAACCGCAAGCAACCGGAGGTGCAAAAGTCCACGAATGGTGGAAAGACAGCCATCCGGGCACGCCGCTGAAGAGCCCGGACGCTGCGAAATTGCCGCTGATCACCGTGCACGGCAACAAGTTTGTCAACCCACAGGGCAATACGGTTTTGTTCCGTGGCCTTTCGATCTCTGACCCCGACAAAATCGAACACCAGGGCCATTGGAACAAGCAGCTTTTCGTAAACGTGCAGCAGACCGGTGCACGATTGATCCGCATTCCCGTGCATCCCATCGCGTGGCGGGAACGAACGCCTGAAAAATATCTGGCCCTGCTGGATCAAGCAGTCGAATGGTGCACGGATCTGGGAATGTACATCGATATCGACTGGCATTCGATCGGCAATCTGAACGCTGAACTGTTTCAGGATCCGATGTACCAGACTTCGCCGGGCGAAACGAATAACTTCTGGCGAATTGTGGCCAGGCACTATGCCGGAAACCACACTGTCGTTTTCTATGAACTCTTCAACGAGCCGACTTCGTATTCCAATCAACTGGGAAGAGTTTCCTGGGATGAATGGAAACACACGAATGAGGATTTGATTGCGCTGGTGCGCGCTTATGACGCGGACAAGATCCCCCTCGTAGCGGGATTCGATTGGGCCTATGATCTGACGCCTTTGCGTGACGCTCCGATCGCCGCGGAGGGAATTGGCTACGTCACGCATCCTTACCCACACAAGAGAAACCAACCGTGGGAGCCGAAGTGGGAAGAGGATTTCGGGTTTGCCGCTTCCAAATACCCAATCGTTGCAACCGAGATAGGATTCTGGACCGGCCCAGGCGCAAGTGTGGACTCCGCGGAATACGGCCCGGCAATCGTCAAATATTTGGAGAACCGGGGAATCAGCTGGCTTGCGTGGGTCTACGACCCGGAGTGGGAGCCGTCGATGATTTCTTCCTGGGACACCTATGCGCCGACCGAATGCGGAAAGTTTTTCTTCGAGGCGATGAAGGCTAACTCCAAATAGCAAGAAGCGACAAACGCCCGTCTACTGCGCGAGAATCTGTTCGATACGTGAAAGTTCTTCCGAAGAAAACTGCAATTTGTCGAGGGCTGCAACGTTTTGTTTAATTTGTTCGGCACGGCTGGCGCCGATGAGGGCGCTGGTCATGCGGGGATCCCGGAGCACCCAAGCGATGGCAAGTTGGGCCACGGATTGTCCGCGCGATTGAGCCAATTGATTGAGCGCGCGCACCTGCGTGACGCGATGTTCACTGACATCGTTTTTCTTCAGGAAACCGTGAGGTTTGTTTGCGCGGGAGTCGCCCGGGATGCCGTCAAGATAGCGATTGGTGAGCAGTCCTTGTGCGAGTGGACAGAAGGCGATGCAGCCAATGCCCTCTTTTTCCAAAACGTCAAGAATCCCATCTTCGATTTTCCTTTCGAACATGGAATATTTCGGCTGATGAATGAGGCAGGGTGTGCCAAGCCGGCGGAGTGCCTGCGAGGCAGCTTCGGTTTGTGGGGGATCGTAATTGGAAATCGCTGCGTAGAGTGCTTTACCAGAACGCACCGCTCGATCGAGCGCAGACATGGTTTCTTCGATGGGCGTTTTCGGGTCAGGCCGGTGGGAATAAAAAATGTCAACGTAGTCGAGCTTCATGCGCTGCAGGCTTTGGTCGAGGCTGGCGAGGAGATATTTACGTGAGCCCCAATCGCCGTAGGGACCCGCCCACATGGTGTAGCCGGCTTTGGTGCTGATGATGAGTTCGTCGCGGTGCGCAGCCAAATCGCACTGGAGGATGCGGCCGAAATTTTCCTCGGCGGAACCTGGCGGTGGGCCATAGTTGTTGGCCAGATCGAAGTGGGTGATTCCAAGATCGAAGGCGCAGCGAACCATGGCCTGACAATTTTCGAAGGAATCGACGCCACCAAAATTGTGCCAAAGGCCAAGAGAAATGGCGGGGAGGAGAATGCCGCTGCGGCCACTGCGCCGATACTGCATACTTTCGTAGCGAGAATTGGCAGGTTGGAAGGTCATATCGTGGTCCTTAACGTTGGCATGCAAAAAGAGTAGCGCGTGTGGCTACAGCGAATAGCAATCGGGTGAGCTTACCGCAACGTCGCTTTGACCGCCACGGCCGAGGCACCCGACGGAGGAAGCGGTACCAGATTACCGGATGTAGGAGAGCCGTTCACCTCGAGAGAAACGTTGTTACCGTTTCCGGCGCGCTGAACTTCAATTTGATAGGTGACACCGCGGAATTTGCGCGTGGCTTTGAAGCCGCGCCAGCTTTTCGGAATGACTGGAGCGATGAGAAGCCCGTCGAATGTGGTACGGATGCCAAGAATCCATTGCGTGATGGCGAAGTAATTCCACGCGGCCGTGCCGGTGAGCCAGGAGTTCTTCGCTTCGCCATGCGTGGGAGCATCGCGGCCGGCGATCATCTGAGAATAGACGTATGGTTCACAACGGTGCAGATCGCTGATCTCTTCCCGGGCGGAAGGATTGATGCGTGTGTAGTAGTCGTGCGCGGCGTCGCCATTGCCGATGCGCGTTTCGCCGATCATCACCCAGGGGTTGTTGTGACAAAAGATACCAGCATTTTCCTTGTAGCCCGGGGGATAGGAAGAGATTTCACCGTACTCGAGGTAATACTTTGAGTAGGCAGGTTGCTGTAAGACTATGCCGTGTTTGGTGGCAAGGAGCTTGCGCGTGGATTCGAGCGCACGCGTGGCCATACAATCTTCCAGGCCGATGCCTGCTAGAGTGCAGAATCCCTGTGTTTCGATAAAGATTTTACCCTCGGCGTTCTCCTTGGAGCCTACCTTACGGCCGAAATCATCGTAGGCGCGGATGAACCACTCGCCATCCCAACCATGCTTGCGGATGGTGTCTTCCATCTTTGCGATTTCACTGAGGTACGCAGAAGCTTCATCAGGAAGTTTGCGATGGCTGGCAATGTCGGCAAGTTCGCGACCGGCGAGAACAAACAGTCCCGCGATAAAAACGGATTCGGCAACTTTGCCGTCTTTGTTCGTGGTGGTCTGGAAGGATTGCCCGGGAGAATCTGAAAAGCAGTTCAAGTTAAGGCAGTCGTTCCAATCGGCGCGGCCGATGAGCGGGAGTCCGTGAGGGCCGAGACGGTCGAGCGTGTAGCGAAAGCTGCGTTGAAGGTGTTCGTAGAGCGGCTTTTCGGAGTCAGGCGCATTGTCGTAGGGAACAAGTTCGTCGAGGATGCGCCAATCGCCGGTTTCTTTAATGTAGGCGGCCACGCCGAGAATTAGCCAATGTGGATCGTCATTGAAACCACTGCCGACGTCATTGTTGCCGCGTTTTGTGAGCGGCTGATATTGGTGGTAGGCGCCGCCGCTGGGGAGTTGCGTTGCGGCCAGATCAAGAATGCGCTCGCGAGCACGCGCCGGCACCATGTGGACGAAACCGAGGAGGTCTTGATTTGAGTCGCGAAAGCCCAAGCCGCGGCCAATTCCGGATTCATAGAAGGATGCGGAACGCGACATGTTGAACGTAGCCATGCACTGATAAGCGTTCCAGATGTTCACCATGCGATTGGTATGGATGTCGGGCGTGTCGACCTGACAAAGACCGAGCAGGTCATTCCAGTAGAGGCGAAGCTTTTCGAAGGCAGCATCCGCAGTTGTTTCGACGAGGTATTTGGCGATCGTAGCTTTCGCGGCTTTTTTGTTGATGATTTGGGAATCGGGCGGATCGAATTTCTGTTCCTGGGGGTTCTCCTGGTAGCCAAGGACAAAAACGATTCGACGGGATTCCCCCGGGTGGAGCGAGATTTTTACGTGGTGCACGCCAATGGGCGCCCAACCGTGAGCGACGGAATCGGAGCAGCGACCGCGCTCGACAGCTGCGGGATTATTCCAGCCGCGATAGGGGCCGAGGAAGGCTTCGCGTTGCGTGTCGTAGCCGGCAAGTTTTTCGGAACAGGCAAAGTAGGCGAAATGATTGCGGCGCTCGCGGTATTCGGTCTTGTGGTAGATGACGCCGTTTTCGATTTCGACCTGGCCAATACTGAAGTTTCGCTGAAAGTTTGTGGAATCGTCCTGCGCGTCCCATAAGCAGAATTCGACGCTGGAGAAAATCGAGAGTTCGGCAGGCTGCGCCCGGTGATTGGTGACGGTCAGTTGCCAGATTTCAAGATTCTCGTCGAGAGGAACAAAGTAGCGGGTGCTGGCGGCAATGCCATCGTAGACGGAGGCGATAGTGGTGTAACCCATGCCATGGCGGCAGGAATAATTTTCCAGTTTATGTTGCGTAGGTTGCCAGGAAGGCGACCAGAAATTTCCGGAGGAGTCATCGCGGAGGTAGGTATAGCGACCGCCAAAATCGAAGGGAGCGTTGTTGTAGCGATAGCGTGTGATGCGGCGGAGGCGGGCATCTCGGTAGAAGGAGTAACCACCGGCGGTGTTGGAAATAATTCCGAAATACGCCTGGCAGCCGAGATAGTTAATCCAGGGCAGAGGTGTATCCGGCTGAGCGATTACGTACTCGCGATTCTGATCGTCAAAGTATCCGTATTTCATAAAGAGCGCTCCCTGAGCTTAGCGCACGGGACTGGCAGACGGCTTAGTATAACGATATTTTACTGGCATTGGGCAAGTTTGAGGTGTAGATATAAACGGTATCAAAGGAAAGAATGAGTAAAAAAGCGCGGTCGGGTGCCGACGGTCACACCCTTCAGTGAGGGTAGTCACAACCGCCTTTGCCATTCGAGCTACAGGCTTGCACCCTTGACGAATCCGCCCAAGGAGAAGGGAGAGCTCATGAGCATATTCGCGAATTACAAACGGAGTAGTTTGCCGGGACTGACAATTTGGCTAGTTCTCGTTCTTGCGTTGTTGTTTTCCGGAACGATGAAAAGGATTTGCGCTGCGGAAAATGGGAGCGTGCAGATCAAAGTAGACCAGGTGGGGTATTTGCCCGACGCGTCGAAAATAGCGTTGGTTACGGCGGCGGCTAGGACTTTTGAAGTGAAGCGCGCGTTGGATGGTGTGGCGGTTTTCAAGGGCAATCTCGGGACGGCTCATGTTGATGCGGATACGGGCGATTCCGTGCAGATTGCGGACTTCACCAAGCTGCAGGCACCGGGGGCTTACTACCTGGAAGTGGATGGAGTGGGACGAAGCTGGAATTTTGCGATCAGATCCGATGCGTTTGTGCACACCTATTACCTGGCGATGCGGGCGTTTTATGGACAGCGATGCGGGACGGCCGTTGACCTTGGGCCGGAGTTTCCTGGATACAAATACGCCGCGTGCCACTTGAAGGGAGAATTCCATAGCGTCATCGGGGAAACAGGGAGAGCGGGATAACCTGGGCGGCTGGCACGACGCGGGGGACTACGGCCGGTACGTGGTGAATTCGGGAATCAGCACGGGGACGTTGCTGTGGACATGGGAAATTTTCGGGCCGAAACTGAAGAATATCAAGCTGAATATTCCAGAGAGCGGAAATGGCACGCCGGACATCTTGAGCGAAGCGCGCTGGAATCTGGAATGGATGTTAAAGATGCAAGATGACGACGGGGGCGCGTGGCACAAACAAACGAGTGAGCATTTTGCGGGATTCGTGATGCCTGAAGACGACCACATGCCGAGCGAAGTGATCGGCACGGGGCAACTGCCATTCAAGAGCACGTGCGCCACGGCGGACCTGGCAGCTGTGGCGGCGATTGCGGCGCGCGTCTATCAACTGTTTGATGCGAAGTTTGCGACACGCAATCTGGAAGCGGCGCGCAAGGGCTGGCAGTGGGCGGAGAAGTATCCGAACGTGATTTTCAGGAACCCGCAGGGTGTGAATACCGGTGAGTACGGCGACAAGGATTGCAGCGACGAGATCTTGTGGGCCGCGGGAGAACTCTGGCGGACAACAGGCGAAGCCGCTTATGGCGAATATTTTGTGAAGCACTACCCCGATTTTCGGCCGAGTCTGGACACGCCTTCTCCCGAGGGTTGGGGCAATGTGGCGAATTTGGGGTTGTGGACGTATGCGCTAAGCAAGCAGAAGGGCCCAGATGCGGCGGTGGTGGCGGATATTCGCAAACGCACGACGGCGGCGGCACGTGCAATCGTTGAGCAGACACAGAAGAATGGATATCGCGTAAGCCTGAGAACGAAGGATTACGTGTGGGGATCGAACGGCGTGGCGGCAAATTACGGAATGGAGTTACTGGTGGCGAATGTGCTGGCACCCGAGCCTAGTTTCCTGGAAAGCGCGCAGGATGATCTTCATTATTTGTTGGGGCGGAATACATTTTCGATTTCGTGGGTGACACAGGTGGGAGCGAACCCCTATCATCACCCGCATCACCGGCCGAGTGGAGCGGATAAGAATCCGGAGCCCTGGCCGGGAATGTTGTCGGGAGGCCCAAACGCCGGACGCCAGGACGACGTCTTAAAAAAACTGCCGGAAGGGTTACCGCCGGCAAAGGTTTATGCGGATGAACAGGCATCGTATGCGAGCAATGAGATCGCCATTAACTGGCAGGCGCCGTTGGTGTTCTTGCTTGCGGGCACACTTCCTTAATAACAACCGAGTATGAATTTCAGAAGTTGAACGGGTGAAAGGTAGTAGAAAAGGACTGCACGGAAACGAACGATAGTCTGACCGCCCAAAACAGAAACAGTTGTGCGGCAGATCGCTCCAACTGAGGTGTAGCGTGCATCTGCATTTAGTGGACATCGCCATCATCATTGCGTACCTGGTCGGATCGGTCCTGATAGGTTATTGGGTTTCGAATCGGGCTTCGCGCGACATGAAAGCGTACTTCCTGGGCGGCAACGTTTTGCCGTGGTATGTACTGGGAATCTCGAATGCTTCGGGAATGTTTGATATCAGTGGCACGATGCTACTGGTTTACTGGATGTTTGTTTATGGCGTGAAAAGTGTGTGGATACCCTGGCTGTGGCCCACCTTCAACCAGGTATTCCTGATGGTGTATTTGTCCACGTGGCTGAGGCGGTCGAATGTGATGACCGGCGCGGAGTGGATTCAGACACGATTCGGGAAGGGCCGAGGCGCGCAACTCTCTCACATCATTGTGGTGATCTACGCGTTTATCAGCATCATCGGATTCTTTACTTATGGATTTAAAGGCATCGGCAAGTTTGCCGCGACGTTTTTGCCGTGGCACCTGAGCGTGAATCAGTATGCGCTGCTGCTGATCGCGATCACCGCGATTTATGTAATCAAGGGCGGAATGTTCAGCGTGGTGATCACGGAAGTGCTGCAGTTCTGTATTCTTTCGGTTGCGTCCTTTGCCGTGGGAATCATCGCGATGATGAAAGTAGCTCCGGGCACGCTTCAACGGTTCACGCCAGCAGGTTGGGACAACATATTTTTCGGGTGGCATCTGAATCTGGACTGGTCTGCGCTGGTTCCATCGGCAAATGCGCGCGTGGCACAGGATGGTTATGGGCTTTTCGGATTTTTCGTGATGATGCTGTTGTTCAAAGGAATCCTGATCAGTGCGGCGGGGCCCGCGCCTAATTACGACATGCAGCGAGTGCTTTCGTGCAAAAATGCACGCGAAGCTTCGATGATGAGCGGATGGGTAAACGTGGTGCTGAGTTTTCCGCGCTACTTTCTGATCACCGGACTCACCGTCCTGGCGTTGGTGTTCTTCAGTGACCAGATTCGTGGAATGGGCACGAACATGGATTTTGAGCGGATTCTGCCGTCGACGTTAGCATTGTTTGTTCCGGCGGGACTGCTCGGCGTACTGATTGCCGGTTTATTGGCGGCGTATATGTCGAATTTCGCAGCGACCGTAAACGCGGCGCCACCGTACTTCGTCAACGATATCTACAAGCGGTTCATCAATCCTCATGCTAGCGCGAAGACATACGTGCGATTGAGCTACCTGAGTTCGTTCATGGTGGTGTTGCTGGGCGTGCTGATCGGCTGGTACGTGACGAGCGTAAACAATGTGGTGATCTGGATCGTGACCTCGCTTTGGGGCGGATACACGGCATCGAATGTGTTGAAGTGGTATTGGTGGCGGTTCAACGGGTATGGGTATTTCTGGGGGATGGTAGCGGGGATGGCCTCGGCGCTTACTCTCCCGACGGTAGTCTCGAAGATCGAGCCACTGCAGAATTTTGCCCAGGCCCATTCGCTGAACCTGGAAGTATCGGTAGGTTTTGGGCTGGTATTCCTCCTGTCGCTGATCGGATGTATCGCTGGTACGCTCTTGACAGCCCCAGAAGATGACGAAGTGCTAAAGGAGTTCTACCGGCGAGTGCGGCCGTGGGGGTTCTGGGGACCGATCTTGAAGAAGGTGCAGCAGGAAGATCCGACATTTCAGCCAAACAAGGATTTCTTCCGCGACATGTTTAACATCGTGGTAGGGATTGTGTGGCAGATCGCGTTAGTGGCGTTGCCGATTTACATCGTGACCTGGAAATTACAGACCGCAGCGATCACATTCGGGATAATCCTGGTGACTTCACTGATCCTGAAGTTCACATGGTATGACCACTTGAAGGAACTGGAACACATCAACCAATACAGTGGGCCGGTAGGTGCTTCATCAGCGACGCCGGTTGCGGACTAGTTGACCTATTAAGGACCAAGCGGGAACGGGGGGAGTCGAAGTACGGCTCCTTTTGATCTCTTTCCGCAAATCGCCTTTCCAAGCGTTCGAGACTCGCTAATCCCAGGCAAAACCTTGTCAAGCATTACCCGCAAGCATGGGTGCAGGACTCCGCTCCATCCCAGATTGGAGCTCTGGAGACCGGGTGACTTACGTATTCTTCTTTATCCGTGGTTTGAAGGACACTCCAAGCACAGGATTTGGGTCACTGGCAAACGCTCCCGGTGTGCGCCCCCCATTCTTGAGATAAATGAGCGATACCACCGGGTGAAACGATGAAAGAAATAGGAATCCTCTTGCTGCTGGCGATGAATCTGCTGGCCTGCTCAAAAACTGTACCACCACAGAATGCTTCGGAATCAGAAAAGCCCGCCGCAAATGTACCGCCCGCGAGTCCGGCTCCAGTGGCCGAAGTTCCGCCAGAACAGCCGCTGTCGGCGAGTGGACGCGGCGTCAAGACTGAGATGCACAACGTTTTGTTTCATCTTACGGACAAGGTCGCGGCCAAATTGGAAACTCTTTCGGGAGAGTTGTGGCCGGTTGGCAAAAACGAAATGCCCGTATTCGATGACAAAACTTCGTTTGAAGTACGCGTCAGCAGTGGAAAGGTATCGATTACACCAGAAGGTTTGTCGTCGATATTGAATGACCACGTCTTTGCAAAAAAGGATGCGCCGCTGAAGGACCTGACGGTCTCCATTGACAAGGGACGGCTGATGATCAAAGGAAAATTGCACAGTAAAGGGGACATTCCTTTCGAGACTAAAGGGACACTGAGCGTGACACCAGACGGCCGCCTGCGGGTCCACACAGACAAGGTGAAAGCTTTGCATGTTCCGGTGAAAGGGATGATGGGGGTATTTGGTATCGAGCTAGCCGATGTCGTAAATACGAGCAAGATCGATGGGCTGGACACGGACAAGAATGATTTGGTGATGGATCTCGGAATGCTGCTGCCGCCACCGCATATCAAGGGCAAGATCAGCGCAGTAAGAGTGGAGAAGAACGCGATCGTAACGATTTTTGGCAATGGAGAAAGAACAGCGTCCCTTTCGAAGGAAAAAGGAAATTACATGTACTTCCAAGGGAATTCGGTACGATTTGGAAAACTAGTGATGGAGAATACGGACTTGACAGTGTTGGACGTGGATGCAAGCGATGTTCTGGATTGGAGCCAGGACCATTACCAGAATCAACTGGTAGCTGGATACTCGAAGATTACGCCCAACTTCGGGCTTCGCGCGTATGTCAAGGACTATGGAAAATTGTCACGTTCATCGGCTGGGACAGTAGCGCCAACAACTGGGAACTGAAAACAGAAGCCGTGGCTTTGCCCTTGGCCATGGGAACCACGCAGGTTGCGGGTGCTATTTTGGAAACAATGCGCTTGCGCGCTTGACGGGCATGCACGGCGGCGTTATGTTTTTCGCGGCGATCCAAGATTGAGAACATCAGTACCGGAGAGAGTTTCGCCAGGCAGTCAACAAAAAGATCCGAACATGTAGTCGGTTCCAACGAAATCGACAGCTTTGTTGAGGGACAAAGCCTTCGATGACTTCTGTCATGCGTGCGTTACAGGCCCCAGTAGTAATAATCCGTACAAAAAATCAAACGTTTCTGCCAAGCGACCGGCGCGTGCCACGGCCGGGAAATGACCAGGGCAGCAGCGTTGAATTGACCTACCCAGGCAGTTGGCTGTGTAGCAAAAGGGTCTTGGATGAAAAAACTCAGGTTCGCACTCTTAGTTGTCGAGAATAATGATTATCAAGCCGAACAGACGATCGCCGCAAAGCAAGCCGCACATGAATGCGACGCCGACGTGCAGATTGTGCAGACTGGGCATGACGCGGTAACGCAGAGCCAGGAAGTGCTTAAACTCCTCTATAGTCCAGCGGACATACGCCCCGATGGGATTCTCTTTGAGCCGGTGGGAACACCACTGGCGCAGGCGGCGAAGATCGCAGCGACCGCAGGTGTGGGATGGGTGGTACTGAATCGTGAAGTGGACTATATCCACGAACTTCGGTTGCACGGCAAGGCACCCTGTTTCTCCATAACCACGGATCACGAAGAAGTCGGCCGGATACAAGGAGAACAGATCACAAAGCTCCTGCCACGTGGGGGAACGGTTTTGTACATCCACGGACCCTCGGATAACAAAGCGGCGGTACGACGAGCAACGGCAATGCAAGCGGCGAAACCTGCGAATGTCGAAGTACGGATACTGAAGGGACTATGGACGGAGGAAAGCGCATACAACGCCGTGGCTTCCTGGTTGAAGCTGAACGTCGCAAAAGATTCAGGATTCGGAGTCATTGCCGGACAAAATGACGCCATGGCGCTGGGGGCCCGCCGAGCATTTCAGGAATTGACCGCTGGGCTCGATCAGGAGCGCTGGTTGAGTTTGCCATTCATTGGCTGCGATGGGTTGCCAAAGACGGGGCAGATTTACGTTCATCGTGGGCTGCTTACGGCAACGGTAGCAATACCCGCAAACGCGGGACGCGCCATCAAGGAGATGGTTAATTCGTTGAAGACGGGTCAGCAGCCGCCAGAATGTATCTTCACGAGCCCTAGCTCATATCCACAAATCGCGGCGCTCAGACCTGCACATTGAGTAGTAGCCTGGCATTATCCACTTATTTAGCAGGTGAGTTTTGAATTGGCAGAACGCCATTCGCCGGGTGTATTGAAGCAGATGCCGAAATGCCACGCAGCGGGAGGGCTGGTGGTTCACAGGTCCTGGCGCTTGCCATACGTTCAAGAGCTTCTGAGCCCTAGTGCGCCGGGATAGATGAAGTGGCAAAGCTCTTCACACGATCCCCAGCTTGAACCTGCCGAGAACCAGCGAATATTGCGGTGGAGTATTGGTCCGACACTTCAGTAATCGTGACTTCGCCAATGTGCTCCGCCACGGGTGGCAACGAGACCCCAGTTTGAGGGTCCGTGATGGCCCGAACCTCCCTAACAACCGCGAGCTTGTTGCCTACTTTCAATCCGGATTTTTTACCAATATTCAGAGTGACGGAATTGCCCTCGACTTCCGCAACCAGGCCATCAAACTCAATTTGGAGAACGGGGATTTTTTCCGCCAAGATATTCAGTTGACCGGCAATATTCTCAACAGCATTCTGTGTGGCTTCTGCGAGCAGGCTGCCGGTGAATTCGCTACCCAGGATATCCTGCGAGTCAGTGGAATGTCCGCGTGGCTTAACGCGCATCACCTCGCCGGTGTGAGTGGACTCTCCGATGGCTTTGAATTCGGCAATCACTTCAGCGGTGGTCATGTTCAAGACACGAGCGGTGATCTCGACATACGCTTTTGATTTCCATTTGCTGATGCCAGAGTGACCACCCCCAGCGTCCTGCTGCTTTGCATCGGGGCCAAATCGGGTGATCGCGCCGACAATCATGGCATCCAGTCCGAGCAATCGCCCAATTTTTGCGGCCCTGCCATAGACATCCAGACGATCGTCTTCGGATTTATCCTGTTCTTTCAACATGTTCCTGACAGCAGTCTGATCGACAAGAGTGTACTTTCCTCCAGCATTGAGCTTCTGGATGAGCAGCGCCGAAATGCCCTTGCCGGCATCACCTGCATCCGCTCCAAACACTTTTGCGGCTTCCGCTGCTGTGCCGGTGTAATCCTCAAAATTCAACAGGGCGACGCGTCTCTTCTGGAACACCTCCTGGGCGGGAGCCGGACGAAGACAAAAGCACGAGCCACGATACCAGTGCAACAGAACCGAAGATCTGCTTGCATCGCATACTTGACCTCAGCCGGGAGTAGCTCCTAAAACGTGATTTCAATTTCGCACCGACCGGTTGCCACTGCAATCACAAATCACCAAGGATTCGGTGCGCCACCATTGCGATGATATATTCATTTGCGAAGTAATTTTTGCTGTCCTTACGGAGGATCGCCCCTTGCATCGAACCATTCGCGCTTGGACTTACACTGTTCGCCTAGCTGTCATCGCTACCACATTAGCAGCCTCCGTCGCCGCGCAAACGATGCGACCAGATGCGGAGAGACAACTCGCGCGCGACATCTACAAGGAATTCATCGAAGTACAATCAGGCTATACCACCGGGTCAACTACTCCGGTCGCTGCGGCCGCAGCAGCGCGCCTGAAGGCAGCGGGATTTGCCGATTCTGATATTTTTCTCGGAGGCGCAAGTCCGAAAAAGGCCAACCTGGTGGTTCGCTATCACGGAACGGGAGCACGCAAACCGATTCTGCTTCTGGCCCACACCGATGTTGTAGAAGCCAAGCGGGAAGACTGGTCCATGGACCCGTTCCAGTTCACCGAGAAGGACGGTTATTTCTACGGACGCGGAACGGGCGACGACAAAGCGCAGGCCGCCGTGTGGATTGCCAACCTCATTCAATATAAGAAGGAAGGATACAAACCAGACCGGGACATCATCGTGGCGCTGACCGCCGATGAAGAAGGTGGCGGCGCGTACAACGGCGTCGATTGGCTGATCAAGAACCACCGCGAGCTGATCGATGCGGAGTTCGCGCTGAACGAGGGTGGCTGGGGCGAATCCGTCGACGGTAAGAAATTGTCGAACGATCTGCAAATCAGTGAAAAATATGTCCTAAATTTTAGATTTGAAGTGCGCAATAAAGGCGGTCATAGCTCTATCCCCGTCGCGGACAACGCGATTTACCATCTCGCGTTTGCTCTCGCGCATCTCTCCAGCTTTGGATTTCCTCTGAAGACCAATGAAGTTACTGCAGCTTATTTTCAGCAGATGTCTAAAACCGAGGCCGGTCCATTAAAGGATGAACTCGCCAAGGCAGCTGCGGGTTCACAAGAAGCGATGCAGAAAGTAGCCGACGCTACCCCTGCATGGAATGCGACCTTGCGCACCACCTGTGTTGCCACGCAATTGGAAGGTGGTCACGCAATGAACGCCTTGCCACAACTCGCCGCGGCGAATGTTAACTGCCGCGTTCTTCCAGAAGACGCCCCAGAGTACGTGCTGTCTACGCTGAAGAAAGTTGTTGCCGATGAGAAGGTCACCATCACTCCGGTCCTCGAAATGACGGTTGGCCCGGCTTCTCCTATGCGCCCAGACGTCCTTGCGGCTGTGAGCAGTACCACGACGAAGATGTGGCCGGGCGTGCAGACAGTTCCCATCATGGTTATGGGCGCGACGGATGGCCGGTATCTTCGTGCTGCAGGAATACCCACCTATGGCGTGCAAGGCTTTTTCTTCGACCGCAACGATATCCGATTCCATGGCCGCGATGAACGCATGGCCGTGCAGTCTTTCTACGAAGGCCAAACCTTCCTTTACGATTTAGTGAAAATACTCTCGCAGCCTGCAAAGCAGTGAAGGGTTGCGTTGGTCTAACGGACAGTGAGTAAACATTCGGTTCACAGGTCGCCTCTATTGGCCTTTTCTGCACCCCTGGTAGGACGTCCAAGTTCAATGGTTAGACGTCAGGGTCGTGTGATGGATGATCGGACGACGAATTGTGTCCGCAGCCAGGTGATTGGCCATAAAAAGAATTTCCTGTGTAGTTGAGTTCCTTCAGACCGAGCCGTGACGTGTAGCAGCCTCTGATGGCTTCCGCTTTTAGAAAATCGAAAAACCGTGTACCAGCGTTAATAACCATTGGATCAGGACGGCTGTCGCTGATGGTGGAAATCAGTTCCAGTTGCATTGCGGGAGGGAGCGTGAGGAACGTTCTGAAGGATTTACGCTCAGTTTCTTGCTGCAGCCACGCGAGACCTTCTTTGCAAATTCGTTCCGGTTCGTAGGTTTCGAGTTCATGAACCGGTTCATCGGTAGTGAAGTAGGCGATGGCGAGCGCCCGCTGTTCGGGCGTCAGGTTCCGTGCAGCAGCGCGGACGCCTGGACCGCTGAACACGACCAGGTCAATCCACTCAGCCACTTCGTCATGGAGGATTTCCTGCGCTCCCGCTGCCGGGTGCGCCGGTAGCGTTTTCAGGTCATCTCCAAGAATCAACTCGACCAGCCGACGAATGACGGCAAACTCTTCGGGAGAAAACGCCTGCGGCAGAAATGGCCCCGAGCGTGGACGTACGAATTGGGTTTCGGCACCGGGCGGAATGGGGAAAAATGGCCCATCGTGGTTCAAAGCGTGCGTCACGTGGTCCATGGACGGCGTATAGAGGCCCGGAGGAAGTGCTGTAGCGAAGGCGGGTTCTGTTTGCTGTGATTCGCCAGGCATGCCCGTAAAGCCGGACAGAATCACCGCGCTGCCGAAGTTCAGCAGCCAGTCGCGGCGGGAAATTCCCGCGACGAGCTGGTCTCGCTCGAGTTTTCGATCGTCATGCGTCATAAGAATTCCGAATCACAAGTTGCCTCGGCGGTATTCGTCGACAATATAATCCCCTGCACGAGCCGAAATGGCCATGATGGTAAGTGTCGGCTCATAGCACCCTTGCGTGGCGAAGACTGCGCCGTCGGTCACGAAGACGTTCGTGACGTCGTGCAACTGGCCAAAGCCGTTCACAACGCTTTTCTTGGGGTCGACGCCCATGCGGGCGGTGCCGCATTCGTGGATGTTCTTTCCAAACACGCTCAACTGCTCACCCGGCGGTTGCGCGCGATCCAGCTTCATCGCGTCGAGAATTTCCAGCACATCCTGGCGCATGGCCTTGGCCATGGCGTGTTCGTTTTCTCCGTAGCTGGCCATAATGCGTAGTGCCGGAATTCCCCAAGCGTCTTTCTTGCCGGGATCGAGCGTGACGTAATTTTCGTAGCGAGGCAGACATTCGCCCTGCACAGTAATTGCAAAATAGTAAGGAATTTCCGACCTGATTTTCTCACGCCAGGAAGATCCGAACCCCGCGAGCCCGAAGGCGTGCGCGTAGAGTTCCTGGCTACCGTCGCCGTCGAAGCGATAACCGCGCAGGAATGTTTTGTTGGCGTTCTTGCCGATGTTCACATACTTGGGAATCAGGAAACCGCAGGGAGTGCCGGTTGGAGCGCGCTGTGAAGATTTGAATTGCGGAAGGTAGCCGCCAGCGCCTTCCAGCGTGAAGTGGTCCATCAGGTAATGGCCAAGCTGCCCGGAGGAATTGCCGAGGGCGGCCGGAAGGTGAGCGGAAGACGAGTTGAGAAGTATGCGCGTGGACTCCAGCGCACTGGCGGCTAGGACGACAACCTTCGCGCGCGCTTCGCGATGCGCGTGAGTCGAGCGATCCACGCAGTACACACCTTCCGCTTTGCCTTTCTCGTTCATCAGCACGTGGCTGACAACCGCGTCGCTGACCAACGTCAGGCGGCCTGTGCGCGCGGCGGCGACCAGGGTTACGGCCGGACTGTTGAAGTAGGAAGCGGTGTGGCAGCCACGCTGACATTGGTCGCAGTAATGGCAGGCCGGTCGCCCACGATGCACGGTAGTGAGATTAGCCACGCGATCGGGCATAACCACCCAACCGAATTTTTTGCCGATGACTTCACGAGCCAGCTCCCCACCGCAAGAAAGATTCATCGGGGGGAGGAATTTTCCGTCGGGCATTTGCTCGAGGCCTTCACGCGAGCCGCTGACGCCGATGAACGACTCCACCAGATCCTAGTACGGCGCGATGTCTTTGTAGCCGATTGGCCAGTCTTCGCCGTAACCATCACGGCTGGCGGCTTTGAACTCGTAGTCACTGTACCGGTAGCTTTCGCGGCCCCAGCAGAAAGTCTTGCCCCCAACCTGGCGACCACGAATCCACATGAACGGTTTGTCGATGGGAAAGGTGTAGGGATTTTCGACGTCGTCGACAAAGAACTGATGGCTGTATTCATCGCAGGCAAAACACAATCGCTGAATGGGCTGGCGCTCGAGGAGTGCCTGCCGGTTGCCGAAGCCGCGGAACTTTACCTGGTACGGGCGCACATGCTCGGTGAAGTCGCGGGTAGGTACGCGGGGCGGTCCGGCCTCCAGCATCAAGACGCTCATACCCTGCTCGGTGAGTTGCTTGGCTACCCAGCCACCACTGGCTCCGGAGCCGACAATGACCGCATCATAGAGTTGTTTGCTGGCATGCATCGACAGATGCGCATGGTATCACTGGGCGGTAACCCGGGAACAGCGAAATGGAGAAGAACTTCATCGGTGTCTTTGCTCAAACGATTTACAAGATTCGCGCCGCCTCAATAATTGCGGAAGCTCGACCGCTTTTAGAGTATTGGGCCATGGGGCCGAAGAATAATTTCATTTTCTATAACCGCGAAACCGGAGAACCGTTTGTGGATATGAAGGCGGGTTTAGAGTTACTTGGCGAAAGACGGAATCGAGAGTGCAAAGTGGCATGTAATGCGTCACACGTTTGCGGCTGGTAGCGGCGGGGGTAGATATAGTGACAGTGCAGCAAGTGCTCGGACATTCGATGGTTACTTTAGCCCTGCGCCATACGCATCCAAATCTCGACTCCAAACGAAATGCGGTCATAGAACTTGCAGGAAATAGTGGCAATTTGGTGACACCCTGCCTCAAAATGCAGCAGTCGAAGCCAAAAGTGTCACCAAAAGCCCCACTTAGTATCGTTGTTGGCTATAATTAGAAACGGAGGGGTGGGTGAGTGGTTGAAACCGGCGGTCTTGAAAACCGTTTGGCCCGAAAGGGTCACGGGGGTTCGAATCCCTCCCCCTCCGCCAGATTGCCTGGATCAGAACCACGTTTCACGTTCCGAGCTACTATTGTTTTGCCTTGCCTAATTCGTGTAGCTGAAAATACCTGTTTGTCTTCCCGGTGATGCTTTGGATATGGCCTGGGGAGACTTAAGCCCCCTGTAAGCACTTCTTGCTTAAACTTAGAGTAAGCAAATCTATGCAAAATTCCCGTGTGAACGCTTGGTTGGTCGGCGCTTGGTTGGCGTTTCTAGGCGTGTATGCGCTAGTGGCTCACCAGCTCGGAGCTGGGAGCTCTCTCAATACGTTTGGAAATATTGCCCAATGTTTCGTGCCGCTACTTGCAAATGCGGGGCTGCTGGTCAATGCCGGGACACCGCACTGGCGTCGCAATCTGTTCTGGATGCTGCTGGCGTTGAGTTGCTCTATGTGGATGATTGGCCAATTCCAATGGACATACTACGAAGTCTACCTACACAGGGATATGCCGGGCCTATTTGCCGGTGACATTATATTTTTTCTTCGCGGGATACCACTCATAGCGGCACTTGCCCTGCGGCCCTACCTGAAACGCGGTGAGATGCGCATCCGTCTCGGATATCTGGACTTTGCGCTGTTACTGACGTGGTGGTCATTTCTCTATGTGTACGTAGTCTTGCCGTGGATGTACGCTGTTCCAACGCAGGCAAATTACGACTACAACTACAACATCCTGGCAAATGTGCAGTTCGCGATCATACTGGCCGGGTTCGGCATCTTCTGGTACCGGACGCGAGGTGCTTGGCGAACCGTCTGCGCACATCTGTTTGGGGCATCGGCCTTGTACACGGCGACGTCGATGTTCGTCAACCTTGCCGTGGAGCATGACAAGTACTACACGGGAAGCTTTTACGACCTGCCACTGATGTCGGTGTTTTTTTGGTATGGGATGGCAGGAGTGATCGCCTATCAAAAACGTGACGAATTGGATCTGCCAATGGATGGCGGCTTAGAGGAAACGGAGCAGTCGGCAGGAGACAGCATCTGGGCAACGCGATTTGCCATGGCGGCAGTGCTCTCTCTGCCGCTGTTCGCGCTCTACGCCCTGCGCATCGAGCATGATTCACAGCAAGTACGGGACTTTCGGCTAACTGTGACTTTGGTGGCGGCCTTGCCGCTGTCACTGCTGGTATTTTTGCGCACGCATTTTGCGGATGCGGATCGCGCAAGATTGCTAGCCCAGTCGGAATCTTCAGTAATCAACTTGCAGCGACTGCAGGCGCAGATGGTGCAATCCGAGAAGCTGGTTTCACTCGGACAACTGGCGGCGGGAGCGGCTCACGAGATCAATAACCCTCTGACAGCGATCCTTGGATATTCCGATTTGTTGGCAGACGATCCGCTTTTGCCCGAGCGCACCAGAGCAACGGCAGCGAAGATCCGCGAACAGGCGCGGCGCACAAAGAGCCTGGTGCAGAACTTGTTGAGCTTTGCCAGACAGGTTCCTGCAGAACGAACGCTGCTGGATATCAACACGGTAGTATCGAATGCCGTGCAATTGCGCGCATTAGATCTGCGCAGCAGTGAGTCTCAGATCGAGCAGCAACTGGAATCGGTCTTGCCGGGGGTACGCGGTGACAGCAATCAACTGATGCAGGTTTTCTTCAACATCATTAACAATGCGATTTACGCCATGTCCACCAGCGGTGGGGGCGTTTTGACGATTCGGACCTTGCGCGACCGGGGCAATGTGATTGTGCTCTTCTCTGATACAGGGCCCGGTCTGAAAGAGCCACACAGGGTTTTCGATCCTTTCTACACAACAAAGCCGGTGGGGCAGGGGACTGGTCTGGGCCTCAGTATCTGCTACGGTATCGTGCGGGAACACGGCGGAAATATTATCTGTTACAACGGACAAGCGGGTGGGGCAGTCTTCCGCGTGGAACTACCGGCGGTGATGGCGGCTTTACCTACTCGCGATGCAAGCTCAGGTGTACTTCCCTCCCTTTCTGGCAAGCAGTCTTAGCTTGGTCACCCAAGAACTACACTGAAATTTACCGAGCCAGAATGCGTAGATACTCATGGTAGAGTCTTGCGCACGGGTGTGCGCAAAGAGCCAAACTATGAGCGATATCGCCGTCAAGACGGAAAAACTGACGCGGATTTTTGGTGGGCTTACGGCTGTGGACAATATAGATCTGCAGGTAGCCGCGGGACAGTTTTTCGGGTTTCTGGGGCCGAACGGCGCGGGAAAGTCCACAACTATCAAGATGCTTACCGGATTGCTGGCGCCCAGTTCCGGACAGATGCAATTGCTGGGTCTGGACTTCTCAAAGTGTCCGGTGGAAGTGAAGAGGCAGATTGGCGTAGTGCCGGAAGGCATGGGTTTGTTTGAGCGGCTGACGGGTATTGAGTATTTGCGCTTTGTTGGACGAATGTACGGTCTGGATAAACCAACCACAGAGAAACGCGCAGAAGAGCTACTGGAATTCATGCAGTTGGCGGATCGTGAAAAGACTTTGATTGCGGATTATTCTCACGGCATGCAGAAGAAGCTGGCTCTGGCCGCTGCGGTAATCCATGGCCCACGGATTCTATTTCTTGATGAACCATTCGAAGGCGTGGACGCACTTGCGGCAGGAGCATTGAAAGCACTCCTGGGGCGTATGACGGAGCGAGGGGTAACGATCTTTCTGACTTCGCATGTTTTGGAAATTGTGGAACGGTTGTGCAGTCACGTAGCCATCATTCACAAAGGGCGCCTGGTTGCACAGGGATCACTGGAAGAATTGCGAGCCGGCGTTCCTGGCGTGGAGGGTGAGAAGAAAACATTGGAGCAGATATTCCTGTCGATTGTGGGACAGAGCGGCGGCGAGCAGTCAAACCTCGAGGAGTTGACGTGGCTGACGTAGCGCAATTCCCCGGAGTGCTCGAGCAATTAAGGTTAGTGGCGGGTCTGCGCTGGGTGCTGCTGAAGAACGGTCTGCACCGCAAGAATAATCGTTGGGATCTAATCGGAATGATTCTTGCGGCAGCAATGAGCAGCCTTCTGGTGATTGGATTGTGTTTTGCGTTTTATGCCGGAACCTATTTTTTCCTAACGAAAGGGCGTCCGACCTGGATAGCACTACTGTTCTGGGGACTCTTTTTGTGGTGGCAGTTGTTCCCTATTCTAGCGACTGGATTTGGAACGACCTTTCAGTTCAAGAACCTGCTGCGATTCCCGTTGAGCCTGAAGGCGTTCTACCTGCTTGGGCTGGGATATGGATTTGCGGATTTCGCGGCGGTCTCCGCAATGTGCTGGATCGCGTCGATGGTGGTGGGAGCTGTCGTAGCGCGGATTAGCATAGTCCCTGCTCTGCTTCTGGTTGTCTCGTTATTTGTGTTGCTGAACGTGACGCTGGAGCGGTTACTGGGTTCCTGGCTGGAAAAAGTCCTGGCGCGCCGCCGGTCTCGAGAATTATTTCTGGGTTTCTTTGTGCTGGCGATGGTGTCGATGAATTTTCTTTCGCCGGCAATGCAACGATATGGGGATTCTGCGCGCCCAAAGGTGCTGCACTTCGTTCCCTATTTGTGGTGGCTACCCGGATCGCTAGCGGGAAATGCAGTGGGCGGTGCAGCTACAGCGAATCTTCATGCCGTTTTCATCGGAGTGGCGGGATTGTTGTTGTGGCTGGCTGTGCTGAGTACGCTTCTCTGGCTGCGGTTCAAAGCGCAGTATTCGGGAGAAGAACTCAGCGAAGGGCCACCACCCTCAAAACGGAAGAAGAAGAGTGGAGCTGCGATAGCTATCGTTGAGGGCGCGAAAAGAACGACGGAGTGGCAAGTACGATCGGGAAGGATCGCGCTCCTATCGCCGCAAGTGACAGCTGTGATTGCGAAGGAATTTCACTACGTGATGCGCAATGGCTTTTCGTTCGTAACGTTTTTGCTCCCTCCGATTATGGTCGTATTTTTTACGTTTCAGTTTACGGGTAAAACCTCCCCACTAAAGGAACACGCGTTCGGCCCGGAGATGTTCTTCCCGGCAATCATGGCGTATCTGATTTTGATTTTGCTTTCGCCCGCGTATAACTCCTTCTCGTTTGAGGGTAAGGGTATCCAGTCTTATTTCCTGGCACCGATCCGTTTTCGTGATGTGCTACTTGGCAAGAATTTGTTTCTGGCTGGACTGGTGGTCCTGGAATTGGGGGTTTCACTTACGGTGCTGGTGTATAGAGTCGGCTGGCCGACGATGCCGCGTTTCTTTGCGACGATTGGGGCGGCGGTCTTTGCGATAACGGGGCAATTGACGATTGCGAACTGGTCATCTCTGAGTTTTCCGAAAAAAATGGAAATAGGAAAGATGAAGGGGCAGCGCAATTCCGGCGTGGCTGTGTGGACCGCATTTGGGGTACAGATTCTGGTAGGAGGAATCGCGGCCGTGGTATTGCTCGCGGCGCGTTGGTTTGGAAATCCATGGATCTCCGTCGAGGTATTCGGCGGGCTGACGGTTGCAACGGTGGCTGGTTATGTGGCTTCGCTGGAATCGCTGGATCGTCTGGCCGAGAAGAAGAAAGAGTTGCTGATCGAAACGCTTTGCCGGTAGGTTCCAAAAAAACACTCGACACAAGGGCCACCAACAATTAGCAAACATGCAGAAAATGATGGATGTGGCGAGCCGATCAATTCTGTCGATGTGAAAACTGCGAAAAAGTTTATCGAGAACCCAGAAATTTGGCGAAGCGAACGGCAATAGAAGGCCATGAGAAAGTGTTGCTGGTAGGCAGTGCGGCTGCGGGCTGCAAGTTCCCCACGAAATACGGGGTCCGAGAAAAACTGAACCAACGCCGCTGCAAAAAGAAGAGGATCATCGCTGGGAATCAAGATCACGCCAGCCTCGGTGACAGGTGAAGCTGTTTCCGCGCCTCGCCGCGCGATCACCGGAAGTCCGCAGGCGATTGCCGCGATAGCGCTGCTGCGTCGTGAAGAGATAACGCCGCGAACGAATAGCAGAATGTCGCAAGCCGACAATTTGCGTATCACCTGCTCAGGATCAACTACGCCTTCCACAGACAACTCGACGGGGAGATCCTGAAGACCACGGCGAAGTTCGGATTCGCGCAGTTCGGCATGCCGGCCAAAAATGGAAAGGCGGAGTTTTCCAAGTTGTGCCGCAGCCCGGGTGACGGCGGCGAGAATTACTTCTGTTTCGCGTGCACCTGCTTCACCCCCGGTAATACTGAAGACGCCAATCGTGGGCACAGAATTCCCAGCGACAGGTATATCCTCGACAGGAATCGGCAAATTTGGGCCAACGGGAATGAAAATGGCTTTTGAAAGTGCGCCTGAGAGCCAAGAGATTTTTTCAGGAGCGACAGTGAAGACGGCGGCATCGGCAATGGATAGTGCGCGGCGCATCGTGCGCGCCTGAACAGCGCGACGCAAGCGATCGATAAGGCGTGAACCAGCATAAGGCTCGACATCGTGAAAGACGATAGCGACGCGAGCGCCCGCGGACTTAAGAAGTTTCAGGGCACGGAGGATTTTTTGCGGGAAACCGCGAGCGGACCAGGCGAGTGCCGTATATTGCACCAGGACCCACTGACCGTGCCAAGCTGCGGAAGATTGTTTGAGTTGAAAAAGAGCACGCGGCCAGCCAACTTTTTCCCAAGGGAATCGCTGGATATCCAACTGCAACGCCATGCGCAGTGAGGGCGGCGCTTAAGTAGCGGCAATACTCCTCAACGGCGTCGGTGGGCTCATCCTTGCGCCCGAGCAGAGCAATCACATGTTGCGTGCTCATTTTTCCACTAGGAACGAGCCCAGAAAAAGAGCATCCATGCCTGAACTGAAAAACGTACGGATGGCATCGGTGGGTGTGTGGACGATGGCTTCGCCGCGAAGGTTGAACGAGGTGTTCATCACGACAGGGACACCAGTGCGCTTGCCAAATTCATCGATCAGTCGATAGTAGAGCGGATTAATCTCTTTTTCGACGGTTTGCGGACGCGCACTGCCGTCGACGTGAGTAACGGAAGGAATGACTGCGCGCTTTTCTGGGCGAACCTGTGCGGTGAGAATCATGAATGGCGAATCATATGCGGATTCAAGATATTCCGGCGCAGCTTCTTTTTTGAAGGATGGCGCGAAGGGCCGCCACCATTCACGAAATTTCACGGCGTTGTTGACCTTGATGTTCATTTCGGGGTCGCGCGGATCGGCAAGGATCGAACGGTTGCCAAGTGCGCGGGGCCCAAATTCCATCTGGCCCTGATACCAACCAAGAATCTTGCCTTGCGAAAGAAAATCAGCCGCAGTGGCGGCGGGATCGCCAAGCTGCGTGGCACGGATCTTGTACGTCTTTAGGGCGGTCTCGATAGCGGAATCGTCAAAGGAAGGGCCGAGATAGGCGTGGCGCATGGGCTTCAGTGGAAGACGTTGACCACCATCGAGGAATGGCGCGAGTGCAGCGCCGAGAGCAACGCCGTCATCCGATGCAGCGGGCTGCACGAAGATATTGTCGACGATGCCAGAAGCGACGATTTTTCCGTTGGCTTTGGAATTGAGGGCAACACCTCCCGCAAGGCAGAGGTTTTTGCTACGGCATTTTTCGATGGCCATGCGAACAACGCTCATCATGGCTTCTTCGCACTTGTCCTGCACGGCGAATGCGATGTTCTTGTGCAGATCGCCGATCTCGCTCTCTGGTTCGCGCGGCTTGCCGAGAGAAATGGGAAAATCCGCGTAGGGAGAAGAGCCGTTGCCAATCAGCGCATCGACGTGAACTTTGTAAGGCACTGCCTGCGTATCAATAAAGCGACTAAGATCGACCTCAGGCTTCCCATACGGGGCCAGGCCCATCACTTTCCATTCATCCGAATTGGGAACAAACCCAAGGAATCCGGTGAACTGCGCATAGAAAAGGCCTAGCGAATCGGGCCAGTCAATTGTGAGGATATGCTCGACGCGGCCATTATCCCCACGCCAGATGGAGGTAGCTTCCCAGGCGCCGCGGCCGTCCATGACGACGATAGCGGCATCGTTGAAGCCGGAATACGAATAGGCGCTGAGGGCATGTGCCAGGTGATGATCGACATTTCGGAAATTTGTTTTGTGTGTGCCGAAAATGCGACGGTAGGGAGCTGCGCCGGATTGCTGGTGGCGCATTCTGGCAAAATAGCGAGTGGAATTCAGAAGATTGAGATACGTGATCGGCCACTTGCCGGTCAGATAGAGCCTGAGATCGTGGCGGTAGAGCTGAGAAATTGGCTGCCAACCAAAGCAAACTTCGTGAACTTGTTCGGCGCGCACGGCTGCAAAATCGAGGCACGCCTGAATCGCAAGTTGCGGAAAACGTGCATCGTGTTTCAAACGGCTGATCCGTTCTTCGGAAACAGCGAATAGTAGCTCACCGTCGCGCACGATACACGCCGAGGAATCGTGCATCTGAGAATAATTGACACCGAGCGTGATCAAGCAGGCTCCTGCGGCCGTTTGATACCATAGCACCACGCGAGCGGAGTATTTTCATCGAAAAATGAAGACGGTGGCGGCCCCGGCGGAGCGAACCATGGCATCGATATCGGAGGATTTGAGTGCAACGCCGCGCCAAGTCTTGCCGATCATTTGCGGATCGATGTGGGCGAGTTGGGCAAGCCGCTGACTGATGCGCTTCAGACCGAGGACCGCGAGATTATCCAGAAAGGTGGAGATCATTTGACCCTTCCAATTCATCGTGGACTGTTCGGACCCGTTATATTGGAACAGAAATGCGCCACCCGGGCGCAGAGCGCGAAACATTTCGTGGATGGTAGTGGAGACCAGTTCGCGAGAGGGAAAATGCTGCAAAACCAGATAGCTAAATACAAAATCGATGGAGCCGGAGCTCAAGTTCGCCAGGGACTTACCATCGGTGGACACCCAACGGATGTTCTTAAATTCATGCAAGAAGGTCTTGGCGCGCGACTGCATTTCCTCGGAGATGTCTACCGCCGAAACGGACCCAAAATATTGCGCAAAGCTACGCGTCATGCGGCCCGCTCCGCATCCGAGTTCTGCCATGGACTGATTGGAAGGATCGAATTGCAGGCGTTGGAGCACAGGAGCTACGAGCTTGCGATAGTCTTCTTCGCCCGAGGCAAAAAATGAGGCTTCATCCCAATCTTTTCGCCAACTGGCTATATACAGAAAAGCATCCTGCCGGGCTCGCTCGTTCCAGTCCTCGCGCATGGTGTCGGCCTGTTGTGCGGTCTTGGGCTCGACGGTCATCGCGCACTCGGATAGGGAGCTGTATGTGCCAGACACAGGCACGAAAAATTAATCCATTTTCGTATTCTGCAACAATTCAGGCTCAATAAAATCATTCGGGAGATGAACCTTCTTCATCGACCACGCTGCAAACTAAACGTTCCAAAGCTTTAGCAGCGCACTGCCAAGTATAACCTGACCAGGACTATTGTGCAGCTAAGCCGAGTTGATGGCGCAAGTCGGGTGATTGGGTGACAGGTCTGGTATACGAGGTGGGTGTGATTTACTCTTTTTCTGCACTTATCGGACGCACGGCGAGTAGCGTTGAACAAAGAACCATCGTGTGAATCGCGCGGGTAGGTCCTCATTGGAGGCGAGGTTGGAATTCATAGGTGGGAGCGAGGAGTAGATAACACCGCACGTCTACTGTCAACCTGTTAGGTTTTCCTTCGTGGTTTGGCGCTCACAAACTTCTGGACCATATGAAGAAATAGATCTGTGTCAATCGGGCTCATAACCGAAACTGTATTAGTGATTCGCTTGAACTGTCGTTCGCCTTTGCCATGCGATGCCCAATCGCTTTTGCCGTTCCTATTCTGTCTGGCTGAATCTAGCGATGAATCGTTTTCGTAGAAGAATTGGTACATCCGAACCTCTAGTGCGCGGGCGAACTTTTCGAGGGTTTCGAGTGCTGGAACTGTATGCCCATTCTCGACGCGCGAGATGTAGCAGCGCTTTAGCCCTGTCCGGGTTTCGATTTCTCCTTGGGAAAGGCTCTTTGCTCTCTTATTTCGCGGCTCCGGTCTGCGATGCACATTTTGGCCTCCGACTGGCAGGTTATAAATTACTCAGTATACGGATCCGTTATCCATAACTGTACGCTCTAATACCGCTTTCGTGAATATTATTTCCAAACGATTTGCACAGATTGGACGGTTTGACAAAGCGGCAGCACGGCTGTCTACTGCGTGGCCAACGAGTATGAGATCAGCGCGGGAAGTCAACGCGGACCTGTGCCACCGTTTTGCGAGGTGGATGATCGGGCAGAAGTATGCTCCCTCAACAAGGTTGCGATATGTAGGAGCGGTCAGGGAGTACAGCGATTTTTTCGACGACAGGGTTCTAACGAAGACGACTCACTTTGACGTCCAAGAATTCCTTGCTGCTCGTGCAAAGCAACGACTCTCTGCGCGGACACTCCGGGGCCTGATCAATTCCCTACGTATCTTTTCCGATTTCCTTAATCTTGGCGGTCCCATGATGTGGGTTCCTCCGCGGCTTATCCGGCCACGCAGGGCGTTACCAGTGGTGCCGCGTGTGTTGAGCACGCAGCAAATAGACAAACTCTTTTCGTGCATCAGAACCAAATTTGAGCGTGCAGTCTTGGAAACGCTCTATGGCACTGGTTGCAGAACTGGCGAACTGCGTTCGATGCGGGTTGAGGATGTTGATTTTGTGAGAAAGCGAATTGTGGTGAGGGGCAAGCGGGGAGAGCGCTATGTGGCGTTTACTACGCGAGTTTTGAATAGTCTGCGTGAGTACTTAGAAGGGCGGACTACCGGTTATCTGTTTGTTGATAACCACCCATTCCAGCGAGTGCTCCCGCGGCAGACTCGGTCAGGGGCGTGGCATTTCCATTGGAGGGTGTACAACGAGAAGGGAGAACTCGTTGCTCGCCGCGACGGTTTTGTGAAAGTAGATAAACACTCTGACTATGCACAAGCTGTGGGACATTTCTCGAAATTGGCTAGCAAGGAGCAATTTCGACGCCCTGTGGGACTTCGCCCGATTACTTCAGGAATCATCGATGGAGCCGTTAGAGAAGTTGGATTGCGTGCGGGCGTAAAGGTGTTTCCATACTGTTTGCGGCACTCCTTTGCGACGCATCTCTTGGACAATGGTGCTGATATTCGTGCCGTTCAATATTTGATGGGGCACGCGAACCTTCAGTGCACACACATTTACGCACATGTCAGCAAACCGTTGGTAGAACGCGCTCTTCGTGAATACTGTCCTCGGCAATAGGGGGTGATGTGAGAAACACAGCTTCGGAGACATCGAAAGCCGGGGTCATATTCCTGCCGTAGTTTGTACCGATGGAAACATATCGAGTAATTAAAGCGATGCTGCCAAGATACCATCAAGACCGCATGCGGATGTATTTCCTTCGCCATGGTTGCATTAGCTGCAAGAGGAAGAACCGCTCGTATTCTGGGAATGGACTTTGCCTGGTCTGCCTATCAACGGTGAGAGATAGGCTCAAGCAGATAGATAAACATATGAAACGGATCTACGGCGGCGAGTTCCGATTACCCGCAGAAAGATTCCTGAAACGGCGGGAGCAGGCGCGGAAATTGTTAGGACACCTGAGAGGGAAAATCTAGAAGCGGTGGACGGGCTAGCGAGACTTTGCTTGGGAAGCCAGTCAGCGGTTTGCGGAGGAGGAATACCGAACGATGATGCGAATTAGGCGCGTGTCGGATTTCTCCTTCTTCGCCTGGGCGATTGCGATCGGCACCAAATGTTCCAAATGGAGAGCGAGTTTTGTATCGAGATGTCGCAGGGCTGTGTGTTCTAGAATCACGGCCCGAAAGAACTCGCTTTTGAACTGGTCGGGAAGTTTCTGGCTAAGAAATTCACTCAGGAAGATTTGGCTTGATTGATGTTCATTTCGGGTTCGTGCTGTGATGGCGTAGGTGGTGATCAGTGATGATCTGGCGGAGAGTTTCGTCAATGCCGATGGTTATAGACCACTTGGGAAAGTGCGACTTGAATTTTGCGAGGTTGGAGATGTAGCAGATATGGTCGCCTTTGCGATTTTGGTCCACGTATTTCCAATTCAGTTTCTGACCAGAGAGTTGCTCGATTTTGGCAATGGCTTCGAGCATGGACACGCTGTTCTCTCTTCCCCCGCCAAGATTATAGACCTCGCCGGGGCGCGGGTTCGCGGCAAACTCTTCCATGGCGCGCACCACGTCGTGGCTGTGAATATTGTCTCGCACCTGTTTGGCCTTGTAGCCGAAGACGGAATAGGTGCCGCCAGCGAGAGCGACCTTTACGAGATACGACAGAAAACCATGCAACTCGACTCCAGAATGAGAAGGTCCCGTAAGGCAGCCGCCACGGAAAATGCAAACATTCATGCCAAAGTAGCGGCCATATTCCTGCGCCATGAGATCCGCGGAGGCTTTCGAAGCTCCAAACAGTGAATGCAGGGTGCGGTCGATACGGCAGTTTTCATCGATTCCTGCGAAATCTTCCGGCCGAGCATATTCCCAACGCGTTTCCAGTTCCTTGAGCGGAACCTCATTCGGCGCATCACCATAAACCTTGTTGGTGCTCATGAAAATAAATGGAGATTCCGGACAATGAAGGCGCGTGGATTCCAGGAGATTCACGGTACCAAGGGCGTTGACTTCGAAATCAAGAATGGGAATGTCGCGAGCCTTGTCATGGGACGGCTGAGCCGCACAATGTACGATCAGGTCGAAGTGGTGACCCCCGAACAACAATTCGAGGGCAGAGCGGTCGCGAATATCGATGTTGTGGTGCGTAAATTTCTTCGTGACTTTGCGAAGGCGATTGAGGTTCCAAGTTGTGTCTCCCGGTTCGCCAAAAAATTCGCGGCGCATATTGTTATCGATGCCGTGGACGTCGTGGCCCTGCCGGTCAAAGTGTTCAACCGCTTCAGAGCCTATCAAGCCGCTGGAACCTGTGATCAGAATTGTTTTTGCGCACATGCTAGATGAGCCGTCTTTCCGCTGGACGAGGATTCAATCAGAACCAATCTATTTTCCCTGAAAGACGGCAGGTTAGCCAGAAAATCAGAGCAGGCGGGTCGACCATCAAATCTTCCACGAGCGCCGCCAGCCGTCAATTGCGGCTTGGCCTTATTCGGACGGCAGAGAACTTGTCTTGAGGGAGAACCCCCTAGGGTTTGGCCTGAAATGTAAAATTCACTGTTTGTGTTTCGGCTCCAGTGATAGTGATCTCCTGATGCTGCGTGCCATATAGCTCCTGCCAGGCGGTTATCGTGTATTTCCCGGGCGGCAGATCGGGAAGACGGAAGTTACCGTCGGCGCCGGTTACGGCAAAATGGCCGGTTTTCAATACAGCAAAATAGCCCTGCATCCACGGATGAATGTTGCACTTTACGGGGATGAACTCTTCATTTTCATAGGAATAAGAAAAAGGCGGGACGCCCGGGGGCTGGATACGGTTCCATTCACGATTGATTTTGGCGATGGGGTGGATGTTGTGAGAGAAGGGATCGTTGTTGGAGATTCGTATTTCCTCACCCGTGCGGACGGCAAGCACGTGAGTCGTGTAATGGCAGTTCTGTTGATCGAACGTAGCGGGGCGTAGGGGCGCAGGTGCAGTCTCCGCGGGGCCGGATGAAATGTAGACGACGACGTTTTGCAGGGAATTATCGGGACCGGTCACAACATTTTCGGGGAGGAGTGGGTCTTTGGCGTGCATCTGCACGCATTCCGGCTGTTTGCTCAGGTCCACCGGCTTTGATTTCGGAGGCGTCCCTTTGAGAACGACTTTTCCGGAGATGGTGGCGCCAGAAGGGGCAGCCTTCGAACGAACTGAACTGCTTACCAAGAGGAATACCGCAAAACAAATGGCCGCACGTCTCATCCTCATAGTTTCTCCTGCATCGGATTTCGGCGCACATGACCTGGCAAGAATTGTCTATGGCGTGGAACAGACTGCGCGCACAAAGCGTCCGCTCCAACGGCACACCCTGTATTAGGAAGATTCTACGAGGCCGCGAGTGCGGCGGCGAACAGTGGAAACTTGCTTGTTTCCATCCAGATAATACCGGCGAAGCCGCCTAAGGCCCTGCCTCAATGCGGAATGGGTTGCTTCGTGATCGACCGGATGAAATCGACTTCTTTCTGACTGTAGGGCTGGCCATCGGTGTGAAAGATTTCGTGGTGCCAGACGGCCGGTTCGCGATCCGTGTAGGGATGCTGCCAGGAATCCCAGGGCAGATAAGTTTGCGTCTTGCCAGCCACCAGACCCCAGTTATAAGCCGCCGCGTGATATTTCTTGGCGATGGGCAGCGTTCCTTCGAAGGTGCTGTGATTCCCGCGAGCCATGTATTCCGTGCAGATGAGCGGGCGGTGATATTTCAAGAGCCATTTGAGATGTTTCTCGAAACTCTTCGGATCATCGTAATTGTGGAAAGAGATGATGTCGGATTGCTCGAGTTGGATTTTTTCCGTGGGTCCCATTTTCTTTTCCGCAGACCAGTTCCCTTCCCATACCCCACTGGTCAATGGCTGGGTTGCACGGGCTTCCCGGGACCACGAAAAAACCTTAGGAAGAAGGGCGGCGACAAGTTCGACCTTGTTGGCGGGATCTCCACTGTAGCTGCCGCCATTTTTGTTGCTGGGTTCATTCCAGACATCCCAGCCCAGGATGCGGGCATCTTGGGCGAACGCGCCTACAATGCCTTTCACGTAAACCTCAAGTCGGGGGAGTTGCGAGGGATCCAGAAGTGCTGCTGCGCCGGGGCTTTGCACCCAACCGGAATTGTGAACACCGGGGGTTGGTTCGTGTTGTTTGCCGAGCTTTGGATTCGGGTCCCAGCATGAATCAAACAGCACAAAAAGAATCTTGATGTGATGTTTGTCAGCAATAGAAAGAAAAGTGTTGATGCGTGACTTAAACCCTTCAGGGTCCTGCTGCCACAAGAAGGTCGTGCAGGAAAACGCGCATAGTGTTGAGGCCAATGGATTCTGCCCAGCCCAGTTCCAGGTCGATGCGCTTGGGGTCGAAGGTATCGGCTTGCCACATTTCGAGCTCGTTGATGGCGTTTGCGGGGATATAGTTGCTGCCGACCAGCCAAGGCTGTTGCGCGTACCAGGTCTTGGCTTGCGCTTCGGTCCAGCGGGGAGTTTGTGCGGAGGAAACACCGGTGAAGGTTAGTAACAGTAGAGCGACAACCAAATAATTTTTCTTGTGTAACATGCGTCTCCAAGGCGCCCGCTTCAGAAGGCGGCCACTACATCAGTCAAACCGGACATCAGTTAAAACCTGGCCAATTCCCTTGCAGCAGTGAACACTTTCTGTGCGTTCGGAAGAAAGGCCTCTTCGAGCGTTGGTGCGTAGGGAACTGGCGTGTCGAGAGACGCCACGCGAACGAGCGGGCCATCGAGATCGTGAAAGGCCCTTTCAAAGAGAATGGCGGCAATTTCGCCAGCGATGCCACCGGTCTTAGTGTCTTCATGGACCACCATGCAGCGGTTGGTTTTTCTCACCGAAGCGAGGATCGTTTCTTCGTCGAGGGGCAGAAGGGTGCGGAGATCGATGACCTCGGCTTCAATGCCTTCTTTGGCCAGCGCTTCGGCGGCCTCGAGCGAGGTGTGCATCATGGCCGCGTAGGACAAGATGGTGAGATGTTTCCCTTCGCGGCGAACGACGGCTTTGCCAAGCGGCACGACGTAATCGCCTTCGGGCACGTCTTCCTTGATGCGGCGATAAAGAAATTTGTGTTCGAAGAACAGCACAGGATTATTGTCACGGATGCTGGCTTTGAGCAAACCCTTGGCGTCGTAAGGCGTCGAGGGGTAAACGATCTTTAATCCTGGAGTATGAAGGAAATACATTTCGGGATTGGCGGAGTGGAACGGGCCGCCGTGGACGCCGCCCCCGGAAGGGCCGCGCACAACGATGGGAGCAGGTGCGTTCCAAAGGTAATGACCCTTCGCTACGAAATTGGTCAACTGATTGAAGCAGCAGGCGATGAAATCGATGAACTGCATTTCGGCGATGGGGCGAAGGCCGAGATAGCTCATGCCGCAGGCGGCGCCAATGATGGCGCTCTCGCTGATGGGGGTGTCAATAACACGCTCCCAGCCGAACTTTTCGAGAAGTCCTTCGCTGGTCTTGAACGCACCGCCATAGACTCCGACATCTTCGCCAATGAGCACAACACTGGGATCGGCCGCCATTTCTTCAAACATGGCCTGCTTGATGGCTTCGAGGAATGTGATGACGGCCATGGCTACCTTTTCGCCTTTCCGCGCGCGGATGGTGTCGCGCCAGATTTCTTTCGCGGCAGGCGGTTTCGGGGCTGGCTTAGCGGCGATCTTTTTCTGTGGGATTGCTCCTGCTGACACAGGTTTCTCGGACGGTTGGGTTGTGTCGCCAAAGTGAATGGGAGCCTGGCCGCCGCCAAAGCTTTTTCCGCGCCCGAAACCTTCGACATCCCACACCGGATCTACGCTGGATCTGGGCGGCGTTACTTCCTCGATGGGCCGCTGCCATTTTGGACGAATCTTGTGGCAATCGTCTCCGGTGCAGTAAACGCCTTGCGAAGCCAGTTCCGGAGGGGGCATCGGAGAGTTTTCGGCAAACTCACGCTCTTTCTCCAGAAGCGTGGCGATCTTGTTTTCGATTTCCTTTTTGCCTTTGGCGTCGAGAAGTCTTTCGTCGACCAGGAACTTTTCGTATAGCGTGATAGGGTCGCGTTTCTCCCAAAACTCGCGTTGCGCAGCGGGCACATATTCCGCAGGATCGTGCTGGGCATGACCGCGACGGCGGAAAGATTTTGCCTCGATGAGGATCGGGCCTTCTCCGGCACGGGCGCGATTCACAGCTTCCTTCGCCGTGGAGTACATGGCAACCGTATCGTTTCCATCAACGATGTAGCTATGAATGCCGTAGGCTTTTGCGCGATCGGCAAGATTTTCCATGGGTACCTGGCGGCGAACAGGTGTGGAGTAAGCCCAAAGATTGTTTTCGAGGATGAGCACAAAGGGAGCTTTTTGCGAAGCGGCCAGATTCAATCCTTCGTGAAAAACCCCCGTGGAGCTACCTCCATCACCGATCCAAGTCATGGCAACGATGTTCTGGCCAAGATAACGGCCCGCCATCGCAACTCCGGTCATGACCGGGATGAGATCGCCCAGCATGGAGATGGGCGAAACAATGTGGAGCGTTTCGAGATCGCCGAAGTGGCTGGTGCCGTCTTTGCCCTTGGTCGGCGATGTGAACTTGGCCATGTGCTGGGTGAAAATGTCGCGCGCGGGAACTCCCTTTACGAGAAGCGCGCCGATATTTCGGATCATCGGCGCGAGCCAGTCCCTTTTCTCGAGCGCGTAGGCGCTGCCAACCGAGATGGCTTCCTGGCCAAGGCTGGAGTAGAGCCCGCCGACAATTTTGTTCTGGCGAAAGAGCTTGGTCATGGTGTCCTCAACCTCGCGGTTAAGGCGCATGTAGTAGTAGAGGTCGAGGTATTGCTGGCGGGAGAGTTTTGCGGTTTTCGCGCGCGTCGGTTCAGGAGCAGGCATGGTCCAGACTTCTCCGAATGAACATTCGGTCCTCTATCTTAAGGCCAACTGAGTTCAGGACCTAATGGCAGGGCTTAGCGTTTCTTACGTGGGTTCTTGGTCCGAGTAGCGGCCCTCGAGGGTCCTGGTTTCTTTTTGCCTGATTTTACATTCTTCTCGAGACGTAGCTTCCAGGCTGTATGCAGCGCGCCATATAGGACGTCTTCGTTTGCCGCCGCCAGGCGGATGTGGGTCATACCCATGCGCCCCCATCCACCGGCGATAGGAAGAAACATCTCAGGCAATTCCTCAACAAAGGCCTGCTGCTGTTCGAGGGTCAGCCTGAGATTTCCGTAGCCCAGGTGAGCCGAAGCAAGTGTGGCAAAAATTCTGCCACCCACACGGAAATCGGGCTGCCCCATGTGCGAACTCTCTTCAGCACCTTCCAGGCTCAAGGCAATTCGACGAAAGTCATCGGCATTCATTGACGCGTCGCTCCTGCTCCGCCAACACTTTCCTACACGCAGAGAATTACGCCAGGTATTGCTCGAGTTGCGTGAAGCAGCCGTTCCAACCGTGGTTGTGCTTATCGCGTGTTTCGGCGTCCGGGAACTGCCCGTGCGTGAGAACTATTTCTGTGGCATTTCCCAGGTCGTGAAATTCCATGCTCACCAGGGTTTCTTGTCCGGGAGGATCCGTGGACCAGCGCCAGGTGAATGCCAGCTTTTCTGGCGGCTTGATTTGCTGGTAGGAACCACTTAGCTTGTTGATGTTTCCCCCTTTGTGATGCATTTCCAGAGTGTACTTGCCACCAACCTTCAAATCGAGCTGCGTGATGACGGTAGTGTATTCAACCGTAGGATGAAACCAGAGCGCAAATTCCTTAGCGTCGGTCCAGGCACGAAACACCCGTTCGCGTGGCGCGGCGAAAGTGCGTCTTAACTGGAGCGAGTTTTCCGGTTGGGATTGCGGCGTGGCCATGTCTTATCCTCCTTGTTTTCCTGTTGACTGAGATAGCGTTCGAGAGAATCGAAGGTCCCTTCCCAGAAAGTTCGGTATTGCGCGATCCATTGTTGGGCGTTTCTGAGGGGTTCCGCAGCGAGCTGGCAACGGCGTGTGCGGCCAGTCTTTATTTGCGTGACCAGGCCGGCATGTTCCAGAACGCGCAGATGCTTCATGACCGCGGGAAGCGACATGCGATGCGGTTTCGCAAGCTCGCTGGTGGAAGCCTGGCCAAGCATGAGGGAAGCCAGAATGGCCCGACGTGTGGGATCGGCGAGCGCGCCGAAAGTCGTATCGAGGGAAGCCAAATACTTAACCATATGGTTTACTATACTCAGTTCGATATTTGGCGTCAATTCAAAAACGACCCCATTCCTTGACGCCTGCGGGGCCCGGTGCTACAAGTGAGTTCACTCTCAAGGTTGTCGGCACCGAGAAGTGTGGTCGTTGTACCCCTGCTCCCAGCGCCCATACTTTCAGAACACCATTTACCAGGCCCGATTCCCGGTGCAGGGAAAAAATCGCTCAAGGAGAAAGTATTGATGAATAAACGTGTGTTGTTTTTTGCTTTGGCAGTTCTTCTATTTTCAGTGCGAGGTGGAGCGCAGCAAGCTCCGGCGCAACCTCTGACCTTCTGGTACGAATACACTGTAAATCAGGGAAAAGATGTTCAGTTTCTGGAACTGGTGAAAACCGTTGGCGCTCCTGTCCGCGACAAGCTGATGGCCGACGGCGTGGTACGTGCCTGGGGAGTGTCAACCCCCCTTCTGCGGCAGCCCGGCGGCACAACCCACTCTATTTGGTGGGCGGTTGACGACTATGCAGGCGTGGAAAAAGTTACGGCCGCCATGTCGGCGCAGATCGCCAAGCTTACGGAAGAGGCGAGCAAAGCTGGGGTGACAAAGAAGGGCGCTACACCTTCGGCAGGACCGATGGGGCGCATGGCGGAAATCGCCGATACCAGCAAAACGCGCGATTACCTGACGCGGGATATCGTGTTTAACGTGAACTTGTCCGCTGCTACTCTCACAGGACTACTGCCCTACACTCGTTTCAATTTCGTGAAGGTAAAGCCGGGTATGGCGGCGGATTACCGGAAGGCTTGGGAAAAGTACAATAAGCCCATTTTGGATAAACTGCTGGCTGACGGTGTGATCATGGTTTACGGTTTGGCAGTGGAGGATGTTCGAACCGACGGTAATTTCACACATTTCACGTGGTACAAGATGAAGGATCTTGCTTCCATGGACAAAATCCGGTCAGCCTTTATTGCCGATCGTGACCACCGTTCACAGGAAGAGCAGGATGCCATCACTCATCTCTTCACACACCTCACGGATGTGGACGCTTCTCGTTCCGAAATTGACCACGACGTGATCTTCCACGCCGCCCGATAGAATCGACCTGGCTAGCTGAGGCGATAACATAAAAATAAGCGGGCCCCATACGTCGAACCAACGTGTGGGGCTTTTTGTATTTTGTGAGCACACGAATTAGTACAGCGTGGACCACTCAAGCAGTTGAGTTGCTGATGGCTTCTGCCCGTTCAAGATCGTTGAGTAGCTTCTTGTGGGTAACTACCCGCGGAATAAAAGTGAAGAGTTCGCTGAAATGACGAATGAGATGAGGCGTCAGTTCGGGAAGTGCAACCGCGCGCGCGAGTAACTTCTCGAGTGACGTGGCTTTGCGATCGTTGATACCGCACGGAATGATGAAATCGAAATAGCGAAGGTCGGTGGAAACGTTGTAAGCAAAACCGTGTGACGTGACCCAGCGGCTGATATGCACGCCGATGGCGGCAAGCTTCTCTTCGGTGGGGGGGGCCTTAACCCAAATGCCTGTTTTGCCTGGAACGCGATAAGCAGCAACGCCAAACTCGGCAGAGCTACGAATCATCACCTCTTCTAACGTACGCACGTACCAGTGAACGTCCTGCTTGATACGCGAAAGATCGAGGATGGGATAGCCAACAATTTGCCCGGGGCCATGATAGGTGATGTCCCCACCTCGATTGGTGGCGTGAAATTCCACATTTTTCTGGCGCAGGACGTGTTCGGAGGCGAGAAGATTTTCGCGCTTGCCGTTACGACCCAGGGTGATGACATGGCGATGTTCGCAGAGAAGGAGAACGTCGTCGATCGCGCCAACTTTGCGAGCAGCCACAACGCGTTGTTGCAGTGCGTACGCGTCAGTATAGGAAATTAGGCCAAGGTCGACGATTTGGAGCGGATTCATTTGAATTACGTTCGCGAATTCAACAAGGTTGGCCGGGCTCAAGCGCCGCACCTACATACTGGTAATTACACGTTTATCTGCAAACCACGAACGGAGGCGAAGGCGTCACCCATTGCTTCCCAGAGCGTGGGATGCGCGTGAATCATGTTCATCATGTCGTCGATGGTGCCTTCCAGATTCAGAACTGCAGCGGCTTCGGCCAGGATTTCCGTGGCTAGTGGGCCAATGATGTGGATGCCAAGGACTTCGCCGTACTTCTCATCGCTGACGACCTTGATGAAACCACCGTGATTGCCAAGGATGGTGGCTTTGCTGTTGCCGACGAATGGGAACTTCCCGGTCTTTACTTTGTAGCCGGCATCGCGGGCCTGTTTTTCCGTCAGACCGATCGAGCCAATCTGCGGTTCGCAATAGGTGGCATTGGGAATGCGCGTCTTCTCGATTTTTTGCGTCGCCTTGCCAGCAATGTGCGTGACGGCGACGATACCTTCCATCATGGCGGCGTGAGCGAGTTGCGGAAGTCCGGCAACGATGTCACCGATGGCATAGAGCCCCGGCTCGGCAGTTTCCATGTACTCATTTACGTGAACGAAGCCGCGCTCCAACTTGGCTTTTGATTTTTCGAGCCCACAGCCATCGGTCATCGCTTTACGACCTACGGCGAGTAGCAACTTTTCCGCCTGCAAGGTCTGCGACTTGCCGTCTTTATCCTTGAAAGAGACGGTGACACCTTTTGCGTCTTTCTTGACGCTGTCGACCGTGCAGTTAGTGCTGATGTTGATGCCTTTCTTGCGATACGCCTTGTCGAGTTCTGCGGAAACTTCCTCGTCCTCGACGGGAACAACGCGTGGGAGGGCTTCGAGGATAGTGACCTGCGTGCCAAATGAATTGAAAATCGAGGCAAATTCCACGCCGACAGCGCCTGCACCAATGACGATCAACGACCTGGGAATTTCGGGCAATTCCAGAATAGAGCGATTGGTGACGATGGTTTTATGATCGGGCTCGATGCCCGGGAGAGCTTTGGCTTCGGAGCCGCTCACCATCAGGATGTTGCTGGCCTCAATGATAGAGCGCTTGCCATCTTTTTCGACGCTGATTTTTCCGGGACCTTCATATTTGCCCCAGCCTTGCACCCATTCAACCTTATTCTTCTTGAACAGAAATTCGATGCCCTTGGAATGCTTGGTCACGATTTTCGATTTACGCGCCAAGACCTTGGTCCAATCGATCTTCAGGCCGGAGACTTCGAAGCCCAACTCGGCCGCGTTCTTGAAATGATCGTAAATATCGGCGTGGTGCAGGAGAACTTTGGTGGGAATGCAACCGACGTGGAGGCACGTGCCTCCCAGATAAGGATCCTTCTCAACAACAATCGTCTTCAGGCCGAGTTCGCCAGCGCGAATGGCGGCCACGTAGCCACCGGGTCCCGAACCAATAATTGCCACATCGTACTTTGCCACGCGTTATCTCCCTTCCAAATGGGCCGAGGACATTCTCAGGGTGCAGGAGCCAGGCCAGATGCCCGCCGGTTGGAAGTGCATGAACCGGCGGGGCTAATAAGACGGGTACCGGCATATTGAAGCCATAGCGACCAAAAATCGACGAATGCCAGCCAAAAGAGAATTGTAACAGTGGTGGAAGCGGGGTAGCAACGCGGGCATGAGTGATGAGGAATGCAACCCCGAAATGGGAATTATTCCAGAGATTCATGCCCTCCACGTGCAAAATTCGGAAATTGGAGAAAATTATCATTATGTAATTTACCTATTGTATATCCTAAAACAATACGCTGTAAGCTATCCATTCGAACGGTCCCTCGATACCATATTCTTTAAATACTGATTATATAATATGCAGCAAGGAATATTCAGGGAACAGAATTCACACTGGCGCTGCGCCAATCGGGATTGCGAATTTTCCAAGCCTGGCTGCTTTTCGGGAGAACTCGAGAGCGCGCCACGATGCCTTTGTGGAGCGTTTATGCAACGAGAAGATCTGTCCCCCGTGTTTTCGTACCTGGATTTCTTGAAAGACGAAGTGGTTGTGATGAATGGACCCGAGAATGAAGAGGAGTCTTGAAATGCGATTGGAAAGGTGGATGACGGCGACGCACCACGGTACGCCGCTGGTGGTACGTGCCAGCTTGCCGCGAACGTTCTTGGGACTGGGCTATTCGTGGAAGGGAGTCTGCTCTTTGCCGGGATTTATCTGTTATCTGAGGTGTTGAAACGCCCACTGGCAGCGCAACAGACAGCAGTGAATGACGGTGGCGTGCTGTTGTCCCTGGCCACAGTATTACTGTTCTATCTTGTGTGGCCTAAGCGACACGAAGCCCTGGCGCGAGAGGACGATGCAAGCGTCGAAGAAAGGCGATTGGAACCTCCGCTAACTGTTTATGGCGAGTCCGTGAAGGCACGTCAGAGAGCCGAAGAATCAATGGTCGATGCAACCCGTCTGCCCGGACCGATGTAAGAAATTAGTGGGTTACGCGCGCGGCAACGATGGAAGGTAGCGCTGCTCGAGAATGACGCGGTGGTGCTGAGCATGACCCGCGATGATGAAGCCGAGAGCGCAGACGGTGACCTCCTTCTGGTTGGCGTTGCCGCGCCGCGTCCAAGCTTCTGAAGAAAGCGAACGCACAAGCGTCAGAGTGGATTGGCGAACAGCCGAAAATTCATCCAGTATGTCCGCCAAGCTTCGCCCGGAACAGTTTCCCTCCTTCACGTAATCATCCTGTTCAAAGCCGGAGAGCGGCGTCTTGTCCCCCCTGGCAATCCGCAGAACACGATAGGCGAAAATACGTTCGGTATCCGTCACATGCCCCAGCGCTTCCTTGATTGACCACTTACCGGGTTCGTAACGAAATTCGGATTGAGGACCGCTCAATCCACCGAGAAGAAATTTCCATTCCCGCGGTTGAAGATCCAGCGTCTCTAACAAGTTTCCGGAAGGTACCAGGGCGATGTACTTCTCATAGAATGGCGCATAGTCGCCGGGTTGTGGCCGAATCTGTGTCATGATGCGAGTGCCTCCAGGGTAGTTTCTCGAAAAGGAATTATATCGCTGGACGTGGCAACTGGAACATAGTTGGCAATGGAGATAGAACGAATGGGCGAATTGGATTTCGCAAGTATGCGCGTGGCTTTTCAGGGAGAGCCGGGGGCTTTCAGCGAGGCAGCCGCAGTGCAATTGCTAGGTGAAGGGATACAAGCCGTACCACGGCCCACGTTTGACGCAACGTTTCAGGCGATTGTCGAAGGAGTGGCAGACGCACTTCTGGTGCCCGTGGAAAACACTCTGGCCGGTTCGGTGGTGCGGGTCTATGACCTTCTGCTCGAGAGTAAGCTGGAGATTTGTGGCGAGACGATTTTGCCGATTGCTCACGTGTTGATTGGTTTTCCCGGCGCGAAGCTGCCGGACATTCGCTCCGTGGCCTCTCACCCCATGGCGTTGGCTCAGTGCGAACAATTCTTTCTGAAGCATCCATCCCTCAAACGAGTTCCTGCGGAGGATACGGCCGGGAGCGTGCGAGAGATGATGGGCCGGGGAGACAAGAGTTGCGCGGCGATCGCGTCGGCGCGTGCCGCCAAACATTATGGGGCAGCCGTGCTGCAGGAAAATATTCAGGATAATCAGGAGAATTTCACGCGATTTGTCTTACTGCTTCCATCAGCAGAAGGGCAGCGATATCGAGCATCCAACGCACGAAAAATGTCTCTGGCAATGCGCTTGGCTCACAAACCGGGAGCACTTTTGGCGTCGCTGGAGCCATTTGCCAATCATGGCGTGAATTTGTTGAAGATTGAGAGCCGGCCGATTCACGGCAAGCCCTTTGAATATCAGTTTTACGTCGATGTGGACGCGGCGGGAATTTCGCAACTCGAGAAAGCGCTGAAGGAAGTACGTGCAGCTACGAGCGAATTGCGCGTTCTAGGGCTTTATGCTGCCGCGCGGCGCTAGCTCCGCTTAGGAACTCCCTCAAATCCAGGCGATCTACTTCCCCGCCGCCGTGGTTTTCGCAGGAGCTGGAAGATCCGCCGGCGGCCCGATATTTTCGGGCAGTTGGCCGTTCAGTGCATCCAGAAACTGTAGCAATTCATCGCGTTCATCAAACGTAAGGATGTCGAGCGAATGAATTTCTCGATCGAGATGCGAATTCCAGTTGCCGCCACCAATGTAGTGTCCCAGCGCGTCCTTGACGGTTGGAAAGCTGCCGTCGTGCATGTAGGGCCCGCGATTGGTTAGATTGCGGAGCGTAGGCGTCTTAAACGCGCCCATGTCCGAATCATTTTTCGTTACCTTGAAGCGGCCCTCATCGTTCAGATTGCCGCGGGTATCTGCGCCTATTCCCAGATTGTGAAATTTGTTATCGGTGAAAATGGAATTGTCTTTTCCGAGTGGATGACAGCTAGCGCAATTGCCCTTCTTTTGGCTCACGAAGATTTTCATTCCCCGTTGCGCTTCGAGGGGCATCGCTTTGGAATCGCGGCCATAGTAGAAACGGTCAAAAGGAGAATTTCCCGCAATTACCGTGCGTTCGAAGGATGCAATGGATTTTGCAATCAGGTCGATATCCATCTGGTCTGTGCCCCAAGCTTTGAGGAATAGCTCACGGTACTTTGGGTCGGCCTGTACTCGCTTCACCACTCCATCAAGCGTATGTGCCATCTCAACCGGATTCTCCATAGGGCCCTTCGCCTGTTCTTCCAGGCTGACGGCGCGCCCATCCCAAAACTGCAGACTGCTGTACGCGGAGTTGATTACCGTGGGTGCGTGGCGAGTTCCTGTTTTTCCTCCCACACCTTGCGAGACGGGGCGATTGTCGGAAAATGCAAACCTCGGAGCGTGGCACGATGCGCAGGAAATAGTGCCGTCGACCGAGAGCGAAGGGTCGTAGTAGAGGCGACGGCCCAACGCGATGGTCTCTTCCGTAAGCGGATTATCTGCGGGGACAGGAACCGGTGGCAGACCGAGAGGAGCTTTCAACTCAATTGGTTTCCCAATAGGCATACGCGACGCTTTGGGAGTTTCGGTTTGCGCATCAGCGATGGGGAGGGCCGATGATACAAATGTGAGGGCAGCAAACGTAATTGCCGAAAAAAGTGAGGATTTTAGTGGATTTTGCATGGAGACACCTCAAGTGGAGTCGAGTGTAACAACCGGTCGACGACAAACCATGTGACGAGAATCACAAAAGCGAACGGCTCCGCGTGAATGCGGAGCCGTTCGCTTTTCTTAAATGTTGAAATGAACGAAAGACTTAGCAGTAGCTGCAGGCTTCGTCATTGTTACCCATGCCGCCAGCCATTCCATCCTTCATCTTGCGCAGACGCCGTCCAAGCCGTTCCGCGAGTTGATGACGAGCGCGCCATAGGCGGGCCTTCAGAGTGTTCTCAGTAACGCCAAGTTTCTTTGCGGCTTCGCCCGTAGAATAGCCTTCGACTTCGCGCAGCAGGAAAGCAGAACGGAGCAACGGCGACAGTTCATCGAGATTTTCGTTGATCATCTCGCGAATTTCCGTGCCGGCATAAACCTGCTCTGGATTTGGCCCGTCATCGGCAAATCGCTCGGCGGCGGGAAGTTCGTCTTCATGCTGTGTCTCGTCCAGTGATACGGCCGGGCGAGCTTTGGAGCTGCGGCGCTTCATCAACGCTGCGTTAATCACGATTCTGGTGAGCCAGGTAGAAAATTGCGACCGGCCCTCAAAACGCTTCAGGTTTCTGTAGGCGGAAAGCAATCCGTCTTGCAGAGCATCTTCCGCATCTTCGGCATTGCCCAAAACGCGCAGCGCGGTCTGAAAAAGCTGACGGTGGTAGCGGCGGAACAACGTCTCGATGGCGGCGGAATCGCCCCGTTGCCCGGCACGGATCAGCTTTTGCTCACTCAGTTTTTGATCGCTAAGTTGCGTAGTACTAATCACTTGCGTTGCCATCATCTCCCCCATGTACCTCTTTAAGACTCTGCAAACTCGAAAAGGTTACAAAAACTTTCTCCGCCTTAATGCACCGGTACCGCGCCACCCTGCATCCGGGGCTTCTTCAACAACACCAAAATGGGAATCACCGCGAAGAAAATGATCCCCAGAAGCTTGAAATTATCGAGAAACGCCATCATGGCGGCTTGTCTCTGTACCATGCCCAGTACCATCCCATGTGCCTGCGCGGTTGCCTGCGAAGCGGAAGCGCCGTGAGTCATCAAGGTGGCGGTGGTGCCGTTCATCATGTTGTTGAACTGCGGGTTCATGGTGTTGATGTTTTCCATGAGTCGCGCCTGGTGCGTCTGGGTGCGACGCTCAAGCAGGGTAGTCACGGTGGCCAGCCCGACACTTGCACCAATGTTGCGAGCTAGATTGATGATGCCCGTGCCCATGTTGGTCAGCTCGCGCGGAACGTAGGCGAAGGCCGACACGTTGATCGGAATGAAGAGAAAGGCAAGGCCGAATGCCTGCATCATGCGTCCCAAAACCGCATGACGAAAATCGAGTTGCAGGTTCCATCCAGCCATTACGAAGAGGGCGGAAGCGGATATTGTACATCCAAACGTGATCAACAGACGCGTATCGACTTTGGAGACAAGAAACCCCACCAGCGGCATGCACACCATGATGAGGGCACCACCGGGAGAAAGCGCCAGTCCAGCCATTTCCGCGGGATAGCCGAGCAATTCCTGCAGCATCTCGGGAATCAGCATGGTGCTGGCATACAACACGAAGCCCAGGAAGAACATCGCGATGGTCGCAATGGCGAAATTGCGGTTCTTCAGCATCTTAAAATCCACGACGGGATCCTTGGTGCGAAGCTCCCAGATAATGCCCCCCACGACTCCGATGAGCATCAAAACGAAAAATCCCCGAATGAAGCCGGAGGCAAACCAGTCTTCACGTTGGCCTTTGTCGAGGATAATTTGCATGCTGGCCAAACCAAGGCTGATAAGCCCGAGGCCGACGTAGTCGATGCGAAATCCCTGCTTCAAGTTGACGCGCTTCATGTACGGCGGATCGGAAACCAGCAAGTAGGTCAACACGATGGAAAGCACGCCGACCGGTACGTTGATGTAGAAAATCCAGCGCCAGGAATAGTTGTCCGTGATGAAACCGCCTAGCCACGGCCCGATCGTTGGGGCAACGACTACAGCGATGCCATACACGGCAAACGCCATGCCGCGTTTCGCCAGTGGGAAAGTGTCATTCAAAATGGCTTGCTCGCTTGGTTGGAGCCCTCCGCCACCCGCACCCTGCAAGATACGGAAAAATACCAGCATCCCTAGGCTGTGCGCGAAACCGCAGAGAAACGAGCTGACAGTGAAGATCACAACACAAGACATGTAAAAGCGTTTACGGCCGATCAGTGACGAAAGCCATCCCGAAAGTGGCAGAACAATCGCATTTGATACCAGGTAGGAGGTCAACACCCAAGTGGCTTCATCCGCGCTGGCAGACAAACTTCCCTTAATATGCGGCAACGCGACATTCGCGATGGAAGTGTCCAACACCTCCATAAATGTAGCCAGCGTGACGGTAATGGCGATCACCCATGGGTTGATCGAGCCGTCCGGCATCCGCAGCCTGTTTGTGATCTTCTCCAACATAAATTTGCGAATTGTCTCTCGCTAATCGGTGACCACAGTTACATCCACGTTCATTCCCGGCCTCAGGACGGCTACATCTCCGGGAATTGGATCGAGAATTATCTTTACCGGAATGCGCTGAACAACTTTCACATAGTTGCCCGTCGCATTTTCAGGCGGTAGAAGGCTCAAGACGGAGCCGGTGGCACCGGCTATTGAATCCACATGGCCGGTGAATGTTTTCCCATAAGTGTCGACCTTCACGTATGCCTTTTGCCCTGGCTTCATCTTCTTAAGCTGGGTTTCCTTGAAATTTGCAGTGGCCCAAACGTCCTGCAGGGGCACGACTACCAGCAGTCCCTGACCCGGTTGCACAATCTGTCCGGGCTCTACCTGCTTATGCGTCGCGACACCAGTCACTGGCGCAGTGATGTTGCAGTAGCTGAGACTGAGTTGTGCAGCTTCTACTTGGGCGCGAGCCTGATCGACCTTTGCCAGCTTGGCCTGGGCATCCGCAGAACGCATCCCCACGCGGTTACGATCCGCGCTCGCCTGGGCAACGCCGGCTTGAGCTTGATCTACGCGCGCTTTCGAAGCACCCAACTGCGCCTGAGTGATCTGAATATTGCGTTGCGCTTGTGCCAGCCGCTGTTCGTCTGCCACGAGTGCACTCGCAGAGGCGTCGGCATTTGCTTTTGCGGCGTCATATTGTTGCTTAGAGATTTCACCCTTCTCCATCAAAGGACCGTAGCGCGCCAGATCGGCTTTGGCTAGTTGTGCATTCGCACGACTCTTCTCCACATTTGCCTGCGCGACGGCGAGATCGGCGGTCTGCGATTGCTCATAGGAAGCTTGCGCGCGCATCAGATCCGCCTGTGCACCGGCGAGTTGCGCTGCAGCGCTGGAAGTCCCGCTGGCCACGTCGCCTGTGGTGCGGGGCACGTCGAATCCTGCTGAACGGGCTTCGCTCTCAGCCAACGCGAGGGCGGCTTTGGCCTGATCAAGAGCAGCCTGATAGTCTGCCGGATCGATCTGAGCGAGCAGTTCGCCGGCTTTGACCGGCTGGTTGTCGAGAACAAGAACTTTGCCAACGCGCCCGGAAATCTTTGCCGCCACTGGCGTGATGTGTCCATCGATTTGCGCGTCGTCTGTGGATTCGCGATTGTGGTAATAGAAAAGCAAGGCGGTCACAGCAGCGACGGACAGGATTCCGCCCAGAATCAGTGCGCGCCGGGTGTTGGAACTTACCAGTGGCTGCGGTTTTTCTTCCTGTTTGAAGGGTGCGCCGGAGGGAGTGCGGACTTTTGCCGCATTCTCCAAGCCAACTTCTATTTCGACACTCATCGAGTCGTCCTCACTTCGTGTAAGTCTTTTCCATTTGCCCTACGGAACGGGCGTAGTCCGCACGCGCCTGGTTAAAGCGGTACAGGGCAATAATCTGGTTATCATTTGCGCGCGCCAGTGAATCCTGCGCGGAAATAACTTCAATGTTGTTGGCAACACCGGCACGGAACCGGTCGCGCGCCTGGTCGACTTCTTCCTTGGCCAACTGCACGCCCAAATTGGCGACTTGAACTTCAGTGCGCGCCGAGCTGAGGTTGAGCAGTGCGGTTTTCACGTCGAGAGCAATCTGGTTGCGCAAATCGGCCTTCTGCTGCTCAACCTTCTGCAGTTCCAATTCGGACTTGGCCACTTGGGCCTTGATACGCCCGCTTGTGAACAGTGGCATGTTCACGGAAGCCTGATACAGGTAAGTCGGGATACCGTTGCTGGTGGAGGTGCCCAGATAGGCCCAGTTTCCGTCGAAGCGTAGGGATGGTAACCGGGAATATTGTGCTGACTGCTTTTCATAACCAAGCGATTTTTCCTGGGTTTCGATGGCCCTCCATTCCTGGCGGTCCGACAAGGCCTGGTTGATGCTGACGTCTACATCCGGCTGAGGCGTTTCGAAGAAACTCAACGCGTCTGCCAATTCGATTTTTTGCCGCGGATCAAGATTGAGCAGTTTGCTGAGGCCAAACAGGGAAGATTCGCGCTCATTTTCCGCCTCGATCAAACGCTGTTTCTCGTTCTGTAGTTCCACATTTGCCCGGAGCGTATCGATGCCGGTACCGACTCCTTCTTTTTGAAGGTCCGCCGCTTGGTCGTAGAGCGCTTGCGCCAGTTCCACTCGCGACTTCGAAGCTTCGACGTTAGCTACGGCGCGCAACGTCCCGATGTACTGTGAAACAACCAGCAGGATGACCTGCTCCCGGGTAGTGATACTGTTGGCCTTTGCGATGTCCACGTTACTGCGCGCCGCTTGGTAGCGCTTCCATAGGGAGAAATCGAAAATCGTCGAGCCAAACGTGGGACCAGCTGAGAAAATTTGATACGGACCAATATGTTGCGGAAAGTTCGCAAGTGGCTGACCACCAAATTGCGCTTGCAGGTTGACGCGATTGGCAGAGTCTGCAACTTTGAAGCTTGCCTGCGGTAATAGTTCGGAACGTGTGATGTTCTTGTCCTGAATACTCTCCGCGGCATTCAACACAGCGATTTGCTGAGTCGGATTTTGTTTGAGCGCAAGAGCGACTGCTTGTTCCAGGGTTAAACGCTGCGCATCCGTGGATGCTACGGCAGGAAGAACTGGCTTCTTCGTTTGCATCTGGGTTTGAGCGTGTAGTCCGGCCGGCAGAATTATCAAACTTAGAAGAGCGAGATAGAAAATGATGCTTGTGCCCTTGGCATCGTCCTCATTCTTCTTCTGAGCCGATTCCGGCTTTTCCGTTGAGCCGACGATTTCGTTGACGATGGCCTGATTAAGGCAGCCTTCGGCAATCAGTTCGCCGCCGAGGCCGTGCATTTCTTTCAGAAGCACTTTCCCGGCATTGTCGATATAACTGACGCCGCACAAATTGATGCTGAATTTTTGACGAGGCGTAGCTGCATGGAGTTCGCGCCAGCACTGTTCAAGGGCGCCCACCCATTGTCCGGCAAGGCGCCCTTCCACGCTCAGAGTCAGCTTCCCTCGTTTGTTTTCGGTCGTTATTCTAAGCATATTTGAAAAAGCACTCCGAAGTTGGGATAGCAAGCCAACCTCCAAAGAAATCGATTTCTGCATTCTATATAATGCTTTTTAAATCATATACTTAGGACTTATCTGAGGAAATTCAACTTTAGCTAATGTTCAATTAGTGGCATTTGCCAAATACATAAAATACAGTATTTGCCCTTATATGGGCATATCCCCGGTACTTCTTTCCGCTTTTTCGCAGGAGCTCACACTCAATTGGGGGAATATCCGGCAGGCGTTCCGCTCAACCATTGTCGCAAAAACCAGAATATCAAAGGGGTCAGTGGGTCCATGCCTACGCACATTTTTGGTGCAGTGGATCCCGCCGACGTGGAGGACACGGCCGGCAAACTTTGCCTGGTGGCCCGGACTTTCCTCAGAATGGTTCGGTCCGTGGGAGCGCGGATAAAAGATCTGTCCGGGCATGCGCGCGCCTGCGAGCGTTGCGCTCGGGCAACCGCAACGGAAGTTTCGGCACGGCCACACCTGGTGCGACGGGTGACTTCCGAAAGCAGATTAGTGTCGAACAGCGATGGCTTGCATTTCGAAATGTCCGCCGCGCAGCAGCGAACCGGCCCCGATGAATGCACGCGCAGGGAATTCCTTCGAAAAGTAGGTCTTGTAAGCCGCGTTAAATTTATCGTAGTAGGCTAGATCGGTGCAGAAGATCTGCACGTAAGCCAGATCGTCCATGGTCATGTTGGCTTGGGCGAGAGTGGCCTTATAACCGTCCAACAGGATCTTAATCTCATCCTCGATCTTTTCCGGCGGTTTGCCGGTCTTCGGATCGAGCCCGATGCTACCCGCGAGGTACAAGGTGTCGCCATACAAAATGGCGTTGCTGAACGGAGCCTGGATAGGTTTGTCGGGTAGATTGATGGCGCGGCGCTTGCTGGTTGAGTCGGCCTGTGAAAATGCGCCATGAACAACAAAGAAAACTCCGGCGGCAAGGAGCAGAGTCACTGTAGTGATCCGACGATTCATTGGTAGCCTCCAAAAGAATAAAACGAGCTGAGGAGCGGCAGTCTAGTGCGCAAGACGACTTAGGGCAAGCGAAAAGGGAAGTGACATCCCAAAATCTGATAAGATGCCGAAGCTTTCTCGGAGGCAGGACCATGTGGAATCGTTGGCTGGCAGTTGGTGCCTTGGCGTTGGTAAGCACGATGCCCATCATGGCGCAGAGCGAATTGGACCAAAGCATCGACAAGAATATCGATGACTGGGTGGGCACCTACAAGCATCTCCACGAGAATCCGGAATTGTCGATGCAGGAGAAAGATACTTCCGCGTGGATTGCCAGCCAGTTGAAGAAATTCGGTTATGACGTGACAGATCATTTCGGCAAGTACGCAAATCCGGAAAATGTTTCGTACGGAATCGTTGCGGTATTGAAAAACGGACCCGGGCCCACGGTATACGTGCGAACCGATATGGATGCCCTCCCGGTGACGGAAAATACCGGATTGCCCTACGCCAGCAAGGTGCGCGTCAAAAAGGCCAACGGGGAAGTCGGAGTGATGCATGCCTGCGGCCACGATCTGCACATGACCGTATTCCTGGGCACCGCAAAAATGTTAACCGAAAGCAAATCACAGTGGAGTGGAACGGTTGTTCTGATCGGGCAGCCGGCTGAGGAAATCGTAAGTGGTGCGCGGGCCATGTTGCAGGCGGGATTGTATACAAAATTTCCCAAGCCAGACTATGTCCTCGCTTTGCATGACAGTCCAGTTTTGCCCGCAGGCAAGGTCGCGTGGAAAGAAGGTCCATTGCTCGCTGGGGGTGATTCGGTGGATATCACGATTCGCGGATTTGGCGGGCATGGCGCCGCACCACAGATGTCCAAGGACCCGATCGTGATCGCGGCGGAGCTAATTGTGGATTTGCAGACAATTGTAAGCCGCGAGATGAACCCGCTGGAACCCACGGTGATTACCGTTGGCTCGATTCACGCCGGCACGAAACACAACATCATTCCAGACGAGGCTCACCTGCAACTTACAGTGCGAACGATGCGCCCGGAACAGCGCGCGAAGGCTCTTGATGCTATCACCCGCATGACCAAGGGGATCGCTGCGGCCAATGGCATCCCGGAAGATCGCGCACCAATTATAGAAATCGCAAAAGACAATGTACCCTCGACAATTAATGATCCGGCTCTTGCAAAGCGCATCGGTGCTGCACTCGAGAAGTCCGTCGGCAAAGAGAACGTCGAACCAGCAATCCCAATTATGGCCAGTGAAGATTTCAGTCTTTTCGCGCTGGAAGATCCTCACCCTCCAATCACGATGTTCTGGCTGGGGGCAATTGATCCGGTGAAGTGGAAGCAAGCCCAAGAACAGGGCACGCGGCTTCCCAGCCTTCATTCAAGTGAGTTTGCCCCACTCCCAGAACCGGCGATTCGTACAGGAGTGAAGGCCATGACCGGCACCGTTATGGAACTGCTGAAAAAATAGATTCGTGGTCAGGGCCGCGGCGGATTGGGAGTTCCGGTGTCAGGCAAGCCGGGCTCGCCTTGAGTTGCCTTGGCAGCCGCAACTTCGTCCACAATTGCCGCCGTGCGCTGCTGGCTGATCTGGCATGCCGGATCGTATATGCGGCATTGCGCCAGTGTGAGTTTGCAGCCACAGGGACATGATTCTGCATTGAACTTGTGCAATGCCGCTGCTCTTTGCTCGGCGGATAGTTTTGAAAAATCGACCCCGGGAAGCGCCGTGGCACGGTCGGCATTCTTCAAAAAGATTTCGCCTCGATCCTGAAAGGTTTCTATCCGGGCGGCGACCGGCAGATCAAGCAATGCACGCACTTCCGTTTCATATAGAACCGGATTGAACAGCCCCACATGCTTTTGAACGAGGCGCCCCTCTGTATTAATCACGAAAACAGTCGGCAGCGCGCTCACTCCACCATACGCCACGCGAACTCCCGTGGAGCTCATCGCAATGGGATAGTTTATGCCTTCGGTCCCGGCAAACTTGCGCACATAGGCCTCGTCATCTTCATCGACAGCGAGACCAATTACTTGCAGGCTATCCTTGTAGCGCTTTTGCAATTCAATAAGGCTGGGAATTTCTTCACGGCACGGCCCGCACCAGGTTGCCCAAAAATTGAGTAGAATTACCTTCCCGCGAAATGTTTCCAGTTTCAGTTCTTTTCCTTCCAGATCTTTCAGCTGAAACGCAGGGGCAAGGTCGGGGTCGCGGACAAATCGAATACGGGGTGCCGCATCCTGAGCGAAAGTGGTCAGCGCGGCAAAGCCAAGAGCCGCCACGAATAAACATCCATACCAAAACCTCAGCATCCGGGGAATTAGCGTCAAGCGATTCATAGTTATCCTTATAAGGAGAGCACACTCGGGTGCCGCTGCCAAGCTGGAGGATTATCGAAGATAAACTTCGTTAGCAACTCTAGATAGGCCGTTTTATACCCAATTTGCGCATGCGCGCCTGCAGTGTCGTTCGCTTCAAACCTAGCAACTTTGCGGCTCCATTTGGTCCGGAGACTCTCCAGTGTGTTTGCCGGAGCACCCGAAGAATGTGCTGCCGCTGTGTTTCGTCTAGGGTAATAAACTGGCCAGAGACCTCTGCGGAATTCGTGGAATTATTCATCGGAACGACACCGATAGATTCGTTGGTCGAGGCTGGCCGCGCACTGGTAGAGCGTGAAGCCTTCAGTTCACCGATAGGAACCTGCAATTCCTGACCAGGTGAGAGCAAAACGGCCCGCTCAATCAGATTTTCGAGTTCACGTACGTTGCCCGGCCATGAATAATTCACTAGCGCGTCCATCACGTCAGAGGGAACATACTCCACGGTTTTGTTCTGTCGACGACTGATCTTCTGCACGAAATAGCGCACCAGGAGGGGTACATCTTCGGGTCGGTCTCGCAAGGGTGGCAGCACGATGGGAAACACGTTTAGCCGGTAATAGAGGTCGCTACGGAATTTTTTCTCTTCGACCAGTTGCGCCAGGTCTCCATTCGTAGCGGCAACTACACGTACATCCACGTGCAACGAGTGGTTGCTACCGAGGCGCTCAAATTCCTGCTCTTGCAATACGCGCAGAAGTTTCGGTTGCAGTTCTAAAGGCAGATCGCCAACTTCGTCAAGAAACAGCGTTCCTTTATCAGCGAATTCAAAGCGTCCGATTTTTTGCGTCAGCGCCCCGGTGAAGGCGCCTCGCTCATGCCCGAACAATTCCGACTCCAGCAAGCCGGCCGGGATGGCCGCACAATTTACCTTGACGAAGGTACGTTCGCGCCGCGGACTCAGATTATGAATGGCGCGTGCGATCAACTCCTTGCCGGTGCCTGTTTCGCCGAGAATTAAGACGGTGGTTCCCGCGGGAGCAGCCAATTCCACCTGGGAAAGGGTTCGTCTCAGAGATGGGCTATCGCCTATGATTTCCTCGAAATTAAATTCGCTGCGGATCTCTTCTTCAAGATACAGCTTTTCGACCGCGAGTTTGTCTTTGAGAGCGTCGATTTCCTTAAAGGCTAAAGCGTTTTCAAGCGCGATGGCCACTTGTGTGGCCACCTGCTGAAGCAACTCCACATCCGTGGCGGAAAACGCATCTGGATTACGGCTAGCTAGATTAATGGTCCCGATTGTGCGCCCATTGGTGGAGAAGTGGCACACAGCATAAGACCTGAACACCTTCCTTGCGCAAAAATCGAATAACATCAATATTGAATCGATCCAGTTCCACGCCGCGCGCGACCAAAACCTGTCCCGAAGAAAAAGCGTGGCCGGCAGGCGTGTCCTCTACGGATACCGTGAATTCTGCTTTTGGCAGCTTGTGCGTGTTGCCTGGCATGTCGAGCGCGAAAATCTTGAGCAGACCTGAACTGTTGTCGAGCAACGCTAAACTGGTGTAATCGTGCAGAAGTACCGGCTTCAGCGAAGAGACGATCCCTCGAAACAATGCGCCTGTGTCCCGCGTGCTCACCAGAAGATTGTTGATATCCAGCAAGACTTGTAAGCGATCGCGTTCGCGAGCTAACTGCGCCTGGTACGCCTGTGCCGCTTCGAAGTTGAGTGCGTTGTCGACGGCCACCGCCACCTGCTTGGCTACTCGCTGCACAAAATCAAGCTCTAGATCCGTCATGCCTTGCGGGACAAAGCGCCCGATGGCCATAGCCCCCAGACGATGTTGCGCCGTAGTCAAAGGAACCAAAGCGAAGGAATGGACACCACCTTCCAGTAATCGCTGCATGAATTCCGGATAGCGAACTTCCTTTTCAGTGTCCAGCGTAAGAAATGGGCGCTGGCTTTCCCATACCCAGCCTGCGGGATGGTCTTCAACGGGAAATTGTTTGTTGGGCCCTGTTTCATGAGGTTCGCGCGTTTCCAAAGTATGCAGCCGCATCGTGTTAGTAGCGGAATCGTGCAGGACCAATGCAAGAAAATCGAATGCCAGGACGCTGTGAAGTCGTTCGGCTAGATCGTGGAACAGCACCTTGAGGTCGTGCTGTTGCGCGATGGTTTCACTGACCGCCAGGAGCGCTTCGAACTGACGATCGGAATGCTCGATCGATGAATTGGCGATCATCGTGGACGGGAGTTTGACCGAGTCCGGCATAAAATGGAGGATAGCATCCGCTTTGGCGAGGTCACAACTTCGCGAACCGCAGCTTTGCGGTACCGCTTTTGCGTATACTCTTGCAAAGCGCAATCGAACTGCCCCGGAAATGAGAGGTTTGGCATTGAAGATCTTGCTTGATCGAAGGATAAGACGCTGCCACCTACTGGCAGTCGACGTGATTCTTCTTTTGGGGCTGGCGGGATGCGGGCAGAGCCCGACGACAGAACCTCCGCGAATAGCGGAAACTCGTAGAACGGCACAGGAGAGTCAGCGATCGGATCGATACGATCTGCAACACGATGAGAGCCGCGGTGGACATACGCTCTCCCGCCACGTGGCACGCACAGACGAACAGTTAGAGGAGCGGTTGCGCAAGGAACGGAATATATCCGCGGCTTCGACGTGGACAGACCGGGAATCCGCCGAAGTGACCGTGGCTGCGGCATTGCGGGCGGAGCGCGGACGAATCTCAGGCTGGATGCGGCGTGGCGAACGGCGCCCAAATCTGGCGCTGCACTTTGACGCAGGCCACCCCATTGGACGTAGTCTCCGCCGTGACGCAGGCGAGCCGGTCACATGCACAAGTGCAGTGATTGTCTTGCGCGCCGACGGACCCGACAGTTTCTACGTGCTGACTACCTATCCGGAGGCTCGCGAGTGATGCACGAAGAGAAGAATAAAAGACCACATTTCGATCCTGACGATTTTTCTGCCTTGCAGGATTTCCTCGGTGGCTATCTGCACGAGGATTTTGCCGAAGAGTATGGATCGGCTGCGGAAGCGTTACAGACATTTTTGTCCGATGCTAGCGGCGATGAGATTCAGAATGTGAAAGAAGAATGGCAGCGTTTTCGCGTCATCTTGAAAGACCGACCGCTGGCAGAGAGCCAGTCCGCGCTGCACCGGCTAGGGGCCGCCTGGCAACCCAGCAATGCCGCCGAACTCGCGACCCTCGATCAAATTCTCTCGCGGACGTAGCCGTGATATTCTTATAAGGTTCTAGGCCCGTAGCTCAGTTGGTTAGAGCGCTACCTTGAC
>CAWAKR010000017.1:0-205092 GCA_963782755.1 Candidatus Acidiferrales bacterium
ATACGCGAGCGTGTCCGATCGTAGTGTGTTCATGAAATTGCTCCTGACGGTGTGCCTGCGGCTTGCATTTGGGCGAGACAGTACCAAGGATTACAACGCACGTTGTGGTCCACAGCCTCGCACCGTTCAATCCCAACCAATTTAGTACCTATTGAAAAGAAAGGCCTTACAGCCAACTTAAGGCCTATATTTTGAGTGCACAACCATCGTCTTGTGACCGAGAGGCGTCCACTGAGTGCTTCCGCGCAGTCGGTTCACCGTCCTGCGTCACATTCCCCAAACCTCTATTCCCATTCCCCGCTTCGCAGATACTCATCAATCGACTTCGCCGCTCTACGGCCCGCGCCCATTGCCAATATCACCGTGGCGCTTCCCGTAACTATATCGCCTCCCGCGAATACTCCCTTGCGCGACGTCCTTTGCGATTCCGTTCCCGCCTCAATGTAACCACGCTTATTTGTTTTTAGTCCAGGCGTCGTCGATTGAATCAACGGATTTGCTGAGGTTCCCGTCGCAATAATTGCCACGCTCAACGGAATCTCAAATTCTGATCCGGCAACCGGTATCGGCCGCCGCCGTCCCGACGCATCCGGTTCGCCGAGTTCCATCCGCACGCATCGCGCCGCGCGTAACCAGCCACGCCCGTCATCCAGAAACTCCACGGGATTCGTCAGAACCTGGAAGTCGATGCCTTCCTGCTTTGCGTGTTTCACTTCTTCTGCGCGTGCCGGCATCTCCGCGTCACTTCTGCGGTAGATCACGTATGCTTTTTCCGCGCCCAAACGGCGCGCTGATCGAATCGCATCCAGCGCCGTATTTCCCCCGCCGATTACCGCAATGTGCTTTCCGTGCAAATTCACCATCGGCTCGTCGTAGTTCGGAAACTCGTACGCATGCATCAGGTTCATCCGTGTTAGAAATTCATTTGCCGAATAAACCCCATTCAAATGCTCGCCCCGCACATTTAGGAAAACCGGCAATCCAGCACCTGTTGCGATGAACACCGCGTCGTAGCCTTCTTCTTCAAACAACTCGTCAATCGATACCGTTTTTCCCACCACCACGTTGGTCTCAAATTCCACGCCCATCGCTCGCATCGTTATCAATCTGTTCGCGAATCACCTGTTTCGGCAGGCGGAACTCCGGAATCCCGTACACCAGCACGCCGCCAATTTCATGCAGCGCTTCAAACACATGTACCTGATGACCTTTTTGCACCAGGTCTCCCGCCGCGCTCAATCCCGCGGGCCCGCTTCCCACTATCGCCACTTTCTTGCCGGTTGCCGCGGCCTTTGGAGCCACCGGTGCGCCAATCCGCTGCTCGTAATCCGCCACGAACCGTTCCAGGTACCCAATCCCCAGCGAATCCACTTTCTTCGTGAGCAGGCATTTTCCTTCGCAATGGTCTTCCTGCGGACATACGCGGCCTGTCACCGCTGGCAGTACGTTATCTTCTCGGATCTTCGCCGCCGCCCCCAGAAAATCTCCTTCCACGATCAATCGCACGAAATCCTTTACTTTCACGCCCACGGGGCAGTTGTCCACGCACGTCGGCTTCGCGCAGTCCAGGCAACGCAACGCTTCTTGCCGCGCCAACTCCGTCGAATATCCCAGATTGACTTCCTTGAAATTCAGCACCCGCAACTCCGCTGCCTGTTCCAGCATGTGCTGCCGCGGAATCTTCATTCTGTCTTTCAATTTCAACGGATTGGGCGACGCTTCTTTGGTCGGGCTCATAGTCCGCCCTTTCCGGCCAAACATTCCGTCGGCTCTTTGTCTTCCTGCAGCTGCTTCTTCGCTTCATTCTGAAATCGTTCCAGCGAAGCGCGCTCCGCATCCCGGTACATCCGGTTGCGTTGCATCAACACTTCAAAATTCACATCCTGCGCGTCAAACTCCGGACCATCCACGCAGGCAAACTGGCTCTTCCCCCCAACCAGCACTCGGCACCCGCCGCACATTCCCGTTCCATCAATCATGATCGGATTCAAACTCACCACCGTGTGTATCCCCGACGCATGCGTTACGTCGGCCACTGCCTTCATCATCGGGATTGGCCCCACGGCCAGCACTTCATCGATCTTCATCCCTTGTGCAATCAGCGCACGCAGCTTGTCTGTCACCAGTCCCTTCTCGCCATAGCTCCCATCATCCGTCGTCACATACAACTCATCGCTCTGCGCTTTCATTTCATCTTCCAGGATCACCAGATCGCGGTTCCGCCCGCCCAGTATCGTCACGATCCGGTTTCCCGCGCGTTTCAATGCCACGGTCGTTGGATACGCCAGCGCCGTCCCGACTCCGCCGCCTACGATCACCACCGTCCCGAAATTCTTGATCACCGACGCTTTTCCCAGCGGTCCCACCACATCCAGGATCGATTCGCCCGCTTCCATGGCGTTCAGTTGGTAAGTAGTTTTTCCGATCGATTGCACCACGATGGTGATCACGCCGCGCGTTCCGTCCGCGCTTTCAATCGTCAACGGAATTCGCTCTCCGCGTTCGTTCAGCCGCAGAATCAAAAATTGCCCTGCCTGATGTTTGCGCGCAATGCGCGGCGCCTCAATCTCAAATCTCTTCACACCCGGTGCAATAAACTCAGACTTCAGTATCCGGAACATGCACACCCCTGCTCATACCTGCTATCAGCTTTATTTATAGTTTGCACGGCGACCGCCACACCAGTTTTCGGGCGGTGCCTTGCAAGTTATTTATTATCAATTAGATAGATTCACTGTGACGGTGCTATTGCGACAGGAAGCTAGCTTCCCTGAGAGACTTACCCCAGCCTGACACGCCCTTGTGCGCTAACTCACCCATCACGGCCGGTATGGACTTTCCCATGTTTTTGGTTCTGCCCTTGCCCGCTTCGATGAGCGTCATCCTCCCGGAGTGAAGGATCTCAATCAGCTGCGCTTCAAACACCCTCACTTCACTGAATTTGCCGCCCCACTCTCACGTTTGGCCGCTGGTGACGATTCCTGCTTTACTCCCGCCTTAATCAATATTGGCCAACGCGGGAACGAATAATTTCCCCCTATATCGTCAATCACATTGATCTGGCAAACATAAAATCCCGGTTTCAATCCCTGCAAGGGAATCGTCATCTGGAAAATTACCGCGCGACGGTCTGCCGCGGTCACTTCCTGGGCCACAATCGGTTTTGTCTCGTACACTTTTGCGTCGCCTTGCATAAACTCAATACTCGTCAGCACGCGAATCGATCCCTTCGCTAACTTTCCCGCAGTTCCGGTTCCTGCCGCGCCTTCGCTTTCCGTCCCTTTGCTTTTGGCCGCGTCGTACACCTCATACTGCAGGTACAACTGCTGATCCTGCGAGAACACATGTGTCACGCTGGGGAGCAATTCCGTCTGCTCGCTCACCAGCGGCTGAAACGCCTTGCCACTCTTCCGCGTTGCCGGCACTCGTTGACTGCTCAATACCACGCTGCTCATCCGCAGCGGCGCTTTTCGCAGATCCGGTATCCGCACATCCGTCTCGAACGATCCGATCCGGCCGCTCCGATTCTCCCGCACAATAAATTTCAAGTGATAGGTCCCCGGCGCCAGCACAAAGCTCGTGTTGTACTGCACATTCTTCCGCCGCACTTGTTGCTCGCTCCCAACCGCCAGCTTCACCGTGTCGCGCAATCGTCCCACCGGAGCTTTTCCGCCTTCCAGCACTTCTCCCATAATATCGATCGTCGCGCTGTCCTTTTCTTTCTCCGTCACAAACGGAATCTGCGACCCCGGTACCACCAGCGATACCGACAAGTAATAGTGCGAATCATCCTGCCGGAAATACGCCGTCCCCGCATACACCGCGACATCTGTCCGAGGCAACTCTGAAGCCAACTCATCTTCGAGTTGCTCTTCGCGATCCACCTTCTTCATGTGCTCGTAATCCCGCCCCGCGTAATAGCCCGATCGTGCTTCCACCTTCGCGTCTGGCCGGTTTACGGTCACTTTCAATTTCCGGAATCGCCCATCCTGCAGATGATTCGTGCTCGTATATCCCAGCACATAATAAATCGAGCTGTCTTTCTGTACCTGCGAGAAAACGCCGCTGAAGTCGTTCGTGTCCATGAACGCTTTGCCGCCGGTGTCTGCGGCCATCGTATAGAGCGTCTCCTGCGAACCCGCGTTGCTGTTTAAATCGTTTAAGACCGATGCGCCGCTGTACGCCGACTGCCCGTGAAGACTCGCCGATTGCGCCTGCCCTCCCGGCGGAAACGCTTCCAGCCCTCGTACATCCACCGGATAGATCGAGACGTTCGCCTTCACCGCCGATGCCGTCGCCGCGCGCAGCGCCGATTGATTGTCCACGCCCGATTGGCTGATTCCATTGCTGAAGTAAATCAAGTTTTTCTTCTGAGGGATTGTTCCGACCGACTGCATGATCGATTGCAGCGCCAGCAGCTTTCGGTCCGCGCTGAACGTGTTGTAATCCGTGTCATCCGCCGTATACGAGCCACTCGTTTCCGCCGCGCCCTCAGAGCTTCCCGACGCTCCGTTTTCGAATCCTTGCCCTTCGCTCGAGTTGTAACTCGCCAGCTTCGCCGTGATCTTCGCCCGGTCCTCCGTGAAATCCAGGTCCAGCTTCAGCGAACTCGACAGCGACACCATCGCCACCATATCCGCCGGCTGCATTTTCGTCTGGACGAACTTCTTTGCGGCGTCTACCGCCCGATCGATGTCCTCCGGTTGCATCGCCGAAAAATCAAAGAAAAATAGCATCAACCGGCGATCCTTCGCATCCAGGTTCTGCGGTTTTTTCGGCGTCAGCAGGGAACCGCTTTCTGCTGCACCCGACACCGTCGGCCCCGCCGCGCCTGCCGTCACCACATCCTCTACATGCTCATAATCAAAGCTCAACATCTGCTGCTTCTGTCCATCCTCGAACACCGTGAAATCGCTTTGTTTCAAATCCGGAATCGGGTTTCCTTTCTTATCCCGAACCACCACGTTCACCAGCACGATCTCCGTCGTCACCCGCAGGGTTGTCGGCTGTTGCGCCAATGCACGCTGTTCTTGCGCAACCAGACTCAACATCAGCAGCCAGATCAGCGTCCAGGCGCCTGCGTTCCTCCCGAATTTCGTCAGCCCAAGCATCGCGCTAGAACCGGAACCTCGCCATCATCGTCACTCGCCGCATATTCCCCACGCCCGTCACCTGCCCGAACGTGAACGAATTCACCGTGGTATTGATCCCCGAAAAAAACGCTGTGTTGAATATATTATTCGCCTGCACCCGCAATTCCAGCGCGCGCGATTCCTTGATTGTGATTGTCTTGCTCATCGACATGTTGAATGTGAACTGCGCCGGCCCCTCGATAATGTTACGGCCCGCATCTCCATAGACGGATCCTGCCGGATTCGTGCAATTCGTCCCCGGCGCGCAGAATGCCGCCGTGTTGAACCACTCCGCCGTCGTCGGGTTTCCAATTGCAATCGGCACGCCAGGCAGCACGTTCGCTCGCTGCGATCCGCTTACGCCCCGGCTGATGTCCACCGATCCGCCCAGCACGCGTGGTGTGTAATAAAACCCTGATCCAATCGTGAAGCTTCCGCTCCACTGCCATCCATCAAACACATGAGAGGCAGGTCCACTCGTCAAAAACCGCTTTCCTTCGCCGAATGGCAGGTCATAAATCCAGTTCCCCGTGAATTTCTGCCGCTGGTCAAAACTCGAGACGCTTCGCTCCGCTGCAATATCGAATGGGTTCTGCGCTACCACTATGCCTCCTCCTCCAATCGATGCCGCGTCATCGATCGATTTGGAGTACACGTAGCTGGCGCTCACTCCCAGGCCTTTCGACATTCTCTTCCGCACTCGTATCGACGCCGCGTGCAGAATCGAATCACTTTCCGACGATTCGTAAATAAACGGTGCCGCCGCTTCATTCAACGAAATCTCGCAGCTATTCGTTGCCGCGCAACTCGGCACCAAGGCGCGTTCCGTGTCCAGCCGCGTCCCTTTCGCTCCGTTGTATCCCACGTTCAACTGAATGTTCCACGGAAGCTGCCGCTGAATGTCCAGATTCCATATTTGCACGTAGCCCAACCGATAGTTTGGATCCAGCGCGTAATTGTTCGTCACCGTTCCCGCTGGGCTTTCCGGAAATCCGTTGATCAAAGTCAGATTACTTTCGAACGGGTTCTGAGCGGAATTTGTCTCTGCCAGCGCAAATGGCGGTTGAAACGCAAAATTCCTGATGAAACTTCCGTACTGTGCCAGGTTGTAATTGATTCCGTAACCCGCGCGCACCACCATGTCTTTATCTACTTTCCATGCCAGTCCCACGCGCGGCGCCCAATTATTCCGGTCCGGCCTCACCAGCGACGCGGGGAAAATCCCTCCTACTGGACCTTGCTGGCCAGGCAACACCTGAATTCCTGCTACAAGTTGCGGACTGTAACTCACCGCCAGGTTCGCGATCCGGTTATCCACCTCGGTAAACGGTCCTTGATATTCGTAGCGCAAGCCCACGTTCAGCGACAATTTCGCCAGGATTCGCCAGTCATCCTGTGCATACAGGTCAAACGAATTTGCCCGGAACTCATAATTGCTCGTTCCCGATTGCAGGCTTGTCTGTTGCGGCAATCCCAGCAGGTAGTCCGCAAAATCGCTTCCCGTTCCCGCCACCGCCGTTGTGCTCCCCGGCAGATATTCTGCGGTCCCGAATCCTGTGAACACAAAACTTCCTTCTGCGTTTCGCGACGAACGAAATCCCTGCAAAATCCGCCGGTAATCTCCTCCAAAACGCACATTGTGTTTCCCGCGGTTCCACATCACCGTGTCCGTAATTGTGTACGTCTGATCTAGCTCGCGGCTGGTTGTCGGGCCGCTGAATCCCGAAAAGCTGTTGAACGAAATACCCGGCAATCCCCAATCGAACGGATCCGTCGAAATCCCTGTAATCCCCGCGTTGCCTGCCACGTCTGTAATTCCCGCATACAAATTCGTTGTCGAACCGCGGTTGTGGTTGTACGTGAATCCCAGCGAATTCGTGGTCCTTCCTTTTCCGTATGTCCAGCGGGCATTTCCGTTCCAGCCCTGCGTGTTTGTGCTTCCTGCCAAAGAGGGGAACGGGTTCTCGATCACGTTCTTCGCGCGAGACCAGTTGAACCCTACATTTAGATTATTTCGCGGACCTCTTCTCCCGCCCCGGCCAGCGCCGCCCCCGCCTCCCGGCCCCATGAACATCGGCCCGCCGCTCCCGCTGAAATTGTGGATTAGCCGCAGGCTCAGCGCGTCCGTATCGCCTTCCGCCGAAGTGATGTAGTGAAAGTTCTGCGTCGTTCCCGGCAAGGTGGGCAGCGGCATGTAGCTCAGCAACGCCGTTGCCGCCGAGCTGATCCGCGCTGGATCGATCGAATTGTTGGCAAACGGCTGTCCGGTCAACGGGTCATAAATGATCGTGGGATTGCCATTCTTATCCGTCAGCCCTGAAAAATTTCCGGCCCGTTCTTCCACCGTTGGCACGGTGCTGAACGCGTCGTAAGGAGTGCTCCCTCTCGTCCCGTTCCATCCCACCGTATAAAACGTAGTCTTGCTCCAATCCAGCACTCCCGGAATTTTCAACGGTCCGCCTGCAAACGCCCCAAACCGTATCGTGTTATAACTCGCCTTTTCGTTCTGCAGCCCGCTCAGCGAATACGATCGCGCGTCCAATCCGGAATTGTCGTCCTGGAAATACAAAAATCCATGTGGCTTGTTGATGTCGAACCCGCGCCCCATTCTTCCAAACGCGATTGGTCCACCTCCGCCTCCTCCTCCACCTGGCCCTCCGAAACCTCCGCCGGGCCCACCTCCCAACGCGTTTCCACCGCCCTGCTGCGCGCGCTCCCGGTATTCCTGAATCCGCTGCTGCAACTCATCTTCATTTCCCATCCCAAAATCCTGCGAACGTCCTTGGGCTCCGGCAACCGCAACCGATTCCGTTGCCACATCCACTCCTGCTCCATTCATTGGCAGGCTCGACAAGTCGCTCGCGCTCGCCCCACCATTCCCAGTTCCGCTGCCGTTTGTTTCGCCGCCCACCCCTCCGGTAAGCGCGCTCGACAGCGATCCCTCCGCCGCCAGGTTCTGAAATCCGCGATTCTTCGCCAATGCCTCGTTCGCTTTTGCTGTCTGTTCCTGCTGTCGTGATGCCAGTATCAATTCCGCTTCCACTTTCCCTGCGGGATTCTCAGGATTCAGCACTACCTCCTGTGTGAGCGGAGCGAATCCCATAAACTCCACCTTCACTACATATCGCCCGCGAGGCACGTTCTTCACCACAAACGATCCATCGACCGCTGTCGCCACGCTGAATTTCTTTCCCGTCAACGTGTTTGCCGCCGTTACCGTCGCGCCCGGTAGTCCGGTCTTTCCGCTCTTCACCATTCCTGTGATCTGATAGGTCGCCGTTGCGGGAGCCGCAGCAGGAACTGCCGCTGGCTCTTGCCCCATCGCCAGACACACCACAATTACCGCGCAGATTAGCGCCATGCACACCAACACTAAAATTGCGCGCAGCACTACTTTCAATTCACCTACTCCTGCGGTTTTGGAGGAGTTGCAGCGTCACCCGTCGGTTTCGGCGCACCGTTTGGCGGTCCCATCTCCTGCATTCGTTTCCACTGCTCCGCGTTCATCACCATCACACCCTTCGGTACGAACACGTCGTTTTGCACCGCGCCGCGTGCCATCACGTGGTCGCCCACCTGGATATCTGCCATCGTGATGCTCTCCCGGTTTTTGCGGATCGTTGTCTCTTCATTCAATTCCAGCGTCTGCGTCACATTGTCCGTTCTCAGTATCGTAATCTTCGGCGCCTCGATACTCTTCACTTCGCCCGTCACATAATCTTTTCCCAGCGTTCCCATCATTCCACCGGGCCCGCCTGGCCCTCCGGGTCCGCCGCCGCGTGTTCCAACCATCTTCGCCGTTATCGTGTGGTCGGCATTCTCGTCGCCGCGCACCATCACCGTATCGCCGACCTTAAAATCCGCTGCCGTAGCCTTCTCGCGCTCTTTCCGGAATTCTGTCGTGTCCGTCAATTTCACTGTTACCGTCTGTCCATCCTGCCGCGTCAACACCAAAGTCCCACCGTTGATCGAAGTGATCTTCCCGAAGATCGGCCGCGGCCCATCGCCCCATCCGCGCCCCTGACCCTGTCTCTGCGGCGCATTTCCCGCAGCATCCGATCCCGCTGGTTCCTGCGCAACCGCCGCCACCGTGCATACCGCCATCGCCAAAACCAAAATCACCCAACTCCAACTCTTACGATTCACCATGCACCTCTCTTCTTTCTCTTCAAAGGGGCGGCTTTACAACGCCCTCACGCCTTTTGTGGCAAAGCCATTTCTGACTGTGCTCCAGTTCGCCAACGCCGATCTCCCGATCGGCTCCTTCTCCAAGATCCGTAGGGGTGCAGCACTGCTGCACCCCATGTCCGCAAGATCGTTCACCTACCAATTCTTAGACGCATACCGCGCACGGCGCGTGTCAACTCGCTACATCGACACCCGCGCCACGACCTCATAGAGAACTTCCCCCATTTCCCAAACAAAGTTCCCCTCATTTTTCTGTATTATTTGCGCTAAGTAGGATCGGCGTTGCGCCGATTTCTTGCCTGTGTAGCAACCGCTGTTTGAAGCGCGGGCCTTTGACCTAACGAACCAACTCTCATCCGGACCGAGGGGCCCCTCGGTTAGAACAGCTAAATCCCTTGTCATCCCGACCGAAGCGCCACACCTTACGCGGCGCACAGCGGAGAGATCGTGGCAACCCCCCAACCTCATCCTGCCCGATGGGATTCGCGCAGAACTAGCTGCTCTCTCGCCCCGTCCCCCACACTAAAATACGTGCAATCCGGATGCTGAAACACCAGCGCGCTCACACTCGCTTCCGGATCCATCATGAATCCTTCCGTCAACTGCACGCCAATCTCTTCCGGCCGCAACAATTTCCAGATACTCGCCTGATCTTCCAAATCTGGGCATGCCGGATACCCAAAGCTGTATCGCTTTCCCCGATACCGTGACGTGAACCGCTGCGCCATCGTCATTTCCGGGGGATCTGGAAATCCCCAATCTTCCCTCATCCGGCGGTGCAGCCACTCCGCGCATCCTTCCGCCGTTTCAATCGCCAGCGCTTGCAGTCCGTGCGACTTGAAATAATACCCATCCTGCTTCGCCTTCTCGGCCCGCTCTCGCACGCCTTCTCCCGCCGTCACCACAAACACGCCAACGTGATCCCGCTTCCCATCCCTCGCCGGCAAAACAAAATCACTCAAGCAAAGCTGATCGCCGCCAGCTTGGCGTTTGAAATGCCACGTATGCAGCGGCTCTTTTCCACCAGGCACAAACAATTGCAGATCATTGTCTTTTGATTCCGCTTCAAAAAACTGCCACACCGCGCGCACCTTCATGAACGTCGCGGCCTCATTCTTCACTTCTTCCATCTCGTTGAACAATTCGACAGCCTTCGCCTCGCGCTCCGCCAGCCTCTTCTCAAAATCTCCGCGATATCCCATGTGCCGTCCATACAGCATGAACGGATTCACATAGCTCCACACTTCGCGCAGATCGGGCACCAGCCGTACCTTGCGCTCCAGCGTCACTACCGATGGAATCGGCAAATCCGCCCGAACCTTCGGCGACCGCTCCACCGGCGGCTTTTCGGCAATCTTCACCGTAGTCTTCACCGTTACGCCATCGCCCGAAACCAGTTGCTCGCTGATCACCCTCTCCCGCGTCGCCGGGTCCATCAACTCATTCATCAGCCGCAGTCCCGTCATCGCGTCCTTCGCATAGCACACCGCTCCGCCATAACTCGGCGCAATCTTCGTCTGCGTAAATTTTGCGCTCAACGCCGCTCCGCCCACCAATAGCGGCACTTCAATCCCCGCATCCTTCAGATCATTCGCCGTCACGATCATCTGCTGCGCGCTTTTCACCAGCAATCCCGAAAGACCGATCGCATCCGGATGGTGCGCCTGGAACGCTTTGATCAAATCTTCCGGCGGCACTTTGATCCCCAGGTTCACCACGTCGAATCCGTTGTTTTTCAAAATAATTTCCACCAGGTTTTTCCCGATGTCGTGTACGTCGCCCTTCACGGTCGCCAGCACCACTTTCCCGCGCTTCGCCGTGTCCGCCTTCTCCATGAACTGTTCCAGGTGGTTCACCGCCGCCTTCATTGCTTCCGCCGATTGCAGCACTTCCGCCACAATCAGCTCATTCGCGTTGAACAGCCGTCCCACCTCCGCCATTCCTTCCATCAGCGGCCCGTTGATAATCGCCAGTGGATTCGCCCCTTCCGCGCGCTTCTTCTCGAGGTCCTCCACCAACCCGTCGCGCGTCCCCTCAATGATGTAATTCGCTAGCCTTTGATCCAGCGGCAAATCCTCCGCCTTCACTTTTTCTTTCTTCGTCGCTGTGCGGAAATGCTCTGTAATCGCCACGATGTGATAGTTGTTGATTGCCGCTTTCTGCTCTTTCGATTGCTCGCGCCAGTCCGCTGGCACATTCTTCAACAACTCTGCGCGCGGATGATCCGCCGGCACATCTTTCGGCGCGTGCTGGAACAAAACATTTTCCGCCAGTCGCCGTTCGTGCTCCGGTATCGACGCGAACCGCTCCAGCTTCTCCGTGTTCACGATCGCCAGGTCCAGCCCGGCTTTCGTGCAGTAATACAGAAATACGGAATTCACCACTTCTCGCGCGCCCGGCGGCAATCCAAACGACACGTTTGAAATCCCCAATATCGTCCGCGTATCCGGCAACCCCTGCTTGATCAGCCGTATTCCTTCCAGCGTTTCCACCGCGCCGCCAATATAATTTTCGTCGCCCGTCGCGCACGGAAACACCAGCGGATCGAAAATAATATCCTCTGGCGCCATTCCATATTTCGTCGTCAACAACTCGTACGACCGCTTCGCAATTTCCAGCTTCCGTTCCCGCGTGAACGCCTGCGCCTGCACCGGATCCTCGTCGATGCACCCCACCACAATCGCCGCTCCAAAATCGTGCGCGATCGGCACCACTTTCTCGAACTTTTCCTCGCCATCTTCCAGATTGATCGAGTTGATAATCGCTTTTCCCTGGCAATACGTCAGCGCCAGTTGCACCGCCGTCGGGTCCGTCGTATCGATCATGATCGGCGCTTTGATTTTCCGGATCAGCTTCTCGTAAAACGGTGGAATATCTTTTTTCTCGTCCCGCTCCGTGCTCTGCAAGCACACGTCCACAATGTGTGCGCCGCCTTTTACCTGCCTCCGCGCAATCTCCGTAGCCTCTTCAAACTTTTCTTCCGCCATCAAGTTCTTGAACAGTCGCGAGCCAATCACGTTCGTCCGTTCGCCCACCAGCAGCGGCCGCGTCTGGTCGTCCGCCTCAATCGTTTCTACGCCGGAATACACCGCGCGATGCGCCTCCACCGGGCGCACCCGCGGCTTTTTGCCATCCACCATCTGCGCAATCGCGCGGATGTGCTTTTCCGTTGTTCCGCAGCAGCCACCCACGATATTCAACCAACCGTGATTCACGAATTTTTCCAGCTGTGCCGCCAGCGTTGTTGGCGTCTCCAGGTATTTTCCTTCTTCATCCGGCAGCCCCGCGTTCGGGTAGCACGACACATACTCGCCCGTCAGTGCGCTCAACGTCCGGATATGGTCCGTCATGAACTCCGGCCCCGTCGCGCAGTTCATCCCAAATGCCAGCGGGTGCGCGTGTCGCAACGAAGCCCACATCGCTTCCACCGTCTGCCCCGCCAGCATCGATCCCATCGGCTCAATCGTCACCGAAATCAGAAAAGGAACTGGCACGCCAATTTCACGCGACAATTTTTGTATCGCCAGCACCGCCGCCTTGATGTTCCGCGTGTCCTGCGAAGTCTCCACCGCCAGCAGGTCCGCCCCGCCTTCCACTAATCCCTTCGCCTGCACATAATACGAATCCAGCAGTCCTTCAAACGTCACGCCGCCTGTCACTGTGATCGACTTCGTCGTCGGCCCCATCGATCCCGCTACAAACCGTGGCTTCGCGGGAGTCGAAATCTCATCCGCCGCCTGCCTCGCCAGTTCCGCCGCGCGTCTGCTTAAGAAATGCGCGTCCTTCTCTATCCCATATTCCGCCAACACGAGCGGCGTCGAGCCAAACGTGTCCGTCTCAATGATGTCCGCGCCCGCTTCCAGATATTTCCGGTGGATATCCAGCAACACGTCGGGGCGCGTCCGCACCAGGTTCTCGTTGCAACCCTCCAGCGCCGCTCCGCCAAAGTCCGCCGCGTTCAGATCGCATTGCTGCAGCATTGTCCCCATCGCGCCATCCATCACCAGGATGCGTTCCGTCAGCAACTCGCGTAGCGCTTTTTCCGATTCCCTCAGATTTCTCATTCCGTCGACGACCTCTGTTCTGCCGGGGTCTGGCTCAGTCAGGTGCAGTCCCTCAGGGTGTCCCTCTATTTTACGGGTATCCTCGCCCTTCCCTGAATCACTCTCCACCGAATGGCCATTAGATGCCCTCCAACCCCCTGAAAATACGCCTTATCTGTCAGTAACAGTTCGTGAACATCTGCCCGCAAGGCCCTTGCCCCTTAGCCCGGCTTTCTCTACCCTCAAGTACAGTGGCTACTAAACGAATGTCTCCGAAACTCACTGTCTGTCTGTTGTCCCCGCACCCGCTGGTGCTGACCGAATTCGAGCGCCTTCTCGGCAAGGCCTCGCAGTTCAAAGTCATCGCCAAGCAACTCGAATCCACGCTCGCTCCCGATCTTCGCAATCTCGAGCCGCCTAAGGCCCAGGTCTATGTCATCGACGCGCACGCTGCCCGTCAGGCCACTGGCGCCCTGCTCACCAATATTCTTGAACGTGTCACCGACGCGCGCCTCATCGTCGTCGGCGATGCCATCAACGATGCCAATGCGTATTCGCTGCTCCGCCTCGGTGTAAAAGGAATTCTTTCCTACGCTGAAGCCCGCGACCAATTGGCCCGCGCGCTTCCTCTGGTTTCCCAAGGTGGTTTCTGGGTTCCTCGTTCCGTGCTTTCTGGCTTCGTCGATTCCATTCTTACCAGCCAGGGCCGCCGTATGAAGACGGAATCCATCACCAATCTAAGCCGCCGGGAACAGGAAGTTCTGGACTCCTTGCTCGAAAATCTCTCCAACAAGGAAATCGCCAGCAAACTCAACATCGCCGAGCGCACCGTAAAATTCCACGTCTCCAACTTGCTCAACAAATTCGGTGTCCGCCGCCGCGCAGACCTCATCCTCCTCACCTTCCAGCGCCGCATGGCCCAGGCCTGATCTTTCGTTACTACTTCTCATTTTCTCGCGCTCCGCTTTCGTAGGTGCCCGGCTTTAGCTTGCCTGCAACAAGCAGGCCCGGCCTGCTCCTCGCTTTTGTATCGGCCGCCTTCTTGGGCGGGCGCCTTGGACTGCGGCAGCCCTGCTGACGCTTTTGCCATCTCACGATCGACTCCACCGATTCCGTTCCTCGAAAAAAAATCCCCGTCATCCCTGGCGCTTGCCTGCCCCAGGCAGACCGCACCCTTCGCTTTTATGGGTGCGGATTCTGCCTAGCGTCTCGCTTTTGTATCGACCGTCTTCCGAGGCGGGCGTCTTGGACTGCGGCAGCCCTGCTGACGCTTTTGCCATCTCACGATCGACTCCACCGATTCCGTTCCTCGAAAAAAAATCCCCGTCATCCCTGGCGCTTCCCTGTCGCTGGCTGCCCGCAACTGTCATCGTTAAAAGTGCGGGCTCATCCTTTCCACGCCAAGCTCCATCCGTCTCACGGACGATGTCATCCCGACCGGAGTGCCACGTCTTTTGTGGCACGCAGCGGAGGGATCGTGGCAAGTTTTCGCCGAATTTCATGCTCGATGAGACAAATACACGCTTCCACTAAACCTCTTCTTGTTGTCTCTTACCGTCATTCAGGGGCTGGGGGTTTAAACTCTGCCCTGAGTCAGTCGAAGGGCCCGACATAAAACGTAAAATAAGTTGAGACAGCCCCGAGGAATCTTTCTCCTACAATCTCCTACTCCACCCAGCGCCAGCGGCGCGTCATAAGTTAGCCCACCCCGCAAGGGGTGGGAACTGAACCTCACGCATAGTGAGCGCTGTAGGCGCGACACAAACTCCCATCCTCTGAAACAAAGACATCCACGCCAAAATCAGCGTACTTTTCCACAAGCATTCGAATGCACCGCAATTCCCTTAATTCTCCGATCCTCCGCCCCCCTAACTCCTGCTCGTCCTATTGCTTTCCAACGTCCGCTTGCCACCGCCACTCATTCGAACACACCTGCAAAACTATTCTTTTCCACATATTGTTCAGAAATGTTCTCAATAAATTACTATACAGTAAACTGACAATATGTAAAACTAACTCCATGACGATCACACGACAGGACACGCCGTTTCCCAATCTTTGCCAATTTCAATATGTCGACGGCCGCTACTGCGGTCTCCCTTCGCAATCTTCCTCCGGCGGCTTTTGCCGCTCGCACAACGACCTCAATCGCCGCAAACCTCCCGTCGAGGAAGATCTCACCGGCATCATGATGTCGCTCACCAGCGAATCCGGCCTCGACCTCCACAAAGCCCTCGAAAAAGTGTTTCTCGCGCTTGCTGGCAATCGTATCTCTCATCGCCGCGCTGCCACGTTTGGTTATCTCGGGCAACTCATTCTCTTGTCTGATCAGGAAGCCGCGAAAAATTCCCAGCCCGTCGCCAACGCCAAGCCAGCCGAGAAATCCAAGCCCGGACGTCCATCAACTTCCGCTGGCTCGGCAAAACCCATTGATGAGGCTGTCATCCAGGACCTGCTCGGCAAACTCCGCGAAAAATTCCCCGTTCAACCTCAACGCTCGCCCACTCCTCCCGGCCGCAACTACAACACCCGCTCCTGATTCCATGCGCCCTCACAACCTCAACCGCAATCCGTCATACCACTCCCGCAACGCGGGGGCGTTCCGTTCCTTCCTCGGTGGTGGCACAGCCATTCCTGGCTGTGCGCCTTTCCTTTCGCCTCGACTTCCATCTCAACATCTGCTTTGTCTTCCCGACCGGAGCGCCGCGCCTTTTGCGGCGCGCAGTGGAGAGATCGTGGCAACCCTCTATCTTCAACAAAACTCAATGCGACCTAATCGATTTACCGCCCAATTTCTTCTCGCTCCCCTAACCCCAATCATTCCTACACATGCAAGACCGCTTTTTGTAAGTCCAATTATTCCCGCACATACGAGACCACCGGGGGGAGGGGGTTAATTTTCTCGCCAACACCAGCCCGTGCCCATACCCTTAAGCTTCTTCCTCTTCCCACATTTCACTTTCAACTTTGAGCTCGTTTCTTCCAACTCTTGCTATCCTTCTAACCATGCCGACCTTCTACATCGAACAATTCGGCTGCCGTGCTACCCAAGCCGACGGCGCCGCCATCGAGCGCCAGCTCCGCGAACAAGGCTGTTCCGCAACCGCGACTTCGCATGCTGCCGAATTCGTTGTTGTGAATACCTGCACAGTTACCGCTGCCGCCGACACCCAAGCTCGCGACGCCATTCGCAAAATCCACGCCGCGAATCCCCATGCCAAAATCATCGTCACCGGATGCTACGCGCAGCGCGCCCCCGAGGATCTCGCACCGCTTCCCGGCGTCTCCTTCGTCGTCGGCAATTCTCACAAACCGCAAATCCCTTCGCTGATCACCGCAACGCAACACACAACCGAGCGCAACACTCCATCCGACTTTCTCCCGCTCTCCGATCTTGCAACACCGTCATCCCGACCGGAGACCCGCGCCGTTGGCGGGTCGGAGTGGAGGGATCGTGGCAACCCAGCCAACTATCTTGCCCCCATCCTCACCGGCGACATCTTCGATCTCTCCGATGTCCTCGTCGCCCCCGTACTTGGCGGCGAAGGGAATCACACTCGCCCCACGCTCAAAATTCAAGACGGCTGCAATTCCCGTTGCTCTTTTTGCGTCATCCCCTTCGTTCGCGGAAAATCCCGCAGCTTGCCAGTCGCTACCGTCCTCTCCGAAATCCAGCGCCTCGCCGATTCCGGCTACAAAGAAATCGTTCTCAGCGGTATCAACCTCGGCACCTATGGCCGCGATCGTTCCCCTCGTGTGGAGTTCATAGATCTGCTGAACATGATCCTCGCCGAAACCTCCGTCGCACGCCTGCGCATCAGTTCCATCGAGCCTCTCGACGTCACTGCCGATCTCGTCAATCTCTTCGCCTCTACTGATCGTCTCGCCCCGCACTTCCACATGCCTCTGCAATCCGCTTCCAATCGAATCCTCGCCGCTATGCACCGCTGGTATCGCGCGGAGCACTACGCCCGCCGCGTTGAATTCATTCGTGAACGCCTTCCTCACGCCGCCATCGGCGCCGACGTCATCACCGGATTCCCTGGCGAAACCGACGAAGACCATGCAATCACATTGCGATTTATCGAATCTCTCCCATTCACCTGCCTGCACATCTTTTCCTATTCACAGCGCCCCGGCACAAAAGCCGCCGCGCTCTCCAACCAGCTTTCCGGCGGCGTCATCAAACGTCGCGCCCGCGAACTCCGCGCCCTTGCCGAAGCCAAGTCCGCTTCCTTCCGAAATTCGCAAATTGGCCGTGAACTTCGCGTCCTAACTCTCCGCCGAGATCCGGATTCTCCACTCTCGCAAGGTACTCCCTCGCTTTCCGAAAACTTCCTGCAGGTCCATATCCCCGCGGTGCTCCCGCCCAACGAATTCTTATCGGCCGTAATCACCGACTTCGATGGCAAAAATTTGCTAGCATCTCCTCCAGTGCCCATGCTTGTGGGCGCGGAAGGAGCCGGCTGATCGCAACGCAAATGGACTTTCTCGGAATCTCATCGCTTGGTCACAGTTCCGCTGTCGCACTCCTCAATGAAAAAGGCGTCGTCTTCGCCATTGAAGAAGAAAAACTCAATCGTCTCCACGACCCTGCTGAAATTCCCCGCCTGGCCCTGGATCGCTGCCTTCTTGAAAATCATCTCAAGCTCTCCGATTGCCGCGCCGTTGGCCTTGCCGATCGCAGCATTGCTTCCAGGTTGCCATCTTCCAAGCGCAAGCGCACTCCTCATTCTGCTGCTTTCGATCGCTTGCTCCAGTTGTTGCGCGGCGGTCCGCGCCTCTCGCGTTTCGATCACCATCTTTGCCACGCTGCCAGCGCTTACTACACCTCCGGCTTTGATCGCTCCCTGATTCTTACTCTCGATGAAGGTGCCGGTTCGCAATCCGGTCTGCTCGCCCTTGGTGACGGCGACGAAATTGAACCGCTGCACTCCTTCAAGTTTCCCGATTCGCTCGCCTGGTTTTACACGCGCGTTACGGAACTCGCCGGACTTCGCCCTCATCGCGACGAACACAAAATCCAGTGGCTTAGCAAGGATGGCGATCCCGAGTATCTTCCCGCGTTCCGCAAGATGTTTACCTGGAAGCCCAACGGTGCGTCTCGCTTTTAACCGCCGCTATTACGCTCCCGGCCCGGACCATCGCGGCGTGTTTACTCCGCAGTTCTATCGTGAACTCGGTTTTTCCTCGCGCGTTAATTTCCTCACTCCTGCAACCCGTGCAAACATTGCCCGGAGCCTTCAGGACTTTGTCGAAGAACTCGTTCTCCAGCTCACCGCCAATTTCCAGGAAAGTACCGGTGCACGCTCGCTGTGTCTGGCTGGGGGACTCTTCCTGAATGTCTTTTTGGTTCGCGCACTGGAAACTCGTGGCGCTTTTGATTCCGTTTACGTTCAGCCGGTATCCGGCAATGCTGGCACGGCGTTAGGCGCCGCGTATCTTTCCCGCAAGAAGGTCACCGGACATTCTGGCCGTGCCCCGCTCCCTACTTTGGCTCTGGGCATGCGCGCCGATTCACAGGAAATCAAAACCGTTCTCGACAACTGCAAAATTGCCTATCGCTATCTATCCGGCGAAGCCGAAACCATCGGCGAAACAGCCAATCTCCTTCTGCGCGACAAGATCGTCGCCTGGTGCCAGGGCCGTTCCGAATTCGGCCATCGCGCACTTGGCCATCGCAGCCTTTTGGCTTCTCCCTTTTCCGAATACATCATCGAAAACGTGAATCAGTACATCAAGCACCGCGAAGAGTTCCATCCCTTTGCGCTCTCCATTCCCGCCGAACGTGCCGCCGAATTCTTCGATGCGTCTCCCAACTGCCGGTTCATGGCTTCCTTGGCGAAATTGACCAACCCTGTCGCTGGCCTCGAGCGTTTTGCGTTTCACGGCAATTCCGTGCGCGTCCACACCGTAGACAAGGAGTCGAACCCATTGTTCTGGAGACTCCTGAACAAATTCGGCGAATCCGCCCCCGCCCCGATCTTGGTGAACACCTCGTTCAACCTCTTCGGCGAGCCGCTTGTCACCGACCCGCGCGGCGCCGTTCGCAGCTTCTACTGTGCCGGAATCGACGCACTGGCCCTCGGCTCATTTCTTCTAGTGAAATGATGCGAGTCTCGACCAGACTAACTTCTGATGGTTTTTCCTCGAATTTGCTGACTGGCGGGAAATTTCCGGTTTTCTCGGTGAACTCTATGCTTTCTGCAGAGAGTCTTCTTCTTTATCCCTCGAAGATTACCTGCGCAATCGCCTGCGCTTCCGTATGCGTTATGCTCACCGCGATATTCTTCACTCCCATCCCATCCGCAATCTTCTTCGCCTCACCCTTCAACGCCAAAGTCGGTTTCCCCCCGCGCATCCGCACCACTTCCAGATCTACCCAGCGCACCCCGCGGCTCCAGCCCGTCCCCAATGCCTTCATCGCCGCTTCTTTTACCGCAAATCGCCCCGCGTACCGCTCGTATTTATTCTTGAACTGCTCGCAGTACGCCACCTCTTCCGGCGTGTAAACGCGCCGCAAAAATCGCTCTTTTTGCGATTCAATCACCGCCCGAATTCGCGGCACTTCCGCAATGTCAATTCCCATTCCAACAATCACGCTTCACCTGCAATCGCCACTTTGCCCAATATTTCCCGCTGCTTCGACCTCAGAACCCTGTTGCGATTATACTGTTCAGATTGTGACCAGGACCAAATCATCCCTGCGGAATCGCCGCAGAAGCCAACAGTCGAACTCAGCAAAGACTGCAACAGTTTCTAATCCTTGGATGCTGGAAACCGTCAAAGGAGTGAAAGTTCTGCGCCTCGCTCCCTTCGGGAAACTTCCCTGGCTCGTTCATGGATTCAGCACGCGTTTCGGCGGCGCGAGCACGCTCGATGGAACGAAAGTGCTGAACCTCGGTTTTATGGATTGGGATGAACGCAAGAATGTCCTCGAGAATCGTCAGCGATTCCAATCCGCAATCACTGCCAAAGACTTCAGCCTTGTTTCGCTCAAGCAGATTCACTCTGACCTGATTCAGTGCTTTTCCGCCGCCTCTGCTGAGCCGACTTCTGGCGATGCTTTGACCACCAACTCGCCGAGTCTTCTGCTCTCCGTGCAAACTGCCGATTGCGTTCCGATTCTCCTGGTCGATCCCAAGAAGCGCGCTGTCGCGGCGATTCACGCAGGTTGGCGCGGAACACTTTCCCGCATCACGGAAAAGGCGGTCGGCAAAATGCGTCAGGACTTCGGCAGCAAACCATCCGATCTTCTTGCCGCAATCGGTCCATCGATCGGTCCGTGCTGTTACGAAGTTGGCGTCGAACTGGTCACCAAGTTCACCGCGCTCTTCGCCGATGGCCACGAATACTTCGACGAGCCGCGAACCGGCGACGAACCGAATCCAATTCAATGGCTCAACATGAAACCTCCCGGACATCAACCGCCGCCGAAGAATGTGCATCTCGATCTGCGTAAAGCCAATGTCTCGCAACTGAAGTCGGCGGGAATTCGCGAGGCCAATATTCACGCCAGCGATCTTTGCACGGCTTGCAACACGGATCTTCTATTCAGCTATCGCCGCGAAGGCGCGCTTTCCGGCCGTTTGATGTCTGCGATTGGAATTCGCTCTTAAGGATGAGGTTTTGCTGATGAAGTTCCATCTCGCTCAGATCAATATCGCTCGACTTATCGCGCCGATTGACGATCCAAAGATTGCGGAATTCGTCGCGCAACTCGATCCCATCAATGCGCTTGCCGAAAGGTCTCTGGGTTTTATCTGGCGGCTGAAATCCGATGCCGGAAACGCCACCGACGTCGTATACAACGACGATCCATTTGTCATCGTGAACATGTCGGTTTGGGAATCGGTTGAAGCGCTGCGCGATTATGCTTATACCTCAAAACATATTGATGTGTTTCGCGATCGCGCCAAATGGTTCGAGAAGATGGAAAAGCCACACTATTGTCTTTGGTGGATTCCCGCAGGACATATTCCCACAGTTGACGAAGGTCGCAAGCGGCTAGAACACTACCAACAAAACGGCGCAACTCAACAGGCATTTTGGTTCTCCAAACAATTTCCGGCGCCTTCGCCGGAAAACATGAAATCCTGAAATTATTTTAGAACAGGCAACTGGGAGTTTCGTGTTTCGAGCAACGCCAATTGGCCGCAGGCGGCCATTACGTCGCGTCCTCGAGAGTAGCGGACGAACGTGGGGATTTCGCGTTCGGCCAGGATTGCGCGGAAGGTCTCAATGGTTTGTTCGCTGGATTCCTTGTAGGGAAGTTCGCCGGGATTCCACGGAATCAGATTGACCTTCTTGCTTTTCAGTGGCGCCAGCAATTTTGCGACGCGGCGCGCATCTTCGGAAGAATCGTTCACGCCGCCTAACATCACGTATTCAAAGGTGAGATGTTCCCAATTCCGCAGCGGATAATTGCGGCACGCCTCGATCAGCATTTTCAGCGGATATTTGCGATTGATGGGCATCAGTTTGTCGCGTTGTTCGTCGTTTGAGGCGTTCAGGGAGATTGCCAGTTTTGGACGAACTTCTTCTTTTGCGAGACGTTCGATGCCCGGAACGATTCCGCTGGTGGAAAGCGTTACGCGCTTTGGCGAAAGTCCGACGCCTTCTTCATCGAGCATAATCCGCAATGCACTCATCACATTTTCAAAATTCAGGAGTGGTTCGCCCTGACCCATCAGGACGACGTTGGTTTGCACCGCGTCGCCGGATTCACTGGGATTGTCGTCGGTCTCTTCTCCGATTGCGTCTGCATCTACAACTCGGGGCAACTTCCGTGGCAACATTTCTTTCAGCGGCAACAATACCTGAGCGATGATTTCGCCAGCCGTCAGGTTGCGGATCAATCCCAGTTGCGCGGTCAGACAGAACTGACAGTCGACAGCGCATCCTGCTTGCGTGGAAATGCAGATGGTCTGGCGATGTTCGCTGGGCATATAGACGGCTTCAACAGATGCGGGCTTTTGCGCATCGAGTCCCAACAGGTAACGCACCGACCCATCACTCGAAAGATATTTCTGTTTCACCGCAGGGAGAGTGATGGTGGCTTCGCGGGCCAATTTTTCGCGCAGAGCAGCGGGCAGCGTAGTCATTTCCGTCAGCGCAAACTTATTTTCCGAGTAGAGCGCATGATAGATTTGATCGCCGCGATAGGCGGGTTCGCCGAGCGACTGACAGTACTCGCGGAGTTCGTGTTTGGTTTTGCCCAATAATTCCATGGATTCGATCGCTATGTATTAGCATAACCCGCGCGGAGTCCTGTGCCTCTGCAACTTCAACGTGTCTGCGATGCCAATGTAAATAAAAGAGTTATATCCCTGCTCGTCACCCGCCCGGCCCTATGCCACAATAGCGGCATGGTTGCTACCACGCGAGATATTCAACGGCATGTGCTGCCCAACGGCCTGATCGTGATTACCGAAACGATGCCTCATGTTCGTTCGGTGTCTGTGGGAATCTGGGTGAATAACGGTTCGCGGCGCGAAGTTCCGGCCGAAAACGGCACGGCGCACTTTCTGGAACATATGGTTTTCAAAGGCACCGAACGACGCTCTGCCGAGGACATTGCGCGCGAAATGGATTCGGTTGGCGGGATGCTGGATGCGTTTACCTCCAAGGAGCAGATTTGCTTTAACGCCAAGGTGCTCGACGAACATCTGCCGATTGCGTTCGACGTACTAGCAGATCTGGTGCTGCGGCCGAAGTTGGATGCGGATGATGTTCGCAAAGAACGTCAAGTGGTGCTGGAAGAGATCAAGATGGATTCGGACAATCCGGAATACCTGCTGCACGATATTTTTACGCGGGGATTCTGGCCGGATCACCCGCTGGGCCGTCCGATCCTGGGAACTCCTGAAACCGTGAAGAACTTCAATCGCGAAGGAATACTGACGCGGTTTCGAAAATGGTTTGCACCGGACCACATCGTGGTGACGGCGGCGGGCAACGTCACGCACGAGCAGGTACTGGCGCTAGTGGAAAAGGAATTTGGGCAATTGCCGCCGTCGGGTGAACCCGATCCCGAATTGAAGCCCACAACGGCCGCACCCATTCAGCTTCAGACCAAGAAGGAATTAGAGCAGGTGCATTTGTGCATCGGTGTACCGTGCATTCCGCTCGCGGATGAGCGGCGATTTGCAGTGGCGGTGCTGAACAATCTTCTGGGCGGGGGAATGTCTTCGCGGCTGTTCCAGAACATTCGCGAAAAGCAGGGGTTGGCGTACGCGGTGTTCAGTGAACTGACGCCGTATTCTGATGCAGGGATGCTGAGCGTATATGCGGGGACGGCGAAGGAAACTGTTGCCAAAGTCTTAGACCTGACCGTGGCGGAATTCCGCGCGATGAAAAAATCGCCGGTTACAGACGAAGAATTGTTACGCGCGAAGAATCACCTGAAAGGTTCACTGATGCTTTCGCTGGAGTCAACCAGTTCGCGGATGTCGAATCTGGCGCGGCAGGAATTGTATTTTCACCGGTTCACGACACTGGATGAAATTTTGACGGCGATTGATGCGGTTACGCGGGAACAGGTGCAGGGGTTGGCGCAGGATTTTTTCAAGACGGAGCAGATTGCGGCGACGGTGCTGGGGCCGATTAATGGACTGGCGATTACGCGAGACCGTTTGGCGTGCTAGAGATGGGCAGGAGTCGATAGCGCCTGCGTTGGGCCACAAACGGAGTGGTTGAGACCCTTCGCTATGCTCTGGATGACATCGTCTAGTTGGTTGCGTTTCGTTAGAAAAGCAGCGCCGCTGAGTCGTAACGCAGCTCCGAAAATGTGACCGACCTAAAGGTCGGCCACTACAAAGGCAAAACAACATCTCGAAAAATCAAAAGTGCTGGCATGAACCCCAGCGCTACACGGCGAATTCAGGCAATCGCCAGTGTCATGTCCATCAAAATTTCCCGATGGGAGGCAAACTCAATGTGGATCACGCGACGCGGTTCTTCACTGGTAGATTTAGAGGAGGCATGGATTACGAGGGGCCGCATGAGAACTGCACCACCCTTTGTGACTGTGCACTCTACGCTTTCCACGGTTTCGGACAATTGATGCATCTGATCGTCGGTCAAGACTCCCTCAAGATGCGTTCCCGGCAGAACCCGCAGCGGGCCATTGTTAGGGTTCGAGTCGTCGAGGTGCAGCCTAACTGCCAAGACTTGCTCTAACGCTTTCGCTGGGGCGTGGGCATAGATCACGCCATCTTTCACGGACCAGGGGCCCCAGCCGTCCGTCTGTCGCTTTTCAAGCAGTGGCAATGCGGTGTCCTGATGCCACATCACGAGCCAGTTTGAAGCCGGGGACTTGTCAAAATAAGTGGCACGGAAGGGAATGGCGTCTTTGCCGAGAATTGCCTGCACGGGAGTCAGCACAGATGCCGAATGGGCGATGCCCGAAACTCCTGGAAGATTCATCACGTGGCGAATTCCAGCCCTGCTCCTTGGCAGTTTTGTTGTGGACAAATCATTCAGCAGGCATCGTGTTTCTGTTTCGCTCATGATTCCGGGAATAATTCCGTAGCCGCAGCTTTGCGTCCGTTCAAGCCAGTTCATTTTTCGCTCGCTAGAAGAATCCACTCTAGTTCACTCTGAGGGCGCCGCAGCATTTTTTGTATTTTTTGCCAGAGCCACAGTAGCAGGGATCGTTGCGGCCGATTTTTGATATTGGCTGGTCGGCTTGGGTTGCGAGAGACGTTCAATTGGCGGTGAGGCGCGAAGTAGCGGTAGATCTGGGTGACGGCGAGAGGAAGTTGGGCCAAAAGTTTTTCGCGGTCTTCGTCGGTTAGTGGTTCCGTGTCTGGCGAGGCTTCGGGGTCGAGATCATTTTCATCGGCGAGGGCCAGGACGGGAATCAACCAGTCGAATCGTTGTTCGTCGTCGAGGATTTCGCTCCAGAATTCTTCGCGCATCTCCACGCCGCGCATGAATCCGATGCACCAGTTATTTCCGCGGGCTTCTCCGTCGTCATCTTCCAGAAGTAAAGGAATAAAGACATCATCCGTGCGGAAGGCGACGCCAACGGCATTCCAGTGGTGCATCAGCAGGCCAAAAACGAGCTTGGCGGATTCCGGGCTGTTGAAGAAATCGTCGCCTTCGAGCGATTCACCAGTGCCGAAAATCTCCTGTAAGTATTCGGAGGGCGGGACCAGTTGCGGGCAGCAGTGGAGCGCGGCGAAGAAGCCATCGAGTTCTTCGATGTCCATGGTACCGTCGCCAGAAAGCTGGTCGAGGAGTTCACCGAGGGTTTCGAGTTTGGGATCCCAGTAGCGGTCGAGGCTTTCGGGTTTTTCGTCGTGCTCGTCCATAGGGTTGATCTTATCCCCGTGCGTGGTTTTATCCTCAGGAATATTCGCTTCTGGATTGACGCGATTGGCGGGCTCTGCCATCATCGTCAAAGTTTGCGGGGCGCGAGTGGCGGAATTTTGGTGGTCGCACCAGCGCGGAGCCCTCAGGGGCTAATGTCCAATTTGGGGGCTTGTTAAAGTCGGAGCCCGCCGCAGGCAAGCTGAAGCTCCGACCCCCTAAGAAGAAATGCAACGAGTTAAGGGCTGGTTCGGGAGAAGCTGAAATCGGGTTACGCGTATCCATTCTGGCTTCCGGGAGTGCCGGGAATCTCACGCTGCTTGAAAGCGAAAGCACCCGCATCCTCGTCGACGCCGGATTAGGAAAGCGCGAAACGCTGGCCCGGCTTGCCGCTGTTGAACGGGATATCGATCGGCTCGATGCCGTCGTCATTACCCACGAACATTCGGATCATTGCAATGGACTGCCGCAGGTGCTTGGACTGTGGAAGGTGCCGTTGTATGTGACGGAAGCGACGATGGGTAGCCTGCAGCGGATTTTGCCGGATACGTTCCGGAAGCGGTTGAGCGGAGTGGAATCCATCCAGGCGGGGCAGCGGTTCTGTATCGGCGATATTGATGTGCACGCGTTCGCAATTCCGCACGACGCCGTGGACCCGATCGGGTTCACGTTTCGCTACGACGGGACCAAAGTCGCGGTGTGTACAGACCTTGGCTACATGCCAGAGATGGTGAAAGTGCATTTGCGCGAGACGGACTGCCTGATCCTGGAATCGAATCATGATCTCGACATGCTGAAGGTGGGGCCGTACCCGTGGGTGGTGAAACAGCGCGTGCTATCGCGCACGGGACATTTGTCGAATCACGCGGTCAGCGAATATTTGTCAGACCCGGATGGATTCGATGCGTACGCGCGGTACCTAGTGCTGGCTCATGTGTCGCAGGAAAACAATAATCCGGATTTGGTGAAGATTTCCGCCGAAGAAGCATTGCAACGGCGGCCGGCGGAATCGACATTCCGCGGTGAATTGATGGTCGCCTCGCAGCATGTGCCGCTGAAACCGCTGCAGCTCTAAGAATATATCCGCTGCAATTCAGATTTTTGGTCGATTTCTGATGACGCGAAGACTCTGGTTATTGAAAGAGGCATCATATTTGAGCAGTACTGGGTAGATTGGGGTTGGCCGCGATAAGCTGCATGCATGAGACATCTGATTGCAGTCTTCATGATTGTTGGAATCGCGTTTTCATCCACCGTTCGAGCCCAATCGAAAACTACGAAGTGCGACTCCTCACTGGGACTTGCTCACATGCAGCACACCCCTCCAAAGGGCCGCTTACAAGATGCCGGAGCTCCACAGACAGTGCATATTTTAGAGCTCGGGAATAAGGCAATTCCGATGTTGATTGCTTGTCTTACCGATGAAACCAAGACCAAGGAGCCCATTGAGGACTTTTGGCCTGTAACCGCGGTAGGGGATATAGCATTTTTCTACCTGTGCGATTTGTTCACAGATTCGACTTGGGAACACTCGACCATCGATGGGGTGATTAATTGGAAGACCGTTGAAGCCGAATATCCAAATGAAGCAGCATGGACATCCTGGTCCGAGTTTGTGAAGAAACACGGCAGAAAGTACATTCAAAATAGCTGGACCAAAAGATGGAGAGCTGAACAGTCCGTCATTTTCTGGGATGCGAAGGAACAGTGCTTTAAAATTGGCCACAAATCCAGTTAAGGAACAGGGTGTGTCCGGGATGTCGCAATTGTTACTTGCGTGACCGAATCTGGAACCAGTATCGTTTCGTTGACAGTGAGAGGGAATTCCCGTAAGTTGAGAAGACTTGGTAGAGGTGCGACGGCCATGAGTAGCCAGACGCGCAATCCGATCAGCATCGGGCGTCGTGGGTGAAAGGGGTCCGGCCCAGGGGCCGAAACAGGTGAGAGTTGCTGTTTGTTGCCGAAATCGTCGCGGCGTGTTGACGCTGCTGTGGTTGGGGGGCAAGTCCAAGGCTTGTCCACTGCCGTTCGTCGCAGCACAAAGACGAATGGAGCGCTATCGAGAGGTGGTAGCTGCGCTGGTGCGGGCAGTCCTTCCTTTCGTATCGCTCTCCCTAAAAATCAAACCAAGCGGAAAACCATGGACCTTTTTGCACTGACGCGCGTGCTAGTGGACATCGATTCGACCACGGGGCAGGAACTGCCGGTTGGCGATTTTCTGTTTAAGTATCTGACGCCAGTGGCGGGGGCGAACAACGCGAAGGTCGAGCGGCTGAACGCGGCGCCGAACCGCGACAATATCCTGGTGTGTTTTGGCGAGCCGGTGGTGACACTTTCCACGCACATGGATACGGTGCCGCCGTTTTTTCCTTCTCGAGAAGACCACACGCACATACACGGGCGCGGCTCGTGCGACGCGAAAGGAATCATCGCGGCGATGATTGCGGCGGCGGAATCGCTGTTGAAGGGCGGCGCGTGGAATTTTGCGCTGCTGTTTGTGGTGGGAGAAGAGCGCAACAGCATTGGCGCGCAGATGGCTGCGGGCGTGCCGCGCGGGTCGAAATATTTGATTAATGGAGAACCGACGGAAAACCGGCTGGCGATTGGATCGAAAGGCGCGTTGCGGTATGAGTTGACGGCTCACGGAAAGTTGGCGCACTCGGCGTATCCGGAGCTGGGACATTCGGCGGTACACGTGTTGCTGGACGCGCTGTATTCGATTCGCGCGCTGAATCTGCCGCAGGATCCAGTGCTGGGAGCGTCCACGTTAAATGTGGGGACGATTTCCGGCGGGCGCGCGCCGAATGTGGTGGCGGACGAGGCGAAGGCGGAAATCATGTTTCGGCTGGTGGGCGATCCGGTGGAATTGCGCGCAGGCGTCGAGAAGATTGTTGCCAAGCACACGATGACGGCGCGGGAAGTGCTGTTCACTCCTGCGCTGCATCTGGAATCGTTGCCGGGTTTTGCAACGATGGTGGCGGCGTTCACGACGGATATTCCGACGTTCAACGGTACTTGGGGAAAACCATTTTTGATTGGGCCGGGCAGCATTCACGTGGCGCACACGGCGGAAGAACGCATTCCGAAGAAGGAGTTGACGGACGCGGTGGAAATTTATGCGCGAATGGTGCGGCAACTTCTGGCGACGGGAGAGGCGGCGTGAGCATTCCACTGGCGATTATTGGATACGGGAAAATGGGAAAGATGGTGGAGCAGTTGGCGCCGGAATATGGATTTGAGGTGCGGGCGCGGTTGTCAAGCGCGGACAGAGGAAAGCTCTCCGCGAAATCGCTGGGCGGGGCGACTGCGGCGATTGAGTTCACAACCGCCGCGGCTGCGCCGGAAACGCTGCGACGGCTGGCGGATCTGCGGATCAGTACGGTGTGCGGCACTACGGGATGGTATGAGCATTTTCCGGCGGTGCGCGAAGAGTTCATGCGGACAAACACAGCGCTGGTGTATGGGCCGAATTTTTCGATTGGCGTGAATTTGTTTCTGGATGTGGTGGCGCACGCGGCGAAATTGTTTGCGAATCAGCCACAGTATGAGGCGTGGGCGTGGGAGATTCATCACTCGGCGAAAAAAGACAGTCCCTCGGGGACGCTGAAACGATTAGCGGCGGATGTGCGCGCGGCGGGATATGCGGGGTCGCTTTCGTTGAGCGCGAGCCGGGCGGGGGCGCATCCGGGCACCCATGAGATCGGATTTGATTCGGCAGAAGACAGCATCACGCTGCGGCACACGGCGCGCAGCAGGGAAGGATTCGCGCGGGGAGCGTTGCTGGCGGCGCGGTGGATTACGGGGAAGAAAGGCGTACACGAGTTCCGCGAGATCGTCGGTGAGTTGAAAGACAAGGGAAAATAAGGAGTAGAAACATGTTTACAGGAACAGGGACGGCGCTGGTTACACCTTTTCGACGCGACGGATCGTTGGACGAATCCGCGCTGCGGCGGTTGGTGAAGCGGCAGATTACGGCGGGCATCGATTTTCTGGTGCCGTGCGGGACGACGGGAGAAAGCCCGACACTTTCGCGCGAAGAGCATCTGCGCGTGGTGGAAATCACGCTGGAACTGGCGAAGGGGAAAGTGCCGGTGCTGGCAGGGGCGGGCGGGTACAACACGTCGGAAGTGATCGGCATGGCTAGCGAACTGGCGGCGATGGGCGCAAGCGGAATACTTTCGGTGACACCGTATTACAACAAGCCGACGCAGGAAGGACTGTGCCAGCATTTCCGGGCGATAGCGTCGGCGGTGAGCGTGCCGGTGATTTTGTACAGCGTGCAGGGGCGCACGGGCGTGAACATCGAGCCGGCGACAGTGCAAAAGTTGGCGAGCGTTGAAAATATTGTCGGGATCAAGGAAGCGTCGGGAAACGTGGCACAGATGGCGACGATTCTAAATTGCGTCCCGGAAGATTTCATCGTGCTGTCGGGCGACGATTCGGTGGCGCTGCCGGTGATTTCGCTGGGCGGACGCGGGGTGATCTCCGTGGTGTCGAACGAAATTCCCGGAGAAATGTCGCGGATGGTGCGGCTGGCGCTGGCAGGAGATTTTGCGGGGGCGCGGCAGATTCACCGGCGCTTTCATCCGCTGATGGAAATAAATTTTGTGGAGTCGAACCCGATTCCGGTGAAGGCTGCCTTGGCGGAGATGGGTTTGCTGGAGCCGGTGTGGCGGCTCCCGCTGGTTGCGCCGAGGGCCGAGAACCGGGCGAAGATCCGCACGGTACTGGAGGCATTAGATCTGATTGAGCGTGCTCATGCTGCCATCTCAAATTGAAGCGTTGTTTGACGCGCCGCCGGCGGTTTTCACGAAAGAACATGCGGCGCTGTTTGCGGAGTTCAAGAACGCGTTGAACCGGGGCGAAATTCGCGCGGCGGAACCGGACGGCGCGTCGGCGACGGGTTGGCGCGTGAATGCGTGGGTAAAGAAGGGAATCCTGCTGGGATTCCGGATGAGCGAAGTTGTGGATATGTCGATCGATGCGCGGAAACAGCCATTTTTCGACAAGGCGACGTACCCGGTGCAGGGCATTTTGCTGCAAAGCGGCGTACGCATCGTGCCGGGAGGATCGAGCATTCGCGACGGGGCGTTTATCGGGCGCGGAGTGATCTGCATGCCGCCGATGTTTGTGAATGTGGGCGCGTACGTGGGTGATGGGACGATGATCGATTCGCATGCTCTGGTGGGATCGTGCGCGCAGGTTGGAAAAAATTGTCATATTTCAGCGGCGGCGCAAATCGGGGGAGTGCTGGAGCCCGTGGGCGCGCTGCCAGTGATCATTGAAGACGACGTGCTGGTGGGCGGGAATTCCGGGATTTATGAAGGAACGATTGTGAAGAGCCGCGCGGTGCTGGGGACGGGGACAATTCTGAACCGCTCGATTCCCGTGTACGACCTGGTGCGAGATGAAATCTATTCGGCGAAGGATGAAACGCCGCTGGTGATTCCGGAAGGCGCCGTAGTGGTGCCGGGCGCGCGCGCGGTGACTCATGCGGCTGGCGTGAAGTGGGGGCTGTCGCTGCAGACGGCCGTGATTGTGAAGTATCGCGATGCGAAGACCGGGTCGCGAATCCAACTGGAAGACTTGCTGCGATAAAAGTGCTTCCTACTGGCTGAGAACCTTTTCAAAGAAGGCCAGGGCTTGCGGATCTTCAGATTGGCCCAGCCAGAACATGGCTTCCTTACGGATTTGCGGGTTGTGATTTGTCTGCGCGACCTGGATTAGTTTGGGAACGCCTTCTTCGGGCGGCATCTGGCTCAAGGCGAAGACAGCTTTCTTTTTCACATCGGTGTCAGGGTCGTTGTCGATGGAACCGGTGATGGCCTTGGCGGCTTTTTCGCCAGCTTTCTGGCCGAGCCAGAAAAGGGCTTGGCCGCGGACTTGCGAGGATTGGTCATCGTGGGCCATGCGAATCATTTCGGGGAGCGCGCCGGGCTCCTTGCTGACGGAAAGAGCGAAGGTGACCTGATCGCGGACCTCGGGACTGGGATCGTTCTGCGCCATCTTCTGAAGAGTGCGGAAGCCTTCAGCGCCGCGCGCTTCGCCCAGCCAGAAGGCTGATTCGCGGCGCAGGGAAGCGGGTTCGGTGGGGGCTACAAAGGATTGCAGGGCGCGATCGGCGGATGGGTCGGCGTGCAGGGCGATGGCGGTTAATGCGCTTTGGCCGAGAGTCTCACCTTTCGCCGATTCCATGTCAGTGCCGCGTACAAATGTTTCCAGCAGGCTGATACTTTCTGGAGATTTCACGCCCTGCAGCCAGACGACATTGAGACCACCGGCATCGACCTTGCATTCGATGGAGAAAAGACGAACTTTAGTGAGTTTTCCAGCTTCCGCGCGGTAGAGCACGGCGAGTTCACGCGGGCCTTCGAGATTTATCTTGGTATTGTGGTCCGCGTCGTGAGAGGAAATGCTTTCACTGTAGTTGTGGCCTTCCAGGCGGCATGGGCCACAGTTGCTCCAGTGATCTTTGCTGCCACTGCCGCAGCAGACGGAGCGATCGCCCTTTATTTCGGCGACGGAGTAGCCAAGCCACTCGGCCTTGGTGGTTGTGGCGGCCCAGTGGTTTATGGTGTCACTGAGTGGGCCGCTACTATTGCGAAGCTCGAGCTTGCCATTCTCTATAGGCATCGTGCCAGTGGCGATAGGAGCCGATGCAGGCTGCTGCGCGTGAGCGGAATGCTGCAGCATGATGCCCCAGGCAAGACCGATGGCGATTAACGTGACTGCGATAGCGTCATAAATTCGCGAGTATTTTGTTTTCATCGCGGGCCTCGCTTTACTTTTGCAGAATTTCCATCAGGTAGTCGGTAGCAGCCTTGTCGTCCATGATCGAAAGTTTTTCCACGGCCTTTTTCTTGAGGCCAGGGTCTTTTTCGGAGCGGGCTATGGCGACCAGCGCAGTGGCATTGCCCTCGAGAAAGTAGGCGTTCAGAACTTCTTCCTTCAGGCCGCGGTCAGTTTCCTTGGCGTAAATGGATGCCAGGGCCTTAGAAGCGTCTGCATCGCCAACCAAGCCTAGATTCTTAATAGCCTCGCGGCGAAGTTCGGGATCCTTGTCGTCCATGGCGGCTTGCACGAGGCGTTTGGAGTCACCGGCGAGGAAGAAAGACTGCAGAATCTCACGACGGATTTCCTCCGATGATTCGGACCGATAGAGTTGTTCCAGTTCGGATTCTCCTCCAACCAGTCCCAATTGCCTGATCGCTTCGCGCTTCAGGTCGACGTTTTTTTCCGACTTTGCAGCACTCAAGAGAGCTTCGGAGTCGCCGGCAAGCATGTAGCTCTTGAGGACTGCGCGTTTGACCGAAGCGTCGGTACTGCCAGCGTAAACATTTGCCAGCGACTTCTTCGCGCCGTCGCCGCCAAACATCCCCAGATACTCGACGGCTTTGCGTTGCAAATCAGGATTGCTTTTGCCCTGCGCGACATTAGCAACAATGTCCATAGCTTTGGGTTCGCCGCTTTGCGCAAGGACAAACAGGGCCTGCGACTTTTCGCGTGGAGATCCGGAACCGTTCAAAACTTTTTCCAGCAGCGGGAGGCCGCGTTCGGGATTGCTATTCATCAGGCCCTGAATGGCGAGCAGTTTCAGCTCTTCGTCGTTCTGCGCATCGGGATTCGGTTTCTGACCGGAATTTTGGCGGACTTCGATGGCGAGCGCACTGGCATCTTTTTGCCAGCGGCTCTGCGGGAAGCGCTTGTTCAGATCCGCAATGGTTGCGAGGGCCGTGTCGCGTTTGCCGCGCTTGTTTTCGGCGTAGGCCTTCCAGTACAGGGCGGCGTCGGTCTGCGGCCCGTTGAGCTGCGCCAGTTCAGTGAAATTCTTGAGCGCCTTGTCGTATTGGCCTTCGTCAAGGGCCTCGCGGCCTTCGTCGTAGAGCTCTTCCTGGCGTTCGCCGCGTTCCTGTTCGCGCTCGCGTTTCTCCGTCTCGCGATCGCGAGCAACTTCTTCACGTTCGCGCCGCGCTTCGCCTTTTTCGTCCTGCGATTCCGTGCGAGTGGCGTCGCTGGAGGCCTGAAACGACTCCTGCAGGGAAAATCGTGCGGCAGCACGAGCGCCAAGGGGAATGCCGACGAGGGCAAGCCCGAGCGCGAAGGTCAACAGAGTATTTCCTGGATTCTTGACTGACTTTACCGTGATCATGCCTTGTTCCTTTCCTTTTTCGAGGAAGTGTCTTGTGACGGCTTTGGTTTGGCCGTCTTGCTCCGTTCCTGCAAATCCTGATTGACGACGCGCACCTTGAACAAAATGCCCCGGTCTTCAATGCGCTTGCGCAAAGATTCGAACTGCGCGGGCGTGACTGTGTCTGGGCTGTTGGCGATGTCCAGAAGCACGCGTTCGAGTTCGTCGAGTGTGCTGGCCATGCCCCGATCGCCTTCGCGCAACGCGGTCTGGCGATAGAGGCGGTTTTCGTCAAGCAGGCTTTCGGCGCGACGTTGCGTGGCGGAGATATTGACGAAGTGCTGCCCGGATTGCGCGGGTTGTGCGTTCTCCAGTTCCATCAAGACCATTTCGGAGCGGCCGAGGTGATCGCCAACGGCCACGATCAACACACGTTCGCGAACTTTGCTGGCGTCAGAGACGGTGGCGCCCGGTTGCTCGTGCTTGGTGATTCTTCCCAAAAGAAAGGCGGCGACAATCACGGCGGCCAGAGCGCCAACTGCGGCGAGATGCCGGGGTGCAAAAAGTGCTTCCCACCATCGTGAACCAGCCGGGTTTTCCGTAAGACGTGGAGAGAGTTGCTGCCAGACGCGGCGTTCGTAGTCTTCGCCGGGATCGGGCACAGGCATGGCGTTCAGAGCAGAGAAGACCTGTTCGATGCGGGCCAACGCTTCGCGGCACTCGCCGCATTCCTGAAGATGCGCGGCAATCTGCTGGCGCTCGTTGCGTTCGCCGTCGCGATAGCCGATCAATTCTTCTTCCGTGAAGTGTTTCATCATTCCGTTCCCATCGCCCGGGCAGCGCCGCGTGCTTCGGCAAATGGTTCGAGCGCTTTGCGCAACTTGGCTACTGCCCGGAAAACCGTGTTCTTGGTGGCGTTGGCGTTCGACTTCAACACCGCCGCAATTTCTTCAATGGCGCAGCCATCCCAATGGCGCATGACAATGGCAGTGCGCTCGGCAGGTGTGAGGGTATTGAGGGCCTGCGACATTTTGTCGGCTAGTTGCGCGCTGCCCGCCAACCGCTCGGGTGAAGGTCTGGCGTCGGTCACGCGGCTGAGTGGATCCATTTCCAGGCCGTCTTCGGAGATTGTCCGCTGGGGCTCGCGGCGCGAGTCCTCCGACTTTCGCTGGCGAAGCAAATCGATGGCGTGATTGGCGGCAATGCGATAGACCCAGGTGCCGAAGTTCGCGTTGCCGGCAAACTGCTTCAACTTCTGATAGCCACGCAAAAAAGCCTCCTGCACCACTTCTTCTGCGTCCTGACGATTGCCCATCATGCGATAGGCAAGTTGAAAGACGTTGCGGCTGTGCCGCTCCACGAGGACACGATAGGCATCGCGATCGCCGGCAAGAGTGCGCTCGACGGCGAGTGCGTCGCTGATGGAAGCGAGTTCAGCCTTATCCATGCTCTCGACCATTCCCACGATTAGACAGGATTATGCCCCGGCGGTTAGGTCCCGCCAGGGGCTCCGGCTGTCGCCCCGTCTGACCTAAATACCGTATTATTGAGGGAGACAGTCCCTGGAGAATCTAACGTGATTCCACGTTATACACGAAAAGAAATGGGCCAGGTATGGAGCGACGAGAACCGCTACCAGCGATGGCTGGATGTGGAGTTGGCGGCGGTCGAGACGCTGGCGGAAGCCGGTCAGGTGCCGAAAGAAGCGGCCGCGAAGCTGCGAGCGCGAGCAAAGGTGGATGTCGCGCGGATCAACGAACTGGAAGCGAAGGTAAAGCACGACGTGATTGCGTTCACCATGGCGGTGAGTGAATCGATTGGCGATCCGGATGCCGCGCGGTGGTTGCACTACGGGATGACGTCGAATGACGTGGTGGATACGGCACAGGCACTGCTGATCCGGGAAGCGTCACTGCTGATCGAGCGGAATCTGGTGATGCTCGGCGAAGTGCTGGACCTGCGGGCGCACGAGTTTCAACACACACCGCAAATCGGACGGACGCACGGGATTCATGCGGAGCCGATTACGTTTGGACTGAAGATTGCCAACTGGTTCTCGGAAAACCAGCGGAACATTTCGCGATTCCGGCAGGCCGCCGGAGAAATGCGATTTGGAAAGATTTCCGGCGCGGTGGGCAATGCCTCGCACCTGGGGACGGAGATTGAAGCGAAGATTTGCGCGCGGCTGGGGTTAAACGTTACGCGCGTGGCCTCGCAGGTGATTCAGCGAGACCGGCATGCGCATTTCATGAGCGCGCTGGCGTTAATTGCGGCGGAATTGGAAAAAATTGCGCTGGAGATTCGCCATTTGCAGCGAACGGAAGTGCGCGAAGCGGAAGAACATTTTGGAGGCGAGCAGCGGGGCAGCTCGGCGATGCCGCACAAGCGTAATCCGGTGACCTGCGAGCAGATTTGCGGGCTGGCGCGACTGGTGCGCAGCAACATGATGGCAGCGTACGAAAATGTTGCGCTGTGGCACGAGCGGGATATTTCCCACAGCAGCGTGGAGCGGATTATCTTGCCGGATTCCGCGATTCTGATCGACTACATGCTGAACAAGATGATTCACCTGGTGGGCGAGATGCGCGTGTTTCCGCAGCGGATGTTGCGCAATCTGGAAAGCACGCAAGGGCTGGTTTTCTCCGGACAGTTGTTGCAGGACCTGGTGGAGAAAGGCATGCCGCGCGACGAGGCGTACAAGTCGGTGCAGGAAAATGCCATGGCGGCGTGGGAGACGGAAGGAAATTTCCAGGAGCGCGTGGGCAAGGATCCGCGCATCACGAAGTACATGACGGCTTCGGATTTGCAGCATACCTTTGATTTGAAGCGGCAGTTGCGGAACGTGGATGACATTTTCGATCGTGTGTTTGGGGCGCATCCTGCAGGTGAGCGAGGCGTGGCGAATAACGCGTAGTGAAGGGCGGAGTCCTCGGGGGCTATAGCCCTTTTGAGTTTGCAAGATTTACATCAGGGCTGAAGCCCTGCTCCTCTAAAGAATATATGTAAAAGCATCGAACATAAAATGCGACGAAAACAAGAAGAGCTCCCGGTTGGGAGCTCTTCTGTTCTTGCCTCTTCTAAGTGAAGCTAGCTGCACTCAGCTGCGGAGGCGGAAGCGGTTTGGTACTGGTCGAAAGCTATTCGACGCGCTGAACGTAGCGTGCTTCGGAGGTGTCGACGCGGATGCGGTCGCCTTCGTTGACGAAGGGCGGAACGTTGACGACCAAGCCGGTCTCCATCGTGGCGGGCTTCATGACGGCGCTGGCAGTGGCTTTCTGAAGCGTGGGTTCGGTCTGGATCACCTTCATGTCCATGGTGTCTGGCAAGTCGACACCGATGGCTTTTTCTTCGAAAAATTCAATTTTGACGATGGTGTTGGGGATCAGATAGAGGACAGTTTCGCCGAGTTCGTCCTTGGTCATCTGCATCTGCTCGTAGGTTTGCGTGTTCATGAAGTGGAAATCGTCGCCTTCCTTGTAGAGATATTCGAACTCGATTTCGTCGAGGATGGCGCGGTCTACGAATTCTTCCGCACGGAAGCGGTAATCGATCATGATGCCGGTGCGGAGGTTTTTGAGGCGTGTTTGCATCGATCCGCGCTTGTTGCCCGGAGTGCGATGGTCGGTGCTGAAGACGGTGTACAGTTGGCCCTCGTGCTGGATAACCATGCCGGGGCGAAGTTGAGTGGCTTTTACGGTGCTCATACGTTCATGCGGCCAAAGTAGGGCCGTAGACTCCCTGTTGAAGTGTTAGCTATATCGGAACTTCCCGGCGGCAGCCCATGGGGCAGCGCATGGAATGACCTGTCTACTGCAGACAGGCCCGAGGCGCGCGGGGAAAGTGCAGTCCCAACGCGAAAATTAAGTATAGCGGGGGGTGTTGGGAGAGGTCAATTGGGGGAGGGATTTGTGGGAGGAAAACCGAATTCAGGTTAACTTCTGGCCGAGGTAGAGTCACGGCCGTTTACTCGGTGGCACGCGTTAAGCGGAAAATGGCGATCTCAGGCCGTACATTAAAGCGAACGCGAAGCAAGTGGCCCACGCCCCGGCTGATATACATGTGCCGATTGCCTGTCAAATTGAACTCTCCGGCGACATAGCGCCGATTGTTTACGGGTAACAATGGCGGGGGTAGGAACGGCGGTTTGCACTGACCGCCATGCGTGTGACCAGCTAGGATCCAGCCTTGGTAAGGCCCCCAAACTGGTTTATCGGCGGCATCGGGGTTGTGACAAAGTACCAGACTGGAAGGTGAGTGCCCCATTTTCTCAAGTACGCCAACGGGATCGAATAGCGGGCTCCATAAATCGTCGATGCCAATGAACTGCAGTCCTGCGACAAGGGCCGCTTCATTCCGCAGCATTGTGATTCCCCTCTCGCGCACGATTGCGGTGACTTGTTCGGCAACTTCTAACATCCGCCAGTTGAAACCGTAATCGTGGTTACCAAGAATGCCGATGGTTCCGAGTTGCCCGAAGGGCGCGTATGCAAGGACGCGCCGCAACTGCTCGAACTGTTGCGCCCCTCGATATGTAATCCAATCGCCGGTGTAAACAACATAATCTGGGCGGACTGTTTTGATTCTATTGAAAGATTCAATGATGTAGTCGTCCTCGACCTCGCGCCCGATGTGGAGGTCGCTAATCTGGGCGAGGGAGCATCCCTCGAGGTCCGCCCGGAGCCCTCGAATAGGTAACGTGGGGTAGGTAAGCTCAAGCCAATGTGGTTCGATTCGCCAAGTATAAAGTCCGACCGCAAGCGCACCGCATCCCGCACCTGCCAATGTCTTCAAAGCTTGCCGTCGAGAGAGCATTTGGCGCCGGCTAGCTACGGCTTGGCTTCCACGGCGCGCTGCTTGGCGGCTTCGGCCATGATTTTTTCGATTTCGTCGGGGTCGCGCGGGAGTTTCTGGCTGAGAAGTTCCGCGCCGGTTTCGGTGATGAGGACATCGTCTTCGATGCGCACACCGAGATTTTCTTCGGGGATGTAGATGCCGGGTTCAACAGTGACAACCATGCCGGGAGTGAGCGGCTTGCAGTAATCGAGGCCGGGATCGTGCACGTTGAGGCCGATGGGATGGCCAAGGCCGTGGATGAAGTATTGGCCGAGCGATTTGCCGTGCTGGTCCTTGCCGTGGCTGTTGATGTAGTTGTAGGCGACGCCCTGAAGCGTATCCTTCTTATCCGGAGTACGGCAGCCCATCACCGCGCCGGGATGCATGGCGGCGATCGCGGCATTCTGCGCACCTAAGACAATTTCGTAGATTTCGCGTTGGCGCGGCGTGAACTTGCCATTGGCGGGGAGGGTGCGAGTGATGTCGGCAGCGTAGCCGGAATATTGCGCGCCGACGTCGAGCACGACGATGTCGCCATCCTGAATTTTGCGCGAGAGCTTGTCGTAGTGAAGCGCAGTGGAGTTTGGCCCGGCACCGACGATCGGCGCGTAGGCTTCCGCTTCGGAGCCGCCTGAAGCGTGAACGTAGACCATCTTGGCGGCGACCTGATACTCGAAGAGTCCCGGGTGCATGATCTTCATGGCTTCCAGTTGCGCGTCGTCGGAAAGGGTAATGGCCTGGCGGAGCAGAGCGATTTCGGTAGGCGACTTCACCACGCGCATGTCGGCGATTTCCTTGCGAATATCCTTTGGAGTAGCCTGAGGCGCGGCAAGCTTGAGCCACTCCACAACTTCCTTTTCGTGTGGATAGCCGCCCAATTCCTTGTTGTAGGGGAGAATGGTGTAGACGACGTTATAGGACTTCAGCAGGCTCTCAACGGTGGCACGAAGTTCCTGAAAGGGTTTGACGAGTGCGAAACCGGTGCGCGATTCGATTCCGGGGTCGCTGGGAGACATGCGCACGCCGTTCCAGACTTCCTTCTTCACATCTTTGCCGGGAATGAAGAAAATTTCGCGTGGACCGGCCCAGTCATCTTTTTTGACGCTGCTGCCAGTTGGTGGGAGCAGGATTAATGCGGCCTCTTCTTCGTTGTGGCCGGTAAGGTAAAAGAAATTTTCTTCCTGCGTGAAGATGTAGGTCTGCGCCTCTTCTTCGCGTCCGGAGTAGCCGAGCAAGACGACGGGGCCATCGAGATGTGCGGCAAGCTTTGTGCGCCGGTCCATATAGACGGAGTTGGGTTCGCGATCGCGACGCTGCTGAGCGTGCGCCGGTGATAACGCGCAGAGCAAGAGCAGGCAAGTGACGAGCGCACACGCGCCGAGAAACTGCATGTACCACGAAGTATTTTTCGAACTACCACGGCGCGCAAATGCGTTCATGTCCACCTCAGTCCTCCAGGGCAGAAGGACGAAGGAGGGATTGTATCGAAGAAGTGAAATAGAAGCGACTTTTGAGGGGAAGAATCAGGCGCGGGGGAAAACAGAGTAGAGGATCGCGATGAAGTGGCAGGTGCTGCCAGCCATAACCATCAGATGCCAGATGGTGTGGTGGTGCGGAATGCGTTTGCAGGCATAAAAAATGACGCCCAAGGAATACATTATTCCGCCTAGGGCGAGCCAGAAGAGTCCGACGCGGGGAACATGCAGGTACACCTGGCGTGCGGCGATGATTCCCAGCCAGCCCATCGCCAGATACAGAGAAGTTGAAAAAATAGGGAAGCGATCGGCAAACCAGAGTTTGAAAAGGATTCCGGAAACGGCGATGCCCCACAATACGCCGAAGAGAGACCATCCCCAGCTTCCGTGGAGATTAACGAGCAGAAAAGGCGTGTAGGTTCCGGCAATCAGCACGTAGATGGCGCAATGATCAAAAATCATGAGGGCGTGTTTGACGCCGGGGGACGAGGTGCCGTGATACAGCGTGGAGGCCGCGTAGAGACTGACCACCGATAGGCCGTAGATTGCGCAACCGATGATTTGCCAGCGGCCACCATGAAGAATGGCGACAACCGCGAGGACAGCAAACGCGATCAAGCTGCAAACCAAGCCAAATCCGTGAGTCAGCGTATTGGCAAGCTCATCCACAGTGACTTGCCGCGCCAATCTGCGTGTCCACGAAATCATACAAATCCAGCTTGCGCTTGTGCGGAGCGATTGGCAACAGACTTGAATTAAAATTAATCTGAGATTTAGCGAACAACCTGCAGCGCGTTAGCTAGCTTGGCCGAGATGACCAGGGTTGAGATCCTTCTCTGCACTCAGACTGACAACGCACGATGTACCACGGGCTCGAAAAGAATAGTGCGAGGAGAACGTTGATCAAAAACCGGGGGCGCCGGTGGAGGCTGGACGCATTTCGGGCGCGTTTACGCCAAAGCGCAGATGCGCGAACCAGGATTGGCTGAGCGACATGAACCCGGTGTAGAGATATCCCCATACAAAGAGAAACAGGAAGGGAACAGTGGCGTAATTTTCGTTGGTAATGGCGTAGATAACGGCGAGGGCGAAGTAAAGGCCCAGGCCAATCTCGAAATACGGCATCCAGCCGGATTTATTTCTGTATTTTTTTGCGGCAAAGGTGCCAGATTTGCCCTCAATCTTGAATTTAGGGGTGCGCGCGAATTCGGATTTTTTGCCAGCGAGGGCCTCGAGCACTCCCTGCGCGTTACGGACGGAAAGGCCGATGCCGGTGGCCATGACGAAGGGCATGTAGAGAAATGTACGCAGCCACGTCTTGGGGTGGAGTTCTTTTTGTGCCGCAAGATAAAAGCTGGAGATGGAGCAAGTGGAGGCGAGGAAGAGCGGCAGATCGATCACCAGCATCTGGAACCAGCCCTGGTAGAAGCGAACGATCATGGCGGGGAGGAGCATGGTGGAAAGCAGAACCATCAGCGGATACGAGATGTTGGCGGTGAGATGGAAGAAGGCTTCGAACTTTACGTGGAACGGAACATCCGAGCGGAATACCTGCGGCAGGATTTTCTTGGCGGTCTGCATCAGACCCTTGGCCCAGCGCGCCTGCTGCGCTTTGAAGCCATTCATGTCCACGGGCAATTCGGAAGCGCACTCGATGTGTGGCAGGTACATGAATTTCCAGCCCTTGAGCTGCGCGCGGTAAGACAGATCGGTGTCTTCGGTTAGTGTGTCGTGTTCCCAGCCACCCGCCGCATCGATGGCGGCGCGCCGCCAGACGCCAGCAGTGCCATTGAAATTGAAGAACGTGCCGCGGCGCGAGCGGCCGCCATGTTCGATGACGAAGTGGCCGTCGAGAAGAATGGTTTCGACGCGAGTCAGCAGGGAATAGTCGCTGTTGAGATAGGTCCAGCGAGTCTGGACCATGCCGATATTGTCGCCGCCGCTGGGGTTCAGGAAATAAGGAATGGTGCCGCGCAGGAAATCAGGTTGCGGGATGAAATCGGCGTCGAAGATGGCGACGAACTGGCCCTGCGCGGTCTTCAGGCCATTTTCAAGCGCGCCCGCTTTATATCCTTCGCGGTTGGTGCGGTGAATATAAGTGATGGGCAGACCGTCGAGGGCGTGGCGTTCGACGCAAGCACGGGCCACTTCGCGGGTTTCGTCGGTGGAATCGTCGAGCACCTGAATGTCGAGAAGTTCGCGCGGATAGTCGAATTGCGAGACCGCGTCGACGAGCCGTTCGATGACGTAGCGCTCGTTGAAAATGGGAAGCTGGATGGTGACGCGTGGCCAGTCCGTAACGGCGGGCGGCGGGCCAGGAATATTTTTGCGATAGGCGAAATAGTCGTACAGCAGGACATAACGATGCAGTCCATAGGTGGCGAGAATAAACAGGACGATGAAGTAAGGAATCATCATCGCGAGGTCGAAGGCATTTGCGTGGTAAACGCCGGTGAAGGTCTTGTCAGTGATCTTGTGCCAGTAATGACTGAAAGGGCCGGGCTGGGCAAGATACAAAATGGCGGCGAAATTGAACAAGACGAAAATGTCTCCGGTTGTCAGTTACAGTGCGAGCGAGAATCTTTACTGATCGTTATGTGCTGGTAGCTGGGGTACCACTGCTATCTTACTTAGTTTTGGCGCTGTTGTGTTCGGTCCATCAGGTCCAAGGCTCAATGCGACATTTTTTCGGACAAAGCATGAAAACCTCTTATATCACAAGCTAGCGAAAATTCACCTCGGTGAATCCGAGGCCTTTCAGCAGGCTAGAGACAGTGGTTCGAGCGTTGTCCTCGGCCGATTTCAAGATGCCGCCGTCGAGCGCGGCCTGCTGCAATTGGTGCTCCGCTTCCTGGCGGACTTCACTTTCGAGATTCGGATCTGGACTGGAAAACAGGCCGGTATCGCGGGAATAGACCCGGGATTTTTCATTGTCAAGTCTCGTGACGAGAATTTGTGCAGGTGGGACATGAACGGAAACGACTTTGCCTTGGACAGAGACATCGCCTGGCTGCAACGCGGACAGATCGACGCCTGCAATGACTTCGCCATGAACAACCAACAGTAATCTGTCGCTGATGAGGAATTTGGGTAGGATTGGACTTTCGCGTTCGCCGGAGATTATTTTGTCCATCGTAAACTTCACGGTTTCGAGACGCTGAAGCTGGGCGATCTGGCGAACGACGGTTGGCTGATCGATATGAATCAGAGAACGGCCGCCGCGGAAACTGCCAAGCAGTTGGAAGAGCCCCAGGCCGGTTGCGAACCAAACGAGTGCGCCGGCGGCAAGCAACGCCAGAAGCGCACCGATAAAGATACCCTTGCCAGTCGACCCTTTTTTCGAAAAGCGTTGAACATGTAATTCGGAATTCATCGATGCACCCGCTGCTTTCAGTTTACTATTTCCGGTGCGGAGGATGTAGCGTCCGTTCTAGGGCATACTGAGGTGCGAAATCGACGTGGAGAAGACAGCCAGCTCGTCGCAAGAGCGCGGACCGTTGGGTGAAATCGCGAGGGAATTCCTGCGGCTGGGATTCGTTGCGTTCGGTGGGGCGGCGGCGCACGTCGCGATGATGGAAGAGCGTTTTGTGCGGCGCAAGGGTTGGTTAACCCGCGAACGATTCCTGGATTTGTTTGGCGCGGCGAGTTTGCTGCCGGGGCCGAGCTCCACGGAGTTGGCCATTTATCTAGGCGAAGTTCGCGGTGGGTTCGCGGGAATGCTGGTGGCGGGAGCGTGTTTCATTTTGCCGGCGGCATTTATGGTCGTTGCGCTGGCTTGGGCGTATCTGAAGTTTGGCGGCGTGCCGCAAGTAGCGGGATTGTTGTATGGAATCAAGCCCGTAGTGGTGGCCTTGATGGCTCAGGCAATCTGGAACCTGTCACGCACGGCTTTGCGAAGCGTGCCGCTCGCGCTGCTGGCGACGGCGGTGGTGCTGCTGGCCGCGTTTGGGCAACCACTACTGCTGCTTTTGCTGGGCGGGGGGATTTTGTGGGTGTTGCTGACGCAAGGAAAAAAGCTGGTTCGCGGTGAATTTGCCTTTACAGGTGCGGCTGGTCTGAGTTTGTCGGCCGCTCCCGCGGTTGTTGGACTCGCACCGGTATTTTTCTATTTTCTGAAAATTGGCGCAGTACTGGTCGGTAGCGGCTATGTATTGCTGGCGATTTTGCGTGCGGACCTGGTAGTACGGCTGCACTGGCTGACGGATAGCCAATTGCTGGACGCGATCGCGGTGAGCCAGGGAACGCCCGGACCGTTTTTTACGGTCGCCACTTTTATTGGTTTCTTGCTTGGCGGATGGCGTGGCGCGGGGTTGGCAACGATAGGGATGTTCTTGCCGGCGTTCGTGTATGTGGCGTTGACGGCGCGCGTGCTGCCAAAGCTGCGGAAGTCGCCGTTCGCAGGTGCATTTTTGGACGGGGTTAATGCGGCTGCGGTGGCGTTGATGGGGTTTGTCGGTTGGCAATTTGCGCGGGCTTCGCTGGTGAATTGGCCGGCGGTAGTGATTGCGATGGTGAGTCTGGTGCTGGTGATTTGGTTCAAGGTCAATTCAGCGTGGCTGGTGATCGGTGGAGCGGCTGCGGGGATTTTGTTGAGAAGTATCGGCTGGGCATAATGCGGAGCGGCGTGTGCGCAGGAAGAGCGGCCACTCAGAAGGCGGCCGTAACACACCTTCCAGGACTACATCTGGCGCGGAGAGAGGTGCAACGATGATGCACCCCTACGGGTCTTAGGGGACGAGAACGATTTTACCGAAGGCGCCGGGAGCTAGAATGTCCTGGTGCGCTTGCGGAGCATCTTTGAGGGGCAATTCCTTGCCGACGATAGGGCGCAACGTGTTGGTTTCGAGGCCTGCCGCAATCCCCGCGTAGATCTCAGTTTTTTCCGGTTCAGTTGCGGCCCAAAGCGTGAAGCCGCGAACGGAAGCGCGGCGAGCCATGAGTTCGCGGGGGTTGATGGTGATTTCTCCGCGATTGCCGATGACGATGACGCGGCCTAGCGACGCAAGTAATCTCATGTCCGTGGCGAGGTTCACGTTGGCCAGCATTTCCAGCACGATATCGACGCCACGACCGCCCGTGGCCTTCATGATTTCTTCGGCGGAATTTGGCTTGGAGTGATCGAAGGCGTGATGCGCGCCTTCTTTTTTCACGAGTTCGAGACCGCGTTGTGTCCCGGCGGTGCCAATAACAACGAGTCCCATGGCTCGAGCCAACTGTGTGGCAGCAATGCCGACGCCACCGCTCGCGCCATGAATCAGCAGAGTCTCTCCCGCGCGTGCGTTCGCGTGGTGATGAAGCGCGGTGTACGCGGTGCCGTACGGAACCCACAGTCCAGCGCCTTGGGCGAAGGAAATTTTCTCCGGTAAGGGATTCAACTGTGATTCCAAGGCGAGTGCATATTCCGCGTAAGCGCCCGATACCGTGGTTGCGGTGTACACGCGGTCGCCCTTCTTCACTTTCTTGACGCCTTCGCCAATAGATTCGACGATTCCCGCTGCGTCGGAGCCGGGTGTGTAGGGAAGAGGCGGCTTGATGGGATAGGTGCCAGCGCGCATGTAGGTGTCGTAGGGATTGACGCCGGCGCCGTGGACGCGGACAAGCACTTGCCCCGGGCCGGGATGTGGCGTGGGGATTTCATGCAAGGTGAGAACTTCCGGACCGCCGAATTGATGAACTTGAATGGCTTTCATGTGCGTATCTCCCAAACGGACTAGCAACTTTGAACAAGACCGGTGAATCGTGTTTAGAAGTGATCGTCGTGCAACAAAGCCTTCTCTGACTGTATCAATCCCGTGGACTGAGCCCACGCTGTGGTCTGCCAATTATCCTTCCCTTTCCCGGTCGGAATCCAGGGAGGCAAGGACTGGTTCAAGTGAGTGGCCAGCGCGTACACATAGGGCTCGTACATCAGTCGCAATTCGGCAAGCTTCTTGTCGGCTTGCGGCGTTCGCAAGAGTTTCATGCCATGCGACGCCAATGTCTCGCGCAAGCGGTGCAAATCGTCGGCTGGGAGTCGATCCTGAGGCAGTGCGCGCGGAGCGGCGCTAAAAACCTGAGCGAGATCGACAATGGCGTGACGCGAAATGGCGAACGTTAATTCAGCCTGTTTGGCGCAGGCGCCTTCGATGCCTGCAATGGCAAGCGCGCAAGTGTCCAGAATTGCCGTCAGGGAATTGATCCAGGACTGGTTGTCGTGCTGGGAACGGAAGTAGGCGAGCACCGGATAGGAAAGATGGCTTTCGAGGAGTTCAGCGCTCCAGCGTTCCCAATCTTTCAGGAGATCGGCCAGACGCATCCAGGCCTTCGGGAAAACTGTGGCGGCGAAGCAACTCGCCGGCTGTGGGAGGCGTACCGGCGCGCGCGTCGAGAAGCGTGATGTTGGTTTCTCTCGCGCCAAACGCACCATAGATGAAGGGAAGATAGCCGATGATGGCGGCAAGGAAACCAAATCCAAAACCGCATTCGGCTACGACCAGGAAGCGAGCGAACGTGGAGCGAGGCACGACATCACCCAATCCCAAAGTGAAAAAGGTAGTGCCGCTGAGGTAGAAGTCGGTGTAAAGGCTGGGCGTCCCGCCGGATACATTGATGGCGGAGCCAGCTCCGTATTGCATCATGCCGAAGCTGATCACCAGGCCGATGGCCCACACGCCGATCAGGAAGAGCAAGGAAATCGGACCGTAGAAACCGAGAAAGGACTCGCGGCGTTTCTTGGAGGATATCACTCGCGCCGCGGCCTTCCAGGTCGTCCACGTAAATCGGTAGTAGAAGCGGGTGAGGCGGAACTTTCGGGTCACCCGCCGCGGAAGAATGATGGCTTCGAACGCGTCCCAGACAACCACGAGAAACAAGAGGATGCCTGCGATAAACACGCCTGCATTGGGAATCATCCGAAACATTGTACTCGCTTTGTTATTTTTCGTCGTTTGGCGCGAATCAAGAGACGAGTTGCGCGCTGACGGAAATTTCAGCCTTGTAGAGCTTGGAGACCGGGCAACCGGTTTCGGCGGCCTTTACGGCGGCATCGAACTTGGCTTTGTCGGCGCCGGGAATATGGGCCACGAGGTCGAGGTGGCTCTTGGTGATGCTAAAACCTTCGCCCACTTTTTCGAGTGAGATCGTGCAAGTGGTTTCGAGTTTGCTGGCGGTCATGCCAGCGCCGCCGAGTTGCGCGGAAAGCGCCATGGTGAAACAGCCCGCGTGAGCCGCGGCCAACAATTCTTCGGGATTGGTGCCAACGCCATTTTCAAAGCGGGTGCTGAAGGAGTATTGCGTCTGCTTCAATGTGCCGCTATCGGTGGAAATGGTGCCCTTGCCAGATTTCAAATCGCCTTGCCACACGGCGGAAGCTTTACGTTGCATTTTGTTCCTCCCAGATCAGATTGACTTCAATGTGTAACTCTTGGATTCCGGCCACACGGCAAAAGGTTCATCGAATTCGGCAGCAGGGGAAGCAAACAGAAAACTGTTTCTTCCGGTTTACGGCGTTTCGTCCCAGTTTTTGCCTGCCGAAACGGTAGCCTGGAGCATCAAACCACCAAGAACATTCGATGGCAATCGAGCATATTTTTCAAGAAGTATCGCACCGGCCATGGCCGCTTCCCAAGGGGAGTTGGGTGATGGCCCAGCAGTGGCACAGCCTCTTGTTCGCGCACTGGCCTGTTCCGGAGGCGGTCCTTTGGCCGCACATTCCCGCAGAGTTGGAAATTGATACGTACGAGGGGCAGGCGTGGCTTGCCGTCGTGCCCTTTCTGATGCGCGGCGTGCGATTGAGAAATGCGCCTGCCCTGCCGGGAACTTCGGAGTTTCCGGAGCTTAATGTGCGCACTTACGTGAAGCGGGGCGGCAAACCCGGGGTGTGGTTTTTCAGTCTGGACGCGGCGAACTCTCTGGCAGTCGCCGTGGCCCGCGCGTGGTTTCACCTTCCCTACTATCGGGCACGGATGCGTTGCGAAGAATCATCGGGCTGGATTGAGTACGAAAGTGAGCGAATTTCGCGTAAAGCAGACGGGGCGATTTTTCGGGGCCGATATCGAGGAATTGGAGAAGCGTTCCGGGCGAAAGCCGGGACATTGGAACATTTTCTGATGGAACGATATTGCCTGTACAGCGCGGCGCCGAAAGGTCAATTATTGCGGGGAGAGCTCCATCACCCGCCGTGGGATTTGCGACTGGCGGAAGCGGAAATTACCGACAATTCGATGGCGAATGAGCTGATCGCGCCACTTGTGGGTGCGCCATTGCTGCATTTTTCGACGCGCCAAGATGTAGTGGCCTGGGCGCCGGGCCTTGCGTGAACTACCACTGGTGAAATACAAAAAATACGGCCAGGGCGATGCACGCGAAGCCCGCCATGTAATTCCACTTCATCGGCTCACCTAGATAAGTAATCGAGAAGACGGAGAAAACACTCAGGGTGATGACTTCCTGAATGGTCTTCAGTTGGGCAGCAGAGAATTCGTAAGAGCCGATGCGGTTAGCGGGCACCTGGAAGCAATACTCGAAAAACGCGATGCCCCAGCTGATCATTACAACCTTCCAGAGGGCAACGCCGCGATATTTCAGGTGGCCGTACCACGCGAAGGTCATGAAGATGTTGGAAATGGTGAGCAGTAAAATGGTGCGCATCGTTGGTCGTCGCTCCTGCCGGGATCGCGTTGATTTTTGGACGCAGTTCAGGATCAGCCCGTTACGACGAGCATGGATAGTAAGGTTTTAGATGGAGAGTGAAACGAGGCCCGGGGGCGTGCCGAGTTCGATAGGTGGAAGCTTGGAGCGATCGATCTTGTTGTAGAGCGTGTCGCGTTCCACGGGGATGCGGCCGGCGGCGCGGATCAGGCGTTCGAGTTCGCTGCGTGGCGTGAACTCCGCGGTGTTTGCGCCGGCATCGTGATAGATCTTTTCTTCCACGACGGTGCCATCCATGTCGTTGGCGCCAAAACGCAGGGCGATTTGCGCGATGCTGGGCGTGAGCATGATCCAGTAGGCCTTGATGTGGTCGAAGTTATCGAGCAGTAAGCGAGAGACGGCGATGTTGCGCAGATCATCGTAGCCGGTCGTCTTTGGAATGTGCGAAAGCGGCGTGTTGTCCGGATGAAACGCCAGGGGGATGAAGGCAACGAAACCATGCGTGTCGTCCTGTGCGTCGCGCAATTTCACCAAATGATCGACGCGCTCTTCCATCGTCTCCACGTGACCATACAGCATGGTGGCGTTGGAGCGCAGGCCGATGCGGTGCGCTTTCTTCGCCATATTGACCCACATCTGGCCGCTGACCTTGTGATCGCAGATTAAGCGACGCACGCGCGGATGAAAAATCTCCGCACCACCGCCCGGGCAGGAATCCACGCCGGCTGCTTTCATCAGGCGCAGCGTTTCGTCGACAGTGATCTTGGCGATGCGCGCGAAGTAGTGCACTTCCACCATGGTGAAGGCCTTCAGGTGGACGTGCGGATGACGCTGCTTGAGACCGCGAATCAGTTCGAGGAAAAAATCGAATGGCAAGTCGGGATGCAGTCCGCCAACAATGTGGAATTCCGTGGCACCTTCGCGAACACCTTTCGCGGCGCGCTCGTACATTTCTTCTAGGGTGAAGGTATAAGCGCCGGGCGAGTTGGGATCGCGTCCGAAGGCGCAGAGCTTGCAGTGGGCCACGCAGACGTTGGTGGGATTGATGTGGCGGTTTACGTTGTAGTAGGTGATGTCACCGTGACGCTTTTCGCGGACGTGATTGGCCAGCCAGCCGACGGTCAGAAGGTCTGGCGTCTTATAGAGCGCAACGCCATCTGCAAAAGACAGTCGTTCACCCGCCAGGACTTTGTCGGCGATGGGCTGCAAGGTTGCGTCAGTGATGGTTAGTTGAGCCACAGGTTACTCTGTAATCCCCACAAATTCAGATGGCGGCCAGAGGGCCACCGCTACATTTATTGTATCAGGCACAAATCGACATCGTTTTCGTTCGAAAGTTCCAAATCGTTCAAACGCGCCAAACGGCCGCCGCAGCGCCCCAGAACAGCAGGAACAGCATACTAATATAACCGTTCACGGTGAAAAAGGCAGCGTTCAGCTTACTCAGATCATTGGCGTGGACGAGGGAATGTTCATAGGCAAGCAGCGCGCCCACAACGAGGATGCCCGCCCAGGCCGGCCACGGCAGGCCGAGACTGAAGGCGAGCCAGCTTAAGAGGATGACGACACCGACGTGCATTCCGCGCGCGATCTGAAGGGCGCGGGCAATGCCGAAACGCTTCGGCACGGAGTAGAGGCCGGCCTGGTGGTCGAATTCGACGTCCTGACAGGCGTACAGCACATCGAAACCGCCAACCCAGAGTGTGACCGCGCCGCAGAGGATCAGCATGCGCCAATCGAGGCCGCCGGTGATCGCGATCCAGGCCGCGGCAGGTGAAATGCCAAGTGCAAAGCCGAGGAAAAAATGCGACCACGAGGTGAAGCGCTTGGTGAACGAATAAAAAAACAAGATGGCGATGGCGAGTGGTGCGAGTTTCAGCGCGAGCGGGTTCAGTTGCCACGCGGCGGCAAAGAATACGGCCACGGCGATCAGGGTGAAGGCCCAGGCAAACGAAACGCTGAGCGCACCGGTGGCCAGTGCGCGCGTTTTCGTGCGAGGATTTTCCTTGTCGTAGCGGACGTCAGCGATGCGGTTGATGGTCATGGCCGCGGAACGTGCCGTCACCATGGCGACCACGATCCACAAAACCTGTCGTAGCGTGGGCCAACCGTGCAATGAGGCGCGGGCGGCAAGGAGCGCTCCCGTCAGAGCAAACGGCAGGGCGAACACGGAGTGCTCGAATTTGATCATTTCCAGGACGGTGCGAATGTGGCTGGCCATGGGTTGCTACGATCCTGAGTTCTTGCGCGGGGCGCTACCCGTCCAACGATGCATTTTTTCCTGCGGCAGGCCGGCCTGCGCCAGAACTCGGCAGGCAAACTGCGTGACGATATCGTCGATGGTCTTGGGAAGATCGTAGAACGCGGGGACCACGGGCATGATCACTGCCCCGGCTTGTTGCGCACGAAGCATATTTTCGAGATGGATACGATTAAAGGGCGTGTCGCGGACACAGAGAATCAGCTTGCGACCCTCCTTGAGCATGACGTCAGCGGAGCGGCCGACCAGATCGTCGCTGACTCCGTTGGCGATGGCGGAAAGCGCGCCCATGGTGCAGGGAATCACGATCATGGCGTCAACGTCGTAGCTGCCGGAGGCGATCGTGGCGCCGACATCTTTGTTCGGAACGGTTTCAATTTTGCGGGAAGCGCGGCCGATGATTCGTGCGGGGAGCTTTTTCAGATCACCAGAGGTGATGCCGAGTTCTTCGGCGAAGAGGCGCTGTCCGGTTTCGGTGACGACCAGATGCACGCGGCCGACGCGCGAATCCTCCTCCAGCAGAGAAAGAGTTTTCTGCGCGAAGATGGCGCCGCTTGCGCCAGTTACGCCCACGGTTATGATTTTGTCTTTGGTTGGAAGCATCTGTTTAGCGCGGATAAGTTCAGTCTCGCAGCGGCTCGATGGCAAGTCAAGCATAGGTGGGCCGCCACGCCAGTGTTAGAATTCGGGCTGGAACAATGCGATGAAATCAGAAGAAATCCTGAACCTTTTGAAACTGGTGGAAAGCGGAAAGCTCTCTGCCGGTTCCGCGATGGAGCGCATCAAGCACCTGCCATTTGAAGATATCGGTTTTGCCAAGGTGGATCATCACCGGGCACTGCGACAGGGTTTTGCCGAAGTAATTTTCGGCAAAGGGAAGACGCCAACCCAGGTGGCGGAGATCGTGCGCGCGATGTTGCGCCACAAAGACACGAAGCACAATGTGCTGGTGACGCGCGCAGACGCGAAGATGTATGCAGCGGTGAAGCGTGTGGGCCGCACGGCGAAATTCCATCCGCTCTCGGGCGTTATCACCATGGAGCGCAGCCGCGAAATCACCGGCAAGGGCACAATCGTTGTAGTTGCGGCGGGGACCAGCGATATACCGGTGGCCGAGGAAGCGGTGCTGACCGCGAAGTTGATGGGGAATCGCGTGGAGCAGATCTACGACGTGGGCGTGGCTGGAATTCACCGGTTGCTGGATCACCGGCTACAGCTGCTGGAAGCGCGCGTGATTATCTGTACGGCGGGTATGGAAGGCGCGCTGCCAAGTGTGGTGGGCGGATTGGTGGGAGTGCCGGTGATTGCGGTGCCAACCAGTACGGGCTATGGCGCAAGCTTCGGGGGAGTTGCTGCCTTGCTGGGCATGCTGAATTCCTGCGCATCGAATGTGACCGTTGTGAATATCGACAATGGATTTGGAGCGGCGTGCGTGGCGTCGTGCATCAATCGGCTCTAGTTTTCACATGACTAAGCACTCGAGACTCGGCGAAACAGAAGACCAGAATGGAAGCAGCCTTCTGATTTTTAGATGGATGATGATTATTGGAGGGACGATTGCGCTGGTACTTGGGTGGGGTGCGCAATCCGAGGGTATCTTGTGGGAGTCAGGCCGTAATGCACGCATTGGTACTGAAACCTCTGTGCCGACACTCTCTTGGATGGTCTACGGAATTCTTATGCTTCTCGCAGGGGTATTTCCGTGGAGATGGTTGGGACGCCACTTGAAGCGTTAGTGTCGTTGTTCCTTCCGATCGGTCTTAAGCAATACTTTCATCACGCCGCGTTTCTGCGCGTAGACGATGGCCTTTGCCGCATCTTTCAACGGAAACGTGCGCGAAATTAGCGGCGTTGGATCTACTTTGCCGGAACGAAGCAGTTTGATTGCTTTCGCGAATGGGCCGCAACGCGAACCGACGACCGTGATTTCTTTTACAACGATGGGCCAAGTCTCGACCGGAGCAGCGCCGTGGAAGGTGGACTTCAAGAGCAGGGTACCGCGGGGTTCCGTCATTTGCTGTGCGAGACGTAGTCCAGTGGGTGACCCGGTAGCTTCCACAACCAGTCGATAATTTTCGTTTACTCTTCTCAGATCGCTGCCGTCGCCGTTCACTTTCCTCGTTTTAATCCCTGCACGTCTGGCCAATGCCAATTTTGAATTGTGTTTGCCATAAAGCACCACTTTGCATCCGGACGCCTGCAAAACAAGAGCGATCAACTGCGCGAGTTTTCCATCGCCAAGCACGGCGGCGGAAGGGAATTGCCGAATATTGATCTGGTCGAGAATCTGGCAGGCAGCCGCTAGCGGTTCGATGAACACCGCTTTTTCATCGCTGATGCTGATCGGAATGACGTGAAGATTTTCCAGTGGCAAGCTCAGATACTCTGCAAATGCGCCGTCGTGGCCAACGATGCCCAGCACAGTCCGGCGCGCACAATGTGTTGTCAGCCCTCGGCGGCAGAATGAGCAGCGCGATTTGTAGCCGAGGCCGCTGCAGGAAATGTTGATCTCGCCGGCAACGCGCTTGCCGATCCAGCGTTTGTTCAGTTTTGGAGAAACGGCATGCAGGGCTACGACCTCACCGACAAATTCGTGTCCCGGCGTGCCGCGAAAATTGTGGTAGCCACGAAGAATTTCCACGTCGGTGTTGCAGATGCCCGCCATCCGCACACGAACCATCGCCCACCCAGGTTTCAGTTTTGGTAGAGGCTCTTGGCTTGCCAGAAGTCTACGGTCGTGGACTGTGAAGGAAAGCATGACGGATTATTTTTCCGTTTTTTCGGGAAGGGCACGGCGCGAAGACGGCGCTGCCATCCGCTCGAGCAGTTCGAATTTTGCTTCGAGACGGATGAGCCGCCGGTCCATCTCCGTGCAGGCGTCCATCAATTGTTTGGACTGCTCGGTCAAACTGGTGATGCGCTCTTCCAGCAAAATAATGCGCTTCAGAGCCAGCAGGGCATCGCGCGCCCAACTCATCGCGACTTCCGCATGGTTTTGAGGCCGCGGTTGAGATAGGCGATGGTGTCGTCGAGCTTGGCAATGCTGCGATCGGCTGATTCGCTGGCCATTCGAGCGAGGGTCTTCAGTTCGTCCTCGGTCTCCATGGGCATTTCGAGATACATGTCCACGGCATCGCGGACTTCCTGTGAGAAAGACTTGCCGCGCTTCTTGGCGCGCAGGGTCAGGCGCCGCTTTTGTTTTGGGTCGAGATGGATGAGGGCGGTCGCCATGATGGCCTCCCGGGGCGAAGTTATATAACACCTATATCATAACATTTGCGGGCGAATGGCTCTATCGCAGAGCGGCGAGCAAGGTTTTCACGAGAGGATGCGTCCTGCTCCGGAAAGACGGTGCGCAGATCGAGCAGTACATGATCGTCCTCAATGCGGGCGATCACGGGGACGCCCGTCGCGCCTTCGCGAAGGCGCGCTTCCAGTTGCGTAGCGGAATGGTTCGCGCTGGCGAGCCGCAGCAGTTTGGTGGGCAACGATTGCGAAGGAGTCGAACCGCCCCCCAGCAGGGAGGAGCCATCGACCATGTCAATACGCACCGCACTCGCGGAATCAGACTCGCGGATGGTATGTGCAAACTTTTCCGCGCGCGTGGAGATGTCCTGCAGAGACAGGCGAATCATGCGCTGCACTGGAAGATGCATTCCAGTTGGCCTGCAAATAGGCACGCAGAGTCACTTCTAGAGCGGCGGTCGAGAGTTTGTCGACACGCAGCGCGCGAAATAGCGGATGGAGGCGCACCCTGGCAACCAGATCTTTCTTTCCGGCAATGATTCCGGCTTGCGGACCTCCTAGAAGTTTGTCGCCACTGAAAAGAACAAGAGAGAAACCGGCGGCCACGCTTTGCTGTGCGGTGGGTTCGTTGATGCCGTGAGCAGAAAGATCGACCAGGCATCCAGAGCCAAGATCCTCCACAACGGGAAGACCCGCTTGCTGGCCGAGGCGAATCAACTCGGAAACCTCCGGCTTTTCCGTAAAGCCAGTTACCTGAAAGTTGGATGGATGGACGCGCAGCAGGACACGGGTCTTATCGTTGATCGCGTTTTCGTAATCGGCGATGCGCGTGCGGTTCGTGGTGCCCACTTCGCGCAGGGTCGCACCGCTTTGCTCCATGATTTCCGGGATGCGGAAAGCCATCACCAATCTCGATCAGTTCACCGCGAGAGACGATTACTTCGCCGCCACGCGCCAGGGCCGCCAGCGTAACCAGCAGCCCCGCAGCGCAATTGTTGACCACAATCGCGGCTTCCGCGCCGGTCAAACGCTGCAGGAGTTGTACTGTGTGGGAATCGCGCTTGCCGCGTGCGCCTGCTGCAAGGTTGTATTCGAGATTGGAGTAGTGGATGGCCGTGCGGCGGAATTCCTCGACGATCAGTGGACTCAGCGGTGCGCGGCCGAGATTCGTATGCAGAATGACGCCCGAGGCATTGATCACCGGTAGCAACGATGGAGCGAATTGCCGCGCCACGGCCCCGGCAATCTTCTCCTCCAGCATCGCGGGTTCTAACAAACGTTCGTCGGCCGAATCGGAAGAGGTGAGTTCGCGGCGCACATCGGCAAGGACTTCTCGAACCGTCTCCACCATAAAGTTTCGCTCGAGCGTCCCGGCAAGCGCGGAGATACGGGGACGAAGAAGCACTTGGTCTACGGAGGGCACGCGGCGAAGCAAAGCCGCTTGTTGTTCGGAGATGCCGGATTGGCTGCGTTGCGCCATGGCGTCATTTGAGCACAGCAGCGGATGACCCGCAATCACAAGCTGACCGAAGGGCCAGCCTGCTGTTCCGGCGCCCAATTGTTTGTTGCGTATCGTCCGGCACCTTCCCGGTTGACGCTGACGAGTCACGCTCCTAGCATGAGGTGTCGCAGGAGTGTCCCCGGATGGCCACCATAGACGAAGAACTGGCGGGATTGGAACGGGATATTCGACAGTTGAAAATCGAATACGACATGTATTTTGGTGGCGGCAGGAAACGTCCTCCCACCGAAATCGAATGGCGTATTGACCAGGTGGTCCGACGCTACAGCGAACGCGGCGGCGAACTGAAATACGGGCAGCGCTTCCGATTCTCCAATCTTTCCCAGACGTACGCCAAGTACAAAGATATGTTCCGAAAGCGACTGGCGCAGCGCGAAGAGGGGAAAGTGCAGCGCCATTTCGGTGCGGCTGCCAAAGCCATCGAAGCCGAACGAGCGCGCACGCAGCCGACGGGTCAGGAAAGTTCTACGGCGGCTTCTGCGGAGGATGCCAAGGCATTTCGCATGGTTTGTTCGGAGCCGGAGAAAGAAACGCAGAAGGTTGACCAGCTCTACGAAGCGTTTCTACAGGCAAAACAGAGCGCCGGGGAAGAGACTGCTAAACTGACGCGCGCAGGGTTCAACGAGTTCGTCCGCAAAAAGACCAAAGACCTGCAGAAACAAAAGCAGTGCCGCGATGTGGAGTACGTTGTGGAAGTCGTTGACGGCTCGGTGAAGTTGAAAGCCCTCGTGAAGTCGTAGCGGGATTCTTCCCCCATAACAGTTCGTGTGGCAAACAGTTGAGGCCCTTCGGAGGTAAAAAGGCGCGATCCTTGGGATGGCATTGCGTTACGCATTAGAAGCACGTGGACGCGCTGCGCGGACCCCGCGGTACCAGTTTTGACGCGCAATTTTTCCCACAGATCGCCCACTTTTCCAACTTCACTGCTGCGCGTACACTAGTAGATTCTTTCTACCGGTGGAGGCACCTCATGGCTGTGGAACGTGCGCTGCTCAGCGTATTCGACAAAAAGGGAATCGTGGATTTTGCGCGCCGGTTGGCTGCGCTGAAGATTGAAATCCTATCCACAGGTGGTACGGCGAAGTTGCTGCGCGAGGAAGGCGTGGCGGTCAAAGACGTTTCGGAGTTCACGAGCTGGCCGGAGATGTTGGGCGGGAGGGTGAAAACGCTGCATCCGAAGGTGCACGGCGGTTTGTTGTATCGGCGAAATCATGCAGAAGATGAGAAGCAGGCCAAGGAGCATGGCATTGCGCCTATCGACCTGGTGGTGGTGAATCTGTATCCATTTGAAGAGACAGCGGCCAGAGCTTATTTGCCGACCGAAGAACTGATCGAGAACATCGATATCGGCGGGCCGACGATGTTACGTTCCGCCGCCAAGAATTTTGAAAGTGTAACGGTGGTGACGGATCCCGCGGACTACGACCGTGTGGCACAGGAACTGGAAACGAATCGCGCGACAACATTGCCACTGCGGTTGGAGCTTGCTCGCAAGGTCTTTGCGACTACGTCACGCTACGACGGGCTGATTACCATGGAACTCGAACGGCTGGCGGAGGCAGGTAGCCGCTTGGAAGTAGCTCCTCGGGCAATGCTACCTGAACGCGTGCACCTCGCGCTGCGCCGTAAACAGGAATTACGGTACGGTGAAAATCCGCACCAGGCAGCAGCGTTGTACGTCCCTGCGGGACGTGAGGTGGAAGGACTTGCCGCCGCGAAGCAATTGCAGGGCAAGGAACTGTCCTATAACAATTACGTGGATCTGGAAGCGGCCCGGAGCCTGGTTGCCGAATTCGAGCGACCCGCAGCGGTGATCATCAAGCACAACAATCCGTGCGGCGCCGCCAAACAAGCCACGCTAGTCGAAGCGTACATCAAAGCGTTCGCGTGTGACCCCGTTTCCGCGTTCGGCGGCGTGCTGGCCTTCAATCACATTGTTGACGCCGTGACTGCCGAAGAGGTGGTGAAGCTATTTGTCGAATGCATCGTCGCGCCAGGCTTTGCCGACCGCGCGCAAGAAATCTTTGCAGCCAAGAAGAACCTGCGTCTACTGCAGCTACCTCAAGGTGGCTTGAGCCACGATAAGGAGTTGCAGTTGAAGCGGATTCTTGGCGGCGTGCTGGTTCAGCAACCCGACCGTGGCTCGCTGGAAGGCATGGAATTGAAGGTGGTCACGCGGCGCGAACCGACCAAGGCCGAACTCAGCGACCTGAAATTCGCCTGGAAAATCTGCAAGCACGTGAAATCCAACGCCATTGTCTTTGCAAAAGAAGGCGCGACGATGGGCATCGGCGCAGGGCAAATGAGCCGCGTAGACTCCGTAAAAATCGCGGTGATGAAAGCGCAGAAATCTCTGCAGGGCACAGCGGTGGCCTCAGACGCGTTCTTTCCGTTCCCCGATGGAGTCGAGGAAGCCGCCAAGGCAGGCGCCACTTGCGTGATTCAACCGGGCGGCTCCGTGAAGGATCCCGAGGTGATTGCCACGGCCGACCGGTTAGGGATGGCCATGGTGTTCACGAGCATGCGGCACTTTCTCCACTGATCTTCTGCGCAGAAGAGTGCACATAAAATGTTTCGCGACAATAGCCGAATTTCCTGGCGGGCGCATCTCAGTGGAGTGGGCAATACGCATTGATATGCATTGAAACGATGCGTTTTTTGGCTTTTGACCACTCTTGGGCCCCGTGGGATACTTAATGTTTATGGACTCCTTATGAATCTATTTCGACCTTTAGCCACTCTAGCCCTGGCGTTTCTGGCTACCTCACCCCTTTTGGCCCAGAAGCCAGCGCTGGAGGTCGAGCAAACTCCCGAGAAAATCACGCCGCGCGCCGACGCCTATTTCAACTTCACGCTGGGCCACATTTACGAAATTCAGTACGAGCAGACCAGCCAGAGCGAGTACGCCACTCGCTCGATCGAGGCGTACAAGAAGGCTTATTCGATCGATCCGAAGTCACCCATCATTGGCGAGCGGCTGGCGGAAATGTATTGGAAGGCGCAGCGCGTACATGATGCGGTGGTGGAGGCCAACGAGATTCTGAAGCGCGATCCAAATGATTTGCCGACGCACCGCCTGCTCGCCCGTATCTATCTGCGGAGTTTGGGTGATATCAACGGTGGCACCGGCGTGCAGACGGAAGCGGTTGGAAAAGCGATTGCAGAGTTCAAGGAAGTCCACCGGTTGGATCCTGCCGATGCTGAGTCGTCGCTTTGGCTGGCGCGGCTGTATCGCCTGCACAACGATCCCGACAAAGCGGAGCAGGTGCTTCGCGAGATGTTGAAAGAAGATCCCGACAACGATGCGGCCATGGAGCAGTTGACGCAATTGCTGCTCGATGAAAACAAATCGGATGAGGCCATCCATCTACTGGAGTCTGCAACCTCGCATTCGCCTTCACCGACTTTGTACGATTTACTGGGCGACGCCTACACGCAAACAAAGGATTTTGCCAAAGCGGAAGCTGCTTACCGCAATGCCGTGGATCTTGATCCTTCGGAATTGACGCACCTCCGCGGGCTCGGCCAGACGTTGCTTTCAGAAGAGAAATACGCGGAGGCATTGAGCGTCTACCAAAAGCTCGCGGATGTCATGCCCGATGATGCGGATGTATATTTGCGCATCGCGCAGATTTACCGCGAACTACATCAGTTGGACAAGGCGGAAGAAAGCCTGGTGAAAGCACGCCAGTACGCGCCGGGAAGCCTCGAGGTGATGTACAACGAGGCGATGATTTACGAAGCGCAGGGCCGCTACGAAGATGCGATCAAGGTTCTTTCAGACGCGGTGACCGGCGTGAAAGGGCAGTCCTCGGTGCTGCCGAACCGGCGGCGTTCGCTGGCCATTCTGTATCAACAACTCGGGCAGCTTTACCGCGACGCGCAGAATTATCAGGCGGCGGTTTATACCTACCAGGAGTTGGGCCACCTCGGTGATGAGGAAGATCACCGCGCGCGCATCTTGCTGATGGAGACGTATCGCCAGGCCAAGGATCTACCCAAGGCATTGCAAGTTGGCAAAGACGCAATTGCGAAGTATCCAAATGACAGTTCCATTCGTTCCACCTACGCGTTGCTGCTGGGTGAAAATCAGCAACCTGACGAAGCCGTCAAATTGCTGGAAGGCAGCCTGAAGAACACCCCCGCCGACCGGGACGTGTATCTGAATATGGCGCAGATTTACGAACGCGCCCACAAATACAATGAAGCCGAACAAATGGCGCGCAAGGCCGAAGCGCTTCCCGGCGATCCCCGCGAAAACGAAATGACGTGGTTCCTGATTGGCGCGATTTACGAACGCCAGAAGCAGTTCGATAAGGCCGAGGAGGAGTTCAAGAAAGTTTTGAACGTGAATCCGAAGAACGCCGCCGCGTTGAACTATTACGGATACATGCTGGCCGATCGCGGCCTGCGCCTGGATGAAGCCCGCGAAATGATTCAACGAGCGCTGGACCAGGAGCCGTACAGCGGCGCGTACCTCGACAGCCTCGGCTGGGTATACTACAAGCAGAACAAGCTGACGGAAGCAGAAACGGCTTTACGTAAAGCAGTGGAACGCGAATCGCACGATCCCACCATTCGTTCTCACCTCGGCGACGTTTACGCCAAGCAGGGAAGAATGGAGCAGGCCACCATCGAGTGGGAGAAGTCACTTACCGAATGGCACCGCTCCTTGCCCGGCGACGTGGAAAACGATAAAGTCGCGGAACTGGAAAAGAAGTTGGGCCAGGTGAAACACCGGGTGGCTCAAAAAACGCCGCCAACCGACGCAAAACCCTGAGTAAAAGATGAACGAAGTTCGCATTCCAGCGTACGCAAAAGTGAATCTGCGTCTCGAGGTGCTCGGCAAGCGGGCCGATGGCTACCACGAGTTGCGCACGATTTTTCAAACTGTGTCGTTGCACGACGATTTGCGGCTTCGCCAATTGCGGCAGCCTGCGATTTCGCTCACGGTGCGTGGCAATTCGACGCTCTCGCAGGAGCCAATCGAGAAAAATCTGGTCTATCGCGCAGTCGAGGCTTTGCGGCGCGAGCTCAAAGTGCGCTCAGGCGTGGAAATCGTGCTGGACAAGAAAATCCCCGCGGGGCGTGGACTCGGTGGCGGGTCCAGTGACGCTGCAGCGGCACTGCTCGGCTATCTACGCTTGACGGGCAAACGAATCGACCCGGTCCGTTTGCTGGCTATCGCCGCCAGTTTGGGTGCAGATGTACCATTCTTTTTGTTTGGTGGCTGCGCTCTTGGCGTGGGAAAGGGCGAGGAAATCTATCCGCTGCCCGATTTGCCGACCACGTACTATCTGATTGTTTCGCCAAATTCGGTCCATGTGCCGACGCCTGATGCCTATCGCTGGCTCCATGCGCCGGAAATGGCTTCGTTGACAAAATCCGCGGCAGCCCATAAGCTATATAAGTTCTGTGCTCTGTGCTGGAGCCCGCAAGAAGCATCCCTTTCGAATGATTTCGAGGCGGCTGTATTCAAGCGACATAGTCGGCTTGGTCAAATCAAGCGGGCCTTACTCCGGATGGGGGCGTCAGAAGCCTTGCTGGCTGGTAGCGGTTCGGCGGTGTTTGGAGTTTTCCCGAGCCCAGTAAAGGCGCGCCGAGCTGCTGTCGGGTTTCCGAACGATCAGGTATTTGTCTGCGAGAGTATCTCTCGAAGCAAGTTTGCGCGTTCCATGAAGAGCGCCATCGTCGGCTGAACTTCAGCATCTTTCCGCTCTGACTCTCATTGATTACAGAGCCCGGAATTTCGGGCCAGTACCATTCTTGCGGGCCATCGTAAAACGATGACCAAGGTGAATGCGGCGTGCACGACGAGCGATTCAAGATTTTCACGGGGACCGCGAATCCGGCTTTGGCCGATTCGATCTGCCATCATTTGAGTGTGCCGCTCGGCAAGGCATTGCTGGGCCGCTTCAGCGACGGCGAGATTTATTTCCAGATTTTAGAGAACGTGCGCGGCGCCGATGTGTTCGTGGTGCAGCCTTGCTGCTATCCGGTGGACAACCACCTGTTAGAACTGCTGCTGATGATTGATGCGTTCAAGCGCGCTTCGGCATGGCGAATCACCGCGGTTCTGCCGTATTACTGCTATGCGCGTCAGGATCGCAAAGACAAGCCGCGCGTTCCGATATCCGCGAAGCTGGTGGCGGATTTGCTGGAAACGGCGGGAGCGAGCCGCGCGCTGACACTGGATTTGCACGCGCCGCAGATTCAAGGCTATTTCGATGTGCCAGTGGATCACTTGTACGGCTCGCCCGTGCTGATCGATCACTTCCGGCAAATGAATCTGCCGAATTTGACAGTGGTTTCACCGGATGCCGGTGGTGTGGAACGCGCCCGGGCTTTTGCGAAGAAGTTGGATGCGCCACTGGCCATCGTGGACAAGCGCCGCGTTGACGTGGACGTCAGCGAAGTGATGCACCTCATTGGAGACGTTCGTGGCCGCAGCACGCTGATTATCGACGACATCATCGATACGGCGGGCACGCTGGTGAAAACAGCCGACGCGTTGCTGCGCGAAGGCGCCACACAGGTTTATGCCGCCTGCACCCACCCGGTATTCTCCGGGCCGGCTGTGGAGCGCATCAAGAATTCCCGGATTACGGAAGTGGTGGCAACGGATTCCGTGCCACTGTCCGCAGCCGCGAAAGAGTTGAAGAAAATAAGGATTCTAAGCGTTGCCGATTTGCTTGCTCGTGGTATTCGCTCCATTCATGAGGAGACATCCATCAGCGAGTTGTTTATTTGAGATTCTCCGGCGGCAGTTCAGCCGGAAGTGATTCCAGGGAAGGAAAGAAGCTATGGCTCAGATTATTGTGGAAGGCGCGCCCCGCGAAACACGGGGCAAAAATGAAGCAAAGCGCATGCGCGTGTTAGGTAGAGTGCCCGCGACTCTTTACGGTGGAAAGGGTGAAGCAATATCCCTTGCCGTGAACACCAAGCAGGTCACCGCGATTCTGCGTTCGGAAACCGGTCACAACACGCTGTTCCAGGTGGACCTTGGCGGAAAACACGAACCAGCTATCGTGAAGGATTGGCAAGTCGATCCAGTCAGCGGCAGTTTGCTGCACGTCGATCTTCTCCGCATCGCGATGGACGTGCGCATGAAGGTCAAGGTACCCATCCACACGTTTGGCGAACCGGCGGGCGTTAAGGTCGACGGTGGCGTCTACGAAGTGGTCACCCGTGAAGTGGAAGTTGAGTGCTTGCCAGCGGATATTCCGACCGAGTTCAAGGTCGACATCAGCGGTTTGCGCCTGAACCAGAATTTGCGCGCCAGCGATCTGCCGCTCGATCCGAAGAAGATCAAGTTGATTACCGACCCGGATCGCGTTCTGTCGCACGTCGTGACGTTGCGTGCGGAAGAAGAAAAGCCCGTGGAAGCAGCCGTACCGGGTGCAACACCAGCAGAGCCCGAAGTCATCAAGAAGGGCAAGAAGGAAGTGGAAGGCGAAGAAGGCGAGGAAGGCGCAAAACCGGCCGAGAAGCCGGAAAAGAAGAAGTAATTCTTTTCCGCTCGCCTCGCGCAACTCACTATGCGGCTCATCGTTGGCCTTGGCAATCCTGGCCCGGAGTATCAGTGGACGCCGCATAACCTCGGTTTTCTGGCCGTGGACGAGATTGCGAATCGCGCTTCGATCCGCGTCGAGCGGCCCGAAGGCAAGGCGTTGGTAGGACGGGGCAAAGTGGCCGGGGAAGAAGTGCTCCTGGCCAAGCCTCAGACGTACATGAACCTCAGCGGGATTTCCGTGAGGGAGTTGCTGGGCAAGTACGAACTGGGGACGGAATCGCTGCTCGCGTTGTACGACGAGCGGGATCTGCCCTGGGGCATGATTCGCATCGGTGAACGAGGCAGCCCCGGAACGCACAACGGGGCCAAGTCGCTCACCAGTGCGGTAGGGACGCAGGAATTTGCCAGGCTGCGACTGGGCTGCGGACCCGATCATCCGGTGAGCGATCTTGCGGCTTACGTACTGCGGCCGATGAAGAAAGCGGAACTGGAATCAGCCGCAGAAATGATTGCCGATGCGGCCGATGCGGTGGAGTTGCTGGTGAAAGAAGGCATCGCCGCCGCGATGAACAAGTACAACCGGCGGGTTCCGCCGAAGGAAGAGAAGTAACGGCGAAATTTCGCCAGGAATAAGAGTTTACGGATTTACCGGCCACGCGCCGGGAACAGAAGGAAACGAGGTCATCATGGAAGAGCGTTTGTACGATTTGATCTTCATCGTCCGCCCGGCTACGCCGGAAGAGGAAACCAAAAAAGTAATCGCGTCGGTCGAGCACGTTTGCGCGGAAAAAGGCGCGAAGATCGAGAAGACCGAACACTGGGGCACGCGCAAGCTGGCCTACAAGGTCAAGAAGCACCGCGAAGGCATTTACGTGTATCAGCAGATTCGTACCACGCACAGCGACGTGCTGCAGGAAGTGGAGCGCCGTCTTGGTGTGCAAGACGCGGTCATCAAGTATCAGGTCGTGCGCCTCGACGAAGCCGTGAAGCTGCAGAAGAAGCTGACGCACAAGCGCGAGATCCGCGCCGCGCGCCGTCCGCGCCGTGCCGCCGCTCCAGCACCGACGCCGGCAGCGCCGTCCGCACCTCCACCGGCCGCGGCTGCACCCGAAACCGCTCCGGCGAGCTAAGTTTGCCAAGAGTTTTGCGGATTCGCGCCAACGATAGGCGCGGGTCCGAAGAGTAATTGCTTCAGAAGCTTCGATGCGAAGGCCCGGAGCTACAAGGGAAAGGTAGGAAGGTATGTCAGACGAACAGAAACCAGTGCAGGCTGCCGCGCCCTCCGCTCCTCGTGAACATCGCGAGGGTGGTGGCGGAGGCGGACGCCGTGAAGGTGGCCCCGGCGGTGGTGGCGGTGGACGCCGCGAAGGCGGCCCCGGAGGTCCCGGCGGGCCAGGCGGCCGGCCCCGTGGCAAGCGTCAGTATTTCCGCAAGAAGAAAGTCTGCAAGTTCTGCGTCGAGAAGATCGATCTGATCGACTACAAGCGCGCGGACATCCTTTCGCAGTTCGTGCAGGAGCGCGGCAAGATTCTGCCACGCCGCATGACCGGAGTTTGCTCGCGCCACCAGCGTTGGCTCGGCGTGGCCATCAAGCGCGCACGCAACATCGCCCTCATGCCGTTCGCCGGCAGTGCGGCGGGAACACAGGCGCCTCGCGTTGTCGAGGCTCCAAAGGCAACAGCTTAAAAAGGGAGCTAGAGATTCATCATGCAGATCATTCTTCAGGAAGATGTCGATAAGTTGGGAAACCGCGGAGACGTGGTGGCAGTGAAGCCCGGCTACGCCCGGAATTTCCTGTTGCCGAACAAGCTTGCCATTGAAGCGACTCCCGGGAACATGAAGGCACTGGAGCGCATTCGCGGCTCATTGGCCAAGAAGACCGCCACGGAACTCGATGCCGCCAAGAAGCACGCGGAAGCGCTGAATGGTGTCTCGGTCAAGTTCACGCGCAAGACCGGCGAGAACGATCAGATGTTCGGCTCCGTGACGAGTGCCGACATCGCCGATTCGTTGAAGACGCAGGGCTTCGAAGTGGACAAGCGGCAGATTCAGTTGCCGGAATCGTTGCGCGCTCTCGGCGAATTTCCGGTCACCGTCAAGGTGTTCCGCGATGTGACCGCCGAAATCAAAGTGCACGTCGAAAAAGAAGCGTAGTCTGGAGTGCGGCAGCCGGCTGCCGTTTTTCGGTCGAGCATTAATGTACATCTCAAAAGCGGGAGTGGGCTCCCGCGCTCCAAGACTTTCCTATTCCTTGAGTTCACCCGCGAATTTTTCCGCTACAGCTTCGATTTCTTCGCGCTTCCACGGCGCCCCCGATAGATTGGCGATCACCGCGACCACAATGTGGCTTTCGGGATAGACAATCAGCTGTGACGTTCCGCCTACGGCGCCTCCGGAATGTTCGTACACAAGCTTTCCTGATGGAGTCTTCTGCACTCCCCAGCCTATGCCGTAGCCCGTTTCCTCACCTGCCGTGGTCTTTTGCGAGGTCAACATCGTCTTTAACGATTGCGCGTTGAGGATTCCCGGTTGCAGCATGGCGGAACCGAATCTCGTCAGATCCTCTGCCGTCGATAAAAATCCTCCGCCGGCCCACTTGTAGCTGTTGTCGACATACGGCGCATTTTCAACCGCTCCGTCTTTCGGCAATTCGTAGAAGCGCGACCGCTGCTCGACGATCTGTGTGTTCTGATCGGCAGTGGTATGCACCAACCCCAGAGGTGTGAACACGTGAAACTGCATGTACGAGAGGAAGTTTTCGCCGGAAGCCGATTCGATCACCGCGCTGACTAGATTGAACCCGTAGCTGGAATAGTTGAACTTGGTTCCCGGCGGCGATACCAGCGGATCATCTTCGAAAATCTTCAGGCCTTCCAGCACGCTGCCGTAGTGTTTCTGGATGAGGAACTCATCGCCTTTGTAGTGCCGGATGCCGCCGAGGTGTCCCGCAATCATCCGCACGGTGATCGTCGCGCCCTTGTCTGGAAACGTCGGCACATACTTTTGAACCGGGGCGTCGAGATCGACTTTTCCGGCCTGCACCAGTTCCATCAGGCCCACCGCGGTGAGCGGCTTGGAGATGCTGGCGATGCGGAATTTCGTGGTTGGCCAGACGGGCACGCGCTGTTCCAGATCCGCGTAGCCAAATCCTTCGGAGTAGACGATCTTTCCGTCGACGGCCACTGCCAGGGAAACTCCGGGAATTCCCCGAGCGATCCATTCCTTGCCCTGCCGGTCGGCATTCTCTACTGCCGCGACGTAGGACGTAGATCCAACGGTTGTCTGAACGGGGGCCACCGTCGAGTTTTGTCCGACCGCCGCGCTGCACAATGCCAGTGACGCGCTGGTCAAGGCAAGAATCGCCGCGCAAAACTTGCGCATACCGTAACTGCTTATCCAAGGGTTCATCTTTTTCTCCCTGCTGCATTTCCGCTGCTGCATCTTGCCACACTCGATAAAAAGATATTCACTGTTTTCCTTCACGATTCACAGGTACTCGCATTGACGTGCCCTGCTCCAACACGCAGAATCGGTCCATCGTTCTGGCGGAGAAGGGAACCGGCAAGCGCGAAGATAATTTGCACTTGCCTGATTGAGCCCGCCGTGCTTCAATAGCGAAATAAAAGCGAAAGACATAGAGGTTGCTATCGCCTATGCCTGCAGTCGAATCCACTCTCGAACGTCCGCTGCCCAGCAACATTGATGCGGAGAAGTCCATTCTCGGCGCCATCCTGCTCGACAACAATGTGCTCAACACCGCCATCGAGGCGCTGAAGGCCGAGGATTTCTTCCTTCCGCATCATCGCCACATTTTTACGCAGATGATCGTGCTTGGCGAGTCGCAGCGGGCCATCGATTTCGTCACACTTACCGAAGAACTGCAACGCCGCGGCGAACTGGAAGCTTCGGGCGGCGCGCCGTATCTGGCGTCGCTGGTCGATGGCATGCCCCGCGTCAGCAACGTGGAGCACTACGCGCACATCGTCAAAGAAAAGGCGATGCTGCGCAATCTGATTCACGCCACGCACAGTATCCAGCAGCGAGCGATGGAGGGCGAGGCTGGCGCCGACGAAATCCTCGACAATGCGGAATCCAGCATCTTTGCGCTGGCCGAAGATCGCATCAAAGCCGGTCTGATTTCCATTAAAGACATCGTTCGCGACAATTTCGAGCGGCTGGAAAGAATCTTTCGCGAAGGGAAGAGCGTCACCGGTATTTCCACCGGTTACGGGGAGCTCGACAAGCTGCTCTCTGGATTGCAGCCTTCGGAATTGATTATTCTCGCCGCCCGTCCCTCACAAGGAAAAACAGCGCTGGCGCTGAACCTGGCGGAGAACATCGCGATTCGTGGCGGTCTGCCGGTAGCGGTGTTCAGCCTGGAAATGTCGAAAGAATCGCTACTGCAGCGCCTGGTGGCATCGGTGGCGCAGATCGATGCTCATAAGTTTCGTTCCGGCCACCTGAGCAAGGAAGATTGGCGCCGCATGACGGAGTGTCTGGGGAGTATTTCACAGGCGCCATTGTGGATTGACGATGCCGGCTCTACCAGCGTGCTGGAAATCGGCGCAAAGGCACGCCGCTTGAAGCGCGACAAGGGATTGTCGCTGCTCGTGGTTGACTACCTGCAGCTCATCAGCGGGCGCGGGCGTTTCAACTCGCGCCAGGAAGAAGTATCCAGCATTTCGCGCGGCCTGAAAGGTCTTGCGAAAGAATTGCAGATTCCCGTGCTGGTACTCAGCCAGCTTACGCGTGCCCCTGAGCGCGAGGAGCGCGGCCCACAGCTTTCCGACCTTCGCGAATCGGGCGCCATTGAACAGGACGCCGACGTGGTCATGTTTATCTATCGCCCGAATTTCTTTAACTTAAATGCCACGCCGGAAGAGCGGGACATGGCCGACATTCTGATCGCCAAGCAGCGCAACGGCCCCACCGACAAGGTAAAATTCGTGTTTCGCAGCCGCCTGACACGTTTCGAGGAAGCCGCGCCGGACGCGTTTTCGCAATTCGCCGGCGGCGACGAAATGTAGTCTGTGCAGGACAGCGCGTCTGACCGTCTACATTTCCGGGACAGTCCGCAAAACCGTGGATTTCACCAGACCACTGCCTGGCCCTCAAAGTATTCATAATAAATAACTTACAGCGATGGCTGTCAGGCCCACTCTTCGCGCCACTTGGCCGCGCGATTGCTCTTCTTCACGGCGTTGTCATTCTCGTCGCAATTCGCACGGCTTTTTCGTGCTTGCGCTGGAATGTCGTAAACTAGATTTTTCAGGAAATTGAATGGCCAGCCGGAAGAAAAATCCAATTGAATTTGTGGGCCGTCCCGTCTGGGCGGAAGTTTCGTTGCCGGCGCTCGCGCACAATTTTCGGGCAATCCGCGATTTCGTCAATCCCGCATCCGAAAAAAGAAAAACGCCGCGCAAGGTGCTGTGCATCGTCAAAGGAAATGGCTACGGGCACGGCGGCCCGCAAGTGGCTAAAGCGCTGGAAAAGTTCGGCACGGATTGGTTTGGTGTCGCTTCTGCCGGCGAGGGGATAGAACTTCGCAAGGCTGGTGTGCGCAAGCCCATTCTCGTGCTGGGTGGATTCTGGCCCGGCGAGGAAAACAATCTTCTCCATCACAATCTGACGCCCGCAATCCACCGTTGCGAACAACTTGCCATGTTCGAAGCCGCCGCTGCAAAGCTTCGGAAGAAAAATGTCGCGATTCACCTGAAACTGGACACCGGCATGAACCGGCTGGGCATTTCGCCGAATGACATTGAGTGTTTCGGACGACAGTTCGCGAAGTGTCCACACCTCAGGCTGGACGGGGTATTCACACACTTCGCGTCTTCCGAAGTCTTGACGGATTCGCCTACGGGCCGGCAGACACATCTGCAGATGGAGCGTTTGAACGCCGCGGTCGAAAGACTGCGCGCAATGCGCATCGATCCCGGCACGATCCATTTCGCCAACAGCGCTGCGATTGCGGCGCGCCCGGAAACCTGGGCAGACATGGTCCGTCCGGGAGCGATTCTCTATGGATATCATCCCGGTTTCGATCCCATGGAACGTCGCCAGGAGTTTGAGGCAAAACTTGCGTTGCGGCCGGTGATGAGCCTCCGCGCGCGTATCATCAATGTGCGTTCTGTAGCCGCTGGAGAAGGTGTTGGCTACAACGCCAGTTGGATACCCAAGCGTCCCTCGCGGATTGCCGTGATAGCTGCGGGTTATCATGATGGCGTGCATCGTTCGCTGGGTAATCGTGGCCAGTTCGCCATTCGCGGCCACATGGCGCCGATGATTGGAATTGTTTCGATGGATGTCACCATGCTTGACGTCACCGACGTTCCCGACGCAGTGGTCGGCGACGTGGCCACTCTTTATGGCGAGGACGGTGACCGTACTTATCCCGCCAATGTGATTGCGCGCAGCATCGGCACGGTGACCTCAGACCTGCTTTCCGGCATGGGTCCACGCGTGCCGCGCATCTACCTCTCCTGAAGCGCTCGATTCAAAAAACGTCTACGGTGAATCCGCAAAATGTTTCAGCCTCTCTGAAGTAGCACTTGACGGACTATACAATTCGAGAGTATACAAGCGGCCTTACACTTTGCTTCCGCCCGAGAGGCAATGTCCCGCGTAGTTACAATTGCCCTCGTGGAAGCGGCCTGACTCAGGTTTCTTGGGGGAATCATGAGCGAACCGGCATTTCATTCGCAAAACGGTAAAAGCGGCATTGCCACGGCAGCCGCGAACTCTCCCGCGCGATTCCTGGGACAGGACTGGGATTTCTGGGCTGTCCGGCTGGCCCTGATTAGCGCCACCGTTGTTCTGTGTTACAACCTCGGGCCCTTTGGTTTCCACGGACTTCCCGCCGCGGGTCTCGGCTTTCTTGTGGCCATGGTCATTCTCCTGGCGGAATTGCGAATGCGTCGCGCGGAGATCAGCGGGCTTGTCGGGGGTTCGGTCGGTGCGGTCCTCGGCCTCCTCGCGGCTCTCCTCATTACCATGGTTATCTCCCGCACCACAGAACCAGAACCCACCAAGACATTTTTTGAATTTACGTCATTATTCGCTCTCGGTTATCTCGGCCTCGTAGTTGGTTCGCGTAAAGCGCAGGATTTCCGTCATATTCCTCTCCCGGGCTCGGTCGAAATCCCCGTCCCGGCTTCGTCTTCCATGAAGCTTTTGGATACGAGTGTATTGATCGATGGCCGCATCGCCGACGTCTGCGAGACACATTTTCTGGATGGCACTCTGGGGGTGCCCCGATTCGTACTGCATGAACTACAGTTGGTTGCGGATTCATCGGATACGCTGAAGCGCCAGCGCGGGCGCCGCGGTCTGGAAGTTCTGCAGCGCATGCAAAAGATGCCCGGCTTGGAGATCCGGGTGCTGGAGGACGACATCCACGTCGGTTCCGGTGTCGATCAAAAACTGATGGAACTGGCGCGGCGGACATCGTCCAAAATTGTGACCACGGATTTCAATCTGAACAAAGTGGCGCGGGTGCAGGGAATTTCGGTTCTAAACGTCAACGAACTGGCCAATGCCGTGAAGCCTGCGGTATTGCCGGGCGAGTCGATGCGCGTGCTGATCCTGCGCGAAGGGAAGGAAGTTACGCAGGGCGTCGCCTATCTCGATGACGGAACGATGGTGGTCGTTGATGGCGCGCGTCGGTTAATCAATCGCACGGTCGACATTGTGGTGACTTCGGTCCACCAAACTCCTGCCGGAAAGATGATCTTCGGCCGACTGGATGACCGTGCGGAAGCATCCGGTTCACGGACGTCCGCGACTATTTCGTCCTCGTTTGAAGCTCCGGCGTCGCCAGGCAGCAATGGCGGTGGACACGCCGATGGGAATGGCCATGATCGCCACGATTCCTCGCCCCGCCACGACGCTCCGGCCCGTGGGCCATTCGCCGGACACGAACCTACCTAAGCTGCTTTGCTCCGAGACACGTCCAACCGCGGGACTTCGATGCTCTCGCTATCGTTTGGGCGGAAATTCAAAAATAGGGGAACCTTTTTGCCTCTGAAGGGGAATGAGTATTCGGAAGCAAGCTCAGTTGATGTGTGTCTGTCCGCAAGCAATGGGCAGTTCGGGTCTCTCAGGAGAGTACCGCTGCTTCATGGACGTGCCAGTGCAACGACTAAAAAGTGTATCCAACATTCAATTCGTTGGATCAAAAAGATAATATGCGCACATGGTGCCACCGAACCGTTCTTTGTATAGCTGCGCTGCTGCTCAATGCAGATATTCCGGCGCAAAGCCAGCAGAACACACCCATCACCTTGAACGTTAGTGCCGTAAACATGCTGGCTACGGTTCGCGACAAACACGGAAATATCATTTCAAATTTGGCGAAAGACGATTTCGTTCTTGAGCAGGATGGCAACCCGCAAACGATTGCGTATTTTGCAAAAGAATCTGATCTGCCGCTCACCCTTGGATTGCTCGTCGATACCAGCCTGAGTCAGAGGCGCGTTCTCGATCAGGAACGCACCGCCAGCCGCTCTTTTCTGGATCACATTTTGCGCGAGGATAAAGACAAAGCCTTCGTCATTCAGTTTGACCGGGAAGTGGAGTTGCTCCAGGATCTCACGTCGTCTCGCCAGAAATTGCAGAGCGCCGTCGACCATATTAGTGCTCCGGAATTTACGCAGCGCGGTGCTGGCGGACCGCCAAGCAGCGGTGGTGGCAATGGAGGAGGTCACGGGGGGCACGGCATGCATGGCGGAGGCACTCTTCTTTACGATGCGGTTTTCCTTGCGTCCGACGAATTGATGAAGAAGCAGCAAGGCCGTAAAGCGCTGATCATTTTGACGGATGGCGTCGACCACGGCAGCAAAGAAACTCTGGAGGAAGCGATTGAGACCGCGCAGCGTGCGGATGCGCTCGTCTATTGCATTCTGTTTGCCGACAAGGAAGGTTATGGCGGCGGAGGATTCGGCGGGCCCCACATGGGCGGAACGGGCGGGCACGGAGGCGGTTATCCGCGGCGAACTGAGGAGTCTCATCCCGATGGCAAGAAAGTTCTCGAACAAATGTCCAAAGCGAGCGGCGGGCGCTTCTTCGAAGTCTCCAAAAAAGAGTCAATCGAAAAGATATACGCCGCCATCGACGAAGAACTTCGCAATCAATACGTCATTGGCTATACGCCGGAAAAACCCGACTCCACTATCGGCTATCACAAACTGCGCCTTGCGGTGAAACAGAAAGATGTGGTCGTGCAGACCCGCGACGGTTTTTACCTGGATCGTTGAATCTGCCGCCCTTCGGCTACGTTTCTTGTGTGTGGAACCCGAAATCCAGATAGTATTCCTTCGGACGCTGTTCCCGCGTTACCCAATCCACTGATGGGCAAGCGATTCGTAGGAAGGAGTTCATTCCGTGCAGATGGAGACGAAGGTTCAGATCGCCAAGGCTACCTTAACGCTGCTTACCGTGGTGGCAGTTCTATTCCTGTTCGGTTTGTTCGTCCTTGTTCTTTGTGCGGGCCTGCAGATCAACCCATTCAAAGAGACTACCACCGAGATGCTGCTTTCCGCCTTCATGGGATTAGCGGGAGTGGCGGCTGTTCTGGTTCTATTAAATGTGGCCACCAACCTGAGCCTGATCGCGGATGCGAAAATTGCGGAACTCCACATCGAAACACGCAGTGGTACGCTGAAAAAGTGGCTGGTGGCCTTTGTTTTGGCGGGCGTGGTTCTCACTGGTGTGGTTGCTGGTGGAACTTATTTGTCCAAGGAAAAATTTCTCGGTGTTGTCCATGAGCAGGCGGAAGAAGTTCTGAACACGAACAACGGCCTTCTCGAAGAGGTCAGCCGACGATTAGCATCGGGCAAGAATGAGGACTACAAACGGATTGGTGAAATCCAAAGATATCTACAGAACCAGCGCGCCAGTCTCCCGCAACTCTCTCTAATTTACTCGGGGAAATTCGAGGATAAGACGGCGTTTTACAGAATCAACTCGTACTACCCCTACGAATCGGAAAATCGGCCCTACGACACGGTCTATTTTCCCTGCACCAAGAATCTTGCTTGTGAGTATCTGACAAAATTTTTTTCAGGCGAGAAGATGGATGTCCTGCGGAAATCTTCTTTTCGGAGCGACCAGTTCTTCATCTACATGCCGTATATCGGAAGTGAAGCGCGATTCGTGTTGCTTTTTGATCGCAGGAATAGCTGCGGGAAGCTGGGCTCCTGATCGCTCAAAGCTCGTCTCTCAGCCCCCTGATGATTCTTGTGGTTAGTTTTCGGGAAGCCCGTTACTATCATCGGTTGTGACGGAGGTTTCCTTGAACGCCATGCCTGCCCTACGCGGTACCCGAAATTCTGTTCTGCAATTCATGCTCTTCACACTCATACTTTTCATATCGCAGTTTGCCTTCGCTCAGTCTTCAGGCAACAATCGGCCCGATGAACAAGCTGTGCGCCAGCGCGTTGATGCGTTACTAAAAGAGATGACTCTGGAAGAAAAGATCGGCCAACTCAATCAACTTTTCAAGTTCGCTCCCAGCAAGAGCATTGATGAAGCTGTGGCGAAAGGGCAGTTAGGTTCATTGCTCTTTGTCACCGATCCGGCGGAGATCAACCGACTGCAGCATCTCGCCGTCGAACAGACGCGCATGCACATTCCGCTGATCTTTGGCTTCGATGTGATTCACGGATTCCGCACGATCTTTCCCGCACCGCTGGCCATGGCCGCTTCGTGGGACCCTGCGATGGTTACGCGCTCGCAGACGATTGCCGCGAAAGAAGCACATTCGGTTGGCATTAATTGGGCGTTCGCGCCAATGCTGGACATCGCGCGCGATCCACGCTGGGGCCGCATCATGGAGGGTGCCGGCGAAGACCCGTATCTCGGTTCGGCAATTGCGGTCGCGCAAGTACGCGGATTCCAGGGCGACTATATCGGCGCACCCGACCACATCCTGGCATGCATGAAGCACTATGCCGGTTACGGTGCCGCCGAAGGTGGCCGCGATTACGATGGGTCCAATATTCCAGATTCGCAAATGTACAACGTTTATCTGCCGCCGTTTCACGCCGCTGTCAAAGCGGGAATCGGCTCGGCCATGAGCGCGTACATGGACTTGAACGATGTGCCAGCAACGGGCAATCGCTGGCTGCTGCACGACGTTCTCCGCGATCAATGGAACTTCAAGGGCTTTGTGGTGAGCGACGCGAATTCGGTGAAGAGCCTTTACAATCACGGCTACGCGAAAGACATTCCGGAAGCCGGGCTGCTTGCGTTCAAAGCGGGCGTAAATATGGAAATGGCCATTGAGTTCACGGCATTCTCTCGGAGTCTCGCTGCAGCCGTGCAGAACGGACAGATCACCGCACAGGATATCGAGGCGGCGGCCCGCCCGATTCTGGAGATGAAGGTTCGCCTTGGCCTGTTTGAACATCCGTACGTGGATGTGGCACATTCGCAGCAGGTGCTTGCCACGCCGGAGCATCGCACCGCTTCGCGTCTCGCGGCGGAACGCACCGCAGTCCTGCTACGCAACGAAGGCAGCCTGCTGCCACTGAACAAGAACGTGCTTAAGAATATCGCCGTGGTCGGTCCGCTTGCCGATTCTCAACGAGACATTCTCGGTTCCTGGGTCTTTCAGCAGGACCTGAACGAAACTGTGACGGTCCTCGGCGGCCTGCGCGAAAAACTCGGGCCGCAGGTAAAGCTCAATTACGCTCCCGGCGTGCAAATACGTCGCGTGTTTCCCTCCTTCTTCGACGAAATTTTCCACACTAGCCCTCCACCCGAGTGGAGTGCCCAGCAAGCAAAGGAAGAGATGGCGAAGGCCGTCAACTTCGCGAAATCTTCCGACCTGACGATCCTGGTGCTTGGTGAAGCGCAGGACATGAGTGGCGAGGGAGCGTCTCGCGAATCGCTTGATCTTCCTGGCCAGGAGGAACAATTGATGGAAGCGGTGGTGGCGACTGGCAAGCCCGTCGTGCTGGTACTGTTGAACGCCCGCCCGCTGAACATCAAGTGGGCCGCGGCACACGTTCCGGCCATCCTCGAGGCCTGGTATCCCGGCACGCAGGGCGGCAACGCCGTTGCGAATCTGCTGTTTGGCGATGCAGTCCCCGGCGGTAAATTGCCGGTGACCTGGCCGCGCGACGTCGGGCAGATACCAATTTTTTACGCGCACAACACCACGCAAGCGCCAGAAAATCAGGGCAAGCGGTACTGGGATGAAGAGAGCACGCCGCTGTATCCCTTCGGCTACGGCTTGAGTTATTCCACATTTCGCTTCTCGAATCTGAAGTTGAGCCAACCGCAGATCAAGCCCGGCGAAACGATCGAGGTTACCTTCGACGTGGAAAACACCGGCAATTCTTCGGCCGACGAAGTCGCCCAACTTTACATTCACCAGCAGTCTGGCAGCGCCTCGCGCCCCGTGCGCGAACTGAAAGGCTTCGAGCGCATCACGCTTGCTGCCCATGAGAAGTAAGACACTCCACATGTCATTGAGCAAAGAAGAACTGACGTTATTGGAGTAGTTCGAAGAAAGAGTGGGTGAACGAGCCTGCAACGTTTGACGTTTGGGTTGGTCCCAATGCGGATGCATCTCTGCACACCAATTTCGTCGTCGCTCCGTAAAACGGCTATCGGTTTGGTGGCGCAGACACACTGGACAAGAGTTGAACGGCAATGCCGTGTTGCCCGTCGCTCAGCAACTCGACGCGTATGACCTGGCCTATGTATTCATGATCGCTGGGATCGACAGGCGAATGATAGGGCAGCGTGACAAACAGCCGCATGCCTTCCTTGTACGAAGAGCGCTGGCTCAGAAAATAGATGCCTTCGCGTGAGACATTCTTGGTGGTTCCCAACTCCTCAAATACCTCCGCATGCGGATCCGATGGGCGAACTTTTAACGGCTGTCCGATTTTCAGGCGGCGATTCCTTCTGCGGTTCGGTTGGTGAAGGTCCTGCATAAGCCCATCAGAACACGGCTTGCCCGGAACGGCGCTATGTGTGTGCCTAATGGAACAGCACTTCGCAAGCATGCGACAGCGAGACCCCGAGCAATTTTCTTCCTGCCCGTGCTTGAGGTAAACTTCCTCACTGGGGCCCGCGCTCAAGCCGTGCTCGCTTCGGTTCAGCCGGATTATTCTTAACTTATGACTAAAATTGTTGCCATCCTTCCCGCTGCAGGTCTGGGCACTCGCATGGGTGCCGGCGCGCCAAAGCAATTTCTGGAACTCGACGGCGTGCCCATCCTGATTTTGACGCTTCGCCGCATCGCTGCTTGCCCGCTGGTGACCAGCATCATCGTGGCGACACGTGCCGATGAGATCGAGCGACTCGAAACCCTCATTCGCAAGGAGAAATTTACGCAACCCGTAAGCGTGGTGAAGGGCGGCGATACTCGTCAGGATTCCGTTGGCCAGGCGCTACAAAAGGTTTCTGCCGACACGGACCTGATTTTGGTTCACGATGCCGTGCGGCCGTTTGTTACTGTCGATCAGATTACCCGCGTAATTGAAGAGGCGCGCCGCTGCAAAGCCGCCATTCTAGGCATCCCCGCTATGGATACGGTGAAGGAAGTGAAGCGCGCGAGCCTGCCCGAGGATGTGGCGTTGATTACCGCCACGGTTCCGCGCGAACGCGTAGTTCTGGCGCAGACACCGCAAGTGTTCGACGCCAAACTATTGAAAGAAGCCTTCGCGCAGGCAATGGCCGAAGGCGTGAATGCTTCCGACGAGGCAGGCTTGATCGAGAAAATTGGCCACGACGTGCATGTGGTGCTGGGAGCGGAACGCAACATCAAGATCACCAAACCTTCTGATATGGACCTCGCGCGCTTCTATCTCCAATCCGAGCAGAAAAAAGCATGAGCGTCCGCTGCGGGATTGGGTACGATCTACATCGATTGGCCGAAGGGCGCAAGCTGATCATCGGCGGCATGGAAATTCCCTTCGATAAAGGTCCGGTGGGACATTCGGATGGGGATGTGGTGGCGCATGCGATGGTGGACGCTTTACTCGGCGCGGCAGGACTCGGCGACATTGGCACGCACTTCCCCGATAACGACCCCAAGTGGAAAGGCGCGAACAGCCTGCTGTTTCTCGAACATGCCCGAAAGTTGCTCGACGAAAAGAAATTCGCAGTCGAGCACATCGATGTTGTGGTGATACTGGAACGCCCCAAGCTCGGACCGCATTTTCCCAGGATGCGCGAAGTTTTGGCAAAATCGTTGGGATTGCCCCCCGAAAAAGTTCACCTCAAAGCCAAGACCAATGAGGGTGTTGATGCCGTTGGGCGCGGCGAAGCCATCGCCGCCCACGTCGTCGCTACACTCTCCGCGCACTAACCGCTAAACTCGCTTCATGCACCCGCCGGAACCACCTGATCCGCTGCCGCGGCCAAATCTGTTCAGTGGCGCTGATGTGCTTTCGCTTCTGCGGGAACATCGCTGGCTGCTGAATTCTCCATCGTCCGAAATGGCGGCATGGGCCGATCAAGCCGCTTTGCTCCTGGGCCATTATGCTTCCGATGACGATGCACTCGCCGCAATTCTCCGCCTCATCTTCGAATACGATGCCGCACAAATCATGCAGCTCACCGAATCCCATGCGGTACTTGCACGTCATGGCGCGCGCGACGTCGTCCGTCATCTGGCGCTTCATCTTCTCGAATCTCCGGCGCTGACGTCAGACCACTTTAAAGAACTCGTCAACAAATTAAAAGAAGAACTGCAACTCGGCAGTCGCGACCTGTTTCATCCCATTCGTCTGGCACTCACCGGGCGCTCTGGCGAGGGCGAACTCGATCGCGTCATATTGTTGCTCGACCAAGCCGCGACTTTGCCATTCGCGGTTCCAGTCAAATCCACGCGCACGCGTGTCCTGGAATTCTGCGCGGCAATGGACTGATTTATTTCGCCACGCCGCTGTTTTTACTGACAACCTTCCCTCTCGACGGTAAACTTTAAAGACATGGATCGAATAACAGGAATTCACGCGGTTCGCGAAGCACTGGAAGCCGGCAGCGCGTTCGACCGCATTCTCATCGCCAAAGGCCGTCAGGACACGCGCGTGGAAGACATAGTGCAACTTGCGCGCAGAAGAGGGATTGCCGTCCGGTTTGAAGACCGCGGCCAACTCGATCGGTTGGCGAACACCCGCGACCATCAGGGTGTCGTCGCGATGGTCGCGGCGCGAGCTGCGGCCACTCTGGAAGACATCATTGTCGCCGCGAACAATTCCAAGGGACAGCTAGGACTCATCGTGCTGCTGGATGGAGTGGAGGATCCGCACAATCTCGGCGCCGTGGTCCGGACGGCACTGGCTGCAGGCGCGCATGGCGTAGTCATTCCCGAGCGCCGAGCTGCCGGACTGACCGACACGGTTTCGCGCGCGTCAGCGGGTGCCCTGGCGCATCTTCCCGTAGCCAAAGTCACAAACCTGGTGCGCGCCATGGAAGATCTAAAGGAAGCGGGATACTGGCTGGTGGGTCTCGATGAAGAGGGCGACAGAAAATACACCGAAGTGGATTACACATCGCCGACGGGCATCGTAATGGGGAGCGAGGGCAACGGCCTCCACGAACTTACGCGCAAGAGGTGCGACTTTGTAGTTTCGCTGCCAACCACGGGACCTGTCAGGTCGCTCAACGTTTCCGTCGCTACGGGTGTCGTGCTGTTTGAAGCACTTCGCCAGCGCCACGCTCGCCACGAAGCGGGTTCGCCGGCATCCAAACAAATTCCCACGCAGGATTAATACGGTTGCTCACTGTAGGGGCGGCTATACGCCGCCCGCTTTCTAACTGTCGTAGCGCACTTGCGAAAAAACATCCAATCCCGGCAATTTGTCGCGCCCGTTCAGGAAGTTCAATTCCACTGCGAACGTTGCACCGCTGACGATTCCACCCAGCGAACGAATCAATTGGACGGCCGCTGCCGCCGTCCCGCCGGTCGCCAGCAGATCGTCGCACAGCAGAACGCGCTGCCCTTTTTGCACCGCGTCTTCGTGGAGTTCCAGCGTGTCTGTCCCGTACTCCAGGGCATAGGAAACGCTGGCCGTTTTAGCCGGCAATTTCTTCGGCTTCCGCACAGGAATAAATCCGGCTTTCAGGCGATAGGCCATCGCGGGTGCAAAAATAAATCCGCGTGCTTCAATGCCGGCCACCAGGTCGACATGCTGATCCTTGCAGTGCTCATACATCCGGTCGATTAATGTCGCGAAGCCGATCTTGTCCTTTAATAGCGTCGTCAGGTCATAAAATAAAATTCCGGGCTTGGGATAATCCGGCACTTCTCGAATTAACTTCTTCAAATCGTCCATGCGTGCTGCTCCTCGTCAGAATGTGTACTCGACCGTAAAATTTTCCGAATAGCGCGGGTCCACCGTCGCCGACTCTTCGTTTACTTCCGTAACGCTCGCCATCATGGGCCCTTTTTGCAATTCTTTGCCCAGTTGCCGCAAGTTTTCCGCGGTTCCCATGGCAAAAACTTCCACGCGGCCATCGTGCCGGTTACGCACATAACCGGACAGCCCCAATTCCTCCGCTGCTCGCTGCGCAAAAAATCGGTAGCCGACGCCCTGCACGCGCCCCGAAACCAAAAAGTGTCTCGCCTGTGGTGGCTCTTTCTTCATGTCCCAAATTTTAAAGTTTAGCAGAGACCTCTGCGTTTCATCCAAATCATCGCACCGCCATACCGCTTTGCGTTACACTTTGCAGGGGATCGCAGGCGGCGCACCACTGCCATTTCCGCATCAAAATCAGGGTATGAGCGAATCTCTCACATCTTTCGTGTCTATTGCTGAAAACAAGTCGATCGTTTTCGCCCTATCGCTTTTTATCTCTTGTGCCGCCCTGCTGGCGCAGGATCAGGCTCCCGGGCCGCTCACTCCTCCGCCGGAACACAGCGTTCGCCGCGTCGTTGGGGTCGAAACGGAGGCGGCTCCTCCCTCGCTTCCCCCCGCGCAGATCATCAAAGCATTTACGCAAAAAGAAGAAGAGTATGTTGTGGCACGCCCGCAATTCTCTTACCGCAAAATCATCCGCATTCAGGAGTTTGGTCCCGACGGCTTGCCCTCGGGGGAGTATACGGCTACGTATGACGCTGCGCGCACCAGCGACGGCACGATCTACGAAAAGGCTATTGCCGCGCCGCAGTCCACACTGGAATACCTGCAGCTCGAGCCCGACGAGGTGCAACAACTGTTCCGTGTCCCGGCCTATCCCGTTTTGGCCAGCCAAGTCTCCAAATACAACCTGCAATTCCTGGGCACAGAAAAGGTGGATGAGGTGGATTGCTATATTTTCCAGGTAAATCCCAAAACCTTGGAACGCCAGCATCCCTATTTCGACGGTATTCTGTGGGTGGATCAAAAATATCTGGAAGTGGTCAAGACCTACGGTAAATGGATCACCGACCTCGGCGAAATACATCCGCCCACTTTGCCGTTTTCGATGTTTGAGACGTACCGCGAAAATGTGGAAGGCAAATACTGGTTTCCCAATTACACGCGTTCAGAGAGTTTTGTGAAGCTGAAGGACCGCGAAGTTCCGATTCGTTTCACGGTGAAGTGGACTAACTTCAAACCTTTCGGCCCTGTTGCGACTGCTCCGCCACCTCTCGCGACCGCGCCACCAGCCAAAGAGCCCGCAAAGCCTTAGACTATTTCCCTTTCGCAACATAAAGTGTCTTTAACAACCCTGGCAATTCCTCAATTTTTTCCAGCAGGAAGGTGGGCTTCGCCTCGCGCAACCGCTTTTCGGTTGGAAACGGACCGAGCACGGCAATCGCGCGGACTCCTGCTCCACGAGACATCGCCAGATCCTCCGGCGTATCGCCTACATATACGCACTCTTCCGCTTCGATCTTCATTTTCTCAAGTACCGCCTGCAGCGGGCCCGGGTCCGGTTTATTCCGTTCCGTCTCTCCCCCGCAGACTCGCGCGCGAAATGTCCGCAACAGCGCAAACTCTCGAAGCTGCCCTTCCACGCGGTCACGATCTCCGCTGGTTACCAATCCCAGTCGATAGCGACGTTTGAGTCGTTCCAGCACATCTTTCGCACCAGCCATCAAACTTGGCCGGTGCTCGGCATAGGAAGTGCGCCACAATTTGTCGGCTTCCATCCAACGCGTTTCCGGAATGCCTGCGGCGCGATAGACATTGTACCAATCGGGTGAATAGTGTTGATCAAGCTCCCGCATCCCCCACGGGATCCCCAGTTCGCGGAACATGGCCAGGTAGGCTTGCGAATCGGCGTGATAGGAATCCAGCAACGTGCCGTCCCAATCGAAGATGATGGCTGCCAATTTCCGTTTTCTAGGCACAGGAAAAGAGTATCAGAATCTTTCGAAGGATGAATTTGCTCCAGGAGAGCAGGGAAGAAACGGCGCGAACTAATCCGCGCTGAAGCGCATGGGAATGTTGTCGTCGCGATCGAACGCGAAATCGTCGAAGCTGGCGGCAACTCCAAACCATCCCGGCATATTCGCGGGTTCGGTACGGCAAATTTTAGCGCGAGAGGAGACGACAACGTTGCCATAGCCGAGTGGCCGTGAAACCAGCACGATGTCCAGTTCAATCGTTGCGCCAATCACCAAGGCTTTGGGACACAGAAAATAAACGCCGGAAGAGCTGATATCGCGGGTAACCAGTGAAACCGGGAACTGCTCCAGAATTCCGCCGATACTCCGCAATTTCAGCGGCAGCTTGAGAGATGCGCGCGGGCATTCGCGCTGTTCCAGGTGAACTCCAACTGCATGGGTCGGAACACGCACGAACCGGCGCGGCTGCGGCGTGCGCAACAACGGCATCACGCGCAACGCAGGAACTTTTGGTTTTAGTGGCTCACTTGGATATACAGGGGCCGCCTCATTCTTGGCTGCGGACTCTGACAGTAACGGCAAAACTTCCCAAGCTAAAGCTGGATTGGCACTCATCTCACCCCTCAGAGAGATGAATCAAGTAATAGGCCGAGCTAAGTAGTCCTATTACCTTAATGATGTGAAACCCCGTGAAGATGTTGGGGTGCCAAAATGCCATTTCTGGACAGTACTGTCAACGAGTCAAAAACACCCCAAGTGCCCTAAAGTCAAACACTTAGGTCTAGTACTCAATTACCGGTGGTAATCTCCACCACACCTCCCACCTCTTGCGGGGCGGTTGCCATTCACGGATTCCATCCTTCCTAGCGACAATATGGCGCTTCACCTTTTTTGCTTCCTTGCTATCTTGTAGTTGCGCTCCATGAGTTCCACCACCGCCACACAAATCCAATCCGTTCCCAAGAAAATCGGCACGCCGCAACACGTTCCGGTAAATTCGCGCCTCATTTTTCTGGCCTACGCCGCGGTCTATCTCATCTGGGGCTCTACCTATTTCGCCATTAGTATAGGAATCGAATCTATGCCGGCGCTTCTGGTGCCTGCTTTCCGGCATCTTTGCGTCGGCCTGGTTTTTTATCCCTTGTTTCGTTATTTGACCAAGGAAAAGCCAACGCTTTCGCAGTGGGTCACCTGTAGCGTCACCGGCATCCTCCTGTTGGCGGTTGGAAATGGAACTGTGTCTTGGTCAGAGAAGTTTGTGCCGTCGGGCATTGCCGCGCTTCTAGTGGCCACCGTGTCCTTGTGGATGGTTCTGATTGATTGGCTGCGTCCTGGGGGCGTGCGGCCCGCTCCACGCGTATTTGTAGGCTTGTTCCTTGGTTTTGCAGGTCTGGTGCTGCTGGTTGGCCCCAAGAATCTGGGTGGTTCGGATCGCGTCAGTCCGCTGGGCACGCTAGTCCTGGTCATGGCATCGTTCGCCTGGGCCTACGGGTCAATCTATTCCCGGCATCACCCTTTGCCACGCTCTCCGCTCTTAGGTGTCGCGATGCAGTGCCTGGCTGGTGGATGGGCCCTCTTGTTAGTGGCCCTTTTCAATGGAGAACTCGGAAGTTTTCACCTCGCACAGGTCTCGACGCGTTCCTGGCTCGCATTGTTCTATTTGGCGGCGTTCGGCTCGGCACTCGGCTTCAGCGCTTACGTCTACCTGTTGAAGCACAGTAACGCCACGCATGTCAGCACCTACGCGTTCGTTAATCCAGTGGTGGCGCTGCTACTTGGCTGGTCGCTTGGTGGAGAGTCGCTCACTTTGCGCACCATCATTGCCAGCGCAGTCATCCTCGGGGCCGTGATTCTTGTGATTACCGGCCGCCGCAAGACAGCGACGCTTGCCGATGAAACCGTGCCCGCGCCCGGCGAAGCCTGAACGTCTTGGTGATTTCTCTTTGCGCCATTTGAATTCAACACCGGAAACCGGATAGATTCCTTTTTTGCAGACCTGTACTCTAAGCACCATGAACATGCCACACAGGACTAACCAGCGAGAAGCCATCACCGGCCCGGCCGCCGCCCGATTCTGGCAGGCTACGCTGCAGCGTGACCGGCGTGCTGACGGATCCTTCGTTTTTGCCGTGCGTTCGACGCACATCTATTGCCGTCCCTCGTGCCCCGCGCGGCGTCCGCTTCGGCAGAACGCCATTTTTTTCCGTACCCCGGAAGAGGCAGAAGGACGAGGATTTCGGCCTTGCCGGCGGTGCCGCCCCAGGGAATTGCAGTTTGCCGCCGCGCTCGTGGCCAAGGCTGCCGCTCTGCTCGCCGATTGCACAGAAGGAAATGTGCGACTCGAAGCGATTGCTTTGCAAATGAATGCTTCGCCTGAAAAACTTCGCCGCGCGTTTCGCACGATGACGGGACTCTCGCCCCGCGATTTTGCCGAAGCGGCACGCATGAATCGCTTCAAGAAATTATTGCGTGAAGGCCACAGCATTACGGAGGCGCTGTACGCGTGCGGATTTGGCTCGCCAAGCCGCATTTACGAAAAAACAAATTCGCAGTTGGGCATGACTCCGGCTGCGTACAAAAAAGGAGCGCCTGGAATGCACATCGAATATTCCATCACCAAGTCTTCGCTCGGCCATGTTCTTGTGGCTGCGACGGAACGCGGAATCTCAGCGATCTATCTCGGCGAAAACGACAAGCAACTTGTCAGCGAATTGCACGCCGAATATCCCAAGGCGGAGTTGCGTGCCAATTCCACGGGTCATGCCCCGTGGGTGCGCGAAGTTCTGAAACGCATTGAAGGCAATTCACCGAGCCTAGATCTTCCACTGGATGTGCAGGCGACGGCTTTTCAGCGACGCGTTTGGCAGGAGTTGCAAAAAATTCCACTGGGTTCCACGCGCACCTATACCCAGGTAGCCCGCTCTCTCGGCAAGCCGAATTCCGTTCGGGCCGTGGCGCGTGCGTGTGCCACCAACCCTGTTTCGATCGTTGTGCCGTGCCACCGCGTAATTCGCTCGGATGGCCAACTGGCGGGTTACCGCTGGGGATTGAAGCGCAAACAGGAATTACTCGAACGCGAAGGTTCGCAATTAAATTTCGGTTGAGGACTAAGCGCTAGCCTCGCGGCTTTTCAACCTTAGTGCCCTTGGGCCAATCTGGCTTAAACCGGGAATCGCCCACCTTCAGGTTTTTCATGACGTTCTTGTAGCGCGACAGAAAATAATCGCCGGAACTGCCTTCGAAAAATTTCTGCTGCACCGGCAGCCACGACGCTTCGTCAACCCACATCTCAATCTTGGTGATCTCTTTTCGTACTTCGTCGGAATTGGGAATCAGTTCCAGTACGGCGGTCTTATGTCCGTCCAGTTCCTCTTCTCCTATCAAGGAGACCTTGTACGTCTTGCGGATATTCTCGCCCTTCTTGCCAAATCCCAGCGCCAGATATTGATCGGCCATCGCGCGATTTTTCCCGATGTTGTATTCCTCCACGCGGCTGATTTTAGGTGTGTAGATGTAGAGATTGTCGCCGTTGCGCAAGATAGTCCGCTGGTCCGGTTTCAGAAAGTCGATGCGCAATTTTTCGTCTTTGCGCACATAGATCTGGCCAGTTTCCGTCGAAGTGTCTTTCACTACCGCCGTGTACTTGATGTGTTCAATGTCTGCGGTCAAGCTCTTGAAATCTTCCGCGGACTTGTCCATCATTCCCAGCACGCTCTCCACGGTCATCTTGGTGGGAGTTTGTCCTGTACCTGAAGCAAACAGCATGCCGCAAAACGCAATCGCGAATGCGACCATCAAAAAGACAAAATTTACGCGTTTCAATAGAACCCCTATGCCCCCAAGTGTAGCCCAAAGGCCCCATTGAAATCGTAGCACAAGCCCCGCTTCCTCTGCAGAGTGGGAGCCCAGGGCCAACTTTCGGCCGGCTCCGGATTAGTGCTTTTTCCACAGACGATCGGGCAGCAGGTAGGTGATTCCGCAGAATACTTGCCAGCGTGTGGATGTGGAGGTCAGTCCGCGATTAAACCCCGCGTCAACAACGAGGGTACTCCGGGGTGTGTAACTTAGTGCCCAGAGATTCCCGACTGCATTGCCTCTCAGAAACGGTTGCGTGAAGTGCCAGAGCTCACCAGAAAGTGCGAATTTCTTTGTGATGGAATGCTCGATGGAGATCGTTTGGCCAAATTGACCGCGGCGCACCGCTCCCTGCGTCAACTCGGAGAAGAACGCGTTGGCATCGTAGTGGAAGCCTTTCACGTCCGCGCTTGCCAGCAGCGTAATCTCCTGCGTTGGACTGCCCACATCGAAGTTGGGAGCTCCGTCATCATATGCATGATAAAAATAGCTGGCCGCCAGGGTTGGCTTCGCGCCTTCGCCCTGATACAGCACAGCTTGAGCGCCCAGGTACAAATCTCCTCCGCTGTTTGTCACCGTTCCATCGAGGGTAGCGTGAGAGAAAGGTTCAAGTTGCGCCACGACTTCAAGTCGTGATGCGAGAGAGAGTTTTACTACTTCATTCAGACTGTACCGCGAAGAGAATTCCGGCGAATGATTCGCGCCCAGAAATCCAGTTTCAAATTGTAGATAGCCGACTGGAGTAATCGTTGCAGGGGTGGCCACGGTGGGTCGGGCTGGATTCGCAACGGGTTGCGCGCTGCTTCCTGATTGCGCCGCACTTGGTGCCACAAATGAAGTCAGCAAAAGGAACAGCAACAGGGATTCGAGCTTCAAGCATTTCCCTCGCCGCTTGCCGGGGGCCGAACGAATAGCGGAATCCAGCATAGTCCCGTTTCGTGAGTTCAGTTGTCCCATTTGAAAGTGCTTGCTGACGGCAGGACCTCCATTCCATTTTGCCTTATGCAGGCACAGCAAAGAGGGAGCTGTCGCGTAGGAGATACCGCTCCTGCGGGGATTTCAATTTGCCGTGCGACCGTATCGTTCAGCGGGCCGCAGGTTTGCCTGGGTTGCGAGCTACCATGATTTCGATCAGGCCTGAAGGCGCACAGCGGCGGGTGTCCCTTGTTCCCGAAGTTTGGCTTGCCCGATTTGCCTGCATACAGCCGCTGGGTTAAACTTTCTGGCCGATGACGGATACCTCCTCAATTTCTGGTCGCACAGTCTCTCACTACCTCGTCATGGAAAAACTCGGCGGCGGTGGCATGGGCGTGGTCTATAAAGCCAAGGACTCGCGTCTTGGCCGCAATGTGGCCCTGAAATTTCTCCCCGACGATATTTCGCAGGATTCTCAGGCGATCGAACGGTTTCGGCGTGAAGCGCGCGCTGCCTCCGCCCTAAATCATCCACACATCTGCACCATTTACGATATTGGCGAATTTGAAGGCCGTCCGTTTATCGCTATGGAGTTGCTCGAAGGCCAGACGCTGAAGAGCCGCATTTCGGGGAAACCGATCCCCATTTCTGAACTGCTGGACATCGGGATTCAGATTGCCGACGGTCTCGAAGCCGCTCACAACAAGGGTATCGTTCACCGCGACATCAAGCCTGCGAACATTTTTCTTGTGGACCGTGGACCCGCAAAAATTCTCGACTTCGGCCTGGCAAAACTGGCCACCGGTTTGCTCCGCCCGCTCGAGCATGTGACCGCAGCCTCTAACCTCACACAGTTTGAAAGCGCGGCTCTTTTAACGAATCCAGGCAGTTCCGTTGGGACAGTTGCATATATGTCGCCAGAACAGGCGCGCGGTGAGGAACTGGATATCCGTTCCGATCTGTTTTCGCTGGGTGTGGTGCTCTACGAGATGGCCACGGGAATCGTTCCGTTCACGGGCTCGACTGTCGCCCTGATCTTCGACGGAATCCTACATTCCGGCGTCACCCCGGCTACCAAGTTGAATTCGCGCTTGCCGCTGGCCATTGAGAATGTGTTCAGTAAGGCGCTCGAAAAGGACACCGACCTGCGTTACCAGTCCGCAGGTGAACTTCGCGCCGACCTCAAGCGCATGAAGCGTGATCTTGATTCCAACCGCCGCCCCGCCGCGGAAAAAGCAGAGACCACCAGCACGCAACAGGCTGCTCCTCCGGCAGCGACCGCAAATAAATCCGTTGCAGTTCTCTATTTCGAAAATCTCAGTGGCGCCAAGGAAGACGAATATCTGCGGGACGGCATTACCGAAGACGTCATCACCGAGCTTTCCAAGATTCGTGGATTAAACACTTTTTCACGCCCCACGGTTTTGGCCTTCCGCGACAAATCCGTAACTCCTGCGCAGATTGGCCAGCAACTCGGCGCGGCTTTTGTTCTCACCGGGACATTGCGGCGTGCCGGCGCTCGTCTGCGCATCAGCGCTCAGCTCATCGATACGCGCACCGATTTTCCGCTCTGGTCGGAACGGTTCGACCGCGAAATGAAAGATGTCTTCGAAGTGCAGGACGAAATGGCCCGTAAGATCGCAGAGGCCCTGCGGGTCACCCTGTCTCCGCAGGAACTCGAGGCCCTCGCCGACAAGCCTACTGAGAATCCGCAAGCCTACGACCTCTACCTGCGCGGCAAACGTTATGCACGGCGACTGACCCGCCAGGACGTTGAGTTCGCCTTGCAGATGTTTGAAAACGCCGTCACGCTTGACCCCAGTTTTGCTCTTGCGTATGCTGCGTGCGCCAATGCTTGCGCTATGTACTACTCCTTCTTCAGCCGCGATCCGATTTGGGTTGAACGAGCCCGCGAAGCTTCAGGCAAAGCGGTGGCCCTGCGCTGGGATCTGCCGGAAACGCACATCAGCCAGGCGTGGGTCCTTTATGCCGCGGGTCTGTATGACGAAGCCGTCCGCATGGTGAAGAAAGCGATCGAACGCAAGCGTGATTGTGATGGCTCTTACTATTTGCTCTGCCGCGCACTTTTTGCCGCGGGACGTTCGCAGGAAGTGATGGACCTTGCGGAATCGGCTATCGAAGCGAGTGGCGAGGACTACAACGTGTATGTGCCCATTTTGAATGCCATTGGCGCGATGGAAAAAGAAAACGCCAAGCGCACTATGACCGAGCGCTTCAGCGTCGCACTGGAAAACCACTTGAAACACGTTCCGGAAGATGCCAGAGCTCGCATTTTGCTTGGCGCCAATTACGCAGGCTTGGCGCGAGAATCCGATGCATTGCGCGAACTAAATCTGGCTGTCACGCTGCGTGCCAATGAAGCTTCCATCCTCTACAATGCAGCCTGCGTCTTTTGCCGGTTGAACAAAAAGAAAGAAGCTCTGGACGCGCTGAGCAAGGCATGGGAAGCCGGCTCCAAGGATGCTGTATGGACGCGCCGCGACCCCGATCTGATGTCTCTTCACGGTGACCCGGAATTTGAGCGACTGTATCCGGAGAAGCCCGCCGTGCCGCCGTCCTTCGCTTCCTAGTTTTTCAATCTGATCTCCGCGAATCCTGATTACGAGGGAAAGTTGTCGCCATTATCTTCGCTTACACTGGATCGGCCGCGCTTCTGCCGATTCCACTTAAGGGCCCACGCAAAATTAACTTCACAGATTGGGAATGATCGTGTAGTTCCATGCCGGTAGTGTCTTATGAGGGCGAAGGCGCAGGGAACGAAAGAGCAGGGGATCCGCATCGAGACCGGTTGGATAGTGAGCGCGGTCGAGGTAGGCAGACACCGCTAGACCGGTCTTGGTTGTGGTGGTACGAAGGAAGTTGAGAATTTTTTGATAGCTGTCCAACGGCTCGGCGGCCCAATTCTTGGAGATTTCAGAAAACAAGCGATGTTCGATGGGATTCCATTTGGAAGTGCCCGTCGGATAGTGAGCCACGGTCACGGCGAGATCGAAAGGGTTGGAGAGTTGCGCTTGGAGTTCGGTCTTCCAGGCATGGCGCCGACAACTATTGCTGCCACCGGTGTCAGCGAGAATGAGGAGTTTGCGAGCGCGACGGTAGCGGAGTGAACCTTCCCGTTTCCACCAGTTGGCGATGGAATAAGCGGCGAATGCGGAGGTATCGTGAGAGACTCCGAGAAAAACGGAGCCACGATTGGCCAACAGGTCGTAGATGCCGTAAGGGATGGCCACGCCGGTGGAGTCGGAGCGGAAGTCGTGGTCGTTGACCGGTACCGGGGAGCGATCCCACTTGGCGCCGGCGTTCTTGAAGTTGCCCACCAGTTCGCGCTTCTTGGTATCCACGCAGATCATCGGAAGACCGTGACGCTGGAAGCGATGGCGTAGCGAGGAGCTGTATTGGAATTGTTGGTCGCGGAAGGGGCTGGCGTTGGAGGCGAGATTCTTGCGATTGGCCCGCAGAGAGAAATTCATGTTGTGGAGTAGGCGAGCCACGGTGTTGGCGGAGACGGGGATATCGACTTGCTCGAGTAGTTCGGCGATCTTCTGAGGCGTCTTGCGGGTCCACTTCAACCCGGTGATGGGATCACCCGCGGTATCGTGTTCCAATAGAATTTCGATGGCATCGACTATTGCGACGTTTTTTTTTCGGTCCGTTGCCGTCCGCCGCCCAGTTTGCGCACCCGAGCGAAGGCTACGTCCTGGTCTAACAACTGCTGTCGTCCGCGAGCTACCGTATGCGTGTTCAGGTTAAGAAACTCGGCCAGTTGACGATCCCCGCCATGCCCCAGTTTGAAAGATTCCAGTCCGGCGTAGAGCCGGCGCTGCTGTTCGTCGAGCAGGCTATAGAACAGGAGGATCGCGGCTTTCAGCTCGTCTGGAGAAATCTCCAGTCGCGAGGCATCCACCAGGGTAGGGACGGTCTGGATGCTGCGGCGTGCCAGGAGTTGCCGGCGGCGGCGGACCGGATCGCTGGAAGTATAGAGATAGAGGCCGGAGACGAGTTGGCGCGCGATGCGGCGCTGCTCGACCAGGTGATAGAGTGCGTCCTGCGCTTCGACATGCAGGCACTCGGCCAGTTCTTCGGCGAAATAGCCTTGCGGGGCATGCTGCACCCAGGCTTCGGCGGTGGCGAGCAGCGTGCCATGACGAGAGAACCAGACTCCCTGATGAGACCACCGTCCATCAGCGTCGAAGCGGGCGATTTGACGCAGCGTGTAGTAACGAGCGCGATGGGAATAGCTGGTGAGAGAGTCGAGTTGCTTCAATTTTCGGAACACCGTCAGGTCCACGGAGGTACCGAGAGCACGCTTGAGTTCGTCGAGAGTGGCCATTTTGGCTTGGAGCAAGTGTTTTCGTAATACGTCAGAGTGGAAGAAGGTTGGTCTCATAATGTTATAGTACCGACTAGAAGCATCTCCCTGTCGGCACTATAACAAAACAGGTAGGTAGCCGTCCACGGCGGCGAGACAGCGCCCAAACCGCTTTTTAATTGATCAGGAAGCCACCAAGCGATACGGAACAACCCCTATCCACATCTCTTCTTAATGATCAAGAAACGACTAATACTGGACATTTATTTTTGCGTCTGCCCTAAGTCAGCCTGAGGATGGCGCTCTCTGCCACCCAAACGACAGCGCCTGTTTCTAAGTCAATTCCTAATTACTTCTGACTAATGACGGATTTCTACTTGGTAGGCGACAACATTCCCATTTTCATCGCGCTGCGGTTCGATCTTTCCAATTGCGAAATGGCCGTCCCGCAATTCGGGTAACGCCTTCTGCAGCACATTGTGCAGATCATTTTGCAGCGCCGGTGTACGTTCTGGTGGCGCCATGGTTCGTGAATCGACCTGATATATTTCCGTCGTGCCCGCCTTCGAAACTAATTTTACCTGGTCGGAATTTGCGGGCATCCCTACCTGCGGTTGGTCGTGGAACCACGCCCGCGGTGTCAGCAGTGAAAATACCAATATCAAAATTACGGCGACGTCGTATTGCCACGTGCCGCGCTCGTATGACCAGAAAAATGTTCGTGAAAGAACCGTTCCAATTCCTGGCATGTCAATCCGCCGGTATTCCGTCGACGATCACTCCGTCTCGCATATGCACAACGCGGTCAAAATACGTGGTGGCCTCCGGGTTATGTGTGATCATCACAATCGTCTGGCCAAGATCTTTGTTCAGTCGCCGCAACATCTCCAGCACGACGTCCGAGTTCTTCGTGTCCAGATTTCCCGTCGGCTCGTCTGCCAGCAAAATCTTTGGTTCGTTGATGATGGCCCTTGCAATCGCCACGCGCTGTTGTTCGCCGCCAGACATTTCCGCAGGCCGGTGATGCAGGCGCCCGTCCAGCCCCAACATCTTGGTCACCACGGCAAAGCGGTGCGGGTCGAAGCCATCACCGTGAATGTACTGCGCGATGGCGATGTTGCCCTTGGCCGTAAGCGTCGGCAGGAGATTAAATCGTTGAAACACAAACCCGATCTTGCTGCGCCGCAGCTTGGTGCGCTCCGCGTCGCTCATCTCCGACAAATCGTTGCCGTCGACGAATACCTTTCCCTTCGACGTGCTCGCCAGTCCGCCAATTACGTAGAGCAGGGAAGACTTGCCGCAGCCCGATGGCCCCATTACCGCAACGGATTCGCCCGGCATCACCTCGAAATTCACTCCGCGCAATGCAGGCACTTCCACTTTCCCCGCGTGGTACAGTTTCCAGAGATTTTCGGTTTTGAGTATCGGCTCCACGGTCTTCAGGTCCGGGTCTCGCTTTCCGTTATTGAGCGCCTGTATTGTAACTGTGATTGCCATGTCTGACTATAATCCCCTCGCTAGTCGTAGGAAAGTGATTCCACGACGTCCTTACGCGATGCCACCCATGCCGGGTAACTCGCACCCACAAGCGCTCCGATCAGCGCAATCAATCCCGCTCTTACAATCCAGTCGGGCGTAATCAAAATCGATAATGTCGGAAAAATTATCAGGAAACCTGCGCGCACCACATAGCTCAATCCGATCCCGGCGAGGATTCCCAGAAGGCACAGCGCCGCGGTTTCCGTGAGCAGGGCCCGCACAATCAGGAATTTGCTTGCTCCCAGTGATTTCAGAACTCCGATGTCACGCGTACGCTCCAGCACGGTGGTGTACATCGTCAGGAAAATTACCAGCAGTCCGATGGAGATCGCCAGGGCGATCATAGCATTGATGAAAGTCTGCAACCCCGGAATATTCGTCGAGGTCATCAACGTCATGAAATCCTTCAACGGCCGCACCGGATAACCGGGAAAATTTTCTTTCATCTCGTTGATTACGTCCTCGGTGTGCTCGGACCGCGTGCACTTCACCAGGAAAATAGACGCCTTGTCGCGGGCGCCGACCAGATCCTGAAGCGTGGTGATCGGGACGAAAATGCGACCGGCCTTGCCATGCTCCACGATGCCGGTCACTTTCCAATCGCGGCTCAGCAGGTTGTACGTGTCGCCCACGCTCATGTGCTTGGCTTTTGCTTGCCAGTCGTCAATCAGCATGTCGTTCGGGCCTTCCATGTCGCGGCCCTGTAGAAAGACAAATCCTCCAGAGACGTCGCGGAAACTTTGTGGATCGATTCCCCAGATTGTTTCCACTCCCCCTGTCGAATTAAATTGCAGCAGCGCGGGTGAAACCGCTTTCATGTATTTCATTTCGCGCAGTTTGTCCGCTATCTTGATTGGCATGGGCGAGCCGCTGAAGGTCAGAAACATTTGCGCCGAAGGCGATTGCAGCATGGCATCTGCGCCGATTCCTTCAATGCGTTTGGCAGTTTCCTGCAGCAGCCCGGAAGTCAGCCCGACGATCAGGACTACCAGCGCCACTTCCACCGCAACAGCCATGACGCCAATTATCGTTCGCATCGGGCGGTGGAACAGATTGCGCACTACGAACTGTCCCATCATGGCTTTTTGGCCTCGCCATTTTCTCCCAGATGCACGATCTCAACCCCTGCAGGGGCTTGCAGCTTAAAGCGCTCTGCTTCCAGCACTTCATTCAGCGTAACTTTGTTCACGCTCATATCCAACCGGTATTCGTCGCGTGTCCGGTCGATCTGAATCTTTCGCGGATACTCTAGCGCTGCCGCAGAATTCGATACAGAATTCGACGCAGGCGCTTCTGCCGTTACCGGTTGCCAATCGCTGTAATGCACGTCGGAAAGCAGCGTACCTTTAGGTCCGTAGCTTTCAAAGCGCGACACATTCAGATCCGCGCGGTCGAACCAGATCTTCCGCCAGATCTCCGTTTTGTAGCCGCCACGCACTACCGTCAGCACGTAATACCGGCCTGTCTCGTCGTTGGCTTCCTCAAACAACACGGTTTCTTCTTTTCTCACTTCGGGCCACAACAGCGCTTCAAACATGTGTTGCGGCCGCAGGTTCTCAATCGGTTTGTTGCTCGCGCGTTCGAGAGCTACCGGCCCTTCCACAAACTTGCTCCGCGGCGGAATCGACAACTCAAAGTTTTCACCGTCGCTGGCCATATCAAAAATCGTTTTGCCGACCACCGGCACCTGTCCAATCATGCGAATCTCCGCTGGCCTGGCCGCCAACAGAAAAGCTTTCACCTCGTGATACTCGTCAATCACGCCGTTGTATTTCGACCCGGTTGTCGTTTTCAATTCCACAGTCGCGTTAACGCTCTTCACGCTGTGCACGTAGTCGTTGTAGCGCGTTAACAATTCTTCCTGGGTGGCGTCCTTCACCACCGGCCGCGCTGCTGGTGGCGTCACTGTCCGTGAGGTCACGCCCGAACTGCCGGCCCCGCAGCCACACACCACCGCTGCCAGCACCGCCAAAATTCCCCAGTTTCTTCCGAGTTTCATCAGTGATTTCCAAGCCTTGCAGTACAAATATTCAATCTAGCAACCACTCCTAAGCCCGTCAAACCACACCTCACTGCGGCCGCACCAGATATACATTGCGATTTTGCAGCGCAGGCCGCAGACGCCGAATCACCTCGCTGGCCCACAACTTCTCGCTCAGCAGAGTCACCCAACCGTCTTCCGGCTCGCACACTGCGCAAAACGTGTACCTCGCGTACGCGTTCTGATACGCATCCAGCCCCCGGCGCGACAATTCCGTTTCCAGCTCCACATCTTCCTGCTCTGCCGCTGTTCCCACACGAATTCCGAAGGTTTCCTTCTCAAAGCGTTCGAACAATTTTGTCATCTCTTCCGGCGACGCAGGTGTAACCACCAGGCAGCGATTGGCTGCTTCTCGGTGTCCAAGCACATTCAGGTTGCAGTATTCCCGCACACGCTCCAGATGGCTGAAAAAATCCACTAACAGTTTTTCATTCGAAGCTAGCGCAGGCAAGGCCGCGCCCCAGATCGCTGCCGCATCCCTGCCGTGCACCGGTTCGCGGCTTTCTGTTTCGAGGAGTTCCATCCCAACGGCCTTGGTCTCTGCACCCAATTCCATGGCCTGCACGTCCAGCGTGTAAAGCGGCAGTTCGGGAGCCTGCTTCTCGTTTTCCGCCTCCACCCTCACCCCTCCTCGAGATCGCCAAACTGTTCTTTGAAGGGAGCGGAGGCCTTACGCACATCCAACCAGTTGAAAAAGGCGTCCGGAGTCTCAAGCCAGATTCGGAACCACTCCGCGATTTCCTTCTTCTCTTCGCGCTTCTTGGCTTCCACCTTTTGATTCCGAGCAATCATTTCCGCGCGCCGCTTGCCCAGGCGTCCGATCTCCAGCACCCGCTGCGCCGCCGCCGGTTCCTCATGATCCTTAAAGCGCCGCCACAATTCATCCAGCCGTGTCAGGCTCACTTCCGCATCCTGCAGCGTTCTAAAATGCAGAATATCTTCGAACTCTTCTTCAAAGCGCTCTTCGGCTTCTTCGCGCTCGGTCAGTTGCATCTTCAAGCCCATGCTCTTCAGCACTTCGATGATGTATTCGTTCCCGGTTTTCCCCGCTTCTCCATGATCAGCCTGCAGTTTTCGCCGCAACTGGTCCACTTCCGCGGTGGTCCACTTCTGAATGCCCAACTGCCGCGCCGTTTCCGCGATTAGCTCTTTTTTTGTTTTGTGAGCGTCCGTCATCGTTTGCCCTTATGCGCGGTTCCCGCGGCATGTACAGGCTGTTTTTCCGTTACAGGCGAATCCGCGGGTTCGCCGTTCAATAGACGATGATACTTGACCACATTTTGGTTGTGTTCCGCCAGCGTCGCGGCAAAAAAGTGGCCACCGTGGGTGTTGGCCACAAAATAGAGGTAATCCGTTGTTTCCGGTTGCAGCGCGGCCTTCAGAGAAGCCTCACTTGGATTTCCGATCGGGCCCGGTGGCATACCTGGGTGAAGGTAGGTGTTATAGGGCGACTCGTACCGCAGGTCTTTGAGCGTAAGCGTGCCCTTGTACTCGCCAACCTGCTCGAGAGCGTAAATGACAGTTGGATCGCACTGTAACAGCATGTCCTTCCTCAGCCGGTTGGCGTACACGCCAGCAACGATCGGACGTTCTTCGGGTCGAGGCGTTTCCCGCTCCACCAGCGATGCTAACGTCACCACATTTAGAAGCGGTGTGCCGGGGCTGGCGCCCTCTGCGGTGGCCCGATCTGGCGCCAATTGCTGCAGCGCCTCGCGAAACTTTCGCACCATCATTGTTGTCAATTCTATCGCCGAAGTATGTCGCGCCAGATTGTACGTTGCGGGATATAGAAAACCTTCCAAAGTTTTTGCCGTCGGTGCGATGTCTACAATTTGCGATGGATCCTGCGCGGCTTTCAAGAACTCCGCAGCCTTCATATAGCTCGCCGCTTCCAGATCATGCGCGATATCGAATATGGTTTCGCCTTCTTTCACAGTAAAGGGCTGGGCATACACCTCGCCGTTGGCCAGTTTCCAGAACACGGCTTTGCCGGGGATCGGGTGATCGAAAAAATATTCTCCTGCCTGCAGTGTGCGCTTAGGGTGCCGCCGCGCATACAACTCAAACGCGAAGGAATTGCGGATTATGCCGTTTCTGTGTAGCAAGTGGGCCACGCCCCGCTGTGAAGCCCCATGCGGCACGTCGATGAAGATACCCTCGGCTGGAACAGTCCCGAACGGTTTTTCAATCGAATACCAGACGTATCCCGCCGCGGCCGCCGCGACCAGTAGAACGATTACGAAAACTATCGCTACAAATCGCAAATTAGTCGGCCTCCTCGGCACCGCTATCGCGCGTCAAATACTCCCGCAAAATCACCATCGCCGCCACAGCGTCCACGCTGTACTTTCCATCGCCGGGTTTAACAGCTTTCCTTCTTCCTTGCTGCTCTGCAGGCGATTTGAGGCGCCGCCCCAATTCTTCCTCCAGAATGCGTTCCGCTTCCCAACTGGTCAGACGTTCATCCACCAGTTCGACCGGTACACCCACTTGTTTCCGGACGCGCTCTGCAAATCCGGTGACCTCTTCCGCCATCTCGCCAAGCGTGCCATCGAGACGAAGTGGCAGGCCAACCACGATCTGCTTCACTTTCTCGTCGCGGACCAGTTCGCGCAGTCGGCGCATATCTTCATTACGATTGATGCGCTCCATAGTGTCGAAGGGTTCGGCAATGCGCGCCTTCGCATCCGCCATCGCCATCCCGATCTTTGTACGGCCATAGTCCAGCGCTAGGATTCGACCGCCTGGGCGCACACTCCTATCCGCCGGTTCGGTTGCTTTATTAGGCTTTTCTTTCACCTAGTCAGTATAGCGTGAACACGCACCTTCAAGATTTGTGGAGAGCCTTTGCAGTAAAGGGGTTGAGATGGGACCGATCTCTAGATTGGCATTCCTTCTTTTGCATCAGGTGCCATAGTTCATTTGAATTCTCAACTATGGCTGTCGTCCCCTTGCCCCACTCTGAAAATCTTGCCAGAGTCCTTGCGCTTTCAATTCCTCAGCCAAACCGGTGTCCTTCAGCATTTTTTCCGTTTCTGCGCGATTCAGCCGCCGACCCAGTGGCTCCGCCCGGTCAGCAATTCCCCAAGCCGTTACCGCTGCCAGCACTGTGTTCAGTTTCAATTCTCGGATATCCACCTTGTCGAATGTGTCCGATGCGGCGTGATAGTTCACCAGATAATTGCTGACCTCCTGGTTCGCCATCAATGTGGGCACGCCTTCCAGCATGAAATCAAAATGATCCGTACCCCATTGCGCGTCGGTCGTATGATGATCCACCCCCCAACCCGCAAATGGTTTCAGAATCTCACGCACGCCTGCGTCGATATCGGGGCGGCCGCCTAGCGAATAACCCGTCAAGCGCCCAATCCCGGTATCAAAGACCACTACGCCGCGATATTTATCGAGCTCCGGTCTATGGGCGCGTACGTAACCAAACGAGCCGATCATGCCTTGTTCTTCACCCCCAAATAAAATAAAGCGAATCGTGCGCCTCGGAAGCAACCCACTCGCTTTAATCGCCCGCGCCGCCTCAATCACCATCGCCGCGTTGCAGCCGTTATCCAGTGCGCCGGTGCCCAGTTCCCAGGAATCCAGATGAGCGGCGAGCACCACAATTTCGTCCGGCTTCTCGTACCCCCGAATTTCCCCCACAACATTTTCTTGTTCGACTGGCCCTCCAATCTTGTTGGGCAAGGTCAGCCGCGCGCGCATTTTTCCGGGATAAGCATCTACCAACCTTTGGATGCGCAACGCATCCTCGCGCGCCAACACCGCCTGCGGAATTTTCTCAAGCTTCCCATCGCTGGAATTTGTGTGGCGGTATAGCAGTTTCCGTTCGCGCTCGGCGGTCCACAAAATCGCTACTGCTCCGCCACGAATTGCTCGGTCAATGATGCTTGGCGGCCGCAAATATTCATTGAACAGATCGGCCCATGTCGAGCCGATATCCCCATTTACAACCAGGATCGCGTCTTTGACCCCTGCGCCGGCCTTCACGAACTCGGCTTCCGTGCCATAGCCCACGTTCACCAATGGCGCTTCAATTCCACCCTTCGGAGTGGCAGGAGACATTCCTCCCGATACAAAGGACACCGAAAATGTCACCGGTCCGCTCAGTTCCAGTCGCGATGCCCCTTCGCTCCACGCTATCGGCAGCATAAATTTTTCCGTGTGTACGTCCACGCCCGCCGCGCGAAAGCCAGCAATTCCCCATGCGACCGCCTTGGTATATTCAGGCGAACCACTCACTCTTCCACCAACTTCGTCCGTCAGTCGCCGCAGATTACTCTCGAGCGGCGATTCCCCCATCACAATCGGCGTGATTTTGGACGCCGCCTGTGCGCACGACGAAGTTTCCGTCGCGGAGCATGCTCCGGCGCCCTGAATCATCTGCGCCGGATGCAACGGATCGGTTTTTACCGGAGGCAGTTGCGCGCAAGCTCCGCTTGCCAGAATCACTAAGCCCGCGGAAACGGCAATACTCGCGCGTAAGGTCTTCAACATGAATTCTCTCTTTCTGCGTCCCGGCTATTCAGACCTGATTCTTGTGTCGCAACTCAGGAATCAAAATGCAGTCCGTGACCCTCACCACCTGTACCATCTCTGCCACATCATGCACCCGCACAATATGCGCGCCATTCAAGATGCTTGCCGCAACCGTTGCCGCCGTGCCCCAAATGCGCTCTTCCGCCGCAAGTGGTTTTCCGTTGCGCCCCAATGGCGCACCAATAAATCCTTTGCGCGATGTGCCTACCAGAAGTGGGTACCCAAGCTTTGCCAACTCCGGCAGCCGTTCGATCAGCTCATAATTCTGCGCATAGCTCTTACCGAACCCTATACCCGGATCAATCACAATCTGTGTTCTGGCGATTCCCGCTTTGCGCGCCTTCGCCACAGATTCTCTCAATCCCTTGAATGCATCCTTCACCACATCTTTAGCAAACGGCGCTTTCTGCATTGTCCGAGGGGTCCCACGCATGTGCATCAAAATGATCAAAGCCCTGTGCCGTGCCGCCACCTTCGCTAATTCTGGGTCATTTTTCAGTCCCGAAATGTCGTTCACAATTTCTGCGCCCGCGCCCAGCGCAATTTCCGCCACTCTGGCCTTCCGCGTATCAATCGATATCGGAATTTTCAGCCGCCCACGCAACGCTTCCAATACGGGTAGCACCCTTGAGATTTCTTCCGCTGTCGCCGTTCCACCAGATCCCGGCCGCGTCGACTCTCCGCCAATGTCCAAAATATCCGCACCCGCGCGTTCCATCGCCAGTGCGCCTTCAACGGCCAACTTCAGGCTGAAATACTTGCCCCCATCCGAAAAACTGTCGGGCGTCACATTCAACACGCCCATCACCAGCGTTCGTTCGCCCAGATTCAAATTCCGCGTCCGCAGCTTCAATCTGTACTTTTTTCTGTGATTCATCGGGAAGGGAACTTCTCTCGCTGCTCGCGGGACTTTGTTACGCCGGCGCTAATCCAAATCGAAGTCACGTAGGGGCTTTCCTGCCGGCGCGTCCTTGGCTTTCTTCATGGCCTCTTCGAATTTCTTTGACAGAATGTCTTCCTTGTTGGTTTCCTGAAACCACGAATCCGCAAATTTATCTTCGCGCTGCCGTTTCTGTTGTTCCAGGATGCTCTCGGCCTGCGTTAAGTCCACGTCGGGCCCAGGCTTCACGTGCGCCTCGTGAGACAGCACCGCGCCGAATATCGGATCGATCACCAGTTTCGCCTGGCAGCACGGACAGACTACATTCAGGTTTTCTCCGTCTTTCAGTCCCATAGCCGTATTCTACGCCAATTTTAATCCCGTAAACATTCAGACTTACTCGTGTGGCTTGCCCAGCAGATTGGCCTCCATGCCCGTGCAATTAGGATGTACGCGGTGATCGCCGTAACAGAGTTTTTTTAGTATGGACGCAGGCCGCAAATACCAACTCGCCCACGACAGCGGCGTCTCGCCATTCATGTCTTTCGCATCGAGCACCGCACCTGCGTCCAGCAGCATCTGAATTGTCACTTCGTCGCCGAATGCCGCAGCGCGATGCAAGGGGGTTTCGCCCTTGGTCCGGCAATCACGCATGAATCCGCCGGTTTCTGCGTTGTGCTTCGTAGCGCAATTCACATTCGCACCATGGGCCAGGAGTACCTTCATCACCAGGTTATGCGTCAAACGCCTCGTTGTGCACAACGTCGAATGCAGCGGCGTCTCGCCTGAGTCCGCTTCCGGGCGGTTAACATCCGCGCCGTGCTCAAGCAAAAACTTGCACAGCCGCCAGTGCCCGTGAAAGCAGGCCGCAACTAATCCTAAATCGTCGCCAAGTGGTTCGAGCTTCGCCCCCTTCTCCATTAGATACTTGATTGCGCTTACGTCGCCGTAATACGCGCACCACTGAATCAGTGTCACCCCGTCTTTGTCACTAGAATTTGCGGGATGACCTTCAGCAAGATACTCGAATACCAGGTCGGTCCGGCCGTCGATAATCTCATCAATCATCGCCATAATTTCGCACTTTAACACGCTAAGAGCAGAGTGAGGAATAACTAACGCTGGTAATCCTCTGGCCGAAGGTCCGTTCTTTTCCAATCGAACCAACGCAGAATCTCGATTTCACTTAGATCAAATTCTTCGTGATAGTGGTGGCAGTGCGGAACGGGAATGTCCACGGTCCCTTTTCTAATTCCGAGTCCGCCAAGCACCTCTTCAAATTGTTTGATAGGGCCATACGCATTCAGAACGTTGTGACGGTCGAGTACAAGCGTCACATTGTCCGTTGGAAAGTGCACCCAAATATCAAGCCGTGCGTCGGTAGCTAGAAAAGTGCCGAATTCCGAGAGCATCTTGGTTAATCCTAAGTGTCTAAGTGGCGGACTCTGATATCGTCCCAAGGGATTGCTGCAGCGAGATGTATGCAGAACAATCAGAATAAAAAGAGGTTCCGCGAATAAGGAAGCGAGTGTACGAAAGACCGAAACAGGATCATGGGCCGAACCTACTCGAACTCGTGGGCCGCCTTTATCATCCTCGACGGCAAATGTGTTGTGGTAGTGGTGAGCTATATCGTCGCCACGTGCGGCCGTTTCTTCATCGGTGAATCGGCCAATCTTGAAAAGTTCCATTTTCGTGTGCGCACACAAAAAAGGGGCGCGATTGCGCGCGCCCCAAGGGTTTACCTAAGACTTAAACTGATTACCTGGAACTTCCCTACGCCTTCGCCGGTGAATCCCCGTGCGTGAATCCCGGTGCGGGCCGCAGTTCCGGCTTCACCACCTTGGGGTCCGCCGCCGTCGCTCCTTGAGCCGGCGGTGTAGGCGGGGTCCGTACTTTTTCTGGCAGCGGCTTGCCTTCCATCAGTAACCGCACTTCGTTGGCATCCAGAACTTCGCGTTCCAACAACGCCGCCGCGATTTTTTCCAGCGTGTCGCGATTGCTCTGCAGAATGCTGTAGGCCTTGTCGTACGCCGCGCCGACGATCCGCTTCACTTCCTTGTCGATCTGCACGGCGGTGTCTTCGCTGAAGTCGCGGTGCTGCGCGATCTCGCGTCCCAGGAAGATCGCCTCTTCCTTCTTGCCAAACGCCAGAGGGCCCAGATTGCTCATGCCCCACTCGCAAACCATGTTGCGCGCGATATCCGTAGCGCGTTCGATGTCGTTACCCGCGCCGGTCGTAATGTGCCCCAGGAAAATTTCTTCGGCAGTACGCCCGCCCATCAGCACGGCCAACATGCCTTCCAGATAATCCTTGGTGTAGGTGTGCTTGTCGGCTTCCGGCAATTGCATCGTCAATCCCAGCGCCATTCCGCGCGGAATGATCGTGACCTTGTGCACGGGATCCGCTCCAGGAGTCGTCGCCGCCACCAGGGCATGACCTGCTTCGTGAAACGCCGTGTTCTTCTTCTCTTCGTCAGACAAAATCATCGACCGGCGTTCCACGCCCATCATGACTTTGTCTTTGGCCATCTCAAAGTCCACCATCATCACGAACTTCCGGTTCTGCCGGGCAGCCCACAACGCCGCTTCGTTCACCAGGTTCGCCAAGTCAGCACCAGAAAAGCCCGGCGTACCACGCGCGATGATCGACATTTCCACATCATCAGACAGTGGCACTTTGCGCGTGTGTACCCGCAAGATTTCCTCGCGGCCCTTCACATCGGGGCGCGCTACAACCACGCGCCGGTCAAAGCGTCCCGGCCTCAACAGCGCGGGGTCCAGCACGTCCGGCCGGTTTGTCGCGGCAATCAGGATCACGCCTTCGTTAGTCTCGAATCCATCCATCTCCACCAGCAACGCGTTCAAGGTCTGTTCGCGCTCGTCGTGTCCGCCGCCCAGGCCGGCGCCGCGGTGACGGCCAACCGCATCGATTTCATCAATGAAAATGATGCAGGGCGCGTTCTTCTTGCCCTGCTCGAATAAATCGCGTACGCGGCTTGCGCCCACGCCCACAAACATTTCCACGAAGTCTGAACCCGAAATCGAGAAAAACGGCACATTCGCTTCACCGGCAATCGCCCGCGCCAGCAAAGTCTTGCCCGTGCCCGGAGGTCCGACCAGCAGCACGCCCTTGGGAATGCGTCCTCCCAACTTTTGGAATTTCTGCGGGTCTTTCAAAAACTCGATAATTTCCTGCAGCTCTTCTTTCGCTTCGTCGCTGCCCGCGACATCCTTAAATGTTGCCTTCTTCTGCTGTGCGGAGAGCAGCCGCGCGCGCGACTTGCCAAAGCTTAGCGCCTTGTTTCCACCAGCCTGCATCTGACGCATCAGGAAAAACACAAACCCAGCCAGCAATAACAGTGGCAGCGCGTTCAACAGAATCAGCACCCAGTCGCTGCTGCGCACTTCTTTCACACTCATCGAAACGGATTTGTCGTGGAGCAGTTTCGTCAGGTCCGGCGCATTTTCCTTCGGCACGGTGATCACGAACTTCTGGTTCGCGGGCTTTGAGTATTCTCCCCGGACCTCGTAACTGTTCGGCGACAAGTACATCGTTACTTCTTTCACGTCGCCTTCATCGACCTTTGCCACGAACACGCTATAGCTTGGGGTTTCTTCATGTGCGGCCTGGGTGCTGTTGGAGACCAGTCTCCACAACATCACGCCAAGAAACACAATCGATATCCAGAAAAGAACTGTTTTCGCCGTAGAACTGGAATTCACTTTTGACCTCACTCTGTACCTGTAGACCTTGCTTCTTGCTCTTCCGAAACCGCTTTCCCCAAGTTACCTCTTTTTCGCGCTTCGTTTCTGCTTACTCTTCTTAGATGTCGTCCCAGCCACCAGGTGTTTCCCGCTTCTTCCCAATCCACTGGTCTCTGGCAAGCCGTACCCAGTCCACACCTGGTTAGATGCGGTCCGGAATCCAAAGTAATCGGGTTCCAGAGCCACCCGGCGCTTCGACGTCTTATCCAGCAGCACCGCCAACCGCAGCGATCGCGGCCCGCTCTCTCCAATGCGCCGCAACAGAAAATCCTGAGTAATCCCGCGGTCCAGCACTACATCGACCAGTAATACGTCCCGGCCCTTCAGTTCTGGCCGTTCTCTGCCGGCACTCACCGTCGCGCGGTCCCCGAAAAATACTTCGCGCCTGATCTTGCCGCCCTGTTCCACGTCGCGCACGTCTTCCCGAAGGAAATGTAACGCCACCGGAATATCAAGCGCGCGAACCAAATCCGCTCCGAACATAAACCCGCGGTTCATGGTGATGACGACGTCCAACCGCCGCCCTCGGCACTCCTTCGAGATCTGCCGGCCCAGTTCCTTCACGCGATTCGCAATTCGTGCCGCGGTGTACGTCGCAGCGCTTGCCTTGCTCACAATAACGGTTCCTCGCTGATCAGAATTGCTTTTCGTGTTTCGGGCCCCGCCGCGAATTCTTCAGCCTCGGCCAGTCCTCGGACCCAGGCAACTTTCTCGCCGCTCGTGAGCACCGGCCACTTCTGCTTTTCCCATCGGCTGACGGCCTTCTCATTTAGAAGCCGCGCCAACGTGTGCACCCGCTGGTGGCCCTTCGGACGCATCGCATCTCCGGGTTTCCAGTTGCGCAGAACAAGAGGTTGCCGCAAACGTGCTGAATCCAGGACCGCCCCTCTCTCTCTAGTTTCTCCCCCTTCCGCAGGCCAGTCAATCTCCCTGAAGTGCAGGACGCAGGAAAGTTCCACAAGTTGCACCTCCATCGGGCCGCCTCTCAAATCGATTTGATACATATAATCCTGCGCCTCATTTATGGTTCCAGATTTACTTACCTTGTGCGTTCCCCGGAATCGCAGCAGCTCTTTTTCGCGCCGGACTTCTACGCCGCCGGGCACCTCCAGGGCTTTTCCGCTGTCCTTCTGTGATGCGAGTTCTAACACCGCATCCACGTGATCTTTACTCAGTTGTCCTTCGCGCGTTTTTGTTTGCGTGATGATCCCGCGTAATACTCTTGTTTGCAGGGCGTCCGGCGCCTTCAGCAGATCCGCCAGCACGACTTCGATTTCGTTGGTTGCAGTGTGGCGCGTTGTCTTCTTTATCCATTCCGCAGCCTGTGTCTCCAGGAAGTCCTCGGACTCTCCCGCCAATTCGGCCAGTCGGCAGAGATGCTCGACGACGCCCGGATTGAAATCTTTTTCCAGTAGCGGCAAAAGTTTCTTGCGAACCCGAGCACGCGTACGACTAGTATCGTGATTACTCTCGTCTTCGCGCCACGTCAGCTTAAGAGCTTTCAAATATGTGCGCAGCTCTTTACGACGCACTCCCAACAGCGGCCGGAACACCACGGGAGTTTGCGGATGAATTCCACGCAAGCCGCTTAGGCCCGTCCCTCGCAAAATGTGCGCTAGCACCGTCTCCGCCTGATCGTCTGCCGTATGCGCCACGGCGATTTTCGGTACATGCCCTTCGCTTTGCAGTTTTTCAAAAAAGGTATAGCGCGATTTGCGCGCCACATCTTCCAGATTGCCCCGCTCGCGATTTGTCCGTCCCGCCACATCAGCACGGCCTGCAAGGAATTCCAATCTGTTTCGCTCCGCCAGCTTTTTTACAAATTTCTCGTCCGCATCCGAGGCTTGTCCACGCAATTGATGGTTGAAGTGCACCACGACGAGGACAATCCCCAATTCCGCGCGCAATTCCAGCAAAACCCCCAGTAGCGCAATGGAGTCTGCGCCCCCGGAAACCGCCACTCCGATGCGCTCACCCGGCTTCACAGAGCCCTGCTTTCGCAAGACCCTATTTAGTTTTTCCGCCAGTTCCGAGCGTTTTTTCGTTTTTGGTATTGCTCTTTTATGTGCTCGTGGCACGATTTCAACAACCTCTCTTCGTCGCGCATCCTATCATGTTGCAACGACTTACGAGCGCCACGCGAATTCTTTGTGGAAATCTGCGGATACTTCGTAACGAAGTGTTGACATTTCTGGTGGGTCTGCTAATCTTACCTAGTTGTTGTAAGCCACTCTGCAGGACAGGGAGGCCATAGCTCTTTGACAACCGATACGATGTGCCAGAATCTGTTCGACCTCATTGGAGATTTCGAGCTTCAATGAGCTGAGTATAATTTGAGCGACTAACAATTTTGCTTGGCAGGCTGGCTTGGATTTTATCCAAGCTATTTTTTTTGCGCCAAGCGACAGGCTTCAAACGAGAGTTTGATCCTGGCTCAGAACGAACGCTGGCGGCGTGCTTAACACATGCAAGTCGCGTGCGCAGTCTGTAGCAATACAGGCCGGCGCACGGCGCACGGGTGCGTAACACGTGGGCAATCTGCCCTCTGATGGGGAATAACCCGCCGAAAGGCGGGCTAATACCGCATAAAATTCCGAGAACTTCGGTTTTTGGATTCAAAGCAGTAATGCGTCAGAGGAGGAGCCCGCGCCCGATTAGCTAGTTGGTGAGGTAACGGCTCACCAAGGCAATGATCGGTAGCTGGTCTGAGAGGATGATCAGCCACACTGGAACTGAGACACGGTCCAGACTCCTACGGGAGGCAGCAGTGGGGAATCTTGCACAATGGGCGAAAGCCTGATGCAGCGACGCCGCGTGGGGGATGAAGCTTTTCGGAGTGTAAACCCCTTTCGACTGGGAAGAAAACCCGCAAGGGATTGACGGTACCAGTATAAGAAGCCCCGGCTAACTACGTGCCAGCAGCCGCGGTAAGACGTAGGGGGCCAGCGTTGTTCGGAATTACTGGGTGTAAAGGGTTCGTAGGCGGTGCGGCAAGTTGGGAGTGAAATCTCTGGGCTCAACCCAGAGGCTGCTTCCAAAACTGCTGTGCTTGAGTGTGAGAGAGGCTCGTGGAATTGCAGGTGTAGCGGTGAAATGCGTAGATATCTGCAGGAACACCCGTGGCGAAAGCGGCGAGCTGGATCACTACTGACGCTGAGGAACGAAAGCTAGGGGAGCAAACAGGATTAGATACCCTGGTAGTCCTAGCCCTAAACGATCAGGACTTGGGGTGCCGCCCGTTCGGGCGTCGTCCCGGAGCTAACGCGTTAAGTCCTGCACCTGGGGAGTACGGTCGCAAGACTGAAACTCAAAGGAATTGACGGGGGCCCGCACAAGCGGTGGAACATGTGGTTCAATTCGACGCTACGCGAGGAACCTTACCTGGGCTCGAAATGCTAGTGACCAGCTTTAGAAATATTGCCTTCCCGCAAGGGACACTAGTATAGGCGCTGCATGGCTGTCGTCAGCTCGTGCCGTGAGGTGTTGGGTTAAGTCCCGCAACGAGCGCAACCCCTGCACGTAGTTGCCACTCCGCAAGGAGGGAACTCTACGTGGACTGCTCCGGATAACGGAGAGGAAGGTGGGGATGACGTCAAGTCCGCATGGCCTTTATGTCCAGGGCTACACACGTGTTACAATGCAGGGTACAAACCGTTGCCAACCCGCGAGGGGGAGCTAATCGGAGAAAACTCTGCTCAGTTCGGATTGCAGTCTGCAACTCGACTGCATGAAGCCGGAATCGCTAGTAATGGCGTATCAGATCGACGCCGTGAATACGTTCCCGGGCCTTGTACACACCGCCCGTCACATCACGAAAGTGAGTTGTACTAGAAGTCGCTACGCTAACCGCAAGGAGGCAAGCGCCCAAGGTATGACTCATGATTGGGGTGAAGTCGTAACAAGGTAGCCGTAGGAGAACCTGCGGCTGGATCACCTCCTTTCTAAATAAAGCGAGATCTACTCCGCTATGGTGTGCGGACGATGATCTCCAACTGCATCCCATATCTCTTCGGAGATAGTGGTTTGCTAGACTCATTTTTTACTCACTACCCTTCTTCGGCTTCGGCTGAAGTCGCGGCAGATTCGGGCAGATTCTGTCAGATCGTTATCGGTTATCATCGAGCTACCAACAACACGAAAGGCCGCTGCCATTGTAGCGGCCTTTTTTTATTTCTCCACTAGTCGCCTGGCGCGACGCAACTCTATCTGCGGCAATCAACCAACTGTCTCGAAGGTCATGTATTAGCCCTTTTGCTTACACAGTATAATGTGTAGGCTATAGTGTAGGGAAGTCCGCGATGCCAACCAATCTGGCCATCGACGACCGGCTAATCGAGCAGGCGCAAAAGCTCGGCCGCCACAAGACCAAGAAAGACACGGTCAACGCTGCCCTGGACGAGTACATCCGGCGGCGAAAGCAGGCGGCTCTCCTTCCGCTTTTCGGGACGATTGAATATGCTCCCACCTACGTTTACAAACGCGAGCGCGTGCGAAAGCGCTCGTGAACGTCCTGGTCGACATTTCCGTATGGTCGCTGGCGTTGCGCCGGTCTCCTCGTGATTTGAGCTCTTCGGAAAAAGCCGTGATCGCTGAATTAACGGAGTTGATCAAGGAGGGCCGCGCGAAAATCATCGGGCTCGTGCGCCAGGAACTGCTCTCTGGAATCAAGACTCCGGCGCAGTTTGCCAAGCTCCAGGAAATTCTACGTTCCTTCCCGGATGAACCGCTCGCCACTTTGGACTATGAGGCTGCGGCGGCCGTCGGCAACCAGAGCCGCAGCAAAGGATTAGCCGTCTCCGTTTCCGACATGCTGATTTGTGCGGTCGCACAATCGCGCGGATGGGCCATCTTTTCCACCGATCCCGATTTCAAGCGCTACGCAGGTGTTCTCTCGCTAGACTTGCACGAATCCCGCAAGTAGCAAGGAATTTCCTTCCAAGAAACCCAGTCCAGCGCCAGCTGCGCGGCACAACTTAGCCCACCCCGTAGGTGGTGGGTAACCAACACCCAAAACCAAAAGCACCGTAGGTGCGACAGAAGTCTCTCCTGAAATACTCTCACATGATATTTGAATGATTCGTGTGTCATTCTGGTGTCACAACATCCACCGCTTCACTTCTTCTTTGACTTCAAAATTCCCTCGATCTGCGCCAGATGATTCAAATCGTGCCCAGCCAGCAGCATCACGATGCGTTCAACGGATTCTTCTCCACGCTCGCTGTGTATACCGTACTGTTTCCACTGCTCCGCTGTGAGCCTCTTGTAGAGCGCCAGATTCACTTCGCGCAGGGCACGGAATTGTTCTAGCGACTGGCGCGGGTCGCGCTTTTCATAATGCATGGCTTCAACCCAGCCGTCCTGATCGAAGCCTTGAATTGGCGAGCCTGGAGCGCCGAGAATGAACCGGATCCGCCAACTGTAGGCGATTTCTGCATCCGCCAGATGCGTCACGATTTCTGCTACCGACCATTTATCCGGCGCAGGGCGCTTTCGCAGTTTCGCCGCCGGCACACGGTTCAGCAGTCGTTGCAACTTCTTCGCGGTTTCTGCCTGAACTTTTACGTGATTCTTGCCGGCAGTTAGCTTCTGCATGCGCTGCATGTATTCCTGAACGGTCTCTTTCATGGAGAACTCCTCAACGGAAGAATCACTACGTCAAGTTTGGTTGAACAACTCAATTTAAGAAGTTGGCGCGGGATTACGCTCGAACTGCCGCTGATGCCAATACGGATAAATCGGAGCGCGATTGCTCGCGGCATCCAGCTTCGCGACCTGGTCGGTGTTAAGGCTCCATCCCACCGCGACTAGGTTCTGCCGCAACTGCTCCTCATTGCGCGCACCGATGATGACGTTTACCACCGTGGGTCGCTGCAACAGCCAGTTCAGCGCAACCTGCGGAACAGTTTTCCCGGTTTCTTTAGCAACCTCATCGAGCGCATCCACTACCTTATACAAGTATTCATTCTCAACCTGCGGTCCGAAATCTGCCGTCTTATGCAATCGGCTCGTTGCGGGCAGTGGTTGATTCCTGCGAATTTTTCCCGTAAGTCGGCCCCACCCCAAGGGACTCCACACCAGCGCCCCGACTTTTTGATCCAAGGCCAGCGGCATCAATTCCCATTCATATTCCCGCCCAATCAGCGAGTAATAGACCTGATGCCCCACGTAACGCGACCATCCATAACGCTCCGACACCGAAAGCGATTTCATCAGGTGCCAGCCCGAAAAATTCGAGCAGGCGATGTACCTCACTTTTCCGCTTTGCACCAGCGTGTCGAGCGTCTTCAGCGTTTCCTCAACGGGAGTCATCGCGTCGAATCCGTGCATGTGGTAAATGTCGATGTGATCCACGCCAAGCCGGCGAAGACTGTCTTCGCAAGACGCAATCAGGTGATGACGAGAAGATCCCAGTTCATTGGGCCCGTCCGTCATCCGAAAAGTCGCCTTGGTCGAAATAAGCAGCCGGTTGCGCTTCCCGACGATCGCTTTGCCCAGGACTTCCTCGGACACTCCGCGAGAATACACGTCGGCCGTATCAAATAGATTTACGCCCGCGTCCAGGCAAATATCCACCAGGCGCGTGGCTTCGGCGACATCACTGCTCCCCCACGCTTTGAAAAATTCCGTCGCGCCGCCAAATGTTCCCGTCCCGAAGCTGAGAACCGGAACCTGCAAACCAGAATGACCAAGCTGTCTGAATTCCATAAATTCTCCGATGCCTGCGAATATGCAATCGCTACATGCTTTTTATCGCCACCCTGAGCGAACTCTATACCCTGTTGAACTCTATACCCAGTTGAACCTCTTTGATAATGTCCCCTTCCGCCCCCATTAGAAATGTCCCCTAAACTCGGACCTCCAGAGGAGGTCCGGTTGAAGAGGACAGCGATGAGCACGAGGGAACTTCGGCGCGCAGAGGTATTGGGACGGGTGAAGAGTCAGACACTTCGGCTGACCGATGCGGCGAAGATACTGGAGTTAAGTTACCGGCAGACGAAGAGACTCTGGAAACGATATCGAGGAGAAGGAGCGAAAGGTCTGCAGCACCGCAGTGCGGGGAGAGGTTCGAACCGCGCGAAGCCGGAAGCGTTCCGGCGGAGGGTTCTGCAGCTGATCCGGAAGAAGTATTCGGGTACGGAACAGGAGCGATTTGGCCCCACGCTGGCCGCGGAGCATTTAGCGGATGAGGATGGGCTGAAAGTGGGAGAAGAGACGTTGCGGCGCTGGATGCTGGAGGAAGGATTATGGAGCCGCATGCGGAGACGGAAAGCACACCGGAAGCGGAGAGCGCGGCGGGAACACTTTGGCGACCTGGTGCAGTTGGATGGAAGTTTCCATGCATGGTTTGAAGCACGAGGGCCACGGGGCTGTCTGATGAACATGGTGGATGACGCCACGGGAGATACGAACTGCCGGATAGGTGAACAAGAGACGATCTGGGCAGCGGCGGGGGTACTGCGATCGTGGATTGAGAAGTATGGAGTTCCCCGGGCGTTGTACACGGATTGGAAGAATGTCTATAAGCGTGAGCCCACGGAAAGAGAACGACTGCAAGGAAAGGCGGCCACGACGCAGTTCGGACGCATGTGCGAGCGGCTGGAGATCCGCATCATCGCGGCGAGTTCACCGCAAGCGAAAGGTCGCGTAGAGCGAAATAACGGGGTCCATCAAGATCGCCTGGTAAAGAAACTGCGGCGCAAGGGGATCCAGGATTACCAAGCCGCGAATGCGTATTTGGAAGCGGAATATCTTCCGGAGCACAACCGACGATTTGCCCGGGAAGCGGCGCGACCGGAGGACTACCACGTCCGGAGGCCAAGTGCGGCGAGGTTGCGAGAGGTTTTTCGACTAGAGACGGAACGATGGATCAGCAACGATTGGGTGGTGCAGTACCGCGGACATTTTCTGCAGCTCAAGCCAGGAGCCAAGCATTATGGGCCGACACAGTTAAAGGCCCAAGTGTGCGAGTGGGAAGATGGGGCGGTGGAGGTGCGCTATCGCGGGGAGCGAATGGAGTACGAAGACCTGGTGGAGCGACCACGAGCGATCCCGGCGAAATTGGAGAAAGCGAGCGGGAAGCAAATCACGGAGGGGAGTTGGAAGCCGGCGCTAAGACATCCGTGGCGCAAAAGTTTTAAGCAGGAGACGAAACTGGGGAAGCCGCAAGGATGGCAGGTGGGATCGGCCGTTCGAGAGCCCGCTTCCGTTTCGCCCTAAACGCGCCGCATAAACCGCGGCGCAGGGCTTCACTCCAGCGGGCTCTCGAACAACAACAGTAAATTCAAAAAAGGGGACACTTCTAATGGGGTAAACAAGGGGACATTTCTAAAGAGGTTTGACACCAGTTGAACTCTATACCCTTGACCGCCAGCCCGGAAGAAGATAGCCTCGCGTGCAATCTCACCCGATTGACTTCGCCACCAGGAGGCTTTCCATGGTTCCTCTGTCTGCGCTTTGGCTACCGATCGTTCTGTCTGCCGTCATTGTTTTCATTGCCAGCTCCATCATGCACATGCTGCTGCCGTATCACCGCGGCGACTATCGCCAACTTCCCGACGAAGATAAAGTCCGTGCGGCCCTGCGCGCTGCCGGTGTGCGACAAGGTCTCTATATGTTTCCCTATTCCACGCACAAAGAGATGAGCTCGCCGGCGACTCTAGAAAAATTCAAGGAAGGGCCCGTGGGCATGATGAGTATCGCTCCCAATGGCCCCGTCGCCATGCCCAAATTGCTGGGGCTGTGGTTTGCTTACTCTTTACTGATCAGCTTCTTCGTCGCCTACCTAACGGGACACACGGTAGCCCCCGGTGTGAACTATCTCGTCGTGTTTCGCGTAGCTGGTACCGCGGCGTTTATGGCTTATGGCTTCGGGAGCATCAGCAACGCCATCTGGAAAGGCCAGCCCTGGGCCATGACGACCAAGGAAGTAATCGATGGGCTGGTCTACGGCTTGCTCACCGCCGGCACCTTCGGCTGGCTGTGGCCCCGCTAATAAAAGATCATTGTCGGCGACATATAGGCGCCGACACGATTGTCGACATTTTCATCTATCTGAAACCGGCATTTTGTTTTAAATCGCGTCCTCGAATCAGTCGCGTCGTTTCAGGCAGTTCTCTCGTGCGAATTCTGTTCGAAGGTGACAACATCAAATTCGAATGAATAACATACTGTAAAATATATTTATAAGTAATATTGTTGGCGCGCCGACATTTCCGCCGACAAGTATTCGGTCCGACAGAGCCACCTTGATTTCTACCGGAACAGAATCGCGGCGTGGCCTTCCAGCACCCCCAGTTCCCGCGCCATGCCCACCTGATCCCAGATATTCCAGCCCTCCACAATTTTTCCGTCGCGCGCTCTCAGTGCCGACATCCCGCACAGTCTCAGTCGTTTGTTGGTTGGCGCGATTCCCAGGCCTTCGCCTGTATGCGTCATCGTTCCTGTCCAGCGCGCAAAGGCGGTATCGCCCTCCTGCACCACTTTCTCCAGCGTGATCTGCACATCGGGACAGGCAGTACGCAACGCTGCATAAAACACCTTAAACTCCGCGGGCCCGTGCGAGGCAACTTCCGGTCGCCCAACTCCCCACATCACGCCATCCGAAGGAAAGAGATCATCGATCGTGGTCGCCATTCCTTTGTTCCAGACCTCATCAAACCACCGCCGCAGCATGGTTGCCGCATCGGGATTAGGTAGCGATTCCTGATGTTCCATCTTGGTTCCAGTCGTTTGCATGGCTTCCCCCTTTAATAGCGCGGCACTATACCACGTTGTAATTCCATGCAATACAAGCAATCGCTTCTCATTCTCCTGCGACTTCTCAGCTACTTTTTCCCATGGACCCCAGCCGTTGCAACTCTCTTGTTTTGGGAGTACTCTCGCCCCGAGCTTGCCTTTTTCTTCTTTATCTCTCCGTCCTCAGGCCGGCTCCTATCTGCGGAACGCCACTCGTGTTAGTTGGGGAGGTTTCCATGATGGCCAGTAGCAACAAAGATGTTGTCCGCCGCCTCTACAAAGAAGTCTGGAACGAACGAAAGCTGAATGTTGCCGACGAGGTCATTTCCAAAAGCCATGCACTGATCGACCCCACATTTACGGGGTCTGCGGTAGGACCTGCCGCATACAAAACACAGGTGCAACGGTTCGTTGCTGCATTTCCCGATTTGCGCTTTTCTGTCGATGAATACGTCTGTGAGAAGGATAAAGTCGTCGCCGCCTGGATCATCAGTGGCACGCACAAGGGCGAAGTTTTCGGCATCGCCCCTACAAACAAAAAAGTGTCCGTCCCCGGAATCACCATTCATCAGCTTTCCAATGGGAAAATTCTGGACTCGCAGGCGATGTGGGACGCGCATGGCCTGATGATTCAGCTTGGCGTCGGACAGCCCGCAAAAATGGAAGCCCGCGCCGCCTCAACCCGTTAATCTTTCGTCGCGCCACTGCCCTCAAGTCCGGTATCTCTTGCGTATCCCAACTCTGTCGATTCCCTTGCTGCTAGACTGCATGTCCTCCACTATCGGCATTGCAGTTCTCTTCGTTTGCCGATCTTTTGTCCGATAGCCCTAAAAAATGTCTAAAAGAGATTCACGTCCATCATGACAAAAACGAAATTGATTGGCGCGGGCGTTTTGGGTGCCGCTCTTATCTGGGGTGGTGTTGCCGTTGCCCAGAAGCCTGTCGAAAATATCAGCGGAAAGAAACATCCCAATCTCGCCGCAGCGCAGCGTCTTTCTCAGCAGGCCTGGGAGAAGATCGTTGCCGCGCAACAAGCCAACGAGTGGGACATGCAGGGCCATGCGGGAAAGGCCAGGGAACTACTCGATCAGGTGAATCAGGAACTCAAGCTGGCCGCCGAAAGCGCCAACAAGAACCACAGCTAGTCGACCGACTTAAATTGTCCAGATACTTCGCGCCCACCTCGTAGATTTTCCCTGGCGGGCGTTTTTGGTTTTGACCATTACAGGCCGCGAGCTACTTCTTTCGTTCTTCATCCCCCGCCATTTGTGCCTTCCAGACAGTACCGTCCTCGGAATTCTGCACCTCAAAATGGTTCTTATCTTTGCCAGTGAAGTGATTTGTATTTCGCCAGTGAAGGGGCCTCTTCTCGTCGCCGCCTTCCCAGGAGTACACCCAGGTATCTCCATCAATCACCAGGCGTCCCCAATCTCCTGCTTTGCTCGCATCCGCAAGCAGGGATTGTGTGCGATATTCCTGAGCGCCACTCGCCGTCTTCCCCTGCGGCAGAAAAACCACCAGTGCCGTACTCTTTCCATTCACCTTTTGCTCGCAGGAGAAAAACAGGCCCGTCAGCGCGCAGTGATTCTCCAGTTGGTCCACCTTTTTCTCCGGTCCACGGATTTTCACTTCCCAGCTCCCGTCATACAGCTTCAGCGGCGCGTAGGGATCGCCGTCGACTGCCGGCATCGTACTCGTCAGTGATGTCAGAGCGAGTACACTGATCCCCGCTCTCAAAATACCATTTCGTTTCATTTTGTTTCCCCATTCGCTTCGCGTATGCTTTTCCCACCCCAGCCGGGAAGGGAAGTCTCTCATGCTTTCTCGCCGAGCATTTCAGGTTTTTCTACCAGTAGTCGTATTATTTTCACGCGCCTTCGCCGCGTTCGCGGTACTGACTGTTCTTTCCATTCCCGCGGATGCACAAGAATCAGCGGCCTCGACTGTCCCAGTGCTGATCAGCGACTTTGAGCTTTTTTCTTCCGCATCGACCCCTCCGCCGGATCCCAATGCGACCGACACTTCCAAGAAAACTCCTCCCAAAGATGCTCCCCCCGCCGTCTTCGAACTTTCCGATGTTCCCAGCATCCAGGCGCGCCGCTTGATGGATTTCTTCGCTCTCACGCTGGTCCAGGCTTTCCAGAAAGCCGATTACAACGCTGTGCGTCAGCAGGGGAACTCCGTCTCCACGACAGGAGTTTTACTTCGCGGCGTATTTGCAGAGGCCGATGCTCGCAATCGCGTTCGCCGCGCCATGTTGGGTGGCGGCGCTCGCGGGGCTAAATTGCTCCTGTATGTCGGCACATTTAATCTTGCGCGGCCCGATCAGCCTCTCTATCAGCTTGCCGTGACACAAAATACCGACGCTCGATACGGCCCCATAATTACGCTCAACAATTACATCCCGCTTGTTAAATTCGAGATGTCCAAGAATCCCACCGAAGATGAAGTCCGGAAGATCTGCTCACAAATTGTCCAGAACCTCACCATGTTGCTCAAGACCAATCCTGCCGCTTTTTCAAAATGATTTGGACTTCTCGCTTTTGCAAAGGTGGATTTTTTGACTTTTGCGGATAGAATCGGCTCCATATGAACCCTTCCTCTGATTCCCTATCCGCGAGCAAGCTACGTATCGGTATCGATCTCGGCGGCACCAAAATCGAATTTGTCGGGCTCGAAGGCGATGGCCGCGAACTTCATCGTCACCGCGTCTCGACGCCGCGAAATGATTACGACGGCACAGTACGTGCTATCAAAGAAGGTGTCGAACTCATCGAACGCGAACTGCACCGCCCCGCTACGGTCGGCGTTGGCATTCCCGGCACGATTTCAGGCATAACGCACACGGTGAAAAATGCCAACTCCACCTGGATGAACGGTCGGCCCTTCGATCGCGATTTGGGCGCTGCTCTTCACCGCGAAGTTCGCTGTGCAAATGATGCCAACTGCCTCGCTGTTTCCGAAGCCATCGATGGCGCCGGCGCCGGCAAACATCTTGTGTTCGCCGTCATCCTCGGGACAGGTTGTGGCGGCGGCGTGGCGATTGATGGGCGCGTGCACAACGGGCGCAATGGGGTTGGCGGTGAATGGGGGCATAACACGCTCCCCTGGCCGCGCCCCGAAGAATTCCCCGGCCCGCCCTGTTTCTGCGGGCATAACGGTTGCCTGGAAACCTGGATTTCTGGCACTGGACTGGAGATGGATTACCAACGCGCCACAAATTCAGGAGTAAAAGGAAAAGAGATCATCGCGCGAATGGAGGTAGGCGAACCGGCCGCCATCGCCTGCCTGGAGCGTTACGAGGATCGCCTGACGCGCAGCCTCGCCAACCTCATCAATATTCTCGATCCCGACGTAATCGTCATCGGCGGCGGCGTTTCGCAAGTGCCGCGCCTGTACCGCAACGTGCCCCTGCGCCTTAAGGAATATGTATTCGGCGGTGAGGCAGATACGCCGATTATTGCTGCCAAACATGGAGATGCCAGCGGCGTGCGCGGTGCCGCGTGGCTCTGGCCGCTCGAACATTCCTAGTCAACCGGGTCAAGCGCAACGAAAAAAAACGCCCTCGACCCGAAGACCGAGGGCGTTCTGAGAGGGGTAAGTGAAAAGTTAGGCGGTCAGACGGCCGCGGCCGAGAAGCACGCCGAGCGCGAGCAACCCGAAGCCGAGAAGCGCCAACGCGCTAGGCTCCGGAGTCTGCACGATGAATTCCTGCACCTGTCCAGTCAAATTCAATTTCCCGTCGTTGGTCACGATGGAGAAGTTGTTGGGATTGATTGAACCATAATTCTTTCCCGCCTGATTTAGCCAATCCTGCACATCGCCATAATTGGTGGGCTCAGAGCCGGGGTTCATGATGTCCCACATGGCATACTGCAGGCTGACGTAATCGCCGGTATGGCTCGCGAACTGAGTGGTCAACCACGCCACTTCTTCGTAGGCCACGCTCGGGTTCGAATACACATTGGATGACGCAACTCCACCGTAGCGGGTGTTCGAGAAATTATTCGAACTGATAGCTGTGGCGAGATTGGTGACATTCGCCGTCCAGGTCTGTCCGATACTCACGTCATTCAAAATGTCGTCGCAGAACAATACCACCGGCGTCCCGTTCATAGTTCCCGAGTAGGGGCTGACGTAGTAGTGACCATCGTTCGCGCCATTCACACCAGTAAACACCATGTTCACCGTTCCGTCCGCATAGGCGAAAGGAACCAACAGGAGCGCTACAACCAAAAACCCAAGCAACTCAACTTTCATTCAAGCCTCTCCAAAACGATCTAGTAGTGCCCGCGGAACACTCGATGGAGATAGGCGCAATCTGATTGCCATTTGCACAGTTCGCAAGTTATTGAAAATGTGGCTTTTGTGGGAGCCGCAATATGAAAAACCGCAAAAATCGCATTTTACTTCTCTTTCTTGTGCAGAACACTTCTCAATTTCTTCTCCCCAGGGGATAGTACTGGGACTGTTATATTTTCAGCTATTTCCCTTCTTGTTCTTACAGTTAAAGGCCGCACAGTCGAACGGCCGCGAGCCCAGTTTCAGGAGTTCGCGGCCGTGAATTTCTGCTCTTCTCTCGGTTAAGACTTCGCAGCCTAGGACTGACCTGCGGCTTTGCTCATTTGCGCGGCCCACGCGTCGGACCGTTTCTTCATTTCCTCGGGAGCTACGTCCTCGACGTGCTGCGCCAATCCCCATTGATGGCCAAACGGGTCGCGCAACTTGCCATAGCGGTCTCCCCAGAACTGATTGCTCAAGGGCATCTCCACCTTGCAGCCAGCTTTCACCGCGCGATTGAATAGGTCATCCACATTGTCGGTGTACATGAACAGGTTGACTGCGCTGAGCGAATTGGGGGCGGGCGCAGAGGCCATACCCGGAAACTCGTCATTCAGCATCAGATGTGAATTGCCAATCATCAGATCGGCATGGCCGATCATGTTGTTTGGCATGGTCATGCGCGAGATTTCTTTCGCGTGAAAGACTTCCTTGTAGAATTCGATCGCTTTTGCGGCACCTTTGCAGGTAATCGCCGGGGTGATGGAATGATACCCTTCGGGAATAGCACGGACAGCAGACATGGTTCCTCCTCATATCGTTTCGGAATTTTCGCGCAGTGGGTAGAGGATTGGGCAGGCAATACAAAACAGCGCTGCGCGCAGGGAACTTTGATACGCCTGTGCGGGTAGCAAGTCAAGAATCAATCTGAGGTACATGGGGAAATTTACACTTAAGCGAGGTGCAACGTGCGCTATGACTTTCTGGTGGAGACATATGCAACCGAGCGAATCAAGGTACTGGGAGTCTGGTCGGAGATTCAAGACCGCGACATGCCGTTTCGCCCCAAGCAGGACGATGCCCGCGGGCGGAGTTTTCTGGAGCAGATGGTACACCAGTGCGTCAGCGAGAACTTCTGGTTCATGAGCATGCTCAATGTTGATGTTGCCGCGCCGCCATTGCCCACGCAGGAGACACGGGTCGAGTTCATTCGGCGCTACGCTGAAGATAGCGGCAAACGTCTTGCCGCGCTTGAAGGCAAAAACGAAGGCTGGTTTGAATCGGAAACGCCGTTTTTCAGCGTTACGCGCTCGATGGCCTGGGTGCTTACTCGGCGCATCGCACACACGGCGCACCATCGCGGGCAACAGATGGCCATGTTGCGCATGTTGGGCCGAGACCTCCACAGTAATTACGGTCCCACGGCGGACACGGGTGGCTTGATGGCCAGTCACGCGCCAACGATTTACGCGTATCCGAATTTAGAAGTATTACTGGGGGATGCGGACTCGGGGAGCAAGAAGGTGCCGCTGCCCAAGCCTGATGGAACACCCCTCACGGAGCGCCCAGGGAAAAAATGAACCGGCCTAGTTTTCCCGGTACAGTTCCGGAAACTCTTTTTTCAGATTGGCCAATTTTGGCAAGTCGTTGATGGTTATGTACGGATTGTTGGGATGGTGCTTCACGTAATCCTGGTGATAGGCTTCCGCGGGATAGAAGCCGTTTAGCCCAACAATTTGCGTAACAATTTTCTGGGGATAGACTTTTGCGCCCTCAAGTTGCGCTACGTAGGCGCTGGCAATGCGTTTCTGCTCCTCATTCTCATAGAAAATCGAGGAGCGATATTGCGTGCCCCAGTCCGGGCCCTGCTTGTTCGACTCGGTTGGATTGTGAGCGACGGAAAAAAAGATCATCAAGATTTGTCCGTAGGTGATCTGCGACGGGTCGTATACAACCTTGACGCTTTCGGCGTGCCCGGTGCTTCCCGTTGCCACCTGCTCATAGTGAGCCGTGTCTGCAGTTCCGCCCGCATAGCCTGAGGTAGCAGAAATCACTCCACGAGTATGCTGGTAAACCGCTTGCATACCCCAGAAGCAGCCGCCAGAGAGCACCGCGGTTTCCTGCTTTCCCTTGCTGGCGGCAACCTGCTCATCAATTGCGGGCTTAGGAAAGGAGTTGGTGGGATGCGGTGAAGCGGCATTCACTCCAAGGGAGAGTGCGCCTAGTAGCGCTGCTGCGATTGCAATACCCAGAAATCCTCGACGAACAGTTCGCATACATTCTCCCTGCGCCGACAATACACAACTCACGGTATACTGCTGCTTTGATGCGCGAGCAGGTTCGGTGGATTCATCGATCCAGAAAAAAGTAGATTCGAGTACCGGCAGAACAGAACCGCCAGTTCCTTGTTGCCGTGCAAGACAGCGGAGGATCCCATGAGGATGCCCGTTCTATTCGTGGGCCACGGCTCGCCCATGAACGCCATCGAAGAAAACTCTTACACGCGCACATTGCGTGGATTGTCGAAATCAATTCCAACCCCCAAAGCGATCTGCGTTGTTTCCGCCCACTGGGTAACCACTGGCAGTCACGTCCTTACCGTCGATTGGCCACGCACGATCCACGACTTCCATGGATTTCCCAGACCTTTGTACGACGTGCAATATCCCGCTCCCGGCGCTCCTGCCGAAGCCAAGCGCTTTGCATTTGAGCACCACCTGGTTGCCGACCACGAATGGGGGTTCGATCACGGAACGTGGAGCGTATTGCGTCATCTTTATCCTGATGCAGACGTCCCGGTATTCCAATTGAGCCTCGATCACGGCCGCACCTTTGCCGAACACGTTGCTCTTGGCAAAGAGCTCGCACACCTGCGTGATCGAGGTGTTCTGATTCTGGCCAGCGGCAACCTGGTTCACAATCTTCACCAGATCAACTGGCAGATGCCCGCCACTGCTTATCCTTGGGCGGAAGAATTCGACGGCAGAGTGAAACGCGCGCTCACGGAGTGGGATGTGGAATCGCTGGCCGCCCCGGAGCATTGGAGCGAGACGCTGCTGGCCAATGCTCACCCGACGATGGAACACTACGCCCCGCTGCTCTATTGCCTCGGCTGCACAGACGAGCGCGACACCGTGACCTTTCCTTACGAGGGCATGGAATTCGGGACCATTTCCATGCGCATGGTCAGTTTCCAGTCCACCCGAGATTGATCAGCGCCAGCCAAAACCTTTACTGGAACCAGACGCGGTTCTAACGCATCCTATAGACGTTAAACCCACCAAGATACTGAGGGAGATTCAACGATGCATTCGAGAACGCTGCGCCATTTCTTTTTGTCCATGCTGCTTGTTCCGGCCATACCCGCCGCAGCGCAAGTAACTCATGGAATGAAACCGGATCTGCCCGCGCCTTTTGCCACCAAGTCTTCCGGCAACGGTCCTTCGGAAGCGAAACCACCCGCAGGTTTTTTGCCCACGGCGCCTGCGGGGTTTCAGGTCAATATTTTTGCGAAAGACTTGAAGCATCCGCGATTTCTGGCCGTCGCGCCGAACGGCGACCTTTTTGTGGCGGAGACAGGCAATTCCCAGATTCTAATCCTGCGAGATCCGCAGCATACCGGCGGCGCGCAACAGACCGAGGTCTTTGCCGACAAACTCAAACAGCCGTTCGGTATCGCGTTTCGCGAAGAGTACGTTTACGTTGGTAATACCAATGAAGTGGTGCGCTTCAAGTACGACAAACAGACCTCCAAGCGACTAGGCGAAGCCGAACATATCCTCGATCTTCCGGGCGGCGGCGGGCATTCCACGCGGACAGTCGCGTTCAGTCCGGATGGCAAGAAGCTTTACGTGAGCATCGGCTCGTCGACCAATATCGACCTGGAAAAAGATGAACGACGCGCAGCGGTGCTGGTGGCTGATCCCGATGGGAAAAATTCGCGGCTCTATGCCACCGGTTTGCGCAATGCCGTGGGACTGGCGGCGGAACCGAACACCGGCGAAATGTGGGTGGCAGTCAACGAGCGCGATGAACTGGGCGACGATCTGCCACCGGATTACCTGACCTCCATCAAGGACGGGGCGTTTTATGGCTGGCCGTACAGCTACATCGGCAGCAACGTTGATTCGCGCGTTAAGCCGCAGAAGCCGGAACTGGTTGCAAAGGCCGTGATTCCCGACGTGCTTCTTGGCGCGCACCGGGCCCCACTGCAGTTTGCGTTCTACACCGGCAAGCAATTTCCGGAATCGTATCGTGGCGGAGTTTTCGTGGCGGAGCATGGCTCGTGGAATCGCATGCCGCGGGCAGGCTATCAGGTGGCCTTCGTCGGTTTCAAAGATGACACAGCAGCCGTCGACCCCGTGCCGTTTCTAACGGGCTTCAATCCCGACCCTACTGGCAAGAATGTGAATGGGCGCCCGGTGGGAATTGCTGTTGCGGCGGACGGAGCGCTACTGGTCAGCGATGACGGCGGAGGAATTATTTACCGAGTCAGTTACAAGCAGTAGTCTCGCTAAAAAATGTTGGTGTTCATTCGATGAGACACAGAGAGTCGATCGGAATCGGCTCTCTGGATTCCAGGCAATTTTTGTGCTGTGATCGGTGCAAAGGATTACTGACAGCAAGGCGGCGCGAAGCCGCCCCCACATAGACTCACATCGGAACAGCGCGGCGCGCAATGGGCTTTTTGATTGTTAACGACCATTAATGTTGTTACTCTCAGTTTTCGCTACGCTGACAGACTTATGAATACCTTCCGATTAGATTTAGACAAACAGCCTATCAGCACGGAGACTCTCGCGGTCTACCAGCCGCAGGGAAGGATCAGCCTGGAAACGGTGACTGAGGCCATACAGAAACTGCGTGCGGAGCCTGCGCAACACATGATTCTGGATATGAGCAAGGTCAACTTTCTGGACTCTGCGGGGATTGGCTCGCTCGTCTCATTGTTCGTCAATCGCCGGAGCCACGGAAAGACATTTGCGCTGGCGGCGCTTACGCAACAGGGCAACGCGGTTGTAACCGTGGCGGGATTGCAGAATTTGTTGCCGATTCACAAAACGCTGGAAGACGCGCTGGCGAAGAAGCCTTAACCTGCCTGCAAAAAGGCTCGCCACCGAAGGCGCCACGATTCAGATCAATTTGTGCGAGATAGGGCAGGACTGCCGCGGGTTCCTACTGCGGAGTCCAGTTGGGATGGCCGGTGAAAAGGCCGTCGACGAAGCCGATGTGGTAGGCGATGAACAGGCCGAATCCCAGGCTGAGCAGTCCGGAACCGGTGATTAATCCTCGATTGAGCCACGCAAAGCGCGTTCCCGCAAAGGAAAATGGCAGAGAGATGGCGGTGGTGATCAGGATCATCCCCGCGATCGTGCCCACGCCAAAAATCAGCAGATACAAAACTCCCCAGCGCGGATCGCGAATGCTTGCCAATACCAGAAGCGCGACGGCGGCGGAACCTGCCAGCCCGTGCACGATGCCGATGAAGAATGGGCGCAGCGTGTGGAACCATCCCAATTTAGCGAAGGGGGAAGTCATCCACTTCGGCTCGGTCAGTGAATCTCCGTGATGCTCTTCGTCCGGCTGATGCGCGTGCCAGTGATAGTGCATGTGCGAAGCGTGTTCGTGAATGTGAGCATGGTCTCCGGTAACGTGTGGGTGCGCGGGCGAAAATTTTTCGCTCATCCATTTGGATATGCCAGTCAGATTCAAGATGCCCAGCAGAATCAGCATCAGGCCGACGGCAAATTCCATGGTCAGGCCAACACGCGGGGGAATCGTCAGGTTGAAAAGAATGATGGCGGTGCCGACGAGCAAGATGGTGACGGTGTGGCCCAAACCCCAAAGAGCGCCAATCAGCGCGGCCTTCGAGAGGGATCGCTCGCGGCTGACAATTGTCGATACGGCGATGACGTGATCGGGGTCCGTGGCATGACGCATGCCCAGTACGAAGCCGAACAGGAGGATGGCGAGGCCGCTGATCATAGAGAGCCGGTGAGCGATAGCCGGTAAGAGACAGAATAGCCGAGAAGCCAGTCACCGTGCGAGTTTTCGGCGGCGTTCAGTTTTCGATTGTGCGACGAAATGCGAAAAGAAATGCCGGGCGGAATCCAGAGACTCCACCCGGCAGTGTATTGCGGTTACGCCGCGCGGTTACTCGCTGGTTTTATTGTTGCGCTGAGCTTCCTGTAACTTCTGAATATCAGCGGGGGTCAACTTCGGCCGGTCGATGGTCAGAGTGAGTTTGACGATCTTGCCGTTAAATTCGAACGGCACTTGGTAGTCTCGATCATCGACTGGTGTGCCGGTGTCTGCGCCTACATCGAAGTTTTCGTCCCACTGCAATATGAACGGCAGGCTCTGCTCCATTTTCTGGTTGGCAACTTCTTTGCCGTCGATTTTGAGCGAGCCTGTGCCACCGCGGCCGACGCCGCTAGGACTGCCGAACGCGAGTGTGCCCATGCCCAGTCCGTCGTATTTGAAATCAAACTCGACGGTGTGCTTGCCTGGAGAGAGCGCCTCTGGGCTTTCCCATCGAATGCGCTTCAGGTCCACTAGGTTCCAGAGGAAGATGGGTTTACCCTTCACGATGTAGAAGCCGTAACCGCCGAAGCGGCCGCCTTGTGTGACGAGCATGCCATTGCCGCCGCCATCGGGAACCTCGATTTCAGCCTTGAAGTTATAGGACGAATTGAGAATGCTCGGGGCGTCGCCGTTTGGTGTGCCCGTTACCACGCCCGAGTAGCTGAATACCGTGCGTCCCGCGCTCAGGCTCGGTTTGGGACTGATGAGACGAGCCACGACCGAGTTGTCCAACGGGAGCACCTGGTATTTCGCCGCTTCCTTCCAGAACAGGTCTTCCATTTCCTTCAGCTTTGCGGGATTTTTGGCAACGACGTTGTCGAACTGTGTCCAGTCCTTTGTCAGATCGTACAACTCCCACGGATAATCGGCGGGATTCTCCTTTACGATCTTGCCGGTATCCCAGGGAGCACGCATGACCTTGGTGCTGGCGATCCAGCCATCGTGATAGATCGCGTGGTCGCCAAACATTTCGAAGTATTGGGTGTGATGAGTTGATGGAGCAGTGGCATTGGCTTTTTTGAAGGTGTACGCCATGCTGACGCCTTCGATGGGCTTCTGCTTGATGCCATCCACAGAATCGGGTGCCTGCATGTGCGCAGCTTCGAGGATGGTGGGGACGATGTCGATCATGTGGTGGAACTGGTTACGGATGCCACCGGGATCGTCGATGTGTCCGGGCCAGGAAATTGCCATGCCCTGACGAACTCCACCGAAGTGCGAAGAGATCTGCTTGGTCCAGGAGAACGGAGTATCGAATGCCCAAGCCCATGGTACCGCCATGTGGTTGTAGGTTTTATCCGAGCCCCAGGCGTCGTAGAAATACTTCAGTTGAACTTCGACAGGCACGTCGACCTGGTTGAACATGGCCACTTCGTTCGGAGTGCCATTCAGCGTTCCTTCGGAACTCGTGCCATTGTCACCTTCAATGTAGATGATCAAAGTGTTGTCGAGCTTGCCCTCGTCTTCGACTTCCTGGATCACGCGTCCGATTTCATGGTCGGTGTAAGCCACATAGGCGGCGAATACGTCCACCTGGCGAAGGAACATTTTCTTTTCGTCGGCATTGAGCTGGTCCCAGTGTTTAAGCAAGTCGGCAGGCCATGGGGTCATCTTGGCGTCTTGCGGAATTACGCCCAGCTTCTTCTGGTTCGCGAAAATCTGCTCGCGCAGATCGTCCCAGCCCTTATCGAACAAATGCATGTCGCTGATCTTCTTGATCCATTCGGGTGTCGGGTGATGTGGCGCGTGTGTGCCGCCTGGCACATAGTAAAGAAGAAATGGCTGGTCGGGACTCACCGCGTTGAGGCGCTTCATGTACTCGATGGCGTCATCGGCCATGGCGGTGGTGAGATTCCATCCGGGCTTGCCCACATAAGGATAGATCTCGGAAGTGTTGCGGAAAAGATTGGGCTGCCATTGGTTGGCATCGCCGCCGACGAATCCATAGAAATAGTCAAAGCCCATGCCAACGGGCCACTGATCAAACGGGCCGGCTACGCTTGCGGCGAAGGCCGGGGTGTTGTGGTTTTTGCCAAACCAGGAGGTGGAGTAGCCGTTTTCTTTCAATATCCGGCCAATCGTAACTTTGTCTTTCGGGATGATGCTGTTATAACCCGGATAACCGGTGGCCTGTTCCGAGATAACGCCAAAGCCGACGGAGTGATGATTGCGTCCGGTGATCAATGCCGCGCGTGTGGGCGAGCAGAGCGCTGTGGAATTGAAGTTCGTGTAACGCAGGCCATTGTTGGCGATGCGGTCCATCGCCGGAGTGGGGATCACTCCGCCGAAGGTGCTGGACACACCGAATCCCGCATCGTCGGTCATGATCAGCAAGAACGTTTGGCGCGCCCTTCGGCGGTACGACACGCGGATCCCAGCAGGGTTTCGATTCGCGCGAATCGCGCTTGATCACTCCGCCAAATGGCTTGGGTTCCGGAGGCAACTGCTTCTCAGACCCAAGCGATGTTGTACCCGCCGCTGAGCAGGCTTCCGACGCGGGCTGCTGCGCGAAAGCCCCGGCCGTAACAAACGTAGTTAGTGAGAGTGCCGTCAATGCGATTCGGCGTACGCGCGCGGTACACCGACTTCGTATCGTTCCAGTGCTGTAAAATGAAGTGTATCTGTCTTCCATCTTCGCCAACCCCCTTCGATGATTTAGTGTCTTCGGTTCTGCCTTGTTCATCACCCAGCCATAATTGGGGAAGGGACGGAGTGACAATGCGGAGCCAGGAATGAACCGACCTGAAACACTATTTTGTCTGTTGAGCGAGGGAATTCCGCAGTTCGCAGGGATTCTCTATGGCTTGGCGTAGAAAGGGTATTGGTAGAAGTGACAGATGTGAGAATCGGGCCGTTTTGCCCGGCAAGTGGGCATTGTCTCCATCTCCGCATCCTTAACTAAGCAGCGTGGTATATTGGCTCCGGTGGATGTTTGTAGATTGATGGAGATTGCGGCTATGAACAAAGCCCTGGTGTTTTCTGCTGTGGTTCTGATCGGGCTGGCCGCTGGTGCCAACGAAAAATCTGCCGCGAACAACGCGCCTGCGGAAACTTCTAACGTGGCCGCGGGAAAGCAAACCTACACGGAGTATTGTGCGGTGTGTCACGGAGTTGACGCACACGGTATGGGCCCGGCCGGAGAAGCGTTGAAAACCCCGCCAGCTGACCTCACCACTCTCGCCAAGAAGCATGGCGGCAAATTCCCAAGTGAATATGTTGCCGAAATTGTGCGGCAGGGGAAGCCAATCCCCGCGCATGGCTCGTCGGATATGCCAATCTGGGGACCGATCTTTGGTGTTCGCGACAACGGGAATGAAGCAGCGGTGCGACAGCGCATCAAGAGCTTATGCGATTATCTGGCTACGCTTCAGGAAAAGGAATCGTAGTCATCGAGTTTTAGCGATCGGGGGAAAATTCGCCGGAGAATCTGGTCGATCCTCGCGTCAATCAGGCAGTCCTACTCGCTTCTCCAAATCCTTGTAGCGCGGATCAGAACGCAGGAAATCGTAGCACCGCGTGACCCGCATGTACGAAATCTCTTCGCTTCTCGCCGAGTACGCCTTTTCCAGCCACTGAAACGCCTGCTCTTTGTCGCCCAGATAGGCGTATTCCTCGGCGATCTTTCCGGGGTCCACAAAGCCCTTGGCCATTCTCTGCTTATATAGTTCGATCTGGCGCATCATGGCGGCTTTGTAACCCGATTGCCTGTAAACCTTCGCGACTTCTGCTTGCTGCGCTATATCTTCGGGATCGTTAAACAGTTGCGTCGCTTTCTGCGATTCCTCTATCCAAAGATCATATTTGCCCTGATAACGATAGAGCGAACTGAGATCGCCGTGCGTGCCTGGAAAGTTTGGATCCATGTCGATGGTTTTTTTGTACTGCTCCAGCGCCTGATCATCCATCCGCGCGTTCATAAAACCTTGGCCCAGGTTGTCGTTGAATTTAATGTTGGTCGGTTCCAGTTCGACGGCGCGCTTCAAATGAATGAGGCCCTCCTCGGAATGGCCAATCCAGGTGGACTGTAAGCCGAACCAATGATGAGCATTCGCAAAGTTGGGATCCAGTTCAATGGCTCGCAACATTTCCTTCCTCCAGTCAGCAAATTCCCATGCAAGGAAGTGTGCCTGCCCGATGGCTGCGTGTGCTGCGGGCAATGTATCGTCGAGTTCTAATGCTCTACGCGCCGCGGCTTTTGCCTGCGGAACGCTTTCACTCGATGGTATCGGGGAATAATCGCCCACCACTCCCCAGTAGTCGGCGAGGCCCACAAATGCGTTGGCGTAATTCGGGTCTTTGGCAATGGCCTGCGTGAAGTAGTCCTTGGCTTTCGCAAGCGATTCGGGCGTGCGTTTCTGCCAGAAGAAACGGCCTTTGAGATAAAGCTGGTAGGCTTCGGGATCGGAGGTGCCGCCGTTGGCGAGTTTGGCTTTCTGCTCGCCGGTCAGATGTTCACGGAGACGGGCTGAAATCTCCGTCGCGATCTCGCGCTGCACAGAGAGCGCGTCTGAGACTTTACGGTTGTACTGCTCACTCCACAGATTGCGGTTCGTGCGCGCGTCAGTCAGTTCCGCGCTGACGAGCAGATTGTCGCCCTGTTGTGTGACGCGTCCGGTGACTACCGCGTCGACCTTGAGTTCTGTCGCTGCTTTTTGCGGATCAACGTCCTGCGATTTGTAGCGGAATACGGCGCTACGCGAGCGCACCGCCAGATTGGGAAGTTGCGACAGGCTGCTGATCAGGCTCTCGGTCAAACCTTCGCTCAGGTATCCGGCATTAGGGTCGGCCGAAACGTTGGTGAACGGCAGCACTGCCAGCGAATCGATCGCGATGGCGGAATGCGGTGCGAACCAACGGTATGCGCCAAAGAGCAACCCAGCGACAACGAGTAGTGCCACCGCACCTGCCGTCATAATTTTCTTCTTATGGCGCCCCATCAGACTCACGGCAATCTGCGAATCAGAAGCGGCGGCGGCAATGCCGGAAGCGGACGCGGCGGCAACAGCGGGCCGTGAGGTCGAGATGCTCGAGTCTGCTTGCGACGAGTCGACTACAGCGGAAGAACGGCCCGTATCCGTGTCGCGCTTCAGGCGCTGGAGATCGGTGCGCAAGTCCGCCGCGTGTTGATAGCGGAGGTTGCGATCTTTCTCGAGGCACTTGCTGATGACATCGTCGAGTTTCGGCGGCAGATCGGGATTCAATCGCAGCGTGGAAACCGGTGTCGCATCCAGAATAGATTTGAAGATGACACCCGAGCTTTCACCACGAAAGGCCAGCGTGCCGGTAGCCATTTCGTACAGGACCACGCCGAAGGAGAACAGGTCGCTGCGCGCATCAAGTTCCTTGGCGCGCACCTGCTCCGGCGACATGTAAGCAACTGTGCCGAGGGTCGAGCCCGGACTTGTCAGATGCTGCGCCGCCGTCACACCTTCGGTCATGTCCGGGGCGGCAGGTGAAGTTGAGGAAGGGCGATCTCCGGTGTAGGTGAGTTTTGCCAGACCAAAGTCCAGAATCTTGGCGTGTTCGCGCTTGGTCACAAATATGTTAGCGGGCTTGATGTCGCGGTGGATGATGCCTTCGGAGTGTGCGGCGTCGAGAGCATCGGCAATCTCGATTGCCAGCGTGAGCAACTCGCCCGTCTCAATGGGCCGGCCATTGATGCGGTGTTTCAGCGTAACGCCGTCGAGGAACTCCATCGCGATGAACGCTTGGCCGTCTTGCTCGCCAATGTCGTAGATGGTGCAGATGTTGGGATGATTCAGCGCGGAGGCGGCTTGCGCTTCACGCTGAAAACGAGCCAGCGCCTGCGGGTCGCGAGCCACATCCTGCGGCAGGAATTTCAAGGCGACGAACCTTCGAAGGCGCGTGTCTTCGGCCTTGTAGACCACACCCATCCCACCGCCGCCGAGCTTTTCGACGATGCGGTAATGCGAAATAGTCTGTCCAATCAGAGAGGCGGGATCAGGCATGGGTGGGACATTTTAGTTTTTAACGAAGCACTTCGTCAATAAAGCGAGGGTGCGACTATTCCTCTTTCAGCATGCGCATGAATTCAGTGGCGGCATGAGGCAATCGCGCACCGCGGCGGGAAATAATGTAGAGGTGGCGTGGGATGTTGAGCTGCTTGATCTTGATCTCTTTCATCCAACCGTGTTCCAGTTCCCACGCAACGCACATGCGCGGCACGATCGCCACGCCCATGCCCATCTGCACGAAACGCTTGATGCTTTCGATAGTAGGCATTTCGATGGGCATGTTCAGAACCGTGCGATGACGGGCGAATAGCTCGATCACTTTACGGCGGAAGGGCGATTCGACTATGTGCGCGATGAACGCTTCTTTGCCCAGTTCTTCGACATCGACTTCCTTGCGCTTGGCGAGCGCATGTTTTGGCGGCACGACCAGCGTCAGCTCATCCTTCAAAATTTCGGTTGCTTGCAATTGCGTCTCGCGCGGCACAAAGGAGACCGCGCCGAGATCCAGCCGGTAGTTCACAACTTCGTGCGGAATGTCGCGCGAAAACATGCGATGCACGCGAACCTGTACGCCCGGATGCACTTCGCGGAACTTGGCCAGGGCAGGGAGCAACGCGTGGATCGAGCTTTCATTCACGCCGAGCGACAACTCGCCGCGCTTCAGGCCCTGCAACTCCATCAATCCCTTTTTGACTTCGTCGCGCAGGTTGAGCAACCGCTCCGCATAGTCCTGCAGGAGCGTCCCGGCGTCAGTCATCCGCACCGGTCGGGCGCCACGTACGAAGAGCGGCTGCCCCAGCGAGTCTTCCAGTTTGCGTATAGCCAGGCTGACGGCGGGTTGGGTGCGATAAAGGCGTTCGGCGGCACGGGAAAAGCTGCCTTCTTTGGCAACAGTCAGGAATACCTGTAGTTCACTGAGATCCATAAAGAATCCTTATAAAGGAAGCGCTCAAAGGGCCTTCCTGGGCGTTTGCGTGTCCAGCAGAGCCGCAGGGGACCTGGCTAAGCGTAACCGGAACTGCCCTAAGTATAAGCCAATATTATGATTTAAAGAATGAATATAAATTGGACTATAGTCTGCGGGCATGCGTAACTGGTAGTCCAAGCATTGGGGGTCCTATGAGCCACGTCCAAATCTTTGACACCACCCTCCGCGACGGGGAACAGTCGCCCGGCTTCTCGATGAACACGCGAGAAAAGATCCGCATGGCGCATCAGTTGGCCGCGCTGGGCGTGGACATTATTGAAGCCGGCTTTCCCATTGCATCTCGCGGTGACCTGGAAGCGGTGATCGCGGTGGCCAAGGAAGTGAAAGAAGTGCCCATCGCAGCGCTGGCACGCGCGCGTAAAGACGATATTCTTGCTGCGGCCGAAGCGTTGAAGCCCGCGAAATTTCCCCGCATGCACGTTTTCCTGGCGACCTCTGACCTGCACCTGCAGGCCAAACTTCACATGACGCGCGAGCAGGCGCTGGAAGCGATCGGCTCGATGATCAAGCTGGCCCGCAGTTTTGTGGGCGAAGTGGAATTTTCGGCGGAAGATGCCGGCCGCACGGACATCGACTTTCTGTGTAAAGCCTGTCAGATCGCGGTCGACAACGGCGCGACGGTCTTAAACTTGCCAGATACAGTAGGCTACGCGGTGCCGGAAGAGTACGGCGCAATGTTCCTGAAGGTTCGCGAGCACCTGGGCGATCCAGAGCACATCACGTTGAGTGCGCATTGCCACGACGATTTGGGACTGGCGGTCGCCAACTCGCTGGCGGCAGTCCGCGCCGGAGTGCGGCAGATCGAATGCACTGTGAATGGCATCGGCGAACGTGCCGGAAACGCCGCACTGGAAGAAGTGGCAGTGGCCCTGGCGGTTCGTAAGGAAAGCTTTGGCATTGCGACGAATTTGAAGCTGAACGAGCTGTATAAGTCCAGCCGCCTGCTGACGGAAATCACCGGAGCGGTGGTGGCTCCGAACAAAGCAGTGGTGGGCGCGAATGCATTTGCCCACGAAGCGGGTATCCATCAGGACGGCATCATCAAGAACCCACTGACCTACGAAATCATTTCGCCGGAAGCGGTGGGCGTGCCAAAGCGTTCCCTGGTGCTTGGTAAACATTCCGGGCGCCACGCGTTGAAGCAGACGCTGATTGATTTGGGCTACGATCCATCAGACAGTGAATTGGCCGATGTGTACGCGCGAGTGACCGCGTTTGCGGATCAGTCAAAAGAGGTAAAAGCGCGCGACGTTATGGCCATTGCACACGAAGTGATTCGTCGCAAGAACACGGCTACATCATTGGCCACAGGTGCTTCTCCGGCAGCGTAACTGTAACTGCCAGATCCGCCGTCGAGCGCGAATCAGATTCGCGAGGAAAATCAGGACATGAAGCTCAAGAAAAAAATCGTGCTGTTGCCGGGGGACGGAATCGGCCCGGAAGTTACACGCGCCGCTGCAAGTGTGTTGCAGGAATGTGCGCGCGAATTTCAGCACCAGTTCGAACTGATCGAAATGCCTATCGGCGGGGCAGCCATCGACAAGACCGGCAACCCGTTGCCGAACGAGACGCTCGATGCATGCCGCAAAGCCGACGCCGTGTTTCTTGGTGCGGTGGGCGGGCCAAAGTGGGATTCGCTGCCAGTGGGGAAGAGGCCGGAGACAGGACTGCTCGGTCTGCGCAAAGGACTGGGTCTATACGTCAATCTGCGGCCCGTGAAGGTGATCGAGCCATTGCGCGGCATTTCGCCGCTACGTCCGGACCGCTTGGGCGATCTGGACATCGAAATTGTGCGCGAACTTGCCGGCGGAATGTATTTTGGCGAACGCGGCAACGTGAAAGAGAATGGCGTCGAGCGCTCCTTTGACACGGAATCGTACTCCACGCCAGAGATTGAGCGCATCGCCACTTTTGCTTACACGCGGGCGGAAGCGCGGTCGCGGAAGCTGTGCTCCGTGGACAAAGCCAACGTGCTGACGAGTTCTCAATTGTGGAGACGCACGGTCAGCGCGATGGGGACGGTGTATCCCAACGTGAAGTTGGAGCACATGTACGTGGACAACGCCGCGATGCAGTTGACGCTGCGGCCCACGCAGTTCGACGTGATCCTCAGCACCAACATGTTCGGAGATATTCTGAGCGACGCGGCTGCGGCGCTGGTGGGCTCGATCGGGCTGATTCCCTCGGGGAGTTTTGGAACTAGCGCGCCGCTGTTTGAACCGATTCACGGCTCCGCGCCAACCCTGGCCGGAAAAGATGTGGCTAATCCCATCGGTTCGATTTTGAGCGCGACGATGATGCTGCGCGACACGCTTTGGCCTGGGGCTCGAAGCCGATTGGGTGGAACAATCCATAGCCCGTGTTCTCGGCGCCGGTTACCGCACCACCGATCTGGCTGAACCGAATGGCAAGACGGTCTCCTGCTCGTCGTTCATGGAGATTTTGAACCAGGAGATGCAGCGTACCTTCGAACACGCCGAAAAATACGGCTGGGGAGTGTAGCGCACCAAAGTCTCTGGTCGTCGAACCGCGTTTTTCACGCTCACCTTTGCAACATTCTTGCGATAGGTCTTTTGAAATGATAATTTCATACATTCAAGGTTCTGTGAACTCGCGCCTTTTCGGCAGAGTACCCGCGGACGGGGCAGGGCGTCGGCTCTGCAGTAAATCCAAGCACGGGACGCTATCCTCAAATACAATAGATAGAGCACGGGAAGGCCTTTTCCAGACTAGTCAGACTTAAGCACGAAGATGACAGATTTAGTGAACAATCGGAGCATGAACGTCACCGGGAGTGTGCGCCCGGTGAGCTACTGGCGCGTGGAAGGCTCACTGTTTGAGATGAGCGCCCTGCGCAGCATCGCCTTCTTCAACTGGAACAGCCAGAGTTTTGCAGAGCGCTGGGTACGCCGTGCCGGCATGGTTGGCCTGACGCTGCTGCGCCCTCCCTATTATTTAGCCAGCCGAATGTTCGCCACGCGCAGCCTGCACACGGTCTTGCGCGGAATCACTAAAGACCGCTTTGAGCTCCTCGGCGAAGAGTATTTTCAATACGAATTGAAGCCCAGGATGCGCCGTGAGTCTGTGGAGAAACTTGTGGAAGCGGTGCGCAACGGGGAGCGCATCATTCTTGTCGGCCAACTGTTGGAACAGATCATGCGGCCGCTGGCGGAGTATTTTGCGGTTGAGGGGTTCATCGCGAATCGCCTGGAATTTCGCGACGGTGCGGCAACGGGCCGCCTGATAGAACCTGTGATTAGACCTCGAGGGCCATTTGCATGGCTTGCTAGCGGATCTGCCGATGGACACCTGAGGAAAGAAAAATTGCTCTGGCAACTGGATTGGGAGAAAGCTCCGGAATTACTGGGAATATCTGTACAATCACCGGAACGTTCGCCCATGCCTTCAGGTCGCGGTGTCGAACTGTTGAGCAGCACGCCGCGCGTCGATTTGCTGAATGTGCGTCAGACACTCGCGGGGAAACACCTGTTGCTTATCGGCGTCACCGGCTTCATCGGGAAAGTCTGGCTGGTGGATTTGCTCGAGAAAATTCCCGAGATTCGCAAGGTTACACTGCTGATCCGACGGAATCGCACCACTACAGCGCAACGGCGCTTTGAAAAAATCGTAGAAGAGTCGCCGACGTTTGACGCGCTGCAGGAAATTCACGGAACAAAGCTGGCGCAGTTCCTGCAAGACAAAGTGGAAGTGGTGGAAGGCGATGTCAGTCAGCCAGGACTTGGCCTGGACGCGGAAACGCAGGAACGGTTGATGCGTTCTTTGGACGTGATTGCCAATAGCGCGGGATTGACCGATTTTAATCCTGATCTGCGCGACGCTCTTTCATCCAACGTCGATTCCGCGATCCACCTGCTGGAGTTTCTCCGCAAGTGCGATCATGCCGGTTTGATGCACCTTTCCACCTGCTACGTGGTAGGCATGCGCGATGGCCGCGTCACCGAAGAATTGCAGAGCAACTACAATCCTGCCGTCCATCCTGAATTTGATGCAGAGAAGGAAATCGCTTCGCTCCGCGAAATGGTAGACCGCATTGAAGAGCGATCTGAAAGCGCGGAACTGGCCAAGGCGTTGCGCCGGCAGGCGCTCGGCCGCGGTGGCGACCCTTCGAAGGTTCCAACGACGGAGTTGGACGGCGTACTGAAGCGCAATCGCGCGCGGTGGGTGCGCAACCGGTTGGTGCGCGTGGGTATGAAGCGCGCCGCGCATTTGGGCTGGCCAAATACGTATACATTCACAAAGAGCCTCGGCGAATCGATGCTGGCGCAAAAAGGACGCGACCTGGCAATTGCCATCGTTCGTCCTTCCATCGTGGAAAGCTCCACGCGCACGCCATTTTCCGGGTGGAACGAGGGCATCAACACTTCCGGACCGCTTTCGTATCTGTTGGGCACAAATTTCCGGCAATTGCCTTCAAATGAGCGAAAGTGCCTCGACGTGATTCCCGTGGACATGGTGACGCGCGGCATGACGTTGATTGCCGCGGCGCTGGTGTTGCGCAAAAATGCGCGGCTGTACCAACTGGCGACTTCCGCCATTAATCCCGTGAACATGGGGCGCTCGATTGAATTGACTGGGCTGGCGCATCGCAAACATTACAAGATGCAACACGGTCTCGATCAGTGGCTGAAAGTTAAACTCGAAACGATTTCGGTTTCAAAGCAGCGCTATGAACGGCTGTCCATCCCCATGCAGAAGGCCGTGGTCTCGCGCATCAACAAGGCCGCGACGGCGTTGCACATAAGCAAGCCGCCGCTGGCTAAAGCGGAGCGGGACCTGGGGCGCGCGGAAAAGTTGATCGAACTCTACGAACCATTCATCCTGCACAACGAACACGTGTTTGAATGCGAGAACGCGCGGTTGCTCTCCGCGGCGCTTACCGAAGAAGAAAAGAAAATGTTCGATTTCTCGCCGGAAACGATTGACTGGTGGGACTACTGGATTAATATCCACATACCGGCCCTGCGACGCTGGTGCTATCCGTTGATGGAAGGCCGGCCGCTGGAGGCGCGGGAGCCTCGCGCGCTGGATTGGTCGGCGCCGGCGGCAGGGGCTTCGGTGGCTTCGCGGTAGGCGTTCTTCGCTATCCTTCTATGGCTATTTTCCTGACAGGCACAACGGGGTATCTGGGTAGTTACCTGGCGGCGGAGCTTTTTACCGGGCACCAGGATCGCCTGAATTTCCTGGTCCGTGCGAAATCCGAGCAGGAAGCTCGCGAACGGTTGTGGCAATCGCTGCAACTGCACTTTTCCTTCCCTGATTTTCAGGAATATCTCAATTCACGCGTACGCATTTTTCGCGGAGATCTGACCAGCGAACATTTTGGCCTGAGCGATGACGAATACCACGCTCTGGTGGAGAATTCCGATTCCATCCTGCACTGCGCCGCTTCGTTGAACCGCAAATCCGAAAAGCAGTGCTTGAACGTTAATCTGCGGGGCTCGTTGGAAATGATTCAACTGGCGCGGCGCGCGCAAGAATTGCATGGGTTGCGGCGATATTCATTTGTGTCCACCGTGGCAGTGGCGGGGAAGCGGCAGAATGAAGTGGTCACCGAGGATGCCTCGATCGACTGGGCGCGTTCCGATTACGATCCTTACGCGCGCACGAAAAAATTTGCCGAGCACATGGTGAATCAGTTGCTCCCCGACATACCGCACACGATTTTTCGCCCCGCGATCGTGATGGGCGACAGCCGTCGCGCGGAGACAACCCAATTTGATATGGTGCAAGCATTCGACACTCTTGCGCGATTCCCGGTGCTTCCGTTGCGGCCGGACGATCGCATCGACATTGTGCCGGCGAATTTCGTTGGCGCAGCGATTGTGAAAATTCACCAGAGCGCGAAACCGAATCACAGCATCTATCATCTTTCTTCAGGGACGGGTTCGCAGACATACAAGGAATTGACCGAGGCGCTGGCGGAGCAGGGAGGATGGTCCAAGCCGATCTATCAACCCTGGCTTGGCGGTCCATTTTCCAGCACGGTGAACTGGCTGGCGTTCAAGGGTGGCGCCGTGGGTTACGGAGCATCGCTCTTGAAAGTGTTTTGGCCATATCTGGACTGGAATACGGTCTTTGACAATTCCCGCGTCGTGGCGGAAATGGGCGCGCCGCCGGCAAAATTTTCAGCTTATGCGTATCCGCTGCTGCAGTTCAGCCGGACAAATAAATTCAAGTATCCAGCAAAACCGTGGCCGGCGGATGCGGCAAAATCTTCACCGGAAGTTGCAGGGAGAGCAGGGGCATGACCGATTTTCTACTGGTCGCGTGGGTCAGCGCGATGATCGAACTCCGGCGATACGGCTGGATGTTCGGATTGGGCAAGCGTTGGACGCCCGGCGAACGTCTGAGGCTCTTGTTTGCGGGCTACAACGGCACGCGCAACACGGGCAGCGACGTGCGCGTGCAGGAAACGCTCCGGCAGATTCGCCATGTACTTGGCGCGGATAAAGTGGACTTCAGCGTAATGACGCAGAGTTTCGACCGCACCAAGGGATATTTCGAAGGTACGAATCAGGTCTACCTGCCCGATGTATTCCCTCCATTTTTGTATCGCGAAGTTCATGCTAACCACGGCGTGGTTTCCTGTGAAGGATCGATGTTCAAGAGCAAGTTCGCGAATGCGCTCACCACGATGATGATCGGCTCATTGGGATTGGCATCTGCAGAGAACAAATTGTCCGTGGCCTACGCGGGCGATGCCGGTCATATGGACAATCTGATCCAGCGCATGTGCGCGAGGTACACAAAAGATTCGCTGGTGATCACGCGGAGCCTGGAGTCGCAGCAATTGTTGAGCAGCCTTGGTGTGCCGAACGAACTGGGTGCGGATACCGCATGGACGTTTGAGCCACATCCACCGGCTTACGCAAGGAAGGCTTTGCGCGAGTCAGGTTGGGACGAGAAGGCCCCGATCCTGGTGCTCTGTCCGATACATCCATTCGTGTGGCCGGTACGCGCGTCGATTGCAAAATATATTGCCCGTGTCACCACCGGTGCTTACAGGGGCAGTCAGTACCGCACCGTGTACTTTTTTGAGTCCGGCGCGGAGGTCGATCGCAAGCTGAAGCACTATATCAGTGGATATACCAATGCGACGAAAGCATTCCTGCAGAAGCATAAAGTGTTTCCGATTCTAGTGGCGATGGAACGACTCGATGCCGTGGCGTGCCGGGAAATCGCCAAGGAAATTCCAGGCATCCCGATTTTTACTTCCGACGATTACGATATGTTTCAGTTGGTGTCGATTTTGCGTGAGTGTGCCTACATGGTTTCCTCGCGTTATCACGGTATCGTGACGTGCATGCCTGCGAAAGTGGTATCCGCGGGCGTAACGATGGATGAGCGCATCCGCAATCTGATGCGCGAACGGGGGCATCAGCATCTTTTGCTGAACGTGGATGATGCAGACCTGGAGCCAAGGCTGATTCAGGTGATGGAATCGCTGGTGAGCGAGGCTGACGAGATTCGCGATAGTATCGGCCGCACAGTGGTCACGAATTTGAAGGCCATGTCGCGCATGGCGGTATTTCTGGAGGATGAAATCCGGCGGACCTATCCCGAATTTCCCCTGCGTCGCGGCGTGCTCGGTTGGGAAGACAATCTGCCACCACTACACGAAACTTTGCGTAAGCTGGCTGAGGAGTACGATGCGACGCCTGCGGTGCTGGCCGCGGGCCGCTAGAATTTCATGACGAATTTCCTGGAAAGCGTATTTGCGGAATTGCAGAAAGCGGGGAATCGCGTGGTGCTGCGCGAAGTCCACGGGAAAGAGTTCGTCAACGTCAGCGGCAATCAGTTCCTGGCAAAGGTGTCGGCTGCTCGGACATTCGTCCGGCAAAGTGGGGTACAGCCGGGTGATCGCTGCGCGCTGCTTGGACCTAATTCGATCGAATGGGCTGCTATAGATTTGGCATTGATGGCGGAAGGAATCGTTGTGGTGCCGTTGTATTCGCGTCAGGCTGCCGGGGAGTTGGCGGTGATGATGCGCGACTCCGGGCCACGGCTACTGTTTGTGAGCGAGGCCGGGCTGGGCGATGAAGTTGCCCAGGCGTGGCCAGGGGCGCCGCCAAACGTGCTTTTTGCCGACGTGTTGAAGGCAAGCGCAAAGCCTAAGAGCGTTTCGAGTGCGCCCAATCCTCGAAGCGCCGACGATCTGGTCACCATCATTTACACCTCGGGAACATCGGGAGAACCGAAGGGCGTCTGCCTGAACACCGGAAACCTGAACTACATGCTGGGCTGCACCACGAGTTGGATGGATCGTTTGGAGAAAAACGAACGCGAACCACTGCGCGTATTTCAATATCTACCGTTTAATTTTGCGGCCTCGTGGATCGTGATGATGTCCTGCCTGTTGCGAGAGACGGTGCTGACGCTCTCGACTGATCTGAATCGGGTAGCGGACGAAATTCTGCTGACCGCGCCGAATTATTTTTTCAATGTGCCAACACTGCTGGAGCGCGTGAAACGCGGCGTAGAAGAGGTGATCAGCAAGCGCGATTCCGCGAGCCGCACCATTTTCCGCAACGCCTGCGCAGCCTGGAGACGCGAACAATCCGAGGAAGGCCGGTGGAGCGACGCGATGTGGCTCTTCCTGGGGCAAAAACTGATTTTCGGCAAAATCCGCCGGCGATTCGGGGCAAATCTGCGCGGATTGATCTGCGGCTCGGCACCGCTTTCCCCCGAAACGCAGGATTTCTTCCTGATGCTGGGAATTCCCATCTGGCAGGTGTACGGACTGACGGAAACGTGCGGGATCTGCACCATGGATGATCCGCGCATTCCTTCGGAACCAGGAAGAGTGGGACAAGCACTGCCGGGTATTGAAATGACCGTGGGAGAAAACGAAGAAATCCTGGTGCATGGGCCGAATATTTTCCCGGGCTATTGGAATCGGCCTGAAGAGACCGCGAAAGTTTTGCGCAATGGAGTTTTTCATACGGGCGACCAGGGCGAAGTAAACTTGCACGGTAATTGGCGCATCAGCGGGCGCATCAAGAACCTGATCATTCTGAACTCCGGGCACAACATCGCGCCGGAGCCGATCGAAGAAAAAATTGCGCAGCAATTGATCGGCGCGCAGCAGGTTGTGGTGGTGGGCAACGGTCGCGGATATCTTTGTGCGCTGGTCACCGGTCCAGTGGATGCCAAGAACACGCAATCCGCGATTGACGCGGTAAATTCAGAATTACCGCATTACCGGCAAGTGCGTAACTTTGTGATTTTGCCGCAGCCATTCACGCCGGAAAGTGGTCTGTCGACCGCGAATGGAAAGGTGCGGCGTGACGCGATCAATGCGCGCTATCAGCCGGAAATTGAAGGCATGTACGCGAAGAATGCGGTTGCGGCGGGTGGAAACCGGTAAAGATTACGGAGCGTTTGAGCATGAAAGAGTTTCGCGGAAAAGCGTTGCGGTGGGAGTGGCGGGAAGGCGTCGTGGAATTGACGCTGGACCGTGAACCGCTGAATGAAATCGGCACGGTGGCGCTGGCGGAGTTGGAAAACTTTGTGGCGGCGTTCGACACGCTTGCGCCAATCACCAGTGCCTGTGTCATTGCCAGCGCACGGCCGGGCGGATTCTGCGCCGGGGCAGATTTGAAGGAGCTTTATCACGGAGCGCTTCCGCTGCGAGAGAAAGAACGCCTGGCGGGAGTGCGGAATTTCCTTGAACGTATTCATGGGGTCTTTAACGCCATCGACGCAGCGCCGTTCGTAACGTTCGCCGCTGTGCACGGGCTGTGCATGGGCGGCGGCTTGGAATTGGCACTGGTCTGTGACCAGATCGTCGCCGACAAAATGGCACGATTTGGTTTTCCGGAACTGCGGCTGGGGCTGATTCCCGGTTTTGGCGGCATTCCACGACTGCGGCGCGACGTCGGAAACAGCTTTGTTCGCGATCTACTCTTCACCGGACGTACCGTAAAAGCCGAACGCGTCCACCAATTGGGCCTGGTAAGCCACCTCGCTGGCGAAGGCTACGCGTTGCAGGTAGCACGTTCCATGGCTCAGCAAGTCATCAAGTTCGACCCATACACGCGTGCGGCCGCGAAAAAGTTTATTAAGCCGATTCCGCACGACGAACTGAAAAAAGAAATCGATCTTTTCTGCGAATTGTTTGCCCGTCCTGCAGTGATGGAAAGTCTGCGCCGGTTTGTGGAAACCGACGATCCCATGAAGCACCTTCCGGTCGCGGAACAAAAGAAATAGTATTGCCAGGTACGGAGTACAACAGGAGGGTCCAGTGCGCAAGCGTTTGCCGCTGCATTTCCGTGCGCGATTATTTGTAGTGCTTCTTCTGCCGATGATACTTTCGTCATGCTCCCGTCGGACTGGCGATTCTTCCAGATTTGATGCCGATGGAACGGCTCACATCAGGCGCGTCATTCCCATGCCGTCCACCATTACTCCCGAAGCGCAAAAGTGGCTGGACTCGTTGACCAAGCAGAAATACGGGCCGCAGACGCTCGCGGAACGCCGCGCATCGACGGATAAGTGGCGCGCTACAGATTCCGCAGGAGGCCCGCAAGCGATTTCCAGTAAATGTCGAAGAAAAGATGATAGGTGGAGTGCGCACGGACATCATCACACCCATGGAAATGCCAGATGCGAATCGCAATTGCGTGCTGATCAACCTGCACGGAGGCGGATTCAATTCCGATTCCGGTTCGCTGATCGAAGGAATACCGATTGCGAATCTCGCGAAGATGAAGGTCGTTTCGGTGTACTACCGGTTGGCGCCGGAGAACCCGTTTCCCGCCGCCGTGGAAGATGTGGTCGCGGTCTACCAGGAGCTACTGAAGGAGCACAAGCCGCAGAATATCGGTATTTTCGGCACGTCAGCGGGTGCAATTCTGACGGCAGAAGTTGCTGTGAAGTTGAAGCAATCCGGTATTCCGTTGCCAGCGGCTCTCGGCATGTTCTCGACGCTGGCGGATTTCAGTCGCCCCGGGGATTCTCAGAATCTGTTCACGCTGAATGGATTTCCTGGAAATCTTTCGCCCACCCCCGCCGGCAAGCGCCTATCGGATGAATATGCGCCGAATACGGATCCTCGCGACCCGGTTCTCTCTCCGCTATATGCCGATTTGCATGGAATGCCGCCAAGTTTGTTGGTGACCAGCACCCGCGACATTCTCCTGAGCAATACCACGATTTTTCATCGAGCGCTGCTGCGCGCGGGAAATGATGCGCAATTGGTGGTGTATGAGGCGCTGCCGCACGCGTTCTGGTATCACTTCGATTTGCCAGAAACGCAAGAATCGCTGGAATTAATGGCGAAGTTTTTCGACCAAAAGCTGGCGCGCTGATCTAGCGGCGCTATGAATTAATCTGATAGCTCAGTGAGACATTCGGACGAAGAATGCAGAGCGAGTTGATCTAGTTGCAACTACAGCTGGAAAAGACACGCAACCTGGAGAAACTGGCTTGTAAGTATTTTGCCCGAAACGCCAAAAATAGATTAGTGTAAGCCCGTGGCCAACCCTCACGATGATATTGAGTTGCTCAAGGCGCAGGTTGCGGCACTGACGGCGCGCGTCTACCAGCTTGAACAAGCAAGCCCTGGGGCTCCGCCGGAGTTGCAACGGGAAATTCCCGTGACGCCGCAGAATCCGGTGGCCTCACCAGTGGTCCCACCACGCATCGAACGGCCTCCGGGTACGATGCTGATTCCGCCAGATCCGAAAATCCACTCGGAAGCGGCTTCCACGGGGGCGATTCCGCCGGTACAAAGGCCGCAGCCGGAATTCAAGCTGCCGGGATTATCCGCATCTGCGCGCGACAACACGAATTTTGAAGAGAAAATTGGGCAGTACTGGCTGAACCGCGTTGGCATCGTCGCGATTCTGATTGGTGTTTCGTATTTCCTGAAATACGCGTTCGAAAATAATTGGATTGGTCCCGCGGGCAGAATCGCAATTGGTTTGCTGGCTGGCATGGGGCTTGTTCTGTGGAGCGAACGCTTCCGTGAGCGCGGTTATGCTGCGTTTTCGTATTCGCTGAAGGCGGTGGGCATCGGCACGCTCTACCTTTCATTGTGGGGAGCGTATCAGGTCTATCATCTGATTCCGTCTTCGGCTGCGTTTGTGGCCATGATTATCGTGACAGGAGCAGCGATAGCGCTGGCGTGGAGTCAGGACGCTGAAATACTGGCTAGTTTCGCGCTCATTGGCGGCTTTGCCACACCGGCGCTGTTATCGACGGGAGAGAATCACGAAATCGTTTTGTTCTGTTACGTAGCCCTGCTCGACATTGCGATTCTGGTGTTAGCGGTGCTCAAGCCGTGGCGGCGCTTGCTCTGGGGCAGTCTCGTTGGAACCGTAATCCTCTATATCGGCTGGTATTCCGAATACTATTCGATCGACCAGCGAGGACTCACCGTTTTCTTTGCCACGCTCTTCTCGGCACTGTTCGCCATAATTCCACTGGTTGTCCGGTATGAAAATACGAGGCAGTTAAATCGAATTCCGCTCACGTTCACGGTACTCCCCCTGATAAACGCCACATTGTTCTTTCTGGCACTCTTCTTCATGTACGAGTTCAAAACTGCCACGCTGACCTGGTATGCGCTGGCGCTGGCCGCTGTCTATCTGGGAATCGGCAACGCGTACAAGCGGCGTTCCGATGTTCCGGAGACGAAGACAGTGCAACTTTTGCACGTCGCCATCGCGGTTGCGTTCCTGACCATCGCCATTCCAGCCAAGCTGAACGCCCATTGGATCACCATAGGATGGCTGGTGGAATCGGCGGCGCTTTTGTGGGTTAGCGTGAAGACGAAGACCGATTTCCTGCGGTATCTGGCGGCGGCCGCATTGGTCCTGGGGATTGCACGTCTGTTGTTTTTCGATCAGCTTCGGGTAGACACATTGCTGTTAAATGCTCGCTTCTTTACCTACCTTGTGGCGATTGCGGTTCTGGCCGCCATCGCATATTACGGGCGGCGTTTCGCTTCGGAGCGGGAAATGGTTTTCGTTGATGTTGCCGTAGTATGCGTAAACCTGCTCGCGTTGATCGCATTGACACTGGAAGCCGGAGACTATTTCAACCGGCAATTGCCGTTGCGACGCTATGACGCCGCTTTCTATCACGATATAGCCCTCGCGCGTGGATTCACGTATTCCGCGATCTGGCTGATCTATGGCGCTGTACTGATGTTTATCGGCTTCTGGAAGCGCTCGCCGTTTACGCGCTGGCAAGCCTTGATACTGATTGCGCTTACGACTTTCAAAGTGTTTCTGAACGACGTTTCGCAACTGGGCGGCAGCTACCGAATAGTGAGTTTCATCGCGCTTGGCGCGGTGTTGCTGGGAATCTCGTTTGCGTATCAGCGAGACTGGTTGAAGCTTTCAGCGCGTACGACGGAAAGATCAGGCGCGGAGAGTTCCTCATGAAATTGAGTGGGGGATTCCTTGCAGTCGCTTTAGTCGCCACGCCTGCAATTTTCTATTTCAAATACGAGCGCCAGCTACAAACCGCAAATTCCAGCGGCCAACATTATGCCGTCGTGGACGAGACGCTTTGGCGCCATGCTCGCCCGGACCTGAACGACCTCCGTTTATTCGCCGCCGGAAACGAGATTCCATATGCGTTGGCAGTGGAGATGGGCAATCTGGAAACCGAGCAACGAATGCTACGTATTTTGCAGCCAGGCACGGTGGGCGGGAAGACCCAATTCCTGCTCGATATGACCGACGCACCGGAATACGATCGCGTGCAATTAAATCTGGAAACGAAGAATTTTATCGCCCATGCCCTTGTCGAAGGGCAAGACGATCCACACGGAAAACAGTGGGCCACGCTGGGCACGACAACTCTCTACGATTTAACCGATGAAAAACTGGGTCACAACAGCACGTTACAACTTCCGCTATCTGCTTACCGTTTTTTGCGCGTGACAGTGGATGCCACGGTGAAACCCGCAGAAGTGGAAGCTGCGACCGCAGGTGCGACGCGGGCCGAAAAGGCGCAATGGCGGGAAGTCCGCGGCAATTCGGCGGGGCAGCAAAAGGGAAAAGAGACCGTTTTCACATTTGTGCTGCCGGACAACGCTCCAGTGGAACGTGTGAGTTTCTCAATCGCTGAGGACCAGCCGAACTTCCGACGCAGCGTGGAGATCTTGGGCGAACGCGATCAGGAGATCGGTGGCGGCGAGATCAGCCGGATCCACATGCAGCGAAGCGGGCAAAAGATTGACGTCGAAAAGACGGCCATTCCGTTGCGCACGGCAGGACCGGGTGAGCTCCTCGTGCTCATTCACAACGGCGACGATATTCCTCTGAAAATTGTTGATGTGCGGCTGCAACAGTATGAACGGAGAATCTATTTCGATGTGGAAGCGGGAGTTGCGGCACAGCTCTATTATGGTGACCCGAAACTGGGTGCACCGGTCTACGATTACCGAAAGCTCTTCCAAAAGGACTCCAGCGCCAGCCAATTACAGTTCGATCCCGAGATCTTAAATGCAGGGTACAGTGGCCGGCCCGATGAGCGACCGTGGTCCGAGCGCCATCCGGCGGTCTTATGGGTGGCGATCATTGCGGCCGTGCTGCTCCTGGGCGGACTCGCGTTCCGGTCGCTGAAATCCGTGACCAGTTGAGCCTTCCTCCAACTTGATTTGGTGGCGCAATCAGCTGCTCCGCGCGATTTTCTTTCCTGCCGCCGTGATGATAGATTTATGAATTATGCGGACATTAGAACAAACAACGCAGGAAATCCTGGAGCTTGCCACGAAGCATTTTAAGGCGCCGGAGGGATCCTTGGGCCCGGGCGATGATTTTTACAAGAAGCTGGGAATCGATAGCCTGCAGGCTCTGGACATGCTCTCTCGCCTCGAAAACCACTTTCAGATTGAGTTGCCGGACTATGAAGTGCAGGGCGTGAGCGATTTCAAAACGCTTGCGGAACGCATACAAGCCCGCCTGTGATGCTGGATCTAAGAAAATACTCTTCGATTGAAGAATCCCTGCGCGCGTCGCTGGAGACCTTTGCGGACGAAATCTGTCTGATTGAGTCCGACCGTGGCGAAGAAAAACTCCGGCTGACCTATCGCGAATATAAGGAACGCGCGCTACCGCTGGCGAGGGGCTTGCAGGACTTGAGTGTCGTGGCAAACGACCGAGTTTCCATCATCATGACCAATCAGTCCAAGTGGCTGATTTCCGCGTATGCCCTGTTTTATTGTGGTGGCGTGATGGTGCCGCTCGATTTCAAGTTGAAGCCCGAAGAGCATTGGGCATTGCTAAGGCATTCATCTGCCAGCGTGCTGATCACCGAATACGGGATCTGGCGGCAATTGAGCAGCTTCGTCTGCCAGGTCGGAAGCGCCGGATATTAAAACTGTGATCGTCACCGAAGCGCCGCCCAATGCAGATCTTCTCGGCGCGCGGCGCTGGGAAGAAGTACGTGGCGACGGTGAGCCTGTCTTCGTTGCCCGGAAGCGCGAGGATCTTGCCAGTATCATCTACTCGTCGGGAACCGGCGGCAGTCCCAAGGGATGCATGCTCACGCACGAAAACTATCTGGAGCAGTGCACCGCGCTGACCGCGTGGTATCCGTTCTGGCCCGGCGTGCGATATCTAAGCATCCTACCCACGAACCATTCCATCGATTTCATGGTCGGCTTCTTCGGCCCGTTTGTCTGCGGAGCGGCAGTGGTGCATTTGCGCACGCTGCGGCCTGAATTTGTGCGCGAAGCGTTTGCGAAGTATCAAATCACTTATGTGACACTGGTTCCGTTAGTCCTGAAAAATCTGCAAAAGGGGTTGCAGGCCCGATTCGATGAGTTGCCACTCTCCAAGCGTCGCGCATTCGAATTTCTACGGAAGATCAACGTCGCTTTGACGAAAAGCCGGCCGCGGCTGGGCCTTAGCCGAAAGCTACTTAAGCAGGTGCACGCAGGCTTCGGTGGAAAGCTGGAAGCGATTATCGTCGGGGGAGCGTTCTCGGAACCGCAGGCGTTGCAATTTTTCTACGACCTCGGAATCCCTGTTGTAAATGCATATGGATTGACGGAAGGTGGCACCGGCGTCACTGTGAACGATTTGAAGCCATTTCGCGCGGATACCGTGGGCAAACCGCTGCCGGGAATTGAAGTGCGCATCGACGCGCCAGATGCGGATGGAATCGGCGAGGTAGCGGTCCGCGGGAAAACGGTGATGGCCGGCTACCTGAACGATCCCGAAATGACAGCAGAGACCATCGTCAACGGCTGGCTGATGACCGGCGATATGGGCCGTTTCGATGCGATGGGCCATTTGCAATTGTTTGGCCGCAAGAAAAACATGATCGTGACGGAGGAAGGAAAAAACGTCTACGCGGAGGATGTGGAGGGCGCGTTCGAAGGCTTGAAGGTAAAAGAATTCTGCGTGTTCGCGGCGAACTACATCTGGCCGCAACGCACCATGGTGGCGGAAAAACTGGTGCTGGTGATCCATCTGGAGCCGGGGCAAGAATTCACCGAGGAACTCAAAAAGGAAATCGCGGCGCGCAACAATCACTTGACTAATTACAAACGCGTTTATGGGATTGTGGTGTACCCGGAAGACTTTCCGTTGACCGCCTCCCTTAAAGTGATTCGCAAAGTATTGGCCCAACGGTTAGGGAATCTGGAACGAGAAAAAGCGGTCCTGCCGATATAAGGCGGGAAAAGGTAGAATGCCGCTACTGAGAAGACGGTGAGAGAAACATTCCTGGCAATTGTGAATCCTGCTGCGGGTGGCGGGCGAGCGGCGAAGCTTGCCGGTCCGGTTTTGGCGCGCTTGAAGGATAAAGGATTGCGCATCGATGTCATTGCGTCGACAAGCGCCGGGCATGTGTCGCAATTGGCTCGCGAAGCCTACGCGCAAGGTTACCGAAGATTTCTTGCGGTCGGTGGGGATGGCACTGCGCATGAACTGATTAACGGTGCGTTCCAGACAGGTGGCCTTGCCGAGCGCATCGAACTTGGATTTCTTCCCATGGGCACTGGCAATTCGTTCCTGCGTGATTTTACGACGACCGACGCGGCTGAGCATTCCATCGAGGCCCTGGCCGCCGGGCGCAAGTGCAGCGTGGATCTGATTCGGCTGACCCACGCCAACGGCGCAGTCTATTCCTTTAATGTGCTTAGCGTGGGATTTACGGCGGATGTCGGCGCCTTGACCAATCGCATCTTCAAGCCCTTCGGACATCTTGGGTATTTGTTGGGTGTCTTTGTTCGCGTGATCCAGCTAAAGCGGCGGGCATTCAAGATGCGTTGCGATGGAGATGCAAAATGGGATGAGCGGCGCTGCCTTTTTCTGACCTTCAACAATAGCAAGTTTACCGGGGGGACCATGATGATCGCCCCTGACGCAGATCCGTGTAATGGCTGGATCGAGTACGTGCGCTGGGGCCCGATCAGCAGGCTGGGCCTGATCAAAATGTTGCCGCGGTTGTACGACGGAACCCACACCAAACACGAATTGGCGGAGACGCGCCGCGTGAAACGCGTGGAATTTGCGCTGGAAGGACCGGTCGACGTCATGATTGACGGCGAAATCATCACCGTCGATTGTGAACTTCTGGAAGTGTTGCCGGGCGTCATGGACGTTTACGTATGAAGCGTGCTTGGGAAATTGTCCGCAGCATATTTCTTTGGTTCGTCAGTTGGCTGCATTTCCTGATCGCCGTGCCCATCCTGATTGCCCTGGCCCTTGTGCTGGATCCACGAAAGCACGATTGGCTGCAGCGCGGCCTGTGCAACCGCATCGCGTTTTTCTCCGGCGCCACGGTAAAGACGAAAATGGCACCGGGGTTCGATGCCAAGCGCACCTCCATTTTCATGGTCAATCACGTCAATCTGTTCGATCCGTTTATCCTTTATTGTGCAATTCCACAGTTAGTGCGCGGGTGGGAGCTGGAATCGCACTTCAAGATTCCGATTTACGGCTGGCTGATGAAGCGGTTCGGGAACGTGCCGGTGCCCGTTGGCCGTGGGCCAAAGGACCTGAAGAGATTGTGGCGGATGACGCAGGAAGCGATCAACGGTGGAACCAGCCTGATCATCTTCCCGGAAGCAAAGCGGACACGTGATGGGAAACTGAATGCCTTTGAAGATGGAGGGTTTCGCCTGGCGCAGCAACTGGGAGTTCCGATCGTGCCGGTGACGCTGGACGGGTCGATCCATCACTTGCGTACCGAGGATTGGATCTTGCGCCCGGCCACAATTACCGTGTGGTTGCACGACACGATCGAAACCAGCGGAATGACTAAGGAAAATGTGCCGGCCTTGAAAGAACGCATACGTGCCGCGATTATCGGACCTCTGGAGTCTCCTCCGACAGGCACAACCGAGTAGGACCACAGTAAATATTTTGGAGACGAAGCAAATGGCTGATCTAAAAATCAATCTCTACAAAATCCAAACTAAAAATTGATTAGAGACTGAGCTTGACGCCCGGAAGGATACGTCCCGCGCGGGTCTCCTGCCATGTGTAGAAGATACGGTGAATGACGGTGATGGTGGAGATCACCGCGATCACCCAGAGTACCGGGCCCATGCGATTGAAGAGGCCGCCGATGATCAGCAATACCAGTCGTTCCGGCCGTTCCATGAAACCAACTTTACAGAGGGGAATCAGTGATTCGGCGCGCGCGCGGGCGTAACTGACCATCACCGAACCAGCGGTAGCTACTGCCGCCAGAACAACGTACGGCGTACGGCCACTCACTGAGTAGTAGACCAACAACCCCATGTACAGCGCCATGTCGGCGTAACGATCGAGCGTGGAATCGTAGAACGCGCCAAACGCAGTCACGCGATTCTGACGTCGCGCCACCTGGCCGTCCAACATGTCCAAAAATCCGGCGAAGAAGATGATCATGGCCGCCGTGCGGAAATTGCCCACGGCAAAGTTAGCGGCGGCACCGAAATTCACGACCAGTCCAAAGAAAGTGAGGAGGTTGGGGTTAATTCCTGTGGCGGCGAGCGCACCAACGATGCGATCGAGCATCCATTTTCCGCCTGTGCCGATAGCGCCTGTGAAAGTTCCCATTGTTTTTACAATTCGCCATGATACTGCAAGAAGAGAGCTTATCCAAATGCAGCCAGGGCGCGTCGCGCGGCCTCTCGAAGAGCGCCAATTGTCTTACTGATATCCTCTTCGGTGGTCCGCGGATTGATGGTGCAAAGCCTCAATACCGTTCGCCCGCGAAGTTCAGTGGAGAGAACCAAGGCGAATCCTTCGCTCTGCATGCGTGCAGCAATCGCGCGGTTCAGTGCATCGACTTTGTTCTTGATAATGGCATCGCCTCCGGCCGTTACTTTCCATTCGGTTGGCAGAGCGCGAAATGTTACTACTGCCATTTGCGCGGCGGTTGTAATTTCCCAAAAGGTATCGGCGCGCAATTCGTTTTCCGCGAATTCCGCCAGGTAAAATGTCCGATCGATTGCTGCGGCAAATGCATCCGCGCCAAACACCTGTAACGACATCCAGAGTTTCAACGCGCGGAATGGTCGCGTCAGTTCCGGCGAGTAATCCCAGAGGTTGATCTCTTCACCTTTGCCACGCGCATCCTGCAGATACTCGGCTTCGTCCTCGCGAACATGAAAGGCATGTCGCAGCGTCTTTCGGTCGCGCACCAGCAAGACGGCGCAATCAAACGGCTGGAACAGCCATTTATGCGGATCAAGTGTGAAGGAATCGGTCAGTTCGAGGCCTCGCAGCAGCGCTTGCCCTTGTTCGCAAAACAAAGCCGACGCGCCATAAGCACCGTCGGCATGCAGCCACAGTTTTTCCTGGGCACAGATCCCGGCCAGTGCGGCAAGCGGATCAATTGCACCGGTATTTGTAGTTCCCGCGTTGGCAATTACGCTGAAGGGAATCTTGCCAGCAGCGCGGTCATGTCGCACAGCATCGCGAAGGGCCTCTGGCGGCAAATGAAATTCGGCGTCGGAAGGGATGCGATGAAACTGCTCCTTCTCAAAACCAAGGATTCGCATGGCGCGAAGAATGGAGGAATGCGTCTGATCCGAGCCATAGATCACGGCACGAAGATAGTCCTGCGGATTGAGCAAGGCGTCGCGTGCGGTGACCAGCGCTGATAAATTGGCCAGTGATCCACCGCTGAGAAATGTGCCGCTTGCAGTTTCCGGGTATCCCGCCAGCTTGCAGATCCAGTCCAGTGTGACGAGTTCGACGATGGCTGGCGCCGAGCCTTCCAGCCAACTGCCCGCAAAAATGTTGTAGCCGGTGCGCAAAAACTCCGCCAACGCACCCACAAAATTGCTGGGTCCGGGAATGAAGGCAAAAAAGCGCGGGTGCGTTTCATGATTGATGCTGGAGAAAATGTCTCTTTCTACCCGGTCCAGGACGGCAATCGGATCTTTCGGCAGTGTTGGAAGCGCCTCCCAAAGCGCCGATTGCAATTCCTGAGGCGTTTTGTTACGGACGACAGGGAGGTCTGACAAGCGCGCTTGGTAGTCCAATAAACGATCGACAATCGCATAACCCAGAGACCGCGCTTCTTCCGGCCTCAGTTCCAGTAAGTAGTCAGGAAGTTTCATAGGGGCTCAATTTTAGCAGTAACCCGCAGCGCTTTCGTCCTTTCACCAGACAAATTGGATGGATTCAGAAGTTAAATGCTGTTCGACTTGACGGAACCGGCTACACCCCGTAGATTTCTCGGAACACTGGGGGAGCTATGCAACCGATTCAATCGGCGCGGCGGGAGTTTCTTTCGACGATGGGCAGAGCGGCGGGCGCGGCATGGGTGGCCGCGCAAATGCCCGCCATTACTGCCGCAGCCCAACATGCGCACGAAGCCGCTAAAGCCAATCGTGCTGTGGCCTTCGAAGTCTTTACCCCAGAGCAGGCCAGAGAAGTTGCTGCCATTGCCGCGCGGATTATCCCCACAGACGAGGATCCAGGCGCAACTGAAGCAGGAGTGGTCTATTTCATCGACCGTGCGTTGAAAACTTTTGCCAGCGACGATAAAGCCGCTTATGACGCCGGCATCAAGGAATTCAACCAGGTGACGGCCAAGATGTTTCCGGGTGTGGCGCGCTTCTCAGCGGGCAGCGCAGAACAGCAGGACGCAGTGTTGACGGAAATGTCCAAAGGCCAGAAACCTGCCGGGCGCGCCGTTCGCCAGATGCAAGGCGGAAAAGCCGGAGACTTCTTCCCGGTGATCTGGGCACACTCGCTGATGGGATTCCTCGTGGATCCAGAAGCCGGCGGAAACCGTGACTATGTGGGATGGAAACTAATCGGGCGGGATCCTGCCCATTCCTTTTCTCCTCCCTTTGGCGAATACGACAAGAATTATCCGGGGTGGCAAGCCGCCAGCGTGGCAGAAACGGAAAAGAAATGACAGAGCCGAAGGTGACGTACAAGACCACGGATGAGGTCGATTTTGTCATTGTCGGTTCCGGGGCCGCCGGCGGAGTGCTGGCAAAAGAACTTTCCACGAACGGATTCCGCGTCGTTGTTCTGGAACAAGGCCCGCATCTGACCGAAAACGATTTTACGCATAATGAGATCAAGGTCTTTAACGAACACCTGCTGACCAACAATCCGAAAATACAGCCAACTAGCTTTCGCACCTCGTCCCAGGAAAAAGCGGTCCGGCAGCCTGCCCTTGTGTATGGCCGGTGCGTCGGGGGCAGCAGCGTACACTTCACCGCAAATTTCTGGCGCTTCCACGAGATTGATTTCAAGGAGCGAAGCAAAATCGGCGAGATTCCCGGAACAGGTTTCGTGGACTGGCCGATCAGCTATGCCGAGCTTGAGCCCTATTACACGAAAGTGGACTGGGAAGTAGGTGTATCCGGCTTAGCCGGAGCAAGCCCTTTCGATCCGCCACGGTCGAAGCCGTATCCTATGCCGCCGCTGCCGGTGAAAAGCTCCGGTGTGCTGTTTGAGAGAGGCGCTCGTAAGCTCGGTTACCATCCGTTCCCCGCGCCAATGGCGATTCTTTCGCAGCCACGGCCTGGACGGAGCGCCTGCGTTGCCTGTGGCCTTTGCCTCGGATTTGGATGCGAGGTTGGCGCAAAATCCTCCTCCCTCGCTTCCGTATTGCCTGCAGCCGTAAAAACAGGTCGTTGTGAAATCCGCCCAAATTCCTATGTTCACAAAATTGAACTCGACAAGAATGGCCGCGCGATTGGCGCGGTGTATTTCGATGCCAAGCGAAACACGCACATGCAGCGCGCGAAAGCGGTCATCCTCAGCGCAAACGGGGCAGAGACGCCGCGTTTGCTGCTGCTTTCCACTTCCGGCAAATTCCCCAACGGTCTGGCCAATTCCAGCGGGCTGGTTGGAAAGTATCTGATGCCCAACAGTGGCGCGGTGGCCGTCGGCGTCTTTGACGAACCGCTGAATGACTACAAGGGTTATGCCGACAGCCGCATCCTTCATGATTTTTACGAATTGGACAAAGAGAAGCTCGGTTTTTATGGCGGGTCCGGGTTCGATGCGCGTTTCGACCTCACTCCCGTAGCTTTTGCCGCAAATGGATTGCCGCCGGGAACTCCACGATGGGGCTCACAGTTCAAGAAAACTCTGAAGCATAATTTCGTCCGAACTATGGAGATTTTTGGCCACGGTACCTCGTTGCCGATCGAATCGAACAGTTTTTCCCTGGACCCCGAGCTAAAGGATGCATGGGGATTGCCCGCCCTGCGCATGACTTACCAGGATTCTCCCAACGACATGAAGTTCATGGGGTGGATGAGGGATCGCGCGCTGGAGATCCTGGACGCTGCCGGCGCAAAAACAAAATGGAGTATGCCTGTAGAGTCCAGCAAGTTTGCCTACCACCTGCTGGGTACTTGCCGCATGGGGAATGATCCGAAGACCTCGGTCGTCAATCCGGACCACCGCACCCACGATGTACCCAATCTGTTTTTGTGCGACGGCAGCAGCCTGGTAACTTCCGGGCGCGGCCAGCCGACGATGACAATCATGGCCCTTGCTTTCCGTGCAGGCGACCGGATCACGGCTCTGGCTAAGCGTGGAGAATTGGGCGGCTGATCTGACTCGAGCCCGCGGATTTGACAATAAACATTCTGAAAATCGAGGGACACCTATGGAGTTGAATATGCGGCTGATGAAGTTTTTCGCGGCGATGACAATTGCCTGCCTCTTTTTCGGGGCATCCGAAAAATTGAAAGCTCAAGGTGACGCCTCCAAAGATAAGCCAGAGCAGGCACAAACCGCGGAGCAGAAATTCAAGAACATTCAGGTGTTGAAGAGCATCCCTGCGGAACAGCTTGTTCCCTCAATGCAATTTATTGCCGCTTCTCTGGGCGTGGAGTGCGACTTCTGCCACGTGGAACACGCGATGGACAAGGACGACAAAAAAGAGAAGAAAGCCGCGCGGTCGATGATGACCATGATGATGGCCATCAACAAGGCGAATTTTGACGGCGAGCGGGAAGTCACCTGCTACACCTGCCACCGCGGCGCAGCTCATCCGGTAGGCACGCCAATTCTCTCCGCGGATAGCAAACCGGCGATGCACAAGCATGAGGAAGCAGCAGAAGGGCAGCCGGCGTTGCCATCTGCACAGAAAATTCTGGAGAAATATCTGACAGCGGCGGGTGGCGCCGATGCATTGCAGAAGATCAAATCGCGAGTGCAGAAGGGATTTATCGACGCCTTCGGCGACAAATATCCCATCGAGATCTATTCCATTGGGCCGGACAAGCGCGTTTCCATTTCACATCCGTCTTCTGGCCCAAGTGTAACTGCCTACAACGGAGAAGTTGGCTGGCTCTCCATGCCGCGGGGGTTCCACCAAATGACTGCCGCGGAGCAAGAGGCTGCGCGCATCGATGCCCAGCTCTATTTTCCCGTCCGCCTGCCCGAGTTGTACCAGGAATTTCGTGTAAGCCCAGGCGAGACCATTGACGGACATGCCACCTACTTGGTCGCCGCGAAGGGCAAGAACCTGCCGCCGCTCCGGCTCTATTTTGACCAGGAAAGCGGATTGCTACTCCGCCAGATCCGCTACGCGGAAACTCCGCTCGGCAACAACCCCACGGAAATTGAATATGCGGATTACCGCGCCAACGATGGAGTGAAAATTCCTTATCGCTGGACGCTGGCACGTCCAAACGGGAGGTTCACGATTCAGGTGGAAGAGGTGAAGCAGAACGTGCCAGTCGATGAAAAGCTATTCGTCATGCCGACCGACAAACCTGGACAGTAGCAGGACATTTGGATCCACAAGAAGAAAAGGCGCAGCACCTTTGCTGCGCCCTATTTTCTTCAGTAGGAGTTAGAACTTGAAAATAATTCCGCCGACGAAGTTTCCACGATTCAGATAGTTGTGAACCTTTGCGGAATAGCAGCCAAAAAATGGATCGCAGTAAGTGGCATTCGATGAACTCCCATACGTTGGCATGTATCGGGCATCTCCCCGCAGACCAACGTGCCGGTTGATGTAATACTTCACGCCTCCACCGAGAGTGTACCCAAATTCCGTCCGATTGGGCGTGCCATTGGAATTGGAATCATGCGTAAAGCCCAAGCTGCCAGCGATGTATGGACGCAACCGATGCTCGCTGTTGCGCAGCATGTACAACCCGCCAAACTGAAATTGATCGATCGTGGAATCGTACGCTTTGAAGTATTGACCCGTCAGGGCGTTCCGCGCGCTATAGGAACCGTTGTTGCGATCCCACATGAACTCCAATTGCGCGTTTTCGGTTAGGTTAAAGCCGAGAAAAGTGCCGAAAGACAGCGCATCATTCACCCGCAATTTGTTTACCGGAGCCGTTTCTGGGCCCGTGGAAAAAACACTGATGGGGTATGAACCGCTGGTCTCGTATCCCACAAAGGGAGTCACCTCGAATCGTCCCTGAGCTCGAGTAGAAGTGGATGTGAACAGGAGGAGAACCAGGGCCAGCGCGAGAAACCAGATTTTACGGATTTTCATGAAAGTGCGTCTCCTTATGGTCGAAAGAATAAAATGATAAATTCCTTGGTTGCTGCGTTGCGCCGACAATTCACCCAACTGCAGATTCACTGGATGACGCCTCTCCGTCTTTTTGGGCGATGCTTCATCCGCAGAGCCCGATTCAGTCTAGAAGCACAGCCCCACGACTCCTCTAGAACAAAACCCTGAAACGCACAAAAGGTTTCTAGTAGTCGAGGTCCAATGGGGTGTTCCTGTGGTTAGACGGGTCTGAACAGCAGAAACGTTGCACGTAGTTTGGTCTTGCAAGTGATAGAAAATGATAAGCTTGAGTAGGTTTATGGAGGCTGGAATTTACTCCTTCTTCGGTTCTGCTTTTGGCGCTTCTTTCGACCCTGCAGATTCCCCGGAGGCCTTCGTTTGGCCTTCTCCTTCGTTTTCGCCCCCGCCTTCGAACGCAGACGCGGCAGATGCAGATTTCTGCATGGATTGTACGATGAGCGAAATGCGACGGTTGGAAGGATCGAGCGGCGCATCGGGCTTGCGCAGTCGCTGGTCGGCAAACCCACGCACCTGGGTGATCTGACTTTCGGACAATCCGTTGAGTTCCATAGAGCGCCGCGCAGCATTTGCGCGATCGGCGTAAAGCTCCCAGTTTGTATATGTAGCAGAAGGTGGATAAGGTTTGGAATCGGTGTGGCCTTCGATCGCCATCTTATTGGAGAGTTTGCCAAGCTCCGCAGCGAGCGTTTTCAGAATCTCTCCGCCATCTCCGCCCATGCGTGCACTGCCGCTGTCAAAGAAAATGCCTGCAGCGGATTCAGTTAGCTCAACCCGCAGGCCTTCGTTTGTCACCGTCATGTCAATGTGGTTCTTTAGCTCGTCGAACTTGGGGACTTCGCGAATGGCCTTCTGCAGTTGTTCTTTCAACTCCTGCATATTGTTTTTGTTGACGATAGAATTTTCGCCGCTTCCCACCATGTCTGTGCCGACCAGTTTCGACCTGCCGGTGGGATCTTTGAAATACCCGCCCACGGCCATTTGTACCTTCTGGCTGCTGTTCAGGAGCCAAAGCACAATGAATAGCGCCATCATAGCGGTGACGAAATCCGCGTAAGCCACTTTCCACGCGCCGCCGTGATAGCCGCCGTGGCCGACAACTTTCTTGATGATGATGGGTGGAGGGCCGCGCATGAAGTTCTTCAGGCGGCTGCCGGCGGAGCTTCCGCTGCGGTGCCACCTTTGCCTCCACCGTTGATGGATTTTTCCGGTTCCTGAAACGTGGGGCGTACCTGGCCGGGAATGGCGCGCCGTCCGAACTCCACGCTAAGGATCGGCGGCGATCCCTTGATGAAGCTGAGGATCACCACGTGAATGACGTGGTAGTAGGCGTGCTTCTCCTCCGTGGTTTTGGCCATGTTGGCGGCGATCGGACCGAGAAATCCGTAACACAGCAAAATGCCCAGAAATGTGCCTACCAGCGCGGCGGCCACCTTGTGCCCGAGGTTTATTTCCCAGTGGGGGTTGCACCGGCGTGGAGCGCCCCGAACTTTGCACCGAAGAAATCTTCCTGATTCCATTCCGGCGCGTGATCCTGCTGCGCGAGTCCGTAGCCCAGCAGGAAATTCAATCCCGCGGCCTTGGCCCCGGATTCGAAGTCGAGAGGTTGCTCCATGTTGTCGAGAGGGGTGTGGTACCGCGTGAGCAGCCATTTTTTCATCACCGCCAGACCGTCGATCTTCGGATCTGTACTGGTGATTCCATCCGAGATATCAATAGCTGGAACGCCTTGCAGTACGAAGGAATACTGATCGCTCCGAATAAACGCGTTCTCTTCCGGCAGGGGATCGGGAATTATCTCGTAGCCGACTACCCCCGCGGCCGATTTCGCATCTTTATCGAGGCTGGAGTGTTCTGCGCCAATGGCCACGATATCCTTCATCGGATAGCTCAGGCCCGGAGCTCCATCGATATTGACGTTCGCAACGATCATGTTCAGCGGGACAGTCGGAGCGTGAGCGAAATAATCAGACCCCAGTAAACCCATTTCTTCCCCAGTGACGAAAACGAACAGCACCGAACGGCGAGGCGCCCGCTTGAGACTCGCGTAGGCCCGCGCAATCTCAAGAAGAGTGGAAACACCGGAAGCATTGTCGATTGTGCCGTGGCAAACGTTGTCCCCGTCGATGGGCGGACACAGTCCGAGGTGGTCCAGATGGGCTGTGTAAACAACATACTGATTTCGAAGCGCGGGATCGGAGCCCACAATTTCACCAATGATATTTGGGCTTTCATAGTTGGTCTGGATGCTTACGGAATGAATTCGAGCGTTCCAGGGGAGAGCAAATGCTTGGGGTTTACTCGAGCGCGCCACTGCGAATGCGTCTTCCAAACTCTTCGGAGCGTTCGCGAATAGCAGTGCGGCCCCGGTCTCACTGAATTGTCCTATTCCCCCGGTAGGGAAAGCATCGTGTGGTGTACCGTTCTTCTCAAGCCAATTCGTGCTCCCCATTCGGAACTGCGGAACGTCCCAGTCCCAGGGCCAACGTTTCCAATCCTCAGGGAGCATGGTCGTAAGCATCGCGACAGCGCCGTGCGCCATGGCGATTTTCGTCTTCACCGTGTCATCGGAAAAATAGGCGCGCACGGTGGAAGGAAAACGCGACGGCGCTCCGTAGAAGGTGAGTACGATCTTCCCGCGCACATCAATTCCCGCATAGTCATCATAATTCTCGTCTGGAGCGCTCACGCCGAACCCAACGAAGATCACGGGAGCCTCGAACTTGTTTTCCGCATGGCTTACGTCACCCGTGAGGACATAATCCTTGCCATCCACCAGCTTTTGCTCCTTGCCACTCGATCCTGGTCCGTTCGACATCAACACCAGTGAACTCTTCGTAGTGTCGAGCACGGCTTTGCGGAGCGGAACTTGTTGAAACCAGGTGCCATTCAACCCACCGGGGCGAAGGCCCATCGACTCCAGTTCCGTAGCCACATAGTGCGCGGCGATCTGGTAGCCATGCGAATCCGGGGCGCGGCCCTCCAGCAGGCTATCGGAGAGAAAACTCATGTGACCACGGATCGCGTCGGCTCGAATCGTTTTCAGGGCCGCTTCCGCCGCTGCGCGATCTGATGGGCTAAGCTGTTGGGCAAACAGGGTGGGAGAGAAGATCAACAGATAGAGCAGGGCGTATAGGCGAGCGGTCATGAGGAGTCACCTCTCCTGGTGGGTGCGAGGCGTATTGTGCTCATCCTATGGGATTTGAGTCAATGGCACAGTGTCCTGCAGCTCGCTTTGTTCCCGAACTGGTAGCCCAAAGGCCGCTCGATCAGAACTATGGCCAAGCGCCCGAATAACACGGCCGAGGGACATGCCCCACCTCCGAAAATTCAAATACATCGCATTGAATTAATGCGTGGGGTCCTGGACTCCCCCGCTTGCTATGGTTTCCCGATGACGGCGGTGCCCATTCCGATGCTTGATCGCGGATTATTTTCCGGCTACGCGCTGGGCTCGTTTTATGACGAGATGTTTGCCTCGACAGGAACGGCTCGCTCTCACTACGCTCGATTATTTGAAAAGCTCGGTGGTATGGCCCCGAAACATTTTCAGGACCGCCGCAAACTGGCGGATCTCTCCTTTCTTCTGCAGGGAATTACATTCACGGTGTACAGCGATGGGCGCGGCACGGAACGTTTGTTTCCATTCGATCTCATCCCACGCATCATTCCGTCTTCCGAATGGAACAAGATCGAGCGCGGCCTCAGCCAGCGCGTCATTGCGCTGAATTTGTTCCTGCAAGACGTCTACGGCAAACAGCGCATTCTCAAAGACCGCAAGATTCCCGCCTCCCTGGTGTTCTCCTGTCGACACTTTCGCCGAGAGATGATCGGCCTGCAAGTCCCCCACGGAATCTACACCCACATTTGCGGCATCGACCTGGTGCGCGATTCAAAGACCGGCGAATTTCTTGTTCTCGAAGACAATGTGCGCACGCCGAGCGGAATTTCCTATGTGTTGGAGAATCGTCTGGTCATGACGCGCGCATTTCCCGAGGCTTTTCAGGAACATGAAGTCCTACCCGTGAATCACTATCCGGCAGAGCTTTCCCGAATTTTGCGGACCCTGTCCCCGCGCGGTGAAGCCGAAGCACAGATTGTTCTTCTCACACCCGGCATTCACAACAGCGCGTATTTCGAGCACAGTTTCTTGGCGCAGCAGATGGGCATCGAATTGGTGGAAGGGCGCGACCTTCTTGTAGATGGCGGCGTCGTGTACATGAAGACCATCTACGGCCTCAAACGTGTCGATGTGATTTATCGCCGGTTGGACGACGATTTCCTTGACGCGCTGTGCTTCCGTACCGATTCCATGCTTGGCGTCCCGGGCTTGATGGGCGCTTATCGCGCAGGAAATGTGGCTTTAGCCAACGCAGCGGGAAACGGCGTGGCTGACGACAAGGCGATTTATGCCTACGTGCCGGACTTCATCAAGTACTATCTCGGCGAAGATCCCATCCTGAACAGCGTCGACACCTTCCTCTGCGAGCGGCGTGAGCATCTCTCGCATGTCATGGCTCATCTACCGGAACTCGTGGTGAAAGCCGTCGGCGAATCCGGCGGCTACGGCATGTTAATCGGGCCAGCCTCCGATGGGGAATTGGTGGAATCTTTCCGCGAGCGCATCAAGGCTGATCCGCGAAATTACATCGCGCAGCCCGTAGTGCCACTCTCCCGCGTGCCTTCTTATGACGCCGCGACGGAACGCATCGCAGGTCGCCACGTGGATCTGCGTCCCTACTGTTTGTACGATGGCGAAAAAGTGACCATCGTACCGGGCGGATTGACGCGCGTTGCGCTGAAAGAGGGTTCGCTGGTGGTGAACTCTTCGCAGGGTGGTGGTAGCAAAGACACCTGGGTACTTCGGGGAGAATGCTGAAATGCTTTCGCGAATCGCCGAATCACTCTTTTGGCTGGCGCGCTATATCGAACGTGCCGAAGATACCGCGCGCATTCTCGATGTCACCTATCACACCTTGCTCGAGCAGGCCCAACAGCCATATCGCCTGCGCTGGGACCCGCTGGTTTCAATGGCCGGCGAGGAAGTCATTTTTCGCCAACTCTATGATGAGGCCACTTCCAGCAACGTTTTTGAGTTTCTTGCGTTTCACGAAGGCAATCCCAGTTCGATCATGCAATGCGTGAAGAAGGCGAGAGAAAATGCGCGAACGATCCGCGACCGTATTTCACGCGAAATGTGGGAGGACCTCAACGGTCTCTATTTCATGCTGGAACGTTTTCATCCGCAAGATGAAATCGCCGCTGGTCCACACCGCTTCTGCGAAAAAGTGATTTTCGGAAGCCACCGTTTTCATGGTGTTACCGACGCAACTCTGCCGCACGACGAAGGGTGGGACTTTCTGAAGGTAGGATGGGCGCTGGAACGAGCGGAGATGACCGCTCGCCTGGTCGACGTGCAGTATCACACGCTGCTCGACGCCGCCCTCACCGTGGAATCTTCACCTGACAATCATCAGTGGATGGCGGTGCTGAAATCTGTCGGCGCCTATGAGGCGTATCATCGCCAATACCATTCGCCCATCGAGCCGGAACGCGTCGCCGAGATGCTCATTTTGCACCCGCAACACCCGCGCTCGATTCGCTTTTCCATGACCGAAATGCAGCAGAGTTTGCGTGCGATCAGCAAAACCAGCGCCGGCTCCTACGCCAATGAAGCCGAGCGGCTCACCGGCAAAGTACTGGAGCGTTTGCGCTATGACAAGATCGAAGAAATCTTCCGTCAAGGTTTGCATCAATACCTGACGGAACTGATTCGCATGTTGAACGCGATCGGTCAGGCGATTGCCCGAAGCTATTTCTATTACGCGGTGGTGGCATGAATCGTTACCGGCTGGTGCATTCCACTGAATTCTTGTACGACGGAGCGGTCAGCGAGAGCTACAACGAAGTGCGTCTGCGTCCCATCGACGACGATCTGCAAAGTTGCCTGTCGTTTCGCCTGGTCACCAGCCCACCTTCGCGCGGCGCATCGTTCCGTGATGCCTATGGAAACTGGATTCATCAGTTCAACATTCTGCCCGATCACCGCCGCCTGAAAATCGAAGCAGAATCCGTGGTGCTGGCCCACGATGCTCCGTCGCCGGAATCGAATGGAGCGTCGTTGTCGTATCTCGACTTGCATCGCGCTGAATTGTTCGAGGAACACTACGATTTCGTCGCACCGAGCGCGTTTGTACCTTACCTGCCGGAATTGCGCGAAATATTGGAGTCAACCGAGGCCGCCAGCGATGGCACCGTCAAAGGATTCGCTCAGGACGCTTCGGATTACATCCACAATAACTTCGCGTATGTAAAAGGAGCGACGCACGTGCATTCTTCCGTAGAAGATTCACTCGCGCTGAAAGCCGGTGTCTGCCAGGATTTTGCGCACCTGCTGCTGGGCGTGGTTCGCATGCGCGGTGTACCTGCCCGATATGTCTCGGGTTATCTCGTGCCAGGCACTGCGGGTGCGAGCGATGCGAAACAGGAAGATGTGATTGGTGGCCAGGCTTCTCATGCCTGGGCCGAAGTGTATGTACCGGGCAGTGGTTGGTTGGGACTCGATCCAACCCTCGGCAAGCCCGTCGGTTTGCGGCACATTCGCGTCGCCTACGGCCGAGACTACGGCGATGTGCCTCCGGTTCGAGGCGTCTACAAAGGCCGCGCCGGTCAACAGCTTTCTGTGGACGTCTGCGTGCGCCCCGCGCTCGACGAAGAGGGGCGCGAACGTTTGACGGAAACGAGCGAAGGTCCACACGAACCGCCGCAAATGGCGGAACTTCCGCAGCAGCATCAAAACCAACAGTAACTCAAAAAAATAAAAATCAGGGAATGACAGCTCGGGCAACGTTGGAGGGTGAGCTTTCATAGCCTTGCGCATCCACTGCTTTTGCCTGGTAGTAGTAGGTTCTGTTGTGCTCAACCGTTGTGTCGGTGTAGGAAGTGTCGCGAATCAGTTCGGAATTCATTTTTGGATCGGCGAAATTATCTGGTGAAGTGCTGCGATAGACGTTGTAGCCCGCCACGCGCGAATCGCTGGCCTTCCAAGTGAGCCGTACCGAGTGGCCCGAGGGTTCGGCAACCGCCGAGGAAACTGATTTTGCGGTTGTTGCATGAAACCAGTATCCCCACAAAACTATCGTTCCGGTCACGGCCAGTGCCGTCCAGATACGCGACGGAAATGCGATTTTGCGATTCTGAAACGCCAGCAACAGCCCGACCAGCAACACCACGCAACACATGCTTCCCACAACAAACGCGATGATCCATCCTGTCGTTCCAGGTTCGGTGAGTGCCGCGAACAGATGCGCCTTCCCGCGTAGCTGCGGAACCACCCATAGGGTGAACACAGGAAACAGCACGAGGGCGAAAATCAATAGCCACGTTACGCGGAGCGTTCGCGATTTACTCACGACCTGGAGCGGCTGGGCGGAATTCATGCAGAATCCAAAATTGGAGGATATTTCTGCAACTAATCTAATGTATGTGGAGGTGGAGGTCTAGCTCAAGGCGAGGCTGCAGTCGGCCAGTTCCTGTTGCGATCAGAAAACGTTCACCTGACGATCGCCTTCACGGCCGTTCACGGTGTCAGCGAGTCCCGGACGCACGGGCCCGCGTCCAGGGATCCACTCGCCGCGTGCGTCGATGTGCCCGTCCACATTACTGGATGTTCGGGCAGTTTGGCGGGACAGTCGGTACGTCAATCCGGCGATTCGATTTAGTCGGATCGAACGGAACGAGTTGGACGGCGATAGATGACGCTGGAACCGAGCCTTCGTTCCGGATGATGTGGACGTGACCATGACCGGGATCGACGAGTGTGGGAGCCGGTTGTCCAGGAACAAATGTGTACGAAGTGCGATGGCAGTCGGAGTCGTACTCCGTAATAGTTCCAGCCGTAACAATAATGAGGCTGTGGCCGGGGTGCGTATGCCAGCCCGTGCTAGCTACTGCTCCTGTGGTCGGGTCGATGCCTGGCCAGACGTTGCTCTGCACGTAAAGGTCTGAAGACCCCTTGGTCTTTTGCAGGGATAACCACAGGGTCTTGTCGTCTCTGTCGTTGTCACCGTCCCCATTGGGGTTCGGAACTATGGAATGGTTAAATACCTCAAATTCGGTGAAGGTACCGGTCGCAATTGTTGTGGCCTTGAATCCAATCGCCGGGGTGGCCCAGACGTGTGCTGAGTAGCCGAGAACTATGACCGCGATCGCGGCACTCAAAATCACTAACCATGTAAATCTATGTCGCATAGCGACCTCCTTGGTCTCGTCGGTGCTTGCCGACTGAAGACGCCTGGACACAATCGGACACCAGGATGGAAAGGTTCAAGCTGTAAAGGGCAGAATTCGGGCGGTCTGCGGCAATGCCGTCGAATGCAGTGCTTTACCGTCATGTATCGACGGGATACAATCCCGGCTTCCCGGGTCCAGACAACCCGCGAACCAATCAGGGAGCGCGATGGACAAAGCACCGCAGGGCACATCTCCACCTATTAGGCCGGTCGAAGACCGGCTGGATTCGTGGAAGGAAATTGCCGCCTACCTGAATCGAGATGTGACGACGGTGCAACGCTGGGAGAAGCGGGAAGGGATGCCCGTTCACCGGCACCTGCATGACAGATTAGGCTCGGTGTACGCTTCAAGGGCGGAGCTTGACGAGTGGACGCGCAGCCGGAATCTTCGAACGGGGCAAGAGAACGGAAGTGATGTTCTGGTGACTGATTCCAGCGCAGCACCTTCGCCCGCCACAAGATGGAGTTCTGTTAGCAATAAAAAGCCTCTCCTGGCGCCGGCAGCGGTGGTTGTAGCGCTGGCGATCGGCGCAAGTTTATGGTTTCAGAGGACGGAATACTTCTGGCGAAACCCGATCGCCGACGCGCGATTCCAGACCGTCACAGACTTCGATGGAACGGAGCAGGCCGCAACAGTGTCGCGGGACGGACATTTCGCCGCGTTTCTATCAGACCGTGACGGACGGATGGACGTGTGGGTGACGCAGCTTGGGTCGGGACAGTTTCACAACTTGACCCGAGGGAGCACGAAGGAACTGGTGAATCCGTCGGTGCGCGCGTTGGGTTTCTCTCCCGATGGTTCATTGGTTACATTTTGGGTCCGTAAGGAAGGCAGTGCGAGTGGATCAGGCATCGGGATTTGGGCGGTGCCAACGCTTGGGGGAGAGCCGAGTCCCTATTTAGAAGGTGTAGGCGAGTATGAGTGGTCGCGCGACGGAACGCGACTCGCGTTCCACACGTCCGGACCGGGAGACCCGCTGTTCGTTTCAAACGGGAATCGTCGAGCGGAAGGTGTGCCCATCTATACCGCGCCTGCTGGACTGCACAGCCACTTTCCGACATGGGCGCCGAACGCGCGGTATATTTACTTCGTGCAGGGTTTGCTGCCAGACAGATTGGACATCTGGCGCATCACACCGAATGGCGGAACGCCAGAACAGATCACATCGCACAATGGACGCGTGAGTCACCCGGTGCTATTGGATAGACGCACGCTGGTGTATCTCGCCAGCGATCCCGATGGTTCGGGGCCGTGGCTATACAGCATGGACGTCGAGCGGCGCATTCCCCACCGCCTGGCACCTGGAGTGGAACGATACACTTCGCTGGCGGCGAGCGCTGACGGTCGGCGACTGGTGGTCACGGCTACAACTCCGAAGAGGACACTTTGGCGGTTGCAGATCGCTCCATCCCCAAATGACGTATCGACGCCGGCTCGGATCTCGCTGACGACTGTCACGGGATTAACTCCACGATTCGGTCCAAATTATCTTTTGTATGTATCTGCGAGTAGCTCCGGCGAGAGTATCTGGAAACTCACCAACGGAACTGGAACGGAGTTATGGAGTGGTCAAGGTGCGCGAATTTTTGGCGGTCCGGCAATCTCCCCCGATGGACGGTATCTAGCATTCTCTATTCGGCAGCACGGGCAGACGCTCCTGTACGTGATGCAGCAGGACGGCACGAACGCACGGATTGTAGCGGATTCAATCGAGCTGCAGGGCGCACCAGCTTGGGCGCCGGACGGCCAATCGATAATCTCGGGAGCGAACGATCACGGCGTTACTCACCTCATGCGTGTACTCCTCGACGGTCGTCCCCCTGTACTCTTTTTGAATGAGTACTCGGTCGATCCCACGTGGGCGCCCGATGGCCAGTTCGTTGTCTACTCGGGACCCGATATCGGCACCACGTTTTCTGTGAAAGCTGTTACCGCACAGGCCGCGGCGCATGCCATGCCAGCGCTGACGCTGACTCGGGGTGCTCGACATCTGGCCATCCCACCCGGAGGCAAGGCGCTCGTGTTCTTGCGAGGAGAGATTCAGCATAAGAATCTTTGGCTAGTTGACCTGGAGACGGGTGCTGAGCGGCAGTTGACCAACCTCACTCCTGACTTCGACGTTCGCGACTTCGACATCTCTCCTGATGGGCGCGAGATCGTCCTCGAACGAGTGCAGGAGCGTTCGGATGTCGTGCTGCTGGATCTCCCCCGACCATAATTCCTCCGACACCCGCCGCAAACGATGGCGTCTATGCGGCGGAAGCCAAGGCGCGCTGAGGCAACTGCAACTGTAAGATGCGTTTCAGCTTCGCGGTCTTATTGTTCATTGGTGAGAAGTTGCGCCCGTCCTGGGCTGAGTTACCTTTCGATTGCTTTCCAACCCACGCGCTGGCCGCTGCCCGCGTCCGCTATCTGCCGCACAGCGAGCGGTTGAGCTGCAGAAGAAAAACGATTATGCTCGCAGTCGAGATTTGGTCGGGTGATAGCTCCGAGTATCGTGCCAACATAAAATCTAAATAATTTGTCCGTCCTGATTTTTCTTGCTGTCGAGGAGAAAACGATGAATTTCATGAAGATTGCGGTTCGGTTGAAGATTGTTGCTCTGTCGTTGTTCCTATGCCTGGTTGGTGGCCTGGGTGCGAATGCCCAGAGCGGCAGCGCGCCAGCGAACGCCCCCTATATGAATCCGGCATTACCCATCGATGTGCGAGTCGATGATCTGGTTTCTCGCATGACACTGGATGAGAAGGCGTCGCAACTGGTAAACCAGGCGCGCGCCATTCCCCGGCTGAATGTTCCCGAATACGACTACTGGAGCGAAGCGTTACACGGTGTCGCAAACACCGGCACCGCAACTGTGTTTCCGCAGGCGATTGCATTGGGCGCCACATGGGACGCGCCACTTCTTCACGAAGTGGCTACCGTAATCGGTACCGAAGCCCGCGCCAAGCATCACGAGGCGGTTCGTCAGGGACGCCGCAACATTTTCGAAGGCCTCACCTTCTGGTCGCCCAACATCAACATCTTCCGCGATCCCCGCTGGGGACGTGGCCAGGAAACATATGGCGAAGACCCATTCCTGACCGGACGCATGGGCATTGCGTTTGTTACCGGACTACAAGGCGACAATCCCAAATATCTTCGCGTGGTCTCCACGCCAAAGCATTTCGCCGTGCATAGCGGACCGGAATCGACGCGCCACAAGGCCGATGTGCCCATCTCCAAGCATGACGAGGAAGATACTTACCTTCCCGCTTTCCGCGCCACGATTGTTGAGGGCCATGCCGCCTCCACCATGTGCGCGTACAACAGCGTGAACGGCGAACCCGCCTGCGCAAACACCTTCTTGCTGCAGGATCAATTGCGCGGCGCGTGGCGCTTCAACGGTTTCGTCGTCTCTGATTGCGGCGCCGTGATGGATATCTGGTCCGGCCATCAGTACACCAAAACCAAGGAAGAGGCAGCCGCCATTTCGCTGAAGCGCGGCATGGATAATGAGTGCATCGACTTCACGCACAAAGTCCCCGACAACTCCGACTATGTGAAATACATCGACGCCGTGAAGCAGGGCTATCTGACCGAAAAAGAAATCGATATCGCCTTGCGCCGCTTGTTCCGCGCGCGCTTCTTGTTGGGCATGTTTGATCCCCCGGAAATGGTGCCCTACGCACAGATTCCTTTTTCAGAGAACGACACGGAAGCGCACCGCCAGCTTTCGCTGAAGACTTCCCGCGAATCACTGGTGCTCCTGAAGAACGACGGGATCCTCCCGCTGGCCACTGCACCCAAGACCATCGCCGTTGTCGGCCCGCTCGCCGATAACAAGCGCGTGCTGGAAGGGAATTACAACGGCACTCCTTCGCGTGCCACCTCCGCACTCGAAGGCATCAAGAAGCAATTCCCCTCGTCCGAAGTTACCTTCACCCCAGGCACCCGTTTTCTGCGCGACCCGAAGGCCGTGCCGGCAGCACTTTTCACCACTCCCGATGGCAAGCCCGGCCTGCAAGCCGAATATTTCAAGAACAAGGAACTCTCCGGCCCGCCCACGATCAAGCGCGTCGACCAGAACATCGACTTCAATTTCATCATGATGCCCCTTCCCGGATTTTCCAGTGGGGCTTTTGCAGCCGATAATTTTTCGGCGCGCTGGACGGGTTTCATCACTCCAACCGAATCCGGCACCTACCAGATTGGCTTGCGTGCTGACGATGGCTTCCGTCTTTGGCTCGACGGCAAGCTGATCGTCGAAGACTGGACCACGCACGGCATCACCACCAAGATGGCCGACATGAAACTTGAAAGGGGCCACAAATACGTCCTCAAAGTCGAATACTTCCAGTCAACCGGCGACGCAATCGCACAGATGGTCTGGAACAATGAACTGCTCGAAAAGCCTATCGACGACGCCGTTGCCGCGGCGAAAAAAGCCGATGTAGTCGTCGCGGTTGTTGGCATCACTTCTGACCTCGAAGGCGAAGAGATGAACGTGCAGATCGAAGGATTCAAGGGCGGCGACCGCACCAGCCTCGATTTGCCGAAGGAAGAAGAACAATTGATCGAAACCGTCAAGTCCACCGGCAAGCCGCTAATCGTCGTACTCATGAACGGCAGCGCGCTTTCCGTCAACTGGGCCGACAAGAACGCCAACGCGATTCTCGAAGCGTGGTACTCCGGCGAAGAGGGCGGCACCGCCATTGCCGAGACTTTGTCGGGTGCAAGCAATCCTTCGGGACGTCTGCCGCTGACCTTCTACACCGGCGTTTCTGAATTGCCGCCGTTTGAAGACTACAACATGACCAACCGGACTTACCGCTACTTCACCGGCAAGCCGCTCTACCCCTTTGGCCACGGCTTGAGTTACTCAAAATTCGAGTACAGCAATCTGAAATTGTCCGCCTTGCAATTGCAGGCCGGCGATTCGCTCCGCATTGATGCCGACGTGAAAAATAACAGCCAGCGCGATGGCGACGAAGTGGTGGAAGTTTACCTGACTTTCCCGAAAGCCTCCGGCGCGCCGCTGCGCGCGTTACGTGGATTCACCCGCGTGCACGTTGCCGCCGGCGAAACCGCACATGTGCGAATGAATCTCAACAAGCGCGACCTCAGCATGGTCGACGAGACCGGCAATCGCCTCGTTGCTGCCGGCATCTACAATCTGTCCGTTGGTGGTGGCCAACCCGGCACCTCCGCACCAACAGCCGAAGCTGCCTTCACCATCAACGGCAGTCTGCCGCTTCCGGAGTAACAATCAACTGCAACCAGGAGCACAAAAAAGGCAGTGGCTTGCCTTTGCGATCATGAAGTCGCGGATGCTACTGGTTTGTATCCTGCGACTTGGATTTTACGGATCATGCCGAACTTTTGGGCGGAGGTGTAAGACTTGCTCATGCAAGACGCGCAGCGCGAAGTGCGAACCGTTTACTTCGGCGGTTTTTGGCGCCAACTGGTCTCCGCTGTCATCTGGCTCGCCTCTGCACTCTTCGGCACTTTTGTTTCGCCGCGTGCCGCAATCATTACGGTGGTGGTTGGCGGCATTTTCATTTTTCCGATGACGCAACTTCTCTTGAGCCTGACTTCATGGCCCGCATCCGTCAGTGCCGCGAATCCTCTAAACGGGCTCGCCATGCAGATCGCGTTCACGCTTCCCTTGTCCATGCTGCTACTGGCCCCTGTCACTGCGTTTCGCCTGAACTGGTTTTTCCCCGCGTTGATGATTCTTGTCGGTGCGCATTATCTTCCCTTCACCTTACTCGATGGGATGCGCATGTTCACGCCTCTCGCCGCGATTTTCGTAAGCGCAGGTGTGGTGATTGCACTCTATTTTCCCGGTTCGTTCACTCTAGCCGCTTGGACAGGTGGAATTACGCTGCTTGTTTTTTCCTGGATTGGACGCGCAGTCGTGCAGTCAGAAGCCCGCAACATAGTCTGAACGGCACCCACAACCAACCTACTGTGCTCTACGCACTTACAATCCCCGCTACGCTCTTCTACCCTCTGGACTGCTCGGTCTCAGCGTAGCGCGCCCGGAGACACCGTGAGTATTTCCCACTTACAGGATCAAACCATCTCTCTTGATCCTGAAAACTTAGATCTTGGCTTATCGTGCCGCCTGGCTGGCATCGCCGCCTTCATTCTGCTCGTTTACACTCTCGCTACCATTGTCCAGATGCTTGTGCTGGGCGGGCCGCCAACCACGGCGGGCGAAGCCTTTAGCGTTCTGCAGAAAAATAAATTGGTTGGATTGTTGCGCCTTGATCTGCCGACGGTTTTCGCCATACCTCTGTACTACATCCTGTTCCTCGGGCTGTATGCTTCACTGCAGAAGGCCAACCGGGCCGCGTCAATTCTCTTCACTACGCTGGGTTTCGCAGGCGTAACACTTGTTCTCGCCACACCTACGGCACTTTCTATGCTCTCCCTAAGTGAAAAGTTCACCAGCGCCACCACCGAAGCCATGCGAGCTCAATATCTCGCCGCCGGTGAAGCCATCCTCTCCAGCGATATCTGGCACGGCACCGGAGCCATCATCGGCGGAATTCTCGGTGAAGTTGCCTGGCTAATCGCATCGGTTGTCATGCTACGCAGCAAAATTTTCACTAAGCCTACGGCTTACCTTGGCATCTTGATTCATTCGTTCGATCTCGCTCACATTTTGCTGGGATTGTTTGTGCCAACCGTTGGAGTCTTCTGCATGTTCGTTGCCGGGCCGCTCTATCCCATCTGGTTTTTTCTCGTCGGCCGTAGACTGCTTCAACTCCATAGCTTTAGTCCCTTGGAAAGCAGCTAACATGAACAATCATCGAGCCCCGTCAAGTGCGCTCACGGACAACTCTCAGCCACACCCACAAGCATGCATCGCCTCTGATCGCATCACCTGGACTGGCCCTCTTCTTCTACTCGTCGGCCGCAGCGCATTCATGTTTGTTGCCCAGGCCATCTTTGCGGTGATCTTCGCGCTCAATGGCATTCGGTCACCGTGGCGTGCCGCCGCTCCCTATTGGACCGTATACGGTACGATCGTCGATCTAGGTTGCCTCGCATTGATGTGGAAATTTACTCGAGCAGAAGGTACAACCATCCGCAGTTTGGTTGGGCCCATTCGCTGGCGCCAGGCGCGCGATCTCTTCGCCGGCTTGGGTTATTTCCTCCTGGTGTTCCCTTTGTTTGTGGCAGGGGGCGTTCTCAGTGGCTGGCTACTCTACGGCACATTTCGCGCGGACCCGTTCCCCGGAGTCCTCTCATCGAGAGTGATTCCTGCATGGGCGATTGTCTACAGTTGCTCGCTGTGGTGGATGATCTGGTCCCCAACCGAGGAAATCACCTACCAAGGCTATGTGCTCCCGCGCATCGAGGCCCTCTCGGGTCGCACATGGGTCGCTGTCGTGCTCGTGGCATTCTGGTGGGGATTGCAACACAGCTTCCTGCCATTCATCCCCGATTGGCGCAGCAGTCTCTGGCGCTTCATTGGCTTCCTTCCCGGCGTGCTGGGAATAATCTTCATTTATCTCCGCACGAGGCGGCTGGCACCGCTGATCATTGCGCACTGGATGATGGATATTTTGGGGATGCTGATGACTACCAGGTTCTAGCGGATTCCTCTTCGCGCTACGTGTCCGGTGTCTTTTCCCATCGCCTGCGTATTCCTGTCAAAAACTGCTCTTTATCCTTGCCCATCAAGCGTACCAAGGCCTCATTTTCAGTCTTTTCGTGTGCTCCAGCCCACAACACCATCTCAGTCAGCACCGGAGCCAGATCGATCCCTTTGGCGGTCAAGCGGTAAATCACCTTGCGCCGATCCATCGGATCTTTTTGCGCGGTGATGATTTCGTGATGTTCCAGGTTTCGTAGCCGATCGGCCAGAATGTTGGTGGCAATTTTTTCGTAGGAACTCAGGAATTCTTTGTAGCTCTGGAATCCCCGCAGCATCATGTCGCGGAGAATCAGCAGCGACCAGCGATCTCCCAAGATCTCCACCGACGCGTTCAAGGGACACCCGGAGCGCCATTTCTGGCTGGTCTTCACCCTGGTCACTTTTCCACCCTAAGCTTTTTACTTGCAATTTGCAAGTAAGGTCGGGCACACTCCCCTGTGCCCCCAGTGCCAAGTCGTGGGGCCGAACTATCGAAATTTGGGTTCCCGTGGGATGAAAAATATGAGAGCTTTCCCAAGCGCGAGCGTCACAAGCAATGTGCGGTAAAGGAGGACAAAATGAGCGGCGTGCGACTACTTGTAGGAACAAAGAAGGGTGCCTTCGTCCTGACTTCCGACGGTCAGCGCAAGAATTGGGAGATCACTGGCCCGCACTTTGCTGGCTGGGAGATTTATCACCTCAAGGGTTCTTCCGCCGATCCCAATCGCATTTACGCGTCGCAATGTAGCGGTTGGTTCGGCCAGTTGATTCAGCGCTCGAATGATGGCGGCAAAACCTGGGAGCCGGTCGGCAATAAATTTACTTACGATGGCACTCCGGGCACGCACCAGTGGTATGACGGCACGCAGCATCCGTGGGAATTCAAGCGTGTCTGGCATCTGGAGCCTTCGCTCACAGATCCAGATACTGTTTACGCGGGGGTGGAAGATGCCGCGTTGTTTCGTTCCACCGATGGCGGACAAAACTGGACCGAACTGCCTTCACTGCGCGCCGCGAAAGGGAATCTGTGGCAGCCGGGCGCTGGCGGTATGGGACTGCACACCATCGTCCTCGACCCGAAAAATCATAAGCGCATGTTCATCGCAATTTCTGCCGCCGGCGTTTTTCGCACTGACGATGCCGGGCAATCCTGGCGCCCCGTCAACCAGGGCCTGAAATCTCCCTACGAGCTTCCCGATCCCACCGCCGAAGTGGGCCACTGTGTTCATCGCATCGCCATGCATCCTTCGCGCCCCGACGTGCTCTTTATGCAAAAGCATTGGGACGTGATGCGCAGCGACAATGCCGGCGATTCCTGGCGCGAAGTCAGCGGCAACCTGCCCACTGATTTTGGATTTCCTATCGATGTCCACGCGCACGAGCCGGAAACCATTTACGTTGTTCCGATCAAGAGCGATTCCGAGCACTATCCGCCCGAAGGGAAGTTGCGTGTCTATCGGAGCCGCACCGGCGGTGACGAATGGGAAGCGCTCACCAATGGTCTGCCGCAACGCGATTGCTACGTGAATATTCTGCGCGACGCCATGGCTGTCGATAAGCTCGATTCCTGCGGTGTCTATTTCGGCACTACGGGCGGTCAGGTCTATGGCTCTTCCAACTCCGGCGACAACTGGGAACCGATCGTGCGCGATCTTCCCGCCGTACTCTCCGTGGAAGTTCAGACGCTGCAATGATCCGCGTTGTACTTCCGGCACACCTGCGCTCGTTGGCGCGCGTGAACGGCGAAGTTACGCTCGAACTCGAAGGCCAGCCGACGATGCTGGCTGTGCTTGATGAATTGGAATCGCGCTATCCCGTTCTGCGCGGCACCATTCGCGATCAATCCACGCATGTCCGCCGCCCCTTCGTGCGCTTTTTCGCCTGTCAGGAAGATTATTCCCACGAGCCGCCCGAGACTCCATTACCCACCGCCGTAACCAGCGGCGAAGAACCATTCCTGATCGTAGGCGCCATGGCCGGCGGCTAACGTCAGTTGTGCTGTATCTACTTCTATCCCCGGAGGCGTCTGCGATCTTTTCAGGAGGCCGGGGCTTCAGCCCCGGCATAAAGCGCCAACAAAGAATGGGGCTTTAGCCCCTGCAGAAAGCTTGGCAAGTGCTCGCCGACTATTAATTCGCGATGGCTTCCAGTCTCGTTTTGCAGGGGGTCGGAGCTTTAGCTCCAACATCAAATCATTAGCGTACTTGGGGCTTTAGCCTCTAAGGAATCCGGCGATACGATTGCAAAAAAGCTCCAGTTTATATTTTAAATCAAAGGGGAACTCACCATGTCCATAGATACTTATCTCTTGTTCAACGGCAATTGCGCGGAAGCATTCAAATTTTACGAAAAAGTTCTCGGCGGAAAGATTGAAAACATTGCAAAACACAGTGACTCTCCTATGGCCGACAAAGTCGCTCCCGAGTGGCGCGACAAGGTCCTTCACGTCCACATGAGCGTCGGCGACCGCGTCCTAATGGGCTCCGATGCGCCGCCAGGCCATTACGAAAAGCCCCAAGGTTTTTCCGTATCAATTCGTACAAAAGACGTCGCCGAATCAGAACGCATTTTCAAATCACTTTCCGAAGGTGGGGTGGTCAGGATGCCTCTTCAGAAAACCTTCTGGTCCGTTGCCTTTGCGATGTTCACCGACCGCTTCGGCATTCCCTGGATGGTCAACTGCGAAAAGGCCTCGTAACGCACGATATACCATCGCTACTCGGAGCAAGTTATTCCAGGGGAACAGTGGAGGGTTGCGCGAAAATCCTAGCGCAGGTGGGACTATAACTTAAAACCAATTACTTACAATTTAGAACTGCAAAAATGGTGGGCCTGGGTGGACTTGAACCACCGACCTCGCCCTTATCAGGGGTTTTGGCCGGGTTGGTGGTTAGTCGCAGTCTCAGCCCCCGTGAAGCTACCAAAGGGTTTGAAGTTGTTTGCATTCGCGAATTTTGGAGTCTTTGGTAATTAGGACCATGCCCTCGGCCAGTGCCGTCGCACCAATTATGCGGTCACACGGGTCGCTCGCGTAGTCTCCGGAAAACTGATTGGCCAAGGCAGCAACCTTTATAGTGATCGGACGAATGGCAACTCGCGAAGAAACCTCCTCGAGGTAGGTTTCCACAGTTTCCGTGAGCTGCAAGCGGCCATGACTTACCAGCCAGGCCAACTCCCACAGAGTAATTGCGGATATGGCTATTCCGCCGGCTTTGTTCGCTCTGCGGATGGCAGAGCTAGCCTGTTTGGACAGTCTTGTTGGTTCAGAGGTTAGCCAAACCAGAACGTGGGTATCGAGCAGGATCACTTTCTCGTGACCGCCCATTCAACAGGGATTGGAGACTCGATATCCCCCACGATTTTGACTTTTCCCGACATGAATCCGAAAATGTCGTTCTTGGCCGACTCGACGGGTATTACCTTGACTACTGGCGCTCCGCGTTTGGTTATGATGACTGGCTCCCCTGTCATTTGAACTTTTCTCATGACGGCGAGGCAACGGGCCTTGAAGGCCCCTGAGGGCATTTGCTTCATTTCATTTCCTCCTGTCCATGGTCATTATAACATGACTATAAAGTAGGATCACGCAATTCCCCTCGACCCCAACGACTTATCCCCCGGCCTCAGATTCAACCGCCCGCCTTGCGCAATCCGAACGGCAGAGCCCATCTAAGCCTTTGTGCCTGCAACAAACCAGATTTCCGCCCAGTACCCGGCCGCCACTACCTTACTCACGGATTCGGAGGGCATGTTCTACCCTTCTCTTTAATGAAGTTCTTCCTCATATTATGCTTTTCCGGAAATTCCATTAAGGTTCTGTCTCGGGCACCACCTTTCACGCGAACCTTAATTTCTCTTCGACATAGAGCGATAGCTCAATCATGCGCTCCGCGACCTGTTCGGCCGACTGACCCGCAAAGTTCTTAAGGACCAACTCCTTGACATAGAGACGCACGAGATAACGCAGCTGGAGCGCGCGACTGCGCGTGGCGAAGACAAAATCGCGATGCCCGCTATTCACGACGATCAGGTTGCGCTCAGTATCGAATCGCGAGCGCCATAGTTCCCCGGCGGCCCGTTCAAAGGTGTAGCCCGGTAAACCACGCGTATTGACGACAGCCGGGCCAATAGCGATATCAAGGCTGTCGGTGACGGTGATCAGCGCCTCGGCACTACAATGTAAGTCGCGCTGTGAGACGCCGACGGACAAACGCACGAGAACGGGCGACGAGGGAGCCTCGAAACTCACTTCTTGATCGGAAGTAGACAAGAGCGTGCCACCCCCTTCGACGATCTCCCAGACAAATGTCAAGTCCTGCTCGACCCGTCGGCGCGAACGATCTCGGGGCACCGCGCGAAGACGCCGGCATTGGCTCACTTTCAACGTGCTTGCCGACGGTGAAATCACGACGCTGTGCAAAGGCCCAGCATAGTCGAAGAATTGGCGCTGGGCAGATTCGCCTCCGCTGAGTTCTGGAACGCCCTCGTTTTCCTCCGCACTGGAGGCCGCCACGCTTCGCTCCGTTGGCCCGCCGGCACCGGCCGCTTGCGACGAGCGGGACTGGATCTCAAACCAGTCGTATTCCTCGCGCGGCAAAACCAGCATGGCCTCCCGAAACGCACGTTGAATGGCACGTAGGGATTCCCGGTTTGCCTGTTCTTCCTCAGCACGGCGCTGGGCATCGATGAGGCCATTGAGGTGTGCTTCCAGCGGTACTAAAGCCTTCACGAAGGCACCAAAGTGTTCATCGTGTACGATCCCGGAACGGGTGCCGGGTGTGAGGCTTAGGTAGGGCACGTCGACGAGGCCCTGCAGGTAACGAGAACTCCACGGCGCGCGCTCCAAACCGGGCAGCGTTCCGATATCCGCAATCACCCGCGTGCCATCTCGGGTAAGGGCGACCCGCGAGTCCTCCGTCGGTTCGGTAAGATACAGTTCAGCATACGCCTCGCCGAATGGCGAGCGAATCGTCGGCAGTTGGTGCAGCAGGCGACCTTCGAACTGTCGTGGCTCGACCTGGTATTGCCTGCGCGCAAGTTTATCGATCACCGTTACACGAACCTGCGTATTGCGAATACGGTCGCGCAGTTCCGAGGCTAAATACCACTGGATCTTCTCGCCGCTCAATCCGCGGATGCCATCGAGCAAGGGCCTGATCTTGAGTTCGGTGCCCTGCTCGGCAAACAGCGCCCGTCGAAGCTTCACGGTGTAGCGAGGATCTCCCTTTCTCATAGCCATCTGATAGATCCGCTGATCGGCGCCACTACAAGTCATCGTGAGCGTGTCACCCACAGTCCAGAAGCTCAAAAGACCGATACCAAATTCCCCTTGTAAGCCGCCTCCAGCGCCGTCTGCCTTCAGTTGTCGCTTGACCGAGTCGCAGATGTGAGTCGCGACATACTTGAAGTCAGGAAGCCCGTTCGGATCGCGTGGGACGCCGTCGCCATCGTCCTTGACCGTAAGATAGTGCTTGCCTTGCTCGCGGCCGCGCGTGATGGTGATGGTCTTGGCATGCGCATCAATGCTGTTCTCGACCAACTCCGCGATAGCCTTGAGCGGATTGCTTTGCGAGAGTGCGATGATACGGATAGCATTCCAATCATCGCCGATCCGCAATTTACCGCTCCCTGATTCCTTCGACTTTGCTGCGCTCATCTTGGCCACTCTGATAATAAGCTCCACGGGTACAATGCAAGGAAGGACCGATCTCAGCCTGCCAGCAGCCACCTACTATATCGAGGGCCACAGTTGCCGGGCAAGGTTGCTTTGCAGCGGGCACTCAGATCATCTAAATAAGAACGTCCTCCAATTCATCCCGGTGATTTCGCCGTTTGTGGATGATCCTCCCAGGTGATCTCTACCACCTGCATGAACATGGGGAGTTCCACCGCCTGCCTGGCTTCAATCGCAGTCCCCCGGAGCCGCTAGTCGAATACAGGTCAGTGGCATCCCCGTGTCATACGAATTGGCAAATAGTTGGCAAAAGGGGTTTTTGCGGGGAGATCCTGAGGAGGGAAAAAGTGAGAATAACCGCGTATTTACTGATGATTTATGGTGGGCCTGGGTGGACTTGAACCACCGACCTCGCCCTTATCAGGGGCGCGCTCTAGCCACCTGAGCTACAGGCCCGCACAACTGTGGCTGACACTCTTTCTACTTTACCGTACAAGCGGCACCGAGGCAATTCTTCGCTGACAGGTTTTTTCGCCCGCGCGCACTGCCAATATTAGTGCCAAGGCCCCGCGTTGCCAGATAGACTGGTGCGCATCGCGTCGATCGGGCGCGGCGAGAATCCACTTGTCCACACCGAAACAAGACAGCCAAACGCTCGTCGGCAGTCGCTTCGCCGCATTCCGCTGGGCCGAACTTTCGCCGCAGCAACGGAACTCCTTGCTGGCCGCAGGGCTGAGTTGGCTGTTCAGCGGCTTTGCCGTAATGCTCTATTCCGCGCTCCTGCCGCAACTGATGTCGGCGCTCCACATGAGCAAGTCCACCGCAGGCATGCTCAACGCGCTGATGCTGGTCGCCACCGGTCTTGGCAGTTATGTCTTTGGGACTTTCGCCGATCGTTACGGGCGAAAGCGCGCGCTGATCTACTCCATTCTCACCTTCACGACGTTCACGTTTTTATCGGGCCTGTCCACCAGCGTAGCGATGCTCGCGATTTGCCGTTTCGCCATTGGCTTGGGCATGGGCGGGGAATGGACCACCGGCACGGCCCTTGTCGCCGAGTCCTGGCCCTCGGATCGCCGCGCCCGTGCCATCGGCATCGTCCAGAGTGGCTATGCCGTCGGCTACGCACTGGCCGTCGCCGCCGCGTTATTGCTTTCGCCACTACTCAACTGGCGAGGAGTGTTTTTTCTCGGCCTTCTGCCCGCACTGTTCACCTTGTGGCTGCGAAAATATGTCAACGAGTCCGCCATCTGGACAGTGCAATCGAAGCAAACGCCTCTCACCACTGAAGAAAAGCGCGCACTCTGGCGCGCCGCCATTCCGCGCCTGCTGGCCCTTCTCGGCATGAACACGTTCGGGCTCTTCGCGTGGTGGGGACTCTTCAGTTGGGTGCCCGCCTATTTGGCTCTTCCTGTCGAACAAGGAGGCCGCAGCTTTCAGTCACTCGGCACCATCACCTTCATCGTTCTGTTGAGCCTTGCAGGTATGGTGCCCGGGTATCTCTTTTTCGGCGGGATCGCTGACCGCATCGGACGAAAAAAATCCGTCATACTCTATCTTTCCGCCGCCGCTCTGTGCGTGCCGCTTTTCGCCGCCGCTCGCCAACCCGCATTGATCCTGATCTTCGGCTGCGTCACGGCATTTTTCGGCTCGGGATTTTTTGTCGGCTCCGGCACGCTGGCCAGCGAACTATTTCCCACCAGGATTCGCGCGGTCGCCCTCGGCGTTTCCTACAACGGGGGTCGTGCCATCAGCGCGCTTGCCCCTTGGCTGATCGGCCGTCTGGGTGAAGTTCGCGGCCTGGGATGGGCGTTTCTGGCGTGTGGAATCGCCTACGCCTGCGCTGCTTTGAGTGCCTTGTTGATTCCCGAAACTACCGGCCGCGACCTGCGATAGTCAGCCACCAATATCCACGTTGTCATCCTGGGGTACCGAAGGACCTCGATTGAACCCTCATCGAAGATTTGTCCGTCATCCCAAATCGACCTGCGCCCCATGTCCGCACGATCCCAACCCGTATCTCCTACATGTGTAGCAGCTGCCTGCTGAAGGGGGCGCCTTTCGCCCAATGCCCACTCCACTACCTACAATGCTCGAACATCAATCCCCGCGCCGCGCAACTTTTTGTTCACGGCTTCGGCAATCTGCAGCGCTCCCGGTGTATCGCCATGGATGCAAATCGTCTGTGCCTGCACCGGCACTACCTGCCCACTCGACGTCAACACGCTACCTTGCTCCACAATTCGCACGGCTTGCTCAGCCTCCTCCTCTGGCCCCGGTAACAGAGCATCGGCAAATTTACGCGATCGCAGGCTTCCGTCACTTTCGTAGCGCCGGTCGGCAAACGCTTCTGCCGCCACGGAGAATCCCGCCGCACGAAACTCCTCGAGCATCACCGAACCCGCCAGCCCCATCAACACCACATCGTTCCGCCAACGTGCCACGCCATCCGCAATCGCCCGTGCAATCGCGCCGTCGCGCGCCGCCTGATTATAGAGGGCCCCGTGTGGCTTTACGTGCACCACACGCGCTCCACACGATTTCGCAATTTTGGCGAGCGCTAAAATCTGCCGATGCACCGATGCAGCAATCTCATCGTGCGAAAGTTCTTTCTCGATGCGTCCAAAATTTGCAGCGTCCTCGTAACCCGGATGCGCCCCGATCGCTACGCCTGCGCAGAGCGCCTGTTCGATTGTCGCTTTCATCATCGCGGCATCGCCCGCATGCCCACCGCACGCCACATTCGCCGAAGTAATAAAGCGCATCAGCGCCGCCTGGCTTCCGTCCGCTAGCATCTCCGGCAGTTCGCCCATGTCGCAATTCAAATCGATCTGTCTCATACGAAGAGTTTTCCTTCGTCCGCCAACAACGCCTGCTGTTCGATCCACAATGATCGCGCCTGTTCGAAGGAAACTTGCTCAAAATGAATGCTGTCGCGCGGCCGCAACTGTCCCAGCGAGGAAGAATCCGCGCCGATGACATTTGCAATCTTCGGGTAACCGCCGGTAGTCTGCTGCTCAACAAACAAAATGATCGCCTGCCCAGATGGTGTCACCTGAACAGCCCCGAGCATCACACCTTCCGTAATCATTCCGTGAAACGATTCCGCAGGCAGCAGCGGCCCATTCAGTCGCAATCCCAGTCGGTCCGATTCCTCGCTAACCATATACGCCGATTCAAAAAACGTTTTCCGTGCCCCGGCAGGGAATCCATCAAACTGCGGCCCGATCGTGACGCGCAACGTCTTTTGCGGCTTCCATGCTTCGATCACCCGCGGTGAAATCCTGCGTCGGCGAAGCAGTTTGTGCGAATCGCCGAGCTGCAATACATCGCCTTTTTGCAACGCCCGCCCGGCAAACCCCCCGAGTCCACTCACTAGATGTGTCGACGCGCTGCCAAGAAACGGTTCCACAGCAATTCCGCCCGCAATCGCGAGGTAACAGCGAGCGCCCGTCTGCGTAGCCCCAAAAACCAGCGTTCCCCCCGCTGGAATCGCATGCGGTATCCACATCTCCAGAAAGTGCTGGCCATGTTTCGCCGCAAAGTCGCTGCCGGTCAGTGCGATGACCGCGCCCTCCGGAAAGTAGAATCGCCCACCTGTCAACGTTAATTCCAGCGCTGCGGCCCCGCGCTCGTTGCCTACCAGCAGATTCGCGAGTTGCAGTGCCACCGGATCTGCCGCTCCCGACGCCGACACGCCCATCGGCCCGTTTCCCATGCGCCCTAGATCCTGAACAGTCGTGAGCAGTCCGGGCGCCTCTACAACCAACGTACTCACGACTTCACCTGCCGATCGTATTCCGCCGCAGTAATGGGGAAAAACCGCACTTCGTCGCCAACGGAAATCAGTCCCATGGGTTCGCGGTCCGTACGGAACAGTTTCAGCGGCGTGCGCCCGATCAACCTCCACCCTCCAGGAGTCTCGAAAGGATAAACCGCCGTCTGCCGCCCGGCGATGGCCACGCTTCCAGCAGCCACTCTTCTTCGCGGCGTTTCTAGGCGCCCTATCGCAATCTGTTCCGGCAAATCGCCCAGATAGGCAAAGCCCGGTGCAAATCCCAAAAAATACGCCCGATAGATTTGTGAGCAGTGAATTCCGACGACATCTTCCAGCGTTCGCCCGTGTATTTCGGCCACGCCCACAAGGTCCGGACCGAACTCTCCGCCATAGCACACCGGTATCTCGATACGCTGCGTAGAGGGAAGCGCCACGTCCTCGGCGCGCTCTTCATATTTGCGAAGCGTCGCCTCTACCTGTGCGTGATCGACGCTGCAAGCGTCAAACGAAACCTGCAGAGAGCAATAAGCAGGCTGCAGATTCCGCACCCACCCGAGCGGCTCCGTCTGCAGCTGTCGCAACAATCTCACTACGCGTGCGTGTACTTCCGGGCCAATCTCGTCGCCAAGATACACGAGCGTGGCCTGATCGCTAACCGCACGGAATCGCAAGGGAAGCTCCTCGAAAACTACTGCACGAATCCGATATTTCCCGGTGTCGGTGTGCTGCCTTCCGGTCCTTCTTTGATGACGCCATACTGCGCTTCGAACCGCGCAACATTTTCGCCCAGCGCCCGCCAGATGCGCTTCGCATGCGCCGGACTGACAATCACGCTGCTCATCAGCTTGCCCTGCGTGGCGTTTGGAAACACGTAGACGAAATTCAACGTGAACTCCTCCGCATGGTGATGAATCATCACCAGGTTGCTGTAAATCCCCTGCAGCTCTTTTTCGTCGGCCTTGATTTGCACCTGACCAGGCTGTGCTGGTGGTTGCTGCTTATCGTCCATGTTCGTCTCCCGGATTTCGTAACCAAAATAGCACAGCCGGGTGCTCGTGGCCTTTCGTGCGAGTCCAGCGCGAGTGCGGCAATCATCGCGGACAATTCACTGCCTCCGTTGCGCGATTTCGCACAGACCGGAATTAAGTCCTATTGACAATCACAGATGTTAAATATAGTTTATACGAGAAGTTCACCGTAGTTAATACGCGTATGGCAGAGTCTCTTAATAATCGCCTGGTTACCGAACCAGACCTCACTGCCGACGACGGCCGTCGCTCCAGTTGGCGCGACTCGGTGCGTATACCGTCGCTGCCAGAATCCCACCGCTCCATTTCCATCACTCCCAATTCCTCGTGGTTCCGCAAGATGCTGGCGTTTGCCGGCCCGGGTTACCTGATCGCTGTTGGCTACATGGACCCCGGCAACTGGGCTACGGATATTGGTGGTGGCTCCAAGTTCGGCTATGCGTTGCTCAGCGTGGTGCTCATCAGCAACGTCATGGCCATGTTTCTGCAGGCGCTCTCCGCAAAACTCGGTGTAGTCACTGGGCGCGACCTGGCGCAAGCCTGCCGCGATCATTATTCGCCTCGCGTCACCTTTATGCTCTGGGTGGTCTGCGAACTGGCCATTGCCGCTTGCGATCTGGCCGAAGTATTGGGCTCCGCCGTTGCGCTCAAATTGCTCTTTGGACTTCCTCTGCTTGCTGGAGTCTTGCTCACCGCACTCGATGTGCTGGTTGTCCTGGCACTTCAGGGTCGCGGCTTCCGCCTGGTCGAGGCCTTCGTCGTCACGCTGATCGCCACCATCGCCGCCTGCTTCGCATACGAAATCTTTTTTGCCCGCCCGCTTTGGCTGGAAGCCGCGCATGGATTCATCCCGCAACTCGAGATTCTCCGCAACAAAGAAATGTTGTACATCGCTATCGGTATCCTCGGTGCCACGGTAATGCCGCACAATCTCTACCTGCATTCCAGCATCGTGCAGACACGTGCGTTCGGTCTCAGCAATCCCGAACGGAGGGAAGCGCTGAAGTTTGCGGTTATCGATTCCACCGTCGCCCTGGGTTTCGCTCTTTTCATCAATGCCGCCATCCTCGTCCTCGGTGCCGCCGCCTTTCACACCCGCGGCATGAGCGAAGTCGCCGACATTTCCCAGGCCTACAAATTATTGACGCCTGTGCTGGGCGCGAGCTTCGCCAGCACTCTGTTCGCTTTTGCGCTGCTGGCCTCCGGACAAAATTCCACGCTCACCGGTACGCTGGCAGGACAGATTGTCATGGAGGGTTTCCTGCAGATTCGCCTGAAACCCTGGATTCGCCGGATGGTCACTCGCACCATCGCGATCCTTCCGGCGGTGTGCGTCATTGGTTTCGCCGGCGAAGGAAAAGTCACTTCGCTCCTCATCCTCAGCCAGGTGGTTCTTAGTTTTCAGCTACCTTTCGCCGTCATCCCTCTCGTGCAGTTCACCAGCGATCGCGCCAAAATGGGCGAGTTTGTGAATTCCCGCGCCACGGTCATCATTGCCTGGCTGGTCGCCGCGACCATCCTCTTCTTCAATGCAGAGCTTCTCTGGCTTACCTTTCGGACGTAAGCTACTATCTGCCCGCTCATGCCGAACGCAGATAACTCGCAGCCGTTGGCGACACACGACGACACGCTCACGGTCATCTCCATCGCCGCACTTGCCTTCGTTGTTGCCGATCTTGCTCACGAGGGCGTGGGCCACGGCTTTGGCTTTTATTTCGCCGGCGGCCATTCCTGCATGCTCACCACCACGCGCCTCGTCGAGTGGGTCACGCTCCCCGACCCGCAGTGGAGAATTTTTGATCTTGGCGGCCCGTTCGGAAATCTTCTGTTCGCGCTGCTCGCGTGGACCGCCTTGCGCTTCCTTCGCAAGCGTCCCGTCCAATTGAGATTTTTCCTCTGGCTGGTCATGGCCTTCAGTCTTTTCTGGGCGTTCGGCTATCTCATTTATTGCGGTGCAACAGGCCGTGGCGACTGGATGGCGCTTCTGACTGGCACGAAATTCGTCACTTTCGGGCGCATTCTTTTTGTGATTTTTGGAATTGTCCTCTATCCCCTTTCCATTCGCCTTCTCGCCAAGGAATTGCCATCTATCGTCGCCACACACACACGGGCTCGTGTTTCTCGCCTCATCTGGCTCAGCTACATCTCCGGCGGCGTCATTGCCTGTGCGGGAGCCGCACTCGATCCACGTGGTGCGATGGAAATTCTCAGGTCGGGAGCCTTAAGCAGCTTTGGCGCGGCGGTGGGTCTCTTGCTTGTCGCCCGAACTTTCTCCAGTTCGCCCGGAACTCAGCCTCTCACGGACCAACCCGTATCCCGCCATCTCGCCTGGATCCTGTTCGCCTCGGCTGCCTGCTTGTACTACGTCGCTATCCTCGGCCCCGGTATCCTGATGTACCTCGGAAATTGAACCGCTACCCGCCCCGTCCGGAGTATGCGAGAATTTTTCAGACATCATGAATGAACGTTTCAAGCGGAGTTTGCGAATGCGCAAGATTCTCTTTGCCTGCACCATCGGTCTCATTTTCATGTCCATCGGGTTCGCGGCACTACAAAAGCCCAACTGGGATGCCCCACCGGAAATCAAGCAGAAGAAAAACCCCGTCGCTCCCACCGATGCGAATATGAAAGCAGCCAAGGCGATCTACGAGGAGAAGTGCTCCAACTGCCACGGCGACACTGGTAAGGGCGACGGTTCCGACGCCATGATGTACGACCCCGGCCCTGCGGACTTCACCGATGCCAAACGCCTGGGCAAGTTTACGGACGGCGAACTCTACTACAAAATTACGGTAGGGAAGAAGCCCATGCCTTCCTTTGAAAAGCGTCTCAGCGAAGAACAGCGATGGGGGCTGGTGAATCTGGTGCGCTCCTTCGCTGGCAGTTCAACTCCCGCCGGCAATCATTGATCTGTATTTCCTATTTTATTCCGCACGGTGTATTCTCTTTTCTCGTGAATTCCAACTGCCATTCTTTTCTGGGAGTTTTCATGCGCCATCTTCTGCGTCTTTGCGTTTTGTTGCTTGTTGCCGTGCCGGTCGTATTCGCCGCGCCCGGCGCCGTGCGTTGCGGAAAATTGCTCGACGTTCGTTCTGGCCGGATCCTCGCCGATCAGGTCGTTATCTTCGACGAAAGTGGAACCATTACCGCCGTCGGCGCTGCAGCTTCTACGACCTTACCTTCGGGAATCACTGCCATCGATCTCTCCGGGGCCACTTGTCTGCCGGGACTCATCGACGTGCACACGCACCTGACCAGCGATCCGAGAATGGCTGGCTACGAAGGCCTCGGTGTCTCCGTCCCGCGCGAGGCCATCACTGGGGCAAAGAACGCGCGAATCACCGTCCATGCCGGATTCACTACCGTCAGAAACGTGGGCGCAGGCAACTTCACCGACGTTGCCTTGCGCGATGGCATTAACGCGGGTGATGTTGAAGGGCCGCGCATGATCGTTTCCGGCCCGCCACTCGGCATTACCGGTGGGCATTGCGATAACAACTTGCTCCCCTACGAATTTCACTATAAAGAAGCCGGCGTAGCCGATGGTCCCTGGGCTGCCCGAGCCAAGGTTCGCGAAGTCGTCAAGTACGGCGCAGACGTGATCAAGGTCTGTGCTTCCGGTGGCGTGCTGAGCAAAGGCGATTTGCCCGGAACACCGCAATACACGCCGGAGGAGTTGCAGGCCATCGCGGAAGAAGCGCACAAACTCGGCAGAAAAGTTGCCGCTCACGCGCACGGAACGCAATCCATCAAGGACGCCATTCGCACCGGAATCGATTCCATCGAACATTCCAGCCTGATTGACGACGAAGGCATCGCGCTGGCCAAACAACATGGCACCTATCTGGTCTTCGACATTTATAATGACGATTACATTCTCGGCGAAGGAGCTAAAGTGGGCATGCTCCCCGAATCCATCGAAAAGGAAAAGAAAATTGGACGCCTGCAACGCGAAAACTTCCGTCACGCCTTTCAGTCCGGTGCGAAGATTGCCTTCGGCACCGATTCCGGTGTCTACCCCCACGGCGACAACGCCCGTCAATTCTCGAAAATGGTGGAATGGGGCATGAAGCCCATCGACGCCATTCAGGCAGCTACCATTAACGCTGCGGATCTGGTTGGCATGCCCGGCAAGATTGGCGCGCTCGAGACCGGCCACTACGCCGATTTGATTGCCGTGAATGGTGATCCCCTTACTGATGTGAAGGTTCTTGAGAACGTGAAGTTCGTGATGAAGGGTGGCGCAGTCACAAGGAACGAAATCACCAAGTAGCCGCAATCCAAAACAAAAGGCGGGCGCTTTCACGCCCGCCTCCTCGTTTAGGCGTCGGCACAAACTTTTGGTGGCAACTGCTTTACTTGATCTGCCCCAGCGCCGCCGCAACTTCCTTGATATCTGGCACTACGGGGATGTCGTAGTTTTTCACCCACGCCACTTTGCCCTGCTTGTTCACGATGAAAATGGATCGTCCAGTGATCCCTTTCTCCGGCAGGTACACCCCATACTTTTCGCTCATTGCGCCCTTCGGATGAAAATCCGCCAGCAGCGAATACTTGATGCCCATTTTTTCCGCATACGCCTTGTGCGACCACACGCTGTCCACGCTCACGCCGAGCACTTCCGCCTCCAGGCCGTCAAAGTTCTTCATGTCGTTCACGACGCAGGCATGCTCGTTGGTGCAAACCGGGCTCCAGTCTAGCGGGTAGAAAATCAACACCACATTTTTCTTCCCGGAAAAATCCGACAGCTTTATCTCTTTCTGATTCTGGTCTTTCAACGTGAAATCCGGTGCCGCACTTCCGACCGCTAAGCTCATAAACTTTCCTCCAGCTCTGATTTAGTACTGAAATCATCTTACCGAATCCGACAGGCTCGCGCCAAATTACCTGCTTTCGCCCGATTGCCAGCCGGGATAGACTCCTGCAGGTAAATCGCGCAGGCGTCAAAACCTTCGTCGGACTCTTATGTGGAATCTTCGACAACTCGTGGATAGCTACGTCGCACTTGCTGGCGTATTCGGCAAGCCCGTCGAACTGGCACAATTTCACCTGAGCGCGGAAGAGACCGTCTCCGTCTTCGGCGGCTTCGACGAGGATTACCACATCAGCCGCTTTCTCCAGTTTTCCAATCACCCAGATGGGAAGCCGTTTCTGATCGGCGGCGAGCAGGTCACTCACCTCTCGATCGACGCCTCGATCAGCGAAATCCTCTAAACCTCCAACAAGCAGGGGCACGACAGATCGTGCCCTCCTGGGCTTGTCTTCGGATTTCTTGTTTTCATGTAGAGGCAGACTTCTGAGGCCGTCCACTTGGATTTGCGGACGTTTTTCAGCTATGCAGGCAGCGCCTTTTCTAACCGCTGCACCAATCGATCCTGCTCTTCATGCAATTCCGGCGGCAACCGGTCCCCGAATTTCTCAAAAAACTCCCGACTGTCCGCCACGTCCACTTCCCAATCGTCCGGATCTACCCGGGACAACTCTCTCAATGTCTCCGGCGAAAGCTGTAGTCCATCCAGCGTCAGTCCATTGCGTGTTGGCACCATGCCGATTGCGGTTTCTTCGGCTTCGCCCTTTCCTTCCACCCTTTCCAAAATCCACTTCAACACGCGGACGTTCTCGCCATATCCTGGCCACAGGAACTTTCCATCCGCTCCTTTGCGGAACCAGTTCACGTGGAAAATTTTCGGTGGCTTGGGAATACGCCGTCCCATCTCCAGCCAGTGCTGGAAATAATCCGCCATGTTGTACCCGCAGAAGGGAAGCATCGCCATCGGATCACGACGCGTAATTCCCACGTCGCCGGTGGCCGCCGCCGTCGTTTCCGACGCCATCGTCGCGCCCACATAAACTCCGTGTTGCCAGTTGAATGATTCATAGACCAATGGAGCAAGCCGCGCCCGCCGTCCGCCGAAAATAAACGCGGAAATCGGCACGCCCTCGGGAGAATCCCAGCTGGCGGAAATACTCGGCGACTGGGTGGCCGGAACCGTGTAGCGCGAATTTGGATGTGCCGCAGGTCCCTTGGACTTGTCCCACATCTCTCCGCGCCAGGTTACAAGTCCCGTCGGCGGATCGCCTCCCATACCTTCCCACCACGGTTCATCTTCGGGAGTCACGCCTACGTTGGTGAAAATCGTGTTCCGGTTCAACGCCGACATCACATTCGGGTTGGTCTTCATCCCCGTGCCCGGTGCCACGCCAAAAAATCCTGCTTCGGGATTGATCGCCCGCAGAGTTCCATCCGCTCCAATGTGCATCCATGCGATATCGTCCCCGACCGTCCACACGCGATAGCCTTGGTTCTCCAATGCCGAAACCATCATCGCCAGATTCGTCTTCCCGCAAGCGCTCGGAAACGCGGCCGCCATATACGTGACTTTGCCGCCCGGCGATTCTAGCCCCAGAATCAGCATGTGTTCCGCCATCCAGCCCTCTTTGCGGGCCATATAGCTGGCGATTCTCAACGCAAAACATTTTTTCCCCAGCAACGCATTTCCGCCGTACCCGGAACCAATGCTCCAAATTAATTTCTCGGCTGGGAAGTGCGCGATATACCGCCGCATCGGATCCAAATCGCCCAACGAGTGCAATCCCGGGACAAAGTCCGGTGAACTTCCCAACCGCTCACTGGCTACACGTCCCATGCGCGACATAATCCGCATGTTTGCCACAACGTAGGGGCTGTCAGTGACTTCCACTCCCACTTTGCTGTACGGTGAATTCGCCGGACCCATGATGTATGGCACCACATACATGGTCCGGCCCCTCATCGACCCGTCCAATAGCGATCCCACTTTGTACTTCGCTCCATCCGGATCCATCCAGTTGTTGGTCGGGCCGGCATCTTCCTTATGTGGCGTGCAAATGAATGTGAGATGTTCCGTGCGGGCTACGTCGCTGGGGTTGCTCCGGTGCAGGTAACAATTCGGGTAGGTCTTCTCGTTCAGGCGGAAAGAATCAACATGCTTGAGCATTTCATGCAGAATTACCTGGTTTTCTGACTCGGACCCGTCGCAAAAAACGACCTTGTCAGGCTTTGTCAGCCGGGCCGCTTCCGCTACCCAGGCCTCCATCGGAGTGCTCACCATCAACCCCCAGAAAACAAATACTCTCTATTAAAAAAATAAATCAATATGCCCATTCCTGCCCAACCAGACATCTAGTAGAGGATTACAGGCTGGCAGGTGGGAGCGATTCTAATTTTTGACTGTTTCAGTGTATGTTAGCCGTTAGCTTATCTGCAAGGTCAGGGGAATCTTGGTGACTTCAACGGGGGCAACGCCCCGCATCGCTGTACTTGCAGGGGCCTCCGGCCTAATCGGCAGTCATTGCCTTTCCTTGCTTCTTGAATCTCCGAATTACGACAAGGTCCTCGCCCTAGTCCGGCGGCCCCTCGACCTCCAACTTCCCAAATTGCAACAACTTGTGGTGAACTTCGAGGGCCTTCCCCGCCTCGCGGAATTCGCCGGCGCCGACGTCTTCTGTACTCTCGGTACCACCATGCGTCAGGCAGGTTCTCGCGGGGCTTTCCGGAAGGTCGATTACGACGCGGAGCTGGCCTACGCCACTGCCGCCGCGCAAGGTGGCGCAAGCCAGTTTCTCCTCGTCTCTTCTGTTGGTGCCGATCCACACTCTTCCACCTTTTACCTGCAGGTGAAGGGCGAACTCGAGGCGGCCGTCAAGACTCTCCCCTTCCGTTCTGTACATATCTTTCGCCCCAGTTTCCTGGCAGGAGACCGCCCCCTCGACCGCCGTGCCGAACGCATCGATACCGCCGTTGCCCAGGTGCTCGATTTTGCATTCGTGGGCAGATTCAAGAAGTACAGCGCCGTCCATGCCATCGATCTGGCCACCGCCATGTTGGCCGCGGCCCAGAAAGCCGAACCCGGTGTGCATTTCTATGAGTTTGAACAGATTCTCGCACTCGCAAAGCCCTGAGCGAATCCGGCAAATGCTATTCTTTACTCATGTATGCCCAAAAGTTTCAGGTCGACGTCCTGATTCGCGGCGAACGGAAAGCCTGCCCACTGGAATGGCTTGACCAGTTCTGTATGCGTAACTTCACCAACTCTGCGGAGTTTGACGATACTCTTCCCACCGCCGACGGCCGCATCGAAGCCAGCTTCCGTCTAACCCCGGAACGTTTTGCAGACGGTCTCGGTTCGTGGCTCACGCAGCGCGGCAAAGGTGAAGGACAACCCGTAATTGTCCAGGTCAGACGTCTCTAATTCCGCCACGCAGGTTCTAATCTCTCCGTTTCAGCAAAATTCAAACGCTTGTTTGACCGCAACCCCGTGGTTTTGTAACCTGTGGTGCCAGAGTAAATCTTCTCCATAAGGCCTCGCCATGACGCAACGAATTCAGAAAACCGTCGTACTGGGTGCCGGCACGATGGGCGCGCGCATCGCCGCGCATTTTGCAAACGCCGGTCTCTCCTGCCTCTTGCTCGACATCGTTCCCAAAGACGCTGCCACCGCCGATCGTAACAGGCTGGTCCTCGCTGGAATCGAGGCCGCGAAAAAATCCAAGCCCGCCGCCTTTTTCGCACCGGAACTTGCTGGCAAAATTTCCATCGGCAACTTTGAGGATGATCTTTCCCGCATCGCCGATGCTGATTGGATCATCGAAGTCGTCGCGGAAAATCTCGACATCAAGCGCGCCCTCCTCGCAAAAGTCGTCCAGTTTCGCAAGCCCGGATCCATCGTCACCACCAACACCTCTGGCTTGCCTGTGCATTTAATCGCTGAAGGCCTCCCCGAAGAATTTCTGCAGCACTGGGCAGGTACGCATTTCTTCAATCCCCCGCGCTACATGAAACTGGTTGAACTCATTCCAGGCCCGAAAACTTCTGCGACCGTTCTCGATACCCTGGCCGATTTCTGTGATCGCCGCCTGGGTAAAGGTGTTGTGGTCGCCAAAGACACACCCAATTTCATCGCCAATCGCATCGGCACCTTCTCCATGCTTAATGCCTTGAAGCTGATGTCCACGCTCGGCATGTCCATTGAAGAAGTTGACGCTTGCACAGGCCCCGCCGTTGGTTGGCCGAAGTCCGCCACTTTCCGCACCGCAGATATCGTCGGCATCGACGTGCTCGCTCATGTGGTCATGAATATCTACGAGACGGCCACTAACGACGAATCGCGTGAATCCTACAAAGTCCCCGCTCTGGTCGAACAACTCCTTCAGCGAAAATGGCTCGGTGACAAGACTGGACAAGGTTTCTACAAGAAGGTGAAGGGTTCCGGTGAAAAGGAAATTCTCACGCTCGACGTCCAGAGCATGGGCTATCGCCCGCGCCAGAAGGCCAAGTTTGCTTCCATTGACGCCGGCAAAACCATCGGAGACACTCGCGAACGCCTGCGCGCTCTGATGGCTCCACTCTTCGAAAGCCAGCGTACCGACAAAGCCCAGCAATTCATCTGGGGCGGCCTCTCCGAAATGTGCCTCTACGCTGGACGGCGCATGCCAGAAATTTCCGACCGCATCGTCGATGTGGACCGCGCCATGCGCTGGGGATTCGCGTGGGAACTCGGCCCGTTTGAAATTGTCGACGCCCTCGGACTGCCTCAATTCGCCGAACAGATTAGGAAGGAAGGCCGAACCCTTCCACCGATCTTCGAACAGGCGCTCGCCGCCGGTCGCAAAAGTTTCTACGAATCAGAAAAGGGGATTACCTCCATTTTCGACCTCGCCACGGGCGCCCCGCAGAAAGTCGAAGAGCCCTTCTGGCCTTCTCTTCCTCAAAAATCTGAAAGACGCGGGCCGCGAAGTGGATCACAACTCCGGCGCCAGCCTCGTCGATCTTGGTGACGGCGTGGTCTGCTGTGAATTTCACTCCAAGATGAACGCCATCGGGTCAGACATGATTTCGATGATTCACAAGGGCATCAAACGACTCGACACTGATTTCGAAGCCATGGTCATTGCCAATCAAGCGCCTAATTTCTGCGTGGGCGCCAACCTCATGCTCGTTCTCGTCGGTGCTCAAGAGCAGGAGTGGGATGAACTCCACATGGCCGTGAAGCAGTTCCAGAATGTGAACCTCGCCATAAAGTACGCGTCCAAGCCGGTCGTCTCCGCTCCACAGGGCATGGCTCTCGGTGGAGGTTGCGAAATCAGCCTGCATGCCGCCAAAATCCACGCGGCCGCGGAAGCCTACATTGGCCTGGTTGAAGCGGGCGTGGGCTTGATTCCCGGTGGTGGCGGCACAAAAGAAATGATGATTCGCGCCCACGAAAATGCGTCCTCCGGTGATGATCTTGACCTCTTCCACGCACTGCGCCCCATCTTTGAAACCATCGCCACCGCCAAGGTAGGCACCAGCGCGGAAGAAGCTCGCCAACTTGGCTATTTGCGTCGCACCGATACGTATTCAATGAATCGTGAAAGACTAGTCGCAGACGCGAAGCAGACTGCATTGGCCCTCGCCCGCTCCGGATGGAAACCGGGAGCCAGCTCCTGGCAGGAAGGCGCGCAAACCACGCAAATCAAAGTGCTCGGTGAATCTTTCCTGGCCGCTGCCAAGATGGCCATCCATCTTATGGTTCGCGGCGGCTATGCTTCAGACTATGACGCACACGTTGCCCGCAAACTCGCCAATATTCTCTCCGGTGGACCCTTGTCCGCTTCGCAACTGGTCAGCGAACAGTACGTGCTCGATTTAGAGCGCGAAGCTTTCGTCTCTCTCTGCGGCGAAAAGAAAACCCAGGAACGCATCGCCCACACCCTGAAAACCGGCAAGCCTCTCCGCAACTAGCACTTGGTTCCTGGCTGGTCCAGGCAGTTCACGGCAGGCCGTAGGGGTCCAGTATCGCTGGACCTCAACTCGGCAAAATCTGTCCGCCTCGTCCAAGTTCCGTGGCAAAGCCATTCCTGACTTTGCGCTTCAATTTTCAACTCCTACGGATAGGGCTCTACGCCGTCCCCCTTGCTTTCCACCTCCCTTAATAATCGTATTAAATCGTATTGAAATGCCTATTCCGAATTGTATAAAGTGTTATCCGGAGGCTCTATGCAGAGACTTCTCTCCCCCCGCGAAGCTGCCAACATCCTGGGCATCAGCTATCCAACTCTCAAACAATGGATCTACCACGGCAAACTGAAGACCGCCAAAACTCCAGGCGGACACCATCGCGTCCCGGAATCCGAAATCGACCGCCTCATCCCTAAGAAACTCGAGCGCGGTGACATCACTCTTCGCCGTGGCAATTTCCGCAAAGTCTCCGGCCGCAATCAACTGGTGGGTCGTGTCGTGGCCATCAAATACGGTGGTCTGCTCGCTCAGGTCACCATGTCCATCGGCGAGCAGCACATCACCGCCATCATTACCGCCGACGCTGCCAAAGAGATGCGCCTGAAAGTCGGCGAACGCGCCGCGGCACTCATCAAATCCACCGAAGTCATGATTCTCCGTGTGTAAGCCACGCACTCGAAACTCTTTCATGCCGCCTCGTCTGCTTACATTTCGGACTGTCTGCGCCCGCATCCTCGGGCTCGCAGTCGCCGTGTTTTTACTCGCCCTGCCCATTGCCGGCGCACAACAGTTGCGAATCGCTGCCGCCGCCGACCTGCAATTTGCCATGAACGACCTCGCCGCTCTCTACCAGTCGCAAGCGAAACGGGAGGTCGCGATTTCTTACGGCTCCAGCGGAAATTTCTTCACACAAATTGAAAATGGCGCCCCGTTTGATCTCTTCTTCTCCGCCGATATCAGTTACCCCCGAAAGCTAATCGCGGCCAATCTCGCGGACTCTCAAACTTTCTATTCCTATGCCTTCGGCCGATTGGTATTATGGGCTCCCACCCGCGCACAATTGCACTTGGCCGAAAAAGGTTTTTCTGTGCTCTTGGATTCTCGAGTGCAAAAAATAGCCGTCGCCAATCCAGCCCACGCACCCTACGGGCAAGCTGCTATTGCCGCTCTGCAAAAAGCAGGGCTCTACGAAAAGGTGAAATCAAAACTGGTGTATGGAGAAAACATCTCGCAGGCCGCGCAGTTCGTGCAATCCGGAAACGCGCAAGTCGGCATGATCGCTCTCTCGTTAGCCAACTCACCGTCAATGCAGGGGAGCGATCGCTGGCTGATTCCTGCCGAACTCCATCCCCCGCTCGAACAGGCCGCCGTGGTGATCAGTTCCTCCATAAACAAAAATGCCGCCAGATCATTTCTGGATTTCATGAAAACTCCAGAAGCCCGTGAAATTCTTGCCAGATACGGATTCGCCCCGTCGCAAGCTTCAACACTGGAGTCGAAACCATGAACGCCGAAGCCCTCTGGCTTTCCTTGCGTCTGGCCTTCACCGTCTCTATCGTTCTGCTCGTCCTGGGCTTGCCGCTTGCCTATTGGCTCGCCTTCACCAGGTGGCGAGCAAAAGTTCTACTGGAATCCATCGTCGCACTTCCCTTGGTTCTGCCGCCCACCGTCCTCGGTTTCTATGCGCTCATCGCCTTTGGTTCTCGCGGCGCTATCGGCAAACTGTGGCAGTCTCTGTATGGCCATCCACTCGCCTTTACGTTCACTGGTTTGGTTCTCGCCTCGCTCCTCTACAGTTTGCCCTTCGCGGTCCAGCCGCTCATGACTTCCTTCGAATCACTCGACCGGCGCTTGCTCGATGCCTCGGCGATATTGGGCGCTAGCCCCTCACGAACACTTGTCCGCATCATTCTCCCGCTCTCCTGGCCCGGATTGGTAAGCGCTTTCGTGCTCAGCTTTGCGCACACACTCGGTGAATTCGGCGTCGTCCTCATGGTCGGCGGAAACTTGCCAGGCATCACGCGCACCGTCTCCATTGACATTTACGATCGCGTGCAAGCCATGGACTATTCCGGGGCGCATCGCATGGCGTTGCTCCTGCTGGCGATTTCGTTCGTTGTGCTCGCCCTCGTCTATTCCATCAATCGCCGGGTATGGTCTCCCTGGCCTGTCCGGTGATCTGTCAATGCTCTCCGTTCACATCCGAAAACAATTCCACTCCTCCACTTCGCCAAATTTTCATCTGGATCTGAAGGAAGAATTCCTTCCCGGCATTACTGTGCTGTTCGGTCCCTCCGGCGCCGGAAAGTCCACCATCCTGGATTGCATTGCCGGTTTGCAGGCGCCCGACGAGGGCCGCGTCTCGCAAGGTGAAAAAACTCTCTTCGATTCGAATTCGAAAATTGCTGTCCCTCCGCAACACCGGCAGATCGCTTACGTCTTTCAGTCTCTCGCTCTCTTTCCACATCTCTCCGTTGAAGAAAACGTAGCCTACGGAATAGCCGCCGCAGACGTTGTGCAACGCCAGTCCAGGATTGATCGTGCTCTGCGATCGTTCCACATTGCTGAACTCAGGCATCGCAAGCCCCGCGAACTTTCTGGCGGAGAGCAGCAGCGCGTTGCGTTAGCCCGCTCCTTGGCCACCGATCCCAGCGTCCTGCTGCTCGACGAGCCCCTCACCGGCCTGGATTTCCGCCTGCGCCAGACGATCCTGCAGGATCTGCGTGAATGGAACACCACCAAACGCATTCCTATTCTCTATGTCACTCACAATCGCGAGGAAGTGGAGGCGATCGGCGAACGCGTGATTGCGCTCTCGCATGGGCGCGTAGTCTCACAGGGCAGTCCGCGCGATGTTCTGGACGCGCCCCGCTCCATGGGCATCGCTCATGCTGCCGGATTTGAAAACGTACTTATCGCAAAAGTTGAGGAACTCCGCCCGGCGGACGGTATCATGCGGGTTGTTCTACCACCTTCCACAACGGAGTTGGAAATTCCTCTCGGGATGGCGCAACCGGGAGACACGGTTCAGGTGGCCATTCGTGCTGGCGACATTCTTCTCGCAACGGAAATGCCCCGATCTATCAGCGCGCGAAATATCTTGGTTGGTTCGGTCGAGTCGCTCGAGACACGCGGTCCACTGGTTGTCGTCAACGCAAAAGCAGGTGTCCGGTTTGTAGTACACGTCACTCCGGGCGCCGTTCGTTCCCTGCAGTTAGCTCCGGGCCTCATCGTCTGGCTCGTGCTCAAGACACACTCCTGCCACATCGTGTCCTCCTGACGCGCCACTTTCCTGATTTGTCTTGTTTTGCGTCTATTCCGCCGTAACCACCAGCGCGCTACAAGGCTTGCTTCCCGATCGCGAGTAACCGTGCGACAGTTGCGAATCAAAATAGAGCGAATCTCCCGCGTCGAAAAACTCCACATCAGAGCCGACCTTCAGCGCCAGTCGCCCTTTCAGCACGTAGATAAACTCCACTCCTGAATGTTGATGGAGGCGAATCTTGTCGGTCGGGATTTCGCGAAAGTCCGCAAGATACGCGTTGAACTTCCGGTCCGTTGCCAGAAAATCCAGCGACTCAAACTCGAAAGCGGCATCATCAATGCCGGGAACTTCTGGAAACCTCAGCCTGTCCTTCTTCCGCGTCGCCGCAAATGTGTGCCGCCCCTTTTCGTCGCCAAAAAAATGGTCCAGTCCTACGCTGAATACCAATGCAATTCGCGATAGTGTGGGAAGCGTCGGATACAATTTGCCGTGCTCCAGTTTTGACAGCAACGCTGGCGAAAGTCCGGTGTGCTTGCTCAGCTCTACCAACCCCATTTTTCGCCGAAGCCGCAAGTGCTTCAGCTTGTCTCCCACGTGATACTTATCCAAGGTCTCTTTCAGGTGTTGCGAAACCATCTATCTCCCCCTTATCCCCCAAGGAAACAAAGACACCCCAATTTTGACGTGGAGGATAACACGGCGCGCAGGGCCCGCGGGGCTAATTTTTACTCACCGTAAATACCATTTGACTGTCGATTTGGCCCCTTCTATCCGTAGCCCGCACCGCCCTTTGCCTCAGATCCCTGGCTGTCGCACCCGCCTTTCTCTCTGCTAGTATCGCTTTTACCATCGTCGCGAGGCTTCGAGTGCCCGAGAAAAACTCCAAACCCAAGAATGCCGGCAAACCGGTTCGTCCGCATCATTCCTCTCGTGCCGCCGCCTCCAAATCCAAGGGCAAATCCGGCACGCGCCTCGAAGAGGTTTTGCGCAGTGCCGCCAACATTTTCTTCGCCAAGGGATTCCATGCCACCAGCATCGAAGACGTTGCCCGCGACGTTGGCATGCTTAAGGGCTCGCTCTACTACTACATCAAATCCAAGGATGATCTGCTCTTCCAGCTTCTCCTCGCGGGCATTGAAGATGGCGACGCGTACATCGCCAAGCAGATCGATCCGCGCGGCGATCCTGTCGAGCAGCTTGAACGCGCCATACGCGCGCAAATCGATTACATCATTCAGAACAAAGTGCCCTTCGGCCTGTTCCTGCACGAGTTCGATTCGCTGCCCGGCAAGCGCCAGCACAAATTGACTGCGGTGATGTCCCGCTACAACAATCGCTTCGTCGAACTTGTCCAGAAAGGGCAGAAGCAGGGAAAGCTGATGGAAGGTGAGCCATGGATCATCGTCAACGGCATGCTGGGCATGTGCAACTGGCTCTACCGCTGGTACGACACCGATCACGTTTCCGATCCCGAGCAGATCAAGCAAGCCTTCGTCGAAATGATTTTCCGTGGCATCCGAAAATCTTAGTGTGCCGTCGGAGAGGTTTTTTGAATTCTTCTTTAGCAGGCCGGAGATTTAGCCCGGCATAGAGCTTGAGAAATGAGTTGGGCTTTAGCTTGCCTGCGGCAGGCATGCCCCTGAGGACGCCGAATTGTTTTCGGCCATTTTTTCGGTCCCTCTCCAATTGTCCATCGGGGTTGCACAAACTCTTCATGTCGGGAACAATCTACAGGTAATACCAATTCAGGGTTTCGAGCACTCGATGACCAATAAAATTGTGGATAGTCTGGACGCGGCTGTCGCGGATATTGGCGACGGCGCGCGCATCATGTTTGGCGGGTTCGGCGGCGCGGGATTTCCGAACAATCTGATTCAAGCGCTTTCCCGCAAAGGCGTAAAAGACATCACCGCCATTAGCAACAATTGTGGCACGCGTGAAGGCGAACTCGGCATCATGTTTAAGAACGGCCAGGTCAGCCACGTGATCGCCTCTTTTCCCGGGCCGCACTCGAATTTCTTTCAGGACCGCTACGCCAAGGGTGAAGTTACGTGCGAGCTAGTGCCGCAGGGAATTCTTTGCGAGCGCATGCGCGCCGCCGCGGCCGGATTGCTTGGTTTCTACAGTCCCGTAGGAGTCGGCACCGAAGTCGCCAACGGAAAAGAAGAGCGCGTCATCGACGGTAAGCGCTGCATTCTGGAAAAACCGATTCACGCGGATTTTGCCTTGATCAAAGCGCAAAAGGCCGACGAACTTGGAAATCTCACGTACCGGCTGGCGGCGCGCAATTTCAATCCCATCATGGCCATGGCCGCCAAAATCACCGTCGTGGAGGCGGAAGAAATTGTGCCGCTCGGCTCGATTGAACCGGAAAATGTAATCACTCCCGCAATTTTTGTGCATCGCATCGTGCACGCGAAAGGATTGCGTTATGCCGGATAAACCACGTCTTACACGCGAGCAAATCGCGCAGCGCGCCGCGCAGGAATTGACCGATGGCGCATTCGTCAATCTTGGCTGGGGCATTCCGAATCTGATGGCCGATTACCTTCCCAAAGGTCTGACCGTTTATTTCCACAGCGAAAATGGAATCCTGGGAATGGGAGGCCGCGCCAAGGCTGGCGAAGAGGATTTTGATCTTGTCGACGCCATGAAAGTTCCCGTCACGCTGATTCCTGGTGCTTCGTTTTTTCATCAGGCCGATGCGCATTTGATGACGCGCGGCGGTCATCTGGATTTTGCGGTGCTTGGCGGATTCCAGGTTTCGGAAAAGGGAGATCTTTCCAACTGGAAGATTCCCGGCTCTAAAGGCAGCGGGGGAATTGGCGGCGCGATGGATATCGCGACGGGCACCGAGAATCTGATTGTGTGCATGGAGCACAACGCGAAAGATGGTTCGCCAAAAATTGTGAAGCAGTGCACGTATCCCTTGACTGCCGTGGAGTGCGTGAAAACTGTGGTGACCGATCTTGCAGTAATCGACGTGACGCCGGAAGGATTGGTGTTGCGCGAGGTTGCGCCAGGATGGACCGCCGAGGAAGTGCAAAAACTGACCGAGGCGAAATTAATTGTTCGCGACAACGTTCCGGAAATGAAATTGAACTGAGCCAAGAAAGCCCTCACATGCGCGCGGCGACGCGCGCGAGGATGCGGCCGTCGGGCGTGCAAATGACCACCACCAGACTGTCGGTGAGCGGAACACCCTTGCTGGGTATGTCGAAATCGAACCACCATTCGTAAAGCACCGGCGAATGTTCGTTTACTTCTCCGGGGAACGCCGGAATCGGCCGGCGATCGACCTTGTTCATCACGATTTCGCGCGCGGGCCGCATTTCCATTCCGCGCTTCCACGAGAAGCGGATACGGAACTGGCTGATGATGGCGGTCGTCAGATAGGTGCGCGTTCCCGCCTCCCGCACTGAATTCATGCACGGAAAATCGTAGAGGACGAAATTCAAGCGCATCTTGTCGGGAAATTCCGTTACGACGTCGTTGCCGCGGCGAAACAGCGTGCCGCCACTGGCATCAACGCGGCGCAGGTTCGTGAAAAAGTTGTCGGAGGTCAGTCGCCCGGTCAGGCGAAAGCACGGGCCATCGGGAATACTTCCGTCGGTGACCATCTGCACGCCGCCATCGTAATTCCAGATGGTTTTTTCGCGCGTTGGGCTAGCCCAACCCGAAGGCGAGAGCGCTGCAAGGAGAAGCAGGCAGCCAAGCGAGAGACCGAAACTGGAGCGGCGACGCATAAAATGTTCGGCTAAGGTGATTTTACTACCGGGGGCTTGGCCAGGAGAAGAAAAGAGATACCGTAGGCGGTGCATACCGTCTGGCCATTCTTGGGCGGCGTGCAGGAACCTTTGCCGGAGCGAACTTCGGCGAAAGCCTTCACCAGCGTTGCAAGGATGGAGGGCGGCGCGATGGGAATGTTGTGCGCGCCGAGAACCAACTTTATTTGTGGAGCCAGCGCGGCCAGGCGCTGGATGCTGGCGGCGTAGGCGTCGAAATCGGTTTCCGGGCGATAGAGCCAGATGGGCGCGGGATAGTACGAGTCTCCGGTGAAGAGCAGGCCGTTGGCGTGATCGAGCAGCGAGATGGCGTCGGGCGTGTGCCCCGGAGTGGAGAGGACTTCGATGGTGCGGCCGCCGAGATCGATTTTTTCGCCGTCGTGGATGGTGCGAGAAATTTTCCAGGGCTTAGTGGCGTAGGCTTTGGCGTCGAAGCCCTTGGGTAGTTCGCCGCAGATTTCACCGGGCGCGATTTCGGCTTGCGCATCTTCGCGGGACCCCTTGGCATTGGTGCGCGTGAAGTCTGTGTCCATGCCGAGGACGGTGTCGAACTGCCGGTTGCCGCCGACGTGGTCATCGTGCGTGTGGGAATTGAGAACGAGGATCGGCAGCGTAGAGAGTTCGGCGACAACTTTCTTCACGTCGCTGATGCCCATGCCGGTGTCGAACAGAATCGCTTTGTCGCTGCCGAGAATCAGGTAGCCGATGGTTTCCTCCGACTGGTGCGGTTCGTAAATCGCGAACACGCCGGGCGTTACCTTGTAGACCTCAAACCAAGAGTCACTGACCTTCACGCGCTCCAGCGATTTGTATTCCGGCCGTGGCAACGGCTTGCACCAGTCTGGCGTTTCGGTTTGTTGAGGGGCTGCGTAAACCGGGGAATTTAACACACAGACACAGAGGGCGCTGAGAAACAGCAGAGGCGACAGAATACTGTGCAGTTCGCGAATGGAAATTGTTCTCATGTGCCCAGGTGCATCTCAAATTCGAGGGTTTTGGTTTTGCCTGCTTTTTTCCTTACAACGACAATGACGTGTGTGACGTCCATGCCAGTAACAAGGCTCGAACGCAGTTCGTATTTGCCGTCAGGCAGATCCGGAAAACAGAATCTGCCGTCTTTCGAGGTGACACATGCCGACAATCTATGCTGCTTCGGTTCCCTCGCAGATAAGTCCCCAGATTCCAGCCAGTATTCAGGATGATCAAATACCTCCACGAGTGCGTTTTCGAGCGGCATAGCATCGGTGATCTGCACAATTCCTTCTAGTCTGGGGAAACTTCCTTTTTGCGCCTGGACAACCGCCATATTGCCGCCCCAACGAGTTGTTTCTGTTGGGTGAGCAAGGCGACATTTGCAATCGTAAGCCAGCGACTGGGTCACTGCCGAGGTGACCATGATTAGGACAAATAACTTTGCGAAGGCCCTCGTCATGGATGAGTCATGTCTTCGGGGCGAACCAGTTGATCGAATTCGGCTTCGGTGAGGTGGCCGAGCTGCATGGCGGCTTCTTTGAGGCTGATGTGTTGGACGTGAGCGGTGTGGGCGACCTTGGCGGCGTTGTCGTAGCCGATTTTGGGGGCCAGGGCGGTGACGAGCATAAGGGAATTTTTCACGTAGTGCTCGATGGTTTTGAGATTGAGTTCGATTCCGACTACGCAGTGATCGACGAAGCTGTTCATGGAGTCGGCCAGCAATTCCACGGAATGCAGAAAATTGAAAATCATCACCGGCTTGTAAACGTTTAACTCGAAATTGCCCTGGGAGCCTGCAAAGCCGATGGCGCAATCGTTGCCCATGACCTGCACGGCGACCATGGTGAGGGCCTCGCACTGCGTGGGATTGACCTTGCCTGGCATGATGCTGGAGCCGGGTTCGTTTTCCGGGAGAGACAGTTCGCCCAAGCCGCACCGGGGGCCAGAGCCCAGCCAGCGAACGTCATTGGCGATTTTCATCAGAGAGGCAGCCAGAGTTTTCAGTGCGCCACTAGCGAAGACGATTTCGTCGTGCGCCGACAGACTGGCGAACTTGTTCGGGTGCGAGCGGAAGGGAAGTCCGGTAAGTTCGGCAATTTTCCTGGCGGCGCGTTCGGCAAATTCTGGATGCGCGTTGAGTCCGGTACCGACGGCGGTGCCACCGATGGCGAGATCAAGCAATCCATCAAGGGCGACGGCGATGCGCGTGCCATCGCGATCGAGCAGGCTGACCCAGCCGGAAAATTCCTGGCCAACGGTGAGCGGCGTGGCGTCTTGCAGATGCGTGCGGCCGATTTTGACCACACCCATAAATTCGCGAGCCTTGGCATCGAGCGCGTCGCGCAGTTTTTTCACGGCAGGCAGCAGACGGCGCGAGGTTTCCGTGGCGGCAGCAATGTGCATGGCGGCGGGAAACGTGTCGTTCGAGGATTGCGACAAGTTTACATCGTCATTCGGATGAATGGGCTTTTTGCTGCCCATCTCTCCACCGGCAATCTGAATAGCGCGGTTGGAGATGACTTCGTTGACGTTCATGTTGGTCTGCGTGCCGCTACCGGTCTGCCAGATGCGCAAGGGAAAATGATCGTGAAGTTTGCCGGAGATGACTTCGTCGGCGGACTGCGTAATGAGATTGGCCTTTTCTTCGGACAGCTTTCCGAGATCGCGATTGACGAGCGCGGCGGCCTTTTTGAGGATGCCGAAGGAACGGATCAGCTCGGGGGGCATGGTGTCTTTGCCGATGGCGAAATGGATCAGCGAGCGCGCGGTTTGCGCGCCGTAATAGCGGTCCATGGGGACATCGATCTTGCCCATGCTGTCGGATTCGGTGCGCGTGGGAACGGACTTGGCAAATTGGGTAGCTTCGGACATTGAGAGGCTCCTGGGAGCGAACGGGAAGATTGTAGCAGGGTTAAAAGCGCTGGCGCGTGACCAGTACACCCAGACTAGGGTCAGCGCTGAACGAGTGAGGGACCAGTAGCGGCGGTCTTCAGGCCGCCACTTCCCCTACACCAGAAGCCGGCCTACGCAACCAGCCCCAGAAGCGCGAAATAAGTCAGCCCACGGCGTCGGCCGTGGGTAGATAACCTACATCTCCCCAAGCACCTTAGGAGCGAGAGAGGAAGTGCGACGTTTACAATCACCCCGCCTTCCTTTCAATGTATACCATAAAAGTATATATTTAATACGTTATTAATTGAGTGTATTGTCATTCGTAATTCGCCGGCACCCCTCCGTTCATTCACAACAGGATCCCCTAAAATCCCATTCCGGAATGAATTTCCTCAGTTCTTTTCGCTTTTATATCGCTCTTTCCCGATTAACTCGTTTGTTTCCCCTTCATGCAAGGATTCCATCTGTAAGTCCTTTATTTCCCCTTGATACGAAAAACCGGGGGGGGGGTAGGGGCAAGCATTTGCAAGTGTCGTGGTTTTCCCCCACGACCCCGGCGCCGGTTGGTGCTGACGTCTGTGGTGGCATGATAGCCAGCGCCACATGCTTGCGATCAGTTGATGGGTTCGGTGAAGTGGACGGTGATGGCGTGGTGGGCGTTGAGCGCTTTGGGTAGCGTGATCTTTACGTCCGGGCCTTGCTGAGACCAGGTTAGCCTGTCGATCTGACCTAGTAGATAGATTTTGGATTCGGGCTTGAGAGTTATGGATTTCAGCGTGATGGTTTGGGTTTTGGGGACGCCCAAGAGGATCGCGTACACGCGGGAGTCTTTTTTGGTGAAGCGGACGGGAATATTTTCGGCGGTGGTGCCTTCGGCGCGATTCCACGGGCGTGTGGCATAGATGGCTTCGCCGTTGATCTGAAGCCAATCGCCTAATACTCTCAGCCGTTCCATCTGGACGGAGGGAATGGTGCCGTCGGCTTCGGGGCCGACATCGAGAAGGAGATTGCCGTTTTTGCTCACGATGTCGACCAGGAGGTAGATGAGATCCGCGGCGGGAATGGTTTCCGCTTCGCCTTCGGCGCGGTTGTAGCCGAATGAGCGGCCCAGTCCGCGACACTCTTCCCATTTGTTGGGATTGATTTTGGTGAGCGTTTCGTACTCGGGCGAAGTGAAGTCGTGATGCTTGACGCCGAAGCGGTCGTCGATGACGCCGTCGGGCACGGCTGCATAGTATTCGGCCATGAGTTCGAGGGGATGACCGGATTTCGGATAGTTGATGTCGTTCCAGAGCAACGCGGGTTTGTAGAGTTCGATTAATTCACGGACATGTGCGTCGGCATATTTGCCGTAGACTTCGCTTTGCGGTTGCACGGTTTCATAGTTGGCGGCAACGCGGATTGGGCCGGGAACGAAAGTCCAGTCATAGCCACCGGAATAATAGAGACCCATGCGCAGGCCCTGTTTGCGGACAGCAGCGGTGAGTTCGCCAACGATATCGCGGGAAGCGTGCTGACGATCGGCGGGCAGAGTGGGATTGGGAATTTTGCTGGGCCAGAGCGTGAAACCTTCGTGGTGCTTGCTGGTCAGCACGACGTACTTTGCACCCGCCGCGCGAAAAATTTCTGCCCACTGGCTGGGATTCCACTTTTTGATTTCAGCGTTAAAAATGGGGGCGAAATTGTAGTAGTCGTAATCGGCGCCGTATTTTTCCTGATGATATTTCTGCGTGGGCGAGCCGTCGATGCGCATGGTGTTGTAATACCACTCGGCGTAGGGATTATTGGTGATGTAGTCCTGCGAAGAGAAATCGTGATTGGGATGGACGAGCGGCGCCCAGCCGGGGACGGAGTAGAGTCCCCAGTGAATGAAGATGCCGAGTTTTGCGTCGTTGTACCAGTCGGGGAGCGGATGGCGGTCGAGTGATTCGACGGTGGGTTGGTAGGTTTGTTGTTGGGAGAGAACGGGATGAGCGAAGAGGAAAAGGGAAGAAAGAAGGCGGATCGCACGAGAAAACATTGGTACCTCCGGGATGTGGCTATGAGGATAAGGCAAAAGTCCGAGCGGTTGCTGGGAAAGTTTTGAATTGCGAGACGGTGGGGGCGATATAAGCTGCGTTGAATTGGTTGTCAGATCCTTCGTCGCGCTCAGGGTGACAGCTCAAACCTACAGCTGGCCGGTCTAAAGACCGGCCACTCGTGTTTGGCCCTCTGACTAGTTCGGAAGGCTTCCCCCCCCGTAGTGAATCCGCACCATCTTTGCAGGTGGTTTCTTGTGTTTTCCTCTATCTAGTCATATAACTAGATTACAGGAGGCACCCTTATGGGATTCCCCACCAAAGTTCAACTTATCCAGCGCAAGGACAGTCAGCAGTGGTACATCAACTTCCCCTCGGCCGTGGCCCAGGCTATGGAGTTCACCCGCGGCGAGGTCGTCGAGTGGATCGTGGAGGACAAGAGCCGCCTGCTGCTCCGTCGTCGCAAAGTTTCCGCAGCGACGCTAAAAAAAACGAAACACGGCAAGGTAGCAATACGTGGC
>CAWAKR010000018.1:0-106548 GCA_963782755.1 Candidatus Acidiferrales bacterium
GAGTGAAGGAAGACAAGCCAAAGAGACCGCCATGCGCCGCAAGCGTCTGGCTCGCTTGCTCAGAAAGCTCCGCGCCATGCGGCGAAACCTTCCTTCACGCGACCAGTTGTTGATGCGCTTGGGCGCCGCCAAAGCAGCAGCGGGCCGTGCATTCCAGTTCGTGCAGATGGAGGGTGCCCGGAGGAAGGCCAACAGGTCGCGCGCGCGACCTTTCAGTTTCGTGTGGATAAGAAAAAACTCCAAGAGGCGGAATGGCGCGACGGACACTACTTGTTGCGCTCCAACCTTACGGCCGGAGATCCAGCGTGCTATGGACCCGCTACGTGCAGTTGACACAGATCGAGTCGGTCTTCCGATCTCTCAAGAGTGAACTCGGCATACGTCCCATTTACCATCAACTGGAACATCGCGCCGACGCGCACATTCTGATCGCTTTTCTCGCTTATTGCTTGCAAGTAACGCTGAAGCAGCGTCTTTTGTCGCGCCCTTGGGTTGACGCCTACGGCGGTACTGGAGAAGTTGGCCGAAATCAAAATGATTGATGTATGGATTCCGACGGTCGATCAACGTTGGTTGATTCTGCCACGCTACACACAGCCTTCTCACGATACCAAGCTGCTGATCGAGAAATTGAAATTGCCACTGCCGAGCCGCCGCCACCGCGCCTTGTAGCGAAAAAAGAGTGTAACGAAATCGAGGTACAGATCGCCCGATAGAGGCCGTTTGTGGTGGAGACCTTTCCTTAACTTCGACTGATTCCAAAGCACTTAACTGGATCAGATAGGCCCAGCTGGTCAAGTTCGGCTAGTTTCATCGCGGAACCTCGCCCGCGGGCATAATCGATCTTCACCTGATGCCGTTTTTCCTATTCCCCTGGGTCGGCGACCGAGAGGATCCCGATTCTAGCGCCCCGGCGGAACGCCCAGATGATCGAGAGGCATTTGGTGATTGCTTCGATCCCCACAGCCCTTACCAATCATCCTACTGATCGGTAGGCGCTTAGCAAAATGCGAGGGGGCAAAAGGGGGCAATAACCCCAACCCAGTTTGGGGCGGGCGCGGATCTCGCTCATGAACGGGCAAACTTTAGAAGCGGCTGAATGTCCCCATTGTCAGCCGCTCTTATCGCCTCCAGATACTTCGTGCGTGCCTCACCTTCTTTGACCAGATTGGCAGTGCCCCAACTAAATGCAGGGCGGCCAAGCTTGAGTAAGAGTATGTCTGCGACCAGGCGTGCGTGCCTGCCGTTGCCGTTTGGAAAGGGATGAAGGAATGTGAGTCTATGGTGAAAGCGAACGGCTATTTCATCCGCTGGATAGGTGTTGTGTTCGATCCAATAGCGTACGTCACCGCACAGCGCCACGAACCTCTCCGAATTTCGCAGACTGGAACTCCGATGTTCTTCTCGGTGCACCGGTACTCCCCGGCCCACTTCCACGTTTGGTCGAACATCTTTTTGTGTAGCTTTCGAACATATTCGTCAGAAGGGATATCTGGCGGGCTCGTGCGATCTTCAATAGCCCAGACTCTCTCGCCTGCAGATTGTTCTCGCGTTCCCATTCGTTAGTTCCTCTTTTCGTTGCCAAACTCGGAATAGAGTCTGCAAGCTCTTCAGGCGCGAGTGGGGTATTCCCCTCGCTGCTTGTTCCAAGTGTCGTCATTTCTTTTGAGCTTTCTTCAGTATGCGTCTGGTTTCTTCCTCGATCTTGTCCTCGATTCCACCGACGGCCTGATCTTCTAACGCCATGCTGTGCTCAACGGCGCGGACGTTTTTCCGCGGCCTTCGTTCTCACACTTTCTTCGGCGAGATGCTGAATACTTCCGCTTTTTGGCACAAGAGCGTAGACAAGGTGACATCCAAGAGCGTCCGCGGCATCCCGAAGGCTCGCTAGGGTGATCCGATATTCCGCTTCGGACTTCTCGAGTTTTGCGGCCAGTGTTGGGGCCTTTTTCAGTCGGGTGGCCATTTCCCGTAGACTGATTCCCGTTGCTTCGCGGATGGCGCGAAGCCAGCCCTTCTGCGGGCGTGGCGAGTTCTTCACCGCACCGAATGCTTCCAAGGTTCTCTCTAGCTGTTTGGCTCGCAATTTCCTGAACTCAGGTCTCATGTTTTCTCCGGCCCAGTGATTAAACCCATAGGTGTACGCAAACTATCAAGCCATACCCTTATAGGTTAAAAATACTGGTCACTCTGTACACCTATAGGTTATCACAGATGTTTTGACGTGCACTTATAGGTGTATCCACAGCCGGCCGCCTCAGGCTCACTGAAGGGCAGCCTTGATTCGATCCTGAGTGCCTGCCCTTGCGCTAGCCATGGAAAAGACAGCTATATAGTACTGTAAGTACTGTATACGTGACACATAGTGCCTCATAGCGTACTATGAGAGGCGTTTTCGAGGAGGTTTACCGTGCCCGATCAACCCTTTCGAGATGAACGAGCCGACCGCCTTAGAACCAAGCTTTTTCTCTTCTATCTTGCTGCGCTTCTCTCTGTCACTGCCATCAGTCTTGTCGCAAAGATTCCGTCGCACCGCACGCTGCTATTCGCCCTGGCTGTCACGAGTGCTGGCGCGGCCATCTTCCTCTTGCTCCGTTTCCTGCGTACAAATGATGAGCGCGAACCGCAGACCAACTACCTTGCTCTGACGTTTGCTTTCACAGGAACATTGGTTTTTCTGCGGCTATCGGCTTCCTCCAGAGCTTCGGTTTTCATCCCGTCTCCTGGCTGGGTATTCCCGTGCTCATGATCATTTTGTGGAGCATCGGATTGATTCTTTATTCGTGGCGGTATCGATGAAAACGCGGTTACGCGTATTGAGAGCGGAAAAGGAATGGTCGCAAGCCGAGCTTGCAGCCCATGTGGGAGTCGCGCGCGGAACCATCAATGCCATTGAAACCGGGAAGTACGACCCGAGTCTACCGTTAGCCTTCAAGATCGCACGCGTTTTTGGAAAGAAGGTAGAAGAGGTGTTTTTGTATCCCGAGGAACAAGACCAGGCAAGTCCCCAGCAGGTCTGAGTTCTGTTTCTAGCAATAGCAACATGATCTGCGCCAGTTCACAATCCCGGATTGCTTCCTTAGCACATCACTCGAAGTCTATCCCCGTTTTCTCGCCAAGGTGAAACGAAAGGAATCTGTCCATGGAACGTCCCTATGGCATTTCCGACTTCGCGTTCCCAACGCAATGGGACCGGGAATCCGGCCCAGATTTGGTGGAGAGGGTCGGCCGAGGCTCACACAGCAAGAGAGAGCAGAACCAACCGGAACGAGATACGAGAGGGGATTCCACTCGGTCCCGGCGTGGCTTCGACCGCTCGCGTACGATCTATCGCAGTCGAGACCGGGAATATTCGCTGCGCGATTCTGAGATTCGTACACTCACCGACTTAGGCAGGTGAAGCCATCCACGAAGAGCGAATTACGATTCGATCTTGGAGCTGCACATCTTGCCTGTTTTTGGCGAGCTTCGTATTGACGAGATCGTCCCACTGCACATCGAGAGATTCATCCAAACAAAAGTGGAGAGCGGGCTTTCGGGAAAGACTGTCCGCAATCTTCTTTTGGTCTTACAGGGGATCATGTCGCTTGCATTGGACAATGACTTGATTGATCGTTCGCCGATTCGGAATAGACACAAACCAACAGTCGATAGGCACGAGAAGCCGATTTGGTCTCCCGCTCAGTTGTTGAATATTTTGAGCGCAGCTCCAACCGGCCTACGAGCATTCTTCGACTGTGTGGCTCTAACCGGGACTAGGTTGGGTGAGGTACTGGCGCTGAAATGGAAGCACGTCGATTTGGAGCGAAGATTACTCCGAATTGAACACAGTCTATGGCGAGGACAACTTCTCTCGCCCAAGACGGCGCAAGCACGCGAGACATCCCTTTGGGAAGTGCCCTAAGCGAGACTCTCAGGAATCACCGTGAGAGCTCGTTGCATCAGGGACCGGATGACTTCGTGTTCTGCAAAAAGGACGGGTCGGCGCTAGACCCGGACGTGCTTCGAAAGGACGCCCTCTACCCAATTCTGGACAGGCTAGGGATTCCGCGAAAGAAGGGCGCGTCAGGCTTTCATACGTTCAGGCATTCGGCTGCGAGTATTGTTAACGAGCAGACGGGAAACCTGAAGCTGGCGCAAAAGTTCCTCGGGCACTCCACGATCAAGATGACCGCAGACATCTACACGCACACCTCTGCGGAAGCGGAACGTGACGCTGCAATCGCTCTAGAACGGGCAATCTATGGCGATTTGTTCCCAGTTGTTCCCAATATCGAGAACAGGAACAACTTTGCGGCGCTAAATTAGGCGAAGGAATTGTTACGGCTCAACTCGTAACCGTAAATAAGAAGGGCGCTTAGAGGATTTTCCTCTTAAGCGCCCATGGTTGCGGGGGTCAGATTTGAACTGACGACCTTCGGGTTATGAGCCCGACGAGCTACCAGGCTGCTCCACCCCGCATAGTTAATATAGCGGTTCGTTTACTTTCCGTCAAATGCGTGGAAATCTCTGGTTGGAATATTCTCGGGCAAACTACCAGGCATTGTACGGCTTGCCGTCGCTGCCAATCTGCTCGGAATTGGAATGTACGTCATCAATTCCGCTGCCGGATTGTTCAGGGCTCAACACCGTATCTCCCATATGCGTTACCCAGTCTTTTTGGCGGGTGATCGGGTCGATGGGAACCTCTCGCAGATAGTGGGCATCGACGAGGTCATCCAACGATTGCGGAGCCTGCTGCTTGTCCAGCGTGTAATTGTCGATGGCTTGCCGCATTGTCTGTAAATCCTGCTTCAAGACCGATTCGCGCGCCCGCCAGACCGTCTTGTCGTAGGAAATTGCCGCGATGCCAATCAGGATTGAAATGATCAGCATCACCACCATCAATTCGATGATGGTAAAACCGCGTGCGCGCGACGCGCGTCTGCGACGCAAGGCAAGGGGTTCGGATTGTGGACGCTTATGCATGATCAGCCATTTCCCAAATATTTCTACCATTCCGAATACTTCGTGCCGTCCATCGCGATGCCCGTCGATTTGGAATACACATCGAAGACATTCTTACCGCCCCAACTGTTCGAATCCGCGTCGTCCTGCACGGCGCGCAATCCCCATTCTGAGCGGCCCGTCATCGGGTCGACGGGGATGCGCCGCAGAAACCGTATATTTTTTCCAACGGCTCCCGTGCCACCAAGCGCCACGCCCTTTACCAGCGTTTCAAGATCAGGTGGATATCCTTCGCTACCCAGTTCCACACGAATCAAATTTCGATCGGCCAAATCCTTGTAACGGTCAATCGCGCGCCGCATGTCGCGCAAATCGTAACGAAGTTCCGCTTCGCGCTGCCGCACAATGGTGAAACGAGCCAGCGGCAACGCGGCCGACGCAAGAATCAGCAGAATCGAACACGCAATAATGAGTTCCAGCAGAGTCATCCCTGCTTCGGGAGAGGGAACTCGTTTTCTCATACGAACGTCCATGATGGTCCGATGGAAACCGCTCATTGCACGCGCAGTGTGGCTTCGCTAGTCACGAGCGGTATGGGTTTCTGCTGGGAATCCTTGGCGTTGACCTGAACGATCGACAAGTTCGTGACTCCGGGCGCTATCGCCTTAACCACCACGCCAAGAATCGTTCCGGTTCCATTCACGCCGGGAGTGTTCGGCTGCCGCGTCGCGGAAATAATCGCCTGTCCATGTTCCTTGTCCACACGCTGCACAATCGCGATCTCCTGTGTTCCACCGGAAAGGAAGCCACCGTGTCGCACTTCTTCTACGCTAATGATCGCCGGATTGTATTGCAGCAGCATCGGCACGGAGTAGAGGTCGGTTACGTTTTCCACGACCACACCCACTGTCGCAGTCTGGCCGGGAGAGAGGTTCAAAGTCGACGGTTCAAATCGAATTCGTGGACCGGAAATCTGTGCCTGTGGAACACCACCAGGATTTACTCCCGTGGGATTGGCCACAATCGGGTTTGTCGGTGCCGGGACTACGGCCGTGCCTGCTGGCGGTGCTGTCGGCTGAATCGGCTGGGGATTCGGATTGGAAGAAGGCGCCTTCACTTCGAGTTCGCGCTTTGCTCCGGGATAGGTTTCCGTGCCGGAATAAATCGGCCGCAGATTCGCGCGTGTCCAGTCTGGCAGGCGCACGACGCGCGGCGTCAAAACGATCAGGACTTCGTCTTCCTGCGCATCGTTCTTATCTTCAGAGAACAGATAACGGAAAATCGGAATCTTCGCCAGGCCGGGCCAGCCATTCAAGGTCTTCTGGTCGACCCGTGAAATCAATCCGCCCAGGATGCTGACTTCACCTTCCTTCAGGCGAATTTCGTGCTCTACTTTGCGCTGGCTGATGATGGGCTGAGTGATGCCGCCGATGCTGGCGCTGCCGGTCTGCGCCGAGACTTCCACGGATACCTTCATGCTGACATCGTGGTTCGGATGCACGTGCGGTGTAATGTCGAGGTTCACGCCGACGTCAATATATTGAAATTGCGTGTTCACCAGGGGATTCACGAAGCCCGCGCCGCCTGTTGAACCGACGCCGACACCGGCCTGAAAGCTGCCAGTGGCCACAGGAATGCGGTCGCCGATCTTCAGCTTTGCCGACTGCCCATCAATCGCGCGAAGTTCGGGGTCTTGAATGATTTTCGTCGTGGTGTCCGTCAATACGAAATTCGCCGTTGCCCCGGGCAGCGTGAACACCACGTCGTTCTGGTTCAGGTGCGTCAACTGCTTCAGCGTGGTGCCACCGTTTGTTGGGGTCGTCGTTGTCGATGTACCGCTAGTCGAATTGTTCGGGTTAATCTGCACCGAAGCAGTCTGGCCCGGCAGGATTCCCAGGTCGCGCAGTCGGTCGGTGCGTGCTTCCAGCACTTGCACCTGGACGATTACTTCAGGCTTGGCCTTGTCGATATCGCGGATGATTTTTTCCGCCAACGCAATCTTGTCGGGAGTATCTCGAATAATGATGGCGCTCTGCGCGTTCACCTGCTGGATGCGTTTCAAATCCAGCAACTGCCGCAAGCCGGTGGTGATTTCCGTCAGATCCTGCGCGATGGATACGTTGCTCAGATAGAACGTCCGGACGACTTGCTCTTCGTAATCGCGGCGTTTTTGCGCGGTGTCCGGAACGATCATGATGATGTTTTCTGTTACCGGCTTCCAGAATGACTTACTCTCGAGCGACACAATGTCGAGCGCCTGCTCTAAAGTCACGTTGTTCAGTTCCACGGGGATGCGCTTGGCTTGCAAGTCGGGATCGTAGATCACCGTCAAGCCAGCCAGTTTGCCAATCGTTTCGTATACGATTTTGGCGTCGTTCGACATTTTCAAATTGATGGGCGCGCGAGAAAGCGGTTTGAGTTCCGCAGGCTGCGATGCCATCACTGGCTGCCCGTTGGAAGTGACCTCGGTGGCTGCATCTTCGGTGGCTGCGGCACGGCTTTTTTCCGTGAGCATGTCGATGGTGCGCTTCAATTCCTGGTCGGCCACGATGCTGGAAGGATCGTATACGATGGCCCGCTGAAATTCGGATACCGCTCCCTGTAAGTCGCCCTTATCACGCAACTTGTAGCCCTGGTGGATATGCTGCTGGCCAGCCATGAAGCGAGCCTGATTCAGCCCAATTTTAAAATTTGCGTTATGGGGATCGGCCTTGTTGGCCTTCAGGTAGTAATCAACGGCTTCGTCGTAATTTTCAACTTCCAGGGCCTTCTTGGCCGCAGAGTACTCTTCTTTACCCTTCGGGCAGCCCGCTGCGAAGATTCCAATGACCACGATAATCAGCAATTGACTGCAGCGGCGCATGAATTCTCCGGGATCTCGACTAGGCGCAACCCTCGTCTTTACTTGCCTTTGGAGTCTAGCATCGGCCTTGCTGGTGCGGCAAGCCAGTTGCTCTCCGCTGTGGCCTGCTATCAACTGTTCCATGTGCCAGTTCCTGGCTTTCTGAAAGTCATCGAAGCGCAGGCCGACTGGGGGACCACCGCAATTTGGGGCATTTTCACCCCCGATGTCTCTATTAGACGTCTCATCAGGTAAAATGAAAGATTGTGGCTAAGCCAACGAACAAACCGGTGAAGAGCAAGGGCTCGAAAGAGTCGGGCGAAAAAATCGTCGCGCAGAATCGCGCCGCTTCGTACAACTATCACCTGCTGGAAAGAATGGAGGCAGGACTGGTCTTGCACGGCACAGAAGTGAAGGCGCTTCGCGAAGGCAAAGCCAATATTCGTGATGCCTTCGTAGACTTCAAGCGCAGCGGTCCGTACCTCGTAAACGCCCATATCGCCCAATACTTGCCAGGCGGCCCGTGGAATCATGAACCGCTTGGCGATCGCAAGTTGCTTCTTCATCAACGAGAAATCGATAAGCTTTCTGGACGTACCGAATCGAAGGGATTGACCGTCATTCCTTTGCGGATCTACTTCCGCAACGGCATCGCCAAGGTCGAAATCGCCCTGGCTCAGGGTAAAAAGACCTGGGACCGCCGCCAGGACGAAAAGACCAAGGAAGCCCGCAGGGAAACGGAACAAGCAATGTATCGCAACCGGAGGCGATAAAACTCTCATGCAAATCACTCTCGACACCAAGCCGTTTGCCACACTCGAAACTGATGCACTGGTCACCTATGTCTTTGACGAAAGCGATCCTGTTCAGGGCCGCGTCGCCGAGGTTGATAAGGCTTGCCGGTGGCCTGATCGCCCGCTTAAACAAGAGTGGCGAATTCACCGGCAAGAATCTGGAATTTACGCTCGTTCACGCACCGGCCGGATTGAAGACCGCGCGGCTCCTGCTGGTGGGTGCAGGAAAGCGCGAGCAGTTTAGCCCCGGTTCGCTTAGAAAGGTCGCGGGGGCTGCGCTGCGCTATTTGAAGTCGCGGTCGGTGCACAAGGTTGCCTTCCTGTTGCGTGAAAACGATGTGAACGAAAGTACAGCACAAGCAGTGGCCGAAGGGGTTATCGCCGCGGATTTCGAGACCGACAAGTACAAGACCGACAAGAAAAATGACAAGTTTATCGAGACATTTACAATCGCCGGTTTCACTGACGCCGAAAAAGCCGCCGCGGAAAAGGGAATTGCCAAAGGTAAAACGATTGGTGAAGCGCAAAACTTTACGCGCGATCTTGTTAACGAACCATCGAATAAATTGACGCCGCAGATTCTTGCCACCAAAGCCGAGGCGATGGCCAAACAAGCGGGATTGAAAGTAGAAATCCTCGACGAAAAGAAAATTGCTGAACTGAAGATGGGTGCGTTGCTCAGCGTTGCGCAGGGCGGCCCTGAACCGCCGCGCATGATCGTGATTACCTACACGCCCGCGAATGTTAAAGCGGATGCGCCCGTGATTGGCTTAGTCGGCAAAGCCGTGACGTTTGACACCGGCGGCATTTCCATCAAGCCCGCCGATGGCATGGAAAAAATGAAGTACGACATGGCGGGTGGCGCGACGATGCTTGGCGTGATGCGCGCTCTCGCCGCGTTGAAGCCCAATGTGAAAGTCATTTGCGTCGTTCCCTCCACGGAAAATATGCCGGGGGGAACGGCGCAGAAGCCGGGCGACATTCAGACCGCCATGTCTGGCAAAACGATTGAAGTGTTGAACACCGATGCCGAAGGACGCCTGATTCTTGCGGATGGCGTTCATTACGCGAAACAGCTTGGAGCAACGCATCTTGTGGATGCGGCTACGTTGACGGGCGCGATTGTGGTGGCGTTAGCGAACGTGAACGTTGGCGTGTTTGGATCCAATCAGGCGTGGACGGACAAATTGCTGGCGAGCGCAAAAGCCGCGGGCGAAAAAATGTGGCAAATGCCGATGGACGACGAGTATCGCGAATTCATCAAGGGCAGTTTCGCGGACATTCAAAATATCGGCAGCGGCAAAGGCGGCGGATCGATCACCGGCGCCTGGTTCATTCGCGAATTCGCGGGAGACACGCCGTGGATCCACCTTGATATCGCCGGCACCGCATGGAACGACGAGGCGAAGCCGTGGCTGGCGAAAGGTCCCACAGGCGTAGCGTTGCGCACGCTGGTAGATCTCGTGACATCGCTGTAATTGCGGATATTTGTTCACACCAGTTCGCTCACATCTTTTCGGGCGTTGCTATGCCGAGGATGCTCAGGGCGCGCGTCATTTGCTTCTCTACCAGTTCGGTGAGGCCGAGAAGAAATGCGCGCTTCTGATCGTCTGGTTCGGAGAGGATGTGGTGCTTTTGGTAGGAACTGTTGAACGCTTGCGCCAGTTGGAAAACATATTTGGTGACGAAGGCCGGTTCCTGCGCGTGAATAGCGGCGTCCACGGCAGAGTCCAGCGAACCCGTTTGGAAAAGCAAATCCCATAGGTCAGCGCTGTCGGGCGCGGTTAAAAACTTTTGCAGCGATTCCGGCTGAACTTCCGTGCGCGTGGCGTTCGCTTCCTGGCCTTTACGGCGGATGCCCCGGATACGCACGACAGCGTATTGGCAGTAGGGTCCGGTTTCGCCTTCGGTTTTCAAGGCATCTTCAAAATCGAAAGCGATGATGGTGTTGCGCGTGTATTTCAGCAGGAAAAAACGCAGCGCCCCGATAGCCAGTGAATTCGCGGTTTTGGCGAGTTCTTCGTTGCTCATTTCCGCCTGCTTCTGCAGGACACGTGCCCCGGCGGCCTGCAGCATGCGGGTGATCAGGTCATCGGCTTTCACGCCAAATCCCTTTCGCCCACTCACTTCCACGTAGGGTTTCTGGGCGTCTTCGGGGGAGAGTTCGTAGCCGAGTTCCGCGGCACAGCGCGGCGTCAGGGCCACAATTTCATAGGCAAAGTGGATGGAATTCTCGGCTTCTGTAGGATGACCCAGTGCGCGAACACCTTCGGCAACTACATCTTGTAAATAAGCCTGTCGCGCGTCGATCACGTTGTAGACGGTGGTGGCATTTCCAAAGTGGGGCGCGCCCGAATCATTCGCGCCTGCCGTGGTGGCCCACAATTCATGGCCGCCGGGAGCATTGGGCCAGCGTCGATAGTGAAAATCTTTGCCGAGTAAGCCGAATTTCCATAACTGATAGGCAATGTCTTTGCCAACGTAGGTGACCGTGCCGTTGGAGCGCACGATGATCTTGGCTTGATCGTCTTCGTCGGTTTCTTCGCCATCGGGCGAGCCGCCGTGATTCCACGGCATGATCCAACAGCCCTTTGTTTTGCCGGATTCGGAAAATTGAATCGCGCCACTGGCTTTCAATTGTTCAAATGCGGCGTCCCAAAAATGAAGATGCAGGATCTCACTCTCTCTCGCCAATAATTCGTAATAAATATCGAGACGGGACATGGTGCGCAGATGGAAGCCGACGATGGCATTGGCGATGACTGTGCCCATTTCCGCGATTTCGCCTTCGCCAGATTCGATGGCGCGCAATGTTTCGCCGCGAAGTTGTCCCGCGCGGACTTTATCTTCCGCAAAAAAACTGGTGGCCCTGGCGTAAAGGTCCCAGCAAATATAGTCAAAATTGTTTTGCAGAGATAAGTCTTTCACCTGAGCAAGTGACATCTTCTCCATGTGTTGGAAGGCGATGACGACGTCAGCGACCTGCACGCCGGTGTTGTCAATGTAATTCTGCACAGCGACGTCGCGGCCGTTGTGGCGAAGCAGGCGCACCATGGTGTCGCCAAGCACGGCATTTCGCAGGTGGCCGATGTGCGCGGCCTTGTTGGGATTGATGCTGGTGTGCTCGACAATGACGCGGCCAGGTTTGTGGGCTTGCTGTGGTGAGAGAGTTTCCTGCCACGTACTGTTCCAGAATGCAGCGCGATCGAAATACGCGTTGAGGTAGCCGCCGCCAGCAACTTCCACGCGCGCGATGTCCACGATCTTGGGAAGGGAATTAGCGATTTCCTGCGCGATCAAGCGCGGCGCTTTTTTCAGGCGCTTGGCCAACTCGAAGCAGAGCGGGGAAGCGGCTTCGCCGAGCTCGAGTTTGGGCGGCCGCTCGAGAACGACGGGAATGTCGACGGAATATTTTTCACGCACATGAGTGGCAAGCGCATCACGCAAACGAGTTAGGAGTGTCTGGTACACGAGTCCTCAATCCGAACGAGATGACGATATGAATTTTCAAGTATAGCAGCGGGGTGAGAAAATTCGCTGTGCCTGGAGGGAGGTGAGTGACCAGCGGACGGGTGCCCTCCGCTTTTCAGTTGTTCCGGAGCAGTGCCTGAACGGGTGGCCTCTCCGTGTGCATGCGGCATCTTCGTTCGGGCCGCCCACCGTTGATTAAGAGTCAAGTGCGACTGGCTGTTGGCACCTTTTTGTGGTCTTGGCGTCCGCGCGGGCTTGAGAGGGGAAGGCAAAGATTCGCCCGGCGGGCCGCTACGCAACGTCCACAGCCGTGCGCGCGAAAGATACAGCACAGCTTCACAAGGAAGTCCCAACAGCCTTACTCGTTTCTTCCCTCGCAGGCATCCGTGCTTTTTTGCTGGCGACCTCACCTTGCCAGCGCGCGCGATTGATGCTTCCAACTGGTTGACTGTCAGCTAAACAGTGTCCGGTTACATCGAAATAAACTGCGTCGCCGGCTTCCCGCAGCAACTGCGAATTCGCAAGAAGAGTAAGCCGTCCGACAGAGTGGAAAGGCGCTTCCGATTCCTTCCATTTGATACTCGCGTTCTCGGTCCAAAAATTTACATCCTGACGTTTGCCCCAATATTTCATTTGCTCGGCATCGAGGAACTGGACTCCAAAATCGAAGCTGCTCATTTTGCCATCTTGCTTGAGGTGCCGGAGCAGTTCATCTTGCAGGGCGTTGGAGTTGCTCCGTTCTAACGGGCGCGCGGGATTATCCGGGATTGGCGTCGCCGAATACTTGACGATATCGATCGGACCGTGGCGAAACGGTACGTTGCTTCCGTAGCGCAGCTTCTGATACGGCTGTATTTTCTGGTGTGCCTGCACCTGCACAATCGAAAGGGTCCTCAGCACGCGCAACTTGTCTTTGAAGGACAGTGACCACAGGCCGGCGGCGGGGTTTGTCGCCGTAAGCAATTGCATCGTCGCCAGAAATGCACGCGCGTCATTGATGGGCAGAGTCGACGTGTTTTGCAGCGAGAAATCCTGTCGATTGACACTCGTGTCCGGAACAACTGTGCCATCCTTAGTGAGGTCAACCGAAAAGGACAATGAGCGGACGTCGGCCTTAAAATCTGAGTTCACCTTGGGATCCGCGTTTCCAAACCTGACGATGGCTGGATACACACCGGGCTTCGCGAAAATCCCTTTTGCCAGCCGCTGCCCGAGCACAGACTCGCGTGCGGACATAACGTCAAATACCTCGAACTTCGCTAGTGCGGAAGTACCTTTAGCATGAGTTCCACGACCGATCGGCCGATGTTGCTGGGAAGCCGAATTCGCTTGTAGCAAAAGAACTTTTTCGACGATCTGGTCGATGAGGTGTTTTTCCGTTGCAATGTCTCGCTCGGCATCGCTTCCGGTCACGCCGAACCATCTGGTTAGAAACAGCATGGATTTTCCTTTGCTAGACTACGCATCGCTATACTGTCCCCAAATTGGAAATGAATTTGATTGCCGTCACGCTTGGCAGAAAGCAATACGCTGCCGCTTTCGTTGTCACGAAGGTTGAAAAACCTGTGACCTTGATCGGAGGCGCGCCGTTCGGCTGCGGAATGACGAATATACTCTCTGCGGGATCTTGCGTGCCGATCATCGGATCTTTCGACTTGGGATTGAGTCTGACCGCACCTGCGAATTCGCTATCGTTTACCCAATGCCCTAAGACGAACTCGTACTGATTCTCGATGTTTGAGTTGATGAAATAGCCGAGCAGGCCTCGTTCGAGGCCGTCATGGGGTTTGGTGGGATCATAAGCCGGGCCATACGGAAGTCCACGACGGATCAGCCGGTGCGTATTATTGCTGCCGCCTGGCACGCCTTGACCCGTGACGGGTTGTCCACGCGGATTGATGCGACGCATGTGTGCACCAACAGGGCAACGCAACCCTTTCGGATCGCCTGATCCGTCCGCATTCACGTATTCATAGTTGTTCATTTGGTCCGAAACAATCCCGCCCGGCGGACTATCTGTGTCCGGCGACAACGCAAGAGGGACACCGTTTCGCCAGCGCCCGCAGATCTTTGCAGCTAGCAGTTCGGGATCAATCTTGTCTTTATTCGACTGCAGAAAGTTTTCGAAACCGACGACGTCCGTCTCGATCTTCTTGAACACCGCGAAGCTGCCATTCAGGCCGAGTTCCCGGGGCTCTGGCACGATGTAGTTTTCTGCCTCTTCCTGCAAGACAAAGAGCCACGGTTCACAAGGTTGCTGGTGATCCGGGGTGATATTTTTCCGGACCGCCCCGAATGGTGGTCATACTGATGCCGTCGGTATACCCGAAATGAACTCGCGCAGTTGGCGTGGGCTGACCATTTATCATCTCAATCAATGCCATTCCGTCCTGGCGCCAGATTTCTTTGAACCCATTTCCCTCTGCAAAGAGTGCCGCCAATCGGTTGGTGTAGGTCTGCATTGCGTCTGGACTAATGGCGTGCAGGGTTACCATCACGTGGTCGGCCCCTTTTTGGAAGGCATCGACCCAATGTCTCTGGTCCACTTGGTCCGGTGTCGCCGACTAATTTGGCTCGTGCCGCGGCCCCTTCGGTGAATGCAGCAAAAGATTTGAACGAGAGGTTCGGTACCCGTTGCTTGACTTCTAGCGCGATCATTCCCGGCCAGGTTATTCCAACGTTTAAACAATAGTCAGGCTTTCGACGAGGAGGTTCTGCAGGATTGTCTCCCGGTCCTGGTTCGAACCCAACGTGCCAGTCATCCGCAGTGGTAATCTGCGGTGCGTCCGATTCGTCGCCGCTAACCAAACGACCCAAAATCTTGCGTGCTGCGGCAGGATCTCCGACCGTCAGTAAGAAGTGGCGGACCATCGGCATTCGGTAACCGCGCACGATGAACCCTTGGATGTCACCCAGATTGAACGTGGATTTTTTCGTGGTTGTCGAAGGTGCATCGGAGCCGGATGTCTTGGAATCGGAATGGCCGAAGAAGCGGCCAAGGAGACCTCCGCTCTCTTTTGTCGGTGTTTTGTTATCCAGACTCACTGCTCGTCTCCTAGGCAGTCCACGCTTACTACCGGGTGGCCGCGGCTGTTAGGCCGATGCGGAGTCAGATTTGCTATCGGCGATCAAGGCATGAATATCCTGCACACTCAATCCCGGATACGACTGGTAAAAACCAATCGGAGTACGGTTAGCTCCGGCCGCAAAATCGATAAATTCCTGCAGGTATTTTCTGCAAGGCGAGGGTGGCGCGCCCTTGGTGAACTTGAATAGTAGATCAAAAATCGGTCCAATATTTTTGGTGAAGTCCGCAATGTACTTGTCGAACGAACCGTCGTACACGGTGAAGAAACCGATTTGATTGTCTTCGAGTTTGACGAACTGTGCGAAATGGGGTGTTCCGACTTTGTCCAGGTCTTTCGTCGTTCCACTGCCTCTCGCTCGCAAGATCAGCTCTACCTCGATGAAAGCGAGTTTTGATTTCATGGGCAAAATCACAAGGAACGGATGAAGTTCACCTGCACCGGTAATGTCTGCGGCAGACGCCAAGGCCTTGATCGCCTTAGCCGTCACGCCCGGATAGGCGGTGTAGAGATTCACGGCGGTTACCAGGTGTTCTGCCGTCCAATCGACAAATGCTTCAGAATTGGAGGCCACAGGAGAGGGCGGTGGATTCTTCACGTGCTGAAAGACGGCGTCGAAGACGGGGCCTGCGGTCCTGGCGAGGTCTGCCATTAGCTGAGCAAATTCGCCGTCGAAATCGCCGAGGAACAGCAATGTCTTATCGCTAAGTACGGTGAATCGCGAATAGTGAATCGTGCCGAGGGCATCCTGAGCCTTGAATATCGCCGGCATCAGCGGCGGAAGTTGCTCCGCTAACGCTTTCGCATCCGCAGGCGAGTTCAAGGGAAAGCTAAGAGTAAAGTGATTCTGGCTCATCTGTAATCTCCTTTATTGGGTCCAGACAGATTAGTCTTTGGCTGCCGCAAGTTTCTTCTGCGCGTCTGCCTTGTCCTCTGCTGACAATTGTTCGGGACCGAGGTTGTACGTAAGTTTGTCAATGGTGCCGTTGAAACGGAACGGCGGATCGTAGCTGAAGTCGACGGCGGAGCGAGTGTCAACGCCGATGTCGAAGGTCTCGTCGATGGTCATCAAGAGCGGAATGGTGTGAGCCATTGTCTTGCGATCTGCTTCCTTGCCGTCCACGCTGAGCACACCAGTGCCACCCTTACCAGGACCGGGCCCGTCATACTTGAAATCGAAAACAATGGTGTGTTTGCCGGGACTGAGCGACGAGCCGCTCCACCGGAAGCGCTCGAGATCAAGCAGGTTGTATACGAAGACCGGTCGGCCCCTTCCGATATTTGCGATGCCGGTAACAGAGCCAGCGATCAACCAGAGCGGGGCAATCAGCATCAGCAAATAGCCGAATCGCGTGCCCCAGCCGGTGGGACGATTCATTCGTCCGATCAGGGCGATGATCAAACCGAGAACGAAGAGCCCCCAGACAATGACTTTTACCAACGAACTCCGGAGCCACCAGTTGTTGCTCTTGCTCAGGAAAAGGCCGTATCCGCCGAAACGCCCACCCAGCGTCGCGATCATCCCTTCACCGCCACCTTCGGGAATCGTAACTTCAGCGGTGATTTTGTAGTCCTTATCCAAAAGGCTGGGAGCATTTCCGAGAGGGATGCCCGAGTTCTCGCCCGTGTAAGTGAATTCAGTTCGTCCGGCCACCGCGCTCGGCCGGGGAGTTAACAAACGCGAGAAAGCAGTGTTGTCGAGAGGGAAGACGTTGTATTTCTCCGCCTCGGTCTGAAACAAGGCTTGCAACTCTTTCAGCTTGTCGGGGTTTTTCGAGGCGAGATTGTTGTATTCCGAATAATCTTCGGTAATGTTGTACAGCTCCCACTGGTAGCCGGTGGTGACATCGGGCAATTTACCTGTCGCCAGGTCCCAAGGTGGAGCGAACGGTGTTGTTGCGGCGATCCAGCCATCGTGATAGATCGCGCGGTTGCCGGCCATCTCGAAGTATTGAGTAGAGCGCTTTGATGGCGCATCAGCATTGGACTTGTTAAACGTGTAGACCATGCTCACGCCTTCAATCGGTCTTTGCGTAATCCCATTGACGGTGACAGGAGCTTGAATGCCCGCAGCTTCGAGGATTGTCGGCACAATATCGATGACATGGTGGAACTGCGTACGGATCGCGCCGACGTCCGCAATGTGACCGGGCCAGGAAATGGCCAGGCCCTGCCGCGTGCCGCCAAAATGCGACGCGACCTGCTTGGTCCATTTGAATGGTGTATCGAACGCCCAGGACCAGCCGACCGACATGTGAGGATAAGTCTTGTCAGAGCCCCATTGTTCATAGTGGGCAAGTTGCAGCGCTTCGGGAGCTTTCAGAATGCCGTTGTAGGCGGTGAGTTGATTGAAGGCCCCGGAAAGCGTGCCCTCGGGGCTGGTGCCATTATCGCCATCAATGTAGATGATGAGCGTGTTGTTGAGCTTGCCCTGGTCCTGGACTTCCTGAATCACACGGCCGATTTCATAGTCCGTATAGGCGGCGTAGGCGGCGAACACTTCCGCCTGGTGCGCATAAAGTTTTTTCTCAACCTCGGAAAGCGAGTCCCACTTGGGGATCTCGTCTGGCCACGGAGTGAGTTGCGCATTCGCGGGGATTACGCCGAGTCGTTTCTGATTGGCGAAAATCTGATCGCGCAATTTTTCGTAACCCATATCGAACTTGCCTTTGTATTTTTCGATCCATTCCTTCTTTGGTTGATGGGGCGAATGCGTGCCACCAGGGACGTAATAGAGGAAGAAAGGCTTGTCAGGCGCTGCCGCATTCAAATCGCGCAAGTGCTTGATAGCCTCGTCAGCCAAGTCGGTTGTGAGGTTGTAGTCCTCCCTGCCGACATACGGTGATATTTGCGTATGGTCGCGAAATAGATAGGGAGTCCACTGATCGGTTTCGCCGCCCATAAAGCCATAAAAATAATCAAAACCCATGCCGGACGGCCACTGATCGTAAGGGCCTGCGACGCTGTATTGAAAATTCGGAGTGTTGTGGTTCTTGCCAAACCAGGACGTAGCGTACCCATTGTCTCGCAGGATCGTGCCGATGGTGGCATTCTCTGGACCGATGATCGAGTCGTAACCCGGATAGCCGGTCGACAATTCGCCGATCACGCCAGAGCCAACCGAGTGATGATTGCGACCGGTGATTAGTGCGGCGCGCGTTGGCGAACAAAGAGCCGTGGAGTGGAACTGGATGTAGCGCAGGCCTGCATTGGCAATGCGATCGAGCGCAGGGGTGGGAATGACGCCGCCAAACGTGCCGGACACTCCGTAGCCCTGATCATCCGTCATGATGAGCAGGACATTGGGGGCATCTTTGGGAGGCACAACGCGCGGTGGCCACCAGGGAGTGGAATCCTTGGCACTGGGCTTGATTACACCGCCAAACTTTGGGGGTGGAGCCGGGATTTGTTTCCCTTCAATCGTAGTCGTAGCGCTTGGAGATCCTGGGGTGCCGGTGACCTGCTGCGCAGCCATGGGCGCAACATTAGCAAGCAGATACATGGGCAGGACTAAACTCAATGGAAGCAGACCGCGAGTCTGCCAATTCTTCTCTGGGGTCAGCATAGACTGGTGTTCTCCTTCTCGGTCAAATCAGGAATCTCGACGATGAGCATTGAGACGAACTGAGATTAGGTGGCGAAGGGTACTGCCGGAGAGGTTTTCAGTCTATTGTTACAACTAACAGGTCCGTTTCCCAAATGGCGAAATAATTGGGCAGCTTTCGCCGTACTTCCCGATAGGCCCATAGAGTAGGCCCAGTCTGACAAGCGAGGGAAAATGATCTCAACCCGCAACTCAGGGAGAGTCGCCGGACTCTGGTACCTTCTACTTACTTCTTATCGGCCCGCTGCGCCTCATCTATATTCCCGAGAAACTGGTCGTGCACGGCAACGCGACCGCGACGGCCACCAATATCGCGGCTCACGAGTGGCTATTCCGCATCGGGATGATTAGCGAACTGCTTGGCGCCCTCGTGTTGATCTTCCTCGTGCTCGCTTTTTACCGTTTGTTCGAGAAAGTGGACCGGTACCTCGCGGTGTGGGTGGTTATCCTGAACGGCGTGATACCAGCCGTCATCTACTTCGTTAATGTCGTAACGGATGCCGGCGCCCTTATGATCGTGCGCGGTGCCGATTTCTTGTCGGTATTTGACAAACCTCAGCGCGACGCGCTGGTCATGCTGCTCCTTCGGTTGCACGACTAGCTATTCACCGCCACGTTGGTCCTTGCGGGTGCGTGGCTTTTCCCTCTAGGGATCCTGGTGTACCGGTCGCGCTTCTTGCCACGCATTCTGGGTGTCTGGCTCTTGATTGCCGGCTGCTGCTGGTTGATTATGGGATTTACGGGATTCCTGTTACCGCAATATCAGGACAAGGAGTTTCTGATCTTCCAACCGGCCTGCTTCGCGGAGATAGCGATTATGCTGTGGCTGGTCATCAAGGGCGCCAAGCCGCCAGCGGTCGAGGTCGCAACCGCCTCCTAGGCGGTGGCCTAGTTCGCGCTGACTCTGGTAACGGACGATTTTTGGCAGGTTCAGGTTTAGGTCCGCCCTCAGAAAGGCGACTACTCTAGTACCCTCAGGGCAGACGGGTGTGGCGCGCAAGAGTACCACGAGCAGAGAGATTGGCCAGCCCGACGGGTTGGGAGGCGAAGATTGAGGGAAGAAACAGAATTAAATTCTGTGAATATCGCCTACTTCTTCGCTAAGGGTTTTGTGAGGGCTAATCACGAAGATGACAACTCCACAAGCCAGGATTAGCCCACCCATGATGCCAAAAACAGGGAGAATTCCCCGTCCAGGTTTAGGGGATGAGTCGGTTCGTGAGGAATTCATTGTGGTGTCATTATTACCGTTTGCCACGATGGAAATGTAAGCTTGGCCGAGAAGCAGGAGCGTGCCAAGCGCGAGCAATGCAACTGCGTGGAATCTTCCGAATTTCATTTTGTTGAGAGCCTCCCTTCGAAATCAAACTACTCCTGGAAATCTGCCGCAGCTTCTACACTGGACTTGCTTGTGAAGCAGAATCGGAAGTCAGAACCACTTTCAGGGCGCCTTCGGTGGCGGCGTTGGCAAAGGTGTCGTAGGCCTTCATGAAGTCGTGCATGGCGAAGCGATGGGTGACGAGCTTGCCTGGGTGCAGCTTACCGGACTCGACGATTTTCAGCAGCATGGGAGTTGTGCTGGTGTCGACGAGGCGGGTCGTGAGAGAAATGTTGCGGTCCCAAAGCCGCTCCATGTGGAGTTGAACGGGTTTGCCGTGTACACCAACGTTAGCGATGCGCCCACCAGCGGCGACGATGGATTGGCAAATATCGAACGTGGCGGGGATTCCGACGGCCTCGATGACCACGTCGACGCCCGCGCCAGAAGTAAGTTCCATAACACGGTCGACCGCGTGTCCATCGGCGCTGTTGACCAGGGTGGTTGCGCCAAACTCTTTTGCCACCGCAAGGCGTTTGTCGTCGATGTCGATCATGAAGATCCTCGCCGGTGAATAGAACTGCGCAGTAAGCAGAACGGCAAGCCCGATGGGACCGGAGCCGACGATCGCTATAGTGTCGCCGGGTTTTACCTGGCCGTTGAGAACACCGCACTCAAAACCCGTCGGCAAAATGTCGCTGAGCATGACAAGAGAGTCTTCCTCTGCGTCGACGGGAAAAAGATAAAGACTTCCATCCGCGTGAGGAATGCGGACATATTCGGCTTGCGTTCCATCGATAGTGTTGCCCAGAATCCAGCCGCCGTGGCGGCAATGGGAATACATGGTGCGTTTGCAGAAGTCGCACTTCAGGCAAGCGGTGACACAGGAGATGATGACCCTGTCTCCGACGTGGAATTCGGAAACGCCAACGCCGATCTGTTCGATGACGCCGATCCCTTCGTGGCCAAGGATGCGGCCGTCCGTGACGGCAGGGAGATCGCCTTTCAGGATGTGAAGATCGGTGCCGCAAATGGTGGACGTGGTGATCCGGACGATGGCGTCAGTTGGCTCCTGGAGGGTGGGACGCGTTTTGTCTTCCCAGGAGCGTTTGCCAGGACCGTGATAGACCAGCGCCTTCATGGCGAGAGTGGAAATGTGAGCCAGCGCCGATGTGTTCACTGGTTTGAGTTGGACCGTGGTCATTTGATTTTCCTCGCAAGGTAGACGATGGTAGAGCAGATCGTGTTCTGGGGATGTACAACTCTGCACACTAATTTTGGACATGGGGTGCAATGCGTGCGGAAGAAATGGCCTGTCTCTATCACGCTTTGTGAGCAGTTGATGGACACGGACGTCAAAGAAGGACGCGAGCAAACTGTGGAGGGCAGCGTAAAGCGGATCCTGCACAAAAATGGGAATGGTGGCGATCTTAAGATCGGCCATCGCAAAAGCACAACAGGGACGCTGGCATAGAATCCAGCCCTGCACCAAGAGGCTGCCGATCTGCAGGAGTGGAAGTCTTTAAGAAGCTGAGTGGTTGAGGTGGGGCCAGACTTTCTGGATTACGGTGAACATGAAAGCGGTGGTGAGGCCGAAAAGAATCCATCCGTTCAGGGCTTCGAGCGAGCCCATGAGTTGCCAGCGTAATTGCAGATGGACATCGGCGTGTCCGAAGGCGGTAATCGCGTTCAGGGAATAAAGCATGGCGGACTTACGATCGGGGACTGCGCCGAGCAGGCTGTAGACAGCGGCCCAGATGGTGCTTTCAAACCCATGCAGAATTGTGGCCGCAAGGGCAGTGCCACCAATCAAGAATATGGAAGTGCGTTGTGGCAGGCGACGCTTCCCGTTGCCGTTGATTATCGCAGAGACCCAACGGTCGATCTGGCCGAGGCCGAAAGCGTGGATTACGACCGTCACGACGATGAGCGGAAGACTCCACGCCCAATCGACACCCCACGGCGAGATGACCGTTGGATCCATAAAAAACCTCCGTCAAATGAAGCGAGACCCCTCAGGTAAAACGGAACGAGGATTAACCTAGATATTGAGAGGAATTTCAGGGAGATGGTATTGGAATTTGTTGCGGTAGAGGCGATTCAGTTACGAAGAAGGCCTGGTACGAGGATGCGCAGTTCAGGAGAGCCAGTGCGTCAATTCGCTGCGGAGGCGCTCGAGTGGGACGGGTTCCGAATCACTCGCGAGATGGAATTCGGGCGGAGCGATGACGTAGGCCTGGGCGATGCTTTCTGCGATGCAGAGGCACACGGTATTGCGGCGATATTCGTCGTAGCGACTGGCGGCAAGCCAGACGTAGAGGGCGAGGACCTGAGCGTCAAGAGAGCTGCCGGGCAAGTCGTCGACAGCAGGCAGTGGATTGATTTCGTCGGGATTCTCGAAGACCGCCACGCTGGTGAAGGGTTTCGGTTTGCTGCGCACGCCGAACTGCGCCATCACGAAGGAAGGGCGCGCGCGGCGAAAGGCTTCGGAGGCGCTCCATTCCACGAAGGAGTTGCCGAAGATGAGCGCGCCGTTTCCGCTGAGATAGAGCGTGCGAAGGAATTCGCGAACGACGGGAACGGGCGCGACTTCGGGTGGGCACCAGGGTGTGACGTCGGCTTTGCGAAGCCGATCGTAGACGGCGTCGGCGTCGCTGAGGTCTTTGCGCATGGTGTTCACTTCGCGAGAAAAATTATCGCGAAAGGTGGCAAGACGCTCGTAGCTGAGGAGGGTAGCGGAGGGAATCACTGGACTGGGCGATTGTTGCTTGAGAGCGCAATCGACCAGGGCGGAGCCGCTGTCGAGGATCCAGGAGTCGGAAGAGGAAGCGTTGGAGCGGCGAGAGACAATTCTCCACAAGGGTGCAGCGGGCGGTGTGGTCGCGGCTGCAGCGGTGAGAAGGGTTTCTGAAGGCGTGAGAGTTTCGTCAACTTGCGAAAGATCGAGGCGAATCGGATGACCGAGCCCTTCCCATCGTTGCCAGATCTTGGAAGCATCGAGCGGTAGCGGTTGCGGAAGAACAAGCAGAATCAGCCGACGGGCGTTGCCGTCTGAAGATTTTTCCGCGGCGGTGTTCTGCTCCGCTTCATCGAAGACCTTTTGCACGGCTTTGCGCCAATCCTGGTAGTAGGGAGAACGAGCGAGCAACGAAGCGTTGAGAATGGTCTGTTCATTCGTGGTGAACTGCCAGTTGCGCACGCCCATTTTTTGTTCAAGTTGCGTGACTTCGTGGAATAGTGCGCTCCGTTGGGCGTCGTCCAACCCGGCGAGATAGAGGAGCAGGTGTTGGATGGACTGGCGTTCGTAAGGGAAGAGGTAGTCCCACTCGTGCAATTGCTGCTGCGTGAAAGGGAGGAACGTGATGGGCAGCCGCTTCAGCAGACCTTTGTTCAAGGCGTCTTGCAGCGGCGGTGGAAGATTTGGTTGGCCTTGCGTTGACACTGCGCGCCTTTCTGCAAATTCAAATCAATTACTTCAAGTCGATCAAACCGGCCAGCCCTGAACTCGCCGTTCCGGAGTTTCATCCTGCTGAATCAGCGGGATGGAGCAGAGTCGGCGTTCCCGGGTGTTGGCCGGTTTAAAGCCCGGCACCTGCATTGGTTGCGCTACGCGCGCAACTCCGGCAAACGTTTGCCCTGCGAATCTATCGGCTTGCACCCCAGCAGGTCTGCCAGCGAAGTACAGAGATCGATGTGCTGGACGGGCCGGTCGATGATTTGCGGCCGGCTGACTGCGGCCCCGAGCGCCATCATCCAGGTAGAGCGCGTCGAATCGGTATTGCCGCGATGATTGAAAAATCCGTTGGTGGTCGAGCCATCGGGATCGCGGCCAAATTCGGGGAGCACCACCATGGTGGTGTTGCCCCGGTATTCGGAGTTGGCTTCAATTTCTTGCCACATCTGATAAGTAAGGCGATCGCCGGTGCGAATGCCGCCGACATGCATCGCGTAGGAACCGAAGTGCGCGACTTCGACGTCGGAAAAAATCACCACGAGCAGGCGAGGCGAAAATTTGCGCATGACTTCGCGGCTGACCAGAAAGGTAAGTTCGTCGCCGGAAGTGGGGCCGCCGGCGCGGACAAACGTGGTGATGGCTTCCTGGATGATTTCACGCACGCGGGGATCGAGGTGGTCGGCGCCGTCGAACACGGACCAGCCAAGGCCTTCGTAGTTTCCAGTCTCGAGCATGGTAGCCAATTCGGCTTCGACCTTGGCGCGATCGGCAAGATTTTTGCTGTGGCCGGTGCGAATGGCGTTGACGACCGCCGCGACCATCAGTTGCTTCGGGAAAACTACGTTTGCGCCGTAAGGAGAGCCGTAGTTCGAGGCGGAGCTTGCGCCGACGAGGCTGGTGAGGGCCTTGTTGCTGGCAACCACCCAGGTATCGCTCTGCGCGACGCCAAGTTGCTTACGGAAATATTCGAACAGCGTGGGAGTGGTGGGCGCGAGCTTGCCCCAATCGTCGACGCGCTGCCAACTACCGGTAAGAATGCTGGAGATGGCGTTGAAGTGCGCGGTGACGCCGTCGTTGCGCGCGTTCGGATAAAAAAGAGCTTTGGGGAGCAGGTCCTGCGAAATGTGCGGAATGTTTTCGAGGCCCGCCGGGGAAAACGTTTCGTTGTTGCGCACGCCGCCGAAAATGACCAGCACGATGCGCTGGCCAGATCCTCCTGCACCGTGGCGGCCTCCACCGGCGAGAGTCGTTTGCGGCAGATTCAAGCCGACGAGCAGGGCAGCAGCCGCGCGCAGAAATTCGCGGCGCGATGCCTCGGTGATTGTGGCGGCGCGTCCAGCGGCCGAAAAAAGGAGGGACTCGAAATCCCCTGGTTTCTTCATGAACGATGAGGGCTCCGTGCTGGGCGGAGTGTACCGCAGATGGTGGCTTTGTGCAGTGACGCAGTTAACAGGCGATTACTGGGAATTCGCGCGGCGATGAAAGCGCATGGTAAGGCCATCTTTGGGGCGGAGGGTGATGGAGAAGAAGGGTGTGACTTTGGTGTCCGGCGCGAGGGAAAAGGAATAACGCTGCGCGATGGTGGCCAGGAGCAACGTGGCTTCCATCATGGCGAAGCCTGCACCTACGCAGACGCGCGGGCCGCCCCCGAATGGGAAATACGCGAAGCGGGGAAGGCGGCCGCGACGAATGGGGTCGTCGCGCCAGCGTTCGGGGTCGAATTTCTCGGGCTCAGGGAAAAAGCGCGCGTCGCGGTGCGTGTGCCACTGCATCAGGAAAACGTTGGTGCCGGCGGGAATGCGATAGCCGTTGAGCTCGCAATCGTTGATGGCCAGGCGGCCGATGCCCCACGCGGGTGGATAGAGGCGCATGGACTCCTTGACGACCATTTCGGTGTAGGGAAGGCGCGGGAGATCGGCGAGCGTGGGCGGTGCGCCGGTGAGGACGGTGGCAAGCTCGGCGTGAAGTTTTTCCTCGACTTGGGGCGATTGAGCCAGAAGATACCAGGTCCAGGAGAGGGCGTTGGCGGTGGTCTCGTGACCGGCCATGAAGAGCGTCATGATCTCGTCCTGAAGCTGGGCGTCGGTCATGCGTGCGCCGTGTTCGTCTTGCGCGGCAAGGAGCGTTTGCAGCAGGTCGTTCGAATCAGTAGGGTTTTTGCGGCGGTCGGCGATGATGGATTGAATTACTTTGCCGAGGCGATATTTGGAGCGAATCAGGCGCGGCCCTTTGGGCAATGGAAAGTTCTCGGGGAGAAGAAAAGAGAGAGCGGCCTGCGACATGAAACGTTCCATGACGGTAGCAATTTCCGTGCCGATGAAACGCGAGTCGTGAGTGACGCCGCCGCCGAACAGCGATTTGGCCACGATGTCCAGGGTGAGCTCGGCCATTTCGTGGTGAACGTCCCGTGTTTCGCCATCTTTCCATCGAGACAAAAGAGTGGCCGCGGAATCGGACATGGTCTGCGCGTAGGAGGCGATGTTTTCGTGGCGGAACGCGGGCTGGATTAGTTGGCGCTGCGATTGCCAGAAGGTCCCCTCGCTGGTGAGCAGTCCGTTGCCGAGGAAAGAGCGAATGGCGGCGTAATCGCGAGACTTGTGAAAGTTGGAGGCGTTTTTTACCAGCACGGATTCGATGGGATCGGGATGCGAAACCATCACGACAGGAACGTGAAAGAAGTGGTAGAGGACTACGTCGCCGAACTCGCGAGCGCATTGCGCGGAATAGCCGCTCCAGTGGCGGACGAGTTGGATGGGCGTTTCCGAAGGGGAAGATTACCTTTAGGACCGGGAGGGAGAGGAAGTGAAGAAATGGAAGGAGTGGTGGCCATCGGATTTAGTTTAGCGGGTTCAGGGGGAAGTGGCGAGGAAGGGCACTCGCAGGCATAGGGCAGTTTTCAATAAGATTGCAATCGGAAACTGCCCCCGAGCTCTTCCGATAAACGCCGCGACCCGACATCCGAAGTGCTAGTGCCCGGAACTTACCTGCCATCATCTACTTGGGTTTGAGGCACCACGTAAAGGAAGAAGGGCAATAAGGGTATAGATGCCCAGTGTCGTCCCAAACGGTATCGCAGAGACCGACAAGAAAGCCGCAATAAGTGCGAGTATGCGCGCCGAGCGTTGACTTGCCATGAGCGCGAGACCCGCCAGAATCCCGAACAGTGCGCACAGAACCGACAGCACTACCATGCCGATGTAGGCGATGTGAAAAGCGGCCATCAGCGTGTATGGGTCAGGCACGCGACTGAGCAGCGCACCAAACATGACCGTGGCCGTTCCGCTGAACAACGCCAAACAAATCCCTATGATGAGACGGAAAATCCCGTAGACGAGCCAGCAAACACCGAGGGTTCGCCGGTCGCCACCCAGATTACCAACGGCAGATTCATCCGAAGACATCGTCATCTCCCAAATACTGACTGCGCCCATCCGAACGATCGCTGGATTAATAACGTAGTTCGTGCGTGGCGTCTGTCCTCTTTTGGACACCGTGCAACCCACAATCGATAGTAACTCAGTTGTTGGTAGGCGAAAAGGATACGCCTGAATTACTGCGTGGAAAGTCAGTTTTTGAGATTCGCCAAACTTGCGGCTCGATATGCCTCATTCACTTTGCAGAGCAGACTTTCGCGCGTGAACGGTTTTTCGAGGAAGACGCTATCCTCGAGAAGATCGTGACTTTCACCGTTATGTTCGAGGTAGCCGGACATATAGACTATTTTAAGTTCGGGGAGAATATTGCGGAGTCGAACGGCTAGTTCTGTCCCACGCATTCTTGGCATAACCACATCCGTCAGCAACGCAGCAATCGATTGATTGCAGTTTTGGGCGATCTGGAGTGCCTCGACCCCGTCTTTCGCGGTCATCACACGGTATCCTGCGGTGCCTAGAAATCTACTGGCGAGTTCCCGAACTGCGGTATCGTCTTCGACCACCATAATGGTGGGTGCTCCTTGGATTGTTGAGGGTGCAACGTTTTCGGCGGTCGCAACCAGATCGGCAAGCGCAATAACTTGGGGAAAATAAAGTTCAAAGCGGGAGCCGTTTCCGAGAGAGGATTCCACCCAAACGAATCCACCGCTCTGTTTGACGATTCCATACACGGTCGCGAGACCAAGTCCCGTTCCTTTACCAATGTCTTTGGTTGTGAAAAATGGTTCAAAGATGCGCGCTTTCGTCTTTGAGTCCATTCCATGGCCCGTATCTGTGGCGGAGAGCAAAACAAAGGAACCAACTTGTAGACCGGGTCGTTTCTGCGCATAGTCTTCGTCGACGATTAGATTTCTGGTTTCGAGCGTTAACCTCCCGCCCTTGGGCATGGCGTCGCAAGCGTTGACGGTCAAGTTTAACAAGACCTGTTCGATTTGCCCGGGGTCGGCCTTTACGCTTCCAAGCTCTTCACCGGGCCGAAATATAAACTCAACATCTTCGCGAACCAGGCGCTGCAGCAATTTGTCCATCTCACTGACCAGAACATTCAAGTCCAGCACTTTGGGCTGCAGAACTTGCTTCCTGCTGAACGCCAGGAGTTGCCGTGTAAGAGACGCGGCGCGATCCGCTGCCTTGTGGATCTGTTGGCAGCTCTTGTGTGCGGCTTCGGAAGTCTTGAGCCAGTCCAGCAATAGATCGCTGTGACCTTTGATTATCGTAAGGAGATTGTTGAAATCATGGGCGACGCCCCCGGCCAATCGTCCCAGGGCCTCCATCTTTTGCGATTGTCGAAGCTGCTCTTCAAGCTGTTGTCTCTCGGAATCATTCCTTTGTAATGTCTGGCGCATGCGGTCAAAAGCGCGCGTAACCTCGGCAACTTCACCGCCACCGTGCACTTCCAGTTGATACTCAAAATCCCCTCTCTCCAACGCATGTACACCTTGCACTAGCCGGTCGAGGGACTTGGTAAAGGTTCTGGAGATCAGGAAAGCAAGAAAACTGCCGGCCAAAACGGCAAGAAAGCCAACTCGAAGTAGAAGAAGATTCAGGCGATGCAAAAATGCCATCGTTTCCCCGTCCGACCTAAGTAGCATCAGGCTCGCGCCATCGGTCAGATCAGGCGACAATTGCACAGAACTGGCGAAAAAGCGTTCACTCCCGAGGAAAAGCTGACTTGGCGCCGTGGAACCCTGCAATTGGGACGAGAGTTGCACCTCTCGATAAGGGTCGAACGTGCTCACCAGTGTGCGTCCTTTGTACCGCAGCGCTACTTCGCTTGAGAGAAGTCGACCCAAATCGCGAACTTCGCGATCATCGAGTTCTTGCCCCACGACGACGGTGGCCAATTCGGATCTCCCTTTAGTGCTAGAGGGTCCAATTGGTTGGAGTTGTACCTGATAAAGCCGGCCATCGTTAAACCACCAGTCAGAGTTGCGGTTCTTGGCCAGCGTAGAATGCAAGAGCGCTTCCACATGCTGCGTCGTCAAACTGGAGCGCGTTGTGTGCAACGCAAGTATCTTGCCACTTGGGTCGGCGAGCGCCATCAGATCTGTGCTTGAAGTATCCAGCGGATTGTTGGTTGAATCCGAAAACTCCGTTGCATCGCTATTTGAAAGAAATGCCGAGGTTGCTAGAAGATCAGCCTTGCGGCTCATTGCCAACTGGCGCTGATGCTGAAGTATTTCGAAGACCACCAGAGAGTTGTGAGCGCTTGTCGTCAGTTCCTGCTGAGTGCGTTCTTGAACTGTTTGGCGCACAACAAGTAATGCGACCCACGTGAGGCCAGCAATCACCATGACCATGGACAACAGAAACTTGGTCCGCAGTCGCAGGTCGGCAAGTATTTTTGCCATAGGTTCCTGACTACTTTCAAAAATTGCGATTGGACGGGCCTGGGCTAGGCACACTAAAGTGACATTGGGCGTCGGCAGCGTAAATGGAACTCCAGTACTCCTCGCTCAGTCGAAAGTACCATGAGCGATATTCCTCCGCCGGGCAAGGGCGTTTGACGGGAGTTGGGAGGGCCGATAGTATCGATTGGAATCAATTTGATAGGGATAGAAGAGGCGTATGAAACTGGCGTATTTCGATTGTTTCAGCGGGATCAGTGGCGACATGACGCTGGGCGCATTGGTGGATGCGGGCGTGCCTGTGGAACAGTTGCGCGCGGAATTGCAGGGTCTCGACGTCCCTGGGTGGCAGATCAGTGCGGAGAAGGTGTGGAAGAACGGGATGTCGGCCACGCACGTCAGCGTGAAGACGGAAGATACGCACACGCACCGGTCGTTGACGACGATTCTGGGCATATTTGAAAAGTCAAAATTGGCAGGTCCGGTGAGAGATCGGGCCGCGGCGATCTTTCGGAAGCTGGGAGAAGCGGAAGCTTCGGTGCACAATGTGCCGCTGGAAAAAATCCACTTTCATGAAGTGGGCGCGGTGGATGCGATCGTGGATATCGTGGGCACCTGCGTGGGATTTGCGGCGCTGGGAATTGAGAAATTTGCGTGCTCGGCGCTGAATGTGGGCGGCGGAACGGCGAAGATGGCGCACGGTGTGCTGCCCGTGCCGGCACCCGCTACTGCAAAATTGTTGTTGGGCAAGCCTACGTACTCGAATGGCGTGTTGAAGGAGTTGGTGACGCCGACCGGGGCGGCGATTGTGGCTACGCTGTGCGACTCGTTTGGGCCCCAACCCGCGATGGCGGTCTCTGCGATCGGCTATGGAGCGGGCACCACGGACCTGGAAGGCCAGCCTAACGTAATGCGCCTGATGATTGGCGAGAGCAGTACAGAAAAACGAATGGGGGATCGGAAGAATCCATTCGCGTGCTGGAAGTAAATGTGGATGACATGAATCCCCAGGTTTACGGATATTTTCTGGAAAAGGCGTTGGCGGCTGGGGCGTTGGATGTTTTTGCTACGCCGGTGCAGATGAAGAAGAACCGGCCCGGAATGTTGATCACGGTGTTGTGCCAGGCGGCGGATGAAGGGAAATTTCAGGAGATGCTGTTCGCGGAAACGACTACGCTAGGAGTGAGAAGTACGCTGGCTCAGCGGCGAATCTTGCCTCGGGAATGGGTAAAGGTGAACACGCGATTTGGAGAAGTACGTATGAAAGTGGCACGAGTGAATGGGACGGTGCGGCAGGCTTCGCCGGAATTTGAGGATTGCCGTAAACTGGCGGAGGAGAAAAAGGTGCCGTTGCAGGAAGTGTTGGACGCGGCACTTCGCTCTTGGGAAGGATAGACGGGCAAGGACAAGTTCTTTTGCCGCAAGGTACCCAGGGCATGCAGAGGAAAGCAAGAAGGACTGATGGCTGAGCGCAAAGAGAAGTATTACCTGACAACGCCGATTTACTACACCAACGGATTGCCGCACATCGGGCACACGTACACGACGGTTGTGGCCGACATGATCCGGCGGTACAAGCGCATGCGCGGGTACGAGGTGGTAATGACCACGGGCACGGACGAGCATGGCGTGAACGTGGAGCGTGCCGCCAAGAAGGCCGGCGTCCCGGAGTCCGAGTATGTCGCGAAGATGGCGGATACCTGGCGCGCGTTGTGGGATGAGCTCGGAATTCCTGCCGACGAGTTTGTGCGGACTACGGATTTGCAGCACGTGCGCACGGTGCAATGGCTCTTCAAGCTGTGCCGTGAGAATGGATACGTCTACAAAGGTCACTACACCGGGCAATACTGCATTTTCGACAATGCCTTCGTGAATGATGCCAAGCCGGGGGATAACTGCCCAGATTGCGGACGGCCCACGGAAACCATCACGGAAGAAAACTACTTTTTCAAACTGTCGGCGTTTCAGAAACCGCTGCTGGATTTCTACAAAAAGAATCCGGACTTCATTCAGCCGGAAACCCGGCGTAACGAAATTATTGCGTTCGTGGAAGGCGGGCTGCGCGACTTGAGCATCACGCGCACCACGATTCGCTGGGGCATCCCCGTACCCGGTGAAGAACCGCACGTGTTCTATGTGTGGTTCGACGCGCTGACTGCATATCTGAGTGCGGTGGGCGGGCCGGATTATGCGAAGCGCGGCATGTGGCCGGCGGATCTCCATCTGGTCGGAAAAGACATCATACGGTTTCACACCGTGTATTGGCCGGCGTTTCTGATGGCGGCGATGCTGCCCCTGCCGAAGCAGGTCTGGGCGCACGGATGGTTTCTGATGGACGCGGCGAAGATGAGCAAGTCCAAGGGAAATGTGGTGCTGCCGCGGCCGATTGCCAACATGCTGGGAATGGACGCGCTGCGCTATTTTCTGTTGCGCGAAGTGGTATTTGGGCAGGACGGAAATTTCAGCTATGACGCGCTGGTGACCCGGTACAACAGTGACCTGGCGAACGGACTGGGTAACCTGTCCAGTCGCACCGCTGCGCTGATTGAAAAGAATTTTGGCGGAAAGATCCCGCAACCGGCGGAACGCTTGCCGCAAGACGATGGGCTGGCTGCGGAAACGCAGACGGCCATCGGCGCAGTGCTGGAGCATTACGAAAAGTTCGAATTTGCACGGGCGCTCGAAGCGATCTGGGCGGTGATCGGGCTAGCCGACAAATATCTGACCAGCGAACAGCCGTGGGCGATGGGAAATTCCCCGGAACAACAACAGCGCAAGGGCACCGTGCTGTGGACCACCGCGGAGTTGCTGCGCATCGTGTGCGCATTGGCGCATCCGGTGCTGCCACAAACTACGGGGAAGATCTGGACGCTGCTTGGGGCAGGAAGGCACGGTGGCGGGCGTGGCGTTAGACGGATTGCGTTGGGGACAACTCCAGCCCGGCGCGCAGTTGGGCAAGGCACAGACTTTGTTTCCGCGAGTGGATAAAACAGAAGCAGTGGAGAGGATTGAAGCGATGGCTAATGAAGAGTTGAATCCGAGCACACCTCCGGCGCCGGCAACGCCTGCACCGGCTGGCGCACCAGCAGCGGGAGTTGCAGCGGCTCCTGCAGGGATCGCGCAGATCGGGATTGATGATTTCGTGAAGGTGGAGATGCGCGTCGGGCAAATCAAGACGGCCGAGCGGATCGTCGGCGCGGATAAATTGTTGAAGCTGACCGTGGATATCGGCACGGAAATTCGGCAGATCTGCGCGGGGATTGCACAGTTCTATGAACCGGATTCGCTGGTCGGGCGCAAGGTCGTGGTGGTGACGAATCTGGCTCCTCGGAAATTGCGGGGTGTGGAGTCGAATGGAATGATTGTGGCGGCATCTGTGGGTCCAGAAGGTCGGCCCGTGCTTGCTGGATTTTTGGAGGAAGTGGAAATCGGAGCGAGGCTGAAGTAAGCGCGCTGGCCACCTGAAGGTGGCCACTGCAAAACCGCACAATGAAAATATGGAACTGATCGATTCGCATGCGCATATTGATGCGGAACAGTTCGCGGAAGATCGCGAGGCGATGCTCGGGCGTGCCCGGGCGGCGGGCGTAACGACGCTGCTGGCGATCGGGACGGGGCCGGGCCCGGAAAAGCTGGATGCGGCGATGCCGTATGCGGAGGCTCACGATTGGATTTACACCACCGTGGGCATTCATCCGCATGAGGCGAAGGATGTGACCCCGGCTCATTTGGATACGCTGGCGCGGCTCGCAAAGCATACCAAGGTGATTGCCTGGGGCGAGATTGGGCTCGATTATTATTACGATTTTTCGCCTCGCGACGTCCAAGAGAAGGTATTCCGCCAGCAGATGGAACTGGCGCATGCCGCGAAATTGCCCATCATCATTCACTGCCGCGACGCTTGGAGCGATTGCCTGAGGGTGATGGAAGATGCGTGGAAATCCACGGGATTGGGCGGGATTTTGCATTGTTTTGGCAGCACGCTCGAAGATGCCAAGCGCGGGCTGGACATGGGCTTCATGATTTCGTTCGCAGGCAATTCGACGTATCCCAAGGCGCAGAACATTCGGGACGTTGCGAAAGCTTTGCCGCTGGAGAACATTTTGATAGAAACAGATTCTCCATACCTGGCGCCGCAGCCTTTCCGGGGCAAGCGGAATGAGCCGGCGTACGTGGGAGAGGTAGCGAAGGTCCTCGCGAATGTGAGAAACTTGCAGGAACGGGAGATCGCTGCGGCGACGGCTGAGAATTTTCGGCGGTTCTTCCATCTATCCCAGCCGAAAGGGTCTCCGGCTGTGGTGTCCCAATAGATCAGAGCAAACGGACCAGGAGAAAATTCCATCGCGCTACTTACGGCCAAGGAAATATTTGAGTTGGTACGGGAAGACCTTGTCGAGGTCGAGCAGGAATTGTCGCGTCAAAGCGCGGCGGCCTACCAACCGGTTTCCGAAATCACAAGTTATCTTCTAGGCGGGGGAGGCAAGCGGCTTCGGCCGGCGTTACTGTTGCTGTGTCATGGCTATGCCGCGGGGGCGAACAAGGCGAGCAGCCGAAGCGCCATCAAGCTGGCGGCGGTGGTGGAGTTGCTGCACAGCGCTACGCTGATTCACGACGATGTGATCGACAGCGCAGATACGCGGCGGGGCAGGCCTTCCGCCAATACGCGCTGGGGAAATCATCGCAGCGTGTTGGCGGGCGATTGGCTGTACATGCAATCGTTTCAGATTGCGCTGGAAGAGCGGAATTTTCGCGTGCTCGACATTCTGATCGACCTGACGCAGAAGATGGTCGAAGGTGAGTTGATTCAGCTCAACAAGATGGGGCGCATGGATGTGACGGAAGAAGATGCGTTGCGGCTGGCTACGTACAAGACGGCGTGCCTGTTCAGCGGGTGCGCGCGATTGGGCGGAGTGCTCGGAGGATTCAACGAGAAAGACGAAAAGGCCTTGGATGATTTCGGACGCTATGCCGGATTAGCGTTCCAGTTGGTGGACGATCTGCTGGATTTCACGGCATCGAGCGAGCAGCTCGGCAAGCCGGTATTGAGCGATTTAATCGAAGGCAAAGTGACGCTGCCGCTGATTTATGCGATGGAAAACGGTCATCGGGAAGCGCGGGAGTTGGTGGCGCGGGTATTGGAAGAAAAGGAATTCAATTCCGTGCAGCCGGAAACGTTGGTAGCACTAGTGCGAGATTCAGGCGCACTGGATCGCACGCGAAGCCTGGCACACGAATATGCGCGGCGGGCGAAGAGTTGCATCAATGGCCGCGGCGATTCGGAATATGCGCGAGCTTTGATGACGCTGCCGGATTTTATCCTGGAACGAGAGAATTAGGCGTTTTTACTGTCGATCGTTCCTTCAGAGGCTGAAGCCCCGCCCCCTACTGAGTTCCATGTTGCCGTTCAAGCTGGTCTACCACGAACGATACGATTTAAACTTAGGCGCGCACGTATTTCCTTCGCAGAAATTCCGGCTCATCGAAAATAAACTGATAAAAGATGGCGTTGCCGATCGTGGGGATTTTCTGCGGCCGGAACCGGCGCGCGATGCGGATCTCCTGCGGGTGCATACGGAAGAGTGGGTCAGCAAGCTGAAGACGGGCACGCTGACGCTGAGCGACGTGATGAAGTTGGAAGTGCCGTACTCGCCGGAACTGGTGAGCGCATTCTGGCTGGCGGCGAGTGGCACGATTCTTGCCTCGCAATCGGCTATGCAAGACGGTTTTGGCTGCAACCTTGGTGGAGGCTTCCATCATGCGCACGCGAATCATGGCGAAGGTTTTTGCGCGATTCATGATGTGGCCGTGGCGATACGTCGGCTGCAGGCTGACGGAATGATTCGGCGGGCAATCGTGGTGGATACGGATGTCCATCACGGGAACGGAACGGCGGCGATTTTTTCGAACGACGATTCGGTCTTCACTCTTTCCATCCATCAGCTGAATAATTATCCGGCGTATAAGCCGCCATCAAATGTTGATCTCGATATGGATGACCGGGTGGAGGATAAGGAATACCTGGAGACGCTGCTGCCCGCCGTGCGTGATGCGATGGATAAGTTTCCAGCGGATATGCTTTTCTACGTTGGCGGGGCGGACCCTTATCATGACGACCAGTTGGGCGGGCTGTCCTTGACGATGGAGGGATTGCAGGCGCGTGATCGGGGAGTATTTGAGGAAGCGCGGAAAAGATTGGTGCCGGTGGTGACCGTGCTGGCAGGCGGATATGCGCGAAAGGTGGAAGATACCGTGCAAATCCACATGAATACAATTCTAGCGGCAAGGGAAGTGGCGGGTAAGTTTCCTCGAGAGAAGGAAACTCAGACGCGAGCGAACCCGGCATCTACGGAATGAGATGATATAAGGATCGGCTACCACAAAGCCCAAATCCTCACAATTAAGGTTGTGATGCCGAGGAACTGTTAGCCGCAGAGGCGGGATTTGCGGGATGGAGCGCGCGCTCGATGGCTTGCGCGAGATCTTTGTCGACGGTGTCGGGATCGAATCCGTCGGCGCGGAAGGCGATCTTGCCGTCGGGCCCGAGGATTATTGTTGTGGGAAATGAGCTTACCGAGAACAGATTGTCCATGTTGTCGGCGAAGAGAACGGCTGTCTTAGGCTTCTCCTGTTCGAGATAGGGCGGGACGAGAGTCTCGTCGTCATCGCAATTCAATTCAAAAAACAAAATGTTCTTGTCGCCAGTGTAGTGAGCCGCGATCTTTTCAAAATGCGGTTTGAGCTCACGGCACGGCCCGCACCAGGTAGCCCAAAAATTAAGTACGACCACTTTGCCTTTTGCTTCAGAGAAGGCAAAAGCGTCTCCGCCTGGAATCTTGCGCAAGGTAAATTCGTAGGGGTTCTTCAGTCCGGCGTTATGGATGGGCCTGGTCGGAGCGGTGCTGGCAGTTACCTCATCGAAGCTGTGAAGCAGATAATCGCCCAAGCCATTTTCCGAGCCGTGAGCCAGGCGCCAGGCGTTGCCAATCTTCTTGCGCAGTTCGGTGCGGCCGAGTGCGCCGGAGGCGTCACTGGCCAGTGCAAAGGCGCGCGCATACTCCCGTATGGCTGTGTCGAAATCCTTGCGTGTTTCGGCGAGTTCACCCAGCTTTGCAGCGGCACCCGCCGTGGGAAGCAGGGCGTAACTGGCTTCGTAATCCTTTTGCGCGTTGGGTAGTTCGCTGAGCTTCTGATAAAGGCGCGCACGAACGAGCAGGATGGAGGATTCGTCGCGCTTTTTGTCGTTCTGCCAACTTTCGGCGGAGACACGCGGGGATTTGTCTGCGATATTGGTGCGCTGGACCTGCTCGAGTACGCGCGTGCAGTAAGAAGTGGCGCGGCGCCAGCCGGCGGCATCGCCATAACGCTCGATGAGTTGTATGGCGAGGATATTGATGGATGCATCGTCGGGGCGAAGAGCAACCATGCGTTCCGCGTACTCTGTCGCGCGCGCGAAGTCATCAACCTTCAGGCTGGATTCGACGATGGCGCGATAGATTTGCGGGCGCTGCTGCGATTGTGGGTACGCTTTCAGGAACGCTTCGAGATTGCGGACCAGCGCGGCACGGTCGTTGGCGGCGTCGTCGATGGCCTTCTGCAAATCCTGTTGCTCGTTGTGCTCTGGTTGCTGGCCTGCCGCTTTGGCCGTCTCAGGCGAGGTTTGCTGGGGAGCTTTCGATGGAGCATCCTGTGCGAACGCCAGCGCGTGCATCGGGGAAAGAGCAACCATCAGCAGCAGGAATCGGCGAATAGTGGGCGGGGGGTACACACCCGCATTGTACAGAGACCGTGGCAAAATTTCGAAGTTTGTGAGGCGCGTGCTGGCCAAACGGATAGCTGCCGCTTAGGAGCCGCTGACGTTTATTTCACCGGAGACGGTGTGGACTTCCACGCGGCCCGACGAATCGCCTATGTGGGCGCGCAGCGAGTGCTTGTTGTGCTCTTCGATAACCACCGGGATATTGGTGCGAATGTCTCCCGAGACGGCTTCGGCAGAGAGCAAGAAGCTGGCAGAATGCGGAACCTGGATGTCTACGGAGCCAGAAACTGTCTTCAGCTCCCACAACCGATTGCCGCTGGGATTTCCTGAAACGTTGATGGGCCCGGACATCACATGAGCTTTCACGTCGCTGGTAGCACCGATGATTTGGACAGAACCGCTTGCGGAAGAGGCTTCCACGCGGTCGCCCGGACGATCGATGCGGATGGAACCGGAAGCGGCAGTGGCCTTGATGTCACCCTTCACGTCTGAGACCTTGATGCTGCCGGAGGCGCTATTCACGCGGAGGTAGCCGCCGACGGTGCCAACTTCGATGGCGCCGCTAGCAGCGGAAACCTGAACGTCGCGTTCGATCTGGTAGATGTGAATGTAGCCGGAGGCGGAGCTGACCTTGGCAGGGCCGCGAAGTTTATTGACGGTGATGCCGCCGGATGCGAGACCAGCATCAAGTTCGGTGCTCACAGGTACTTCAATCTCGTAATCGATGCTCACGTTCTTGAGCCAACTGGAATTCTTACCGATCAGGATTGTGTCGCCGCGTTGCTCAATCGGGGGATTGGCCAGAACTTCCTGCGCGCTTTTCTGACCATCGCTGAAGAGTGACCAGCCGCCCGGCGTGACCTTCCCGCGAACGTGCACCACCCCGTCTTTGCCGGCCTGAATGTTGACGTTGCCGGAGGCGTTGTTCAGCTCTATGCGAGTAGTGGGGCCGGAGACCGTAAAGGTTTTATCAAAGGTATTATCTGCCGCCAATGTGAGGGCAGGAGCAATAGCCAGCCCCGCGACCAGAAGTACAGCGGCGAAAAATGTAGTTTTCTGTTTCGTCATGGAAGTGGCGCCCGCCTAACTTACAGGCCCTCCTGAATATAGGTACGCAAAATGGACAATTTATGTTCCAGCGGACCGAGTGAGGGCCTCGTTCAAAGAGCCCTGACGGTAGCCTTCCAGGTCCAGAGAGACGTAGGCAAACCCTACCTCTTTCAACGCTTTGGCGATGGCGGCGGCCATTTCGGGGGACAGGGCGCGGGGGAGTTCTTCGGTGGCCAATTCGACGCGCGCCAGTTTGTCGTGCAGGCGCACGCGGAGCTGACGAAAGCCGAGTTCGCGGAGGGCGCGCTCGCCCCGCTCTACAAGCGACAATCGTTCCGGCGTCACTTCCGTGCCATACGGGAGCCGCGAAGAGAGGCAGGCGGAAGCGGGCCGATCCCAGGATGGCAGTTTGGCGCGCTCGGACAAGTAGCGAATTTCGGACTTGTGCAGATGGGCGTCGAGAAGGGGCGTGAGGACTTTATGCTCGGAAGCTGCGCGCTGGCCAGGTCGAAAATCGAAGGTGTCGTCGGCATTGACGCCGTAGGCGGTGGCCTCGATCTGTTTGTCGTCGGCGATCTGGTCGAGCACCGAGAACAATTCGTCCTTGCAGAAGTAGCAGCGATCTGCGTTGTTGGCGCGGTAGGCGGGATTATCCATCTCGTTGGTCTGGGCGAATTCGTGGCGGATGCCGGTATCGCGCAGAAAGATTTCTAGCTGCTCACGGTCGTAAGAGGAATAGCTCGGTGAAATTGCGGTGACTGAAATGGCCCGGTCGCCAAGTACCTGATGAGCAGCCCATGCCAGGTAGGCGGAGTCCGTTCCGCCAGAAAGCGCGATCAGCAGGGAATTACAGTCGGCCAATTTGGCGAAAAGCAGTCGCTCTTTTTCGCCTGCAGCGGCCGCGGAAGGCTCGCCGGTGTGGATTTGCACGAAAGATGGCATGGCTGAATAGAGTATAGCGCAGGAGCTGAAAAACCTAGCCTGATGGGAATTCTGTAGGGGCGGCGAGGTCAGGGAGAAATACAACGAGAAAAGCGCCGATCTGAAGATCGGCGTTCCCTAAGCGGAAAATGCGACAGGAGTGCGATGTAACTTGTCTCGACCTTATGCGTGTTATTTGAAATCGAGGAGAACATCGACCGTGCCTTTGGCGGGGTCTGTTTGCAGCCAGTGACCTACGGTGTCGTAGTGGATAGGCATCTCTTTGAACACGGTATCGCGATGAATTTCGAGGCGCGTCAGTAGCTGCTCGAATAGTTTTTTGTCAAAGATGTCGCCGGGCTTCAAAGGCCAGGCATCGCGAATCAATCGCTCGCCAGCAAGAGACATACCGGTGATGACCATGGCATTGAACTTAAACTGCTGACCTTCGACGACGCCGACCTTGTAGGAGACCTTGTGGGCCTGTTCGTCGAAGACAGCTTCTGGAGTGAGTTTGGCTTCCAGATAGCCAAGGTGGCCGTACTCTTCCCGGACCTTGTCCCATCCGCCTTCGATGTTATGGCCGTTGGCAATGTCGCCGGCTTTCAGAGCCACTGTATTCGTGAGCGTGATGGTCGACAGTGCGGAGTTGCCGCTCCATTCGACGCCCTGCCATTGATAGACTGGACCGGGATTGCAAGGAACGAAGAGCGGAATCTGCTCGGGTAATTTCTGATTAGGATTGCCAGACAGGCGAACTTCCGCGGGGCCAAGCGTCGCGCGCAGATTTCCCGATTGTTGATAGACAGGGCGAATTGCTTCCGCGAAAAAAATATCGATGGCCATCCGCGAGTAAGGCTTATGAAGAATTTCCGGCAAGTGCTGCTGAACGGCCTTGTTCGCGGTCAGATTTGTATCGCTGAACTCTATGCTGGCGATTTTTGGCGAGATGCCTTCGACGTGAAATTGTTGCAGAGAGCCATCGGCAAGCGGATTGACAATCACATCGTGGCCCACGCTGACGGGAGTTCCATGCGTAGCCAGGAACGCGGCCAGGGAGTTGGCGGCCAGATCGACGACCGCGCCGCCGTCGGGAAGAGTGCCATCGAAGAAGGGAAGATCCTTGCGGATGGCGTCGCTCAATTCCGTATCCGAAAACCAGGGAAAATTATCGTAGGAAACTTTCAGGCGAGGATTTTCTTCAAGTTTGAAGGTGACGATGACCGCGTCATTTCTCGTGGTGAACCCATAATTCACCTTGGCAAACAGGCCGGAGCGCACCAGGATGTCGGCGGAATCCTGTAGATCCTTGCGGCCAACCTGAGATTCGACCGTGAGGCCGGTCAATTGGATGAGTTGTGGCTCAGTTAGAGTCTTGAGCCCTTCGGCGTGAATTTCTTTCAGGGCGGCCGTTTGCGCGAAAGTCGCTGGAGCGAAGAGCAGAAGCGCGACAGGAACAAGTAGGCGGAGTCGCATGCCCCTAGTCTATCGGAAAATTGCCGGAACTGTCTCGCTCTCGGGCGTCCGATCAGTGATATAAAATCTCTCATTGATACTGGAACAAAAACTCGGGCTGGTCGCCCCCGAGCGGCGCCAGCCAGATACACGTGACTTCGCTCACGGCGGGCGGAGCCGGCAGTTTAGGTCCGCTTTGGTCACCGGACGGCAGCAAAATCTTGTTTAACTCTTCGCGCAACCTCGATGGCAGCGACAGTGCGAACACAAACTCCGATCAGAATGTCTGGGTGATGAATGCCAACGGCGGCAATCCGACTCACCTTACCGCTTACACTTTTTCTGTCGCTTTCAATCCGAACGTCACATTCACTTACGTTTGGTCGCCTGACGGAGCGAAGATCGCCTTTGCCACGTTTGGAAAACTTGATGGCAGCGATAGCGCGTCTACTAACAGCACCACCAACATATGGTTCATGAATGCACACGGCGGCTCCGGCAAGATACCGCTGACCATGCTAACGGTGACCAGCTCGACTACTAACCCGGCGTGGCATCCATAATCCCAGTGTTATCCCTCTGTGTGCGAGTTGCACAGTTTAGAGCACGGTGTTGTTTCGATCAGCAGGGTCGCGATTGCGCCGGAAAATGAAGTTTTTGTCCGTTGAGTGCCTTCTGCACCATGGATCCGGAATTCCGCTTAGCCCTTTGGCGGCCAGGTGATCTGGCCAGTGCCGAGATAGGCTTGATTGGCGAGTTGTCCGGCGCGGGCTGCGGCAACTCCCGTTTCGACGGGAGCGTTGGGTTCTTTGCGAGACTTCACGCAATCGAAGAAATTCTGCATGTGGTCGACGGTCCCGTCACGAAAAGTCTCCGCCTTAACCACCGGATTGTCTTTGCTGGGGACGCCTTCGTGATACACGCCAAAGCCGCCGCGGTTGATCTTCAGAGTTGCATCCGTGCCGCGGAACTCCAGTCCACCATCGTCGATGGATGAAGCCATCATGCCTTCGTAGACCACGTCGAAGCCGGGGTAGCGTAGAGCGGCCTGGACGGTGTCGGGACATTCCCATTGGTCGAACAGATATTTGTCGCCCAGCATCATCACATGGCGCGGTTGATCGACCTTCATGGCCCAGTGCACGACGTCGATCCAGTGAGTAAACAGATCGGTCATCGCGCCGCCACCGAAACTCCAGAACCATCGCCAGCGGTAAAACTTCTCTTCGGTGAAGGCCTGATCGGGCGCACCGCCGAGCCATTGCTTCCAATCGAGGGCTTGGGTATCCACGGGCCGCGGCGCCATGAAGTAGTGATAGTTCTGCCACCAGTAAGTGCGGACCTGCGTGATGCGGCCGAGGCTGCCTCCTTGAATGAGATCGACAGCATCGCGCCAATGGCTCCAACTGCGCTGCTGCATGCCGCATTGCAGAATCTGCTTGCTGGAACGGACGGCCTTGGTGAGAACGGCGCCCTCCTCCAGCGTGTGCGTAACCGGTTTTTCGAGATAAACGTCTTTCCCGGCGGACAACGCGTCGACGGCCATACGCACGTGCCAGTGGTCGGGTGAGGCGATGATGACCGCGTCAATGTCCTGTTGAAGAACTTCGCGATAATCGAGGTGCATAGTTGCGGCCTGGCCGTTGGGCCGCGCCTTGACGGCGTCGCGTCGCGGACCGTAGACGTCGCTGACCGCGACGATTTGGTAGCGAACCGTGGACTGGTCGGCGTCACTCAGAAGGCCGCTCATGCGTCCGCCCGCACCGATCACTCCGACACGGATCGTGTCGTTGGCGCCGAGGATTCGAGTCGACGCAAGAGCCGTGAGGCCGGTGGCCTTGAGAAAAGTGCGACGATCAGGTTGTGTTTTCATGGCCGACATCTTAGCGAGTTATGGTCGACGTGGAAAGGGATTTGAGTCGGGATGGCACTTTGCGCGAAAATGCCAACGCGGTGGCTTTCTTTTCAGTTCCGATTCTTGGGGCTCAAATAATTGGTCAGAAGATAGGTGGCTCGGGCGCCTGCGCGGGCAGCGTTTTGGCACGCTCAATCACCCATTGGGGGAAGACGGGTGTGTTCAGGGGCGGCTTTCCTCGGGTGATGGCCCACTGCTCAAGCCAACCGGTACCCTCTTCACCGACGTATTCGTTTGGCAAGCTGTAAGCGGAGTCGCTCAGCGCGTCTTGCAGGGAGACGAACTGATACCCACGCTTGCGCAATAGATCCAGTAAGTTCGCCGAGGTGATCTGCTTCCAGCCAGTTGCCGTGTATCAGAAGAATTTGTTTTGGTTCATAGCCAAGCAGGTCTCTAGAAAATTTCTCGAAGTAATCGAAGACGGTCGTCGTATACGAAAGATAAGCACTGACGATCTGCTGCTGCAACGGCGCGTCGCCCCGTTTGCGAGCATCTTCGTAGACTCGCGCGAACATCCAATCCCACGCATCCATCGTGATCGGAGCGATGTGGTAGCCGCGCTGGACCAGAAAGGCCTCGGCGGCGCGACGAGTCTGTAAATCGCGGCCCACGTCGAGATAGGGGTGGCGGAAATAGCGCATCTTGATATTGTGCTGCGATTGAAGAAATCGAGTTACGGTCTCGCCGCGGACTACATCATCTTCCCAGGACTGGAGCGGCACATTGTTGAGTGACATGTGACTGAAGGTGTGGTTGCCGAGTTCGAATCCATTCTCGAGCCACATGGAAAGTGCTTTGACACGCGCGTCCACTTCACCCTCTTTGTAGAGTTTGCGTTCGTTGACGAAACCGACCGCGGGGACTTTCTGCTCGCGGAGAATCGCGAGGAGTTTCGCGGTCATTTCGTCGATCTCGGCCCCAGTCATGGAATTGGCGCTGGCCGCAGGGAGATCGTCGATGGTGATGGCAATTGCCCGCTGAGAATTCTGGGCGAATAACGGAATACTGGCGAGCAGCATTCCCAGGTTGGAAACCAATATCCACCAGACACGGAAGCGCTTCATGCGTTACCTCACACACTCATCGCAGAGATTGGGTGCCAGACGAATGAGACTATTCCACGGTGACGGATTTGGCCAGATTGCGCGGTTGGTCGACATCGCAGCCGCGGCGGACGGCAATGTGATAGGCCAGAAGCTGCAATGGCACGATTTCCAGCATCGGAGAGAGCAGGTCCGGCGCGGGAGGCAGTTCGATGACGTGGTCGGAGGCTTCCTTGGCCAGATGATCACCGGCAGTGACGATGGCGATGACGATGCCGTCGCGTGCCTTCACTTCCTTAATGTTCGAGACGCTCTTTTCGTAAAGAGTCAGTGAAGCGGGATCGGAATCATCGCGCGTGGCCAGCACCACCACGGGTAGATTTTCATCGATCAGGGCGTTGGGACCGTGCTTCATCTCGCCGGCAGGATAGCCCTCGGCGTGAATGTAGGAGATTTCCTTGAGCTTGAGCGCGCCTTCGAGAGCGATGGGGTAGTGGATGCCGCGGCCAAGATAGAGGAAATCCGTGTGGCGGAAGAATTGCCGGGCAAGATTTTCGTAGAAGCCGGATTCCTCGGCTTGCAGAATGGTTTCGATCTTGTGAGGAATACGAGTGAATTCCAGCATCAATTCGCGTGCAGATTCGGGCAGGAGCTTTCCGCGCACCTGGCCCAGATGAGAGGCCAGCAGCAACAGAGCGGCGAGCTGCGACGTAAATGCTTTTGTGGAGGCGACGCCGATTTCCGGGCCAGCGTGCGTCAGAATCGTGCCAGCGGCTTCGCGCGTGATCATGGAGCCTATGACGTTGCAGATGGCCAGCGAAGGCGAACCCTTTTGTTTGGCTTCGCGCTGCGCGGCAAGAGTGTCGGCGGTTTCGCCGGATTGGCTGATGCAGACCGTAAGAGTTTTCGCGCTCAAGATCGGATCGCGATAGCGGAATTCGCTGCCGTAGTCGACTTCGACGGGAACTCGCGCCAGGCGCTCGATCATGAATTTGCCGGCCAGGGCGGCGTGCCAACTGGTGCCGCAGGCCACGATGTGAACGCTCTCAAATTCCTGGAATTGTTTTTCGGTGATGTCCATTTCGTCGAGAAAGACTTTGCCGGTGTCCTGCGAGATGCGGCCCAGCATGGTGTCGCGCACGGCGCGCGGCTGCTCGAAGATTTCCTTCTGCATGAAATGCTTGTAGCCGCCCTTTTCCGCCATGATGGGGTCCCAGGAAACGTGGTGGGACGGGGCGTTCGACGGGTTTGCCATCGAGGTCGGTGACGCGCACCCCCTGGCGCGTGAGCACCGCGATATCGCCATCGGCGAGGAAAAACATGTCTCGCGTGTGTTCGAGAAGCGCGGGAATGTCGCTGGCCACGAAATATTCGCCTTCGCCAAGACCAATGACCGAGGGCGGGCCGATGCGCGCGGCAACAATTTTTGCGGATCCTTTGCCGACAGGAAAACCAGGGCGTAGATCCCGCGCAATGCCTTCAGCGTCTTGCGTACGGCATCTTCGAAGGGACGGTCTTTGGCGTATTTTTCTACCAGGTGGGCGACGATTTCGGTGTCTGTTTCGGTGACGAACTTGTGGCCCTCTTTTTGCAGCTGTTCTTTCAGCTCAACATAATTTTCGACGATGCCGTTGTGGACGACGACGTACTGGCCGGTGCAATCGCGGTGCGGGTGCGCGTTTTCCTCGGTGGGTCGTCCATGCGTGGCCCAGCGGGTGTGGCCGATGCCATAGGTGCCATCAATGGGGGAGTTTTTGACGACTTCTTCGAGGTTGCGGAGCTTGCCGGGGGCGCGGCGCAGTTCAAGTTTTCCATCGGAACCGACGACCGCGATGCCGGCAGAATCGTAGCCGCGGTATTCGAGCTTCCGCAGGCCTTCAATAATGACGGGAACGACCTTCTTAGCGCCAATATAACCAACTATGCCGCACATGCCGGGGTCTCCTCTAGAGCACTAAATTTAGAGTAGCACGGGGTCGCCATCGCCCGATGAAAAGGGACGGCGGGGAGCGAGTAAGTTACTGAATGGGGTCGTTAAACATGCGCTGCAGGTCGTAGGAAGTGAGCTTGTCGTGGGAGTCAAAATGGAAAGTCACGCGGGCGGTTATGGGCTCCATTCGTTGGGTGTCAATCTTACGGATTTTGGCGACGAGGGTGTCCGGTTCCTGGCTTGGCTCAAGCGGATAGCCCTGGGTGTTAAGGAATAGGGTGACGTTCGAGAGCGGAGTGCCGACAGGGAGTTTGGAGTCGAGCATTTCCTGGAGGGGACGGAGCTGCGGGTCTTCGAGAACGTGACTCTTTTGGCAGCCCGCGAGAACGCAAAGGAAAACGGCAATCATCGCGAGCGGGCGCATGGGCGGGCTTAGGAAAGAATTTGTGGGGTGGAGCTGCAAGTTCACAGGTTTGCCAGAGGGACGGCTAGTCGACGATCTCGAAGCGATATTCCTCGATCACCGGATTGGCAAGAACATCTTTGGAAATCCGTTCGAGTTGTTTTTGTGCCTCGTCGCGGCTCCAGCCATTCAAATCGAGTACGAAAAATTTGCCCTGGCGAACATCCTGGACCTGTTCAAAGCCGAGTCCGGCGAGGGCATGGTGGATGGTCTTGCCTTGTGGATCGAGTACGGTGCGCTTTGGCATTACCCAGACGTGTGCTTTCATGCCCAAAGTATATCAATTCCAAAGCAGAGGTTCACGCGGGGAGCGTGAAAAGTCGCGCGCTCAACCCCGCAGCCCACATCGCAGACCGGGAGGCGAGGCACTACCAGCGCATGGCCAAGCTCGGCGTGGGAGCGGCGCACACGATATGCGACGCGGCGAATATTCTCGGCGGAGTTCATCCGCTCATGAGGCCTCAGGCGCGGTAGTATCAGGTGCAGTATTAGTAGCCAGATGGCCGATTCGCCTACCCGGCACTTGCTTCCCGTTGCGAAATCCAGCCCTGCCGGAATGCTTCTTAGCGATTTGCAGTCAGCGGGCCAACCAGCTTAACGAGTTCCTGCAAAAACTGATTGGAGTGCATGAACACGGCAAAGTGTCCACCGTCGCTGATTGTCACAAACTCCTTGCGTGGGGCTTTGATGAGGTCGAAGTACTTTCGAGCCAGCGCGGTCGGAGTCGTAAAGTCCTCAGCACCTTCAATGAAGAACATCGGAATCGAAAATTCTAGTCCGAGCTCCTTCGGCCCGCTGGATTTCGTTTGGGGGACGAGTCGTTCCCCGCTCAACATCTGGCCGTCAACGGAATCATTGATATCCTGCACGGAATTACCTGGAGCGACGAGGGCGAGGCCAATCGTTCCCCATAAGAACTGGTCCGCACCCTCGAACGCATTCGCCCATTTCCGCTGCACTCCGTATCCCGCGCCCGTTGCATAAGGCGGCGGGCCGACATGACTCAGCTCATCGAAGGCTTCTTGATTGCCGACGGCCCGCGCCTTCTTTAATAACTCGTCGTATGCCAAAAAATAGTTTCTGGTTTCGTCGGCAACTTGGCCCGTGCCCACGTATGCATAGAAGAGGTCGGGTTTTGCTCGCGCCATTTGGACTCCGATGATCGACCCGAACGAGTGGCCCACGATGATGATCTTGTCTTTACCGAGGTGCTTGCGCAGGTACTCCGATAGTTCGATTCCATCCTGCACCATTCGGTCCAGGGTGATGGTCGGCCCGACTGTGCTTCCGGTTTTTCGCAAGGTCCTGCCCGCGCCTCGCTGATCCCATTGCACCACTGTGAACTGTTTTTCCCAAGGTGCGAAGAGCGCGAACGACCATGGGTTGGTGACGTCACCCGGCCCGCCGTGCAGGAACAGCAGAACGGGATTATCACGATCCCAGCCGCGGATCGTGATCCACTGTTCAATGCCACCGATTTTGACGAACTGTCCTTCCTCGATACCCTTCGGTGAGGAAATTGCATACTGCTGCGCATTACGGGCCCGCAGGAAGGAAGCCAACTCATCAAACTTCCGATATTCCGATTCCATGGCCGCTGGTGCGGCTGGCGGCTGCTGGCCCCCGGCAACCTGCCCCAATGTCCAACCACACATACAGAAGAGCCAAACATGACAAGCAAAAATGCATCGGATCATGGGTAGTCGCTCCGGGCCGACTGCGATTTCTTGATACCTAACAACATGTTACGCAACGGGCGGGAAGAAGATATCGGGTCGCCAGCAACCTCGGACTGAATTTCGCGCTCGTGGCTTCTGTTGTGTCTAAGATAGCCTTAGAATTCAAGACGAAGGAAGAAGTTGTCTTCATTCGAGGATATATCGCCTATGACAGACTGGTTCGCGCGCCCCGTCCTACACGTTGCGGACGTTGAGGCCTCGCTCCGCTTTTACCTTGACCGGCTCGGCTTCACGAGCCCCTGGCGCTACGAGGAGGGCGGCAGAGCGTACGTTGCACAGGTCGAACGGCAGGGCTGCGCGCTTATCCTGGCCGACACGTGGCCGGAGAAGATTGGTAAGGCGCTGCTGTTCATTTCCTTGAACGTCGAGCCGGAGACGCGCGAGGCCGCGGTCGCCGCATTGGATGCGTTGCGGGCGGAACTCGAGGCCAAGGGTGTTTCGGTCAAGGAAGGTTCGTGGGGCTACCGGCTCCTGGTGGTCGATGATCCCGACGGCAATCAACTCTTCTTCAACTATCCGAACGAAACTGCATCCGGCAAGATTGATGGAGACGAAATGTAATCGTCCAGCCGCGCTTGCACGGGTTGACTTTCTTGGTTATTCGACAAGTGAGACGCTCAACGTTCCGCCGATTTAGTGGACTGCCTCTGGGGTTAGCAGTCTTGTGAACGAGAGCGAAGCCAGTTTTCGAACGCCGCCTTCTTGCACGTAAACCTCGGTGACCATGAACGGGTTTGTCACCTCATTGCCACCGACCACGGCGAGCAAATGCATGTTCGTCAAAACGATCGCCGTGATGCCGAAGAACCTCACTGGCGCTTCTTGAATATCTGCCTTCTTGTACTGAATCTGCCCGCTTTTGATGACATCGAGCTCCTGCGTTTTGGACATGGTGGCACCCATGTGAACGAACACAGCTTGGTCATGAAAGAGGGCGGCCAGAGCATCCACGTTGCGCTCCGACATCCAGTCCCACTTTTGCTTCGAAAGGTTGAGTAATTCCTGTTCCGAATTCGCGACAGAAGTGGCGGACTTTGACGATTGAGCGCACCCTGGTGGCGCGCCAATCACCAGCATGGGTGTATCGACGCTACATCATCATTTCCGAATGCTGACGGCGATGAGTCCGTTACAATATCAAAAAAAACTGCGGCTCCAGTCCGCGCGGAGCCTGATGCAGAACAATGGTCTTGATGCCGCCAGTGCCGCCTTCGAGGTCGGCTACGAAAGCGCTACGCAATTTAATCGCGAATACAGCAGATTCTTCGGTCAACCTCCCATGCGCGACATTCGAGCGCTCCTGTCTCGAGTTACCTCAGCCGATATAGCTTAGGCCGTGGCACCGCTGAAGGCTGCCCAGAATTCCCTTTAGGCCATGGTCAACACGATATAAAAGGGCGCGGTGACCGGGAAAGTGGTTACTAGACCTCTTTGGCAGAAACTGCCATCAGCGGTACTGTGGCTCCGTTCCTCTGCCGCACATCATTGCGCAGACCCACGGTCACCGAAGAAGGGAAGCACGCGATAGTTCTCACCGCGACGATTCCGTTTGCGCGAACAATACACGAGAGCATGAAATCGAAACCGCCCGACATGGGCAACCTTACTCGATTTCTTGTTCTCCCAAACTAATCAAACGGGTATCAGGCAAAACGGAGATGCCCGCAAGAGCTTCACGCGGGGAGAGTAAAAAATCGCGCGCGCGCTTCCGGCGAGAGGAATGCACTATCAAAACTCTGTTGTACCAGACGCGCGAGTTCGTCTTCAGTCATGCCCATGGCGTGGACCTGCTGGTACTCTTCGATAAGCGATGTATGGAACATAGCGGGGTCGTCGGTTGACAGCACCACCGGAATGCCGTGACGAAAGAGCGAAACGATTGGATGATCGCGGAGCGTGGCGCGCGGGTGCAGTTGTTTGGCAAGTGCGCCGGTTCGCAAGTTGCTCACCGGGCAAATTTCCAGCGGGATGCGTTTCTCAGCGAGCAGGTCCATCAATGCAGAATCGAGGAAAGCAGCAATGCCGTGGCCGATGCGCTCCACGCCGAGTAATTCGATGGCCTCGCGGATTTTGTCGGGGCCTCCGACTTCGCCGGCATGCATCAGGCGATGAAGTCCATACTCTCCCGCCCGCTCGAACGCAGCTTGGAATTCTTTTGTGGCAACGCTCAGTTCGTCTCCACCAATGCCAAAAGCCACGATGCGCGGCGACGTGCAACGATGGGCCCACTCGACGACGTGCATGGCAGCCTCTGGCCCAAATTGGCGAACCGCGTCAAAAATCCAGTTCAGCCGAAGGCCGCGCTGCTCAAAAGGATGTGTGGCCTCGTGAATAGCCTCAAAATTTGCCTGCGGGTTCTGTCCGCGAATCAACATGACGCCTACGGACAAAGTAATCTCGGCGTACACCACGTTTTGCTCAAGCAGTTGTTCGCAGACGTCGCTGGCGAGCAGTGCGAAGTCCTCGGGAGTTCCTAAAAAGGAAGTGACCCATTTGAATGCTTCGATAAATCCTGCGAAATTCTTGTAGGCGTATCTCTGCAGGACTTCTTCCGGTGCCAACTCGATTCCATGACGAGAAGCAAGGATTTGCGCAAGGGCCGGGCGAATGCAGCCTTCCAGATGCAGGTGCAACTCCGCCTTAGGCAGGGCAGCGATGCGCTCCGGCAGTTTGGGGGAATTCATCGAGAAATTTTAGCAGGGCCGGGCAGTCCGTTGTAGGGCCGCGATAGAAATTGTTTAGAATGACACAGCGAAAACCTCGTTAGCGCGGAAGTTGCGGCCGTCCGGCGTTTATCCACGCTGTAAGCCAGTAAGAGCCGACGTCGGTCGAGGCGTCTGAAAGCTGTTTGATTAACGACGCGGCGGTCAGATTGTAGAAATGATCGTAGTACTCGTCGGTGTAGGAAGTCTGGGCAAGCTTCGCCTTGCGATCCGCGAGCAGGATGGATTCCAGTTGGCTGTGGGCCGAGAGGCATGATTCAAACGCGTGGTCCGTCGGATCGCTGATAAACGACGCGTCGTGCGGGCTGACCGGAAAGAACGAGCCATAGCGGTCGATCAGCACGGTGTTGAAGCGATCGTTGATGCCTTTTTGCCCGCTCAGCTTGCCATCAAAATTTTCGGTGGTATTGAATGGGTCATGCGCTTCAGCCACGTAATTGGCCAGAAACGCGGCGTCACGCTTGGCATCTTCCCAACGCCCGAGCTTTAGATCCTCGGTCAACTTCGCGCTGTAGACACCGATTTGCCAAGGAAGCACGCCGGTGGCGTAAATTTTTGATTTGCTGTACTTGGTGATGGCGGCCTGGTAACTGCGTGGCAGAGCGTCGAACGGGAACTTGCCGTACTTGTCGAGTTCGATGAAGTGGTTATTGCGTTCGCCCGGATTCTTGTCGACCAGGTTCAGCGTGTCGTTGACGTGTTGGATAAAATAGCTGCGGTTCGCTTCGAAAAAACCTCGCGCATCGTAGGGTAGCGAATCAACCGCATGATTGATAATCAGACGCTGCGCGTTATTGCCCCAGGCAAAGCTGGCCTCGGGAGCGCAGAGCAGGAGAACCACAAAGGCCAGGGACAAGCCTGCTTTGATTCTCGTGTCAACGAAGGGTTCCCGGTACATCCGAACGTGCCTCACTTGGTGGCGGCGGACAGTCTAAGCGTACTCTTTCTACGGCCGTAAAAATAATAAATCACCAGGCCTATGACCAACCAGGCAAAGAAGCGAATCCAGTTCATGATCGGAAGACCGGCCATCAGCAGGATGCATGTAAAAATCGTCAGTACAGGTGCAATTGGTCCGCCGGGTGCGCGGAAGGCACGGGGCCGGTCCGGTTCTCGATAGCGAAGAATCAGCACTCCGGCGGCAACTAGCGCGAAGGCAAACAGCGTGCCGATATTCGAGAGATCGGCGAGGGTGCCGATGTCCAGCAATCCGGCGGGAATTCCCACGACGAAACCAGCCAGCCAGGTGGAAAAATCAGGCGTGTGAAATCTCGGATGAACTCGGCCGAAAATTCTCGGGAGCAATCCATCGCGCGACATTGCGAACCACACCCGCGCCTGTCCAAGTTGAAAAACTAGCAGGGAAGAGATCATGCCCATCAGCGCGCCGCACAACACGATCAGCCGTACACCGCCGAAATGCAGTTTCTTCATGGTGTTAACTACCGGAGCGGCGTCATCCATCAGCGTCTGCCAGGGCACAAGGCCCGTGAGTACGACGACAACGCCGATGTACAGCAGGGTGCAGACCACCAGCGTAGCGATAATTCCGCGCGGCAAGTCCCTTTGCGGATTTTTGCATTCCTCCGCGGCGGTGGAGACCGAATCGAATCCAATATAGGTGAAGAATACGATCGAGCCGCCGGTCAATATCCCGGGCCAACCGTTGGGAGCGAAGGGATGCCAGTTCGCAGGATGAATGAACCGAGCGGAAAATCCGATGAACACCAGGATGGCGATGATCTTCAGCAGCACCATGATGTTGTTGGTTTCGGCGGATTCCTTGATGCCGCGCACCAGCACCACTGTCAGTAGCATCACGATGATGAATGCCGGCCAGTTAAACCCAAAGTGCCAGCCTGGCCCATAGATCATGTTGCCCTGCAAATCCGGCAGCCCCGAAGGAAGATATGCAGGTGAAATCCATTTGGGATCGGGATGTAAACCGAACCAATCCAGCAGGTCGACCATGTGCGCGGAAAAACCCACACTGACGGCCATGTTTGAAACGGCATATTCCAGAATCAAGTCCCAGCCGATAATCCAGGCGATTAGTTCGCCCATCGTCGCGTAGGTGTAGGTGTAGGCGCTGCCCGCGATGGGAATCATCGCGGCGAGCTCCGCGTAACAAACGGAGGCGAAACCGCAGACGATCGCGACCAGAATGAAGGAAATGGCGATAGCCGGACCGGCGCCGGGGCGCCCGAAGGATGTGGAATGCGTAATCAGGTACTGCAGCAGAGGGGCATTCAAGATGGAAGAGACTTGCAACTTCTGGCCGGCGATGGCTGTGCCGACCACCGTGAAGATGCCCGAGCCGATCACGGCGCCGATGCCTAGCGATGTCAGGCTCAGCCAGCCCAGAGATTTCTTTAATCGGATTTCCGCGTTCTCAGAGTCAGAAATAAGCTGATCAATGCTTTTACAGCGCATTAATGGTGACGCCACTCAAGCTCTCCGATCGCATCCGCACTCGTAAATTTAATAAATCGGCCGGATACGCTAAGTGGGAATGTTAGCGTCACACTTTATCGCGATATGCGGCGCGGTGCAACATCCCCAGCGGATGCAATTGGTTAGCTAAAGCTGCTGCAATTGGGCGTAGCGTTCGATGAACTTCTTGGTGCCGCGGCCAGGAAAACTTACGGACAGGCGGCGATCCTCGTCATCGCCATCGACGCCAACTACCGTGCCCACGCCATATTCAGGATGACGAACCTTTTGTCCGAGCAACGGATCGGCTTTGGCGACTCGCTTGATCGTTGAAAAATTCGTTGAGGATGCCGGCGTGGACGAAGAACGGCCGGGCGGAATCCGCGAGGGCGCCTTGGAAGTTCCGCGCACGCGTTTTAGGAATTCATCGGCAGAGTAAGAATATTCCGGATCGGGCTCGTAACGGCGAGACTCGCCAATCTCGGCCATCGAACCGCGCACGGTCTCCACCAACTCGCTTGGAATTTCGCCCAGGAATCGCGACGGGAGTGATGCACGCATCTGCTGCTCGTTTCCGAATACGCGGCGGTACACCGCGCGAGAGAGAGTTAGCGAGTTGCGGGCGCGCGTCATTCCCACATAGACAAGCCGGCGCTCTTCTTCAATTCCTTTCTCCTCGTTCAAGGCACGGCTGTGTGGCGCGATGCCGTCTTCCAGTCCGGTCAGAAATACGTGGTCGAACTCCAGTCCCTTGGTGCTGTGCAGAGTGATCAGCGTTACGCCGGGCTTGCCTTCGAACGAATCGGCATCGCTAACGAGCGCTGCGGCATCCAGAAAATCGGTGAAGGTCTCGCCTTCGTCGAGGCTTTCCGCCACGGCGCGCACCAGTTCTTCCAGGTTTTCCATGCGCGTGACATCTTCAGGCATGTTGCGATCGCGGAGCATGGGCATGTAGCCACTCTCATCGAGCAGGTAGCGCAGAAACTCTGGTGGTTCCTTGGCCGCGTAGCTTTCCTGCAGGCGTACGATCAATTCGCGGAACGCCCGCAAAGGAGCCGTCGCGCGGCTGGAGGCAGGGCTGGTCAGAAGCGATTCCATGGCGTCCCAGAAGGACAGGCTGTCGCGACTAGCCAGGTCGCGCAGGGCATCTACGGTAGTTTTGCCGATTCCCCGTGCGGGTACGTTCAACACGCGCAGAAGCGAAATGTCGTCTTCGGGATGTAATGTTACGCGCACGTACGCCAGGGCGTCTTTTACTTCCGCGCGGCTGTAGAAACTGAAGCCGCCGACGAGTTTGTAGCGCAATCCGCGGCGGCGAAACACTTCTTCGAAGGAGCGTGATTGGAAGTTGGTGCGGTATTCAACGGCGCACGTTTGGTCGGAGTCGTCGTTCAGGATGCGTTCCAATTCGCCAGCGACAAATTCGGCTTCGGCCTGGGCGTCGCGTGCCTCGAAATAACGGAGATTGGTGCCCTCGTGCTTCTCCGCCTTAAGATTTTTTCCAAGGCGGTCCGGATTGTTGCTGACCACGGCACCCGCGGCATCCAGAATCTTTTGTGTGGAACGATAGTTGCGTTCGAGCCGTACGACTTTGGCATTGGGGAAATCCTGCGAAAAGCTGAGCAAGATGGAAACGTCGGCGCCACGCCAGCGGTAGATGGATTGGTCCTCGTCGCCGACCACGCAAATATTCTGGCGTTCGTTCGTTAACAGGCGAAGCAGATCGTATTGAACACGATTCGTGTCCTGGTATTCGTCTACGTGAATGTACTGGAATCGCGCGCGCCAGCGCTCGCGCACAGCGGTCGATTCGCGCAGAAGCCGTGCCGTGCGTACCAGAAGATCGTCGAAGTCGAGCGCTTTACTCTGGTGCAAGAGTGTGTCGTAGCCGGCGTAGATGTCGGCAACGCGTCGGCCGTCGGGAGCGATGGCCGCAGCGCGAACCTGTTCCGGTGTCTGGCCATGATTCTTAGCATAGCTGATGCGACTGAGGACATTGCGCGGCGTGAGACTCTCGTCTTCAATGCGCAGCTTGGCCATCACGAGCTTAACGGCAGCGGTCTGATCGTCGTCGTCGTAAATGGCAAAATCTTTGGGCAGTCCCGCGTTAGCCGCTTCACGCCTTAAAATCCGCGCGCACAACGAGTGGAAAGTAGAGATCCACGGGCGATCGGCTTGAATCCCAGCGCGCAAGAGCAAATCGGCAACGCGATTCAGCATCTCTTCCGCGGCTTTGTTGGTGAAGGTGACCGCCAGAATTGCGTCTGCCGGTGTGCCCTTGGCCACCAGATTGGCCATGCGGTATGTGATGGCGCGCGTTTTGCCCGTGCCGGCGCCTGCCAGAATCAGCACCGGGCCTTCGGTGGTTTCTGCGGCGAGGCGTTGTTCAGGGTTCAATTCATCGAGAAATTTGAGCATGGGTCCGTGGAGAAAGGAGATTGTTGTGACATTTCATGTTAGCCGACGAAGAGAATGAGGGCAAATTGTGGCTGTGGATTTAAGTTTTGTCTTCTCGCCGCATTTTAACGAAACTGCAATATTGTCCTGCTCGCTGAAACGCAAATGTCAGTTCGAGGAACCATGTCCCAATTCAATTTCAAAGTAAGAGAGCGGTGTGTGCGTCGCCATACTCTCCAAATTGGGTATATACAGACGCGCAGTTTGCAACAACTCCCATTCGCTGCGCATATCAAAGTAGACCAACCCGTCCATCGACTCGTGAGCGGCCACGACCGGGGAAGGCAGCGCGGCGTTCTGGCAGGCATCCCGGAAATCGGTCCAGTTTTTATCGCGCGAAGGATTCGGCTTGCCTATCGGAATGGGCAATGGGTTGCGCCGGGTCGTGGGATCCTTCCCGCCTTTCAGCAGCACGGTGTCCGCGACATCATCGGCCGTAAGCGGGACGAGTTCCTGGCGGTTTTCCTCCCCGAGTATCACCACCAGGCGGATACGCTGCAGATCCACCTTTACGCTTTCGGTGGAGTTATTGCGAAATGTAACGTGAAGCGCGACCACTCCCCCGTTAAACGGAGACTTCTTGGGAAATTTGTCTTTATAGTTTGACGCATGCGTCCACGGTTCGACGGATATGGTTACGCCTTCATGGGACTCAGTGGCCGCTCCACGGGTCGGGCTGAGTTGCTGGGCCGTCAGGATGTCCGGCGACAGAAAAGTGATAAAAGCGATGAGAACAGCAGCAAGGTGATTTCGCATGTGGATATAATAGACTGTTTACATCCTGTGGCCTTCGATTCTTAAGGAAGTGAAGGGGTTGCCTTTTTTAAGTGTGGGCGTACCTCTATCGCGAAGCAGACCGGAGTGACATCGAGTGTATTTTCTTTATAGCGTTTTGATGGGGCTGGCCGCCCTGGTGACGGCCCCGTATTGGCTGGTGATGGGTTTGCGGCACGGCAAGTACTTGTCGAATCTTGGCGAGCGGCTGGGATTTTCCTCGCCCGGACTAGAGAATCTGCCGGCAGAGCGGCCAGGAGCGATCTGGATTCATGCGGTTTCCGTAGGGGAAGCACTTGCCGGTGCTTTGCTGGCAAAGCGGTTGAAAGAGTCGCATCCGGACCGGCCTCTGATCGTTTCCACCACGACGAAGACCGGTCAGGCTCTGGCGAAAGAGCGATTTCCCTTCGCCGATGCGGTGATCTACTTTCCGCTCGACTGGGCGTTTTGCGTGAATGCGGTGCTCAATCGCGTAAAACCCGCGCTCGTCATTGTGCTTGAGACCGAGATTTGGCCAAATTTCCTGCGTGAGACAAACCGGCGAAACGTGCCGGTAATCTTTGTCAGTGGACGCGTGTCAGAAAAGTCCTACGCGCGTTATCAAAAATTGTTTGGCTGGTTTGGCCTCTATCTCAAACCTTTTCTCAAATCGGCCCTGGGGCAACCTGCGGTGTTTTTGATGCAGACGGAGCAGGACGCGGAACGAATCAAGGGTTTGGGCGCATCGCCGGAACGAGTGATTGTCAGCGGCAATTTGAAATACGACATGGAAATTCCGCAGCCGACGCCACTATCTATCTGGCTTGAAGAGGAGTGCAAAAAGCATGGACGCTGGCCGTTGATCGTTGCGGGTAGTGTGGTGGCAACCGAAGAGCCGCTGGTGCTGATCGCTTTTGGCGTAGCGCAGGGTGATTTCCGCGACGCGTTGTTGGTCTTGGCGCCACGAAAGCCGGAGCGGTTTGCGGCAGCGGCCGAGTTTATCGATGACTCGCATCGCAAGTTCATTCGCCGCTCAGAATTGGCCGTTGACGGACCGGCAGGGTTGGGAACCGGTGAGCTGCGGGAAATCCCGCCCGATGTCACGGTGCTGCTGCTCGATAGCATTGGAGAACTCGCTTCGCTGTACAAGTGTGCCGACGGCGTTTTTGTGGGCGGCTCGCTGGTCACTTCCGGTGGACACAATATTCTGGAGCCGGCTGCGTTTGGCAAAGTTCCAGTGTTTGGTGAATTCATGGAAAATTTCGCAGAGATCGCCGCGCGATTTTTGGACGCGAAGGCAGCGATCCAGGTAACCAGCCCCGAAGATGCCGGCGTGGAATGGTGCCACCTTTTGAAGGACACGGAAAAAACCCAGCGAATGGGCGACGCCGCTCGTGGTTTGGTGGAGAGAAGCCGCGGTGCCCTGGATCGTTCTCTGGCCGAGGCTGAGAAACAGTTGCGTGGCACTGGGCAATGAATTTGGCACCCGTGGCGCGCGTCGTTCTTTGGCCGTTCGCAATGCTGTACGGAACGATTGTGCGCATCCGCGTCTGGCTCTATGAAATCGGCTTTTTCAGGGCGCAGCGCCTCAGCAAACCAGTGATTAGCGTGGGAAATCTAACCCTCGGCGGTACTGGAAAGACGCCCGTCACCATCTGGCTGGCGGAACGATTGCTTGTGGAAGGGAACCGTGTGGGAATCTTGAGCCGAGGTTACCGCGGCGACAGCAGAACCAGCGATGAGATCGATCTGATGAGATTTCGATTGCAGGGGCGTGTCGAATTTGGGGTTGGCAAAGACCGCTTGGTACAGGGCCGCAAGCTGGAAAATAGAGTGGATGTTTTCTTGCTGGACGACGGATACCAGCACCTGCGCCTCGAACGCGACGTCAACATTCTGTTGATGGACACCGTGAGACCACTGGGCAAAGAGCGGTTGCTCCCCGCGGGCCGTTTGCGCGAACCACTCTCTGCGATGGATCGAGCCGATATTCTGGTCATGACCCGCACCGAAGCGGCTGCCGACGCCGAACTGGCTATCTCTCGGCTTACGGAATATCCAGTGTTTGCCGCGAGAACCAAGTTGCTTGGATTTCGCAAGATGTGGAGCGAGGAGCCTGTCCTTCGAGCGGAGGAGCTAGACATCGGCCCGTTTTTTGCTTTTTGCGGCATCGGCAATCCGGGAGCGTTCCTTCTTGACCTGAAACATTGGAATCTGCAGATTGTGGGGCAAGAGGCTTTCGCCGATCATCATCAATACAGCGATGGCGAAATTCAGGAATTACTCGACGCGGCCAGGGAAGCCGGTGCGAAGGCGCTGGTGACCACGGAAAAAGATGCGCAAAACATGGCGGATGTGGACGCCCTGGAAATGCCAATCTACGTGACCGTCATCGAAGTGGAGTTCCCGCAGGAGCAGGCATTTCTCGATGCTATCCGAAAACGTTTGCCCAACCAGCAGGCATCTGAATGAAGATAATGATTCGCGCGACGAACTGGGTTGGGGATGCCATCATGGCACTGCCTGCTTTGCGCGCGATCAAACAGAAATTTTCCGAGGCCAAAATCGCCATTGTTGCCAGGCCGTACGTGGCAGAAATCTATCGGGATCAGTTGGTCTGCGACGAACTGATTGCCTACGACCCGGTGCGCGAACATGAGGGATGGCGAGGCCGCGAACGGCTGGCATCGGAGTTGCGGTCGCGAGAATTTGATGTTGCGCTGCTGCTTCAAAATGCGTTTGACGCTGCCTGGCTTGCGTGGCGTGCGAGAATTCCCGATCGAATCGGGTATGCCCGCGACGGGCGAAGCGTGCTGCTGACTAAAGCGATCCCCGTGCCCAAAGCAGGAGAGATTCCGCCGCACGAGAAATTCTATTATCTCGAGTTGTTACGGCGCGCAGGTTGGCTCGATAGTTTGCCAAATATAGCGCACATCGTGATGAATGTTCCGGACGCGCGGCGACAGCATGCGGCGGGAACGTTGCTTGAAGCCGGCGCTCGGCCTCACGCGTTTCGTGTGGCCATCGGCGCTGGCGCTTCCTACGGGTCGGCAAAATGCTGGTATCCGGAACGCTTCGCGGAGGCCGCAAATGGTTTTCAGGCCGAGAAGGACGCGGACGTTATTTTGTTCGGAACACCGGGTGAAGTAACGGTCTCGAACGCAATCATTGCCGGAATGAAGCGCAAGCCGGTGGATCTCACTGGCAAAACGGCAATCGGAGATCTGCCCGCGTTGCTATCGCAATGCCACCTGTTCCTGGGCAACGATTCGGGCGCGATGCACGTCGCGGCTGCTGTGGGCGTGCCAGTTGTCGCGATCTTCGGCCCCACTGATCCCGTGGGTACATCGCCCGTAACAACTCGTTTTTCCATTGTGCAGCAGCAGCCTTACTGCAGCCCGTGCTTCTTGAAGCGGTGTCCCACGGATCATCGATGTATGAAGAGTGTTACCACGGATATGGTACAAGTGGCATTGCAACATTGGGCGCAATGAGCCAGTTTGGTGCGCGATCCTGGGAAGCTGTCGCAACTTTCGAATGAGGGCAGGATGAGGACACGGGGAAATAAGGCCAAGACGAAATCCACGACCGTGGATCTGCTCGCGCTTTCTGAATATGTCGAGCGATTTCCCGCGAAGACGATAGTCGTGCTCGGCGATTTTGTTGCAGATGCCTTTCAATTTGGGGAGATTACCCGCGTTTCGCGAGAAGCACCGGTCCTGATTCTGCGTCACCGGGAAACGGAAATTGTTCCTGGCGGTGGCGCCAACGCCGCGAACAATTTTGCTGCTTTGGGCGCGAAGGTGAGACCCATCACGGCCGTAGGCGATGATGAAGTCGGCCGATTCTTGATCGATTTGTTTCGGAAAAAGAAAGTGGACGTTTCGAGTATCGTCCGCGTGCCGGGGTGGGCAACTCCAACGAAGACGCGCTTCCTGGCGGGGTGGGCACACACGGTGGGGCAACAAGTGCTACGAGTGGACTACGAGCCGGCGAGCGGCCTGCCTGAAGTGGTGCGAGAGAAGCTGCAACAATTTCTCTTTGCCAGAATTGCTCACGCGGATGCTCTGGCAATTTCAGATTACGGATTCGGCGTTGCCGTGCCGCGAGAGGTAAAGGAAGCTACGGCGCGCAAAAAGAAAGAAATTCCTGTGACGTTGGACTCGCGATACCGTCTCCATGATTACAGACGCGCCGGAATCACCGCGGCTACACCGAATGAGGCGGAGATGGAAGCGCTGCACCACACCGCAATCGGAAAGAACCTGGCGGAACTGAAACGCTGTGCCGAGGCTACACGCGCAGAAATGAAATTACGCTCCCTGTTGGTTACTCGCGGCAGGGATGGCATGGTTCTTTTCCAGCCGGAACAGCCGCCCATCCACATTCCTGTGCATGGCGGCGACCAAGCCGTCGATGTCACCGGGGCCGGCGACACTGTGCTCGCGACCTTTACGTTGGCGCTCGCTTGTGGCGCATCCGCACTCGAGGCGGCACACCTTGCTAACATCGCTGGAGGATTGGTGGTGATGAAACGAGGGACAGCCACGGTATCGCGCGAGGAGCTACAAGAAGCCATCCAAAATGCTGCGTCGGAGAAGCCTTAGCCTATGCGGGTAGCCGCCACAAAAATCTTCGCGAGCAACGAGCTTCGCGAACTCATTCACAAAGCAAAAACGACAGGGAAGCGCGTGGTCTTTGCGAATGGTTGTTTCGACACGCTTCATGTCGGTCATGTGCGTTACCTGCACGGCGCGAAGCAAGCGGGAGACGTCTTGATTGTCGGAGTAAATTCCGACGAAAGTGTTAGTCGCCTAAAGGGTGAAGGCAGGCCAATCCTCGATGAGCAGGCGCGCGCGCAATTGGTTGCGGGTTTGCGCTGCGTGGATTATGTAGTGGTCTTTCCCGATCCGAATGTGGAGCGCTTGCTCGAGGAATTGCGCCCTGACGTTCATGCCAAGGGCACAGATTACACGCCCGAAACCGTTCCTGAGCATGCGACGGCTGAGCGGTTCGGAATTAAAGTTGCGATTGTTGGAGACCCGAAGGATCACTCCACGTGCGAATTGCTTGCATCCATCCGCAAGGATGCTCATGACTGAAAGGCGCTTCGCTGTCGTGCGATTGGGCTCGCTCGGCGACATCGTTCACACATTTCCTGCGGTAGCGGCGCTCCGCGAATCGTTTCCCGCGGCAAGTCTTGTGTGGCTCACACATCCTCGTTGGACCGGACTAGTTGCCAGCAGCGCATTGGCTACGGAAATCTGGCCGGTGGATTCGCGCGATCTGTCTTCAGTCCGCAAAGTTGTTGCACAGCTTCGGGACTTCCACCCGGATGCGGCCATCGATTTTCAGGGGCTCTGGAAATCCGCGTTCCCGGCGTTTCTGGCGGGAGTTTCCCGGCGCATCGGATTTTCATCTGCCACGATTCGTGAGTACGGCGTACCAATTCTTTATACCGAACGCGTGAAGTGCCGCACAATTCACATTGCCGATCAAAATGGAGAACTAAGTTTTCATGCGGGTGCAGAACGCGGAGTTGGTGAAGTTCAATTGCGTGTCGCGGAGAGCGATGAATCCAGTGTAAGGGCACAACTGCAGCACGAAGGAATTGCATCCTATGTTGCGCTGAGCCCTGGTGGCGGTTGGCGCGCAAAGTGCTGGCCTCCAGATCGATTCGGCGCGCTCTGTCAGCGCATTCGCGGAGAACTCGGATTGCGCTGCTTGATCAACTATGGACCCGGAGAAGAAGCGCTGTTTGCCGCGGTGAAGGCCGCGAGCGGGTCGGCCGATCCGATTGCCTGCGACTGGGAGCTGGGGCGGCTGATGGCCATGCTCAAACACGCGCGCTGCGTGGTAGGTGGAGACACTGGTCCGCTGCATCTGGCCGTAGCTTTGCGCACCCCGGTCGTGGCCCTATTTGGGCCTACAGATCCTGCGAGGAATGGCCCGTACCCTCCGCAAGCAATTGTCCTCCGAAGTCCTGAGGCAATTACTTCATATGGCCGCAGTGATACGCCGGATCAGTCGCTACTCGATTTATCGGTCGATCAGGTATTTGCCGCGATAAAGCAACGCAGCGGAGTATTGGCGTGACTCTTGCCGATTTTTTCGCGCGATGGCGGGTGCGCCTCGGCTATTTCCTTGCCATAGTTTTGCTCTTACTCGCGCGTCCTACTCCGAAAACAATATTGCTCGGTGGGATTGTCGGGTTGTTTGGCCTGCTGATTCGTGCTTATGCCGCTGGCTATCTCCATAAGCAGAAGATTCTGACGATCACGGGCCCATACGCCTACACGCGGAATCCACTCTACTTCGGCAGCAGTTTTCTCGCGATTGGTGCGGCGATTGCCATGTGCTCCTGGACCGGCGGGATCTTGTTGGTAGTGTATTTTGCGCTGGTATACAGCTTCGTGATGCGACGCGAAGAACGAGAACTCCGTGGGCAGCATCCGTCCTCGTTCGATGCTTACGCCGCTTCCGTTCCGCTGTTCTTTCCTCGCTTGTTCGCGCAAAAACAGCCTGGCGAGGCGTCGGGAGCATTTGCCTGGGCGCAGTACAAGAAGAATCATGAGTACGAAGCCACGGTCGGATTCGTGTTACTGCTGGTCGCGCTAATGGTCATCTGGCGCGTCCGCGCTGCCTGAAAGATTGTCCCCATTAGTGCAAGCAACAAAACAATTCAAATGAATCGCCGCGCCATCCGTGGTTACCCGGATCGCTCCTTCATGATCGGTGCGAATAACATTCAACCCATTCTCTCTGAGTCGTTGCATCAATTCCGCACTTGGGTGTCCGTACGGATTTTGTTCGCCTGCTGAAATAACGGCGATCGCTGGGTTCACCATGGCAAGGGATTCCGGCATTGAGGAATTCTTACTGCCATGATGGCCAACTTTTAGAACGTCTGCATGAAGATGCGTCGGGTCCTCTCCGGAGAGCATGGAATATTCCGCCTGCAAATGTAGCGGCATTCGCAACGGCCGGAATCTTCATTACATTCTTCGCAACCTCACCAATGTTTCGATGTGGAATGTTTGGGGGAACAAATCGAAAAGTTGTATGTCCGCGATTTCATAGCGATGCGCGGGCGTGATTTCGGTCGAGGTCTTGCGCTCGGATCCGGTCAGCACTGCCAGGTCGCGAGCCAGTGTCGATGGATCGCAAGAGAGATACACAATCTCCGGCGCACCTAAGTTGGCTAACCGGGCTGCGGTTTCCGCACCCAGTCCGGAGCGTGGCGGATCCAAGACCACGAAGTCTGGAGTTTCCTGCTCTTTCTTTAAGAATTCTTCGGCGTGCTCCACGTGTGAAACCAGTTCGATTCCAGCTGTTTCCGCGTTGGTTCGCAGGTCCCGCGTAGCAGCAAGATTTGCGTCCACGCTGACAACTTTCAAGAAAGTCTTGGCCAACGGCAAGGTGAAGAATCCGACCCCCGCATAAAGGTCGAGCGCATAATTTCCTGTAGCGCTGTTCAACACGGTCTTCAACAAATCCTCAATCAGAAAGCGGTTCACCTGGAAAAACGAAAGATGGCTGACGCGATAGGAATAATCGCCAACTTTGTGAGTCAAGTAGCCCGGACCGGTCAATTCAAAACGGTTTTTGGTCTTGTCGAGCAGCAGCAAGCTCTCCAGTTCCGGAAGGGCTGCCTTGAATTCGGCCGCGATGTCCTTTGCAGGCTTGGGGAATCGTTCGAAAGCGATATTCAGAGCCAACTTGGCATCTTCGGAATCGACAAACGCTTCGACTTCCAGAATCCCAGGGGGAAGCGAATTGCCGCGCGCCAGATTTTGCAATTGTGAAAACGCGCGCGACAAGCACGGCGACAACACCGGGCATGCATCAATCGGCAGAATGTGCGCGCTTTCCGGCAGGAAATATCCAAACGCCCTCGGAAGGGCATCGCGGAAGGCCCACTGGGCGCGATTGCGATAACCAAAGGGTTCGGCTGTATGCGCTTGAATATCCTTGTCCCAGGTCACCCCGCCCAGGCGCGAAAGCGTTTCACGCAGAATGTCTTTTTTGAATTGGGTTTGCTGCGAAGCCTCGATGTGTTGGTAATGGCACCCGCCACAGACGCCGAAATGCGGGCACGCCGCGGCCACGCGCAACGGAGAAGGCTGTTTTACCTCCAGCAATTTGGCATGGATCAGGCGCTTCTTGCGCGTCTTCACAGAGCCGGTCACTTGTTCGCCGGGCAGGACGTAGGGCACGAAAACCGTGGATTCTTCGGTGTGTGACAGGCCGTCACCCCCGTAAATCAGCTTCTCAATTGATAATATTAACTCATCAGCCATAATGTTCAGTCCTGGGTCCAGCCAGATTAGTTTTGTACCATGCTGTACGGGTGCGCTTACGAAAAATAGAACAAACTCAGTCGCGGCAGTTGATATTCGTCGAGCAGTCGCTTCTGGAGATATTGTTTCTCCACGAGGGCAAGCTGCTCGCCTTTCATCTTGCGTCGGTACGCGGCAAGCTGAGAGTCCACTTCTCGCCGGATCTTCAGCATCAGCTCTTCATTCGCGTGACTCAACAACGCTGCATGAAGCTTATCATCTAAAATTGTCAGCCGCCGTTCGAGGTCTTCCAGATCAAGGTTGCCGGGGCCAGCCAGCAGCACCGTCAACGACTGCAAGGATTTAGTGACATCCTGAATTAGAACGCATACCGCGGGTTGCGAGGTACGGCACCTTTCCGTGGCTTTTCCCAGACGCGCCACATTCGCATCAAAATATTTCTGCAAATCCTCTTTGCGGAGTGTCTCTGATTCCGCGGCCTTACTCCGGACCGCACCTGCGGATGATTCCTGTGCCTCTTCCGCGGCCTCCAGCACCGCATCGGTGCAATAGGCAAGGCTCTTCAGCGGTTTATTGGCGCCCCGCCGCGAACGCTGGTAACTCTCAAACGCGTGATCGATCCCTGTTAGTGCTGCTTCCAGTGGCACCCCAGCTTTCTGCCACGTTTCCATAATCGCCCAGTCCAAGGGGGAAACCAGCAGATGCGCGCCACGCTTCTTCCAGAAGTATTCTTCAATCTCCGTGAAATAGTTAAAGTAATTCCAGTTTTCCATGTGATGAATTTGCCGCTTCGCGCAGTTCTAGCGTTTTACTTTTTTCGCCGATCCGTCTGTCGTCGCAGTCGTTGCTGCCTGTGGGTGTGCCGACGCACCATGGTGGCCATCGCTATGCTGATTCTTGTCCCAGATAATGCGCAAGCCGTTCAACGTAAGGAACTCGTCGATATGCTGAATATGTTTGGAGCCACGCGCCACCAATCGTGCTTGTCCGCCTGTGGCCACCACGGTCGCGTCTGTCTTCATCTCGGCCTTCATGCGCGTCAGCATGCCGTCAACCATATCCACGGCGCCATAATAAAGTCCTGCCTGCATGTGCGTGACGGTGTTTGTTCCGATTACCTTCCCGGGATCCTTAATTTCCACGCGCGGCAATCGCGCTGTGCGTGTAAACAGCGCCTCTGAAGAGATACCGATACCCGGTGCAATCACACCGCCAAGGTATTCGCAGCGTGCAGAAATCACATCGAATGTAATCGCCGTTCCAAAATCGACCACGATACAAGGGCCTCCGTACTGGTGAAAAGCTGCGACGCCGTTGACGATGCGATCGGCCCCCACCTCCAAGGGGTTATCAACCAGAACGGCCATGCCTGTTTTTACGCCCGGTTCCACGAAGAGCGCTTTCTTGCCCAGGTAGATTCGCGCCATTTCGCCCAGCGTCCAGTTCACAGGCGGAACTACGGAACTCACCATTACGCCCGTAATATCTTCCTGGTTCAATCCTGCCAGCGAGAACAGACTGCGCGTCAGCACGCCATACTCGTCCACCGTCTGCGAGTGTGCGGTCGTCAATCGCCAATTCGCAATCAGCAGTTCGCCGCGGAAAACTCCCAGCACGGTGTTGGAATTGCCCACATCGATGGTCAGCAGCATTTACCGGACCTCGGAAACATCACCGGCGACAACCGTAACCGTGTCACCGTCGTCTTTCTTTACAAGCAGCAAACCGTCGGAACTCAATCCCGCTGTCCTGCCGGAATAGGTGTCGCGGCCGGTATCTACGCGCACGCGCTTGCCGTCTGCAAACTGTGAAACTTCAGCGAAGCGGCCTACCACGTAGGAGGGCCCTTCGCGGAGAAATCGATTGTAATCGGTCTCGAATTCGCGGAGCAAACGCACGAGGAGTTCCAGTCGTGAATGGGACTTGCCGGTTTCGTTCCGCAGGGACGTTGCAATGGATGCGAGCTCGGCAGGGAACTTCTCCTGATTCACGTTCAAGCCGATGCCCACGATTACAAAACGTACCTGGGTTGGTTCCGCGTGCATCTCGGTCAGAATGCCGCCCAGTTTTTTTCCGTCGATCAGAATATCGTTCGGCCACTTGAGTTCGGTGTTCAACCCGGTCTGCGCCCGGATGGCGGAATGAAGCGATAGCCCTGCCAACATGGTCAGTAGCGGCGCCTGCACGGGAGACAGGCGCGGCCGCAATAATAGCGTGACGTAGAGTCCCGTGCCCTGTTCTGAATGCCATTTACGGCCCGCTCTTCCACGCCCCTCCGTTTGTACTTCAGCAAGAATGACCGCGCCTTCCTCTTCGCCGGCATATGCCAATTCCATTGCCACGCGGTTGGTCGAATCCGTTTTGAAGAAATGATAGAAACGCTTGCCAAACAGTCTTCCGTTCACGTGCTTGCGCAAGAGGTCCGGTGTCAGGATGTCCGGAACTTTTTCCAGAAAGTATCCTGTGGCGGTCTGACCTTTTACGCGTACTCCCAATTCGCGCAGGCGCTGCACCCAGCGCCAGACCGTCGAGCGCGAAACTCCTATTTCTTTCGCGATTCGGCCCCCGCTGATCACTATCGTGGCGTTCTCCGCCAGCAGCGTCAGCAGAGCGGCAATTCGTCGATCGGTGGTACCCGGGAGAGTCGGTGTCTGCGGCATCAGGCTTCGGTCCAGTATCTCGAATATCCAGGCGTGCGGTTACTCAGGCAGTGCGGCACTAGCTTACTTTTACTCGATGCTGTCCACAAGCAGGCTTACGTCCGCAGCACGGGCCGAATGGGTCAGCGCTCCGGAGGAGAGATAATCCGCGCCAGTCAACGCATACGCTCGCGCGTTCTTCAACGTGATTCCACCGGAAATCTCCACGGTGCAGGCTGGTCGAATGCTGCGCGTGATCGATACGCAGCGGCGCGCTTCGTCCGGACTCATGTTGTCCAACAGCACCGATTCCGCGCCAGCGGAGAGCGCTTCGCGCAGTTCGGGTTCGTTGCGCACTTCGATCTGAATAGTCAGCCCGTGGCCACCACGCAACGCTAGATTCGCGCCATCCGCTTCATAGGCGGTCATGGTCTGCGGATTCATTCGCCTGGAAGCGTACGCGTGCGCCTGATCGAGTGCAGCCTTTACGCCGCCCGCCAGCGCAATGTGATTTTCCTTGAGGAGGATTGCATCAAAGAGCCCGATCCGGTGATTCGTTCCTCCGCCCATCCTCACCGCGTATTTCTCCAGCAACCGCAGCCCGGGGATGGTTTTCCGTGTGTCACGGATTTTCGTATTGGTTCCGGCCAGTTCACTGACGAACTGATACGTTAGCGTGGCGATTCCGCTGAGATGCCCCAGGAAGTTCAGCGCGGTTCGTTCTCCAGTTAGAATCGCGCCTGCCAAACCGGAAATGTGCAGCAGTTCGTGTCCGTTTTTTACCGACTGACCGTCGTTGACCGCGGACTGCAGATCCATGCTCAGGATCGAGCGTTGCAAAGACCCTCTCCGCCAGCGGTAACCCGGCGCAAACCATATCCTGCTTCGCAATAATGCGCGCTCTTCCCACTGCATTCGCGGGAATCGTGGCCTCAACGGTGACGTCACCAGTGCCGACATCTTCCGTCAGCGCCTGGGCAATTCGTTCCGTGATGTAAGGTGAGTCCCAATCCATGCAGCAACGTCCGATCATCTCCGCTGGGGCTGCAGCACTGCCGCATCCCAGCTTGCCACGAATTACGTCCAAGGAGTTCTTAAGCGCCGCTCAGTTCCTTCAAACGTTCCTGGAATTTCTGCAATTCCACGCGTCTTTCCCCCAACGTCTCTTCCAGCCCCTTGATGATTTTTTCTGGCGCGCGGCTACGGAACGTTTCATCGCTCAATTGCCGTTCTTTCCCGGCAATATCCTTGGTCAATCGCTCGATTTCTTTGCGGATTCGGGTCAGCTCCGCCGCCACGTCGATGGTTTCCACTGCATACGGTACGCGCAAATCGAATTTCGCAGTAGAGCGCATACCGCCGCCGGCTTCCGGCAACTTCCCGTCAACCACTTTCAGTTCTGTCAACAACCCCAGGCGCAAGATGCCGTCGCGATTCTTCTCCACGACCGACCGCACGGCCTCATCCCCGCTGGAAAATTCCGCGGCAACGCGTTTCTTGTCGAGCTTCATTTCTGCACGCAACGTTCGTAGCGATTGAATCGTTTCCTGCACCAGCCCGAATTCCTTCAGCGCCGCCGCATCTTTCCAGTTGGCCTTCGCTTCCGGATATGTGCTCAGTGCTATGGATTTCGCTCCGCTCTTCTGCGGCAGTTGATGCCACAGCTCTTCGGTCAAAAAGGGCATGAACGGGTGGAGTAATCTTAGCGCCGCCTCAAATCCCGCAAATAAGTTTTTCCACGCGACGATCGATTTGTCTCGATCTTCGCTCAGCAAATCGGGCTTTACCCACTCGATGTACCAATCGCAGAAATCGCCCCAGAAAAACTGGTATACCGATTGCGCCGCTTCGTGAAATCGGTAATTTGTCAGTGCGTCGTGGACCGTTTCCACGGTCTCCGCCAAGCGTGCGAAGAACCAGCGGTCGATAATCGGAATCTCGCCCTTGTGAGCGTAAGGGGCCTGTTCGCGCACGGCAGGGGCGGCAATCTCATCTAGCGAAACGCCGCGTTGTTCGAACTTGTCCAGGTTCACGAACAGGAATCGCGCGGCATTCCAGATTTTATTGGCAAAGGAACGTGCACCCAGCATCCGGTCATCGGTAAGGATGATGTCCGTCCCCGGCGCGGCCATCGATGCCAGGCAGAAACGCATCGCGTCCGTACCGTATTGTTGGTTCAAAGCCACCGGGTCGAGCCCGGTGCCCTTGGACTTGGACATTTTCTCGCCGCTTTGCGTCCGCACCAGCGAGTGTAGATACACGGCATGGAAGGGAACTTGTTTTGTGAAGTGAATCCCCAGCATGATCATCCGCGCGACCCAGAAGAACAGGATGTCGTACCCGGTGATCAACAAATTGGTCGGATAATAACGGCGAAAATCTGCTGTGTCCGCAGGCCAACCCAGAGTCGAGAAAGGCCACAATCCTGAGCTGAACCAGGTGTCGAGCACGTCGGGATCCTGTTCCAACTTCGATGATCCGCACTTGGGGCACTCCGTGGGATCAACGCGCGCGACGATTACTTCCTTGCAGCTTTCGCAATGCCACGCCGGGATCCGGTGTCCCCACCACAGTTGGCGAGACAGCGTCCAATCCCGAATATTCCTCATCCAGTTCAAATACTCGGTCCGCCGATTCTCGGGTACAACAGTGATGTCGCCGCGCTCTACTGCTGCAATCGCGGGTTCAGCCAATGGCTTCATGCTGCAGAACCACTGTTTCGACGCCCGCGGCTCGACAATCGTGTGGCTGCGTTCGCACAGGCCAATGGCGCTCACGTGGTCGGTAATTGTTTTCGAGCAGTCCCAGTCCGCGCAGATCTTCTACGATCTTTTTCCGAGCCACGAAGCGGTCCAGACCTGCATACGCCCCCGCGTGCTCGTTCATGTGCGCGTCGTCTGTCATCACGTCAATCTGCGGCAGGTTGTGGCGCCGCCCTACTTCAAAGTCGTTCGGGTCATGCGCCGGAGTAATCTTCACTGCGCCGGTGCCAAATTCCAGGTCCACCATGTCGTCGGCAATGATGGGAATCTCGCGATTCATCAGTGGCAGCACTACGTTCTTGCCGACCAGATGCTTATAGCGCTCGTCGTTCGGGTGAACGGCCACCGCGGTATCGCCCAGCATCGTCTCTGGCCGCGTGGTGGCTACGACCAGGAACTCGTTGTCGCTTCCGGCTACGGGATACTTGATGTGCCACAAATGCCCCGGCCGCTCTTCGTGCGCCACTTCCAGGTCGCTCAACACCGTCAGGCAAACGGGACACCAGTTCAGCAGTCGCTTCTCGCGATAAATCAATCCCTCTTCGTACAAGCGAACGAAAACTTCGCGTACCACGGCCGAAAGTTCCGGCGACAGCGTGAATTTCTCGCGGCTCCAGTCGCACGATTCGCCGATCTGCTTCATCTGCCGCTGAATCGTTCCGCCGCTTTCTTCTTTCCATTGCCAAACGCGCTTCAGGAACTCTTCGCGCCCGAGATCTCGGTAGTTGATCCCCTTTGCTGCTAGTTGTTTCACCACCACGCGTTGTGTGGAAATGCTGGCGTGATCCGTGCCCGGCAGATACAACGTGTTGAACCCGCGCATGCGGTGCCAACGCGTCAAAATATCAATTTCCGTGTGGTCCAGCATGTGGCCGATGTGCAGCGAGCCCGTCACGTTCGGCGGCGGAATCACAACACAGAATGCCGGCCCGGGAGCGCTTGGGTCGGCCTTGAACAGCTCTTCCTTGACCCATAACTCAGCCCAACGCGGTTCAATCTGCTGTGGCTCATACGACTTGGCGATTTCGCGAGACATCCCGGGGCAATCTCCTCACATACCCATGCAACGCCGCTAGGCGCATTGTGATGGACTCAGGGTAATCTCTGAATATACGGGCAGGCAGCTGCTATCGTCAATTCACTGCGCTGATTGGCACTGGATACGCTCTCAGTGGCGCACTAACTTCAGGAGGGCGGGCGCAATCGCGTCCTGAAGGGAATGAGCGATCATGCCCGGACGAACCGTTCCGCGCCAATGGGCGAACACACCATAGAGCAGGGCAGAGATACCAATCACCATTGCGCGACCCACTCCCTGGTACGCGTGGGCCCCACCGAACGCTGCCGCCGACATCACAATTCCCGCAGGAACACTGCACGTCAGCGCCGTGAACTGAACTTGAAAATATCCCCGGTAGACGGCTTCCTCGCATATTCCGGCGACAACGGAAAGCAGCAACCAGAGAAGTAGCTCTGTCGAGGATTGCGGTATGAGATAAGCAATCCCCTGATCCGGCGCCGAGCCGTGCCGGTGGCCTCCCATGATCGAAACCAGGACCGTTGATGTAACCAGCAGTAGCAGGCCGAAGCCAATATCCCGAACCACCTGCCCAACGGAATTCCATCGCTGCCCAAATAGATTCCGCAGAGAGGCGCCCCGCAGGCGCACGCCGATAACAACAACTGCGAGAAACAAAAGTTCAATGGCGATGGTGCGCAGATAGAGATGCGGATCGGCTGACTCCGTTCACGGCGCGCGCCTGCGCGGAGCTGACCATGCCGCGATAAGCATTGAGTGCGGCAAAAGCCACGACGATAAGCGTGTGGATCGGACTGGCGATGAGCTTGCCGGATGCAGGAGCGGATTGCTCGCCTGGTACTGGGTTCATATTTGTAATTGAAGTTCTCCGATGCAGCTTCCGTCAAATGAATTGTTAGACGGACGGGCAGCACTTTCGGGGTAGGGGAATTAGATACTCAACTTCAGAAAAGGGAAGAAAGCGAAGCGCATAGATTGCGCTCGGCGAGACGAAGTCAAACTGCGACTGGGGTTGTTGGTAGCGGGGTCCTGACTATTTCTTGGAATTTAGCTCGTCCTGAATGAGCGCCTCGATGACCGGCTTCAGGATGTCGTGCGTAACCTTTTGCAGTACCTCCGGGCTCATGCGGGAGAGCACCCGGGCTACAAGGTCATCCAGGTTTGGCGAAGGCGTAGCTGCTGGCGTGACAGTAGTCTCTGCAGCCGCTTCCGGAGTGTGTTCGATTGCAGGCTCTACATGTTCACTCACGAATGCCTGTGCGGGCGCTTCCACAAACTGATTGACGACCTCTGGCGGCGCCGCTACCGAGGTATTTTCCCAACTCTTGGATTCTGGGGGTTGGTAGCTTGAAATTTCCTGAGTATCGTTCACCGTTGATTCCGCGGCGTAAGCAGAGGGGATAGCGGCTTCATTCGTTGAATCGAAGGTTACCTCGTGCAGCAACGCGGGTGTCCCTTCGGTTTGTTCGCTATGCACATATTCCTGGACAGGTGCCGCGATTTCCGCCTGAGATTGTTCGACGTGTGCGCTGACCGTCTCGGCCGCAGGTTGCTCGTTCACAATCGCAGGCGCTTCCGCACCCGAGCTGTCCCAAGTGGAAGCAAGTCGCGTTGCCTTCTTCGCTTCGACTTCCCAGGGGCTCGCCGTAACCGAATACCAACTGTTCTCGGGTGTGGATTCTGTCCGTACCTGTTTTTCTTCAACGGCTGGAGCAACTTCGGCCACTCGCTGCGATTCGATCGGGGGCGCCACGGTTTCCTGCGTCTCCGAGAGTTTTTCTTCCACGCCCGCTGCCATCGCCGCTGCCCATGCATCGCCTGAAAATGCAGGCGCTTCAGTCGACTTCGCTTCCAATGTGGTTACCGCCAAAGCGCGCGATTCCGTGCTCTCGGCAAGTTCTGGTTCCGCGACAGCCGGTGCCCAGCGATTCGAGCGATGAGCCCGCGCCGGTGAACTGCCGTGGAATGCTTCTTCACGCCAATCTTTTACCTTGTTCTCGATTTCCGCTTCCGCAGGATCAAGTGCGGTCAGGTCGCCGCCGGGACGCCAGCCGTTGCCAGCGTGCTCGTCCTCTTCAACGTCTTCTTCCTCGGCAACGTCATCCGCTTCCCAATTCTGTGCCGCTCCCAGTTCAGTCGGCGGTTTCGCCGGGATGAACGCCGCGTCATCTTGCGTTTCCGGTGTCTCCAGCAAACTCCCGAATGCCACGGGCTCCTGGCCAGCCGCAATCTTCACCTGCGAAGGCATGGTTGGGAACTCTTCAAGATGTTCTGGTTGCGCTTCCGGTATTGGTGGCGCTGATAACGCCGCAAGTTTCGAAGCGGCAGGGGACAACAGGTCCGAAGCGTTACGCTTCGGCAGTTCGGCAACTTTTTCCGCAGGCGGTGCATTTCCAAGAGCGACGCCCGCGCGTGCCAAAGCAGACTTCACCATCGAGATCAGCGGATCAGGCGGAACAAACGGCTTCTTCAGCACGCCATCAGCGCCTACACGCTGGGCTTCCTGCTCATCCAGTGGATCAAACGCGCCTACCAGCAAAATAACGGGAATATGCGAAAGGGCAGGGTCTTGTTTAACGTAGCTGCAAACCTCATAGCCATTGCGCACGGGCATGAACACGTCCGCAAGCACGAGGTCTGGCTTCAGGTCAGAGATCTTGCGCACGGCAGCTTCACCATTACCGACGGCGACAACGTCGATGCCCTGATCTTTCAGGGCTAGCCCGACCATTTTCTGGATATTACTGTTGTCGTCCGCAACCAGGATCTTGGCCACCGGAACGTTCCTCCAGACACCCCATGCAAGCTACAGATGGAGATGCTACAAACCGTATTGGAGCATCCGGCCATGCATGCGTCAATCGCTACACCAAGGAGGTGTGTCGGAAGTAGACATGGTTCGGTATCCAAACGTCTACCTGTACTAAAGGACGAGGGGTGCGCCCCTCGACGCACCCCTCGGTTCACTTTACCTTGTCTCCCTCGGTAGAATCCTCTTACCAGGGAATAAGCTTCTTCAAGCCCTTCTTCTTGCTGCTGGACTCTTTCTGGGTGCCGGTGGTCGCGGCTGGGGTTGCTGCTGCCGTGCCGTCGGTCTTGGTAGCGTCGGTCGTCGCGGTGGCATCTGTGCCTACCGGTGGAGGAGTTGTGCCTTCGGCCGGCGCTGTCGGCGTCGTTCCATCCGCCGGAGCTCCTGCCGTGCCTGTGGCCGGAGTACCTTCCGTAGCGGCAGGCTGGTCCGCGGTTGCCGGTCCTGCGTTCACGTCTTCGGCTCCGCCTGAAATGGCGACGGGTTCTTTTTGTCCAGCTCCTACGGTCCCGACGATACTGTTGGTCCCGGTTGGAGAGGTTCCACCGGGGCGGTTAGCCCCGTTCAAAATGTCAGTGGTGGTGAGTGAGTCGCTTTCAGGCTCCATCTGCGGAGCGCCGTTCTGCGCGGCCATGTGCACATCCGGGCCGCCCTTGAAAATGCCGGTGCCCTTATGAAGGACATTTTCTTTCGGGCGCGGGGCATTCTGTTCCGCGGTCATCCAGGCTACGGCCTTCGGGTCTGGCTGCGGCACGGGCACGCCAAAGGCCACCAGTTTGGCCTTGGCATCCGCGTCATACTTTGAAAGGGGATAATTCTTTACGATCGCCGCGTAGTATCCGCCGGCGATATCCTTGCGTTCGCTCTTTTCGAAAATGTCACCCAGCATCCACATGGCCGTGTCCGTCTTGCTGTACAACGGGTAGCGCTTCACCATCGGGATCAGCCGGCCGGCAGCGGCGCGCTTGTCACCCTTCACGTAGTAATAGTAGGCAACGCGGAATTGCCCTTCGGCGAGCACTTCCTGGACTTCGCGGAGATGTTGCTGTGCTTCAGGAGCTAAAGGGTCCTTCGGGTATTTCGTCAAAAACGTCTGAAATTCCTCTTCGGCCGCGTGCGCGTGCGTGTTGTCGCGGTCCGGCTTCGGCATCTCGTTGTAGTTGCACATCGCAACCTGCATCTGCGCGTAAGCCGCTTCCGGCAGGAAAGGGAAGAACACGATGAAATCTTTGTACCCGGCAATGGCTTGGGTGATGTTCGAAGTGCCGCCCTCTTTGTAATAAGAGTCCGCGATCGCCAGTTTTGCCTTAGCCAGGTATTCGCTGTCGGGATAGGTGTTGATCAGGGTCTGCAGGCCCAAGCGCCCAATTTCGTGCTTGCCATGTTTAATATCTTCGATAGCCCTGTCATAGAGCAGTTTGTCGGGCTCGACCGAATTGGTGCTATCCGTCGACTTATCTACCTTTTTCTTTTTGTGCAATATCTGGGCGTTGCACATGCTGGCATTCAGCAGTACTAACGCGCAGATCAGAAGAAGCGGAAATCGCCGCACTCTTCACCTCTCTTTTCGATAAGGCCTTATCTTGGCACGACCGGAATCCAGGTTTGGGCTGGTCTCCCCAACCGATTCGTACCCAGCCAGTATAACCTGAACGAACGGCCAGTCCGCGCAAGAAAGTTGCCCTCTCGGACAGTCCTTGCCACCTCCGCCTTGTGATGCCTCGCCACCCGCGCCGGGTTTCCTCTTGTTTTGGGGTGCCGCTTCGGCAAGCGGTTGCCAAGGTAGCGCACGCTCAGCCACTCCGGCGCCACCTGGCGACGCCTCTCCTTCTCCTTTTTCTTTGCTCACCATCACATCAATTATTTCCATTTTGTAATACACACAATTTGCTGCTGTATCTACAATAGGGAAACGCCTTAGTCCCCGGGGCTTCGGCACAACTCATGGAAAAACGAAAATTTCTCTTTGTATCTCTCTCTGGCCTGATCGGCGACATTGCCTGGCAAGTTCTCAAAGAGGGCCACGACGTCCGTTACTACATCAACGATGAAAAGGAACGCGACATCGCCGATGGCCTCGTTCCTAAATCTCTCGATTGGGAGAAAGATGCCAAGTGGGCAGACATCGTCGTTTTCGACGATACCCTCGGTCAGGGTGCACGCGCCCAGGCTCTTCGCGCTGCGGGCAAGCCCGTCATCGGCGGCACCGAATATACCGACAATCTCGAAGACGATCGTTCCTTCGGCCAGGAAGAACTCAAGAAGGCCGGTGTCACCATCATCCCGTACCAGGAATTCGATTCCTTCGACCCTGCCATCGAGTTTGTAAAGAAAAATCCCGACCGTTACGTCATTAAGCCCAGCGGCGAAGCGCAAAACGTAAAGCGCCGCCTGTTTGTTGGCGAGGAAGAAGACGGCGATGATGTCGTCGGGATGCTGGAAGCCTACAAACGCGCGTTCTCCGAAGAGATCAAAGTCTTCCAGTTGCAGCGCCGCGTTTCCGGGGTGGAAGTCGCAGTCGGCGGCTTTTTCAACGGCAAGAAATTCGTCACTCCCATCAACATCAATTTCGAGCACAAGAAACTTTTTCCCGGTGAAGTCGGTCCGCCCACCGGGGAGATGGGCACGGCCATGTTCTGGAGCGAGCCCAACGCGCTCTTCAACCGCACGCTCCTCAAGATGGAGCCGAAGCTTGCGGAGGAGGGCTATGTCGGCTACATCGATGTAAATTGCATCGTCAACAACAACGGCATCTATCCGCTCGAATTCACTTCGCGCTTCGGCTATCCCACCATCAGCATTCAGCAGGAAGGCATGCTTACGCCCATCAGCGATTTTTTCTGGGAACTGGCCAATGGTCTCGACCCAAAGTGGCGCACCAAGAGTGGCTTCCAGATCGGCGTCCGCATCGTCGTGCCGCCTTTTCCCTTCGATGACGAAGAGACCTTCAACTCTTTCTCGAAGAACGCCGCCATCGTTTTCAAGCGGCCTACCACCGAAGGCATCCACATCGAAGACGTCAAGGAAGTAAATGGCCAGTGGCTCGTCGCGGGAACTTCTGGAGTCGTACTCATCGTCGTCGGTACCGGCCAGACCATGAAGCAGACCCAGGCGCAGGTCTATTCCCGCATCAAAAACATTCTGATCCCGAACATGTACTATCGCACCGACATCGGCGACCGCTGGGTGGAAGACTCCGACAAGCTGCATAACTGGGGTTATTTGCGCTAAGCACAATTTCCATCTTTGCGCTCTGAGATTTGTCTTCCTACTGGCGCAGCATTGCCGCCCACCAGCTTGGCAAGATTCCAATCCCTTCTACACTTGCCCCAAGACAATCTTTTTACTTCGCAACTTCATTCCCGGGGAGTAACATTCCCCTCGACCTGCCCGACCATTTCCCTTTGGAGAATCCGATGAAACGTCTATTAGCCGGCTCCTTGATTTTGGCCATGACTCCTATTTTTGCTGCTTCGCCCTCTCCCCCACAGAAGAAGGAAGAGATGGCGAAGATCAGCCTCAAAGTGGGTGACACTGCCCCAGATTTCACTCTGCTGAGCGATCAGTGGAAGCCCGTAAAGCTCAGCGACTACCGCGGCAAGAAAAATGTCCTTCTCGCCGTGTACGTCCTGGCCTTTACCGGTGGTTGAACGAAACAACTCCAGGCGGTCCAGTCTGGAATCACGTCAGGAAAAATTGACACTTCGGATACAGAAGTTTTTGGAGTTAGCATTGATTCCCCGGCAGCAAACGCCGCATTTGCCAAACAAATCGACATCAAGTTTCCCCTCCTGAGCGACATGAACAAAAAGATGCTGACGGCCTACGGCATCCTAAAAGGTTACGATCAGCAGAATCAGACCTACGAGTGGGCGCAGCGCGCCAACATCGTGATCGACAAGAATGGAGTCATCCAGCATATCGAGGAAGGCGACAGCGCCGTCGATCCCAACAACGCGCTGACCATGTGCACCAAGCTGCACAACAAGGCGGAGACAAAATAACGACGCGCCGACCACCCTAGTGTGCGAAATAGCCGGTTTTCGTCCGGATCTTGATTCCATCCTGCTTCGGTTTGATGGCAATCTTCCGGAACGAATCATCTTTGCTCTTATTCGTGGGATAGTACGCGATCTCGTAGGACGTGCGCAGTTCTTCTGCAATCTGCCGGAAATATTCGTGCGGATTGGTCTCTCGCGCATCGATGTGCGCGCCACCAGTCTCGTGCGCGGTGCGGTCCATCACGCTCATACCGTATTTGTTTCGGGCGTTCAATTTTCCGTGATGGATTTCCGTGTAGCGAATTCCATAAAACACAACGTTGGTTGCCTGCGCGGTTTCAATCGCCTGCATCATGTTGTGTGAACTGGAATTGTCTTCACCGTCGCTGAACATCAGGACGGCCTGCCGTCCGCCGGTCTGGGCCAATTTTTCCGTCACGCTGTAATAAATCGAATCGTAAAATGCCGTACCCAGATCGCGGTCTTCCTCCGGCCCCAGCTCTGGGAAATGTTTTTTCCCTTTATCAAACAGTTTGTAATTCTCGATGATCTCTTCCGCCGAATTCGTGTAGTCGGTCACCAGCCGCAAGTGATTGCCGAAACACACCAGAAACACCCGGTCCTTCGGCCCCAACACTTCTTTTAAGAAAACTTCCAGGTCCTTCTCATGTTGATGACCGAAATGGTCCTGGCTTCCGCTGACATCCACAATCAGCGCGAGAGTCAGCGGCAGATCCGTGCTCTTGGTGAAGAATTCAGTCTTCTGCGCTGTCCCGTCCTCAAACAGCGTCACATCGTCCCGGTTGAGGTTGTTCACAAGCGCCCCATGCCCATCTCTGGCGGTAAACGACACATTCACCAGATTTACGTCAACCCGGATCGGCTGCTGCGCCAAAACCGCCGTTCCCACCACCCCACACATTCCCAGCACAAACCCGGTAACCCTCCCGCGCATACACCACCCCCCCTCGGCTCTGGCGTATGGAACGCAAACCGTCCCCATTTTGTTCCAGATTATGTTCGCTGTTTGTACGACTTGAACGGGGAGATTATCGGCACCGAGTCGCCATAGAATGGCTTTCAGGACTTCAGGCCGCACTTCCTAATTTGCGACGGTCAAATCCACGTCGTTCGTCAAGTTGATCCGCGCTCCACCCACCGGCGTCTGATCGATCACCGTGCCCTTGGGCCATTGCGACGCGTTCACGTACTGCACCTTATAGTGCAGGTGCGCCTGGTCGATCCGTCGCGTGACTTCCAGTTCGCTCAGCCCAATCAGATAGGGCATTACGTAGGAAGGTTCCTTTGGCCCGGCTGACACCAGGAAATCCACGCGAGGCGTCCCGGCACCTTTACCCGGTTTCGGATTTTGAACCACCACGGTGTCCATCGGTTCCTCAGGAACCGGCACACTGGAAACCTCGCCCACCTGCAGACCCGCCCGCAGTAACTGAATTCGCGACACGCGCAACGTGTTGCCTTCCAGCGGCGGAATCTCCAACTGACGCTGCCCCAGACTGAGCACCACGTGTGCCTGTTGCGAGACCTTCATCAGCATCCCCGGAGGCGGCGTCTGCCGCACTACCTGATTGATGGGCACATCGCTGTAGGCACGATCCACTACGCGCAAGATCAGGCCCTTCGATCGCAACGCCTGCCCCGCCTCGCTTACATTCTTGCCAACCAGATTGGGCATGGTTACTTCACGGCCGTGAATCGCTATGCGCATCGCCGTGATCGCGCTCAAAAATGCCGCCGAGGCCAGGATAAAAACCAGAAAGGCCATCCGTATCAGCCATTCGAATCGTTCTCGCAGCGTCATACTCGTAAGTGTCAAACCTCATCGCTACTACGTCAATTTCTTTTCAGTGGACAAGTTCGCGTAGAGCGCGCTACCCGGTCTACTTTTTCAGCGCCGGCGCGGGATACTCCGGCAACTTCTCCTTGCTGGTGTCCGCCCGCTTCACTTCCAATTCATCGAACAGCATTGACGGCGCAATGATTGTCTGACCGATGCCGCCGGTCCGATTGCTCACCAGCGGATCATTTCCCAGCGCCACCAGGTCGTTGCGCAAGGCCCTAATATCCAATTCATTGAATACCGCGCCTCGCACCAGCTCTTCGTGCCCATCGCTGGCATAAACGCGATACAGAAGCCGCGGTGTATTCCCCGGACCCATGGTATCCACGCGATAGGCATATGGCCTCGACTGCTCGGAAACCATCCCCAGCGCTTTCTTCTTCAGTTCATTCGGCGTCTCCGGTTCCGAAGTCTTCACGATCAGCGTGCCAATGGCAGGTTGCGGATTTGTCCCCGGGGAGGCGCGTCCGTGGCCATTCGAAGCAGGGAAGTCGCGAATCGGCTGCCGGTTCACCAGATAATTCTGCAGCACGCCGTCATCGATGACCGTGACGGTCTGCGCCTTTACGCCTTCGCTGTCTACTTCATAGCTGCCTAGCACTTTCTTGCCCTGAAATTCCTTCAGTGTCGGATCATCCACTACCGTCACAAATTTCGGCAGCACACGCGTCTTGTAACTGGTCGCAAATCCGCCCGTCGTGCGGTTCGGACGTCCCGGTCCCGGTTTGCGCCCCAGAATATTGCTGCCGATCATCCCTGCCACAACGTCATCGGCCGCGTCTGGCTCAAACAAGACTGGCCCGCGATACGATTCCTCCACGATGGGCGCTTTCTTCAGGGCTTCCAACGTGTCCAGCATCTTCGTTGCTTCCTTCATTAGCGTTTCGCGGTTTGGCAGATCACTCGCGAGCGCCTCGGTCCAGTACGGATTCCGGCTGAGTCGCATGCCGTCCTCCGCTTGTGTCGACCCATTCAACATCACCGACGCCGTGGTGCGCCCGTCGCGCACGATCGTGCCCTCGGAATTCACCAGGTATTCGTTGGTCGCGTTAAACCGTGCCGACGCCGTCACCGACTGCACGTCCGGATACCTGCGGTAGAGGTCCGTGACGTCCTGAACAGTTTTTTTCCAGGCGCCGTCGTCGACCTTCAGTTTCACTGTGTCACTGACAAACGTAACCACCGGCGCTTTTGCGAAATCATCCACGGGATTTGGGTCGGCGCTGAACTGTTTCAGCGCAGAAAGCTTTTCCGCATACGCATCGGCCGCGGCCTTGTACGCTTCGTCCGTCAGCAACCAAATCTGACGACGCAGCGCCACGTTGTCATTGTCCACCGTCAAGATCGATGCGCTGCCGACTCCCTGGTTGTAAAAACTATCCTGCTTGTAGTCGCCCAGTCGCACTACGACTCGCAGCACCCGCAAGTGCGTTCGCTGGTCTTCGCGCAGCGCGCCGAATGCTGCCTCCGTGTTGAAATCCTCCACATCGTGGACGCGATACTCCAGGTAATACGGACGTTGCACCTGGTCCATCTTCAGCGTTGCTGTTGATCGATCCAGTTCCGTCAGCAATGCTTCCAGCAGGGGATCGCCCTTCGCCGCCGCATGTGCCGCAGCGGTTGCGCTTGCGGCCTCGCTCTTCGCCGGCGATTTAGCCCCAGCCTTGCCAAAAACGGGCATCGCCGCAGCACACATCACAAATAGTGCCGCCCCCAACCTTACCTTTCTCATCAAGTGAATCCTCTTCATGGCTTCACCCCGGCTTTTGTAGCGTCGTCTTTCGTGTTTGCTGCTGCTTCAAATCCTGGTGGAGGTAATATCGGCGGTCGCTCTCGTCCATGCGCCTGTTTCTGCACTTCCATTTCGCTGAACAACATTGCCGGTGCCGCGGCGGAAACCGGCACGCTGCCGCTTTCTGCGCCACACACGCCGTTGAACACGTGCTGCTTGTCGCCTGTGGTAATGATTCGCGTCAGGGACGCCAGCGGAGTTCCCACGATGTCCACGCCGCGCACCAGTTCATCGGGCCGTCCATCGGCGTAGACCTTGTAGACGATCACCGGCAATACCTGGAACGATTGCGGCAGGTTTCGCGTGGTCAGCGTGAATCCCCCCTGAATATCATCAAAGTACAGTCCATACGGCTTGCCTTGTTTCTTTGCTTCCGCGCGCAGTTTTTCTTTCATTTCCGATTCCGGCATCGTCTGCGTTGACGAAACGATCAGATTCCCCTGTCGCCCGGTCGGCATCAATCCCGGCTGATTCCGTCCGTGGCCGTTCGAGACATCAAATCCCTTGATCGGCATCCGCGACATCAGAAAACTCTTCAGCACGCCGTCTTTAATCACCACCACGCTCTGCGCCGGTACGCCCTCATTGTCATACTCGTACGTTCCGGACAATTTCACGCCATCCAATTCCTTCATCGTCGGATCATCCGTCACGCTCAGGAAGGTCGGCAAAACTTCCTGACCTACCTTCTTCGTGAACGTCTGTCCTTCGTCCTCATCGCGCTGCCGGTGGCCTTCCAGTCGGTGTCCCAGCACTTCGTGAAAGAACACCGCCGCTGCTCTCCCGCTCAACATCGCGGGCCCTGCATATGGCTCTGCAACCGGCGCCTTGCGCAACGCCGCCAGGTCGGTGGCCATCTTCTCAATCTTGCCCATCAATTCCGCTTCTTTCGGCAAACCTGCCGCCGTTGGAGCCTGAAACGTTTCCACTCGCAACAAGTCCATGCCGTCATCGGCACGCGTCTGTGCTTCCATCACCAGTCGTGCGGAGGCTCCCGGCGTGGCCAGCGAAGAGCCATCGCTCGTCACCATCCGTGAATTGGCTAACGACACCTGCAGGTAAACGGTGGAGTAATAAACTTCGGGATATTTGGAAAATCCTGCGGACACACGGCGAATCTCTGCTTCCCACGCCGTCCGGTCAAAGGCAGGTTGTGTGAGCTTCTCACCTGCGTGGACTTTCGGCGCTTCCTTCGAAAAATCAGGAGACTTATCTTCCTCTTCCGCGCGCACCGCCGTATTCGTCTTCACGTTCATGTAAGCTGGCGCCGCACGTTTGTATCCTCGGTCCGTCAGTTCCCACAACAGCCGCGCGGTTGCGTCCGCATCATCGTCCAGCGGCAACAAGCCGGACGTCATTCCACTGGCGCGGCTCTGCCCGTGTGTGTTGTCCAGTTCCGGCGTGCCCACGCGCATCACCACGTCTGCCGAGCGCCGCTTCACCGCTGAATCCGTCAACAATCCGCCGTACGATCCTGCAATCACAATCGCGTCCTGGTCATTCACCGTATAGCTTAGGTAGTAGGGTGCAGGATCGCTCTTCGCCAAATCGGTTTTCGCGCGATTTAATTCATTCTGCATCACCACCAGAATTGGGTCAGGTGTAGTCGTCGAAGCAGTCGATGCCGTGGTCGCCGCTTTCCCGTTTTCCGGTTCCGTCGCTCTGGCTATCAGCGGCAGGAACGCCAGTTGCGCCGCCAGTACGCAGCTTGCCACTTGGCGTAGCCACTGTTTCGAGAAGGTAGAAACTTCCCTCATCTCTTGCTGCAGACTCTTACTCTTCATTTGGGTTTGGCTCCGGTACTGCTTGATGGTTCGCTCGTGGGGGCGCAATGGGCGAGTATGCCTGACCAGGGGACTGTGCGCAAATCAACGTTTTCCAAAGCGTTCCCCAGCTTGCAACCGCGCTCCGTTTGCAAATTCTGAGGCGGATACTTGTTTGCGTCCTTCCAGTTTGACGGTGTTCAGCTCCAATAGGCTGCCTCTGCCGCACGCCACGCGTATTTTCCCCTCGACGCTCGCAATTGTTCCCGGCGCTGCGTCCGTTTCTTCCTTAGACACCGGCACTCCGTGAAGGTGGCAAGTTTGGCTGCGAAATTGGGTGTACGCATCGGGCCACGGCGTGAAACCTCGCATTCTGTTGTAGATTTGCTCAGCCTTCAGCGTCCAGTCGATCAGCCCGTCCTCGCGCTTCAGGATTGGCGCCATCGTTGCCTCTGCGTGGCTCTGTGCCCGTCCCACCACACTGCCATTCACGATGCCGCGCAACGTCTCCGCCATCAACGGTGCTCCAGCCTCTGCCAGTCGCGCCGCCAACTGGGGCGTTGTTTCGTCCTTTCCAATCTCCAAATCGTGTTGCAGCAGCATCTCGCCCGTATCCATGCCCGCGTCGATACGTATCGTGGTATTGCCCGTTCTCGTTTCACCATTCACAATCGCCCAGTTGATGGGCGCGGCCCCGCGATATTTGGGTAGCAGGGAAGCGTGCAGGTTGATCCAACCGTGTTTCGGGATCTCCAGCAGCCGTGCCGGAATAATCTGTCCGTAGGCAATAATCACGACCACATCCGGCGCCAGTGCGCGTAACTCAGCTTCTACTTCGGGTGCGCGTATCTTCGCGGGTTGATGTACGGTCAACCCCGCCTCCAGCGCCACTTCTTTCACCGGCGTGAACGAAATTTCGTTGCCACGGCCGCGCGGCCGATCCGGCTGTGTATAGACCGCTAGAATTTGGAAATCAGGCTGTTGCAAGAGGAACTTCAGAGAGGGAACGGCGAACTGTGGCGTACCACAGAAAATGATGCGAAGAGGTGTCACTGGTTTTTCACCCACTGAGGTGAAGAATTTACCACTCGCCCTGTTTGCGCAGCTTTTTGATCTTTCGCTTGATCAGGTCGCGCTTCAGCATGCTCAGGTGCGTCAAAAACAAAACGCCGTTCAAGTGGTCGATCTCGTGGCAAAACGCGCGCGCCAGCAGGTTTTCTCCGCGAATTTCAAATGTTTCGCCCTTCACGTTCTGCGCCCGCACGGTCACAAATTGCGGCCGCATCACGTAGCCGCGGAATCCCGGGATGGAAAGGCAGCCTTCTTCTTCGCGCACCTCGCCTTCCGCGTGAATGATTTCCGGATTCACCAGCACGATCTTCGCTTCCGGATTTTTTCCGTTAGTCACGTCCACGATTGCCAGCCGCAGGCTCTTGCCGATTTGCGGTGCGGCAAGCCCAACGCCTTGCGCCGCGTACATCGACGCGAACATGTCTTCCGTCAGCGCCACTAGATCTTCGTCAAATTTCTTGATCGCGGCGCCGGGCTTTTCCAGCACCGGATCGCCATACTTCACGATGGGATAGATCTTCCGCGCCGGCGTTTCTGCCGCCGCGGAAGCCGCTGGCTCCACGATTGCCGCTGGTTCAGAAGTTATCGATTTGTTTACCATAACCTTCAAAATTCCGCTGCATTTCCGCCAGCGAGTCTCCTCCAAATTTTTGCAGAAAAGCATCCGCTAGCACAAGGGCAACCATTGCTTCTCCCGCTACACCGCCTGCCGGCACCACGCACCAGTCCGATCGCTCGTACGCCGCCTGTACCGGCTCCTTCGTCACCATATCTGCTGTGCCCAAGGCTTTCCGCAAGGTGGAGATCGGTTTCAGGAATCCGCGAATAATCAGATCCTCGCCGTTGGTAATGCCGCCTTCCAGTCCGCCGGCCCGGTTCGTTGCTCGTCGAAACCTTTTTGCGCCTTTGTCGTAGGAAATTTCGTCCTGAACTTCGCTGCCGTACGAGCCAGCCGCAAGGATGCCCGAACCAATCTCCACCGCTTTCACGGCCTGCACGCTCATCAACGCCTGCGCCAGCTTGCCGTCGAGCTTCTCGTCCCACTGCGCATGTGACCCTAGGCCCACCGGCACATTGCGCACCACAATCTCGAAGACGCCGCCAACCGTATCGCCTGCCTTCAGCGACGCGTCTACTTCCGCCATCATTTTCTGCTGCAACTCCGCATCAACGCACCGCAGCGGGGAGTCCAGATCCGCGCAGACTCTCTGAATTTCTTCCCAAGTGGCCGCACGTTCCAGCCGCACGTGGCCCACTTGAATCGTGTGGCTTGCGAGCTCCACACCAAATTTCTTCAGTAAAAGTTTGGCGAATGCTCCAGCCGCCACCCGCGCTGCGGTTTCCCGTGCCGAAGCCCGCTCCAGCACGTACCGCGCATCATGAAAATCAAATTTTTGTGAACCTGCCAGGTCCGCATGTCCCGGACGTGGTGCAGTCAGTTTCCGCGAACCCGCTTCCGGGCTATCCGACGCCTCGACCGGCAGAATCTTTTCCCAGTTCGCCCAATCGCGGTTAACGATCCGCAGCGCAATCGGCGCTCCGATAGTCTGCCCGTGGTGCACGCCCGCAAATATCTCGGCCTTATCCTTCTCAATTTTCTGCCGCCCCCCGCGTCCATAACCCAATTGCCGCCGGTGCAGTTCGTGCTGGATCAACTCGAAATCAATGGGCAGGCCGGCCGGTAGGCCGGAGACAAACGCAAGCAGCGCCTCTCCGTGAGATTCCCCCGCCGTGTAGAAACGAAGCATAAATTCCAGTCTATCGGTCGCCGCCAATTCCGTCCAGCGAACTCAAGATCATGTTGTTACCGTGTGCCTGGTTAACGCAGCGTTTGTTCCGTCAGTCCGTGGGATTTCTTTGTCAGGTGCCTGCGGCGAGGGCCGTTAATTTCTATTTGTGGCTGGAGAGTTCCGCTGCGCGCGCTGATCCCTGCAACGCGCCCCGTCGCCCGGGTGCATTTACGATCGCCGTCGCAAATTCTTTGGAAGCTAGACCCGCCTGATTCTGCTCGAGGAACAAGTACCCCAGCTGCTCGCGGGCCGGAATAATTGGCCCGGGGGTGATCGGTAGTTTCTCCGTTGCGTCCTCCGCATCTGCCGCTTCGCGCATTATCGCGACGGCTTCCGCAGATTTACCGTCCGCTTGAGCCGACCAGGCCACAATCTCGCGCGCCATGACCCCTACCTGGGTCGCCCAATAGTCATCGCCAGCCGCGCGAAGTTGCATCTCGATCTGCCGCAAGTGGTCAGATTCCGCCCGGGCCCCACCGGAGTTTCCACTCCTGCTCAGTCCGAGTCCACGAGCCCATATCGCAATCGCCGTCACGTGCGGTGGTGCTCCGGCAGGGGGAACAGTACCTGCTGCGTCAGACCATCGGCTCCGCTCAACGGCGTAACGGACTGGAATAGCCGTTGATGCATACGAAATCTTGGAGTCGGCGTTATTCAGTCCAGACATATCTCTCGATTGCTGAACGACTCGAGCCGCGTCAGAATCGCGGCCACTCTGCAGGTACGCGTACACCAGATAATCCATCGCATGCAGTTCTTCTCCCGTGTCGCCTTGCTGGTGCGCAGCCCCTTTTGCCGCAACATTTGAAGCAATGGAGTCTTCCCATAAACCTAGACGCGTAAATATATGCGATGGCATGTGCAGTGCATGGGGTGCTGACGGCGCAATTTTGGAGTACTCTCTGGCCGCGGAAAGTCCTCTCGGTGCCAGTTCTGCATTGTCGTAAGCGTGTATAAGATAGTGAGGAATCCCCGGATGCTGCGGCGAAGTGCGAAAAAGCGGTTCGAGCAAATCGGCGGCCTCTTTCTGGTTCGCATGTGTTTTATCCGCGGGAGAAGCGTTGGCCAAAAGCGCCAGCGCATAAAGCACCTGGGCCTCCACATCTTTCCGCTTCTCCTCCGCCAAAATCTTCATCGCGCGCTCGTAGCGCAAAGCCCGTGTGCGGTAGGGAATGGAGTCCGCATCTTGATACATCAAAGATAGCGCGGCTATGTACTTGCGCTCGCGTTCCGTGCTGGTTGCACTCTGTCGTGCCAACTGAATTTCACTTTGTGCCTTTGTAATTGTCACTGGCGAAAGAGGCGGGTCCCACAGTTGGTGATAGTACGTCATAGCGACACCCCAATGTGCCATGGCACATTGTGAATCTCGCTCGGCCACACTGTGAAACGCAGCCTCCGCGGCAACATACGCAAAAGAGTGGAGCAACGCGACTGCTCTGTCGAACTCCTGCTGAACCTCCGCACGGCAGGAAATTGGGAAGGAGACTGCCCCCAGGTTTTCCGTTGCAGAGTGGTGATGCTCCTCTTGCGCATCTACGAATACGGGAGAAAGGAATAGGGAGATGAGAACGAATCGCAATAGTTGGTGCATTCCCGTCCTTCCGCTGTGGATAGCCCTGTTGTGACCTCCGAATAATACTCCGAACGTCAGGTAAATACTTTCACCTTGGCGAAGGCCCACAACGCATTTAGGGCCATGTGCGTGTTACCCTCGCGAAGGGAGGTTGGTCATGGGAAATTTCATTCGCGTCACGCCTTTCATGATTGTCGACAATCTCGAGCGCGCACTCACTTTCTTCGCTGAGATTCTAGGCTTTGAAATACCGTTTCGCGTTCGCGATTACGCCTACGTCCAGCGTGAAACCGCTGCCTTCCGCATCTGGGAACAAACCGGTCCCGATGCCGCTCCTCCGGGAACTCGCCGCTTTGCCTACTACATCGATGTCCACGACGTGGACAAGCTCTACGCCGAACTCAAGCCCAAACTCGACACTCTGCCCACGGGCGACGTCTACGGCCCGGTAAACCAAACCTATGGCCAGCGCGAATTAATCCTTCTCGCACCCGACGGCAATCTCCTCGCCTTCGGCCATGCCATCCGTGATCACGTCACGCCACCGAAGCACCTAACCCCAACTCCACCCGCTTGACGCTTCTTCCCACCCCGGTTACGCTTCTCAAAGTCAATCCGAGACACAAGTGGCCGATACTCCCGCACACGCTGCTCAGCCGGCAACCACTCCACCCGAAACCGTTTCGGTGATGGAAGCGCTTGTCGCCGTACGTCTCGCGAGCGAAATTTCCTAACCCTCCATGGACCCTTCCTCCACCACGCCACTCAATCCCTCGCTTACCCCCGGCGAAGCCGTCATCAATTTTCGTAATGTCCATCTGGGATATGAAGAGGGCGAGATTCTCCGCGGCATCTCTTTTTCTGCCCGTCATCGCGAAACCCTCATTCTGCTTGGTGAAACTGGCACCGGTAAAACGCTCACTCTCAAGCTCGCGGTCGGTCTGCTGCGCCCCGATAGTGGCGAAGTCGACGTCCTCGGCCTTCGTGTCTCGTCCACTCCAGAACGCCACCTCCATGAATTCCGCCGCAATCTCGGTTTTGTCTTTCAGGAAGGCGCCCTGTTCGATTCGCTAACTGTCGGCGAAAATGTTGCCTATCGCCTGATAGAAGATGGACTGAGCCAGGAAGAAATTCTTCCCCGCGTCGAAGAAGTTCTCACCTTCGTCGAGCTCGATCACACCATCGACATGCTTCCTTCCGAACTTTCCGGTGGCATGCGGCGCCGTGTCGCCATTGCCCGCGCCCTCGTGAATCATCCCAAGATCGTACTGTACGATTCGCCCACTGCCGGTCTCGACCCGCTCACCTCGCAGACCATCATTACCTTGATCCTCCGCCTTCGCGATGTCTACGGTGTTACCGCGCTGCTCGCCACGCATCGCCTGCAAGACGGTTTCGCGCTCGCCAATTTTCGTTTCGATCCCAAGACCAGGAAAGTCCTCCGCGATCACGCCAAGGAAACCAGCAACCCCGTTGTCACCCGTTTCCTGGTGCTTCGCGACGGTAAAGTGTATTTCGAAGGATTCCCGGAAGAACTTCTCGCTACCAAGGATCCTTATCTGCAACGTTTTTTGATTTAAATCTTGTATAGTTAACGCAGAAGATAAGCACGGCAAGTTACGGAGGACTCACAGGATGGCGCAGCGCAAACAGTTGACCTGGCCGGAACTGCGCGTCGGGCTGTTCGTCATCGCTGGTCTAATCACGCTCGCCGTTGCCACCTTCTACGTTACCGGCGCTGGCGCCTTCGGCCCGAAATACAAAATTGTCACCTATCTCCCCGAAGTTTCCGGCCTTTCTCCCGGCGCTCCCGTCAAACTCGATGGCGTGATCATTGGCAATGTCGATCAAGTCCAGCTCGTTCCCCGCGAGCATGGCAAAATTCCCGACAAGCTCCACAACATCATGGTCGGCATGAGGATCGACAAAAGATTTCAGAGCGACATTCTTACCGATTCCAATGCGTCCCTCGTTACCGAAGGACTCCTCGGGAATCGTTACGTCAACATCCAGCGCGGCTACACCGGCATCCCCATCAAGGATGGTCAAGCCGTTCCTGCCGGCGACGTTACCGATATGATGGCCAACTTCAGAGCGCTTAGCGGCCAGGTCTCTGACATGCTCACCGACCTGAGGGCCGGCAAAGGCACTCTCGGTAAATTAATGACCAATGATGAGGCCTACAACAACCTCAACGGCCTCTTGGTCCGGGGCAATCAAGTTATTGCCGGCGTGCAGGCCGGCAAGGGCACTCTCGGCAAATTGGTCAACGACGATCAGCTCTACACCAAGGTCGACAAAGGCGTCGATCAGATCAACGTCATTCTTTCTGACCTTCGCGAGCAAAAGGGCACGATTGGCAAATTGCTCTACGATCCCAGCCTCTATGACGAAGCCAAAAAGGCCCTGGCCAACAGCAATGCGGTGATCAGCGATGTCCGCGCGGGGAAGGGAACTCTCGGCAAACTCGCTACCGACGACACCCTCTACAACAAGATGCGAGACACCACCACCAACTTGGAAACCGCAACATCCAAGTTGAACAAGAGCGACAACACCGCCGGAAAACTCTTCAACGACCCGCAACTTTACGACAACATAACCAAGCTTTCCGCCGAAATGCGCACGCTGCTGGACGACTTCCGCAAAAACCCCAAGAAATATCTGACCATCAAGCTCAACATTTTCTAGTTCTGCCCGGGTAGGGGTGCCGCCCTGCTGCACACCGAGGCCCGCACGGTCCTTCAGGTATTGGTGGCACAGCCATTCCTCGGCTGTGCGCCGGTGACTATTCTTGAACTTCCCAGTAATCTGCTCGTCGGAACGGCGTTCCCTGGTCGTCTCCCAACTGGCTCTCCACACATTCTCTGCATCTCCACAACTTCCGGCCTAGCTCTTCGCATTTCTCCGCTCGTACGCAATGCTGTAAATCGCCGAGCGCGCCGCCGGCAACGGATCATCCGACAACTCAATCCCCTCGATCAGGCTCGCTGGATCAAATACCGAGCGCCGCTGAATCTCCTCGCTGTCCTCCGCCTTCTTGGTCAGCGTAATCACACCCAGTTCCACGTGCGGCCGATCGTCGGGCCAAGTCATCGACGCATCCGCCGTCTTATCGCCTTCCCCCGCAAGCTGCGCCACCAAGCTCAACTTCGCCGGGCCCTTCGCCAACCGCTCCGCAATCTCCTCAAACAAATAATTCGGTGATTTCGCTGCGGTCTCCGCGTCGCTCAAGTGCTTTTCCTCATGTACCGGATGAATCTGATAGCGCGCAAAGCGGCTTGTTCCCTCCGCGTTGGTAAATCTAAACGCATTCACGGCAAAGTACGACTGAGAGACAAAGCTTGCTGGCGCCGGCTTTGGCGCTGTGGCAAACAACATCGCGCGTGGACGCGTGCTCAAGAAACACCTCGATTGGTGTCGGCTTGGGCGCGTCTGGTCCGCTTTTGCCTAAAGCCTCCAGAAAGTCCAGAAACTCTTCCGCCGTTCCCACAGGAAATCCATTGAAAGAGTGAGCGACAATGTCCGTATCTGGACCGCCAGCCACATGAAACTTGATGCCCATGCCTCGAGGACTCGCATTCGGATCCGTATCCGGAATGTTGGGAATCCCCGTAAAATCAGAAAATCGCACCGTTACCGGCGTCGTTCCACCCGCAAGATGCGGTGCACGGCAGAGCGAAGCCGCCGCTGCATTCGGTGTAAACGTCCCTTCGCAAATCACTCCCTTTGCGTGAGTCGCCCGGAATCCGGGATGGACTCCAAACAACGCATTCAATGCATCCACCAGTTTTCCGTAAAGCTCGTTTTTGCCGCTCATTCCAGCCGAAGGTGTCGCCATAACGTTCTCCTTCTCCCCAGGGGTAAGAAATCCCACGCGTCCACGCCTCGTGAACGTTCGCGGATTGTACTCCTGTGTGCGAAGTCCGATGATTAAAACTTTGCATGTTTGAAAGCAGGCCTTTTCTCTCCTCTCTTTGCCCTCTGCCGTCCCTCCGTGTTGTAATGTCTCTGTAACAATGACAGACTACGCTTAACGTTTTGAATGGAACTGCCTTAGCCCCTAAATGGATACTCAAGACTCCACTCCTAAACCAGTTCGCGCGGAACCTTCTAAAACCACGCTGCCTCAGCCCGGTCGCCCGGTACCCAGTCGCGCCTATCCCGGCGCATTAATCGTTGTCGAAGGCACCGATGGCTCCGGCAAGAGCACCCAACTCTATCTCCTCAAACGCTGGCTGGAAATTGGTGGCTACCGCCTTCACTTCACGGAGTGGAATTCCTCGCCACTGGTCAAATCGGCCACGCGCCGCGGCAAACAGAAGCGGCTTCTCACTCCGACCACTTTTTCCTTGCTGCATGCCTCCGATTTTGCTGATCGCTGCGAGCGCCAGATCATGCCACTACTCCAGGGCGATTATCTCGTCCTTGCCGATCGCTACATCTACACCGCGTTCGCGCGCGACGCCGCCCGCGGCTGTTCGCATCGCTGGCTGCGCAATTTGTATCGCTTCGCGCCCGTCCCGGATATCACCTTTTATTTTCGTGCGCCACTCGATGTCGCCGTGCACCGCATCCTCAGCGGACGCCCCAAGCTGAAATATTACGAAGCCGGCATGGACCTCGGCCTTTCCTACGACCGGGCCGAAAGTTTCCGTCTTTTCCAGGCGCGCATCCTGGAGGAATACGATCGCATGGTCGACTCCGATAATTTTGTCGTGCTCGACGGCACGCTACCTGTGAACAAGCTCCAGAAGCAGATGCGCGATATCGTTGCCTCCAAAATCGATCTGAAGCGCTTTGCACCTCGCGCCGCGGAGTCGGAATAACATGTCCGAGCAGGAAAAAGATAAGCCGACCTCTCCGGCGTCCGTCCCGGAGCTCGTTCCCGTGCCCGCGAAGCCAGCCCCCACGGAAGCGGAATACTCGCAATCGTTCTTTGGCGAATCCCTGGTCGGCCTCGATCCCAGCGAACTCAACGGCACGCTCGTCGTCATTGAAGGCATGGACGGCTCCGGCCGTTCCACTCAGATCGCTTTGCTCCAGGAATGGCTGGAGTCTGAAGGTTTTTCTGTACAGACCAGCGGTCTGCGTCGCTCCAATCTGGTTGGCCGCGACATCGATGAACTTCTTGCCAAGAACGCCGTTACACGACTCACCCTCGCGCTGATGTACGCCACCGATTTCTTCGATCAACTCGAGCACCGCATCGTTCCGGCGTTGCGCTCCGGCGCTGTTGTTCTTGCGGATCGGTTCATCTTCACTTTGATCGCTCGCGGTGTGGTTCGCGGCATCAATCGCGATTACATGACCGGCCTCTACGCTATGGCGCTTCGCCCGCATGTCACCTTCTGGCTGAACGTTCGCCCGGAGACCGCCTTCGGCCGTGAATTCAAGAAGGCTCAGGCCATCAACTATTGGGAAGCAGGCCGCGACATGTCTCTCTCTCACGATCTCTACTGGTCCTTCGTTCGTTACCAGACCATGATCAAGCGCGAATTTGAAGTCATGGGCAAAAAAAACAGCTTCATCGAACTTGACGGTGAAGCAAGCGTCTCCAACGTGAACAAGCAACTCCGCCAGCGTATCGCCGAACAACTCGGCATCCGTGCTTCCAAATACACTCCTTCCGCCGCTCTCGCGCATCTCTGGCGTTAATCGCAAATATGAGCGATCCGGTCCACATTGCCGCCATCGACGCCGGCTCTAATGCCGTGCGCCTTTCCATCGCGCGCGCCTACTCCGCTCTGGACATCGAGCCGCTTCTCACCGAGCGCTATTCGCTGCGCTTGGGCGAAGGTGTTTTTATCCGTCATCGTTTTTCGGAAGAGATCCTGAAAAAAGGTGTGAAAGCCTTTCGCCACCTCCACGAAATCATGGAGGAGTTGGGTGTTACCAAGTATCGCGCCGTCGCCACCAGCGCTACGCGTGAAGCGCAGAATCGCAAGACGTTTGTTCGCGCCGTAAAAAAAGCCACGGGAATTTCGCTTGAAGTCATCAGCGCCAAGGAAGAATCGCGTCTCGGCAGGGAAGCGGTATTTGCCGCTATGGGCCCGGAAGCGCAGCCCCGCTGTGTTGTCGACCTTGGTGGCGGCAGCCTTGAACTCAGCATTCTTCGCGACCACAACGTTGTCCAGGCGGCGCAACTTCCTGTCGGCACCGTTCGCCTCATGACCACGCTCGCTATTCACGGCGTGATTCGCCCCATGCAAGGCGAACAGGTTCGCCGCTATATCCGCGCGTTGCTGGAATCGCGCTTGCCCGTACGCCCGAATCTCTCCGATGAAGTGGCGGTTGCCTTAGGTGGTAACGCAGAGACGCTGGCCACCATCGCTCCCGGCCCGCGCCAGGATGGCCTTCCTTCTCTCGAAGTCTCTCTGTTGCGCGAGCGCCTGCAAGACATCTTGAAGCGTGATTTGCGGGCTCGCATGAAGGCCTACGGAGTCCGTCGTGATCGTGCCGACGTGATGGGCATTGCCGCTATCATTTTCGTTGTGCTCGGCCGCTACTTGAATGTGCGCCGTTTTGTCATTCCCAGTGTTGGTCTTCGCGAAGGCCTGCTTCAGGAAATTGCGCGCGACGCTTTTTCGCGCAAGGAACCGCACCGCTACCACGCCGAAGCCCGCCAGATGTTGGCCGCTACCCGAGCATTTGGCCGCCGCCTTGATTACGATCAGCGCCACGCCGAGCACGTCCGCGAACTCAGCCTGATGCTCTTCGATCAATTACAAGCCCTGCACCATCTTCCGCCGCAGGCGCGCGTCCAGCTCGAAGCCGGCGCTCTCCTTCACGACGCGGGCCATCGCATCAGCCACCGTGCTCATCACAAGCATGGCGAATACCTGGCGTTGAACGGAGACATTCCCGGGCTTGCCAGCCGCGACCGCAACATCGTCGGCGCCATCGTGCGCTATCACAATCGAAAATCTGAACCCGCCAGCCACCATCCGTCGTATTCCGCACTGAACAACAACGACAAACGTATCGCTCGGCGGCTTTCAGCCATCATGCGCATCGCCGAGGGCCTCGATCATTCCCACCGCCAGCGCGTCGACAAACTCCATTCCTCGTTTCAACGAAACGCCGTTTCCATCAAGGTCAATGCTCGTGGCGACGTCACCGAAGACCTCCGCGACGCCCAGCGCAGCGCCGACCTCTTCGAAAAGGAATTCCACGTAAAGCTTTACCTCCGCCAGCCGGAAACCGCCTAGCGCCGCACATCTCTCCGTCTTTTAATCTTTCCCCACCCCTGATTCCCGTAAAATATCTCCAGGAGGAACTTCCCCATGCAGCTCTACATCGTTCGCCACGGCATTGCCATCGACCGGGAAGATCCTCAGTGCCCGCCAGACCCGGAGCGCTTCCTGACCGAGGAAGGTATTGAAAAGACCAGACAGGTCGCCAAAGGCGTAGCGGAAATCAGCCCAGTTCCCGACCTTCTGTTATCCAGCCACTATGTACGCGCAATGCAGACCGCCGAAATCTTTGCCAAGGTCCTCGAATATCCCAAGGACAAAATCCGCAAGACCGACTTCCTCTTGCCCGGTGCTGAACCCCTGCAACTATTCCGCGAACTCTCCAGGGACAAAGACAGTTCCGTAGTCTTCCTCTTCGGCCACGCTCCGCACCTGGACGATCTGCTGGCCGCCGCCCTCAACTCCAAACATCACATCACTGCGCTAAAAAAGGCAGGAGTCGCGTTAGTGGAATTGAAGCGCGTGGCACCACCCACAGGCGAACTCGTCTGGATTGCCACGCCCAAGATTCTACGCAAAATGGGAAAGTAATTACTGAGGGAATTTACGTGGTACGGCCATTCTTGGCTGTACCGTTGGGCCTTCCTGTAGGGGTGCAGTGCCGCTACTGCCAGGTCAGCAAAATCAATTCAGGTGGCCTGAATCAAATCCTCAAGCTCAATCCGACGCTACCACCGGCGGCACCGTCTCCACTCTCTTCCGCAATTCCACCACGTTGCTCGCCACTGGCAAGGCCTTCAACAACACTGGGCATCCGATGCAAGTTTCCAATAAATGTTTTCCTGTCGCGATCCCCGCGGCTGTCTCTTCCGTATAGATCAATCCTGGCACGCGCACAATCACGGCATCGACGGATTTTTCCAGTTGTACGCCAACTGCGCTGTGCACTCCGCATTTACGCAGAATCCGCGCCAACCGCAGTACACCGGCACACGCGCAAACTTTCCCGCGCTCTATTTCGTTGAGCTTCGCAAATCCCTTATGCTTCGCTTCCGGCTGTTTCCCCCGGTGATATCTCACCACCACGGCCATCAACTGCCACTCTTCGGCGGTCCAACCCGCAGGTCTCTCCATCTCCAGCAGAAAATCGCGTGCCGCTTTCTGTGGCAACTTCGATTCCAGCCCGGAGCCAATGCCATGTACTCGCGCTGCCGCTTTCATGATCTTTCGCAGACTTTTGTCGTCGAACACCGGTGCGGCTTGCATCCGTGCCAACCCGTCATACAATTTCATCGCCAGTGACGATACCTGCCCGCTGCGCCGCGCATTCTTGTCCAGTGATCGCACCGTCACGCGCAGTCGCGCCAATCCCGCGGATTCCAGTTTTGTGTCTTCCGGAAGGCCCTGCCGCCAGTCGTGCCATAGATTCGTTCTTCCCATCGTCAACTGCCGGTAGGTTTCAAGGCGGCGGTTGCGCTCCAGGGTGATCCGTTCAATCCACGCGTCGCGCCGCTCTTCCAGTCCCGCTGTGGCCAACTCTCGAATCGTTGTCGTTAACACATCCAGATCGTGCACTTCGCCCAGCAGATCCTGCACCCTCTTCAAGTCATGGCCCCAAGCTTCATACCGCACCGGAAGCAGACTCTCCACTGTGTACCGAAATTTCTTCACGCCAATCCGCAGCGCGTGCCACGCCTCCGCCTTTGTCGAGCGGAACGCCCGCGTGTGCAATTGCCTCCCTGCCTCCAGTCGCTCTAACGCCAGACATTCGGCCGCAGGGCTATCCGCCGGCACCAGCCGCGCCCTTCGCCGCAGCGCTCGCCCCATTTTTCTCCAGCTTTTCGGATCAAATTTCTCCGCGGCACGGAGTGCGCCCTCTCGCAACTCATTTTCCTTCTCGGAGAAGCTCGCCAGCAACACTTCGCGGAGCACATCGCCTTCTTCGGAGAGATTCTTGACCCACTCCTCCAGCACCTGCGTATCGCGCAACTCGCCCAAGTCGTGGAACAGTTTTCGTGGGAGCTTTCTCATCTCCGGCCAGGCGGCGTCCGGGTCGACTTCTTCCATCACAGCGGCTACCGAGCGGCACCGCCGAATTGCTACGCGTAGGTCATGCACTGCGTCCGGATCCGGTGCAGTCTGCACCTTCTCCAGTTCTTTCAGAACTCGATCCATCCAATACGCTAAGTCGCGGTGCTCCGGATGTGAGCCCGCTACAGTGATGCCCGTGGCCATATATTCCCGTTTTGGAACCGACTTTGCGCTGGGCGTGCGTCCCCTGTCGGCCTGCTTATAGACTAGTCCTATGCCTCAGCCGCGTCCAGTAAAGGGCACTGGGCCACAATTCGGGCAGCATCCGTGCCAAAACGAACGCCATAAACACGCAGGCGACCGAACAAATCAGGAATACATGACCCGGGTCGGGGTGGCCCAGTCGAAGCATCGCGTATTGCACCAATGGTTGTAGCGCGATCCCCCCAAATGATAGGAAATTCGACACTCCGATGACCCGGCCCTTCACCTCAGGCTTTGGCCGGTTCTGGATCAGCGCATTTACCGGCACCACGAAGAAACCCGCCGTCACTCCCAGAACGAACAGCAGAATCATCACAAACTCGTAGGATAAACCCGGCACGAACAAGGCTCCGGTGGCCATCACGATGCCCGTCAACCCAGGCAGAATCATCCCCGTCTCGATCTTCCGTCCAGAAGCCAGCCCCGCCATATAGCTGCCTGCGCCGATCCCCAGGCTCAACGCCGCCAGCAGGTAACTGCTGTGTGCCTCGTCCACCTGCAGAATGTCCGTCGCGTACAGCACTATGTTCAGCAGCAGGATCGCGCCCAGAAACCAGAAAAATGTGTTCGCAATAATCGCCACCCACAACACGGCATCTTCTCGGATCCTGCCAACTTCTTCGAAAAACTCCTTCACCCAATTCCACGCAAACTTTCGCCCGGGATCGGCTGCCGGCACGCGTGAAATTCCTAAGCTGCTGATCAAGCCGAGCAGTGAGAGCACGATTAGAAAGATTCCCGACCACTCCTGCCGCCCGTGAAAATGGTGCGCCAGAAATCCGCCCGCCAGCGTTCCGCCGATGGCCGCCAGTAGCGTCCACAATTCAATAACGCCGTTTCCCCAACTCAGTTTGCTGGTAGGCAACAGCTCTGGCAACAATCCATACTTCGACGGACCGAAGATCGCCGCCTGCGTACACACCAGAAACAGCGCAACCGCCGCCAGGTCTAGCCGGTTTTGCCACAGAGCGAAGGTCACGAAGCACATCGTTCCCACTTCGAGCAATTTCGTCCACACGGTCACGCTGCGCTTGCTGAAGCGGTCCGCCACATAGCCACCGGGTATGGAGAACAGCAGGAAGGGAATTGCGAAGACCAGCGGCACAACCAGAACGAACAGGAAGTCGCGCCGTTCATGCGATACTCCCAATTCCAATACCAGAAAACTCACCAACCACTTCAGCGTATTGTCGCTGAATGCCCCTTGAAACTGCGCCGCTATCAACGCCCAGAATCCCAGCAGCGACCCGCGTGGATCTTCCGAAGGATTGGTGGTTTTCATCGGGGCTCGACCTTGTGCCGCAGCCTGCAGAGTCTATCCCGCCCACTTTCCTCCGACAAGCTTTCTTCCGCCGTCTGCTAACTTCTAGCATTACTGCCCATACTGCATCTGTCATCTGAGCGGAGCGCCGCAGCTTTTCCGCTCGCAGTCCCAGAATCTCAACAAACGGCAGGGCGGAAATTTCTGCCACTTTACCCAACACCCTCTCCATGTTATTTTCATTATAGTTCTCCCGGAGTGGCGGAACTGGCAGACGCAGCAGACTCAAAATCTGCCGCCCTTCGCGGGCGTGTGGGTTCGACTCCCTCCTCCGGGACCACTTCTTCGCTTGGAAACCGTGGTACTTTCCGCCTCTTGACGCCTGCCTTTTCTGCTGCCATAAAGGTTTTCTAACTTACGACTTCATGCCCTCTCTCTCGTCCAACCTGACACCTATGAGTACGCGCCGCCGCAGTCAGCGAGTCTTGCTGCGCATGCCCATTTTGGTCATTGCCATTGGCGCCGACAAACAACCGCTCTCCGAGAAAACCTACACCGCTGTGGTCAATGCCCATGGCGGACTAATCTATCTTGCAATGAAAGTCCGCGTTGGCCAGGCGCTCATCATCCGCAATCCTGAAACCAGTGAAGAACAATCCTGCCGCGTCGCCTACATGAACGAGGCCCGCGACGGAATTTGCGAAGTCGGTCTGGAGTTCACCACCGCTAGTTCCAATTTCTGGCACGTGGCCTTTCCTCCCTCGGACTGGACTCCCCAGAATCCTCAAATCACTTCCGATACCTTTTGATTTCCGGGCCTTTCAAAAAATGCTGGCACCCTCTATTGAATCGGTTTAATATAGGTCTGCCGGATTTTCTCGGCACGGAGCTTCCATGAGAATTTCCACGTTTCGCCCTCTTTCTCTCGCTGTGCTGGTGCTCACTCTGCTCTGGGCCGGTATGGGCACGCTTGCCTCCGCGGACTCCGCGTCTCACTCTGCCGCGACGCTTTTACTCCACGGCAACTGGCAAATGCAATCTTCCTGCACCGACAAATCCACGGGAGAGGCGATCTCCACGCCGGGTTTTGCCGCCGCTCAGTGGCACACTGCCGAGGTTCCGGGCACTGTTGTCGGCGCACTGGTCACCGACAAGACTCTCCCTGACCCGAATTTCGGGATGAATCTGAAATCATTTCCCGGCGTGAGTCTCGGCGGGGAGGAGCCCTTCTCCAATCGCGACATGCCCCCCGATAGCCCGTTCCGCTGTTCTCATTGGTTCCGCACGGAATTTACCGCGCCAGCTTCCTTCGCCGCCAAGTCTGCGTGGCTCCATTTTCTCGGTATCAACTATCGTGCGAATGTCTGGCTCAATGGCAAGAAGATCGCCGACCGCGCCGACGTTGCCGGTGCCTACCGTGCTTACGAATTTCGCGTGAATGAACTGCTTCGCACAAACGGAAAGAACGCTCTCGCTGTGGAGGTGTTCGCAGCCGAGAAGAACGATCTGGGCCTCACCTGGGTCGACTGGAATCCCACTCCGCCCGACAAGGACATGGGCATCTGGCGCGAAGTGTTTCTGTCCGAAAGCGGCGAAATTGCCCTCCGCGCCCCCTTCGCAGCATCAAAACTTTCCAGCGATTACGCATCTGCTGATCTCACGCTCAGCGCCGAGCTTCATAACACTACCAATCATCCGGTCGAATCTGTTCTCCATGTAGATCTCGACGGTGATCATCTCTCGCAAGCGGTCCAGCTAGCCGCCAACGAAACCAAAATTGTTGTATTCGCACCCGATCAATACCATCGCCTGAAGTTGGCGCATCCCCGGCTCTGGTGGCCCTACCAGATAGGCGAACCCGCGCTTTACACGGCGAAATTCCGGATCGAAGTGGGCAAAGAAGTCTCAGACTCCGCCACCGTCAACTTTGGCATTCGCGAAGTTACTTCGGAGTTGACGCCCAAAGGGGGCCGCCTATTCAAAGTCAACGGCCGCAAAGTTTTGATTCGCGGTGCCGCTTGGGCGCCCGATCTGCTCCTTCGTTGGGATACCAGGAAGGTGGACGCTGACCTTGCCTACGTAAAAAACATGGGGCTCAACACCATTCGCCTGGAAGCCAAGATGGATCGCGACGAATTTTTCGAGAAGACGGATCGTCTTGGCATCCTGGTTATGCCCGGATGGACCTGTTGCGATATGTGGGAACATTGGGACGACTGGACCGCCGAAACTAAAAAAATCGCCGCTTCCTCTCTCGTCGATCAGATCACCCGCTTGCGTAACCACCCCAGCGTTTTTGTCTGGCTCTATGGCAGCGACAACCCGCCGCCTCCAGACATTGAGAACATGTATCTCGGCATTCTCAAAGACTTGCAGTGGCCGAACCCTTCTGTCTCGTCCGCTTCAGAGACTCCCACAAAAGTTACGGGAGCTTCTGGCGTGAAAATGACTGGCCCCTACGAGTACGTTCCTCCGATGTACTGGCTCTCTGATACCGAAGCCGGCGGCGCCTTTGGCTACAACACGGAAACCAGCCCCGGTCCCGCGATCCCCACCAAAGAAAGTCTCGCCAAATTTATTCCCAAGGACCATCTCTGGCCTATCGACGAATACTGGAATTTCCACGCTGGCGGCGAACGCTTTACCACTGTCGACGTATTCACGGATGGACTTAACCGGCGCTACGGCACTGCCACCTCGCTCGACGATTACGAGCGCAAGGCCCAGGCTTCCGCCTATGACAACCAACGCTCCATGTTTGAAGCCTACGGCCGCAATAAATACGTCGCCACCGGCGTCATCCAGTGGATGCTCAACAACTCCTGGCCCTCCCTCATCTGGCATCTCTACGATTACTATCTCGTGCCCGGTGGCGGTTACTTCGGCACAAAGAAAGCCCAGGAAATCGTTCACGTTCAATACGACTACAACACTGATTCCGTCTCCGTTGTAAACGGCACCTATGCCCCGCTCAAATCTCTAAAGGTCAGCGCCAAGCTGATCAACATCGACGCCAAGGAAGCCGCCGCTCACGATGCCACGATCGACATCGACGCAGACGCGAGCGCCAAAGCCTTTGACCTGCCTAAGCCTGCTGGGCTCACCACGACCTATTTTCTGAAGCTCGAGCTTCACGATTCCGGCGGAAAGCTCATCAGTGACAATTTCTATTGGCTTTCCACAAAGCCCGACACCATGGACTGGGCCAACAAAAAAGACACCGTTTATACGCCTCAAAAAGAGTTCGGAGATCTCACCGGGCTGAATTCGCTTCCACAGATGAAACTCGAAGTAAAAGCCGATGCCCATCACGAAGCCGGGAAAGGAACTCTTAAATTGAAAGTAAAAAATCCCGGCGCCAGTGTCGCGTTCCAGATTCATCTCCGCGTCACTCGCGGCAAGGATGGCGACGACGTCGTGCCCATTCTCTGGGACGACAACTATTTCTCTCTGCTCCCGGGTGAAGAGAGAACTCTCTCCGTCTCCTACGAGATCAGCGACCTCGACGGCAAAGAGCCGGTCCTCGAAATCGATGGTTACAACATAGCGACGGCAACCATCAGGCTCTCTCACTAATCGATACAAGGTGGCACAGTCACTCCTGACTGTGCTCCTGGATTCCTGATATGCCGCCGCAACCCATACGAACTTGAGGATCCTGCCATCCTCTGCGCCTCTTGCAACGGGTGGGTTCCGACGCTGGGAATACTCCCGACCCCTTCTCACCCTTCTTGGGTTATCTTCTGTAAGGACGGCCTTCCGTCGCGGTCCGCCAACGAATGTCATAGGAGACTTAATGCACGGTTTCAGATTTGTACTCGCCTTGCCGTTTTTTCTATCTCTGATTCAACCCACCACCGCGCAATCCATTTCCGCCGCCACCCAACAGCAAATCGAATCGCGCATCGCTGCGTCGGGCGCCGACGTAGCCATTGCCTTCCGTACCCTCGATGGGAATATCGAATTGTTTATTCACGCCGACGAACCGTTTCACGCCGCCAGCACCATGAAAGTCCCAGTAATGATCGAACTCTTTCACCAGGCCCAGGAAGGAAAGCTTCAGCTCTCCGATCAACTCACCATCCACAACGAATTCCACTCCATCGTCGATGGCTCTCCCTACAAACTCGATGCCGCCGACGATTCGGAAACCACTCTCTACAACGAGGTCGGCAAGACCCGGACGCTTTCTGAACTCTGCAACTTGATGATTACCGTCAGCAGCAATCTCGCCACGAATCTGATTATCGAAAAGCTGGGCGTTGAAAATATTCGCGCTACCGTCGCGAACCTTCACGCCTCGGGAATGAATGTTCTGCGCGGCGTGGAAGACAACAAAGCGTTTGACAAGGGCCTGAACAACACCACTACTGCCCGAGGACTGCAAGTGTTATTGACTGCGATCGCCGAAGGCAAAGCTGTCGACGCTGACGGCCTCTCGCCAGATGGTCGAAATCCTAGAGCATCAACGGTTCAACGAAAGCATCCCTGCCGGCCTACCCGCTGGCACCCGCATCGCTCATAAGACCGGCGAAATCACCAAGATCCATCACGATGCAGCCATCGTCTTCGCCCCACGCCCGTTCGTCCTGGTAATCCTCACCCGTGGCTTGCCCGACATCAAAAAGAGTTCCGTCCTGATGGCCGACCTCGCCCGCATCCTCTACCAGGCAAGCCAGTAACGGCTATTCAAGTTTGTGCTTTTGCCAGTCTTCACACCGGTACCTTTTCAATTCTCTTGTTGCGATCACCTTGTGGTAGCCACGGATCCGCCGCCCAAAACCCCGTTAACCTTTTAGCAACCACCCACACCCGATTCCCCCTTGCCACTTCTACTGTTAGCCACTAAGATACCCTTTCGGTTGGAGGAACCAGTGCCTAAAGAGAAACCCCAAGTTAACATCGGCGAAGTCATCAAAACTTATCGCAGCCAACGCGGTCTGTCCCAGGGCGACATTGAGCGCCGCACCGGACTCCTTCGTTGCTATCTTTCCCGCGTTGAAAACGGCCACACCGTTCCTTCGCTCGAAACTCTTGCCAAGATTGCCGAAGCCATGGAGATTTCCCTTGCCGATTTTTTCCCGGGCACGGAAACTACCCACGACAAAGAGACCCAGAAGATGCTTGGTGAACTCTCTCAGGACGAAATTCGCTTTCTCGCTGAAATTAAGAAATACAGCACCACTCTTTCGGAAGGCGACAAGCGCCTGGTCCTCGCCATGATCCGCAAAATGGCGACTCTTCTCCCCGTGCAGGGAGCCATGGCCAAGAAGCCGATCCTCCGCCGCCCTTCCCTCTAATGAATATGTCCTGGGAATTTGTAACTGACAATCAACCTTGAGAGGTGCCCCACACGTCGCTTTCACGTGTGGGGTTTTTTCTTAGGTTCTGCTCTTATGTACCGCACCCTGCATATTTGAGGGTGCGCATTTACCCTCAAACTTATCTGAACGTATCCGTCCGCAAAGTCTGCGATCCCGACTGGACTGCTGCGTCTCTTGCGGCACGCGGTAGAGGGACCGCGGCAAGTTTTTCGCACAATCGCATTCGCCGGGACGAAGCCGTTACGCGCCTGTCGTTATCCCGCAGGATTCCTCATCAATCGAATCGCATCCGCCGCCCCACCGCGTGGCGCGGCCCCGCCTGTCCCTTCATCGCCATTCGCTGGATCTGTCCGATCCCCCTCGCCCGGCGCCAAAAACAAATTCGTCTCCACGGCATGCTGCTTCGTGTACAACTCAAAATACCGTCCCTGTGCGGTGTAGAGCGATTCATGCGTGCCGCGCTCCAGGATTCTCCCGTCTTGCACCACCAGAATCTGTTCTGCGCGCCGAATCGTCGATAACCGGTGCGCAATCACAAACGTCGTCCGTCCGCGCATCAGGTAGCGCAATCCTTCTTGAATCAAAGCTTCGGATTCAGAATCGAGACTTGACGTAGCTTCATCCAGAATCAGAATTCGTGGATCGGCCAGAATGGCCCGCGCAATTGACACCCGTTGCTTTTGTCCACCGGAAAGTTTCACGCCGCGCTCGCCCACCACGGTGTTGTACTTTTTCTCAAATGTATCCGCAAACTCATCCACTCGAGCAATTCGGCACGCCGCCATGATTTCTTCTTCACTGGCCTCGGGTCGCGCGTAAGACACGTTTTCGCGAATAGAACCATCGAACAAAAACGTTTCCTGCAGCACCACGCCAAGTTGCGTGCGATACGAACTCAACAACACCTTTGATAAATCCACGCCATCCACCAGCACACGCCCGGTTGTGGGCGTGTAGAATGCCGAAAGCAATCCGATAATCGTCGACTTTCCAGAGCCCGAAGGCCCGACCAGCGCCGTCACCGTTCCGGGATTCGACTCGAACGAAATCCCGTGCAGCACTTCCTTGTTTGCCTCATAGGAAAAATGGACATCTTCAAAACTTACGTTGCCTTCAATTCGCCCCAAAGCCATGGTGCGGTTGGGATCCTGATCTTCCATCGACTCATTCAAGATCTCTCGCGTCCGCTCCAGTCCCGTGATCGCCTCGGTAATCTGCGTGCCGATGGCCACAATCTGGAATACCGGCGCTACCATCAACCCCAGGAAGAACACATAGGTAATGAACGTTCCCAATGTCATGGTGCCGGCTATTATTTGCCGCGCCCCCAGGTACATGATCACCGCACTCACGATTCCCGTCAGCGTGGCTCCGGACAGGCTCATCAGAGAAGTCGCTGTCAGTGTCTTCAGCACGTTGTCCAGCAAACGTTGCACCCCTCCGCCGAACACTTCTTCTTCGCGGCTCTCTGCGTGGTATCCCTTTACCACGCGCACGCCGCCAAGAGACTCCGTAAGTCTTCCGGTCACTTCCGCGTTGATTTTCGGTCTCGCCCGGAATATCGGCCGGATTGTAGAAAACGCCTTGTTCAGAAAGAGCGCGAATCCCATCAGCACTACGAACGCAACCACGGTCATCAGCGTGCTGATGCGCAACAGAATCACCAGAGCCAGCACGGCGGTCATAATTCCGCCCACAAATTCCACCAATCCCGTTCCAATCAGATTGCGAACGCCTTCCACGTCGCTCATGATGCGCGAAACCAGAACACCGGTTTTGTTCGCGTCATAAAACGTTACTGGCAATCGCCCGATATGCGCCTGGACCTGTTTTCGCAGATCGGAAATCATGCGCTGCGCGGACTTCGAGAGCAATTGCGTCAACGTGAACGAAGACAATCCTTGAACTACGGTCGCGCCAATGACGGCCAACACAATCGTCCCCAGCAGATTTACCTGGTGCTTCCCAATCACATTGTCGACGAGGTATTTCGTCGAGCCGGGCAGCACCAATCCGGCCAAGCGGTTTATCGCCATCAACACAAATCCCAGCAGCAGGGTTCCGCGCCGCGGCCGGATCATGCTCCAGATTTCCGGTAGCGCCTTCCAATCCACCTTTTTCTTGGCTTTCTTCTCGTCAGGGGGAATTATCGTCAATGTGGTGGTTGTCGTGGCCATAGTTTTCGCTGTGTCAGGATACCTGTTCGATGCCCACAACCGCAAAGCATCTACACATTTTGAAAACCGTGTTTTTCTGATTGCGTGGAGTGACGGCGGTTAGTCAGCGGCCGGATAGGTTGGAACTTTGGCCGCAGGCCGATCGAAATTCAGAACGCTGGAGACAAACTGGCTGAGAGTTCCGCCCAGATGGCCCAGCACGCGCTGCTTCAAGGTGGTGTAATCCTGCGTGCCACAGAAGAGATCGCTCATCAGTTGGCGGAACACCGCGTTGCGCTGCAGGAATTGGACCATGCGCGTGGTGACCGCCGATCCCAGGAAAGACCCACGATAGAAGCGTCGAACAATTCGCGAGGCAAATTCCAGTTCCGCGGAAAACGATGCACGTACGCGCCCTGGATATTTTTCAGGACAGCCTTCGGCCAGTGCGTGGCCCAGCAATTCGCCGGACCGCATCGCGTAATACAATCCTTCGCCGGTTAATGGGTCCACCCATGCAGCGGCATCCCCGCACCAGATCAATATGCTTCCAATGCCGCCCTTTATTGCGCCATCTCGGTAGGTTTTACACTTATTGCCTTCCTGGTATTCCGCCTTCATGACGGGATAACGCGCTATTTCTCCGTTCACGATGCTCTGGATGCGATGAAGGCGGCTGCTTTCTCCCAGACCATGACCACTTTGGTGCTTTTCACATTCACACGGCTTGATGGTATTCCGCGCTCGACGCCGGTCATTCAGGCCCTAATATTGGGCGCCAGCCTTATCGCCACCAGGGCCATCGCGCAGACGTTGCACGCTGGCCCAAGTCCTGCGAAAGGCCACAATCACGTCGCGCGCGAGAACATCATCATGATCGGCGCGACGCAACTGTCGTCGCTTTACATCAAGCTGCTGTGAGGCCTGTTCGCCCGGCCAGCGTCGCGTCATCGCATTACTCGACGACCGGCCACGAC